>NZ_JAFCJJ010000001.1 GCF_018131015.1 Bradyrhizobium diazoefficiens
ACGGCTCCTGTGAATGGGTGTGTGACAACCTCATTCTGGCACACTTGATGCCGTAGGGGGCCGTCCACCCCATCACCGCGGAATCTATCGATTGCGGAAAGTCGGAGTACCGAACGACGGGTTTTCGCCAAACTGCTCCCTGGGAGTATGGGTCCCGGCCTTCGCCGGGACGACACCGAAGGTGTGGCGCGAGCGCTCGGATACGGTGCGTGCCCTAATACGTGATCTTCGGCGGCAGCTTCTTTGCCTTGGCGATGATGTCGCCGACCGACTTCTCCGAGGGCAGGATGCGGAGAAGCTTCTTCTTCTCGTTGGCTTCCCGCATGCTCTGGGCGAGCCTGGCCGGATTGCGCCAGGCGAGCTCGCGCACGGTGGTGACGCCGGCAGCGCGGACGAGGCCGACCTTGGCCCGGCCCATGCCGGGAATGCGCATGTAGTCGGAGACGTTGGCCCATTCGAGCAGTTGCTGCTCGCTGATGCCGGTCTTGGCGGACAGCGCCTTGCGGCCTCGCGCGGTGCTGGCGGCTTCCAGCAATGCATCGGTGGTGCGGATGCCGTGCGCCTTCAACTTGCTGGCAGCAAAGGCCGGCAGGCCCTCAATCTCGGAGATCGGATATGTCATGATGCTCGATACGAATTGCGCGCTTCAGGCAAACTGGCTGAGGCCCGGCGTCCCCGCGATGATCTTGCCCATCTGATCCGCTCCGATTTTGTCTCGGCCGAAGCGGAAAAGTTCACGGGCAATCGTCTGAATGTCGGACATGCCGAGGCCCAAGCCCATCAGGCGCGTGCCGACGGCCATCAGGCCGCCGCCCATCAGTCGTGACAGCCCGCCGCCGCTCTTGGACGCTTCGATTGCTGCATCTGCACCGGGAATCTGGTCGATCAGGGCCTGGACGCTGTCAGGAGGACCTTCGCTGCGGAGGAAACCCAGGATAATGCCGACGGTCTTTTCAGCGACAGCACCATCTATGCTGGCGTTTGCCGCCAGCCGTCCGATCAGCTCGTCCATATGCGCCTGCCCCCCAGCCGGTTCACATGCCGGAATATGTCTCGAAAATGATCTTGAGCCGGTGCGTTGTGAAATACAAGCGATGAACGCATGCGGCTGCGCGATTCATCTGCAAACGCGCGAAAAGTGTTGCAGCGATGCAAGAGCGTCGATCGATTCGATGAAAAATTGCCGCGACGCAAGCTTGCCCTTCCTACTTTTGGTGGGTGCCGTGCACATTCTCCGACAATGTCGCACGTTCGCGGCGTGTCGAACGGTTTCAATCGGCTCACGACATGCGTTAAACTACGGAACTGGGCATCGAGTTTCGATACGCGAAACGGGCAGACGGAATAGAGACATCAATGACGGCACAGGACAGCAAGTCCGGCGACACCGGCGACAAGATCTTCGTCGGCAAGGGCGACGAGCAAGCATGGCTGACATTGGCGCTCGCCAATCGCCACGGTCTCGTCACCGGTGCAACCGGAACCGGTAAGACAGTGACTCTGCAAGTCATGGCAGAGGGATTTGCGCGCGCTGGTGTTCCGGTGTTCGCCGCCGATATCAAGGGCGACCTGTCCGGCATCTCCGCGCCCGGCGAGGCCAAGGACTTCATCGTCAAGCGCTGTGGCGAGATGGGGCTGACGTTCCAGCCGGATCAGTTCTCGACGGTGTTCTGGGACGTGTTCGGCGAGCAGGGCCACCCGGTGCGGGCGACCGTGACCGAGATGGGGCCGCTGCTTCTGGCGCGCATGCTCGACCTGAACGACGTGCAGGAAGGCGTGCTCAACGTCGCCTTCCGCGTCGCCGACGATCAGGGTCTGACCCTCATCGATATGAAGGACCTGCGCGCGCTGCTCGATGCCATCGTGCCGGAGGGCGGCAAGAAGGCGGCGGATGCCGAGGAAAGCCCGCTTGCCGATATCAAGAAGGAGGCGCGGGGCTTTGGCAACGTCACCAAGGCCACCATCGGCACCATCCAGCGCCAGCTCCTGGTGCTGGAGAACCAGGGCGGCACCAAATTCTTCGGCGAGCCAGCGCTGACGCTGAAGGATTTCATGAAGACCGACCGCGACGGCCGCGGCATGATCAACATCCTCGCCGCCGACAAGCTGCTGCAGAGCCCGCGGCTTTACGCGACATTCCTGCTGTGGATGCTGTCGGAGCTGTTCGAGGAGCTGCCGGAGGCGGGCGACCTGCCCAAGCCGAAGCTGGTGTTCTTCTTCGACGAGGCGCATCTGCTGTTCAACGACGCGCCGAAGGCGCTGATGGACAAGATCGAGCAGGTGGTCCGCCTGATCCGCTCCAAGGGCGTCGGCATCTATTTCGTGACGCAAAACCCGGTCGACGTGCCCGACCGCGTGCTCGGGCAGCTGGGCAACCGGGTGCAGCATGCGCTGCGCGCCTTCACCCCGCGCGACCAGAAGGCGGTCGCGGCCGCGGCCCAGACCTTCCGCCCGAACCCGAAGCTCGACACCGCCAAGGTGATCATGGAGCTCGGCAAGGGCGAGGCGCTGGTGTCCTTCCTGGAAGGCAACGGCACGCCGGCGATGGTCGAGCGGGTGATGATCCGGCCGCCGTCGGCCCGCATCGGGCCGATCACGCCGGAGGAGCGCAAGGCGATCATGGATGCAAGCCCGGTGAAGGGCAAATACGACACTGCCGTCGACGCAGAGTCCGCCTACGAGATGATCCAGAAGCGCATCGCCGGCACGGCGGCGACGGCGGATGCCTCGGCCGGCGGCGGTGGCGGCATCCTCGGCCAGATCGGCGCGATCGTCGGCACCATCTTCGGCACCAATGTCAGGCGTGGCCGCCTGTCGGCGGGGCAGGTCGTCGCGCGCGACGTGACGCGGTCGGTGACCAACCAGGTGATCGGGGGAATGGCGGCCAAGCTCGGCAAGCAGGTCGGCGGCCAGCTCGGCGGCTCGATCGGCCGCACGCTGGTGCGCGGCGCGCTCGGCGGTCTGCTGCGAAGGTAGGCAGAAAGCTCCGGCTGGGGCAGAAATTCGGGTGAAGGGGGACTCTCCAAGCGCCTGCCGGTCTGCTACGTGCTTGTCGTCGCCGGACAGGACGAGGCCGTGAGCACATTGAATTCCCCAATCAAGCCCGACGCACTCAGAGCCCTGTCGCTGCGCGCGCCTCTCGATCTTCTCTTCCTGTTCTGCTGCGTCCTCTTGACCGCCGACGTGCTCGTCCCCGAGATCTTCGGCCATGGCAAGACCAAGGACTACGGGCTCTGGTACTGGGCCGGGCAACAGGTCCTGGACGGCGCGCCGCTCTATCCCGACAACCTCAGTGAATACTTCGAGTTCATCTATCCGCCGTTGCCCGCGATCCTGCTGGCGGTCCCGAGCTGGTTCGGCAAGATTCCGCTCTATCTCCTGCTGTCGGTCCTGAACGCGGTGGCGTGGTGGTACACGGGGATGTTCTCCAACGCCATGACGGGATCGGGCCGAACGCCCGGTCCCTGGCTGGAAGCGCTGCCGGCCCTGATCACCGTGACCTTCGTGTTCGACATGTTCGACCTCGGCCAGCCGAACCTCCTGCTGCTGGCGATGATGCTCTGGGGCTTCTGGAGCCTGCAGCATCGGCGGCCCTGGTTTGCCGGCTTCCTGTTCGCGCTCGCGACCGCCATCAAGGTGTTTCCGGTCGCGGCGCTGCCTTATCTGGTCTGGCGGCGGCAGTGGGCGGCGGTCGCCGCCATGATCGCCTTCACCGGCATTCTGCTGTATGTCGTGCCGGCGCCGATCCGCGGCTTCGAGCGCAATGCGGCCGAGGTCAGGACCTGGTACCAGGCCATGGTCGGCTCGAGCTCGGAAAAGGGCTTTGGCCAGCGCGACGAGCAGAACTGGTCGTGGGTCAACCAGTCGATCATTGCGGTCACGCACCGGCTGGTGCGGCCGGTCAACTACAATCAGGAGGATCCGAGCAAGCCGCCGCGCACCATGAATGTCATCGACGTCGACTACAGGACGGCGAACTGGATCGTGCTTGCGGTGTCGGCGTTGATCGGGCTCGCCTATGTCGTGGTGATGCCGCGGCGAGAGCGGCGAACGCCGCGATCGGACGCCGAGGAACTCGGCATCCTGTTCTGCCTGATGACGGTGGCCTCGCCATTGGCGCGACAGTATTACTTCATGTGGCTGTTCTTCCCGATGGCCGTGCTGATGCATCGCGCCGCCTTCGACGAGCGGGCGAATGTGCGGCTCGGCACCTGGATTGCCCTCGCCGTTGCCGGACTCCTGATGCTGTTGTCGCTGCCGTGGTTTCCGACCGCGTTCCAGGCCTGGGGCAACAACCTCGCCGCTACGGCCGTGCTCTGCCTTGCGCTCGGCTGGCATATCCTGCATCCGCCGGTTGCCGCTGGCCCCGGAGACGCGGCAGGGTTAAAACCGTCGGTCTCTGATCGCTTCACGTCTTGAGATCAAAAGTCAGGAACACGACCATGCCCAACGCGCAGCTCCAGCCCGTGCTCGACCACATCGACAAGGATTTCGACAATAGCCTGGCGCGGCTGTTCTCGCTGCTGCGGATCAAGTCGATCTCCGCGGATCCGGCCTTTGCCAATGATTGCAAGGCCGCGGCCGAGCATCTCGCCAGGGACATTGCAAGCCTCGGCGTGGCGACGGAGGTGAGGCCGACCGCCGGCCATCCCGCCGTGATCGGCAAGGTCAAGGCGGGCGGACGGCCGCATGTGCTGTTCTACGGCCATTACGACGTGCAGCCGGTCGACCCGCTCGACCTCTGGCACCGTCCCCCGTTCGAGCCCGCGGTGACCGACCACGCCGACGGGCGCAAGATCATCGTCGCGCGCGGCGCCGAGGACGACAAGGGCCAGGTGATGACCTTTGTCGAGGCCTGCCGCGCCTGGAAGCATGTGACGGGCTCGCTGCCGATCGATATCACCTTCCTGATCGAAGGCGAGGAAGAGGTCGGTTCGAAGAATTTCGTGCCTTTCATCGAGGCCAACAAGGACGAGTTCAAGGCGGACTACGTCCTGGTCTGCGACACCAGCATGTGGGACCCCAACACGCCGGCGATCACGACGTCGTTGCGCGGCCTGCTCTATGAGGAGATCAAGATCACCGCCGCCAATCGCGACCTGCATTCCGGCGTGTTCGGCGGCACCGCGATGAACCCGATCCGGGTGCTGACGAAGATTCTGGGCGGCCTGTTCGACGACGACAATCGCATCACCATCCCCGGCTTCTATGACGGCGTGAAGGACACGCCGGCGGATGTCATGGAGCAGTGGAAGAAACTCAACTTCACGCCGGACTTCTTCCTCAAGCCGATCGGGTTGTCGATCCCGGCCGGCGAGAAAGGACGGCTCCTGATCGAGCAGGCCTCCTCGCGCCCGACCTGCGACGTCAATGGCATCTGGGGCGGCTATATCGGCGAGGGCTCCAAGACGGTAATCCCGTCACATGCCTCCGCAAAGGTCTCGTTCCGTCTGGTCGAGGGGCAGGACCCCGCGAAAATCCGCAAGGCTTTTCGCGATTACGTGTCGGCCCGGATTCCCGGCGATTGCAAGGTCGAGTTCGGCGACCATTCCGCCGCGCCCGCCGTCGCGCTCGACTGGAACATGAAGCCGCTCGCTGCCGCCAGCAGGGCGCTGACGGAGGAATGGGGCAAGGAGACCGTGTTGATGGGCTCGGGCGCCTCGATCCCGATCGTGGCCGACTTCAAGCGCACGCTCGGGCTCGACTCGCTGCTGATCGGCTTCGGCCTCGATGACGACAACATCCACTCGCCGAACGAGAAGTACGACCTGCGCAGCTTTCAGAAGGGCATCCGCTCCTGGGCCCGCATCCTCGCGGCGCTCGCGGAGGTGAAATAAGGGGCGCGGTGCCGTAGGAGCTGGCATGACCGAATTGCGCCTCCCGTCATCCTGAGGCGCGAGCCGTGGAGCGCAACGCGCTTCACGGTGAGCCTCGAAGGATGCACGGCCCCGATGCAGCCGGGCCGTCGCCCTTCGAGGCTCGCCGAAGAGGCGAGCACCTCAGGGTGACGGTGATGGTGATTGCGCCCGCCGTCGCTCCCAAAACAAAAACGCCGCCCGGAATTGGGCGGCGTTTCATTCCAGAACGTGCAGAGGTCGTTGGCGACTATTCTACACGAAGATCCGAAAATCTCAAGTCCGGTAGCCGGGATTGACGCGATCTAGCTTGCGCAGCAGCGGCGGCCAGACGAGGTGGGTGGAGCGCAGCTCCATGCGGTCGCTGTTCGACAGCAGCTCGGTGTTCTTGCCGATGGCGACGTCGTCGACCGGGTAGACCGGCGTGCCCAGCGCGCGCGTGCGCACCTGCATCGAGCAGGCGCGCTCGAGGTGATACATGCGCTCGAAGGCGGAAGCGACCGAGCGGCCAACCGTCAGCGTGCCGTGGTTGCGCAGCAGCATGTGGTTGCGGTTGCCGAGGTCCTTCTGCAGCCGCGGCCGCTCGTCGTGATCGAGCGCGATGCCTTCATAGTCGTGATAGGCGAGGTCGTGGGTGACGAACTGCGCGGTCTGGTTCAACGGCAGCAGGCCTTCGGCGGTGCTCGACACTGCGGTGCCGTCGAGGGTGTGGAGATGCAGCACGCAGATCGCGTCCTCGCGGACCTCGTGGATTGCCGAGTGGATGGTGAAGCCGGCCGGGTTGATGCTGTATTCGCTCTCGCTGAGCTGGTTGCCGTGCAGGTCGACCTTGACGAGGCTCGAGGCCGTGATCTCGTCGAACATCAGCCCGTAGGGGTTGATGAGGAAGTGGTGCTCCGGACCCGGCACGCGCGCGGAGATGTGGGTGTCCACCAGATCGTCCCAGCCATACAGGGCGACGAGGCGGTAGCAGGCGGCGAGATCGACCCGCTGCTGCCATTCGGCCTCCGTCATGTTCGAGGGCACTTCCTTCAGGCGTGCTTCTGCGGGCGACATGGCAATTCCTCCGAACATCGTTGTTGTCTGAGGAAGCCTAGTCTCGGGGGTGGCCGGCAGCAAGGCGCGCCAAGCGCGGCAGTCAAGCGTAGCGCGCACGCCTCGCTCGTCCGGGCCTGCGGGTCGAGAGAAAACTGTTACGGTGCCGGGATCGACAGCAGGCTGGAGATGCTGCGGCCGCGGATGTCGTAGACGCGAGCGAACACCACGTCGTCGCGCTTGATCTCGACCATCACGGGGGCGGTGAGGCCCTTGCAGTAGAATTCGCCGAGCGTCATCGCGAAATCGGCCGCGTTGGAGTCCCAGCCGATGGTGAAGTCGGGTCCGAGCGCGACCTGCGCCGGGCGCTGCGGACCGCACACCGCGACCTTCCACTTGCGGTTGACCGGCGGCACCTCCTGGCGCTCGACCAGTTCCTCGCGCAGCCCGTCGGAGGCCTGCTTCAGCGCCAGGCCCCAATAGTCCAGCATGAAGCGGTCGTCGGCGCCGCGCACGGTGCCGGCGATGTAGTTGAAGTGCGTGTACTGATAGGGATGCAGCCGGATCATCTCGGCGAGCGGCAGCGCGAGGCCGAAGCAGAAGGCGGCGAGCACGACCGGCTGCCAGGCGCGATGATTGGCGCGCAGGCGTTCCATGGTCCAGGCGAAGGCGGCGCCGCCGAGCACCGCCATCGGCGGAATGACGAAGACGAAATGGCGGATGCCGTTGTAGAGCGCCGGGCGCTTCACCATCGCGATCACGAGCGGCAAAGTCGCGGCCAGCGTCAGCATCAGGAGGATGGTCTTGCGGCGGGCGGGGACCCCGCGGCGCGGCAGCATGGCGAAGGTCGAGAACACCGCGCCCATCATCATCAGCAGCATTACTTCGGGAAGCTGCAGTGCGAACAGCGTCGGCAGATAGGACCAGGGCATGTCGGGCACGGACACGATCGCGCCGTCGAACATCTCCTTCCAGGGCTTCTCGAAGAAGTGCGAGAAATAGGTCAGCGCCTCGAAGGGATTGCCGGGCTCCATGATCGACCACGGCCAGATCAGGCCCATCACGAGATAGCCGAGCACGAGGCCGGGCAGCAGCACGTAGACCACGTGGGCGAAGCGCCGGACCGCCTCGCGCGGGCCTTCGGTGCGCAGTTCCTGCAGGAACAGCGGGACGAAGCCGATCATGGCGTAGACCAGCGACAGGCCGCCGAGAATGCGCGTGCCGAGCGAGAGACCGGCGCCAAGGCCGACAATCAGGATCGTGCGCGGGCTCGGCTTCGGATATTCCTCGGCGAGCCGGACGAGACCCAGCATCAGGATGATCATCGCCACCGCGAAGGGCGCATCCTTCGGGTTCATGAACATGTGGCCGTAGAAGGTCGGGCAGAGTGCGAGCAGCAACAGCGCGGCAAGGCCGGCCAGCGGCCCGCCGACGCGGCGGCCGAGCCGCCATGTCACCGCGAGCCCGATCACGCCGACGATGGCGCCGAGAAGGCGGCGCGTCTCGAACAGTTCGAGCGGAAGCACCTTGTGCAGGAGGGCCGCGACCATGTCGAAGCCGCCGCCATACATGTAGAGATTGGCGAAGGAGAGCGCCGCGGTGTCCTTGAAGCCGGAACCGAACATGCGCAGCAGCAGGTCGGCATATTCGGCGTGGGTGTAATCGTCCCAGCCGAGCCCGTAGTCGCGGAAGGTCAGGCCGGCGATGACTGCGACCGCGGCCAGCACCAGCATGGCGAGGTCATCGCAAGTGCGTTCGACCGAGCGCCGCAGGGGCGTGTCGATCGCCGAGGTCGTGATGGATGTCATGGCTATTGCCGCCCCGGAATCCTCGTTTGGCCCTGTTGACGCGCGCGGGCCTGTTCCCCGGATTCCCTATAGCGCAGTTCCATGATCAAGTAATTGGGCATTATGGCTAAATTCCTGATGCGACGCAGCAAATTCCAGTTCGCGGGAGCACATAAGAGCTAGCGGGCCGAGGCTGAAGGGAATGTGAATAAGTCCCTGATTTCCTTCCCTTTAGAAACCGGACCGGCAATTGGTCGTTGGCGAGGAGCGCAGTAAGACGGTATCGTGGCGTAACGGGTGCCGCGCGAGGACGCGGCCGGGGGTGGTTCGATGGCACTGGCATTGTTGATCGCGGGGATTTTCGCCGTCGTGGCGGGCCTCCTTGCGGTCGCTTTTGGCTTCACCGTCAGGGAATTCAGCCTCGGCAGCACCCTCATAATCGCCGGCACGATCGGCGTCTGCTCCGGGTTGCTACTGGCTGGTCTCCACGTCGTGGTTCTGGAGCTGAAGGTTATCGCCCGCCGGCTGGCCGGCGGTGCGGCGGCGCCGTCGGAGGTCCGGGTCAGGCCGGTGCTGCCCGGGCTCGCGGTGCCCGGCGCGCCCGAACCCGCTCCGGTGACGAGGGCCGAGCCGATGCCGCCGCCTCCGCCTGGCGCGCCGCCGTGGCAAGGCGAAGCGCCCGCACGCGAGCGTCCGCGCGTCGATGACACGGAAGAGCCGGAAGTATCCCCGCCCACGCCGTCGGAAGCGCCGCGCCGGCGCAACCTGATGTTCGCCTCGACCTCGCGCAAGGAGCGGGAACGCGCCCAGGCCAAGGCCACTGACAAGGCTGCCGAAGGGCAGGCCGAGCCCTCCATGCCTGCTGAACCCGAGGTGCCGCCTGCGAGCTTCGACGACGCCTGGCCGAAGGCGGATCGTGCGCGGGCATCCGAGCCGGTCGTGGCGCGTCGCCCGCCGCCGCGCGCACCATCGACCTTCGAGCCCGCAGTGCCGCCGCCAGAGCCGCCGCCGGCCGAGCAGCCCGCGGTAACGGTGCTCAAATCCGGCATCGTGGACGGCATGGCCTATTCGCTCTACTCGGACGGCTCGATCGAAGCGCAGATGCCAGAGGGCATGATGCGCTTCGCCTCCATCGACGAGCTGCGCGCGCATCTGGACCAGCGGACCTGAGCTTTGCCGGGATCAAGTAAAGTCCCGCCGCTGTTGTCACGAGATCAGTCGGCGGCTCGTATTCGCCAGTCGTTGCATTTCAGCCGAATGTATTGTTGACAGGAAATACTTCCGTGCCGCGACATGCGGCCGAATGAGCCAGCTGGAACAGAGGTCGCGCTGATGTCGGATGCCGGGGCTAAGAATTTCATCGAGCTGACGGCGAACATCGTCTCGGCCTATCTCAGCAACAATCCGACGCCGGCGGGCGAAATTCCGAACCTGATCAGCCAGGTGCATGGCGCCCTGATGCGGGTCTCCACCGGCCGCGCGGACACCGCGCCGCTCGAGCCTGCGAAGCCGGCGGTGTCGCTGAAGAAGTCGATCGCGCCCGACTATCTGGTGTGTCTGGAGGATGGCAAGCGCTTCAAGTCGCTGAAGCGCCATCTGCGCACCCAGTACAACATGACGCCCGAGCAATATCGCGAGAAATGGGGCCTGCCGGTGGACTATCCCATGGTCGCGCCGAACTACGCGGTGGCGCGCTCGCAGCTCGCAAAGAAGATGGGACTGGGGCAGCAGCAGCGGAAGCGGAAGTAGAGCCGACCATTCGGCAGATTGCGTAGGGTGGGCAAAGGCGCTCTTGCGCCGTGCCCACCAGCGTTCTTCTCGCAGTGGTGGGCACGCTTCGCTTTGCCCACCCTACACAAGCTCAAATGAGGCAAGCCTTCAGGACGCTTCCGCGAGCGCTTCTTTCGCGTCGGTCTTGATGCGCTCGACCATCGCGCGCAGGCCGTTGGAGCGCTGCGGCGTCAGGTGATCGCGAAAGCCGAACTCGTCGAACACCGCGAGCGCGTCGGTCGCAAGAATCTGCTGCGGCGTGCGGCCGGAATACAGCGAGAGCACGATCGCGACCAGCCCGCGCACGATGTGGGCGTCGCTGTCGCCGCGATATCTGAGGACCGGCGCGCCATTGCCGCGATCGACCAGCTTCTGCAGCCAGACCTGGCTGACGCAGCCCTGCACCTTGTTGGCGGCGGAGTGCTCCGCCTCCGGCATCGGTTCCAGGGTGCGGCCGAGCTCGATGACGTACCGGTAGCGGTCGTCCCACTCGTCCAGAAGCTCGAAATTGTCCCTGATGTCGTCGATGCTCGTCATGCTGGCCCGTGTTCCCGTTCAAGGCAATATAGGGACGCGGCAGCGTGAAATCGATAGCGTTGCGGTCCTAATTCGCCGCTGGCGGAACGCGCCATTCCAGCGCGAGGTCACCCTCGGTCAGGGTGTCGCGCGGCGCCTCGCTGGCCGCGGCATCGCCTTCGCCGGCCAGATTGATCGAGCCGGTGTGGTCCGGCGCCTTCTTGTCGTTCTTCTCGGTCTTGTCGTTCTTGTCGTTGGTGATGTGGTCCTTCTTGTCGTTGATGATCTGGTAGAGCTTGCGCGCGCCGTCCTGCGCCCGCTGGCCGATGATGGTCGCGGCCTGGCCGCCGACCTCGCAGGCCGCCGGCTGGCGCTTGCAGAACTGGGTCATGTCGGAGACGGCCGCGGTCGCGGCCTGCACCGCGTCGGCGGCGCCGATCTGCGGCAGCTTCTCCGATTCGGGCGTCTTGTCCCGCGGCAGGAGCACCAGCACCAGCCCGAGCCAGAATGTGATGCGAAGCAGAAAGCGCATCTTGCGACCCAATGTGTCAGATCCCGTCGGCGGCGAACCCGCGCACGTTCTGACCTAGCAATCCTCGATAAATCGCAAGTGATTGCCTTGAGCTTAATTCGCGGAAAATTTACGCAAAAATCTTCGAGGGTCGCGGGCCTCGTAAATTTTCGATTGACGAGGGCGCCCGTGCGCTTCCGGTCCTCCGCGTCCACCAATTCGAAACCATGCGGGCGACTGCGAAACCCTGCGTTCACCATCCCCGCCGATGGTTTCGCCAAATCGTCTAAAAAGCCGCGCAATGACGCGGCGTCCGGCGGCCGGCGGCAGCGCCTTAGCACTCGTTTAATGTCGCTCTGACACGGTGCCTCAACGATAAGGAGGCGTTCCGGCGCGTCTTTCCTGACGAGTGAGCCGAAGCGCGAGACCCGTGACAGTTTTGAGTATCATCCGCGATTGTCTCGATGCGCTGCTGCATCCCTCCGCGCGTTACGATGCGCTGACGCGGGCACGCCATCGCGCGTTCATGGCGCCGCGGCTCCTGGGAAGCCTGGCCGCCTTTGCCGCATTTCCGGTCTATCTCGTCCTGCGCGGCGCGCCGAGCGCGATCGAGGTGCTGGCCTTCGGCTGGCTGATCGCCCCGATCCTGCTGTCCTGGTTCCTGTCCCGCACCGGCCGCTACGAGGGCGCGCATGTGCTGTCGTCGCTTTCGCTCGCCGGCCTGATCATGGCGATCGCCGGGACCACCGGCGGCATCGAATCCTTCGCCGCGATCTGGCTGGTCGTGGTGCCCCTCGAAGCCGCGCTGTCGGCCTCGCGCCGCGTCGCGGCCTTCGCATCCCTGCTGGCGCTGTCCTGCGCCGGCATCCTGATCCTCGTCAGCCAGTTCGGCTTGTCCCCGGCGACGGACACCAGCACCGCCGAACGCGGCGTGCTGATGGCGTTCGGCGTTGCGTCGGCGACGCTCTATGCCGCGGGCCTTGCCTTCGGCGCGGAGTCGCTGGCGCGGACCAGCGTCACGCTGCTGTCGCGCGAAGAGGAGCGCTACCGCCTGCTGGCGCGCAACATGAGCGACGTGATCTCGCGGCATCAGCGCAACGGGGCGGTGCAGTTCATCTCGCCGGCGGCCGAAGCCATGCTCGGCATGCCGGTCGGTCAGCTGCTCGGCCACGGCCTGTTCGATCGCGTCCATGTCGCCGACCGACCCGCATATCTCACTGCGCTGTCGGACGCCGCGCGCGGCGACGTGCGCAGCGTCGAGTTCCGGTTGCGGCGCGAGCCTGACGGCTCCGAGCGCGAGCGGGCCGATTTCATCTGGGTCGAGATGCGCTGCCGTCCGCTCGAGCAGGACAGCCTGCGCGAAGCGGCCGCCGAGCTCGAAGTGGTCGCCGTGATGCGCGACGTCACCGACCGCAAGCTCGGCGAGCAGGCGCTCGACCAGGCCCGCAGCGCCGCGGAAGCGGCGGACGCCGCCAAGACGCGCTTCCTCGCCACCATGAGCCATGAGCTGCGCACGCCGCTCAACGCCATCATCGGCTTCTCGGAGATGATCGCGCAGGAGCAGACCATGATGCTGGGCGCGGCCCAGCGCAAGGAATACGCCGAGCTCATCAACGCGTCCGGCCAGCATCTGTTGTCGGTCGTCAACGGCATCCTCGACATGTCGAAGATGGAGTCGGGCAATTTCGAGATCGCCTCGGAGCCGTTCGCGCCGCGCGCCCAGCTCATGCATTGCTGCAACCTCTTGGCGCTCAAGGCGCGCGAGAACGGCGTCGACCTCGTCACCGACGCGCCGCAGGATCTGCCCGTCATGACCGGCGATCCGCGCGCGCTGAAGCAGATCGTGCTCAACCTCGTCGCCAACGCGATCAAGTTCACCGAGCGCGGCGGCCAGGTCATCGTGTCGGCGTCCGCTTCCGCCTCGCAGCTCACGCTACGCGTCAGCGACACCGGCGTCGGCATCGCGCCCGACGATCTCAAGCGCGTCGGCGCACCGTTCTTCCAGGCCGGTCAGACCTATCAGCGCCGCCACGAGGGCACCGGCCTCGGGCTTTCGATCGTGAAGAGCCTCGTGGCATTGCATCTCGGCGAATTGACGGTACAAAGCAGGCTCGGCGAAGGCACCAGCGTCATCGTCAAGCTGCCGCTGGTCTACACGCCGCCGCAAGCCAAGGGGTCGGATCTCAAGGTGTCCGACAACAAGGCGTCCGACAAGAAGCCGGTCGAGAGCAAGGTCACGACGCTCAATCCGGTGCCACGTCACGAACCTCAGGACCAACCTGCTCTGGTGAAGAAAAGTGCCTAAGAAGCCTGCAAGGGACGAAGCCGCTCCGCGCCGCCGTGGCGCCAAGGCCGCGGTCATCGACGTCGAGACCGAGCGCAATCTCGTGCTGCGCGTCCTGCTGCACAGCCCCAAGGACACGCTGGCCGGCCTCGTCGCCGTCGCCGCCATCGGCGCGATCGTCGCCAACGCATTGTTCCTGCAGACCGGCCGGCATCCCGCGCCGATGTTCGGTACCGTCATCAACCTGCCGGCGCCGTCGTCTGCGGCCTTGTCGAGCCCGCTGCCGCGGCCGCGTCCCGTCGGCGCCGACATGTCGCCGCTCGAACCGAAGCCGATGGAATTCCGCGCCGAGCCGAAGGCGGTCGAGAGGGAGAAGCCGGTCGAGGCGACCGCCTCGACGCTGCGCCCGAGCGATGCGCTGACCAATCTGGTCAAGGCGACGACCTCGACGCCGCAATCCGCGGCCGTCGCGCGTCCGCCGGCCCCGATCCCGCCGCAGCAGAGCCCGGCCGCGCGGCGCATCGCCGGCGTGCAGCGCGCACTGGCCGAGCATGGCTATGGCAATCTGAAGATCACGGGCACGATGGGGGCCGAGACCCAGTCCGCGATCCAGAGGTTCGAGCGCGAGCACAAGATGCAGGTCACCGGCCAAGTGTCCGATCGCCTGCTGCGCGAGCTCGGCGCCGCGATCGGCCATCCCGTCGAATAAGTATTGCGCTCGCCCACATCAGTTGTCCCGATCGCCGCCGCCACCCCTGCGCGTCGAGCGTGCCGCAATTGACTTCAGGTTATTTTGTAGCTACAAAATAACTTGTGAAGATCGTTTGGGACGAGCCAAAGCGCCGAGCCAATCTCGACTAGCACGGGATGGATTTCGCTGATCTCAACGAGAGCTTCTTCGATAACGCACTGGTTTTGTCCACGTACGGCAACCGCTGGCGTGCGATCGGCATCAATATTCGCGGCGTCATCTCGGTCATCTTTACAACTCGCGGAACCGAAGGCGTCAGCGTTATCAGCATGCGGCCTGCCAGCAAGAAGGAAAGGGAGCTCTATGAAGCGAACCGTCGCTAAGAAGGGCTACACGGCGCGAGACCTGCGCGCGGTGAGTGACAATCCGGAATGGACCAAGGGCGACTTCGCCAAGGCCAAGACTTTCGATGAGATCTTCCCGGGCCTGCGGAAGGGTCGCGGGCCCAACAAGGCTCCCACAAAGCGACAGGTGACCTTGCGCCTGAGCCCTGTCGTGGTCGACTATTTCAAGGCTGAGGGCCCAGGTTGGCAGAGCCGGATTGATGAAGCGCTCGTCAAGGTGGTGAAACGCAAGCGCAGTTCTGCGGCGAGCTAGCCATGCGCCTCAAGTCCAACATCTGGGTCTCAGCCTATTTGCGCCGGTGCCAGGCCGAGGGCGTGTTCGGCGCCGTGCGTCACCGCGGCGCCGAGGAGGCGGGCGCGGTGTTCGTCAAGGTGTCGCTGCTCGACGGCAACGCGATGCTCTACGTGCCGGCGCCGCAGACCGTCTATGACGACGGCCGCCCGGTCGATCGCTTCTTCGTGCCGATCGCGCCGCAGCCGGTGGCTGAGCAGAAGGTCGAGGAGCGTCTCACCAAGGAACTCCGCTTCGATCCCGATGCCTGGATCGTCGAGACCGAGGACCGCGCCGGGCGGCACTTTCTGGAACTGGCGAAGGTCTGATCAGCGCTCCGACGATCCGCCCGAGCCGGTGCGCACCGCGGGCGCGGAGCCGGGCTGCACGGCAGGGCGCGTCTGGCTCGCGCCGGCGCGGGCGCGCTGGCGTTCGCCGTCGTACAGCGACGACTGGTATTTTGCGCGGGTGACGGCGAGGGTGGAGCCGCGCCAGGCCGCCAGCATCACCAGCGCGGAGCGGTCGCTGAGGCGGTCATAGAGCCGCGACAGCCGGTAGACCGCAGTCACCGACGTGCCGATCTCCGGCTTGAAGAACAGCAGGATGCGCTGGAAGTTCGGGCTCGGCATGTCGAGCGCGCGCGCGGCGACCGCGAGCGCCTCGCCGCCGGCATCGTCGACGATCTGCATTGCGACGCGCGCGGGCAGGATCAGGCTGTCGCCGAGCTCGAGGGTAAAGCTCTCGACGTCGCCCGCGAACGCCGCCATCTCCAGGATCTGGATCGCGCGCTTTGCGCGTTCGGTCGGAATGCGCGGCGCGGCCTTGAGCGGGGTCTGCGCCAGATTGTGCAGGATCAGCGCGCGCTCGGACACATCGGCGCGGAAGAACATGTCGTGGATCTCGGCCGCATCGTTCGGCTGCATCGCCATGGTCGCTTCCATGCGCCGCTCGGCCTCGGTCGGCGTACGAACCGCTGGCGGCGCGGACGGGGCGTGCGGAATTTCGCGCGCGAGCGGAATCCTGCGGCCCTCCGCGGCGGCAAGCAGTCCGAGCTTCTGCATGATCGGGGCGGGCGTCGCCGGATAGACCGCAAGCCGCGCCTTGACGGCGGCGCGGGTCGCATCGTCGACCTGGTCGATCAGCCTCATCGCAAGCTCGACGAACTGGCGCTGCTCGTCGTCGCTGTGGGTGCTTGCCTGGACGTAGAGGTCGGTCAGCACGCGCAGGAGCGTCGGGCGGACATCGACGCCTTCGCGGCGGGAGAGGGACATCAGCCCGTCAAATCCGGGGAACAGCGACTTGGTCATGGAGGCGTACGCAACTTGGAAGGACTGTTGCCCCAGCCTATCGCGGCTTCGTTTAAAGGCTCGTTAAGGAAAACGAGGCGTGAAGCGCGTCAGCGCAATTTGAACTGTTGTCGTTCCGCAACGGAACGTAGAGGCCCCGTCCGTGCGGTTACGGTCTGGATCGCGCGTTTACATCCCGTTAACCATGAACTGATCTTAATGAATGCATGTTGCAGGAGCGGCGTTCGGTCGCGCGGCAATAGATAGAGAGCTGACATGGGGACCATCATCGAATTTCCGGCCGGTCGCCGGGTGGGCTCGTCGGGGGAAGTCACACCGCGCACGGAAACGGGAACGGTTCTGATCCTCCCGGTGATCCGCATCGAGCGCGAGACGGACGAAACCAGCGGCGACCGCGGGCCGGAGCAGGGTACCGCGCCGCGGCGGCGGCGCCGCCGCCGCTAGCCTCCGGCCTTGCAATGCCGGAAGCCGCCCGCCAGATCCGGAGCGTCGCGTCAGTGATGCTGCTTGCGCTGGTAGGCGCGAGCCTCGGTGCCTGCAGTGGCGGCGATTTCGGCCGCACCCGCGCCGACATGCGCAGCGACGACATGCATCGCTGGCTCGGCGCCGAGGTCACCTCCAGCGTCGGCCTGAAATCATCGCAGTTCCAGCTCACCGACGAGGAGCGGCAGCTTCGCGATCTCGCTTATCCCATGATCGAGCCGCCACTGTCGCGGCCGGCCTGGAAGAGCGTGTTCGGCGACTACAAGGCGATGCCGTCGCCCTGGCGCCAGAAGATCGTATTCGACCGCACGATGTACGGACGCACGCTGATCGACGAGCCGCATCGCTCGCATTCCTCGCGCTATGCGCAGCTGATCGAGGACGTGCGCAACGACATCACCCGCTTCGAGCCGTTCTTCGCCTCTGCGATCCGCGTCATCGACCTCGACAGGAAGCGCAATGCCAGCATGGCGCGGGTCTCGGAACTGTCGCCGCGGGAGCGCGACGACGCGGTCGCGCGCATGCAGGAGAACTCGCTGATCGTGCAGTGGGTGCAGCAATGCCTGGAGCAGCGCGTCTCGTCCTATCGCTGGGCGCTGGAGCGGCTGGTGATCCAGGCGCCGGACGGCATGGCCGCCGATGCCGACCGCCTGATCGGCGAGCTCGCGGCCCAGACCGCCAATCCGCCGGTTGCAGCCCAGCCGCCCTACGGCCGCGCGGTCGTCTCGAAGGGCTGAGCCGCGCGAGCCAGTCTCGGCGCGCGCTCCATCTGCAGCAGTGGCGCCTGGCTCGCTATTGGTTCCAATCGCGCGTTAAAATCATCGTGACGTGCCGCAAGGCCGCGTCGGTTGACAGCGTCGGCGGCTGGGTTTGTAGTTACGGCATCGGGGATGTGCGATCTCCCCGTGAGGCGACATGCCCAAGCATCGTGTCCTGATCTTCACCAAGGGCGCAGCATGTCTTTTTTCCAGATATCATCCGAGAACCTGTCCCGGCTCAGCAGTGCCGTGCTGTGCGCCGGCGTTGTGCTGATCGGCGCGGCCGTCATGACGTCCGCTCGAGCCCAGGATGTCGACTGGCAGAAGGTCGATGACGCGCTGAGCCGCAAGGCGGCGGTGACCGGCGACGTGCATCGTTACGGCTTTCCACGCACCGACCTCGCGGTGACGCTCGACGGCGTGACCATCAAGCCCGCGCTGGCACTCGGTGGCTGGGTCGCGTTCAAGCCCGCGCATGACGGCGTCATGGCCATGGGCGATCTGGTGCTGCTCGAATCCGAGATCAATCCGGTCATGCTGAAGATGATCGCGAGCGGCCTTCAGATCACCGCCGTCCACAATCACCTGCTCGGCGCCAGTCCGGCGACATTCTACATGCACGTGGCCGGGCACGGCGAGCCGGCCAGGATCGCGACCGCGATCCGCGACGCGCTCGCCGAGAGCAAGACGCCTCTCGCGGCGCCGGCGCCGGCCGCACCGGCGCCTGCGATCGATCTCGACACGGCGCAGCTCGATCAGATCATCGGCGTCAAGGGCCAGGCCAATGGCGGCGTCTACCAGTTCAGCGTTCCCCGCCGCGATCCCATCACCGAGCAGGGGATGACGCTGGCTCCGGCCGGGCCGATGGGCCTCGCCACCGGCATCAGCTTCCAGCCGACCGGCGGCGGCAAGGCGGCGATCACCGGGGACTTCGTGCTGAGCGCCGACGAGGTCAACCCCGTCATCATGGCGCTGCGCTCGCACGGCATCGCCGTGACGGCCCTGCACAGCCACATGCTGGACGAGCAGCCGCGTCTGTTCTTCATGCACTTCTGGGCCAACGACGACGCGATCAAGCTCGCGGGTGGCCTGCGCGCCGCGCTCGACAAGACGGCCAGCACGAAGAGTTGACCTGTCAGCACCTGGGATGGGGCCACCACCAGGACTGCGATTTCCGCTATGATGCTCGCTCAACCGGACTGCAATGATCACGGATGGTTTATTCCCTGCGCGAATGGACCGGGCGCGCCACCACCGTGGAATGAATGAGGTGCGAGAGCCATGGCGAGCTTTGTCCAGTTCTTGCAGGATTCCGGTGTGTACGCTGCGCAAAGATTCATGATCGTTCCTCGGGGCGGCTTCAACCTCGTCTGCCTCCGCGACAGCACCGGCGTTAGCCTGTCGCATGATCATCGGTTAGAGGTTGAGGATGTGCGCTTTGAGGACGTCGAACGTGTCGCTCGCGAATACATCGACTTTCGTTACGGAGCGCAAAGGAGCCAGGAACGCGACGACCAGTTGCTGCGTCTGCGCACGGGGCTGTATGGGACCGCACGGCCGGGGCAGCCTGCACGCGGGCTCAAGGTCACGGCCAAGGGTGTCGGCATCCCGGAACTCTGGGCCATGCGCGGCAGCACGGGCATCAAACTGGATGTCGCCCTTCTGCCGCGCAAGGATTTCAGGATCGCATTCAGATTCCTCAGGCGCCTCGATCAATCGAATCAAATGATCAACGCCACGAAATGGACGCCGGATGATGTGCCCTGGTTCATGACCAGGCTGAACTGGACGTTCGGAGCTCAGGCGAATATCTTTTTTTCCTTGGTCGATGCGAAATGGCTTCCAGTCGAGAAAGCCTTGGGGCCCAAAATCCCGCGGGATGTTTTTCAAAAGGAAATCGCGCCGTTGAAAGGGAGTGGCGCCGATCTCACCTGCTTTCTCGTCGGCGATTATGATGCTCAGACGACTGAAGCGGCTGGGGAGTATTTGTCGGATCAGCAGGTCTGCGTGGTTGTCGACGAGGGCAATCCACCCGTATTCGACCTTGGTGAAGCGTTCATCGGCGTCATGGCGCACGAGGTCGGTCACTTCCTGCTCCACGAACGGAAACACGAGGGGAGCGGACACCATGACCGACGCGGTGTTCTGCTTTCCAGTGGTACGGAAAGCCTGTCCCTGGACAAGCAACTCGTCATCAACCTCACCGCGTGGTGAGAGCGATCGTCCTCGGCATCCCGCCAAATGCGAAGTCCGGCGGGCTTCACCGCTTCTCCGGCTCGATCCTGTAGCCGGCGACGCGCGTCGCCCAGACGCGTGGCGCGGCGTCGCTGGAGCATTGCTGGGTCGCCCATAGCGTCTTGCGGTCGAGCGGATCAGGCGCGGTCAGGATGCCCGCCAAATTGCCCATCGGCGCCATCTCAGGACGCGGTGCGGCACGAGGTGCTGCACTGCCGAGCCGGGCACGCGCTTCCGGGGCTCCGAAGTTGACTTTTGCAGCCAATGACGCACGCTACCCCTTTCGACCAAAATCATTTGAATGGGGGATACGATGCGCATTCTGAAAGCCGCGTTTTTCGCCTTGGCAGTCATGACCACGCCCGCTCATGCCGAGGACACCTGGACCGTCACCCGGGATATTGCCCTGACCAGCCGGCCCCGCTTCGGAGCGGTGCGTGAGGAGAAGATCATCGCCGACCTGTTCAGGCCCAACCGGGGCGGACGTCTGCCGGCGGTCGTCATCATGAATTCAAGCGGCGGCGTGCTGCCCTTCGTGGAAATGAACTACGCCAACGTGCTCGCCGCCAACGGCGCCATCGCGCTGGTGGTGGACAGCTTCATGCCGCGTGGCGTCCGGCGGACCAGCGATGACCAGACCCGTGTGTCCTATGTGCAGTCGATCGCCGACGCGGTGGCGGGATATCAATGGCTCGCGTCGCAGTCCTTCGTCGATCCGGCGCGGATCGTCGTGATGGGGATGTCGAAAGGCGCCGCCGTTGCGGTCGACACGGCAGGCCTGGCCAGCCGCCAGCTTTTTGGCGCGACCGAGGCGCGCTTCGCCGCCCATGTCGCCGTCGCGCCCGGATGCGAATTCCAGAACCAGGACGCCAAGACGACCGGTGCGCCGATCTTCTTCATGATCGCCGAGCTCGACAATTACACCCCTGCGCGACACTGCCTCGAATATGCGGATCGGATCCGCAGCGCCGGAAATGCCAAGGTCCGGTTGGCGGTCTATCCCGGCGTGTATCATGCCTACGAATGGACCGCCGGCGTCATGGAGGAAAACAACGAAACATGGATCAAGTGCTTTTACTTCCGGAACGAACGCGGACAGTTGACGGACCGGGCAACCGGCAAGATCGTTGCGCCCGCAGGCGGGCTGGCCGTCGAACGCCAGTGCATGGACACGAGACCGGTCAATGTCGGTGGTGACGCGCGCGTGAAGGCGCAGGCGATTGCCGATCTCCTGCAATTCCTGCGCGACATCCGGATTCTCGACGATGCAGATGCGCAGGCCATCGTGCCCGACTGTGCGCAGATCGCAAAACTCCGGATGAATTGCGAGCGCGCGCGGGCCGGCTGGGGCGGCGACATGCTCGCGCTCGCCCGGGCCTATCGCGCCGGGAAGGATGTCCCCCATGATGACGTGCTGGCAGAGAAGCTCCTGAAGCTTGCGGCCGGCCGCGGTCACCCGCAGGCTCAAATGGATCTTGCCGACCTCTACGTGTTTGGTCCTGCAGGCCAGCGCAATCCGGCACGCGCCCTCGAGCTTGCAAGCAGCGCCGCTGCAGCGGGCGAGGGCGGCGCGATGAATATTCTTGGCGTGATGGCGCGCGAGGGCATCGGCCGTGGCAGCGATGCGAAGGAGGCTCTGATGTGGTTCCGCAAAGCGGCCGATCTTCGCAATCCCTATGCCCTGGCACATCTCGGCCGCATGTATTGGGACGGGCGTGCCGGCCTTGCCATGGATCCTGCGGAGGCGGTGCGGCTCTGGCAACGCTCGACCTACTACGGCAACCCCTGGGGCCAGCTCTATTTGGCCGAGGCACTGGAACGGGGGGAGGGAATAGCTCGCGATCGCAAGGCGGCCGTCGATCGCTATCGCGCCGCCGCGGGTCAGACCTATCAACCGGAGGCGAAACGCCGCGCCACGGACGCCTTGGCGCGGCTCGGCGAGGCGACGCCGTGACGGTCCGCTGAGCGCGGAGCCACTTCAGGCGGGGCCGCGAGAAGCGGAAATTGCAGTGGCTCGCGCCGCCGGCCAGCGTCTGCGTTCGCTCGAGGTGGATACCTTGCGTCGCATAGGCATCGAAATCGAGCCCGCAGATGTTGGGCAGGATCTCCCCGTCGCCATGGCGGCTTGCGAATTTGCAGAAGCCGCAGGCCCGGTAGTTGACGCCGAATTCAAAACCATCGCCCGGGCGAGGCTCGACGAAGTCGTAGACGAAATCTTCCGGGAATTCGTTCTGATGGCTTGATGTCGCGCTCTTCGCTGCCTGCTCTCGCAGCAAGTCCTGGTTTTCAGCTGACATGAATTGACGCCCCAAGGCGAGACGTTCCGCCTCCGGCATGGCGAGCAATTGCGCCTTGTAGGTATCCCGCTCGATCTCGCCGATCACGGGCACCGCTACGCCGTGCCGCCGCAGCACGCGGCTGATGGCGATGAAGCCGATGAGGCGCATGAAGAAGCCGCTCATGCGGTTTGCCGCGCCGCCGACATAGGGCATCTGGGTGAGGACGATCTCGAATTCGTCCATCACCTCCTGCCTGATCCCGTCGATGTCGGCGAGATGCGCGCGCTCGCGCAACATCGCGTCGGCAAGGTCGAGCCGCTGCCGCATGGCGGCCTTCATCAGGCTGCGATGCTGCTCGTAGAAGGGATGAACGGCCTCAGCCATGGGACACCTGACTATTCCGCGGCGATCGCCTCGATCTCCAGCAACCATTTGCTGTCGACGGTCTGGACCACCACGACCGTCAGCGCGGGCTGATGCTCCCCGAGCACTTTGCTGCGGATGGCGCGGTTGGCCACGAGTTGGCTCCGGTCAGTCAGGAAAGTAGTGACCTTGACCAGGTGCTCGACGCCAAGGCCGGCGGCGGCGAGCACCTCGACGACGTTGCGCCAGGACTGCTCGCATTGCGCCTCGAAACCTTCGGGCACCGTGCCGTCGAGTCTCTCAGGCACCTGGCCGCTGATGAACAACAGGCGGCGATGCTGCTTCACCTCGAGCCCCATGCAGTAGCCGGCGGCGGGAGGGCAGACCGTTGCGGGATTGTGGCTGACGATATCAGGCATTTCAGAGGGTCTCCTGTTCGACGAATTCCAGGGCGAGGCCATGGGCGGCCGCGGGCGGGACCAGCAGCACGCCGCCCGTGACCGCGAATGCGACGTCGTTGCCCTTCAGGGTCCGTGCGGTGGCATCGAGATCGCCGACCGCGACGCGCGCCGCACAAAACCGCGGTGCTCCCCCGCCGTGGACGCCCGGCAGCCGGCGCGCGATTGCGGCCGGCGCCAGCACCGTGATGCGGTCGCCGGGCTCGCCGATCGTCAGTCCTTCGGGCACGGGCTCGGCGGGACCTTCTGCGAAGTGCTCGAGGAAGGCGCGGTGCTTCATCGGCTCCGGTGCCGACATCACCACCTCGGTCACGCGCAGGGCGCCATTGGGGTGCCGCTGATAGTCCGGCTTCCAGAACAGTTCCGGAGGATGGCGCTGCTGGCAGGTGAAGAAGGCGAGAGCAGGCATCGCGGGATCGGTGGCGAACGCCAGCGAGAACGCGACGCGGGCCGTAGCCCCGCCCGGCAGCACCGCGTCGCGGCCGAAATCGAACGGCGCATAGGCGCCGATGCCGCTGGTGCGGAAACGCGCCGCATCGTCGTGGGCGTCGGTGGTGTGGAGGACCAGCATCGACATGCCCTCGGTACTTTCCAGGAATTCGCGATTATGCGCGGCGAAGCTGAAATGGCCGGGCCTGGCCGGCGGCACCGCCGCGGCGTCGGTGACGGCCAGCAGCTCGAAGAAATTGTTCTCGAACATCGCGAGGCGATTGCTGGTGCCGAAGGGGTGCACGCCGACCGGCGTCAGGGCGAAGCCGAGCCTTTGCCAGTCCATGGCCGCCTGCGCGAGGTCGTGAACGCAGATGACGAAATGGTCCAGTCGGCGCGGCATGAAAGACTCCCTGAAATGAGAGCCGACCGTAGCCGCCGATGTCGGGCAGGCGCAAACCATCTTTGCTGCGGTTCAGCGCAAGAAAATCTATTGCAAGGAGACGGCCCGTCGGTGTCAAACTCGCAGCGTCATGACCTACGCCCTTCCACCACTCAACGCGCTCCGCGCCTTCGAGGCCGCCGCGCGGCATCTCAGCTTCAAGCTCGCCGCGCACGAGCTGCATGTGACGCCTGCGGCGGTGGGGCAGCAGGTCAAGGCGCTGGAGGCACGCCTGGGTGTGCAGCTGTTCGAACGGCTGCACAAGCAGCTCATCCTGACCGCGGCGGGGCAAGCCTATCTGCCCGGAATCTCCGAAGGATTTCGCCACATTGCCGAGGCGACCTCGCAGTTGAAGCCGGCCGGCGCGGTGCTACTGCAACTGGGCGTCCATGGCAGCTTCGATCTGCGCCGGCTCGATCTGGCGGCGTTTCGCAGCAAACATGCGGAGATCGGCTTGCGCGTGCTGCAGCCCGCCGGGCTGCACGAGCTGGTCGAGGGCAAGGTCGACCTCTTGATCGCTCGCGGCCTCGGCCGCCATCCCGGCTATCGCTGCGACCGCGTCAAGGAAGGATCGGGTCTCGGCGACTGGCTGATCGCGCCCGAAGGCACCGCGGATTGTCCCGAGATCGCCAGCTTTCGCACATGGCTGCGCAGCCTGGCCACCGAGGCGCCGCGCGAAAACCGTCGGCCCCGGCTGGTGGGCGGCTTGGGAAGTTGAGGCGACCGGGAGGAGTTTTGGCAGATCGAGCCGCTCATCGGGTCGTCTCCGTCATCGCGACCGGGCCGCGCGCGTTGGACTGTCCGAGCAGCCAATTCATCAACAACATGCCGGCACATGCTCCACACAGCTCCGCAAGGATGAAGCCGGGCAGGTCAACGGGCCGGATCCCTGCAAAGGTGTTCGTCAGCGACCTCGCGATTGCGACGGCCGGGTTCGCAAACGACGTCGATGCCGTGAACCAATAGGCGGCCGTGATGTAGAGGCCGACCAGCCAGGGAACGGCCGTTCGCTGAAACCGGATGCCAGCCAGAATCGTTGCGACCAACCCAAAGGCTGCGACCGCTTCTGCAAACCATTGTGACCCGCCAGTCCGAACCCTGGCCGACAGATCGAGCAGGGGCAGGGCGAACATCAGGTGTGCGGCCATTGTGCCGGCAATACCGCCGATGATCTGCACGATGACATAGAGCGCGGCCTCATTCGCCGGCAGTTCGCGCCGGCCGGTGAAAACGAGCGTCACCGCCGGATTGAAATGCGCGCCGGAGATCGGGCCGAGCACCGTGATCAGGACGACCAGGATGGCCCCGGTCGGCAGGGTGTTGCAGAGCAGCGCGAGTGCGATGTCTTTCGTCAGGGTTTCGGCCATGATGCCGGAGCCGACCACGGTCGTGACGAGAATGGCCGTGCCGAGCGCTTCGGCCGCAAGGCGCCGCGAAAGATCGAAGCCGTCCATCAGCCGGCCTTCGGCGTCGAATGTGTCGCGCCATCGGAGCGGCCGATCTCGCGCAGCCGGGTGCCGAGCGAGAGCTTGTCGATGCTCTTCAGCGGCAGGTTCACGAAGCTATCGATCCGGTTCCTGAGATAGCGGAACGCGGTGACGAACGCCGCCTGCCTTTCCAGTTCCGAACCTTCCGCCGCGGCAGGATCCTCGATGCCCCAGTGCGCGGTCATCGGCTGACCCGGCCAGAGGGGGCAGGCTTCGCCCGCGGCGTTGTCGCAAACGGTGAAGACGAAATCCATCACCGGCGCGTCGGGTGCTGCGAACTCCAGCCAGCTCTTCGAGCGCATGCCGCCGGTCGGGTAGTCCATGCTTTGCAGCGTTCGCAGCGCCAGCGGATGCACCGCGCCTTTCGGCGTGCTGCCGGCGGAGAACGACTGAAAGCGGCCGGCGCCGTCCTTGCGAAGGATCGACTCGGCGAGGATCGAGCGCGCCGAGTTGCCGGTGCACAGGAACAGGACGTTGAACGTGTGATCAGGCACGGCTTCGCTCCCTTCGTTTTGGCGGGCAGCAGGATTGCAGGGTTTGAACGACGGGTTCGCAAACTTCGGGGCGTCCGCCGCAGCAATCGCGCAGCAGGAAAACGGTCACGTCCCGGAATTCGCCGAGGCTGGCGCGGTAGACGATCGAGCGGCCGTGCCGCTCGGACGTGACGAGCCGCGCGCGCGTCAGGATCGATAGATGGGCTGACAGCGTGTTCTGCGGGACTTCCAGCAGGCGCGCGAGGTCGCCGGCCGCGAGCCCATCGGGCTCGTGCCGCACGAGCGTGCGGAACGCCTCCAGGCGCGTCGCTTGAGACAGTGCGGCGAGGGCGAGGACGGCTTTTTCAGTTTCCATATATCCAGATATATGGATTTAATGAATGCCCGTCAATCGGGTCTCGTGGCGGGCCGGCGCCAACGGCGGCCACAGCAGCGCGCGAACGATGAGCGGAATGCCAATCGCAAAGGGTATCAGCCAGTACATGAAATGAGGCAGCTCCTTCCAGAGCGGAAGCTGCTTGCCGTTGTCGACGTAGAAGGCGACCAGCATCAGTATGTACGACAGGCCCATCCCCGCGATGTGGAGCCTGACCCAGGACCACCAGCGGCGCCGCAGCGCGGTGCGCCCGAGCCATGCGCAGGTGAACGACAACGCGCCGAGGACGAACAAATGACGGTTTTCGGCCCAGCGCAGCAGCGACAGCAATGTCGAGGACGAAAACAGCGCCAGCAGGCACCAGAAATAGATCGTTCCAAGCCTCGAATGATTTCCGCGGCGCTTCTCGCTCAACATCGCGACCGCGCCGGTCGCGACGCACGCAAGACCGAGGGGAATGTGCAAGCCGAGGACCACCGCCAGAAAGAAGGGGTCCGACGACGGAATTTCGATGCCCGCCACGAGGGTCGTTTCTTCACCTGTCATGGCACGACTCCGATTCCGTAATTCGATACGGCGGACGAGGATGGTCGTCTGACGGCAAATGCCCCGGCGCCGCAGACGATGCAAAGCGCACAGCAGCCGGTCAGGACGGTCGCATAACCTCCCGTCCAGTCGACGCTCGCCGCAAACGGTAGCGGGCCGAACGCTGCGCCGGCAGTTCCGAAGACGAACGATGCGCCCCTGATAGCGCCGAGGTGGTCCCGGCCGAAATACTGGGCGTAGCCGGCGGCGTTGATCGCTTGCTGCGAGCCGTACGCAGCGCCCACACTCAGCGCGTACAGCGCGCTCACTGCGATTCCGCTGCCAAACGCCGGGAGAGCCGACGCCAGCGCAAGCATCGACATTGAAAGCGGCACCAGGAGCCGCGGCTCGGAGCGATCCAGCAGAAATCCGGTGCCGAGTGTGACAACAGCTTGAACCCCGGCCAGCAGGGACAACAGCAGTAGCGCGGCGCCGTGCGCGATCCCGGCCGACCGCATGATCGAGAAGTGGTTGAGCAGGAGAGCGGTGCCGATGGCATTGGTCAGAAAGCCGGCCGCGCAGAGCAGCCAGAATACGCCGGTGCGGAGCGCCTGCTCGCGCGTAAACGAAGGCTCCTCCCGTCGGGATTCCGGGTGAGGGAGCAGTCCGGCGTCGGCGCTGAGGCCGAATTTTTCCGGCCGATCGCGAAACAGCGCGGCTGCCACGGGAAGGATGGTGAGTGCGACGAGTCCGGCAAGGACGAGATAGGCGCCGCGCCAACCGCAGAGCGAGATGAGGGCATCGGTCAGAGCCGGAAAGACCATCGAACCGGCCGCGAGCCCGAGACTCGCCGCCGCAGCGGCGATGCCGCGCCGACGCACAAACCAGAGATTGACGACCTGCTGGCTGACGAGACCAAGGCCGCCGATCGCCGCGCCGCGCAGGAGAGCGAAGCCGATCAGCAACATCAATGCGGATTGAACTGTCGCCATGAGAGCGCAGGCCATGGCGAGCGCGCCGGCGATGATGGTCGCCGTCAGGCGAGGCCCGCGCCGGTCGATCCAGCGGCCGATCACCGGTGCCGGCAGAATTCCCGCAAGCGTTCCAACTGCATAGGCAATCGAGGCCGATGTGCGCGAGATGCCAAGCTCGGATGTGATAGGATCGAAGAAGACCGAAACGCCTGCCGTCTGGCCGGGCAGGGTCATGAACGAGCCGAACGTGCCCGCGCCCAATATGATCCAGCCATAATGGAGAGCCGACGTTTGGGGGCTCACCATCCGCACGGGATCAACTCGCCCGGCGCGTCGCCGGCGGAGACAAATCGTCCGCAAATCCCTCGCAGCAATGTTCGCGCAGGAACGCGACGATGCCGTCCATGCGCTCGTATTGCGCGCGGCAGATCACCATACGCCCGATTTTTTCCTGGGCGACCAGTCCCGCGCCGACCAACCCGCGCAAATGAAAGGCGAGGGTGGAGGCTGGTACGTCAAGACGGGTCTGGATGTCGGTGATGTTGAGGCCGGGCGGTCCGGCCCTCACCAGCAGCCGATAGATGTCCAGCCGGGTCAAATTGCCCAATTCCGCCAAGCAGCGTGCAGCGATCTTTCGGTTCATGGGTCTTCACATACAGCAAATCGCGGAAATTGTAACTATAAAACTAGTTTTGTAGTGTTAAGTGCCCGCGGGTATCCCGGGGCGAGGCGCCGCCTTCGGCGATCCTGCCGCGCGCGTGCACGGCCCTGGCCGGCGGTCATTTATTTCCAATATTCTAGAAATATGGTTTGACGGCGAGGGGCGAACGGCGCATGCTGTGCCCATGAAGATCGACGACGCAGCAGTACGCCTTGAAGCCTTGGGCAACCGCACCCGGCTCCAGATTTATCGGAGCCTGGTCAGGGCAGGGCACTCGGGCATGCCCGTGGGGCGCCTGCAGGAAAAGCTGAAGATCCCGGCGTCCACGCTGTCGCATCACCTCAAGACTTTGGTCTCCGTTGGACTCGTCAGTCAGGTCAGGGAATCGACGACCCTGGTCTGTCACGCGAACTTCGATGCGATGCGGGGGCTGGTGGCCTTCCTGGTGGCGGAGTGCTGCGCGGACGAAGTTGGATGCACGGGCGCGCAAACGGCGGCCTGACTTTTGCGGCCGATATTATTCGATGGTTCTAGAATGATGGGAGTAGTGCAATGAGCGGCGGAAAGACGGTTGCCATCATCGGGGCAGGGCCGGTCGGCCTGGCTGCGGCGGCGCACGTGCTGGAACGCGGCATGTCGCCGATCGTGCTGGAGGCCGGACCCGAAGCCGGGCACGCGATCCGCCAGTGGCAGCAGGTCCAGCTGTTCTCGCCCTGGGAATACAATTTCGACAAGGCGGCGTTGCGCCTGCTCGCCGCGACGGGATGGAATTCGCCGGACCCAAAATCCTATCCGACCGGCGGCGAATTGCTCGATCGCTACCTCACGCCGCTTGCGACGCGCACGCCGCTGCGCGAGGCGATCCGGACTTCCAGCCGCGTCACGGCCATCAGCCGCACCGGATTCGACAAGGCGAAGAGCAAGGGCCGGGAGCAGGCGCCGTTCGAGATCCGCTACCAGAACGGCAAGGGCCCCGAGGTGCTGCGGGCCGATGCCGTCATCGACGCGTCGGGCACGTGGTTCTCGCCCAACCCCGCCGGCAGCAACGGCTTGCCTGCGATCGGCGAGCGCGAGCACGCGGGCCGCATCGCCTATGGCATGCCGGACGTGCGCGGCGTCGAGCGCGCCAGATATGCGGGGAAAACTGTCGCCGTGCTCGGCGCCGGCCATTCCGCCGTGGGCACGCTGATCGACCTCGTGCAGCTCGCAGATGAGGCGCCCGGCACGCAAGCCATCTGGCTGTTGCGTGGCGCCGATCCGGCAAAATCCTTTGGTGGTGGCCGCAACGACAAGCTTGCCGCGCGCGGCGAGCTGGGCTCTGCCTTCGCCGCGCTCGTCGCTGCCGGGAAGATCAGGATCGAGGCCGGCTTCGGCGTCACCCACATCTCTTCGAGCGAAGGACGCCTCAGGATTTCAGCGGGCGCCGGCTGCGGTGCGCGCAGCGTGGTCGCGGACGAGCTGGTCGTCTCGACCGGCTTTCGTCCCGACCTTGCATTCCTGTCCGAGCTGCGGCTTCGGCTCGACCCGGCGATCGAGGCACCTGTTGCGCTCGCGCCGCTGATCGATCCCAACGAGCATAGCTGCGGCACCGTCCGTCCCCACGGCGCGCGCGAGCTCGCGCATGACGAGCCGGGCTTCTATCTGGCCGGCATGAAATCCTACGGTCGCGCTCCGACCTTCCTGATGATGACCGGATATGAGCAGGTCCGCTCGGTTGTCGCCGAGATCGCGGGCGACAGCAAGGCCGCCGCACGGGTCGAGCTCGTGCTGCCGGAGACCGGTGTCTGCACGCGCGGCGGCGTCGAATCCGCGGGCGCCGCAGGATGCTGCGGCGGACCGGCGAAAACCGAGCCCTCGGCCTGCTGTGCCGACGACGAGGCGGCCAAGAAGGCCGGCGCCAAGGGGTGCGGTTGTTCATGAAGCAAAGTCCTGCGGACCGGGGTGCCGGTCCGCTCACCGTCGTGCTCGCACTCGGCACCGCGCAGACCATCGCGTGGGCGTCGAGCTATTATCTTCCGGCCATCCTCGCCGTGCCGATCGCGCGGGATCTCGATCTGACGCCGACCTACATGTTCGGATCGCTCTCGGGGGCGCTCGTCCTCTCCGGACTTCTCGGCCCGCGTGTCGGTCATTCCATCGACAGGTTCGGCGGACGCAGCCTGCTCGCGATTTCGAACTTCGTCTTTGCGGCCGGCCTGCTGCTGCTGGGCGCTGCCCATGGCGCGGCGGGGCTGATTGCAGCCTGGGTGTTGCTCGGCATTGGCATGGGGATGGGCCTCTATGAAGCGGCGTTCGCAACGCTCGCACGCATCCACGGCGCGGCGGCGCGAAAATCCATCACCGGCATCACCCTGATTGCGGGCTTTGCCAGCACGCTCGGCTGGCCGCTGACGACGTGGCTGGATGCCGAGTATGGCTGGCGCGTGGCTTGCCAGGTGTGGGCTGCGATCCATCTCGCTCTGGCGCTGCCGCTCAATCTGTCGCTGCCGCGTGCGGCGCCATTGCATCCGGAGGCTCCGCCGCCTGCCGAAGCGGGCCGGCATTCCGAAGGCCAGAGCGAGACTTTTGCGATGGCCTTGCTGGCTTACATCTTCGCGGCCGCAAGCTTCGTCAGCTCGGGCATCTCGGCCATTCTGCCGTCGATGCTGGTTGCATTCGGAGCGACGCCGGCCGAGGCCTTGCTCGCGGGGACCCTGGTCGGCCCTGCCCAGGTCGGCGCCCGGCTCCTCGAAGCAGGATGGCTCGGCCGGTTTCATCCGCTGGTCTCGGCGAGGCTTGCCGTGCTGACGAATCCGCTCGGCGTCGTCGCGCTGCTCGCGGGAGGCTCGTTGTTCGCCCCGGTGTTCGCCATTCTCTACGGCGCGGGCAACGGCATCATCACGATCGCGCGCGGCACGCTGCCGCTGGCGTTGTTCGGGCCGGTGGGGTTTGGCAAGCGTGTCGGCATGATCTCGCTGCCGTCCCGGTTGACGGGCGCGGCCGCGCCGCTGGCACTCGGGTTGATGGTGGAGCAGATCGGTCGCGGCGCGCTGTGGATCAGCGCCCTCGTTTCGCTGTCTGCGTTCGTTGCGCTCCTGCTGCTTCACGCAGGTTCGGCGACATCGGAGCCGCTCCGGGCGGGAGGCGAAAATTCGTAGCTTGAACGGACGGTCGCTGATTGCGGTGATGTGCATCGGCCAGGTCGGAAATCTGCTGCCGCACGTGACGCTGTCGGCAAATCTCGCGCAGCATCTGATGCCGGCGTGGGGCCTTTCCGCCGCCGAAGGCGGCTTGATGGCGAGCGGCTATGCGTTCGGCTACATGCTCGCAGTGCCCGTGCTGACGACGCTGACCGACCGCATCGACGCGCGGATCGTGCTGCTGTTCGGCTCCATCGTCAGCGGACTTGCGACCGCGGCATTTGGCGTCTTCGCGGAAGGCTTCTGGTCGGGAACGATCATCTGGTCGCTTGCGGGCCTGGGCTTTGCGGGCGCCTACATGCCCGGGCTCAAGGCGCTGACGGATCGATTGCCCGCCGGCGACACCTCGCGGGCAGTGACGCTGTACACGTCGAGCTTCTCGGTGGGCGTCGGCCTGTCGTTCCTGGTCGCGCAGGTCCTCGCCGACCGCTGGGGCTGGCGGACCGCGTTCTATGTGACCGGTATCGGACCCGTTGCGATGGTGGCCGCGTGTCTTCTGATGGAGGCGCGTCGGCCCGCCCCGAAGGCAGGCCGGCTGCTGAACTTCGCACCCGTCTTCGCCAATCGCGAGGCGCTCGGCTACATCCTCGGCTACGGCGCTCATTGCTTCGAGCTCTATGGCATCCGCACCTGGCTGGTCGGATTCTGGACCTTCGTGGTTGCGCATCAGGGCGCGCCGTCGTGGCTGACGCCCGTGCTGATGAGCTTTTGCTTCGCGGTGATCTCGATGCCGGCAAGCATCCTCGGCAACGAGGCCGCGCTGAAATTCGGACGACATCGCGCGATCACGGTGGTGATGATCGCGTCGGCCTGCGTCGCGGTCGTCATCGGCCTCAACGCGACAGCCCCGGCGTGGGTGCTGGCGCTGCTGCTGCTGGTCTATGGCCTGACGGTGCCGGCCGATTCCGGCGCGTTGACCGCCGGCATGTCTGCCGCGGCCGTCTCCGAGCATCGCGGCGCGACCCTGGCCCTGCACTCTACCGTCGGTTTCGGCCTCTCGGCGGTCGGTGCCTGGGGGACCGGCGTCGCGCTCGACATCGCGGGCGGCCCGCAGAGCGCGAGCGGCTGGCTGTTGATGTTCGTCGTTCTCGCGGCCGGGATCCTGCTCGGACCATTGGCGCTGCTCTGGGCGCGCGGGATGGGGGCCAAGGCGCATCGGGGAACGACCGCGCGATGATGCCCGAGGCGGCTGCGATTGACCCGGGGCGGGCGGTAGAGCGCGCGAGTTGAATAAACTGCTAGTGAAACACCGTGCGTTAAATTCGTAGGCGCAACACATGATCCCGCGCCCAGCGACAGTTGTTCCAGCTACCTCTGCGCTGTCACTATCGTATCGATATTCGCCGCGATAATCGATCCACCATCGGCAAAGATCGCGGCACGCAATGCGTCCAGAAACTGACGCTCCGTTTCCTTCTCTGAACGCTGGTTATCAAATATGGGACGTTTGGAGGCGAGTACGACCAGCATCTCGCGTCCAAATGGGGCCGATACCCGGAATTGTCCCCACAAGTCTCCTGTACCAAAAGTCAGTGTAGTCGAGGGCGGGCGCGGGGACTGAAGTCCCGTGCCTCTGGCGGAAAGATTCGCGACCGTTCCATCTGCTTGAATGTATGCCACGTGCATATAACTGGGATAGCTTGGAGTCTCGACTTCGAATATCAATGGATCACCGTCCCTCAGCAGAGACAGGCCATCCGCCTTTCTTATTTTCACTTTCAACCCGTCGGACACTCCCTTTGCTATCGGGGCGTTGAGCGTCTGCCGAGCCTCACACAAGGGCCAGGGCGTCACATCGACTTCCAGCCGGGCATCTCCGTAGTGAACTCGAAGCCATTCGATATCGTCAAACGTCCCGACGAAACCGCCTATGACTTTTTGTCCTTGCTGATAGGCAAGTTCAATATGACCGCAGCGATCCTCAGGCAGCGAGATGATCGAACTGTCCTCAACAGCAACGACTGTGGTCGCGCTGACGCCCACGCCACCTTTATTGATCGCATTCAGAGTATATTTTGTGGTCCCTGACGGCGTAACCGTTTTTGACCCGACTTCAGGCACGGTCTCGCCGTCAAGTCGAACGAGCGACGTATTGCTTGCAGACCAGGAGAGTGTCGCGGAACCGCCTTTCGCGATGTGACCGCGATTGGAGTTGAACGCAACGATGATGGGCGGAGGGTGCGGCGGTTCGGTTACAGTCACAGTCGCCGCACACGTCGCATTTGCGTTTGAATCATTGCCCAGGAACGTCCCGATATAGGTGGTTGTGGCTTCCGGAACGATTCTAACCGAACCGTTCGCAAATACCCCGCCGATCGCCTTGTCAATTCGTCCCCCAACGGAATTTTTGGAGGTGTACGAGAGCGTGGCGCTGCTACCCCGCTGTATGACGTCGGGGGTAATTGTCATGCTGCAAGACGGTGGAGGAGATGGAGGTGTCGGCGGTGGCGGTGGAGGTCTCGGACCTGTGACAACTCCCATCATGAGGATCTTCTTGGCCACAGCGTACGACATCCATCCAAAACCGTTCTGGCCCCAATCCTCTCCCCATGAGTTCATGACTTTCAATAGTTGTCTCTCGTCGTCGTAACCGACGGCAACTATTGCGTGGCCGCAAGCTTCGGCATCACAGGGCGTGCCAACGCTGTACATGACGGGCTTGGACCGGTTAAGTTCTCTGAACATGTCGGTCGCCTGAATAGCGATGATGGCGGGATCGTTCTTCGCTAGTGATCCTAATATTGCTTCAAGAAGGCCGTCTGGAGAATCGCTCGTGCCTAACACCTCACGGCGTTTGGTATGAAAATCATTCGCGTTGGCTCTCTGCTGGGGAGTGATGAGTTGGCACAGCAGGGGGAGCCTGTTCGGATAGTCTCGAAGGGACAGTGCGCCGTCCCAAAGGTTGCCAATGGCATCATAGGGACTTGACCCGGCATTCTCGCAGCTCTTGCCGTTCACACCTTTGCCATTCCTCATCTTGTTGTAGAGATAAAGCGGACTTGGAATGTTCGACGGATCTGTGAGAGATCGATTCTCGACCTTCCTTGTGTAATATGCTCGTGCGTATGAGACGGCCCAGGCGGTGCAAGTGCCGCCAATCTGATTCCCGGCCCGCGGGAAATTGCTTGAAAGATCCACGCGTGGAGGTCGCCAATCTCGAAAAGCGGGCGCTCGCGGAAGTCTTGCTAACTCTTCCGGAGTTTCAAGAACCAGGCCGCTCGGAGACGCTGCCCGCCTGCCGTCTTGGGCTGATGATAATGTCGCCCCCAACAGCGCGAACGCAACAGTAATCAATATAACCAAGCGTTCCATTTAGACCTCAGTCAATAATGATAGATCGCCTCACCGCAACGGCCGGTTCGCCTGGTGGCGCCTACCTCTGCGCGAGCGGAAAGTTTTCACCTTTAAAGCTGAAGAGCGGCTTTTGCTCGATACCCCACTGCTTATCAGCAATTTTCGGAAGCGTGTCGCCCACGTACTTCATCAGTTCCAGTATGTCGATTTTCCCGTCTTTGTCTTGATCCGCCGCATCGAACCCCGAAAGGATTGTGAACGTGAAGACGCCGTGCCCCTCGACGCCCTCTGCTGCGGGTCGATCTTCGGTAGTCGCAGTGATTATTGTGCGATTGGCTGACTTGCTCATCAATGTAACGGCGTCGGCTCTCTCTTGTATGGCTGAGCCGCTCTCACAGGAGTCTATCAGCAGAAGGCTTCTTCTCGCCGGTATCGAGGCCAGCCAGGAGATAAGTTTGTCCTGTCCTATACCGTCAACGACTATGGACTTTGCATCCACGTTTCGAAAATCGTAAGGCAAAAAGAAAAATTGCTGGTCCACGGTTTTTCCGTGGCCGGCCAGATACAGAATAAAGACATCTTCAGGCTGGACCGCGCGACTGAGTTCTCCTATGCGCCTCTCGATATTCGATGCGGTGACATCCGCGTCTACGATGGGAGCTACTGGAGCGACCTCATAAAGTGTCCCAGCTCCCCGCCGGAGCGTCTGCACTACTGATTCCGCGTCTTGCCGCGCAAAACTGAGCTTCGGACGAACCGTCGCGTAATTGTTCACTCCGATCGCCAGGACGAATAGCCGGGCTTTTGCGATGACATCCTTCGCCACTCCTTTAACGATGGTCGTGGCGCGTTGCGATTCGATCACGCCAGCGCTGTTATAGGCGCCGACAGCGATCTGATTGTCCCCCGTTTTGATGGGCAGCATCTTCTTCAGGCGAACAGGCGCGCTACTTGCTCCCGCGGCGATTGTTTCCCGACCAAAGAGCTGGTCGTTGACGCGCCAGTCTATGTTTCCAACGCCTCCACCTTGCGCATTGATTTCTATTTCTACTTCCACGTAGTTGCCTGTTACGGTCAGGCCTGCTTTTGGATTGACGATGCTGACGCGCGGAGGCGGCCCGGATGCCGCTGCTTTCGACAAATCCAGGGATGCTGCGGCGTCACGAACTTTCCCACGCGGATCGCCTGCGAGCTTTTGCTGGAGTAGAAACGGAGCGTACAATTTTTGAAAGAACTGCTCTATTGTATAAATTCTGGTTCCGCGAACTGCGGAAAGAAATTCTCCTCCTTTTTCTGACGCGTCGAAGAACCCCTCTGGCGTCAATGCGATCCATTCCTTCCCGGGGAGTGAATACAGATTGGCAAGCAGGGCGCCCCTCTCTGGCTCCCGAACGGCAACGACGCCATCCTGGTTCAGCGCTAGAAGTTTTCCTTGGGCGGAAAATGCGACTTCGTCGATAGCGGTCCCCGTCGGAAAGCTGCTCAAAAGGCGTCCGGTCGCAGGGTCCCATAGTTTCATTGTTCCGTCATTGCTTCCCGAAAGCAGCACTTTGCCATCAGGCCGCATTTGGAGCGACGTCACAGCGCCAGTATGCCCCCGGAGGGTGAGCAACGGTTTTCCGGTGCGAGGGTCGAATTTTTTTATGTATTGATCTGCGCCCACAAACAGGGCGTTGCCATCTGCAGAGAAGACTGGCGCAGAGCGATTGCCTTCCGCACCTGTCCGAATTGATCGCTGATGCTTTCCATTCACGCCAAATATATTTACGTAAGGACCATCGGCTATCAAATTACCGATAGCGTATGTCTTTCCGTCTGGAGACAGTTCTAGATAGCTGTCGTGCTGCCCAGCCGATTCTCTGGAAAGCACGGTGCCGGATTTGACCGATACGATCACCGCTGAAGGTCCATCGGGAAAGTTCAAGATCACGCCGAGTAAGGTTCCATCTGCTGAAAAGCGCGCCGTTCTCAAGCCCGCCTCGACGGGAAAATCGAACTCGCGAAGCAGTCGTTTCGATGAAGCTTCATAGACAGCAAGAGGACGGGTTGGTCCTGCCGCCGCGACGATGCCTCCATCCGGGGAGAAGGCGGTTACATCCTTGGTTTCTTGACTTGTTGGAAAGCCTTCGATGCGCCTGCCAGATTGTAGATCCCACCCATATTCCGAGGTTAACAGCGCGACTTCGCGGCGCGGATCCGGGCTGAGGGTGAGCGATGCCTTCACTGACGATGCCGCCCACAGGCTTTTTCCTGAGGATGAACTCTGTACCTGCACGCTGCCGTCATTTGAACCCAGCGCGACCAATTCCCCGGAAGGCGAGAATGCTGCACTCGATATACTCTTTACCGATCCAATCACAGAGTTTTGGGCGCCGGACTCGACGTCCCAGATCAATATCCCTCGGGGAGCTCCCGGCGGATCAGCCCTTCCCATGTCGGTGACGATAAACACGGAACGCCCATCGGGTGCGAAGGCGAGAGATTCTATCGGTCGTCCATGCTCCATGGACCGCTTGATCTTCCCCGACTGGACATCCCACAGTGAGAGAAAGTAGCTGTCATCGGCGATGGCCAAAAGCATGCCGTCGGGAGACACGGCAATTTTCCTGGGTTTAGTATTTGTGCTGAAGGTGTGGATGAGTTTGCCGGATGTGACGTCCCACAATCGCACGGCTTTGTCGTTGTAGGCCGCGAACAGACTTTTGTTGTCGGGCGACAATGCAAGTCCGAATACGCCTACGCCCTTGAATTGATCGCGACCTATAGTTTGAACAATGGTTTTCGAGTTTAGATCCCAAATCACGATGTCGCCGCTGTTCTCCAGTGATATTGCGAAGCGCGAGTCTGACGAAAGGGCAAACGCTCTTGAAATGCCCCAGCCATCAGGTCTGGTGAAGGTGATCAAGCGACGACCAGTCTCTACCTCCCACAGGAAAGACTTTGCGTCGAGGTCCCCCGAGATCAGTTGCTTGCCATTGGGTGAAAACGCGAGGGCGGTGATTTGCTCTGGATGGCCAGACAATTTTCTGAGCAGTCGCCCAGTGGCGACATCCCACAATCGGACCGAACTGTCGTAGCTGCCGGTAGCAAGCAGCTGTCCATCGGGAGAGAAACTCATCGCCTGGACGCTACGGTTGTGCGTGACGTTGGGAACTATGTCCGTCGGAAATGGCTGAGCGTCCGTTTGAGGTTCGGTAATCGGCTTGATGATCTCGAGCCCTCTGAACTCAGCTTGGGCCGATGCGCTGAAGAACGCCAGTAAACACAGAAAGGGAAAATGTAAGCGGCTCATTCGCGGCTCCTACCATCTCAACGATCGCATCGTATCCGCCAAGAAATTCGCGTTGCTGATTAATGACCCGGCTGGCCTTGGACCCCTTGCTGGAAACTCTGTGAGAAATTCCTGCTCGACCTTGCAGGCCCAGGCAGCGCTCGCACCCACTTTGCCTTGTCCCACCTATGAGGCAGCTGTAATTTTCCGAATGATCGAAGCGCTCACGAAAGGCCTCCCGAAGCGTTGAACAGGCTGACGGCTCCTCGATCTCTTCCGCTGCCAATGAAATAGGGCATCCGGTCTTCGGCACTTGCCGGGTTGCTTCCGCCACGCAGTGTCAAGTTGGTAGAAACCGAACAGAAGAATACGCGGGTTAGCGGTTAGAGAAACGTTGTCGACGGTCAATAGCGTTGCAATGGCAAACAATTGTGCTCATTCCTCCGAGTTTGGCAAGTCGATCCGACGCCATCATACGCGGGTCTCTCGGATCGTCGGACCAACGGCGGCTGATCAAAACAATCTATACGTCGACAAAAAATAACCGCGATGGAGTTTTCCACGCGGGTCCCGCAAATTTTCAACGATGCCATTCTGCCAGTGTTTTGCCCGACGGGTCAAGTGCGTTTTCGGGAAAGCCGCAAGCCAGCAATTTCCGCCGCAGCGTCGGTCTTCGTCGCCGGTGTGCCCATGCGTCCGGGATGAGCGCCAAATTAGGCCAGTGATTTCAATGCCCCGGAATCGGTGCATGGGGTTGTTTTCGCAGTTTGTGCCTTGCGTCGCCGGAAACGGCCTCGGTCAGCGCCGGCCGCGCGCCTCGCTCTTGGCCGGCGGCTCGGTCTGCGGCGCGCAGGTCGCAGCCGCGAGCGAGGCCTGCGCCTGCGGCATCAGGCCGGGCTCGGCGGCGAGCGCCTTCATCACGATCAGGCCGGTGGTGCTGGGGGAATCGATGATCAGGCGGTCGGCCGCGGTGACTTCCTCGTCCTCGGGCAGGTCGTTGTGCTGTGCCTCCGTCATCAGGTCGAGTTCGATCACCTTCTTGCCTGCCGAGCGGTCGTTGATGGCGTAATAGGCGATCTCGTTGCGGGTGTAGAACGACACCGAGGTGTAGGCCTGGCTCACGGGCACGGTGAGCTTGATCGGTCCGCCCGAAAGGTCGTAGCGGCAGATCGCGAGCGCAAAGGCCGGATCCATGAACGGCATCGGCGAGGTGCCGGGATCGGCCAGCGGAAGCTGGCTGACGCCGTTGAGCTTGGTCATCGGCGTCAGGCGCGAATAGGCGTCCTGGGTCGCGATCCGTGGCAGCGCCAGCACGCTGACGAGGTGGACGACGAGACCGAGCGCGATGCCGGCGACGATGGTGAGCGCCAGGCGGATCATGAGCAGCCCACCGTCGAGATCGTGGGCATCGGCGCGTCGCGCTTGGTGCGCGTCGCTACGCCGACCGGGGTATCGTAGAGCCGCAGCATCAGCGCGTAGCGCTCGATGCCGCCGGTCGGCAGCCAGTTGCCGGCGCGCGAGCGCGAGGCGATGCGGATCTCGAACGAGCCGTCGGACTGGCGGATGATTTCCTGGCTGGTGAAGCCGTAGCGGGCAAGCGAATTGGCGACGAGGTGGCCCTTGCGGTCGTAGAGCGTCAGCGTCCAGAACCGCGCCGGCGGCGTCACGCCGGAGACGATCACGTCGCAGCGGCCGTCGAGCGCCTTCTTCTTGTCGTCGGCGGTCGCGGTGAAGGCGACGCCGTCGCCGGTGCCGATCGGCAGCTCGCCATTGCGCACGATGGTGGCGCGCGAATAGGGATCGACGTCGGCGGTGCCGGTGCGCGGCCGCGCGGTCCAGGCGCCGATGGTCAGCGCGCCGATCTCGGTGCCGCGCGTCGTCGTCATCCAGGTCGCCCCGACGCCGACCACGGTCGCGAGCAGGAGCGCCGTCAATGTGATCAATATCAGCCGCACGGGTCGCGATCAGTTCTTGCGCTGGGTGGAGCCGTTCGCGTTCTCCTCCGCATAGTTCTGCGGAAAGGCGAGCGCGCTGGTCGATGAGGCCGGCTTGGCCTGCTTGGTATCGTCGGCCGAAGCCTTGGTCGCGGTCCTGGCGGCATCGTCGAGCATCTTCTCGACGCGCACCAGGATATCGGCGCCGCGCTTGGTCAGCACGGGCGGCGGGCCGGGCTTGGTCTCCAGCACCTTCGGCGCCGCATTGGCCTGTGCGTTGGCGGCCATCGGCTGCGGCGGCAGCTTCTGGCCCATGCCGATGCCGGGAATTTCCCGGACCTCGACGCCCTGATGCGCCGCGACCATGATGTCGTGCCAGGTCTGCGCCGGCAGCGAGCCGCCGGTCATGCGGTTGGTCGGCGAGTAGTCGTCATTGCCGTACCAGACCGCGCAGGTGAAATTGCCGGTGTAGCCGACGAACCAGGCGTCGCGATAGGCATTGGTGGTGCCGGTCTTGCCGGCGGTCGGAATGCCGTCGAGCGCGGCGCGGCGCGCGGTGCCTTCGCTGACGACGTGGCTCATCATGCCGGCCATGTCGGCGGCGATGTTCGCAGGGATCGCCTGCCGCGGCTTCGGGCCGTCGCGGTCCCAGCGCCAGACCAGATCGCCCGCGCCGGTGCGCACCTCCAGCACCGCGTGCGGCGTCACCGCCTTGCCGCGGTTGGGGAAGGTCGCGTAGGCCACGGCGTGCTCCAGCACGGTGACCTCGTCCGAGCCGATCGGCAGCGATGGCGTGTCGGGCAGGGGCGCCTTGATGCCGAAGCGGCGCGCGACCTCGACGATCTTGGCGCGGCCGACCTTGGCCGGGTTCTGCGTCTTCGGCTGCTCCCGGCGGCCGATCTCGATCGACAGCTTCACCGGCACGACGTTGATCGAGCGCGTGATCGCCTGCGTCAGCGTCACCGAGCCGGAATAGGAGTGGCCATAGTTCTGCGGGCACCAATTGCCGATGCAGACGGGTCCGTCGACCACGACCGAGTTCGGCGTGTAACCGCTGAGCAGTGCGGTGGTGTAGACGTAAGGCTTGAACGAGGAGCCGGGCTGGCGGTAGGCGTCGGTGGCGCGGTTGAACTGGCTCGCGCCGTAGTCGCGGCCGCCGACCATGGCGCGGACGCCGCCGTCGAGATCGGACACGACGGTCGCGGCCTGGGTCGCGTGATAGTCGCGGCCGAACTGGCGCAGCTGGTTCTCGATGGCGTCCTCGGCCGCCTTCTGCACGTTGGCGTCGATCGCAAGCCGCACCACGAAGACGCGCTCGGTGTAGGATTTCGGGAAGGTGTCGACGAGCTTGCGCATCTCGTCGAAGGCGTAGTCGAGATAGTAGTTCGGCGAGGCCTCGTCGCGGCGGTCGACGGCGAAGGCCGGGTTGCGACGGGCGCCGAACACCTGGCCCTCGGTCATGAAGCCGGCATCGACGAGGTTGTCGAGCACGACGTTGGCGCGGGCTCGCGCAGCGGGCAGGTTGATGTGGGGCGCGTATTTGGTCGGCGCCTTGAACAGGCCGGCCAGCATCGCCGCTTCGGCCAAGGTCACGTCGCGCGCGGATTTGTTGAAATAGAAATGCGCGGCGCCGTCGACGCCGAATGTGCCGCCGCCCATATAGGCGCGGTCGAGATAGAGTTTCAGGATCTCGTTCTTGGTCAGCCGCCATTCCAGCCAGATCGCGAGGAAGGCCTCGTTGACCTTGCGCTCGATGGTGCGTTCGTTGCTCAGGAACAGGTTCTTGGCGAGCTGCTGGGTGATCGAGGAGCCGCCCTGGCGGACGCCGCCGGCCTGGGCGTTGGTGACGAGCGCGCGCGCGGTGCCGGCGATGTCGATGCCGAAATGCTCGTAGAAGCGGCGGTCCTCGGTGGCGAGCGTCGCCTTGATCAGCACGTCCGGAAAATCTTCCAGCGGGATCGAATCGTTGTGCTTGATGCCGCGGCTGCCGATCGGGTTGCCGTAGCGGTCGAGGAAGGTCACCGCGAGATCGGATTTCTTCAACCAGTCCTCGTCCGCGGTCTCGCGGAAGGCGGGGATGGCGAGGGTGAGCAGCAGGATCAGGCCGCCGAGCCCGAGGGTCGCGGCCTCCGACAGCGGCTCGATGAACACCCAGCGCTTCCAACGCCCGACATAGAAGCGGTCCATGAAGGTCGAGTAGCGCTCATAGAGCTCGCGCAGGCCCCTCGCCGACGAGAACAGGGACGAGTTGAAGCGCGCGTCGAGGTCCAGAAAGAAATTCCGGACGCTGCTCGTCCAATCGGATGGTCTATTCTGGTCCAACCTGGAACCCTTGAGGCTCGCTTCGACAGCGTTCAAGCACCCGGCCGGGGCGGCATCGAGACGTCTTGCGGGAATGTTGCGGCAAACCCAAGGCGCCCGGTTCGCGTCCGAGGGACTTGCTGTTCTTCTAGCCGAGCGGGAGCCATATACCAATGGTCCTGCTCGCGATTTTGAACAACAGGCCTAATCGAACCCCGGTTCATTACGGCCTTCGCCGGGGCCTTGCTTGCAGCGATGCCGCAGCCCGCCTTAGATGGGCCAAGGCTGCAGTTCCTTCGAACCCTTGTTGAGGCGCATGAAACGACCTTCGGACCAGGATGGATTCTTCTGGAAAACCAAGACGTTGGAAGAGATGTCTGGGGAGGAATGGGAGAGCCTGTGCGACGGCTGCGGGCGCTGCTGCCTGAACAAGCTCGAGGACGAGGATACCGGCCAGATCTATTTCACCCATGTCGGCTGCAAGCTGCTGGATGCCGGGACCTGCGCCTGCAAGGACTACCCGAATCGGTCCGACAAGGTCCCGGACTGCGTCCGCCTGACCCCGGCCAATGTCCGCACCCTGAACTGGCTGCCGCCGAGCTGCGGCTACAAGCTCGTCGCCGAGGGGAGGGACCTCTATTGGTGGCACCCGCTGATTTCCGGCGATCCCAACACCGTGCATGAGGCCGGCGTCTCCGTCCGCGGCCGGGTCGAGGGCAGCGAGGAGGATATTCCGGACGAGGAGCTCGAGGACCACATCGTGCAATGGCCGGAGCTGCTGCCGAAACGGGCGCGCCTGAAGCGACGTCCCAAGGACTGAGCTGCCGGCCCGGAATTTCAGCTCCTTCATCCCGTCTTCCGTACTTGTCCCGTCACTGATGGCGCCGGGGCGGGATGCACCCATGCGTCAGCATGCCTGCCGGAGCACAAGCTTGCTGCCTACATTGTTGTTCGCAGAACGAATCCCTCGCGGCTTTGCGCCGCAACATGACGTCCGAGCGACATGAACAAGTTCGAACGGCAGCGCGCTGCCGACGTCCAGGCTTTGCCCGACGATATCGCCGAAGAGCTGTCCCGCCTTCCTTCCGAGGTCTTGAGCGTCAGCGACGCACCCTCCCTCGCGCCGCCGGCACCGCTGTCGCAGGACGAGGTCCGCACCATCGTGATCAGCCTGATGCTGACGATGTTCCTGGCCGCGCTCGACCAGACCATCGTCGCCACCGCGCTGCCGACCATCGGACGCCAGTTCCAGGACGTCTCCAGCCTGTCCTGGGTGATCACCGCCTATCTGCTCGCCTCGACCGCGGTCGCGCCGGTGTTCGGCACGCTCAGCGACATCTACGGCCGCCGCGCCATGATCATCACCTCACTCAGCCTGTTCGTCGCCGGCTCGGTGCTGTGCGCGATCGCGCCCAGCATGCCGATGCTGATCCTGGCGCGCGGCCTGCAGGGCCTCGGCGGCGGCGGCATCATGCCGGTGGTGCAGACCGTGATCTCCGACGTCGTCTCACCGCGCGAGCGCGGGCAGTACCAGGCCTATTTCTCCAGCGTCTGGATGGTCGGCGGCATCCTCGGGCCCGTCATCGGCGGCGTGTTCGCCGAGCATCTGCACTGGTCGATGATCTTCTGGATCAATTTGCCGCTCACGGCGGCTGCGCTCGCGCTGCTGCTGCCCAACATGAAGAAGATCCCGGTGTTCCACCGCAGGCGCAAGGTCGACTGGCTCGGCGGCGTGCTGCTGATGGCCTCCGCCGTCGTGTTCATGCTGGTGCTGACTTGGGGCGGCACGCGCTACACATGGCTCTCGCCGACCATTCTCTCGATGGTGGGCGGCGCCGTCGCGCTCGCGGTCACCTTCGTGTGGCATGCCCGGCGGGCGGACGAGCCGTTCCTGCCGCTGCCGCTGCTCGGCGGAACGGTCGCGCCGTTCGCGCTGCTGGCCGGCGGTTGCGGCCTCGGTGCCATCACGGGTCTGACCGTCCAGCTTCCGCTGTACTACGAGGCCGTCTATCACCTCAGCGCCAGCGAGGCCGGCCTTGCCTTGATTCCGCTCGCCGCGGTCTCGACCTGCGGCGCGGCGATCGCCGGCCGCACCATGGCGCGGGCCAGGCACTACAAGCGCGTCGCCATCGTCGGCACGTCGTGGGCTGCGCTGTGCGCGCTCGGTCTGACGCTGACCACGCTGCCGCTCTGGGGGCTGCTGACGCTGATGGCCGCGTTTGCGCTCGGGCTCGGCACCACCTTCCCGGTCTGCGTGGTCTCGCTGCAGAACTCGGTGGCGCGCCCGCAGGTCGGCACCATCACCGGCGCGATGAATTTCTTCCGCTCGCTGATGTCCTCGTTCACGGTCGCGGCCTTCGCCGCCATCCTGCTGATCGCGCTCGGCGCCGACATTCCGCTCGCCGGCGAGCATCATGTCGCCGGCAGCGTCGCGCTTCCGGCCGACGACATGCGGCACGCGTTCCGCTACGTCTTCGGCGCCGCCACCGCGCTGATGACCACCGCTGCACTCTGCCTGATCGCGATGGAGGAGCGGCCGCTCGCAGGTCCCTCCGCCGCGCGGCAGCTCGAGATGGCGGAGTAGGACGGCCAAGGGCGCGCCGCGCGTCAAAGGCTCGAATTCAGGTGAGCCTCAGGTCCCCGGCCGCGACACCTCCGTCTCCTTGCTGGTGATGAACTCCAGCAACACCGGGGTGCCCTCCTGCGTCTTCTGGATGCCGCGGCGGATCGCCGGCACGATGTCATCGGGCTTCGTCACCCGCTCGCCGTAGCCGCCGAAGGCGCGCGCCATCGCAGCATAGTCGCCGGAAATGTCGGTCGAGCGATATTTCTCGGTCGAGATCGGCATCACCTTCAGCTCGATCGCCATCGAGAAATTGTTGAGCAGGATCGACATGATCGGGATGCGCTCGCGCACCGCGGTCTCGAAATCCATCCCGGTGAAGCCGATTGCCGCATCGCCCCAGACATTGATGCAGAGCTTGTCGGGCTTTGCGAGCTTTGCGCCCATCGCAAGCCCGAGGCCGTAGCCGAGCTGCGTCGTCTTGCCCCAACCGAGATAGGAGAGGGGCTCGACCGCCTTCCAGAACGGCGAGAGCTGGTCGCGCGGACTGCCGGCGTCGTGGGTGATGATGGTGTTCCTGATGTCGACGGTGTGCTGGAGGTCCCAGAGCACGCGATAGGGATTCAGCGGCGCGTCATTGCTGGTGAGTTTTGGCATCCACTTCGCCAGCCATTCCTTGTGGGAGGCCGCGATCTCGGCCGCGACTGCGGAGGCGTCGCGGTCCGACGTGACGGTCTTGCCGATCTCCTCCAGCAGCGCATCGAGCACCAGGCCGGCATCGCCGACGAGGCCGATGCTGGCCTCGACGTCCTTGTTGAGATGGTTGGGATCGAGCGTGGAATGGATGATGGTCTTGCCCTTCGGCATCGCGATGCCAAAACTGGTCTCGGTGAAGGAGCAGCCGATGCCGAAGATGACGTCGGCCTCGGCAAGAAATTTCGGCACCGCGCGCGGTACAGCGAGGCCCCCGGAGCCGAGCGAGAGCGGATGGTTTTCCGGAAACGACGACTTGCCGCCGAGACTGGTGGTGACGGGAATGGCGAGCCGCTCGGCGAGCCGCTTCAGTTGCGGCCAGGCCCGCGCGTAATGCACGCCCTGGCCGGCATAGATCACCGCCCGCTTCGCGGCGACGAGCAGGGTTGCTGCTTCCCTGACGTGTACGGGGTCGGCGCCATATCGGGTGCGCAGCACCGGCGTGTAGTTGAGCGGCTCCGGCACCTCCTCGTTCCACATGTCGGCGGGGATTTCGACGATGACGGGCCCGCCGCGGCCGTTCTTTAGCCTGGTGAAGGCGCGGCGGAAGATATTGGCGACCTCGGCCGCCAGAATGATCGGTTCAGTGGATTTGGCGAACGGCCTCATCGCCTCGCTGGAATTGAAGTTCGGCTCGATATGCGACAGCCTTCGCTGGTAGCCCATCGGCAGCACCAGCACCGGCACGGATTCGCCAAAGCACTGCGCAACGCCGCCCATCGCGTTCTCGGCGCCCGGCCCGTGCTGCATGCAGAACGCACCGATCGTGCGCCCTGACGTCACCCGCGAGATCGCGTCCGCCATGTGAACGCCGACGCGCTCCTGCCGCACCATGACGGGGCGGATCTCCGCCTTGGCCGCATGCTCGATCAAATGGTTGACGGGATATCCGCAGAGGATCTCGATCCCCTCGCGCCTCATGATTTCCGCGATCGCGGTGCCGAGCTTCATGGCGTCTCTCTCCCTGGCGTCGGCCGGTTGGTCCGGCCGATTTGAGGGAGAGAGGATCAGGAATTGGACGGGCGGTAAAGCGGGGGCGCTCGCATCGCCTGGAGGTCAGCCATGCACCTGGAAGGCTTGCACCTGAAAGGCTTGCACCCGACAGGCTTGCGAGCGCCCGATGCGGCTCAGATCAGCATTCCCGGATGCAGGCCGGCATTGGCCACCAGCGACTGGATCACGACGTTGCTGCCCGGTCCTCCGTCCAGCACGTCCTGGCCGCCGCCGCCGATCAGCACGTCGTCGCCGAGCCCGCCGAGCAGCGTATCGGCACCTGCGCTGCCGATCAGGACGTCGTCGCCGGCGCCGCCGTCGAGAACGAGGTGCAGCCCGGTAACGCCGACGCCCGACGCCTCGATCACGTCGTCGCCGCCGAGGCCGTTGATGACGACCGTGTCGTTGAAGTCGAAGTTCTCGATCACGACCTGGCTCGCGAGGCCGTTGACCACCAAGGCGCCGTTGCTGTTGATCGACAGCGAGATGACGTCGGCTCCGGCCGTGCCGTTGATCACGACCTTGTCGGCGGCGCCGTCGCCGCCGGGGACACCGGGGGTGCCGGCCAGGTCGATGTTGACCTGCGTGACGCTGGTGCCGCTCATGTCGCCGACATTGATGGTGTCGGCGCCGCCGCGCGCATTGAAGTCGATGGTCTCGACGCCGTTGGTGTCCATCGTCACCGAGGCGACGTCCCGCGTGAACTCGGCGCGCGAGCCGTTGGCGAAGATGTTGATGGTCTCGGCGATGTTGGCGCCGTTGAACAGCAGCGTATCCGAGCCGGCCTGGCCTTCGACGATGTCGTTGTCGTCACCCGGATTCCAGACGAAGGTGTCGTTGCCCGCACCCATCAGCGCGGTGTCGTTGCCGTCGCCGCCATTGATGAAGTCGTCGCCCTGGCTGCCGACGATGAAGTCGTTGCCAAGTCCGCCGTTGATCGTCAGTTGCACCGTGCCGGCTGCAAGCCCGCTCGCGTTGATCACGTCGTCGCCGCCGAGGCCGTTGAGCGTGAGCTGATCGGTGGCGTCCATGAAGCTGAGATGGGTGGCCGTGTGCAGGCCGAACACCGTCACGCCGCCGGCATTGCCGCTGACGCCGAAATTGTCGGCGCCCTGGGTGGCATTGACCGTGACGCTGTCGACCGCGCCGTCCGGCGTTCCGGTCGAACCGCTGAGGTCGATGTTCACCTGGGTCACGTCCGTCCCGGTCAGGTCCTCCACGACGATATGGTCGGCGCCGCCGAGCGCGTGGAAATCGACGTGCTCGACCCCGTGCAGGTCCATCGTGATGTTGGCGACGTCCCGCGTGAAGCGGGCGTGATCGCCATTGGCCGCGATGTCGATGTTCTCGGCGATGTTGGCGCCGAAGAACTTCAGCGTGTCGACCCCGGTTCCGCCTTCGACCGTGTCGCTGCCGTCGCCCGGATTCCACGTGAAAGAGTCGTTGCCGGCGCCGAGCTGGGCGATGTCGTCGCCGCGGCCGCCGGTCACGGAATCATTGCCGTCGCCGCCGATCAGCGTATCGGCGCCGGCGCTGCCGACGATGGTGTCGTTGCCGGCGCCGCCGTCGATCGTCAGATGCACGACGCCGGCGGCAAGCATGGCCGCGGAGATGTTGTCGTCGCCGCCGAGGCCGTTGACGACGAGCGTGTCGTTCGCGCCTTCCGCGTTGGTGATGGCGAGGGCGGCTGGCAATCCCGTCACGGAAAGCGAGGTACCCGAACCGGACACCTGGACCGTATCGGCGCTGCCTGTGCCCTGCATCGTCACCGTATCGGCCGCGCCGTCGCCGGTCCCGTTCACGCCGAGGTCGACATTGACCTGCTTGACGAAGGTGCCGGCCAGATTGTTGACCACGATGTTGTCGCTGCCGCCGCGCGCGTTGATGTTGATGACCTCGATGCCGTTCAGGTCCATCGTGATGTTGCCGACATCGCGGGTCAGCAGCACCTTGCCGCCAGTCGTGGAGACCGCGATATTCTCGGCGATGTTCGCGCCGTTGAACACCAGGGTATCGGTCCCGGCCTGTCCGTCGACCCTGTCGCTGCCGTCGCCCGGATCCCACTGAAAGGTATCGTCGCCGGCGCCGAGCAGGGCGGTGTCGTTGCCCTGGTTGCCGTCGATGAAATCGTTGCCGTCGCCGCCCAGCAGCATGTCGTCGCCGTTTCCGCCGAGGATGGTGTCGTTGCCGGCGCCGCCGTCGATCGTCAGCTTGATCAGCGCGGCGAGATTGCCGGTGGCGGTGATGGTGTCGTCGCCGCCATTGGCGTTGACCACAAGGTTCTCGGTGGTGCCGATGTCGAGCGAGAACGGTGCCGGACTGAGCCGGTCGAAACGCACGCGGGTGCCGTTGGCCGTGATGCTGAAGACCTCGCTGCCGTTGCCGCCGTTCACTTCGGCCGTGTCGACGCCGTCACCGCCCTCCATCAGGTCGGTGCCGTCGCCGGGGTTCCAGATCATGCGGTCGTTGCCGGCTTCGCCAAACATCTGGTCGTCGCCGGCGCCGCCGGTCAGCGTGTCGTTGCCGGCACCGCCGAACAGGAAGTCGTTGCCGCCCTTGCCGAGTAGCGTGTCGTTGCCGCCCTGGCCGAACAGCATGTCGTTGCCGGACCCGCCGGTCAGCACGTCATTGCCGGCGCCGCCGAACAGGTTCGCCGCAGGCATGGCGCCGTTGGCCTCGTTGATCGTGATGATGTCGTCGCCGCCGAGACCGAAGGCCTGGATCAGCTTGGTGTTGGCGATCGTCGGGACACCGCCTTTGACCGCGACCGCGCCGCCATTGACGAGGATCGTGCCGGCCGCATTGCGGCTCAATGTGGTGGTGTTGTTGAGGGCGTCGCCGAAGGTGGTGAGGATTCCGCCGCTAAAGGTCGCTGTGACAGCCATGTGCGCTTCTCGCTCGCGTCATCATCGGAAAAGACCGTGTGGCAGTAGCGTGACGCGCTTCGCAGGTGCCGCAGGCCGAACGCCCAACGACATGGCTTTAGGCCGGGACGGCAGTTCCCGCTTGGGGGAATGGTTGGGAAGGGCTTTTGATTTGCTTGAGAACGGCTCGATTTTTCTGAAGGGCCGTCACGCGCGAGTCACAGGGAGTTGAAACGTTGTTACTGAACCTGTCTCGCCAGGTCCGCCCATCGCAATCGACGTTATTCCTGCTGGAAACAGGTGATAAGAAATCATGCCCTGTTTGCAGCCGTTCTATTTGCAGCCTTGGCAGATCGTCAGCTTTCGCTTCAACGCCTCGTCTTCCTGGTCGATCAATTGCTGCGTCGTGGAGCCGCTTGTCTCGGGAGCGGGCTTGGAGCTCCTTGCCGCGCGTGACCTCGCGGGTTTCGCGATCTGATCTCGGCCGTCATTGTCCTCGACGGTGCTGGCGCTGAAGCCGTCGTAGTCGGCGGCCGGATTCGGCGGCGGTGGGAATCCATTTGTCAGCGGTGCTGCACCCCTGGGCCCGGAATTGTTGGCGCCGGCCCGTGGCGGCGGCGGCCGTGCCGCCGGCTTTTCACGTGACGACGGAACGAGCGACAGCGGCGGCGCGACCGAATTCTGTCCGCGCGCGCAGTCCTGCGGCCAGGCGGCAACGAGCGCGAAGCCGAGGGTCAGGAGCGTCACGCTTTTCATCCGAACCCCAGTCTTGCTTCAACGATGGATTGACCACGTGATGGTCCGAGCACCCTGAAGATATCCAGTCCTCCGATGGCGATCAATCGTGGCCCCCGCGGCCAGCGCGGGAGCACAAGTCCGTTCCGTGGGCTGGAGGCTTGACCCAAATCAAGCGAGACGGATTGCGGCATGGGATGATGGCCGGGGTGGCGAGATGACGCAACCCACCATGCAATCACTTCCCGGGGACGACATGAGCTACAAGGACCTGCTGTTGAACATCGCGAGTTATCCCGACAGTACTCCGCCGGAGGCCGTCGATGTCGCCGCCGCTTTCGCCGGCTGCATCGGCGCAAGGTTGTCGGCGATTGCCTGCGAGATCAGGATCGAGCTGCCTGGCAGCTTTCTGTCGCCGGCATTCCTGAACGTACCCGCGCTCGCCGACGCCGAGGCCAGGAAGGGACGCGAACAGGCAGAGGCGGCGCTGGCCGCCTTCCAGCAGGTGGCGGAAGGCAGAGGCGTGTTTGGCGAGCGGATACTTGAACGGTGTCATGCTCCCGAAGCCCCGCGGATGCTGGTGGAATATGCAAGGCTCCGCGACCTCACCATCGTTCCCGCCGAGGCGAATGAACTCGGCGGCCAGCCGGCGGCGGAGGCCTTGATCTTCGAATCCGGCCGTCCGGTGTTGATGGTCCCCCGTGAGCCCCGAAAGCCGTTCGTGCTCGACGTCGTGACGGTGGCATGGGACTTCAGCCGGCCGGCGACGCGCGCGGTCGGCGATGCCTTGCCGCTGCTGACCAGGGCAAAGCGAGTCCACATTGTCACCGTGATCAACGAGAAGCGCATCGATACGACCCGGTCCGGTCCGGAACTGGCAAAGCATCTCGCCCGGCACGGCGTGGACGTGATCCTGGAAACCGTGGATGCGCAGGGCCGCTCCATCGGCGAGGCGCTGGAGGCTGCTACGCACGTTCATGACAGTGATCTGCTGGTGATGGGCGCCTACGGACATTCGCGCCTGCGCGAATTCGTGCTCGGCGGGGCGACCCGCAGCATGATGGCCCATCCGCCGGTTCCGGTGCTGTTCTCGCATTGATCGACGATGCAGGGGCTGACCGCGTCCGAAGCGCAGGCCCGGTTGGAGGCCGAAGGCTTCAATGAGCTGCCCCGTACGGGCCGGCGAACGATCCTGCGCCTCATCCTCGAGGTGCTGCGCGAGCCCATGCTGCTGTTGCTGCTGGCGGGCGGGCTGATCTATTTCGCGCTGGGCGATCTCGGCGAGGCGTTGCTGCTCCTCGTCCTTGCATCGATCTCGATCGTCATCACCATCGTGCAGGAGGCCCGCACCGAGCGCGTGCTCGAGTCCTTGCGCGATCTGACCAGTCCCCGTGCGCTGGTGATCCGCGATGGCGAGCGCATCCGCATTCCCGGCCGCGAGGTCGCTCGCGGCGATCTGATCGTGCTCTCCGAGGGCGACCGCGTGGCGGCGGACGCCGTGGTCGTTCGCTCCGACGATCTGCTGCTGGATGAATCGTTGCTGACCGGGGAATCCGTCCCTGTCAGAAAGCGGGCGCAATCGCCGCTCGAAGAGCCGGTGGCGCCGGTTGCCGGCGGCGACGATCAGCCGTTCGTGTTCTCCGGCACGCTGGTGGTGCGCGGCAGCGGCACCGCCGAAGTCACCTCGACCGGGATCCGGAGCGAGATCGGCAAGATCGGACAGTCGCTCAGCTCGCTCACGACGGAAACGCCCCGTCTGCAGCAGCAGACCACGCGCCTGGTGACGCTGTTCGCCATGGCCAGCGCCGTCGTCATAGCGTTGACCGTGCTGCTGTACGGTCTCTACCGGGGCGGCTGGCTGGAGGGCGTGCTTGCCGGGATCGCGCTCGGCATGTCGATGCTTCCGGAAGAGTTTCCTGTCGTCCTGACGGTGTTTCTCGCCATGGGTGCCTGGCGCATCTCGCAGGCGCGCGTGCTGACGCGCAGGGCCTCGGCCATCGAATCGTTGGGGGCGGCAACCGTGCTCTGCACGGACAAGACGGGGACGCTGACGGAAAATCGCATGACGGTGGCGCGGCTGATGCTGCCGGACGCCACGCAATGCACGCCCGACGCCACGGCTCCCGCCGGGCACCCGTTCGACGCATTGATCGAGACCGGCGTCCTGGCCTGCGCCCCCGAGCCGTTCGATCCCATGGAGAAAGCGCTGCATGCGCTCGGTCCGGATGCCGCGGCCGGACGACAGCTCGTCCGGAGCTACGGGTTGCGCCCCGATCTCCTCGCCATGTCCAACGCGTGGCGGGGAGGCGGCGGCGCGTGCACAATTGCGGCAAAGGGTGCGCCCGAGACGATCGCCATGCTTTGCGGAATGACCGCGGAACAGCTCGCTGAATTGCGCTCGCGTGTGGACGCGCTCGCGCGGGAAGGGCTGCGTGTGCTCGGCGTGGCGCGCGCGGACTGCGCGGAGGCGGACCTGCCTGCGACACAGCGCGACTTTTCCTTCCGCTTCTGCGGCCTGACGGGCTTTGCCGATCCGCTGCGGCCCGAAGTGGAGGGAGCCGTCGCCGAATGCCGTTCCGCCGGAATCCGCGTGGTCATGATCACCGGCGACTACCCCGCGACCGCGTCGGCGATCGCCGCGCAAGCGGGCCTCGTGCCCGAGCTTGTCCTGACCGGGGCGGAGGTCGAAGGCGCGGCAGATGCCGAGCTCGCGCGGGCGGCGAGGGGGCAGGCCGTCTTTGCGCGCATTGCGCCGGCGCAGAAACTGCGCATCGTCAGCGCGCTCAAGGGAGTCGGCGAGATCGTCGCCATGACGGGCGACGGCGTCAACGACGCGCCGTCGCTGAAGGCGGCCCATATCGGCATTGCCATGGGCGGGCGCGGCACCGACGTGGCGCGCGAAGCGTCCTCGATCGTTCTGCTCGACGACGATTTCGGCTCGATCGTGAAGGCGATCCGGCTCGGCCGCCGGATCTACGACAATCTGCGCAAGGCAATGAGCTTCATCCTCGCGGTCCATGTGCCGATTGCAGGGCTTGCACTGCTGCCGCTGGTGACCGGGCTGCCGCTGCTGTTCGGGCCGGTCCACATCGCGTTTCTGGAAATGATCATCGACCCCGTCTGCTCGCTGGTGTTCGAGGCCGAGACCGCAGAGCGCGATGTGATGCAGCGGCCGCCGCGCTCGCCCGACGAGCCGCTGCTGCCGAAATCCCTGCTGGTGTGGTCGGCGCTGCAGGGCGCGCTCGCGCTGCTCCTGACCGGCGGCGTGATGGTGACGGCAAACGCCCATGGCATGCCGGACAGCGAGGTGCGCGCGCTGACGTTCTTCTCGCTGGTGCTGGTGATCGTGAGCCTGATCTTCGTCAATCGCTCGTTCTCGACGTCGCTCGTCGAGGCCTTTACCCGGCCGAACCGGACACTCGCCGTCATCGTCGCCTTCGTCGCGGCCATGCTCACCCTCAGCCTTGCCTGGCCGGCTGCCGCACAGCTGTTCCGTTTTGGTCCGCTGCATGCCGACGACCTCGCCGTCACGGTGGGGGCGGCGCTGGTGTCGCTGCTGTTGCTGGAACTGTCGAAATATCCGCTACGCCGCGCCTGGCCCGCCGGAGGGTAGGCGCGGGGACAGCAAACGGATGCGGGCGGCCACGCTGCACGGGCCGGCCATCCACGATCCGCTGCGGGTCAGACGGCCTTCTCCTCCAGCGCCCGGCGCAGCCGCCGGATGACGACGCCGCGGGCGCGATCGTCGGCGGCGGCTGCAATCTTCTCGTTGATGTCGAGCATGAGTTCCGACATCTCGTTGTGCCAGTCGAGACGGGTCACGGCCTCCGGGGCGAGCCGCCGGCGACGATCGACGTCGAGGACGCGCGGTTCGGCAGCGGCGAGTTCGTAGATGTCGTCCAGCATCGGCTGGTAGACCTTGGCCGCGGGAACGATGCGTTCGGCGACACGCGCGGCCAGCCCGGCGATCGCGCCTTCCTCGCCGTGGACCAGGAACAGCCCGCGGGTGACGGGGCGGCGTGCCGCGATCCAGCCGGCCATTTCCGCGCCGTCGGCATGGCCCGAATATTCGTCGATCATGCGGATCCGCGCCGCGACCCTGATCTCCTCGCCCTGGATCCGCACCGCCCTGGCGCCGTTCTGCAGGAAGCGGCCGAGGGTGCCGTTGGCCTGGAAGCCGGCGAGCAGCACGGTGGCGCGCTCGTTCCAGAGCCAGTGCTTCAGGTGATGGCGGATGCGGCCGGCGTCGCACATGCCGCTGGCCGCGATGATAATGTGGAATCCGCTGAGGCGCATGATCGCCTTGCTCTCGTCCGCCGTCTCGGTGAATTTGAGATGCGGCGAGTTGAGCAGGCGGTTGGCGTCGACGGTCGGGTCGAGGCTCGCGGCATGCCGGCGGAACACCTCGGTGGCACGGATCGCCAGCGGCGAGTCGAGGAAGATCGGCGCCGTCGGGATCTCGCCCTGCTCCATCAGGCCGACGAGATCGACGATCAGCTCCTGGGTGCGCTCGACCGCGAAGGCGGGCAGCAGCAGTGCGCCGCCGGCTGCCGCCGCATCGCGCACCTCGGATGCGAGGTGCTGCCGGCGGAGCGCAGGCGTCGTGGCGGCGCGCACACGGTCGCCATAGGTGGATTCGGCGATGACATAGTCGAAGTCGGTCGGCGCTTCCGGATCGGGCTGGAGCAGCTTCGCCTCGGGCCCGACGTCGCCGGAGAGCAGCGCGCGCAGCGGACGCGGCGAACCCTGCTCGGTGATTTCGAGCTCGATCGAGGCGGAGCCGAGCAGGTGGCCGGCATTCCAGTAGCGGGCGCGGACGCCCGGGATCACGTCGGTCCAGTGCTCATAGTCGACCGCGCGAAACGACTGCAGCGATGCAATCGCGTCAGCCTGGGTGTAGATCGGCTGCACTTCTTTCCGGCCGCGCGCCGCGTTGCGGCGGTTGAGCTGCGCGACCTCCGATTCCTGGATGCTACCTGCGTCGGGCAACATGTAAGAGCAGAGGTCGATGGTGCCGCGCGTCGCCAGGATCGGTCCCTCGAATCCGGCGCGCACGAGTTTCGGCAGCAGGCCGCTGTGGTCGATATGCGCGTGCGTCAGCAGCACGGCGTCGAGGTCGGCGGGGCGGAACGGAAAGGCGCCGTAGTTCAGCTCCTTGAGCGTCTTCTGGCCCTGGAACAGGCCGCAATCGACCAGGAAGCGGCCGGTTGCGGTCTGGAACAAATAGCTCGATCCGGTCACGGTGCGGGCGGCGCCGCAGAAACGAACGGTGATGCTCATCTGTCATTCTCCGGCGGACTTGCCGCCAATCGCATATCCGCTGTCCGCGGCCGCCGCGCTCGCCGCGAGATCATGCTCGGGCTGGTCGAAGCTGTAGACGCGATAGAGCGGCTCGCCCTGCTCGACGCGGTCGCCGATCTTCTTGAACAGGCGGATTCCGGCCCCCTTGTCGAGCGGCGCGCCGGCGGTGCGGGCGAGGCGGTTCAGCCGCAGGCAGTCGATCGCGGACACCACGCCGTCCTGCGCCGCCTTGACGTCGAAGCTGCGGGATCCGAGCTCGGTGTTGCATGTCGAGGGGCCCTGGGCGTCGATGATCCGCTGCATCTGCTTCAGCGCGGCGCCGCTGTCGAGCAGCTCGCGCGCGCGTTGATAGCCGGCGCCGCCGCGCAGCTTCGGGTCGTATTCCAGCAGATGGGCGGCAAGCCGCAGCGATTTCTCGCGCAGATCGCGCGGCGCATCCGGCTCGTTGCCGAGCACCGCCATCACGTCATTGGCCTCCAGCACCGGCCCGATGCCGTTGCCGATCGGCTGGCTGCCGTCGGTGGTGATCACCTCGACGGCGCGGCCGAAGCGGTCGCCGACGAATTCGAACAGTTTTCGCAGCCGCATCGCCTCGAGGGCGCCGGTGACCTTTGCCGTTGGCCCGACCGGGATGTCGATCAACAGATGCGTCGAGCCCGCCGCGATCTTCTTCGACATGATGGAGGCGACCATCTGCTCGCGGGTGTCGAGGCTGAGCGGACGCTCGACCGAGATCAGGACGTCGTCTGCGGGCGACAGGTTCACATGGCCGCCCCAGATCACGCAGCCGTTGCAGGAGGAGACGATCGCCTTCATCTCGTCGGCGCCGACATTCACCCGCGCCAGGACCTCCATCGTGTCGGCCGTTCCGGCGGGCGAGGTGATGGCGCGCGAGGAGGTTTTTGGAATCGGCAGGCCGTGTGCGGCCACGATCGGGACCACGACCATCGAGGTGCGGTTGCCGGGAATGCCGCCGATGCAGTGCTTGTCGACGACGACCGGGTCGGGCCATGTCAGCCGCGTGCCGACCTCGGCCATCGCCCGGGTGAGCGCCAGCAGCTCGTCGCTGGTGACGAAGCTCGCCGAACCGATCAGGAAGGCGGCGATCTCCATGTCGGAGTATCGGTAATGCGCGAGGTCCTGGATGATCGCGCCGATCTCGGCCGCGGTCAGCGTCCGGCCGTGGATCTTGGCGCGCACGGCCTCCAGGCTCTCCGGCGCGGAGGCCGGCGTGACGGTGACCGCGGTGTCGGCCGCTTCCCCGAACCGCCGGAACGCGGGCTCGGAAAGTCCGATCTCGTCCGCGGCCGCAAGCGTGTCGTCGTCGGTGATCAGCAGCGTCGCCAGCAGCACCTTGCCGTTGAGGCTGAGCTCGACGCGGCTGAAGCCGCGGAAGATCTCCGCACGCAACGCCTTGGATCGCCTCGAAATGACGACGACGTTCTCGCGGCCGGTATCGAGCGGGACGCGGCGAATCCTGAGTTGGTGACGGTTGTGATCTGCGAGCATGGACGGCGCGACGTAGGAGGCGGGGCGGCCATGCTAGGCCGCCATTGGCTCGATATGCTTGACGCAGATCATGGTTTGCAGGGCCGGCAAGCCCGGGCAGGACCGATCTGCCGGGCGTGCACGTCGTGTCGCGGACGGCGAAGTCGCCTCTCGCCGCGACCGCCGTTACTTCATCGCCGAGCTGATCGAGTTGAACTTGTTGCTGAGGAGCGCCGAGCCGGTGTTGTTCACGACGGTGACGATGGCCAGCGCGATGCCGGCCGCAATCAGGCCGTACTCGATCGCGGTTGCGGCACTCTCATCGGCAAGAAATGACCGAAGCAAACGCATAGCCAACTCCTCTTCATCCGATCCAACGTAGGGTCGCGTGGTTGTCCAATTCGTTAAATCGATCGAATAAATCTTTACGCGTCGAAAGAAATCAGGCCCTGGGCGATCGCGCCTGCGCTTGATACGACGGCATTCCTTAAATCGGGGTTTGCGCGACCGGTTAAAATCGCTTCAAAATGGCAGCGTTCATTCGCGCCTTCCGTCCGCATTCAGCGCGCGCAGCATGGCGATGCGGGCGAACAGCAGCCAGCCGCCGCCGGTCTCGGCTGCGTTGATCAGGGTCTCGATGGCGGTCTGCCAGTGCGCCTCGTGCTGGGCGTCCTCGGGCAGTTGCATGATGTAGTCGGCCGCCTGCTGCAGCGTGAGCAGCTTGCGTCCCTTGCGCAGCGGAATTGGATCGTCGAACGGTGCCGACCAGGGCATGTCAGGCCGGCCTTCGCCCCGCTGCCGCTACCCGGCCTTCTTCGCCCGCGCCGGCGCGCGCACGGGCTTTTTCGGCCTTCTTCGGTGCGGCCTCCCTGGGCGCTTGCTTCGCCGCGGCGTCCTTGCCGCCCTTGCCGGCGATCGGCAGCAGCATCTCGCGCTGGCCGTCGACGCGCTTCTTCGTCTTCCTGGCCTTCACGGTCTCCTTGCCGTTCTCCTTGGCGACCTTCGCCGCGGGCGTCGCGTCCTTCTCGGTCGCAAGGCTCTTCTTCAGCGCGTCCATCAGGTTGATGACGTTGCCGCTGGTCTTCGGCGCAGCCTTGGCCGTGATTGGCGCGCCCGAGCGCTTCTTGTTGATGAGATCGATCAGCGCGGTCTCGTAGTGATCCTCGAACATCTCCGGCTCGAACGCGCCCGACTTCTTCTCGACGATGTGCCGGGCGAGATCGAGCATGTCCTTGGTCAGCTTCACGTCCTGGATGTCGTCGAAATATTCGGTCTCGCTGCGGACCTCGTAGGGGTAGCGCAGCAGCGTACCCATCAGGCCGCTCTCGAGCGGTTCCAGCGCAATGATGTGTTCGCGGTTGGTGAGCACCACGCGGCCGATCGCGACCTTGTCCATGCTGCGGATGGTCTCGCGGATCACCGCATAGGCGTCGTGGCCGACCTTGCCGTCCGGCACGAGGTAGTAGGGACGGATCAGGTAGCGGTTATCGATGTCGGCCTTCGGCACGAACTCGTCGATCTCGATGGTGTGGGTGGAATCGAGCGCGATCTCGTCGAGCTCGTCCTTGGTGACCTCGATGTAGGTGTCGGTGTCGACCTTGTAGCCCTTGACGATGTCCTCGGAGGTCACCTCGTCACCGGTCTCGGCGTCGACCTTGAGATATTTGATCCGGTGGCCGGTCTTGCGGTTGATCTGGTTGAAAGAGACTTTTTCGGTATCCGAAGTGGCTGGGTAAAGCGCGACCGGGCAGGTCACGAGCGACAGGCGCAGAAAACCCTTCCAATTGGCACGGGGGGCCATGGGCTACTCCAAACGCAACGGGGACAGTCGATGAGGATAGCATCGGGGAACACCGAATCATAGCAAGGCGGGGTGCGAAATCTTGCAATTGCGTTAACCGAACGCCGCGCGTGCGGTTGGTGCCAAAGAGCCGGAACATCACATCGGATCGGGCGTTGCCCCGGAGGACCATTGGCCGCGGCGAGGTCGCGGTCATCGGAGGCGACATCCAGAGATCGAGGGCATCATGGCAACCACGCGAGAGCAGAACCGGATCGTCGAGACTGCGACCGAGGCACGCCAGGGCGAACCGGGGCCGTCGGTGGCGGCGTTGCTTGCCATCTCGACCGGGCTGGCGATCCTGATCCTTGCCGTCATCTGGTTCGTGTTCTTCCGGACCTGACGGAGTTCGTAGGAAGGCTCGCATCTTCCTACCCGCCGCAGAACGCGGCACATTGCGCCCGCCATGCCGCCGGCTCGTCCGGCGGCCCGGCGGGCGCAGTCGCATCCGAGCAGCGGCGAGAGATAAATGACTAAAAAGTAACGTCTAGCGGTTCCCCGCGTTCATATTCGGTTCACGCCGGAATTGCTCATCTGGCGGTGTTCATGCAGCCTATTTCGTGGAGACAAACGTGCGCCTGCTCGTTGTCGAGGACGACCCCGATCTCAATCGCCAGCTCACCAAGGCCCTGACCGACGCCGGCTATGTCGTCGATCGCGCCTTCGACGGAGAAGAGGGGCACTATCTCGGCGACAACGAGCCCTATGATGCCGTGGTGCTCGACATCGGCCTGCCCAAGAAGGACGGCATCTCGGTGCTCGAGGCCTGGCGCCGCAACGGCCGCACCATGCCGGTCCTGATCCTGACCGCGCGCGATCGCTGGAGCGACAAGGTGCAGGGGTTCGACGCCGGCGCCGACGACTATGTCGCCAAGCCGTTCCATCTGGAGGAGGTGCTGGCGCGCATCCGCGCCCTGCTGCGCCGCTCGGCCGGCCATGCCCAGAGCGAGCTGAGCTGCGGCCCCGTCACGCTCGACACCAGGACCGGCCGGGTCAGCGTATCAGGCAATCCCGTGAAGATGACCTCGCACGAATATCGGCTGCTGGCCTACCTGATGCACCATTCCGGGCGCGTGGTGTCCCGCACCGAGCTCGTCGAGCACCTCTACGACCAGGATTTCGACCGCGACTCCAATACGATCGAGGTCTTCGTCGGCCGTATCCGCAAGAAGCTCGACGTCGACATCATCCAGACCGTCCGTGGCCTCGGCTACCTCCTGACCCCGCCGCCGGCGCCGGGAGCCTGACGCGCAAGCTTCGAGGCTTGACGTGCGCCCCGGACGGAGGCCTTGGTTCGGATCATGATGTCCGACGCCCCGCCATCCTGCGCCTCCCGGGACCTTGCCGATGGCCGCTAGCTCGCTTGCCAACCGCCTGTTCCTGTCGGCGACCGCGTGGCTCGTGGTGATCCTGGCCATCACCGGCGTCGTGCTCTCGTCGGTCTACAAGGACGCCACCGAGCGCGCTTTCGACCGCCGCCTCAACCTTTATCTGCGCACGCTGATCGCCGAGGTCGCGACCCCTGACGAGCCGCCGGACCGCCAGTTCCAGTCGCTCGGCGAGCCGTTGTTCGAGCTGCCGCTGTCCGGCTGGTACTGGCAGATCACGCGCACCGACACCGAGAAGCCCGAGGTGCGCTCGTCGCGCTCGCTCTGGGACAAGAAGCTGCCGAAACTCGAGGAGCAGGGAGCCGAGCTGACCGCGGCCGGCATCCGCCTGGCCTATGTCGACGGTCCCGAAGGGCAGAACCTGCGCATGGTGGAGCGGCCGGTCGACCTCGGCGGCGACGGCAAGTACCTGGTCAGCGTCGCCGGCGACGACTCCGAGATTTTCGACGAGACGCGGAGCTTCGACTACTACCTCGGCGGCACCTTCACCGCACTCGGCATCGTGCTGCTGCTGACCACGGTGTTCCAGGTCCGCTTCGGCCTCGCGCCGCTCAAGCGCATCTCGGAATCGATCGCCGACATCCGGTCGGGGCGCGCCGAGCGGCTCGAGGGCGAATTCCCGGTCGAGATCGCGCCCCTGGCGCGCGAGACCAACGCGCTGATCGATGCCAATCGCGAGATCGTCGAGCGCGCCCGCACCCATGTCGGCAATCTCGCTCACGCGATCAAGACGCCGCTGTCGGTCATCGTCAACGAGGCCGGCGCCCACGCCGCCGATCCGTTCGCGGAGAAGGTGATGGAGCAGGCGGATGTGATGCGCGACCAGCTCGCCCATCACCTGGAGCGCGCCCGCATCGCCGCCAGGGTCTCGGTGGTCGGGACCGTCACGGAGGTTGCGCCTGCCATCGAGGCGCTGCGGCGGACCATGGAGAAGATTCACCGCGGCCGCGGCATCGTCGTGGAGGCGAGGGCCGATCCCTCCGCGAAGTTTCGCGGCGAGCGCCAGGACCTGGAGGAGATGGTCGGCAACCTCGTCGACAATGCCTGCAAATGGGCCGCCTCGCGCGTCTTCATCGAGGTCCTGGCGGAGGCGCCGCAGCAGGCCGGGGCCGGACCGCGCCTGCGGATTCTCGTCGATGACGACGGGCGGGGCCTGTCGGAGGCCGAGCGCGCCCAGGTCTCGCGGCGCGGGCAACGGCTAGACGAGTCCAAGCCTGGCTCGGGGCTCGGGCTGTCGATCGTGGTCGATCTGGCAGCCCTCTATGGCGGTAGCCTCTCGCTCGGCGCGGCGCCGATCGGGGGGCTGCGGGCCGAACTGCTGCTCCCAGGCGTCTAGCCCTTGTTTCTACACGGCTTTTCGTCGTGCGGGATCCCGATCGGGAACACCGGCAAGGTGCGGCGCGAAGTCTGAACCGCGTCTTACTAAACGGCTTCTTAAGGCGGGCCCTCCTATGATCGCGCCCGGACGCATCCCACGTCTGCCAATTTACCGTGCAATCCGGGCGCATGAGCCAGACATCGATCGAGCGGCTGAGAGAGTATCTCGCGCAGCTCCCGCCGCAGTCGCAGGCGCTGCTGATGCGGGAGTTCGAGCGCGCGCTCGAGCGCGGCCAGGAGACCGCGGTCGCCACCCTCGTGCTCGAGCAGTTGCGCAAGATCGCGCGCAAGACCGAAGCCGACGAGGCTGCGCCGCCGCGCGTCGAGGATCTGTCGCGGCTGCTGTTCCAGGTGCTGGAACCGTTCCTGGTCGAGGCGGGCGCCCCGATCCGGGTCGGACAGATTCGCCGCTCCTCGCTGCATCCGATCTGGCAATGGCTCGCCCGCGACGGTGCTCCTGACAAGCTCGCCGAGTTCGAGGCGACGCTGGCGCGCCTGCCGGCCACGGGCAATGCCGGACAGGTCGAGGCCCTCGCGCAGAAACTCCAGGCGGCGGCTGCGGCTGCGATCTTCACGCTGACGGGGCCGGGCGGCGGCGACAAGTCGCGCGCGCTCGCCCGCGTCGGTCCGCCCAGCGTGATCGAGGATCTCTATTCGGTCGGCGCCGTCCTTGCGGTCCGTGATGCGATCGCCGTGTGTAACGAAAGGCTTCCGCGGTTCCTGCGCGCCTTCGGCGATGCCCAGCTCGCCGCGGTGACGACGGCCCTCAACATCCCCGCGCTGCAGACGCCGCAGATGCTGCCGTTCGCGCTGTCGCTGGTGGTCCAGCGGATGAGCGCGCCGTGGCAGATCATCCGCCTCGCCATCAAGATCGCCGCCTCCGACGACGAGATCCGCGTCGCGGCCACGCCCTACGGCGTCGCCGTCACGATCGTGCTGCACGATTTGTCCTGCCTTGCCGCCAATCTGCGCATGGACATCAAGCGCGGCCGCTTCGACGCCGTTGCCGACAATCTGAAGGCGCTGCATGACGGCGTGCGCGGCCTGCGGACCGAGCTCGACCTGCGGATCGATTCACCCTGGGGCAAGCAATTGGCCGCGATCCGGGCCGACATCTCCAACGCGCTGCAATCGGAGATCGACAGCGTCCCCGGCCGCGTCCGCCGCATCCTGCGCCAGCGCGCGGAAAAGGACATTCCGCCGGGCGCGCGGATCGACAGCACTGAAGTCGAGGAGACCGCGGCGCTGATCGATTTCGTCGCGACCTGCCGCAATTTCGCCAGCGAGCTTGCGATCAACGAGGTGACGTTGCGCACCTATTCCGATCTCCAGCAATATGTCGAGCGCTCGACCGAGACGCTGATGCAATCGTTGCGGGTGGCCGATCACAAGGTTCGCACCTATCGGCAGCAGCAGGTCCAGGCCGCGATCCGGTTCTGCGCGGTGCTGTTCGGCGACGACTATGCCTCGTTGATGGGCAGGGCTGCGGAGAACGCCCAGACCGGCGAACGCAAGTCGACGCGCGCAGGCTGATTCAGGCGCATATATTTGTGCTCACAATTTCTGGTTGACGTTTCCGGCCGTGAGCCCTACGGTTCCCGTGTAGCTTCCGGGGATTTCTATTTGTGGGCGCATGAAACCGCTTATCAGCTTCGTTGAAATTGAGAACCGCGTCATCATTGCCAAATATCAGAGACTGATGGTCAGCGCGAAGGTGGTGCTGGTCGAGCAGGCGAGCGGGCGGCAGTTGCCAGAGACCTTGACCCGGATTGTGTCGCCGGTTCCAGTCGGGGCGTTGCGCATCAGGCTTCCGGACGGCGCCAAGCCGGGAACATATTTCCTGAAGGCGCTCAATGGACGTGGTGAGGACGTCGCCTGGAGCGTCGATTTCGAGGTCGGTTAAGTCGTTGGATTTTCCATCGTTTTGACGTCCCCTCCGGTCGCGCCAAATTGACAATTGTCAATTGCCGGCGCGTCGAGGCGTGGTGTAAAGCGAGCCATGGGCGCGGTTCGCGCGCTGCCGGAAGCTTGCCAGATGACGCTATGGTTCGTGTTCGCGCTGATGACGGTCGCGGCGATCTTCGCCGTGCTCTGGCCGCTCGGCCGTGGCAGCGGGGGTTCGGACGATGTCGCCGGGTCGCAAGCCGGCGAGGTCGCGGTCTACAAGGACCAGTTGGCGGAGGTTGAGCGCGATCTTGCTGCAGCGCGGATCGCGGCCCCCGAAGCCGATGCCGCGCGCGTCGAGATCGGCCGCAGGCTGCTCGCAGCCGCCGCCGACTCGGACGTACCGGCAGCGAAAACCAGTGTCACATGGCGCCGCGCGGCGGCCGTGCTGGCGCTGCTCGGACTGCCGCTCGTTGCCATCGGCGTCTACATGCCGCTCGGCTCGCCGCTGCTGCGCGACTTTCCGCTGGCGCAGCGCGAGCGCGGCGCCAACATGACGCAGTCGCTCGAGAACCTCGTGGTGCAGGTCGAGCAGCATCTGGAGAAAAATCCGGCCGATGGGCGCGGCTGGAGCGTGCTCGCGCCGGTGCTGGAGCGGCTCGGCCGCTTCGACGAGGCGGTGCGGGCCTATCGCAATGCGCTGACCTACAACGGTGAAAGCGCCGAACGCAGGTCCGATCTCGGCGAGGCGATCTCGGCTGCCGCAAGCGGCGTGGTGACCGCCGAAGCCAAGGCCGAATTCGAGCGCGCGCATGCGCTCAATGCGGACGATCCCAAGGCCAACTACTTCCTCGGGCTTGCGGCCGAGCAGGACGGCCGCAAGGACGATGCGGCGGCGATCTGGCGCGCGCTGCTGGCGAAGGCGCCGGCGGATGCGCCGTGGCGTCACCTCGTGCAGACCTCGCTCGTGCGGGTCGGCGGCGGCACGATGCCGGCGCTGTCGGACGAGACGATCGCGGCGTCGAAGGACATGAACGAGGGCGATCGCAACGCGATGGTGCGCGGCATGGTCGAGCGGCTGGCGAGCCGCCTGAAGCAGAATGGCGGCGACGTCGACGGCTGGCTGCGGCTGGTGCGCGCCTATCTGGTGATGGGCGAGCGCGACAAGGCGATGGGCGCATCGACCGACGCGCGCCAGGCGGTCGCCAACGACGCCGAGCGGTTGCGCCAGCTCAACGAAGGCCTCAAGACACTCGGGCTCGACGGATGACGATCCCGACACGAGACGAGCGGAGAACGGACACGCCATGACGCGCAAGCAGCGACGTATGACCATCATCGGCGGCTCGCTCGCGGTGCTCGCGCTGGCCGCCGCGCTCGTGCTCAACGCGCTTCGCGACTCCATCGTGTTCTTCTCCACCCCGAGCATGGTCGCGGAGAAGCACCTGGCACCCGGCAAGCGCTTTCGCCTGGGCGGGCTGGTGCAGCCCGGCTCGCTCCAGCGCGGCGACAATCTCGCCGTGAGCTTCGAGATCGCCGATGGCAGCGCCAAGCTGCCGGTCGCCTACAAGGGCATCTTGCCGGACCTGTTCCGCGAGGGGCAGGGCGTCGTCGCCGAGGGTGCGCTCGATGCAAGCGGCGTGTTCAAGGCCGACACGGTGCTGGCGAAGCACGACGAGACCTACATGCCGAAGGACGTCGCCGACGCCCTGAAGAAGCAGGGGCACTGGAAGGACGATTACGGCGCCAAGACCTCCGACGGCGCAAGGCCCGCGGCCACGACCGCGCAGGGCAATCCGCAGGGAGCGGTGCGATGATCGCGGAATCCGGGCATTACGCGCTGGTGCTTGCGCTTGCGCTCGCGCTGATCCAGTCCGTCGTGCCGCTGGTCGGCGCGCGCCTGAACGATGCCGCGCTGATGAACGTCGCGCGCTCCGCGGCGCTGGCCCAGCTCCTGTTCGTCGGCGCATCGTTCACCGCGCTCGTGATGCTGCACGTGACCTCGGATTTCTCCGTCGCCAACGTCTACGAGAATTCGCACTCGATGAAGCCGCTGATCTACAAGATCACCGGCGTGTGGGGAAACCATGAAGGCTCGATGCTGCTGTGGGTGTCGATCCTGGCGCTGTTCGGCGGCATGGTCGCGGCCTTCGGCAACAATCTGCCGCTGTCGCTGCGCGCGCATGTGCTGGCCGTGCAGGCGTGGATCGCCAGCGCCTTCTATCTCTTCATCCTGGTGACCTCGAATCCGTTCCTGCGCATCCTCAATCCGCCGATCGAGGGACGCGATCTCAACCCGGTGCTGCAGGACATCGGTCTCGCCGTGCATCCGCCGATGCTCTATCTCGGCTATGTCGGCTTCTCGATCTCGTTCTCCTTCGCCGTCGCGGCGCTGATGGAAGGGCGGATCGACGCGGCCTGGGCGCGATGGGTGCGGCCGTGGACGCTGGTCGCCTGGATCTTCCTCACGCTCGGCATCGCGATGGGCTCCTACTGGGCCTATTACGAGCTCGGCTGGGGCGGCTGGTGGTTCTGGGACCCGGTCGAGAACGCCTCGCTGATGCCCTGGCTCGCCGGGACCGCGCTGCTGCACTCGGCGCTGGTGATGGAAAAGCGCAACGCGCTGAAGGTCTGGACCATCCTCTTGTCGATCCTGACCTTCTCGCTGTCGCTGCTCGGCACCTTCCTGGTGCGCTCCGGCGTCATCACCTCGGTGCACGCCTTCGCCACCGATCCAACCCGCGGCGTGTTCATTCTGCTGATCCTCTGCCTGTTCATCGGCGGCAGCCTGTCGCTGTTCGCCGGACGCGCCACCGCGCTGAAGCAGGGCGGCCTGTTCGCGCCGATCTCGCGCGAGGGCGCGCTGGTGCTCAACAATCTGCTGCTCACGGTCGCCTGCGCGGTCGTGCTGTTCGGCACGCTCTATCCGCTGGCGATGGAGGTGCTGGCCGATTTCAAGATGTCGGTCGGCGCGCCCTTCTACAATCTCACCTTCGCCCCGCTGTTTGCGCTGCTGCTGCTCGCGGTGCCGTTCGGGCCGCTGCTGGCGTGGAAGCGCGGCGATCTGCTCGGCGTCACCCAGCGCCTGCTCGCGGCCGGCGTCGCGGGGCTCATCGCCGTCGCCATTGTCTGGGGCTGGGCGCACGGCGGCAGCACGCTGGCACCGCTCGCCATCGGGCTCGGCATCTTCGTCATCGCCGGCGCGGTGACCGACCTCGTCGAGCGCACCGGCCTCGTTCGCCTGCCGTTCGCAACCGTGCTGCAGCGAGCCCGCGGCCTGCCACGCTCGGCCTGGGGCACCGCGTTCGCCCATGCCGGCCTCGGCGTCGCGCTGATCGGCATCGTCTGCGAGACCACCTGGAACAGCGAATATGTCGCGACGATGAAGCAGAACGACGTCGCGCATGTCGCCGGCTACGAGCTGAAGCTCGACGGGCTGTTCCAGCGCCAGGGCCCGAACTTCCGCGAGATGATCGCCGAGTTCAACGTCAGCCGCAACGGCGAGCCCGTCAGCGTCATGACGCCGTCCAAGCGCAGCTTCACCACCCGCGGCTCCTCCACCACCGAGGCCGCGCTGCTGACGCGCGGCGCGAGCCAGCTCTACGTTTCTCTTGGTGATGTCACCAATGAGGGCGCCATTGCGGTCCGCATCTATCACAAGCCGCTGGTGCTCTTGATCTGGTGGGGACCGGTGCTGATGGCGTTCGGCGGCATGCTGTCGCTGTCCGACCGGCGCCTGCGGGTCGGCGCGCCGAAGCCGGCGCGGGCCAAGCAGCGCCTGCAGCCGGCGGAGTGATCCGATGCGGCAGATCGTCTTCGCGTTCCTCGCGCTGTTTCTGCTGGCCTTGCCCACGGCGCACGCCGTGCAGCCCGACGAGATCATGTCGGACCCCGCAAAGGAGGCGCGCGCGCGCGAATTGTCGCGCGAGCTGCGCTGCATGGTCTGCCAGAACCAGTCGATCGACGATTCCGACGCGCCGCTCGCGCGCGACCTGCGGCTGCTGGTGCGCGAGCGCGTCGCCGCCGGCGACAGCAATTCGCAGGTGCTCGATTTCCTGGTCGCGCGTTACGGCGAGTTCGTGCTGCTGAAGCCGCGCTTCGAGCGCCAGACCATGCTGTTGTGGCTGCTCGCGCCGCTCCTGCTGATTGGCGGCGGCCTCGTCTTGTGGCTGCAGATCCGGCGCCGCGCGCGAAGCGGTGCAGACGTACCAGCTCCGCTCACGCCCGAGGAAGAAGCGCGGCTCGCCGCGTTGATCTCGGACGAAGCGAAGTCGTAGCTACGTAATGTTACGGGGGCCGTCGCGCGCCGCGTATTTCATGCTCTGTTGACCTTTATTTGGAACTCTCGGGAGATTCGATTCCTCGCCTTGAGTGCCTGCCGATGTTCGCGAACAGCAACCTGACGATCCGCTTCCTGATCGGCGCCGTCGTCGCTGCATTATTGTTCCTGCTGGGCATCGGGGGCGGCACGGGCTTCATCGCCGTGCTCTACCTCAACAACGAGATCACCAGCCTGTCGTCGGACTTCGCCGCGCTGAGCGGGCCGGCGCGCGATCATGCGATGCAGATCTACCAGCAGGCGCAGACGGCGTTCTCCTGGTTCCTGGTCGCCTGCGCCATCATCGCGGTTGTCGCGGTGGCGATCTGTCTTGCGACCTGGTTCGCCGTGCGCAACGGCATCCTCAGTCCGCTGGCGGCGATCGTGCATGCCATGCGCGAGGTCGCCGACCAGAAATTCGAGACGCCCGTTCCTGGGCTCGGCGGCACCAACGAGATCGGCCTGCTCGCCGGCGCGCTCGAGGTGTTCAAGACCAACGGGCTGGAGCGGCGCAGGCTCACCGAGCAACAGTTGCAGGAAGCCCAGCACCAGGCCGAGCGCTCGAACTATCTCGACGGCCGCATCAAGAACTTCAACGAGCTCGTCGCCAGCGTAGTCGACAGCGTGGCGTCCTCGGCCGTGCATCTGAAGCGCAACGCCGAGACGCTGTCGCAGACGGCCAACGACACCAGCACCAAGGCCAATGCGGTGGCGAGCGCCGCGAGCCAGGCCAGCGGCAGCGTGCAGACGGTCGCGGGCTCGGCCGAAGAAATGACGAATTCGATCGGAACGATCAGCCGCCGCGTCTCGGACGCGACCCAGCGCGCGGAGGGCGCGGCAGCCCAGGCCGAGAAGAGCCGCGACACCATCCATACGCTGTCGGATGCGGCCGACAAGATCGGCGAGGTCGTGCAGCTCGTGCAGGCGATCGCCTCGCAGACGAACCTGCTGGCGCTCAACGCCACCATCGAGGCGGCGCGGGCTGGCGAAGCCGGCAAGGGCTTCGCCGTGGTCGCCTCCGAGGTGAAGAGCCTCGCGCACCAGACCAGCAAGGCGACCGAGGAGATCACCTCCCATGTCGCCAGCATCCAGGGCATCACTGCGGAGACGCGCGGCGCCATCGACGGCATCTCCCAGACGCTGTCGGAGATATCGTCCATCATGTCCGGCATCGAGGTCGATACCGCCCAGCAGCGCACCGCGACGCAGGACATCACGCGCAGCGTCCAGGATGCCGCGCGCGGCACGCTCGACGTCTCCAATCACATCGTTCAGATCACCTCGACCTCGGCCGAGACCGGGCGCATGGCGGTCGAGGCGCGGGATTCCGCCGTCGACCTGTCGCAGCAGGCCGAGACCCTGAAGCGCGAAGTCGACGAGTTCATCGTCAGCGTCAGGGCGAGCTGAACGGGGCTCCGGCTCGCTCACGGAACCCTGTCCAAGTTCCCATGAGATAGCGGCCGCTTGATGCACCTGACGCCAGAGGAGGGGAGTGCGTCTGTTCGCGGCTGAGGCGCCGGACAAGAAGGCCCGAGCCGCCGTTGCAAGCGGAAGGGTTTAGGCTAAGAATCTCCCTGTTCAAGACAAGTATCATTCAGGGGAAACAAGCCATGGCCTTTTCACTCTACGACGCCAGCGTGGCGAACTATCTGCAGACCCTCGGCGCCGTAAGCGGTTTCCTCGAGCGCGGGCTCGCCCATTTCCGTGACAACAACGTCGATCCGGAAACCATGGTCGAGACGCGGCTGGCGCCTGACATGCTGCCGCTGCGTTTTCAGATCATCTCCGTCGCGCAGCATTCGCGCGGCGCCATCGAAGCCGCGCAGAGCGGCGAATTCCGTCCGCCCTCGTTCAAGACGCCGTACGACTATGCCGGGTTGCAGGCGCTGGTCGCGCAGACCCGTGAAGCGCTGGAGGCCTGGACACCCGACGCCGTCAATGCGCTCGGCGGCCGCGACGTTTTCTTTCATCTCGGCGAGCACAAGCTGCCCTTCACGACCGAAGGATTCCTGATGTCGTTCTCGCTACCTAATTTCTATTTCCACGCCACCACTGCCTACGACATCCTGCGCACCAACGGCGTGCCGCTCGGCAAGCGTGATTTCATGGGTCGGATGAAGATGAAGAAGGCCTGAGAGGCCGCTGGAGCGGGAGGCGAGAAGGACCCGCGTTGCCGTCGTGTCCCGCTTTGACCCATGCGGGCCGATGGCTTTCCGGCCGGAGCGGGGCCTTCGCGCCCCAAACGGCCTTTCAGGCAACAGCTAACCGACTGATTCGACTGCGATATCCTGCCGCACCCAGAACCGGCCGCATTACCAAAGTTTAATTCCCCAGCCAGCGCGCGGTAAGGCGCAAATCACCATCTTTAGGTCCGCAAGGTGCCGCCATCCATCCGGCACCAAACCGATTTCTGGGCCCTGGAGACCTCTGCATGACCGACCGTCACGACCTCTCGAATCTTCCGTCCTACCGGCAACCGCGCCGGTCGGTGTTTTCCGCGCGCAAGTTTGCGCTGATGGCCTCGGTCGTCGCCGGCCTCGGCGCTGCCGTCTACGGCTTCAACCCGTCGATCTCGCCGGCCGACCTGTTCTCCAGCCCGGCGCATGCGCAGGTCAACAACGAGGTCCGCAAGGTCGAGCGTCCGATCGGTTTCGCCGACATTGTCGAGCGCGTGAAACCCTCGGTGATCTCGGTCAAGGTCAACATCAAGGAAAAGACTGCGAGCAACGACGACAGCGATGATTCCGCCTCGCCGTTCCAGCCGGGCTCGCCGATGGAGCGCTTCTTCCGCCGCTTCGGCGGTCCGGATGGTTTTCCGGGCATGAAGGGCGGCCGTGGCCGCGTCGTGCAGGGCCAGGGCTCCGGCTTCTTCATCTCGGCTGACGGCTACGCCGTGACCAACAACCACGTGGTGGACGGCGCCGACAAGGTCGAGGTGACGACCGACGACGGCAAGACCTACAGCGCCAAGGTGATCGGCACCGACCAGCGCACCGACCTCGCCCTGATCAAGGTCGAGGGCAGCTCGAACTTCCCGTTCGCCAAGCTTGCCGACGGCAAGCCGCGGATCGGCGACTGGGTGCTCGCTGTCGGCAATCCGTTCGGCCTCGGCGGCACCGTGACCGCCGGCATCGTCTCGGCCAGCGGCCGCGACATCGGCAACGGCCCGTATGACGACTTCATCCAGATCGACGCGCCCGTGAACAAGGGCAATTCCGGCGGTCCCGCTTTCGACACCAGCGGCGAGGTGATGGGCGTCAACACCGCGATCTACTCGCCCTCGGGCGGCAGCGTCGGCATTGCGTTCTCGATTCCCGCCAGCACCGTGAAGAGCGTGGTGGCCCAGCTCAAGGACCGCGGCTCGGTCAGCCGCGGCTGGATCGGCGTGCAGATCCAGCCCGTGACCTCCGACATCGCCGACAGCCTCGGCATGAAGAAGGCCGAAGGCGCGCTGGTGGCGGAGCCGCAGGCGAACGGTCCGGCTGCCAAGGCCGGCATCGAATCCGGCGACGTGATCACCTCGGTGAACGGCGACGCCGTCAAGGACGCCCGTGAGCTCGCCCGCACCATCGGCGGCATGGCGCCCGGCGCCACCGTGAAGCTCAACGTGCTGCACAAGGGCCAGGACAAGGTCGTCAACCTGACGCTCGGCCAGCTGCCGAACACGGTCGAGGCGAAGGCCGACACCGACAAGGACAGCGGCAAGAGCGCGAGCCGCGGCACCGATGTGCCCAAGCTCGGCATGACGGTTGCGCCCGCCAACTCCGTGGCCGGCGCCGGCAAGGACGGCGTCGTGGTCACCGAAGTCGATCCGAAGAGCGCCGCGGCCGAACGCGGCTTCAAGGAGGGCGACGTGATTCTCGAGGTCGGCGGCAAGAGCGTGAGCACCGCCGGCGAGGTCCGCGAAGCCATCAACGCGGCGAAGTCCGACAACAAGAACAGCGTCCTGATGCGCGTGAAGAGCGGCGGCCAGTCGCGTTTCGTCGCCGTGCCCCTCGCCAAGGGCTAGGCCTTCAGGAGGTCTGAGAGATGAGGGGTGTCGCCGGCATCAGTCGCCCCCGCCGACGGCGCCCTTCGGGGGAGCAGTGCAACGCTCGCTTCCCCTGTCTACCTTCCGGTGGAATAACGCCCCCCTCCGTCGGAAGGCCTAGGGCGGTGAAGTCCCCCCAGCTTCACCGCCCGCCCTTTGCTCGACCAAGTGCCGAGCCAGGATCCCTTCGCTCGGCTTGCATGCGACTGCCGCTCGCGCCATGTTCATAGAAGGTTGACCTCCTTGACCGCCGCCGAACGCACGATGCGCCTCCTCATCATCGAAGACGACCGCGAATCCGCCGATTATCTCGTCAAGGCGTTCCGCGAGGTCGGACACATTGCCGACCACGCCGCCGACGGCGAGGAAGGCCTCGCCATGGCCGAGAGCGGCGATTACGACGTGCTGGTGGTGGACCGCATGCTGCCCAAGCGCGACGGCCTGTCGCTGATCGGCGCGCTCCGCGACAAGGGCGATACGACGCCGGTGCTGATCCTCTCGGCGCTCGGCCAGGTCGACGACCGCATCAAGGGCCTGCGCGCCGGCGGCGACGACTATTTGCCAAAGCCCTATTCCTTCGCCGAGTTGCTCGCCCGCGTCGAGGTGCTGTCGCGCCGCCGCGGTGGCCCCGCCGAGGACACCGTCTATCGCGTCGGCGATCTCGAGCTCGACCGCCTGTCCCATCGCGTCGCCCGCGGCAAGGATGAGCTGACGCTGCAGCCGCGCGAATTCCGCCTGCTCGAATATCTGATGAAGCATGCCGGCCAGGTGGTGACCCGCACCATGCTGCTGGAAAACGTCTGGGACTACCATTTCGATCCGCAGACCAACGTGATCGACGTGCACATTTCGCGGCTGCGCTCCAAGATCGACAAGGGCTTTGAGCGGCCGCTGCTGCACACGATCCGCGGCGCCGGGTACATGATCCGTGACGGCATTCGGTAAACTCGTCCGCACCACCGCGTTCAGGTTGACGCTGGTCTACCTGTTCCTGTTCGCGGTCTTCGCGGCATCGCTGCTCGCCTATTTCGCCTGGAATACGCGGCGGCTGATCACCGAGGAAATCACGCAGACGGTGAACTCCGAGACCTCGGAGCTCATTCAGTTCTACGACCGCCGCGGCCTGCACGGCCTCGCGCTGTCGATCCAGTACCGGTCGATGCGGCCGGGCGCCAATCTTTACCTCATAACCACGCCGACCGGGCAGGCGATCGCCGGCAATGTCGGGTCGCTTGCGCCGGGCGTGCTGGCGACGAAAGGCTGGTCGGAGACCGCCTATCGCCGGATCGAGGACGCCGACGAGCGCGACCATCGCGCGCTGGTGCGCGTCACCGAGCTCGAGAACGGCTTTCGCCTGCTGATCGGCCGCGACCTCGACGAGCGGCGCCGGCTGTTCGGCATCGTCGCCAAGGCGGCGCAATGGTCGGTCCTGATCGTCGTGGTGCTCGGCCTCGGCGGCGGCGTCTTCGTCGCGCGCCGGGTGTTGAGGCGCATCGACGCCATGACCGGCACGACCCAGCGCATCATGACCGGCGATCTCAGCGAGCGCCTGCCGGTCGGGCGCAGCGGCGACGAGCTCGACCGCCTCGCGGAAAACCTCAACGCCATGCTGGAGCGGATCGAGGCGCTGATGGCGGGGCTGAAGGAGGTTTCCGACAACATCGCCCATGACCTCAAGACGCCGTTGACGCGGCTGCGCAACCGCGCCGAGGAGGCCCTGGCGAAGTCCGGCGGCGAGGCCGACTACCGCGCCGCGCTGGAACGGACCATCGAGGAATCCGACGGGCTGATCCGCACCTTCAACGCGCTGCTGATGATCGCGCGCGCCGAGTCCGGGCAGGCGAGGGGCAACATGGACGACTTCGACGCCGCCGAGGTCGCCAACGGTATCCACGAACTCTACGAGCCGCTGGCCGAGGACGACGGCATGACGCTGAGGGTCAAGACCGAGGCCGCGCCGATTCACGCCAACCGCGAATTGATCAGCCAGGCGCTCGCCAATCTGGTCGAGAATGCCATCAAGTACGGCAAGCCCGCCGCGCAGCCGGCCGGGACCGTGGTCAGCATGGACGGAAGACAGATCACGATCGAGGCGAAGCGCGAGGGCGAGCAGGTGCTGCTCAGCGTCTCCGATCGCGGCCCGGGCATCCCCGAGTCCGACCGAAAGCACGCCATCGAGCGATTCGTGCGGCTGGAGGCGAGCCGCACCCTGCCGGGCTCCGGCCTCGGCCTCAGCCTTGCCTCCGCCGTTGCGACGTTGCATGGCGGTGAATTGCGGCTCGGCGACGCCCATCCCGGCCTCGTCGCCACGCTGGTGCTCCCCGCGCGCGCCCGGGTGGGCGACGGGGTTGCTCCTCCAATGCCGGATGTGCCACAGAAGGTGGCATGAACCACTCCGCGCCGGGAAACGCGGACAAGCATGGCGAGGGCCTGGCCGCGCGGTTCGCGGAGGCTCCCCATATTGCCGTTTCCACGACTGACGACCGATTTGGAAACTGGCTGGCCGAGCTCGAGCCGGCGCAATCGGCCCGTCTCGAAGCGCTGCTGGCGCATCCCTTCGCAAGGAAAATTCTTTCCGGCATCGCGGAATTCTCGCCCTATCTGTTCGATCTGGCGCGCGCCGATGCGGCGCGCCTGATCCGGCTGCTCGAATGCGATCCGGACCAGCATCTGGCGGCGCTGATCGCGGAGGCGAGGGGCGCGGTGCTCGCTGCCTCCGAGGAAGCCGAGGTCATGCGGCTGCTTCGCCGCATGAAGGCGGAGGCCGCGCTTCTGATCGCGCTGTGCGATATCGGCGGGGTCTGGCCGGTGATGCGGGTCACGGCGGCGCTGACCGATCTCGCCGTCTCCTCGGTGCGGGTGGCGCTCCAATATTTGCTGCGACAGGAAGCCGCGCGCGGCAAGCTCGAGCCGCCCAATCCCGACGCGCCGGAGGAGGGCTGCGGCCTGATCGTGCTCGCCATGGGCAAGATGGGCGCGGGCGAGCTGAACTATTCCAGCGACATCGATCTCATCGTGTTCTTCGACCCCGAGGCCACGACGCTGGCGGAGGACATCGAGCCGCAACCGTTCTTCGTCCGCGTGACGCAGGGGATGGCGCGCATCCTGCAGCAGCGCACCTATGACGGCTACGTGTTCCGCGTCGACCTGCGCCTGCGCCCCGACCCGTCCTCGACGCAGGTCGCGATCTCCCGCGACGCCGCGCTCCATTACTATGAGCGGGAAGGGCGCACCTGGGAGCGCGCCGCGATGATCAAGGCGCGCGCCTGCGCCGGCGATCTCAGGGCGGGCGAGGCGCTGCTCGCCGAAATTGCACCCTTCGTCTGGCGCAAGCATCTGGATTTTGCCGCGCTTGCCGACGTCCACGACATGAAGCGGCAGATGCAGACCTATCGCGGCCAGAGCGAGGTCGCGGTGGAGGGCCACAACGTCAAGGTCGGGCGCGGCGGCATCCGCGAGATCGAGTTCTTTGCGCAGACCCAGCAGTTGATCGCCGGCGGCCGCCATCCCGAATTGCGGTTGCGGCCGACGCTCGCTGCACTGGAGGTCCTCGCCAACAGCAACTGGATCACTTCCGCTGCCTGCAGCGAGCTGACGGCTGCGTATGAATTCCTGCGCCGGGTCGAGCATCGCCTGCAGATGATCGCCGACGAGCAGACCCACGCGCTGCCCGACGACAGGGAGGCGGTCGAGCGCTTCGCCTGGTTCTTCGGCTATCCCGATCGCGAGAGCTTTGCGCGCGACCTGTTGCGCCAGCTCGGGATCGTCCAGGGCCACTACGAAAAACTGTTCGAGGGCGACGATCCGACCGGCACGGTGAGCCTGCCGGCGATCGACTATCGTGCCGGCCCAGAAGACCCGCGCCTGCTGCAGCATCTGGCGACGCTGGGGTTCAAGAAGCCCACCGCCCTGGCGCAGACCATCTGCGACTGGATCACCGGAGACTACCGCGTGTTCCGCAACGAGCAGACGCGGACCGCCTTCGTCGAATTCGTGCCGGTCTTGATCGACGGGCTTGCACATGCCGAGGAGCCGGACCGCGCCGTGCTGGCGTTCGACCATTTCCTGCAGGCGCTGCAGCGCGGCGGCCGGCTGATCACGCTGCTCAGCCAGAACCGCGATCTCGTTGCGCTGGTGGCGCTGGTGCTGGGGGCCGCGCCGCGGCTCGGCGAGATGCTGGCGCGGCAGCCGCAGCTGATGGATGGCCTGATCGACCCGCGGTTCTTTGGTGCGATGCCGGACCGGCGCGAATTGTCGGCGCGGCTCGCGGCCACGGTGCAGGACGCGACCTCCTATGAGGAATTCCTCGATCGCCTTCGCCTGTTCGGGCAGGAGAGCCTGTTCCTGATCGGCACGCGCATCCTGTCCGGGACCGTGTCGGCGCAGCAGGCGAGCACGGCGTTCGCCGACGTTGCCGAAGGCACCGTCCACACCGTGCACGGCTTGGTCGCCGATCGCTTCGCCGCCCAGCATGGCCGGATCAGGGGGCAGGAGACCGCGATCGTCGCCATGGGCCGGCTCGGTAGCCGCGAGATGACGGCGTCATCCGATCTCGACCTGATCCTGCTCTACGATTTCGATAGCGAGAATCCCGACTCGGACGGCGAGAAGTCGCTGCAGGGCGCACATTATTTCGCCCGCTTCACCCAGCGCCTGATCAGCGCCTTCACGACCCGGACCAATTACGGCGTCCTCTACGAGATCGACATGCGGCTGCGGCCCTCGGGGCGCGCGGGTCCGGTAGCATCGAGCCTTGCCTCCTTCGCGAACTACCAGGCCGATGAGGCCTGGACCTGGGAGCACATGGCGCTCACGCGCGCGCGCGTGGTGTCGGCGTCACCGCAGTTCAGCGAGCGAATCGCGCGCGTCATCCGCGAGGTTCTGACCCGCCGCCGCGATCCCGTGCTCATCGCCAACGACGTCGCCGACATGCGGCGCGCGATTGCGCAGGAGAAGGGCGAGAGCGATCCCTGGGACCTCAAATACGCCGCCGGCGGCACGGTCGACATCGATTTCATCGCGCAATATCTCCAGCTCGTGCATGCGCACGACAAGCCGGAGATTCTCGACGTCAGCACCATGCAGGTGCTGGAGAATGCCGCGCGGCTCGGCGTGCTGCCGCAATCGGAGGCGGAGATCCTGCGCGCAGCAGTGCGGCTCTATCACGACCTGACGCAGATCCTGCGTCTCTGCGTCAGCGACCGCTTCAAGCCGGAAACCGCGGGCACCGATCTCCAGCGCGTGATGGCGCGCGCCGGCGACGCGCCGGATTTCTCGTCGCTGGAGGCGCGCGTGAAGGAGACGCAGAGCGAGGTGCGGCGCGTGTTCAGTGCGCTGCTGGAAGCAAGATAGCCTGCTTCAGCGAGGTGAGGGCCTCGCGCACGTTCGGCTCCAGCCCCGCGCCGCCCGCCTAATCGATCGAAATGAAATCGATGCCGTTCCGGCTTGGGTTTTCGCGTGTTGGCGGAGTTGGACCGTGCTAGCTTGCATGCCACGACAGAACCCGAGGGGACGACCGGTTGATCGACAAGCTTGAACTGCTGCTGGCGCTGGCGAAGGAGCGACATTTCGGACGCGCGGCGGAGGCCTGCGGCGTGACGCAGCCGACCATGTCGACCGGGCTCAAGCAGCTCGAGGAAATTTTGGGCGTGATGCTGGTCCAGCGCGGCTCCCGCTTCCAGGGTTTCACGCCGGAGGGCGAACGTGCGCTCGACTGGGCGCGGCGCATTGTCGGCGACGCCCGCGCCATGCGCGACGAGATCAACGGGCTGAAGCACCAGCTGTCCGGCGAGATCCGGATCGCGGCAATTCCGACCGTGCTCGGCATGGTGGCGTCGCTGACGACGCCGTTCCGTGCCAAGCATCCCGACGTGCGCTTCCAGATCCGCTCCACGACGTCGTCCGAAGTGCTCGGGCTCCTGGAAAATCTCGAGGTCGATGCCGGGTTGACCTACATCGAGAACGAGCCGATCGGCAAGGTGCGCACCATTCCTCTCTACAACGAGAGCTATCGCCTTCTCACCGCGCCCGATGCGATGTTCGGCGACCGCAAGACGGTGACCTGGAAGGAAGTGGGCCAGGTGCCGCTGTGCCTGCTCACGCCCGACATGCAGAACCGCCGCATCATCGACCGCGCGCTGCGCTCGGTCGGCGCGGAAGCGACGCCGACCCTGACCTCGAACTCGCTGCTGGTGCTGTTCACGCATGTGAAGACCGGGCGCTGGGCGAGCGTGATGCCGGCCAAGCTCGCCGAGACGCTCGGCCTCTCGGACAAGGTCCGCTCGATCCCGATCGTCGATCCCGAGGTCAATTACAGCATTGGCCTCGTGATCCCGCAGCGCGATCCGATGACGCCGCTGATCGCGGCGCTGGTCAACGTCGCGCGGGAAGTCGCGCCGACCCTGCAGTTATAATTCAGGCCGCGGCCGGGATCCCGGAGGCCGCCTTGACGGCGTCGCGCGGCAGGGTGACGCGGACGACGGTGCCGACGTCGATCTTCGAGCGCAGCCGCATCGAGCCGCCATGGAGCTGCGCCAGCGAGCGGGCGATCGCAAGCCCCAGTCCCGAGCCGTGATAGGTTTTGGTGAGCTGGCTCTCGACCTGCTCGAACGGGCGCCCGAGCCGCGCCAGCGAATGCGGCGCGATCCCGATGCCGGTGTCGGCGATCATCAGCACGATCCTGCCGTCGAGCTGCCGGCTGCGCACCACGATGCGGCCGCCGTCGGGCGTGAACTTCACGGCGTTGGACAAGAGATTGACGATGATCTGCTTGGTGGCGCGGCGGTCGGCGACGACCGAGATGGATTTCGCGATGTCGGCATCGAGCGTCAGGTTCTTGTCCTCGGCCCGACCGGACACGACCCGCAAGGATTCCGCCAGCGTCCGTGCGAGGTCGAGCTCCTCCATGTCGAGCTTCATGCGCCCGGCCTCGATCTTTGACATGTCGAGGATGTCGTTGATGACCTCGAGCAAATAGTGGCCGCTGGTCAGGATGTCCTGGCAGTATTCCTGGTATTTCTCGCTGCCGAGCTCGCCGAACATGCCCGAGCCCATGATCTCGGAGAAGCCGATGATGGCGTTGAGCGGCGTGCGCAGCTCGTGGCTCATATTGGCGAGGAACTTCGACTTGGTCTGGTTGGCTTCCTCGGCGCGGGTCTTCTCGCGCTGGTACTTTTCGGCGAGATCGGCGAGCTCGACCGCCTGGCGCTCCAGCGCCGCCTGCGAGCGTTTCAGGTCGATGACGGTGGCGCGCAGGCGAAGGTCGTTGTCGACGAGCTTCTGCTCGTGCTCCTTGATCCTGGTGATGTCGGTGCCGACCGAGACATAGCCGCCGTCCTTGGTGCGGCGCTCGCTGATGTGCAACCAGCTGCCGTCGTCGAGCTGGGCCTCGAAGGTGCGCGCGCCCGGACCCTGGTTTGCGGTCTCGTTGTGACGGGTGCGCACCTCCGGCATACGGCCAACCTCCAGCACGGTCTCGTAGGAGGTGCCGGGAATGACGGCGCTGTCGGGCAGCTTGTGCAGGCGCTGGAAATGCGAGTTGCAGAGCACCAGGCGGTCGCTCGCATCCCACAGCACGAAGGCTTCCGGAATGGTCTCGATCGCGTCGCGCAGCCGCAGATCGGCTTCCACCGTCCGCTCGGCGAGGCTCTTCTGCTCGGTGATGTCGACCGCGATCCCGATCAGGTGCACGCCGGCATCGCTCTCCCCGCGCGTGCGCTCGCAGCGGACGCGCAGCCAGATCCAGTGGCCGTCGACATGCTGCATCCGGAAGGTCTGGTCGATGTGGTCGATCTTCCCCGAGATGAGCTGGTTGGCGATCTCGAACAGGTCGATGTCGTCCGACTTCACCAGCGCGTTGACCTCGCCGAAGGTGAGGAGCTCGTTGCGGCCGTCGAGGCCCAGCATCGAGAACATCGATTGCGACCAGAAGATCCGGCCGCGCGACAGGTCCCAGTCCCAGAGGCCGCAGCGGCCGCGGTTGAGCGCGGTGTCGATCCGGCTGCGCACGGCGTCGTTGATGAGGTCGCCCTCGCGGGCGCGGGTCGACTGCCAATGGAAGGCAAAGCCGAGGATCAGCACGACGAATCCGGTGGTCGCCGACAGCGTCACCGAGAGCGCGGCGTCCGAGCCCCAGATCGGTTCGTTGCGTTCCTGGATCACGGTGACGAGGCCCGGCAGCGACCGGATCGGCCGCGAGGTCGCCATCGCCGCATTGCCGTTCGGCAGGGTCATGTCGGTGACCCCTGCGTCGCGCGGCGGCGTCGCCAGCAGCTGCGCGGTGGTGATCGTGTCGAGCAGGCGGTCGCTGCCGGCCGGATCGCCGTCGGCGGGAATGCGGGCGAGGATGCGGCCGTCGATGCCGGCCTGGGTGACGATGATGTGGCGGCCCGAGGCCATGCCCCAGGACGGGACGAAATCGGGCAGCAGCGCCGGCAGCCGCTCGATGTTCTTCTGTCGCTCCTGCCGCGAGGCGACGAGACGGTCGATGCGTTCGGCGAACAGATCGGCCAGCGCCGAGATGTCATGCCGAATCACCAGCCGCCGCTGGCGCGTCTGGTCGACGACCTGGACGAAGGCACCGAGGCAGATGGTGATGAGGAAGGCGATGATGAGCGTCGGTACGGCGCGCCGAAGCGCGGGCTCCGCAATCAGGAGCCGATGATAGGCAGGTTTCGCGATCGACTGCGCCAATCCCTTGATCGAATCGGATTGGACGCACGCGTTCGCGGCGTCTGCACGCGCCATGCCTTCGGCCCCCTGAAAACCCTGCTGCTACCCAATCCGGAAGCAGCCCCACGTCGCTTCCGAATCGCATCAATTTGAATCCAGTTTTCTCACGCTGTCGAGAGTCAACGAATCGTTAATGCAAAAAATTCTTATCCAACGAAGATTTCGCGACGCTGGTGGCCGCAAGCTGATGTGTGCGGGGAGTCCGAACCGGGAACGTACGGAGGCCGCAGTGTGTCGGCGTCAGGCGCGCGGCGGCTCGGCGTGACCGATCACGCGTTTCACGCTCGGGAACGCGCGGCGCAACGCGCGCTCGATCGCATCGACCTGCTCGTGCACCCTGATCACGCTCATCGTCGGCGTCGCGCGACAGTGGAAGTTGACGATCTCGCCCGCCTCGGTGTCGCGCACGCGCACATTATGGACGTCGTGGATCTCGCCGCCCGCGGCGAATCCCGCCAGTGCGGCGGCGATCGCCTGGACGCGTTCCGGTGCGACATCGACGCCGAACGGCAGTTCCGGTTCCAGCGGCTCGATGTGGACGTCGACCTCGACGTCCTCGCCGAATTCCTCCTTGATGTTCCGCTCCAGCGTGTTGGCGATGTCGTGGGCTGCGACCAGCGGCATCGCGCCGTCGACCTCGAGGTCGATGCCGACGATCAGCTTGTCGCCGAGATCGTGCACGGTGACGTGGTGGACGGCGAGGCCCGAATTGCGCGCGATCACCATGATGCGGTCGCGCACGGTCTCGTTGTTGCGCGCGACGGGAACCGCGGTGAAGGTGAGGTCGGCGTCGCCGAACGCCCGGGCGACGGCGGCCTGCGCGTTGCACTTGATGTCCTCGACGCGGTCGATCGGATAGGTGCGCGGCACCTTCGCGATGGCGTCGATGAAGGTGGTGGCGCCCACCATGCGCACCCGCAGCCGCTCGACGTCGATCACGCCGGGCACGCCGCGGATCGCGGCGGTGGCCTTGTCCTGCGCGCCTTCCGGCGCGCGGTCGACCAGCGTCTGCACGGTCGAGCCGGCCATGCGCAGCCCAAGCGCCGCGATCATCACCGCGACCGCGGCGGCCGCGACGGCATCACCCCACCAGAAGCCGAGGCCGGCCAGGATCAGGCCGACGATGACGGCGCACGAGCCCATGACGTCGGAGGCGAAGTGCAGGGCGTCGGCCGCAAGAGCCTGGCTGCGCGTCTCCCGGGCGGCGCGGTGCAGCGCGCGGGCGCGCCAGAGGTTGACGGCGATGTCGATCACCAGCACCACGAACGGCACGGCCGAGATGGTCGGCGGCGGGGTTCCCTCGCGCAGCCGGCTGTAGGCCTCGACCATGATACCGCCGGCAAGCACGTAGAGCAGGGCGGTGACGCCGAGCGCGGAGATGCTCTCGAGCTTGCCGTGGCCGTAATGATGCTCGTCGTCGGCCGGCTTGTCGGAGACCCGCACCACGGCCCAGGTGATGATGGTCGCGACCAGATCGATCGAGGAATGCAATGCCTCCGAGATCAGGGCGAGCGAACCGATCGCGATGCCGACCACGAACTTGGCCGCTGCCATGCCGCCGCTGGCGAAGATCGAGATCGCCGCGACCGAAGTCTTGTGCTCTGTGCTCATGGCCGGGGGATTTAGCAGCCTATGGGCGAACATCAAGCGGTCGTCCACAGGCGAAGTCGCTACTCACTCGCAGGAGCAGGTTCGTTGCGAATTGTTCTGATTAAAATTGCGCGTTTGGACGCGGCGCGGTGCGTCTATTGCGCACTGAACGGCATCGAGGCCCGTGCCCGGTAGGTCCAGAGCCCGAAAGAGCCGCCGATGCCGCTTCGCTCCACGCCCGCCGCCAGTTGCGCGCCATTGCCGAGGTTCGCGGTGATCCCGCCGCTGGCGCGCGCTGACCATCCGTCGAAGACGACGGCGGCGGGCAATGCGGACAGGGCGACGGCTGCGGCCCCGGCGCTGTCGCTGTTGAAATAATAGTCGCCATAGAGCCCGGCATAGGGCGCGAGCTGAACCGTGTCGGACCACGCCAATGGATAGGTCAGCTTGACGCCGCCGCTGGCGCGGCCCGCGGCGAAATCGCGTGCGGCCTGCAGCGTTCCAAGCGTATCGGTGTAGGCGTTCTCGCGTTCCCACAATGCATAGATTCGTGCCGAGGGTTCGATCTGGACCCCGAGACTGCGGTAGCTGCCGGTCAGGCCGCTGGCCAGCAGCCAGCGGGTGCCGCTGAAAGTTCCGGCTGCGGTCCCGGCCGAGCCGTCATAGCCGATGCTGGAGTAGGTGAGCGCGGCGTCGAGGCGGATGTTCTGCGCGATCTTCCAGCCGAGATAGGATCCGGCGGTCCAGCCGTCGCCTTTCAACCGGCCGGTCAGCGCATCGGAGCGATAGTCGAAGGTCTCGTAACCGCCGACCACGCCAATCAGGAAGTCCGGCGCCAGCTTTCGCGTCAGGCCCGCCAGGACGTTGACCTGGTTGCCATAGACCAGCGTGGCGCCGGGCAGCGAATTCTGTCCGCTCCAGCGATCGAGGATCGCGCCGCGCATCTCGGCCCAGGCGAGCCATTCCCTGGGTTCGGCAATCCGCGCTGGTGCTTTGGTTGGGGCGGCATGGGCGAGCGCCCCGAAGGCGTCCTCGATGCGTCCTGGCGAAGACGATTGCGACCGTTCCCCTGAGCGGGGCGCCTGTGCCTCCGGTTCGGCGGCGAAGTTGAAGCGGACGCCGTTCCCGCTCGGCGTGACGAGGCTGCCGCCGTCGCCAAAACCTTCGCTGATGGCACCTTCGACCGCGCCGGAGACCGCCTGTCCCGAGATCTGCGCGGCCATCGGGGTGACCAGCGCCTGCAGCGCGCGCAGCTTGAGACTGTCGGAGGGCGTCGTGACCTGCTGGAGCAGCGCCGCCGAATTGCTCGCCGCGAAACTGGTCGCGCCCGCGTAGCTTGCGGTGATGGAGTGGCTGCCGAGCGCCAGCGTCGAGGTGGTGAAAATCGCTACGCCGCTCGAGAGCGTGGCGGTGCCAAGTATCGCGGCGCCGTCCTTGAAGGTGACACTGCCCGTCGGCGTGCCGCCGCTGCTCGATGCGGTCGCGGTGAAGGTCACGGCCTGGCCCGCCTGGCTCGGATTCTGCGACGACGTCAAGCTCGTTGACGTCGGGTTGAGGCCTACGCTGATGGCGGCGGACGTTCCCGCGAAGGAAGCGGTCACCGTGTCGGTCGCGGTGATGGTGCGCGAGCCCGCGGAGTTGAGCGTGGCGGAAAAGGTGCCGGTGCCGGCGGCAAGCGATGCGTTCGCCGGTAGCACGGCGGCGCCGTCGGTGCTGGTGAAGTGCACCGTGCCGGAATAGCCGGACGCGACGTTGTTCGCCCCATCCAGGGCCGTGACGGTGAAGTTGAAGGACGTCCCGGCGACAGAGGCGGGCGGCGCGGAGACGGAGAAATGCGTGGCGGCGCCCGAGACGTTGATGGCGCCGGACGTTCCCGTGAAAGATGAATTCCCGGTGTCGGTGGCCGTAATGGTCCGCGAGCCCGCGGTGTTCAGCGTGGCAGCGAACGTGCCGGTGCCGCCAGTGAGCGTGGTGTCCGCCGGCACGACGGACGCCCCGTCGTTGCTGCTGAAATGGATGGTCCCGCCATAGCCCGTTGCGACGTTGTTGGATGCATCCAGCGCAGTCACGGTGAAGTTGAACGAGGTCCCGGCCAGCGCCGTGCTTGGCGCCGAGATCGCGAAATGCGTGACCGGACCGGAGACGGCGATCGATGCCGAGGTCCCGGTGGAAGAGGATGTCACCGTATCGGTGGCGGTGATGGTTCGCGCGCCCGAGCCGTTGAGCGTCGCGGAGAAGGTGCCGGCGCCGTTGGTCAGCGTGGTGTTCGCAGGGAGCGCTGCCGATCCATCAGTGCTCGTGAAGTGCACGGTGCCGGCATAGCCGGTCGCGACGTTGTTGGAGGCGTCGAGCGCAGTGACGGTGAAGCTGAACGCGGTTCCTGCGACCGCAGTCGCCGGTGCGGAGACCGAAAAATGCGTCGCCGCGCCGGACACGGCAATCGATCCCGATGTCCCCGTGGCGGAGGATGTCACGGTGTCGGTAGCGGTGATGGTGCGCGCGCCCGAACTATTGAGCGTCGCGGAGAAGGAGCCGGCGCCGCTGGTCAGCGTGGCGTTCGCCGGGAGCACTGCCGATCCATCGGAGCTGGTGAAGTGCACCGTGCCGGCATAGCCGGTAGCGATATTGTTGGATGCGTCGAGGGCGGTGACGGTGAAGTTGAATGCGGTCCCCGCCAGCGCAATTGCCGGCGCCGAGACCGCAAAATGCGTCGCCGTGCCGGACACGGCGATCGATCCCGACGTGCCGGTGACGGAGGAGGCAACCGTATCCGTGGCCGCGATGGTGCGCGCGCCCGAGCTGCTCAGCGTGGCCGAGAAGGTGCCCGCGCCATTGGTCAGCGTTGCATTCGCCGGCAACGCTGCGGCGCCGTCGGAGCTGGTGAAGTGCACGGTCCCGGCATAACCGGTCGCGACATTGTTCGACGCGTCGAGCGCGGTGACGGTGAAATTGAACGGGCTTCCCGCCGTTGCCGTCGCGGGTGCCGAGACCGCGAGATGTGTTGCCGGGCCGGACACCGCAATCGCCCCCGACGTTCCCGTGGTCGAGGGCGTCACCGTGTCGGTGGCGGTGATGCTCCGCGAGCCCGAGCTGTTGAGCGTGGCGGAGAAGGTGCGGGTGCCGCTGGTAAGCGTCGTGTCGGCAGGCACGATTGCGGCCCCATCGGAGCTGCTGAAATGCACGGTCCCGGAATAGCTGGTGGCAACGTTGTTGGATGCGTCGAGCGCCGTGACGGTGAAATTGAACGGGCTGCCCGCCGCCGCCGTCGCAGGCGCCGAGACCGAGAAATGCGTCGCCGGGCCGGACACGGCAATCGCGCCGGAGGTGCCGGTGGTGGACGACGTCACCGTGTCGGTGGCGGCAATGGTCCGCGGGCCCGAGCTGTTCAGCGTCGCAGAGAAGGTACCGGTGCCGCCGGTCAGGGTTGCGTTCGCAGGCAGAACCGCGGCCCCGTCGTTGCTGGTGAAATGCACCGTACCGGAATATCCGCTCGCAACATTGTTCGATGTGTCGAGCGCGGTGACGGTGAAATTGAACGCGCTTCCGGTCACCGCCGTGGCCGGTGCGGAAACGGCAAAATGCGTGGCGGGGCCACTCGTATTGGTCAGCGACAGGTTGACCGTGGTCAGGCCGCTGGCGGCGGCGGTGACGGTATAAGGCCCTCCGGCGGTCGCATTGGCCGTGAACGGCGCGGACGCGATGCCCGAGGCGTTGGTGGCCACGGTGATGGCCGTGGAGGCGTTCGAGAACGTTCCGCTGGCACCGGAGCCCGGCGCGGTGAAGGTGACGCTGGTGCCGGACACCGGATGGTTGCTGGCATCCTTGATGGTCACGGCAAGGGGGACGGCAAAGGCGGTCGCGACGGTCGCGCTCTGGGGTGTCGTGCCGGCATTGGCAGTCATCGAGGCCGGCGCGCCGGTCACCGTGAGGGTCGTGCCGGCGCTGTTGTTGGAGCTGTCCAGGTCGCCCGAGACAGCGGTGGCCGTGACGGTATTGGTGATTGTCGAGCCGATGGATGCGGCGGGGTCGACCTTGGCCACCACCGTAAAGCTCGCGGAACTGCCGGAGGCGAAACTCGAGAAGCTTGTCACCGAGATGGTGCCGTTGGTTCCGACCGCGGGCGTGATCATGGTCCAGCCGGGCGGAGGAGAGGCCGCGCTGACGAAGGTCGTGCCGGCCGGCAGGGCCTCCGTCATCGCTGCGCTGAGAGCGGAGTTCGGGCCGTTGTTGGTCAGGGTGATCGTATAGGTCGCGTTCTGGCCCGGTTGCGCGGTGGCGGGCCCTGCCACGGTGATCGAGAGGTCGGCGACCGGCCCCACGGTCAGCGTCGAGCTTGCGCTGTTGTTGGAGCTGTCCGGGTCTGATGTCGCCGAGGAGACCGTCGCGGTGTTGGTGATCGCCGAGCCCGGGGTCGCGGCAGGGTCGACCTTGGCCACGATCGTGAAGCTGGCGGAACTGCCGGAGGCGAAGCTCGAGAAGCTTGTCGCCGTGATGGCCCCGTTGGTGCCGACCGCAGGCGTGACCATGGTCCAGCCGGGGGGAGGCGAAGCCGCGCTGACGAACGTCGTTCCGGCCGGCAGGGCGTCAGCCAGCGACACGCTTGTCGCGGCGTTCGGGCCGTTATTGGTGATCGTGATGGAGTAGGTCGCGTTCTGGCCGCGCTGCACCAGGGCCGGGCCGGATTTGGCGATCGACAAATCCGCGCTCTGGGCCAAGGCGGCAGCCGGCGCGAGCAGCATCGCGCAGGCGGCGATGAGGCCTGCCGCAAGCCAGATTTTCGTACGTCTGAACAAAGCCCCCGCCGACGATTTTCGCCGGTTCTTCAACCGGTTGCGACCGAAACGTCGCGCCCCCGGGGACAGTTCATGTCATGGCCCGTGGCGGGATGCAACACCATGTTTGTGGTGTCCCCGCAAGCGGACCAGCCCCGCACAAGCAGACCTGAAATTGCAATCCTGCGGCTTACAGCGTCACGACGATCTTGCCGAGATGCTTGTTCGCCTCCATGTGCTCGAACGCCTTGTCGATGTCGTCGAAGGCGAACACCCTGTCGATCGGCAGTTGCAGTTTTCGTGCTTCGACCGCGCCCCAGATGTCCCTGCGGACCTCGTTGAAGATCTCGCGGACCTCCTCGATGGTGCGGGTGCGGAAGGTGACGCCGATATAGCTGATGCGGCGCGCCGCGTGCAGGTCGAAGTTGAAATCGGCGTGGGTGCCGCCGAGCCGGCCGACATTGACGATGCGGCCCAGCACCTTCGTCGCGGCGAGGTTCTGGCTCGCGACCTTGCCGGAGACCTGATCGACGATGAGGTCGACGCCTTCGCCGCCGGTCGCCTTCAACACCTGGTCGACCCAGCCCGGATCGGAGGAATCCACGGCGAGGTCGGCGCCGTATTCCTTCAGCCGGCCGCGGCGCGTGGCGTCGGTGGAGGAGCCGACCACGAGCCTGGCCCCCTTGTGCTTGGCGATCTGCATCGCCATCAGGCCGACGCCGGAGCTTGCGCCCTGGATCAGGACGGACTTCCCGGGCTGCACGCCGCCGACGGTGACGACGGCGTTGTGCATGGTGGCGAGGGCGACGGGCAGGGTGGCGGCCTCCTCGAAATTCATGTTCGAGGGCGCGTGAAACAGCCGGCCGTGGTCGGCCAGGGTGTATTCGGCAAACGCCGCGCCGCCCGAGCCCATGATGCGGTCGCCGACCTTAACGCCTGCGGCATCCGGCCCGAGTTCGGCGACCTCGCCCGCCCATTCCATGCCGAGCACGGTGCCGACCCCGCCCGCCGCGCCATGGGCGTGGCCCTTGCGCATGCCGGTGTCGGCGCGGTTCAGGCCGCAGGCACGGACGCGGACGAGCACCTGCGTGCCTTTAGGCTTTGGTTGAGCAACGTCGGAAATCCGAGCCCCATCAGGGCCGTAGACATAAGCCTTCATGAATCACTCTCACGACTTGCAGTGATTATTCCGCAGCTTCACGTTGCGGTTGAACGATCATCCCCTCGAGCCTGCTCCGGATGATGGCTTCCGCTTCGCGCACGATGCGCGAGATGAGCGCGGCGCAGCTCGGGATGTCCTGGATCAGGCCCTGCACCTGGCCCGCCGACCAGATGCCCTCGTCCGGATCGCCGGTGGCATAGACCATCTTGCCGCGGGCGCCGGCGACGAGCTCGCGGATGTCCTCGAACTTGGCGCCTTCCTTCTCCATCGCGACCACCTTGGTCGAGATCGCGTTCCTGGCGACGCGCGAGGTGTTGCGCATGGTGCGGAAGATCAGCTCGGTCTCGCGCTCGTCATTGGCGACGATCTTCTCCTTGATGAGCTGGTGGATCGGGCTCTCTTTGGTCGCCATGAAGCGGGTGCCCATGTTGATGCCGTCAGCCCCCAGCGCCAGCGCGGCCACCAGGCCGCGGGCATCGGCGAAGCCGCCCGAGGCAATCATCGGGATCTTGACCTTGTTGGCGGCGGCCGGAATCAGGATCAGGCCGGGCGTGTCGTCCTCGCCGGGGTGGCCGGCACATTCGAAGCCGTCGATCGAGATCGCGTCCACGCCCATCCGCTCGGCCGACAGCGCATGGCGGACGCTGGTGCATTTGTGCACGACCTTGACGCCGTGCTTTTTGAACTCGTCGACATGCTCCTGCGGCTTGTTGCCGGCGGTCTCGACCACCTTGATGCCGCTTTCGATGATGGCGGCGCGGTATTCGGCGTAAGGCGGCGGCTTGATCGCGGGCAGGATGGTGAGGTTGACGCCGAACGGCTTGTCGGTGAGGTCGCGGCAGCGCGCGATCTCCTTCCTCAGGTCCTCCGGCGTCGGCTGGGTCAGTGCCGTGATGAAGCCGAGCGCGCCGGCATTGGCGACGGCCGCGACCAGCTCGGCACGGCCGACCCATTGCATGCCGCCCTGGACGATCGGGTGCTCGACCCCGACGAGCTTGGTGAACCGTGTCTGCAACATGATCTGTTTCCCGCCTGCGCTCTGATCTTGGTTGATGCCGGCAGGATGCCGCCCGGTCCGGCAAAAGTCTATTGCGCCGGCGTGCGGTGCGGGCAGGGCGTCATGCGGAGGATGAAGGGATTCCGCGGCGCGGACAATTCGTATCTCAACCCGTCATCCTGAGGCGCGAGGCGTGCGATGCGAAGCAGCGCACGAGGAGCCTCGAAGGATGAACGGCCACGCTGCGGGAGCTGGGCGTCGCCCTTCGAGGCTCGCCGCGCGGTGCTATCCGCACCGCGCAGCTCGCGCCTCAGGGTGACGGTCTTAGATCGGACTTGCAGCCCGCCTGCGCGGGCAATGACAGCAAGCGTGGACTGACAGCTACTGCGCCGACAGCCGCACTGTCTGACGGCCGCCGTTGATTTCCTTCAGGCGCTTGACGAAGTTTTCCGGGCGCTGCCATCGGCTGGGGACCTGGAGGCCCATGAAGCCGGCGATGTCGCCGATGAAGCCGGTGCAGTTGGCGGTCTCGGCGTTCCAGACCGGCGAGCTCGCCTGCAGCCTCTTGATGTAGGCGAACACGCGCCTGGCGTCGGCTTCGTTCAGATAGACGCGGTAGCTCGCGGTCAGGTACTCCGGATCGAGATCGCCATAGCTCGCGCCGGTCTCGGACGGCACAAAGGTGAGGTGGCCGAGCGCATACAACCAGGTGTCGCCGGCGGGCGTGAGCCCCGCGACCTCGACGGCGCGCTCGCTGGTCTTGCCGTACCAGACGAAGGCATGGCCCCAGCTCGCCGCCGTGCGGGCGCGGAAGTCCACGTAATAGGGACCTCTCTCAGTGCGCGCCGGAGCGGCGTGACCTGCGGACGAGATCGCGATTGCAAGCGTGAGCGCCGCCAGCAGGCGGCGCCCCCATCGTCCGGATCTGCTGGTCATGCTGGACCCCGCGCCGGCTGTGTCAGTAGCGCGAGACGTATGGGCCGGGCGCCTTGCCGATCGGGGCCTTGCCGATCGGGTGCTTGCCAATCGGCATCTTGCCGATCGGCGCCTCCGGATAGACCGGCACCGGCTGCCGGCGCGGCAGGTCCGCAGCATTCGCAGCCGTCACCAGTGCAAGCGAAGCACAGAGAACAAATACAATCTTCTTCACAGTGATACCCCCTAGAAGGTTCGGTCCAAACACGGCAGTGCCGTGCCCCCAGACACGCCTCGCAGGAAGGCGGCGGAATGCGTCCGAGTTACGGCGCCCGCGGGACATGTTGGCGGCATTGATCGGGCGCGCGCGAGATGTGATGTGTCGAAATGTTTCCGCCGCGTCCTCAGCGGTCGGCGCGCAGCCGAAAGTGCATCTCGACCTTTGCCTGGGATGCTTCGCTCGCAACACGCCAGGGCGAGAAGCCGGGTGTGGGATCCGGATCGGAGGGAAGGTCGATCGGCCAGCTCTGCGTGGCCAGGCCCGGAAGCGTCAGGCTGACGGCGCGATGGCGCGTCTTGTACATCAGCGATGCCGAGGAAATGATCGCCCGGCGCTCGCCGTCATGCGCGCGCCAGTTGGGCGGCAGCATCGCGTTGGCATATCCGTGCGCTTCCTGGACCTCGATCCGCACGTCCTCCTCCTTGTCCGGCAAGGTCATGCCGGCGGGCAGGCGAAACTGGATGTCGAGCGTCATGAAGCCGTGGCTGAGATAGGGCGAGCGGATGAATTCGTACCATCCCCACCAGGCAAGGCCCGCCGCGACCAGCAGGACGGGGATCGCAAACGGGAGGGACAGTCGTGCCGCAGGGCGGGGCGCGCCGGCTTCCGTCGCCGGCTGTGGCACGGCATCCCGGACCAGGCCGAAGCGCACGAACAGCCAGATGCCGGCGATCAGCCCGGCGAAGCCGCCGATCGGGCCGATATCGAAGAAGGCGCCCATCGCAATGCCGCCATCGCGGTCCGGCCCCGCCAGCATGATCACCAGCGCGGCCAGCGCGGACCATCCGGCGAGCGCGCCGAGCAGGGCAGACAGGACGCCGAGGACAATGCGCATGGCGGATTGGTCGCGCGGACATCGATCGCGGTTCGAGCCGGTCCGCGGCCTCAGCCGATCCGGTTCAGGCTGTTGCGGATCGTCGAGAAGATGCCCCCGATATCCTTGCGCAAGCCATCGAGCGCGTTGAAATTGTCGAAGATGCGGGCGAGCCGCTCCTCGACCTCGCGCTTGCTGCTGGTCAGCGCCTCGACGCGGGAGGCGAGCGTCACCTCGCCGCTGGCCTCGATCTCTCCGACGGTCCTGGCGAGAAGGTCGCGGGCGCTGCTGACGTCGGCGATCATGGCCTCGATGCCGAACACCGGGGCATTGAGCGGGACGAGATCGGCCTGCGATTTCGACAGCTCCGCCTTGAAGGCGTTCAGTGTCGCCAGCGTCTCCTGCAAGGCGCCGAGGCGCTGGCGCGATTTGACGATGAAATCGTTCAGCGCGTTCTGGCGGTCGACGAGGCTGTGGCCGTCGCCGTCGGTCTCGACGTCGGCAAGCGAGCGCTCGAGCTGCGCCCGGCGCTGGCCGAGCTCCTCGAAATCGAGCCGGATGGCCTTGAGGATGTTGGCGCTGTCGTCGATGCGGGCAAGCCGCTGCTCGATCTCGATCTTGTTCTTCGACAGCGTCTCGACGCGCGCGCCGAGCGGCGCCTCGCCGCCGGTCTCGAGCTCGTCGATGCTCTTGGCGATGCGGTCATGGCTGAGGCTGAGTTCGCCGATCAGGGCGTTGATGCCGGTGTCGGGGGCGCGCAGCGGCGCGAGCTCGGCGTAGGATTTCGCCAGATCGTCCTTGTGCTGGTTCAGGGTGGCGAAGGTGTCGTTGACCGCGCCGACCCGCGCCAGCAGCGCGGAGACGTCGCGCGCAATATCCTTCAGGCGGTCGGCGAGGTTGTTCTTGCGGTCGTCGGTCTCGAGGTCGAGCAGGGAGCGTTCGAGCTGGTTCTGGCGGTCGCGGATCTCGGTGAAGACCGGCTCGACCGCCCGGCGCTGCTCGGCGACCTTGCCGACCATCTCGCGCAGCCCCTGCTGGCGGCGGCGGATTTCGGCGAGCTGGTCGTGCATGTCGGTGGAATCGTTGCGGCCCTGCTGGAGCAAGGCGCGCTGCTCGGTCTCGCCGAGCTTGTCGTGCAGCGCGGCGACGGCCTGTCCCGGATCGCTCTCGATCAGGTGCTGGACGGTGGCGTCCAGGTGATTCTGCAGGGCGTGGGCAACGACGACGTCCTCGCGGGTCTTCTTCAGGCGCTCCCGCAAGCTGGAGACCCGCCGGTCCTGGCGCGAAAGCTGCCAGGCGGTTGCGCCAGCCAATGCCAGGGCGAGCGTCAGGATCGCGAGGGTTGCGATCCGCTGCGGCTTGGGCAGCTCAAGGAATGCGGCGGGGAGGTGGAGGACGTCGTAACCGAGGGCGAGCTGGGCGAAGGCCGCAATGGCCGCAACCAGGGCAAGCCAGGCACCCACGAAAAACAGCCACATCGTGCAAGCCCCCCAGCCACACAGTTCCATCGTTGCTATTGGAACGCGGAACCGAGATCAAGGGCCGGTGGAGCACGGGATGTGGACGACTTGGTCGAGGCGTTGCCACGTTATCCCAGCCATTCCAGGGTGCGACGAAGTCGAGAGCCGGAATCCATCGAGCCTCAGTCGCCGCGGGAAAGGGATGCAGGCCACACGAAGAGCCGCCCCGGATATCGCTGCGCTCATCCGGGCGGCCGGCCCGTTACCCCATCTACGGCGGCGCGCTCGTTCTGGCTATCTCTTCCCGAGGAAGTTCGAGCGCATCTTCTCGGCGAACCAGACGACGAAGATCGCGGCGAACGCGAGAGCAAAGTACAGAGCCGTCCACAAAAGTGCATTATTGGCATTCGTCATGGCGTCCTCCCCTGCATCAGAAATTGATTGCCGGGAAGGATAGCGGAGGCCGCGCGGTGCGATTTGCGCAGGATCAATTTTGCCGCGCTGCGGCGAATATGGCCGCGAGCCTTTGATGCAGGGGCAGGACGGAGTTGCGCCCCGGAACGACGGCGAGACCTACAGCCGAAACTCGTTGGTCAGCTCGCCGATGCCGTCGATCGCGACAGTCACCGTGTTGACCGGCTCCTTCATCACGCCGACGCCGACGGAGGTGCCGACCGCAATGAGGTCGCCGGGGAGCAGGGTCATGTCGTGGGAGATCCTGCTGACCAGCTCCTGCGCCGAGAAGATCATGTCGGCGATCGGATAGTTCTGTCGCTCCGCGCCGTTGAGGATGGTGCGCACCACGAGCTTCGCGGGGTCGAGGCCGGTTGTGATCACCGGGCCGAACGGGCCGTAATCGTCGATGCCCTTGGCGCGGGCCCATTGCGGGAAGGTCGGGTCGCGGGTCAGGATGTCGTTGGCGGTGATGTCGTTGACGCAGGTGTAGCCGAAGATGAAACGATCCGCCTCCGCCGCCGGGACGCGGGCGCAGGTCCGGCCGATGGCGATGCCGAGCTCGCCCTCATAGGTGGTCTTGCCGTCGTAGTAGGAAGGGCGGCGGATCACCGCGCCGGGCGCGGCGATGGTGGTGGTGGCCTTGAGCAGATACAACGGCTCCGGCGGCTCGGGCTGATTCAGCTTTGCCGCGAGCGCGTGAAAATTGTTCCAGAGCGCGACGATCTTGCTGGGCGCGCAGGGCGCGAGCAGTTCGACCTCCGACAGCGCAAGCGTCCTGCCGGTACTGGCGTTGCGGCCGAACATCTCGCCGTCATGCACGTCGATGCCGCCAGGCGACAGCGTGCCGAAGCCGGTCGTGCCGGCGTGGCGGAAACGCAGCCACTTCCTGACCTCGCCCGCCATCACGCCACCGCCAGCGCGCGGGGATCGGAAGGCGCGGAGGCGCCGTCATAGAGGCCGGCGATGCGGGCGCGCTGGGTCACCATCGCCAGCACCGAGTCGAGCGCGGGCGTCGGAATCCCGGTCAGCCGGCCCATCTCCTGCACCACGGTGACGAGCGGGTCGATCTCCATCGGCCGGCCGCGCTCGAGATCCTGGAGCATCGAGGTCTTGTGCGCGCCGACCTTGCGGGCGCCCTCGATGCGGCGCTCGACGTCGACGCGGAATTTGACGCCGAACGTCTCGGCGATGCCTTGCGTCTCCACCATGATCGCGCGCGACAGCGCCCGCGTGGAGGGGTCGGTGCAGATCACGTCGAGCGTTGCGTGGGTGAGGGCGCTGATCGGGTTGAAGCAGACATTGCCCCACAGCTTCAGCCAGATCTCGTCGCGGATGCGGTCGAGCACCGGCGCCTTCAGGCCGGCGGCGACGAAGAGATCGGCGAGGCGCTGCACGTCGGCGCTGATCTCGCCGGAGGGCTCGCCGAGCGGAAAGTTGTTGCCGTAGACGTGGCGGATCACGCCGGGCGCCTCGATCTCGGTGGCGGGATAGACGATGCAGCCGATGGCGCGCTCGGCCCCGAGCTCGCGCCACTGCCGCCCGCCGGGATCGATGCTCTCCAGCGTCGCGTTCTCGTAAGCGCCGCCGTGCTTGTAGAAGTACCAATAGGGGATGCCGTTGACGGCGGTGACGATGCGGGTGTGGGGCCCGAGCAAGGGCTGCATCTTCTCGATCACGCCAGTGATCGAATGTGCCTTCAGCGTGATGATGATGTAGTCCTGCACGCCGAGTTCGGCGGGATCGTCGGTGCAGCGCGGATAGACCGTGTGGGTCTCTTCGCCCGCGAGCAGCGTCAGGCCGCGTTCGCGCATGGCGGCAAGATGCGCACCGCGCGCGACCAGGCTGACATCGGCGCCTGCGCGCGCAAGCTGAACCCCGAGATATCCGCCGATCGCGCCGGCGCCGTAGATGCAGATCTTCATGAAATCCTCGCGGGAAACCGGAAATTTGGGACGAAAGATCCGGTCCGGCTCGGAAGGGTCCGAGCCGGGGCCGGTCGTCGCCGGAGAAAAGGGTGTTAGGTCTTAAGCCGCCTGCGGCGTGCTGTTGGTCGCCTCGTCGACCGCGGCGGCGATGTCGCGCATGCTGATAACGGAGATCAGGCTGTAGTCGTCGATCACAGGCAGATGCCGGATGTGGTTCACGTTCATCAGATGGCGGACGTGCTCGATCGTGTCGCGCGAGGTGCAGGAGACGAGTTGCTGCACCGAGACGAGCTGCGAGACCTTGACGTTGACGGCGCCCGCGCCGTGCTCGGCGACGGCGCGCACCACGTCACGCTCGGTGAACATGCCGACCGCGGTGTTGCCTTCCGAGCGGACCACGTCCTTGACCACCAGCGCGCTGATGTTGTTGGCCCGCATCAGCTTGGCGGCAATACCCACCGTTTCGTTCATTCGCACCGTGACAACGCGCGGCGTCTTCTTGCGCAGAATGTCTCCGACCAGCATGGCAACCTCCCTGGGGTGAACGATGTCGAAGTGTGGTATACATAATGCCAATCGTCAAGCGCTGGGTTTGGCCGATCCGAAAAATCTTGCGACAGCAATGCTGACGTTTGCCGCCGGAGAAAACGAAAAAGGGGCGCATCGCTGCGCCCCTTTGACTGACGTGACAGGCCTGTGGCGGCTCACGCCGTCTCGGTCTTGGCAGTTCCGGTCGCGGTGTCCGCGTGCTCGGCTTCCTTGCCGAGGATGAAGGAGCGTCGCAGCGGCTTGATCACGAACAGCGCCATCAGGGCTGCGGTCGCATTCAGGGCCACCGCGACCACGAACACGGCCTTCCAGCCATAGGCGGCCGAGATCACGCTCGCGAGCGGGACCAGCAGGGAGGCGGTGCCCTTCGCGGTGTAGAGCATGCCGTTGTTCGTGGTCGCATATTTCGAACCGAAGGTGTCGCCGCAGGTGGCGGGGAACAGCGAGTAGATTTCGCCGAACACACCGAAATAGACCGCGGTGGCGAGCACGAACACGACCGGGACGTGACCATAGGCCGAGAGCGTCAGCAGCATCAGCGCAGCCGTGCCGAAGGCGATGAACATGGTGTTCTCGCGGCCGATCGTGTCGGAGACGAAGCCGAAGAACGGACGTCCGAAGCCGTCGAAAATGCGGTCGAGCGAGATCGCGAAGGTCAGCGCCGCCATCTGGAAGCCGGCGAGCGTCACCGGCGTGTCGGCGATCTTGAAGTCGTGCGCGATCGGCGCGATCTGCGCCGCGGTCATCAGGCCGCCGGAGGCGACCATCACGAAGACGAGATACATGACCCAGAAAATCGGGCTGCGCAGCACCTGCGGCGGGGTGAAGTCGATCCTGGTCTGCGGCAGATTGAGCTGCTTCTTCTTCGGCGGGATCGAGATCCGCGGCGGCTGGATGAAGAAGGCGAGCACGAACACGATCAGGCCCTGGCCGATGCCGAAGGTGAGGAATGCGTGCTGGTAGCCGCTTGAGGCGATCATGGCCGCGATCGGCACCACGGTGAGCGCGGCACCCGCGCCGAAGCCCGCGGCGGTCGCACCGGCGGCAAGGCCGCGGCGATCGGGAAACCATTTCAGCGCGTTGCCGACGCAGGTGCCGTAGACGGCGCCCGCGCCCATGCCGCCGATCACCGCCGCGGCGTAGAGCAGGGTGAGCGAGTCGGCATAGGAGTTGAGAACCCAGGACAGCGCGATCATCACGCCGCCGAACATGATGACGATGCGCGGGCCGTATTTGTCGACGAACCAAGCCTCGATCGGCACCAGCCAGGTCTCGGTGACGACGAAGATGGTGAAGGCGAGCTGGATCGCGGCGCGACCCCAGTGGTGTGCGTGATCGATCGGATCAACGAACAGCGTCCAGCCATATTGCAGGTTGGCGATCATCGCCATGCAGACGATGCCCATCACGAGCTGGAGCCAACGGAAGCCGGTGCGAAGGGGCGCTGCAGTCACGGCGCCGTCGGTGCTGGAAATCATCAAGAACCTCCCTGCGCCTGATTGCGTACGACCCAGGATTGCAAGACGACCTGATGTCGCAAATATTGTGGCTTATCGTCGCAGGCGCGGCGGGCAGATTGGTATACGTTATTCCAGAATGCAAGCCAAAATCTTGGCCGTCGGCCAGAAAGTGCACCGGTTCCACGTGGGCGAGGGGTATCGCAAAACCTTCGGGCCAAACGAAAACGCCCGGCCGTGAGGCCGGGCGTCGTGTATGAAGCAGTGTCCTGAAGCGGGGTCAGACGGTCGATTTCGCGACCACGACCTTGCGCCAGGGCTTGAGCACCGCGATCGCCAGCAGCGAGGCCAGGATATTGGCGCCGGCTGCGATGATGAACACGTTGTCCCAGTGGCCGGAGGTCTGCTGCACATAATTGGCCAGCGGAACAAGAAGCGCGGCGGTGCCCTTCGCGGTGTAGAGCAGGCCGGCATTGGTGGTCGCGAACTTGGCGCCGAACGTGTCGGTGCAGGTCGAGGGGAACAGCGAGTAGATCTCCCCCCAGGCGAAGAACACGAAGCCCGAGAGCAGCACGAACCACATCGGATCGTGGCCGAACATGTAAAGCAGCCAGATGCCGACGCCTTCCATGCCGAAGGCGATGAACATGGTGTTCTCGCGGCCGATCATGTCTGAGATCCAGCCGAAGAACGGACGCGTCAGGCCGTTGAGCACGCGGTCGATCGTCGCCGCGAAGGTCACCGCCGTCAGCGTCATGCCCATCAGCGTCACCGGAACGGTGTCGACCTTCCAGTCCACGCCGATCGGCTTCAGGTTCGCCGTCACCATCAGGCCGCCGGCACCGACGATCACGAACATGAAGTACATCAGCCAGAAGATCGGCTGACGCAGCACCTCGGTCGGCGCGTAGTTGCGGCGGGTCTGCAGCAGATTGCTGTTGGCCACCACCGCCGGCACTTGCCCGGCCTTCGGCGCGAGCAGGAAGAAGGCGAGGATGCAGATGATGATGCCCTGGCCGAGACCGAAATAGAGGAAGGTGGTCTGGAAGCCGCTGTCCTTGATCATGGCCTGGATTGGCGCGACCGTCAGCGCGGAGCCCGCGCCGAAGCCTGCGGCGGTGATGCCCGCCGCAAGACCGCGCTTGTCAGGAAACCACTTCAGCGCGTTGCCGACGCAGGTGCCGTAGACGCCGCCGGCGCCGATGCCCGCCACGATCATGCCGAGATAGTAGCCGTTAAGCGTCGTCGCCTGTGCGTTGATCGCCCAGCCGAGCGCACAGAGCACGCCGCCGGCGAGCACGACGAGACGCGGACCGTACTTGTCGACGAACCATCCTTCGACCGGCACCAGCCAGGTTTCGAACAGGACAAAGAGCGTGAAGGCCCACTGGATCGAAGCGCGATCCCAACCGAATTTCTTCTGAATGTCGGGGACGAAGAACGTCCACCCATATTGGTAGTTGGCGATCATCACCATGGCCGCTACACCGATCGCCAGTTGCGTCCAGCGATACGTGTCGCTGACGCGCGCGGCTGTAGGGGCCGTTGCCTGCACCATGTCCGTCATAAAGCCTCCCGTGGCGCCTCTCATTTTCATAACGAGCGCTGGAGCGGCATTCTTGTATTCATTATGCCAAGGTTCAAGCGCTGGTCCGGTCACCGTGCGCAAATGTCGCAGCGTTGTCCCTCCGCGGCGGTGACTCGGTCAGCACAAGTAGAAATGGCCCCGTGCTGCGGGGCCATTCATCAAAAGTAGTATGCGGTTATTACCGAAACCAGCGCGCGGCGCCGAACGTGCCGCAAGTGCACACGGTTACAGGCCAAACCGGGGCAGGTCGCCGTTGCGGTTGGAGACGCGGGCGCTCGCCATCAGCAGGCGGTCGATCGCAGCGACGAGGCGGGCGAACAGCGAGGCGGACGGGGCGAGAGCAACGGAGGCGGTCTTGGACATCGGAATTTCCCTTTCCTGAGACAGTCAGTGTTGCTGTCCCGTTTCGAAGGGAAATCTATGTATACCAGATACCAAAGTCCATGCATGCCAGTGCATAGCAGCATTTATTCTTTTGCATTGCAGCATAATCCTGCGAGAAAGGGGCCGTTCCGGACATAAAGTTTGCCAAATGGCGCCGAATGGATGGTTTTCAGCCGATTTCGTCCGCCCGCGGCGGGATGTCACGGCCGGTTCCCGTCGTCCTCGTCAACCACGAGCCGGCGTCGCGTCGGGAACAGCGTCAGACCATACCGCCCGGCAACGAGGCCCCAGAGGCCCCGCGGCGCGAAAAGCATGACCAGGATCCCGAGGGTGCCGAGCAGGATGAGGTACCAGGCGCCGAAATCGGCGAGGTAGCGTTGCATCAGGTAGAAGATGATGGCGCCGATGACCGGGCCTTCGATGGTTCCGATGCCGCCGATCACGGTGATGAAGATGACATAGGCGGTCCAGTCGAGCACCGAGAAGGCGGCGTCGGGCGAGATCCGCGCCTTCTGGAGATAGATCAGCGCGCCGAGCATCCCGGTCATGGCGGCGGTTGCGACATAGGCGGCGAGCTTGATGCGATCGATGTCGACGCCGAGGCTTGCGGCCGCGCTCTCGCGGTCGCGGATCGCACCCAGCGCCAGGCCCCGGCGCGAGCGCAGCACGAGATAGACGAAGACCAGCGTTGCGACCAGCAACGCCAGCGCCAGCCAGTAGGAGGCGATGTCGCGCGCGGCCGGCGTGCGCACGTCGAACAGCGTCTTGATCCACTCGATCCCGGGCACGGACGAGGTGACGGTTGGGGTGAGCGAGGTGCCGGTGCCGCCGCCGAGCGGTTTCACCTGCGCGAACACCAGTCGGTAGACCTCGGCCACGACCCAGGTGCCGATTGCGAAATAGGCGCCGCGCAGCCGGAACACGATCAGCGCCGTCGGCAAGGCCAGCGCCGCCGCGACGATGCCCGCACCCGGGACCGCGAGCAGCGGATTGACGCCGCCGATCAGCGTCAGCGCGAACAGCACATAGCCGCCAAGCCCGACGAAGGCCTGCTGCCCGACCGAGATCAGGCCGGCATAGCCGGCCAGCAGGTTCCAGCATTGCGCCAGCGCCATCATGTAGAACAGGAAGATCAGATCCTGGATGAGATTGCGCCCGGCAAAGCCCGGCAGCAGCACCAGCACGAGCAGGAGAAGCGCGGCGAGGACCGCAGCCGTGCGCGACACGCGATCCGCGGTCTCGATGCGATAACTTCGCTTCGGCGTGGTCGTGCCGGCCTCCATCACCATGCCCCTCAATCGACCGCGCGCGGAAACAGGCCGCGCGGCCTGATGGCGAGCACCACCAGGAAGGCGAGATGGCCCGACAGGATCTGCCATTCCGGATCGATGCGCGCGCCGATGGTCTGGGCGAGGCCGAGGATCACGCCCCCGGCGAGCGTGCCCCAGAAGCTGCCGAGCCCGCCAATGATCACGGCCTCGAAGGCATAGAGCAGGCGCACCGGGCCGATGGTGGGATCGAAATTCGCGCGCAGGCCGAGATAGAGCGCCGCGATCGCGATCACGACGAAGGCAATGCCCATCGCGATTGCAAAGGTGCGGTTGACGTCGATGCCCATGAGCTCTGCGACCTCGAGATCATCGGAGGTGGCGCGGAAGGCGCGGCCGATCGCGGTGCGATAGAAGATGAGGTTGAGCACCACGATCACGGCGATCGCCGACAGCAGCGTCAGGAGCGGCACGACGCCCACCGCAATGTCGCCGCCGAGCGGGATCGACGCCGTTTCGATCGCGCCGGAGCGCAGGCGGCGGCTGTCGGCGGAGAACGCCTGCAGCAGCCCGTTCTGGATGATGATGGAGAGACCGAAGGTGACGAGCAGCGGCGGCAAGAGATCGCGCCCGAGCGTCCGGTTCAGAAGCGCATGTTGAAGACCGAAGCCGATCGCAAACAGGACGGGAGCTGCCAGTAGCACCGCGACGAAGGGATCGGCGCCGAGCTTCTCCGCCACCGCCAGGATGGCGAAGGCCGCGAGCACGATGAGGTCGCCATGGGCGAGATTGACCAGCCGCATCACGCCGAACATCAGCGACAGCCCGGTCGCGAACAGCGCATAGAGGCCGCCGAGCAGGATGCCCTGGATGATGGCGTCGAGAAATCCCGTCATCGCCTCAACCGAAGTAAGCGTGGTGGATCTGGTCGCGCGACAGCTCGCCGGGGCGGCCTTCGAGCGAGACGCGGCCCTCCTGAAAGCAGTAGAGGCGGTCGGCGGCCTTCATCGCCTGCGCGATGTCCTGCTCGACCAGCACGACGCTGGTGCCTTCCGCCTTGATCTGCGGCAGTGCGGCGTAGATGTCTGCGATCACGATCGGCGCAAGCCCGAGGCTGATCTCGTCGCACAGCAGCACGCGCGGATTGGACATCAGCGCGCGCCCGATTGCGGCCATCTGCTGCTGGCCGCCCGACAGGATCGGCGCGGCCGAACTCCGCCGTTCCTTCAGCACCGGGAAAAGGCGATAGACCCGATCGAGCGTCCACGGTCCGGCATGCTTGCTGGCCTGGCCGCCGATCAGGAGATTCTCCTCCACATTGAGCGAGGGAAACAGCCGCCGTCCTTCCGGCACCAGCGCGACGCCGAGCCTGACGATGTCGGCGGCACGCTTCGCCCCGATCGGGATGCCGTCGAGCAGCACGCTGTCCGCAGGTGAGGGGATGAGGCCGGCGATCGCCTTCAAAAGCGTCGACTTGCCGGCGCCGTTGGCGCCGATGATGGCGATGGTCTCGCCCGCATCGAGGCGGATATCGACGCCGTAAAGAGCCTGGAAGTCGCCATAGAAGGCCGTGAGCTGCTGCGTCGCGAGGAGCTGCATGCCTCACGCCTCGATGCCGATATAGATCTGGCGCACGTCGCTCCGCGCCATCACCTCCTTCGGCGCGCCTTCCGCGATCTTGCGGCCGAAATTGAGCACGACGAGGCGGTCGATCACGGCAAGCAGCGCATGCACGACGTGCTCGATCCACAGGATCGCGACGCCGGATTTGCGGATGTCGCGGATGGTGGTGACGAGCTCGGCGCATTCGCCCTCGGTGAGGCCGCCGGCGATCTCGTCGAGCAGCAGCAGGCGCGGGCCGCTTGCAAGCGCGCGGGCCATTTCTAGCCGCTTGCGCTCGAGCAGGGTGAGGGCGCCCGCGAGCGTGTTGGCGCGCTTGATGAGGCCGAGCTGGTCGAGAATTTCGCCGCAGGATTGCGTGGCCTCGCGCTCGCTTTTGCCGCGGCCGTGCACGGCGCCGACGAGCAGGTTTTCGAACACGGTGAGATTTTCGAACGGCTGCGGGATCTGGTGGGTGCGGCCGATGCCGGCGCGGCAGCGGCCCTGCGGCGGCACGCCGGCGAGGTCGCGCCCATCGAAACGAATCCGCCCTGCGCTCGGCGACAGCCCGCCGGCGATCAGGTTGAACAGCGTGGTCTTGCCGGCGCCGTTCGGCCCGATGATGCCGACGGCCTCCGACGGCGCGATCGTCAGGTCGAAATCGTCGGCGACGACGATCGCCCCAAAGCTCTTCCGGAGGCCGGCGATGTCGAGCAGCATTGTTTTCATCGAGGCCGCAATTAGGCGATCGGCTCCATCTTGCCGCCGACGGGAATGGCCGGCGCCGTCCGGTTGTCGGTGATGACGATGTCGTACTTGCCGTCCTTGTATCGCCACTGGCCGCCGACCAGCGGCGTCTTGGCGACGTTCTTCGCGGCGAAGGGCGGCATTCCTGCGGCCCCCCACTGCACCTTGCCGACGACGGTGTCGAGATTGGTCGCCGCGATGCTTGCGGCGAGCGCCTTGCCGTCGCGATCGGGCGCGCGCTTCAGGACGTCGACGGCGACCTCGAACAGCGCATGGACGAAGCCGATCGGCTGCGTCCACTGCTTCTTGGTCGCGTTCTCATAGGCGCCGGCGAGGTCTTTTGCGCTCATGCCGGTGAGCGAGGATTTGAACGGATGGTTCGGCGTCCACCAGACTTCCGACGACAGATTGTGCCCGTCCTTGCCGAGCGCCTCGACCGCGACGGGAAACAGGATCGCCTTGCCGACGGAGGCGACCTTCGGCTTGAAACCCTGCTGCAGCGCCTGCTTCCAGAAGGTGGTGAAATCCGGCGGCAGCACCACTCCGGTGACGATCTCGCAACTGGCCGATTTGAACGCGCCGATCTGCGCCGAGAAATTGTCGGTCAGATTCTGGTAACGGCCGGGATCTGTGAGCTTGTAGCCGCCTTTCTCCAGCACCGGCGGGAAGCCGACGACCTTGTCGCCCCAGGCGTTGCCGTCGCCGTCATTGGGAAACAGCGCGCCGACCGATTTGTTGGTCGCAACCTCACTCCACATGTTGGTGAAGACGGCGATGACGTCCTCGAGACCCCAGAAGAAGTGATAGGTGTAGTTGAAGCCTTTCCATGCCGGCGGCCCGCCGCCGGGATTGGCTTGGCGGCCGATGAACCAGGGCTGCCACGGCGCCACCGTCGAGATGCACGGCACCTCCTCGATCTCGCACTGGGTCGAGACCGGATTGGTGGTCTCCGGCGTCGACGCCACCAGCATGAGATCGACCTTGTCCTGGACGATCAGATCCTTGGCGACCTCGGCGGCGCGGTTCGGATTGGACTGGCTGTCCTTCACCACCACCTCGACCGGCACCGTGGCGTTGCCGAGCTTGATGCCGGCTTTCGTCGCCTCCTTGAAATTGGCGAGGATGAAATTGTCGGCCTCGGCAAAGGCGGCGAGTGGTCCGGTGAGCGGCGAGACGTAGCCGAGCTTGATGGCGCGGGTCTGTGCGATCGCCGGAGACTTCAATCCGGCCGCGATCGCGGCGGTCGCGGCCGAGTATTTCAGGAGCGTGCGGCGGTCGATGGCAAGGCGGTCGATGGAATGGCGATCAGTCAGACTGATCCTGCGGCGGGTCATCTGCGCGTCCTCCCCTCTGGATGCGCCGGATTTCTCGGCGTGATTTGACACACCGGCCGGCGTTCGATATTCGAACATAAGTTCGTAATTCGACCAGTGTCGATCAGCGCCCAAACGGAGTCAACAGGCCGCCGCATGACGCAAGCTCCAGGGCGCAACAAGCCAGGTCCCGGACAACGCAAGAGCGAGTCCGGGCATCGCAAGAGCGAGCCTGGACATCGCAACGGCGAGCCTGGGCATCGCAAGGGCGAGCCTGACGATAAGGAATTCATGGCAACGCTCGCCAAGGGACTGGCGGTGCTCGGCGCATTCGGCCGCGCGCGCCCGACCATGACACTGTCTGAAGCAGCTCACGTCGCCGACCTCTCGCGCGCCACTGCACGCCGGGTGCTGCGCACGCTGACCCGGCTCGGCTATGTCGAGCAGGACGGCCGCAGCTTCGCGTTGTCGCCGCAGATCCTGGATCTCGGCTTTGCCTATCTGTCGACGCAGAGCTGGATCGATCGCGCGCTGCCCTTGATGCGCGAGCTCAGCGAGCGGCTCGGCGAATCCTGCTCGGCCGCGATCCTGCAGGGCAACGACATCGTCTATGTCGCGCGCGTGCCGGCGCGGCACATCATGTCGGCCGCGCTCTCGGTCGGAAGCCGGCTGCCGGCGCTGCACACGGCGCTCGGGCGCGTCCTGTTCGGCTGGCTCGACGAAGCCGAGATCTGGCGGCGGCTGAAATCGCAGCGCATCGAGGCCTACACCCCGCAAACCATCACCGATCTGCAGGCGCTGTTCGACCGCATCCGCGCCGACCGCGCGCAAAGATTTTCGATCGTCGACGAGGAGCTCGAGCGCGGCCTGCGCGCGCTCGCGGTCCCCGTGCTCGACCGCAACGGCCAGATCCTCGGCGCCATCAATTTGTCCACCCACGCGACGCGGACGACCCGCAACGAGATGCGCGAGCACTTCCTGCCCGAGCTCAACCGGATCAGCGAACAGATCGCGTCGATGACGATCTGAGGCTGCGCGCCCGCGGGCGACCCTTGCCAATCGGCAGGGGCGGCCGTAACCTCGCCATCAAGTTCGAAATACGGACACTAGTTCGATTATCGAACAAAAAGGGGAGAGGGAGGTCGCGCGATGGCAGACAAGGCGCAAGGCGTGGGGTCAATTCCCCCGGAGCACACCGGCAACGTCAAAGTCACGCGTCCGCAAACCGGTGCGGAATACCTGGACTCCCTGCGCGACGATCGCACCGTCTACATCTATGGCGAGCGGGTGAAGGACGTCACCACGCACCCCGCCTTCCGCAACACCGCGCGCATGGTCGCCCGTCTCTACGACGCGCTTCACGACGACAAGCGCAAGGACAGGCTCTTGCTGCCGACCGACACCGGCAATGGCGGCATGACGCACGCCTTCTTCAAGGCGCCGAAGACGATGGACGATCTGCTCAAGGGCCGCAGCGCCATCGCCGAGTGGGCGAAGATCACCTATGGCTGGATGGGCCGGGCGCCCGACTACAAGGCCGCGTTCCTCGCAACCCTCGGCGCCAACTCCGACTTCTATGATCCGTATCAGGAGAACGCAAAACGCTGGTACAGGTTCAGCCAGGAGCGCGTGCCCTTCATCAACCACGCCATCATCCATCCGCCGGTCGATCGCGATCGTCCGCCGAACGAGGTCGCCGACGTCTGCTGCCATGTCGAGAAGGAGACCGATGCCGGCCTGATCGTCTCCGGCGCCAAGGTGGTGGCGACGGGATCGGTGCTGACCAACTACACCTTCGTCGCCCATCACGGCCTGATCCCGCTGCAGGACAAGAAGTTCGCGACCGTGTTCATGGTGCCGACCAATGCGCCCGGCGTGAAATTCATCTGCCGCACCTCCTACGAGATGAGCGCGAGCGTGATGGGCAGCCCCTTCGACTATCCGATCTCGAGCCGCCTCGACGAGAACGACGCCGTCTTCATCATGGACAAGGTGCTGGTGCCCTGGGAGAACGTCTTCGTCTACGGCGACATCGAGAAGGCCAACAACTTCTTCCCGCGCACCGGCTTCCTGCCGCGCTTCGTCGTGCATGGCTGCACGCGTCTCGCCGTCAAGCTCGATTTCATCAGCGGGCTCTTGCTGAAGGCGACGGAAGCCGCCGGCACCAAGGACTATCGCGGCGTGCAGGCCAATGTCGGCGAGGTGATCGCCTGGCGAAACCTGTTCTGGAGCCTGTCGGACGCCATGGTGCGCGATCCCAAGCCGTGGATCGGCGATTACGTGCTGCCGAACATGGATCCCGGCAACGCCTACCAGATCATCGCCACCATGGCCTACACCAAGGTGAAGTACCTGATCGAGCAGACCGTCGCCTCCGGCCTGATCTATCTCAACAGCCATTCCAGCGACTTCAGGAACGACGAGATTCGGCCCTATCTCGATCGGTACTTGCGCGGCTCCAACGGCTACAAGGCCGAGGAGCGCGTGAAGCTGTTGAAGCTGCTGTGGGACTGCGTCGGCAGCGAGTTCGGCGGACGCCACGAGCTCTACGAGATCAACTATGGCGGCTCGACGGAAGAAATCCGCCGCTACTGCCTGTTCGGTGCCCAGGCATCCGGCAATGCCGACCGCTTCAAGGGCTTTGCCGAGGACTGCATGGCCGAATACGACCTCGACGGCTGGAAGGTGCCCGATCTCACCGACCCCGGCGAGCTCAGCTATCACATGCTGCGGAAGTGAGGCCGGGCGACCGATTTGAATCTCGACGAGGCCTTGGCAGGGCAGCGCAAATCCGTTAGTGGTCTGCCCCCTTCAAATCACCTCGCAGAGTGGTTCATGTCGAGCGCCTCGCCCGCCGTCTCGATCGGCATTGATTTTGGAACCAGCAATACCGTCGTCGCACTCGCGACCGACGATCGCCATGTCGAGGCCATCCGCTTCGAGCACGGCGGAGCGCGGCACAGCGTCTATGTCTCGGCCCTGTGCTTCTGGGAGGACCGGCCGGGCGCCGGCGCGCAGGCCGAGGGCGGGCCGTGGGCGATCGAGCAGTTCCTCGAAGGCCGCCACGTCTACCGCTTCCTGCAGTCGTTCAAGACCTTTGCCGCCAGCTCCAGCTTCAACACCACCCAGGTGTTCCGGCAGCGCTATAAGTTCGAGGACATCCTGGCGGCATTCCTGCGCACGCTGGCGCGCCATGGCGGCGTTCGCTTCGGCTTCGAGGCGTCCACCATCACCGTCGGGCGCCCCGTGCGCTTCGCCGGCGGCAATCCCGACGAGGCGCTGGCGATGCAGCGCTATCGCGACGCGTTCGAACGCGTCGGCGCCGGTCACGCGCGCTATGTCTACGAGCCCGTCGGCGCCGCGTTCTCCTTCGCCCGCCGGCTGGAGCGCGATGCCACCGTGCTGGTTGCCGATTTCGGCGGCGGCACCAGCGATTTTTCGGTGATGCGCTTTTCGCGGTCCGGCGGGCATCTGCGCGCCGAGCCGCTCGGGCACGCCGGCATCGGCATTGCCGGCGACACCTTCGACTACCGCATCGTCGACCACGTCGTCTCGCCGCGGCTCGGCAAGGGTTCGAGCTTCCGCTCCTTCGACAAGGTGCTGCCGGTGCCGAGCGGCCACCACCAATCTCGCACGCTGGCATCAGCTCGCGATGATGAAGAGCAACGGCGATCTGCGTGAGCTTCGTGAGCTCGCGCGTTCCGCGCTGAAGCCAAAGCTGCTTGAGGATTTCATCACCATCGTCGACCTCGATCTCGGCTTCTCGCTCTACCGCGCGGTGTCCGACGCCAAGGTCGCGCTGTCGGGCCAGGAGCAGGTCGACTTCCGCTTCAAGGGCGGCGGGGTGGACATCGGCGCGGCCTTCACGCGGAAGAATTTTGAATCCTGGATCGCCGACGACATCGCCCGGCTGGGCGCGACCGTCGACAAGGTGCTGGCCGAGGCGGGTGTTGCCGCGCGCGAGATCGAAAAGGTGTTCCTGACCGGCGGCACGTCCTTCGTGCCCGCGGTGCGAAAACTGTTTGCCGAGCGGTTCGGCAACGAGCGCCTGATGTCGGGCGACCAGTTCGAATCGATCGCCTACGGCCTCGCACTGATCGGGCACAGCCCGGACCCCGACCGCTGGACCGCCGGCGGCGGGCTCGAGGCGGGGGCTGCGGCGTAGGCGCGCGCTGCCAACTCCAGCGTCGTCCTGGCGAAAGCCAGGACCCATACCGCGGAATCTCTCGATTGCGTTTGGGATCAGTCCCGAGCGACCGGTCTTCGCCAAACTAAGTCTTGGGATAATGGGTCCTGGCCTTCGCCAGGACGACAGCTAGGGCGACGCGCCGACTCCACGTCACACACGCACCGGCGGGGTCCGCTACTGGTTGATCTCCGGCTCGACCAGCCGCGCCAGATTGCGCAGCGATTCCTGCCAGCCGAGATAGCAGGCCTCGGCCGGGATCACGTCGGGGATGCCGGCCTGCGTGATGTCCACCTCGGTGCCGACGGAGACCTTCTTCAACACGATCGTCACCTGGATCTCGCCGGGCAGGTTGGGGTCGTCGAACCTGTCAGTGTAGCGCAGCCGCTCGCCGGGGACGAGTTCGAGATATTCGCCGCCGAAGGAATGGCTGTGGCCGGTCGTGAAGTTGCGGAACGACATATTGAAGGTGCCGCCGACCTTCGGCTCGAGGTGATGGACGGTGCAGGTGAAGCCGTTGGGCGGAAGCCACTTTGCAAGTGCATCCGCCTCCAGGAAGGCGCGATAGACCTTCTCCGGGCTGGTGGAGAGAACGCGGTGCAGGCGGACAGTGCTGGGCATGCTTGGTGATCCTCTGGAACAATTGGGCGACGCTGGCGTCTGTGGCCCATTCATGCACCGAGGACGAACCCGGGCCCTGCGATCCGACACCGCGTGCCGGAATTTTTCATCAAGCCGCCGGTGACGGGCGCGTGGCGGCAACGATGCCCAGCGCCGTGCCGGGATTCATGGCATCGATCATCGTCGTCGGAATGAGGATGGTCGCGCCACGCTCCTTGGTGGTTTCGTAGATGATGTTCATGGCGCGCAGCTGCAGGGCTGCCGGACTGCGGGCGTAGGTGTCGGCGGCCTCCACGAATTTCTGCGCGATCTCCTGTTCGGCCTGGCCGAGCAGCACGCGCGCCAGCCGCTCGCGCTCGGCCTGCGCCTGCCGGCTCATCGCGTCCTGCAATCCGGGCGGCACGCCGATGTCCTTGATCTCGACCGAGATTACGGACACGCCCCAATCGGCGGTCTTGCGCCCGATTTCGTCGCGCAGCAGCATGTCGCCCTGCTTGCGCTCGGCCAGCAGCGTCGACAGCAGCGACGATCCGACCATTTCGCGCAGCGAGGTCTGTGCGACCTGGGTGATGGCCTGGCGGTAGTTCGAAATCTCGAGCGCCGCGCGCTCGGGGTCATGGATCTGCCAGAACACGATCGCGTCGATATTCACCGGCACGGTGTCCTTGCTGAGCGCCTTTTCGGCGTTGATTTCCGTGGTCTGGATGCGTTGATCGAGCCAGGAGGCCACCTCGTCGACGAACGGCACGATCACGAACAGGCCGGGGCCGCGGATGGCGGACAGCTTGCCGAGGCGCAGGACGACCGCGCGCTCCCACTGGCCGGCAACCAGGATCGCCTGTGGAATCAGGAATGCGACGATCGCCAGGATCACGGCGATCGCATAATCGGCTTGCGAATGCCTGTCGTAGCCGAGCCAGGCGCACAGGGCCGCAAAAGCGAAAACCACGGCGGCGAGCACCAAAGAGAGCCGGCTTCCGCCGCTTGCTTTGAAATAGCTGGACATGACTACTCCTTCTGTCTTGCGAGGGCCTTGATCCGATCTGCAAGCGCAACGGGGTCGATGCCCGCTGCGACAGCCGTAGCGAGGGTCTGTTTTGCCAGACCGTCGATCTGCTTAGCTTGTTCGCGCGCACCGATTGCGGGCGGGGGCTCGGCAACAAAGCTGCCGCGACCGCGAACCAGGGTGATGGCGCCCATGCGTTCGAGCTCGTCATAGGCGTGCCGGACCGTATTGAGGTCGATCTTCAAGGCAACCGCGACTTCGCGCATCGTCGGCATCTGATCGCCGCGCGCCAGCACGCCCGCTCCGAGGCTGCGCAGGATCTGGTCCCGGAGCTGGATATAGATCGGAACGCCCGAATTTTCGAGGCGCAATGATTCTAGTAGTGTATGCATTGACTAGTACACTATATGTTAGGTACTATCTCGTCAACGTCAATTTCGCCGTGCCAATTCCGAAAGGACGAAGCCAGCTTCGTCAAGGAGGCGCTGCAATGACCACGACCATCAGCTCAACGGCCCTTTCGCAGACGACCACGACGAAGCGGCCCCTCGTGAGCCTCTTCGCTCGATGTCTTGACGCGTTTCGGGGATGGCGCAGCCGCGCGCGGCTGCGCGCGGATCTGTGCGCTCTGGACGACAGGGAGCTTCAGGACATCGGCATTGCGCGCGAAGAGGTCGATTATGTCGCCTCGCACCGATTGGGTGACCCGCGCGGCGTCAGCTCCACCGTTCGCTGACGTCAGACGACATAGTTTTGCGAACGGGGCGCCGAAACCAGACCTCACGGGAGGACACCATGCGCTTTGGACTCAAAGTCCTGATCACCGGCCTCATTCTCTGTCCGCTGCATTTGGCACCGGCTACCGGAGCTGATGTCAAACAGGTCAACGTTGGCGGAACGACATTCGCCTATGTCGAGGCCGGGCAGGGCGATCCCGTCGTGCTGGTGCACGGCGGACTTCAGGATTACCGCATGTGGAATTCGCATCTTCCGGTGTTCGCCAAGGGCTACCGTGTCATCGCCTATAGCCGGCAGAACCATTTTCCGAATGCGACGAGCAAGGACGGTCTGCCCGATGGTGCGGCGGATGCGCATGGCGAGGATCTGGCCGCCATGCTGTCTGGTCTCGGCATCAAGCGCGCGCACATTGTCGCTCACTCCGCTGGCGCTCATGCCGCGTTGTTCTTCGCCGCCAACCACCCGGGCATGGTGCGTACACTCGTGATCAACGAGCCTCCTGCCGCGGCCTTGCTCACCGGTACGGTTGGTGGAGCCGATGTCCTGAACGAATGGGTCGCGAGGTTTGCTTCCACGCGGAACGCATTTCAGAAGGGCGATATCGACGCCGGGCTGCGGCTTTTTGCGGATGCGGTGGGTGGACCCGGTACCTATGACCGGCGCTCCGAGGGCGAGCACCAGATGATGGCGGATAACGCGTGGTCGGCCGTCGCCGATGCAATCACGACCCGTCCGCGTCCGGTGTTCACCTGCGACATGGCAAAGCGCATTTCGGCGCCGACGCTGGTGACGAACGGCGAGCGCAGCCCGGTGTACTTCCATCGCATCGTCGACGAACTGGTACGATGCCTGCCTCAGCCGACCCGGGTCGAAATCCCGGGCTCATCCCACAGCGTGCCCGGAGAAGCCCCTCAAGCCTATGACGAGGCTGTGCTTGGCTTCATCGCGCGCCACTAGCAAGGTGCCTCAACTACACCCCGCGCGTCTTGTCCGCCTTGGTCTTTGACGCCAGAACCGGAAACACGTCGCCCATGTGCAACGGCTGGCCGTTGGGATAAGCGGACATCCTCATGCTCGAGGTGTGCGTCGCCCCGTCGACCGGAGAGATATAGGCGAACTGGACCTCGATCTTGTGCTTGATCTCAAAACCCTGCCATTTCGGGTGATCGCGGGTCAGGGCGGCTGCGACATCGCAGCGGACCATGTCGGAAGTCGAGGTGGTCTTGGAGAGAACGCCGCGTTCGACCTTTTCCAGGTAGCACTGGTCGGTCACGGTGCTGACATGGGCGCTGACGCGCTGAAAGTTGGTGCTCTTGTCGTAGTTGTCGTAGACGGCAAAACCTGCGACGGCGGCGGCAAACAGTCCGAACATTGCGAGACGCATGCTGGTGCTCCCGTTTTGCAGGCGGCACTGTGAGCGTCAGTCATTAAAGGCGGCTGAATCCGCTTCCGGTGTTTTTCATCACGGAAAACGCTTCCGTGACGGCATGGATTCAATTGAATCGAATCCACGCGGCGTGAAATTCCGCTTCGCACGGCCGTCCGTCACGGCTGCCGCTGATTGAGCGAGCCCAGAAATTCGTTCGCCATCGGCTGCCATCGTCCGGGAAAGAGCCGGAGCAGGTGCCCGTCGCCGGGAATGCCATGGAGCAGCTCGAAGCGGGCGCGGCCGCCGGCGGCCGTGAACGCCTGATGATATTCGCGGATCAGGGCTTCCTGGTAGAACTTGTCATTGTCGGCATAGAGCCAGAGCTGGGGCACCTTGTCGGTCGCGCCGCTTCCGGCATTGGCATAGTAGGGTGTGGTGACCGGTCCGTACGGGTACCAGCCGCCGGAGAAGTTGATGACGGCCATCACCTCATGGGGCTTGAGGCCGGCATAATGCATGGCGAGAAACCCGCCCCGTGACTGGCCGGCCAGCAGCACAGGTCCGGGACGAACGCCGGGCAGGGTGCGGCCATAGGCGATCGCCGAGTCGAGGTCCTCGACCGCTTCCGCGACGCCGGCCGAGACGTCGACGAGGCTGCCGTCATGCGCACGCCCAAAAGTCTCTTCGCCGTTGATGCCCTCGGAAGAGCCGCGGCCCCGGCGCATCAAGGCCAGCACGGCGAATCCATTGTCGCGAAACCAGTGCGCCTCCGTCGCGAACGACCAGCTTCGCAGTTGAGTGCGCCCGATGTCGGAGCCGTGCGTGAAGATCGCCAGCGGCGCCGGGCCGGGACCCGCCGGCGGATAGAAGGTGCCCTCGAGCATGATCGGCCGCGTGCCGTCGGGCGTCCTGACCGTGCTGTGCGGAATCCTGACGCGCTCGCCGGGCCACGGCCAGTCGGCCGGCCGTTCGCCGGCGGCGAGGCGGCCGGCGTCGGTGCGGACCAGCGCGCCGGATGTGACGCCGCCGGATTTCAGTGTCGCAGTCAAGTACAGCCGGTCCGGCCCGTCGAAGGCGTAACGGAAGATGCGAAATCCCGTCATCGTCAGCACGCCGCCGGTGATCGTCGCCTCGTCGCGCCACCATTCCCGGTTCATGCCGTAAAGCGCCGAGTCTGATTGCGCGAACACGACGTTGGCGTGGCCGTCCGCCGTGACGCGCTCGACGACGAGGATATGGCGGTCGTCGTGCCAGGTCCCGATCCAGGCGCCCTGAAAGCGCGCGATCTCCGGCGGGACGTCGGGCGAGGGCGTCTCCATGTCGAACTTGTCCGGCAGCGGAACGATCGATTCCGGATCGACGGTGAGCGGCTGGGCGAGGGCGTTCAGCGCCGGGACCGAAAGCAAGGTCGCAAGGATCGACAATACTCTGCGCATGGTCCGGCCGAGGCCCCCTTACACGACGTGATGACGGACTTATCACAACTTCTCTCTGCGCAAGCCACGAAACGGCTCCGCGAGGTCAACAAAAAAGGCCGTCGAAACCGGCGGCCTCTGTCGTGGGTCAAACCTGTTGGCCCGAAAATGCCGCCGCCTCAATCGCCGGCGGCCTGCCCGTCGATCTGCAGCGGCGTGTCGAACCATGTGAGCTGGCATTCCGTTCCGTTGCGCTGCTTGCACTGCGCCGCCCACGCGGCGGTGAACCAGGCTTCCGCGGCCGCGCGGTCCTTCCAGAGGTAGATGCCGCCAAAACCGTCGCCGTTGACCGTGTAGTACTTGCGGATCAGGCCCGGGATCTTCTGATAGGTCGGCACGGAGGCCGCGAAACCGGCTTCGAGTTTCGCCCGCGTGACGCCCTCCGGCGTCTTGATGACGACGAGTGTGGCGACGTGCTGGTCGGCGGCAAAGGCCTCTGGCGTGCCGGCTGCGAGCAGGGCGAGAGACAGGGCGGTGAGAGCGAGCTTGCGAGACATGAGGTGGTCCTCCTTCGAGTGATCGTCCCACATTGCGCCTTGCCCGGCCCGGCGAAACCGGCAAGAATGCAAAACTGCTTTCGATAATCGCAAAAGCCCAGGCATGCTCGACCCGCGCGACCTCGAAGACCTCGTTGCGCTTGCACGCGCCGGCTCGTTCAGCGGCGCGGCGAAGAAGCGCGGCGTGGCGGTGTCGACGCTCGCCCGCCGGATCGAGGCGCTGGAGGCCGAGCTGAAGCTGCGCCTCGTCGACCGGCAGGCGAACGGGGCGCGCCTCACGCGCCAGGGCGAGGACATCGCGGCGCTCGCCGAACCCTTGTCGGAGCACATCGCGCGGATCGATCGCGCGGCCGACGCGCTGAGGGCAGGCGGCCAGAAGACGCCGGTGCGCGTCTCCGCGACCGAGATCGTCATCGCCGACTACCTTGCGCCCAGGCTTCCGACCCTGTTCGCCAGCGGCTGCGATTGTCCGGTGCACCTTCTGGCGCAAGGCGATGTCGTCAGCCTCGCCGGACGCGACGCCGATCTCGCGGTGCGCATGAGCCGCCCGGAAGGGGCGAGCCTCGTCATTCGCAAGCTGCCCGAGATCGAGCTGCGCCTGTTCAGCTCCCACGCCTATCTCGCCGGCCGTGATCCCGCCACGCTGGACCTTGGCCGCGAGCGCATCATCACCTACGACGACACGTTTGGACGCATCCCGGAAACCGACTGGATCGGACGGTTTGGCATCGCGCCGGCCGTGTCTCTCAGGACCAACAGCACGCGCGCGCAGATTCAGGCCGCGGCAGCGGGCGCGGGCATCGCGCTGCTGCCGCGCGGCATGGCGGCGAGGCAGCCCGCGCTCGTCGAACTGCCGATTGCCACCGGCACGCCCAACCGCGTCCCCTGGCTCGCGGTGCACCGCGATCTCCACCGCGACCCGACCATCCGCAAGGTGCATCGCTGGATTTTGGGTGCTTTCAATGCGGAGCGGATGGACAGTGCGGGGCCGAGGAGCCGAGTTTCCACATAGCGCGTCTGATCGTTCCTGGCGGTGTGTAACAAATCCGCGGTCGGAGCGAACATCGTCCAGGCGCGCCTGGTCGATGGGCCGGCGGGGGGCGTTCAAGCAGAAAACGGAGGGATCATGATCGGTGAAGTGATTGTGATAGGCGACCTGAAGCTACGGGATGACGCCTCTCGCGCCGAGTACGACCGGTTGGGCGAACGCATGTACGGTCTTGTCAGTGCGCTTCCCGGGTTTCTGTCGGTCAAGTCGTTCAAGGCGGACGACGGCGAGGAGGTGACGCTGTTTCGCTTTGCTTCGGAGGAGGCGCTGGAGGCCTGGCGCACGCATCCCGAGCACGTCGAAACCATGAAGCGGGGGCATGCCGAATTCTATGCCAGCGGGCATCTGCAGATTTGCAGGGTGATCCGCGAAGTGGGTCCCTTCGAGCACTGACGCTCGCCGGGGCACATGCAAAAAGGCCGCCGTTACCGGCGGCCTTTCGCGTCTTGGGATGTCCGATCAGCGGTTGACGTCGACGTCGCGCGTTTCCGGCAGCATCCACATCGCCAGCGTGCTCACCGCGCACATCACCACCACGTACCAGGCCGGCGCCATCGGGTCATGGGTGACCGCGAGCAGCCAGGTCACCACGAACTGGGTCGTGCCGCCGAACAGCGAGGTGCCGATGGCATAGACCAGCGACAGGCCGGTGCTGCGCACGGCGATGGGGAGCAACTCCGGCACCTGGACGAGGCCCGCGGTGCCGAACATCGCGGTGAGGGCCGCGAGGATGGCCGTCACCGTCAGCAGGGTCGCCGCACCGGGCGCGCCGGCGAGCCACATGAACAGGGGAACGATCAGCAGCATGAGCGCCACTCGCGGCAGCATGTTGACGGTCCGGCGCCCGAGCCGGTCGCACAAGACGCCGCCGACGAGCGCGAAAGCGAAGGTCATCACGCCGCCCATCAGCACGCTGGCCTGCGCGAGCGCCGCAGGCAGCTTCAGCACCTGGACCGCGTAGGTCACCATGTAGTTGCCGACCTGCGAGGCGACCGCCGTCGCAGCCGTCGCCAGCACGCCCAGGATGAGGACCCTGCTGTACCTGGAGAACACCGAGCCGACAATGGCGGCTCCGCTGCGCTCCGTCTCGCCGCCATGGGTTTCGGGCAGGCTGCGGCGGATATAGACGGCGATCGGAACGAGCAGCAGGCTGACCAGGAACGGCACGCGCCAGCCCCACGCCGCCAGGTCTTGCGGCGACAGGATCAGCGAGAGGATCACGCCGAAGATGCCGCCGACCGCGACCGCAAGGCCCTGGCTGGCGATCTGCCAGCTCGAGTAGAAGCCACGGCGTCCGCGCGGCGCGGCTTCGATCAGCAGCGCTGTGGCCGGCCCCACCTCGCCACCGAGCGCCAGGCCCTGCAGCAGGCGGCAGGCCACCACGATGATGGGCGCGGCGATGCCGATGCTGGCGTAGCTGGGCGTGGCGGCCAAACCGAGTGTTCCCACCGTGATCAGCACGACGGTGAGGATCATCGCCGGCTTGCGCCCGGCCTTGTCGGCAAAGGCGCCGATCAGCACGCCGCCCAGCGGCCGCGTGAAGAAGCCGACGCCGAACGCGGCCACCGCCGCGAGCAGGCTGCCGAACTCGCCCTCCACCGGAAAGAAGGTCTTGCCGATGTATACGGCGAAATAGGCGTAGATGACGAAGTCGTAGAATTCCAGCGCGTTGCCGGCAACCGCGGCGGCAACGGCCTTGCGGCTGATGTTTGCCCCGGACAATTCGCGGGCCATGGTGACGCCTTGCGGCGCGAAATCGGAATTCAGGCTGGTGGTGCTCATGGATGAACTCGCGGGGTTTGATGAACGGGAGCGGCTTCAGGCTGCGACGCGACGATCCGCCTGCAGCCCTTCGATCGCCTGCAGGCAGGCCTCGCGGCCCTGGCGCCAGATGTCGTGCTTCCAGTCGTCGCCGTCGGGGTAGAAGGCCTCCTTGAGATCGCGCTTGATCTGAAGGGCGAGCCGCGGATCGGCCGTGCCGCGGCGGTGCAGCCAGTGCTCGGCGCGCAGCGCGGCCGTGACGCGGTCGCTGGGATGAGTGCCGTATTCCAGGCAGATGCCGATCTGCTCGGCCTGCCTGCATTCCTCGAACAACGCGGTCTGGATCGGGCCGGTCATCGGAATGCTGGTCGAGCTGCCGGTGTGGACGTCGGTCAATTCGCCCCACCATTGCCTGGCGCGCGGCAGCACGGTTGCGTCGAAGCTTGCGAAGATGCGCTCGCCGTGGCCGCGAGGCCCGAGCCCGGTGTGGATGTCGATCGCGGCGAGTTGCCGAACCTTTCGCGTGTAGCCCTTCAGGACCGAGCGGAAGGTGAGGTTGCTCCAGGTCGGCGCGTCTCCGCCGAAGAACATGCCGTCGGCATGCGCGTACTGGCCGAGGCTGATGGCGCGCTGCAGGCCGCGCGCACCGTGTCTTTCGGCGTAGGCTGCGAGCTTCGCTTCCACGTCTGCTCCGGGCGGCCAGGTGGCCGGCAGCAGCCAGTCGTGGATCTCGGCGTAGCCGGAATTGACCGGCAGCGGCTTTGCGAAGTCGACGAAGTTGCGGTTGAGGTCGACGTTCTCCTGTGTCACGCGGCGCAGGTGTGAAAAGCCGTAAGGGTTGATCGCGTGCACGTGCAGCACGGCGGTGTCGGCATGCGCCGGCGCCCCCGCGGCCAAAAGGCCGGTCTGCACGGCGGAGCCGCAAAAGCCTTCCACGCCATGCACGCCGCTGAGCACGATCAGCATTTTCGATGCATCGGCCGGTCCGTCCAGCACCACGTCCATCGCCAGCGTCTCGCCTTCGGCGCTGGGCAGGTCCAGCACGTGGCTGTCCACCGCAAGCCCGCGGGCGCTGGCCGCGCCCAGGAATTTTTCGCGCGCGATGGCGTAGGTCGGGCTGAAGAGATCGAGAGGCTGGGAAACCTTGTCGCTCATGTCTGCTCCTTGAGGGATTTACGCCAATGCCGGCGCCGGCTCGACGAGGTGCAACCGGCGCAACCGGCGCTCGCGACATGCGGCGCCGAATGCGGTGAAGATGGCCTGCGCCAGCGCGCAGTCGTCGATGCGCATCTCCGGATGAAATTGCACAGCCAGCGCGAAGGCCGGCGCGCCGGCGACCGAGAAGGCTTCCACCAGGCCGTCGGGCGCGGTGGCCTCGACACGCAGGCCTTGCCCGAGCCGGTCGATCCCCTGGTGGTGCAGGGAGTTGACTCGCACGCGCCGCTCGCCGAGCAGGCTCGCAAGCACGCCGCCCGGCGCGATGTCGATGCCGTGGCTGTCCTCGTACCATTGCTCGATCGGCCGGTTGTGATCGCCTTCGCGATGGTCGAGCCGTCCGGGGCGCGTGTGCACCGCCGGATCGAGCGTGCCGCCGAACGCCACGTTGATTTCCTGGAAACCGCGGCACACGCCGAGGAGGGGCACGCCGGCGCTGACCGCTCGCCGCACCAGCGGCAACACCGCCGCATCGCGTGAGGGATCAAGCAGCACCGCGTCGGGGAGGCGCGGCGCGCCATAGCGGTCGGGCGCCACGTTGGAGGGGCTGCCGGTGAGCAACATTCCGTCGATGCTGTCGATCAGGCTGTCGGCGTCGAAGGCGCCTGCGTCTGCGGGAAGGCCGAGCGCCATGACGCCGGCACGCTCCGACGCTGCGCGCACATAGCCGTGCAGCACGGCATGCGCAGCGTGTCCTTGCCGATCGATCCGATCGGCGGCAACGACCACGAGAGGACGGCGGGGAGCGTCTGCGTAGGTCATGTCCGGGCCAACAGCTAGGGAATGCCCGGAGTGTAGGAAGCGGACCGAGTTGCGTAAATTGCAATTTAACTTTAGCTTGGTTTCTAAATCTGCAAGTGGTCCGGCCATGAACACCCGTCAATTGCGCCACTTCCTCGCGGTCCTCGACCAAGGCTCGCTCAGCGCCGCCGCCAGGATCGTGCATCTTAGCCTGCCGGCACTGTCGCGCAGCCTTCGCTCGCTGGAGGACGAATTGCGGGTGCCGCTGTTCGACCGCCAGGACAGGCGCCTGCGGCCGACGCCCTATGCGCTCGCCTATGCCGATCGCGCCCGCCGCATCGTGTTCGACGAGAGGGAGGGCGCCCGCGCGCTCGCGCTGATGCGCGGCGGCGAGCAGGGATCACTGAGTTTCGGCATGGGCTCGTCGATTGCCCGCATGCTGATGGCGCCGATGCTGCGGCAACTCCTGTCGGAGGCGCCGCGGCTGCAGCTCAGCACCATCGTGCAAAGCACCGATGCGCTGCTGGCCGCGCTGCGCCGCGAGGAGCTCGACTTCTTCATCGGCGACATCCGCGCGGTGGCGCTCGACAGCCAGATGCGGGTCGAGCCCGTCTACCGCTGCAGCTTCGGCTGGTTCGCCCGGCGCGGCCATCCGCTGGATGGACGCGCAAAGGTCACCATCGCCGCGCTCAAGTCCTACCCGCTGATCGGCGCCGGATATGCCGACGAGGCGCTGTTCGAGCAGATGGCGGCGCTGTACGGGCTGTCGCTGCCGCTGCAGGATCATTTCTCGGTCAGCACCAACGATGCGTCCACGCTGCTGGCGCTGCTCACCTCCGGCGATGCGATCGCGCCCGCAACCGACGTCACGGTGGTCACGGACCTGCGTGACGGCACGCTGGTTCGCCTCGACGTCGATCCGCCGCTGAACGTGCAGCTTACCCTCGGCATCGTCGAGCGCGCCGGCCGCACCCGCGTGCCCGCGGCCGAGCGCGCCTTCGAGCTCGTACGGGCGCACTTCGCGTCGGTGGAGCAGGCGGCGGGCGGAGGGGTGTCGCGAAGCGGGGGGCGGCGCAAGGGAGCGGCCAATGGCAGGCCCAATGCCAAGCCCCGCAAGAAGACGGCGCGATGATCGTCTTCTGCCACGGTCGTCTACGAACCATCCCGGCGGGTGTAGACCGCGGCGGCGGCCACGATGACGATGCCCTTGATGATCAGTTGAGCCTGGATCGGTATGCCGAGCAGCAGCACCTCGTTGGCGAGAATGACGATGATGGCCGCGCCGATCAGTGCACCCAGGATCGAGCCGCGACCGCCGCGCAGTGACACCCGGCCGACGACGCAGGCGACGATGGAGTCGAGCTCGTAGCCCTGTCCCACCCAGTTGTCGACGAGCCCGACATAGCCGCTCAGGATCAGCCCGGCGGTGGCCGCGAGGCAGCTCGAGATCACGTAGCAGGCGATCGTGACGGCGTCGGAGCGGATGCCGAACAGGCGTCCCGTCACCGGGTTGCCGCCCACGATGAAGATCCTGCGCCCGAACCCGGAGCGGTGCAGGACGACGCCAAGGACCGCGGCCAGCAACAGCAGAACCAGCGCGTTGTACGGCACGCCATGGAATTTGCCGGACCCGAGCACGCGCAGGAACGGCGGCACGTTGCCGGACGGCGCACCTTGGGTGTAGGCGAACCGGAATCCCTGCAGCAGGATCATGGTCGCGAGCGTGGCCAGGAACGGCGATACCTGCCGTTTGGTGACCAGGAAACCGTTGAGCAGGCCGGCGGCCATCGCGACGACCATCGCCATCGCGACGATGGATGCGACGTCGCGGTCGGCTCCCGAAAACCCGGTCGCGATCACCGCAGCCGTCGCCATCATCGAGGCGACCGACAGGTCGAGGCCGCGCACGATCATCACCATGCATTGTCCCATGGCGACGATCGCGAGCGGCGCGAATTGCAGCAGCATGTTGGAGAGGTTGCCGGGACTGAGGAAGGCCGGTGACATCACGCCGCCGAGCAGGAGCAGGAGCGGTAGCGCGAAGGCGATGCCAAAGCGCGTCATGACGGTGCGAACCGACCAGGACGGTGCGACCTGGCTTGCGATCTCGACGGAGCCTGACATCCTCCGCTCACTCCATCCTGCGGCGTTCGACATAGATGGAGACGGCAAGGATGATGATGACCGCCTGCGCCACCAGCTGATAATGCTTCGACACGTCCATGAAGTTGAGCAGGTTGTTCAGCAGCGCGATGAGAAATGCGCCGAACATCGTGCCGATCACGCCGCCCCTGCCGCCGCTCAGCAGGGTGCCGCCGAGCACCACCGGAGTGATAGAGGCCAGCGTGTAGTTGACGCCGGTATAGGGTTGCCCGACCCCGAACCGGGCGGCGAGGTAAAGTCCGGTCGCGGCACAACAGAAGCCTGAAGCGCCGTAGACGAACATCAGGATGCGGGTCCGCCGCAGCCCGACGAGACGCGCGGAATTCGCATCATCCCCGAGCGCATAGATCTGGCGGCCGAGCGGCAGATATCGCAACAGCAGTGCGATCAGGATACAGAGTGTCAGCGCCACCGTTGCCCCGATGGGAATGCCGGCGATGCGTCCATAGGCGAGGACATTGAAGCTGCGCGGCACGCGGCCAACCGGCCCGAGTGCGTAGAGCAGGGTCACGCCCTGCAGGATCGCGCCCATGCCAAGCGTCACGATCAGCGGATGGACGCGCAAGGCCACCACCAGGGCGGCATTGATCATTCCGACGAGGGTCCCGAGTGCGAGCACGCCGGCGACGACGGGAAGCACCCGATCCGGATTGCCGTTGATGAGACCCGATGTCAGGCAGGATGTAAGACTGATCAGCGATCCGACCGAGAGGTCGATGCCGCCACTGAGGATGGTGAGGGTTTGCCCGATGCTGACGAGCGCAAGGTCGGTGGTCTGCTCATACACATTGAGCAGATTGCCGAGCGTCAGAAAGCGGTCGGATACCGTTGCGCCGACGATGGACACGGCGCCGATCAGGACGAGCACGCCGATGAGGCCGGCATTGCTGCGCAGCCACCAGGGCGGGGTGAGACGGGCCGCGATCGCGGTCATGCGGCGCGCTCACTGGTGGCCAGATGCATGATGCTCTCCTCGGTGGCCTCGCGTCCCGGCAGTTCGCCCGTGATCCGTCCTTCCCGCATGACGATCACGCGGTCAGCCATGCCGAGGACCTCGGTCAGCTCCGAGCTGATCATCAGGATCGCGAGGCCGGAATCGGCGAGCTCGCGCATGATGCGGTAGATTTCGGCCTTGGCGCCGACATCGACGCCGCGCGTCGGTTCGTCGAGGATCAGCACCGATCGGCACAGGCGCGCCCAGCGAGCGATGACGACCTTCTGCTGGTTGCCGCCGGACATCGTTGCGACCGGCGTCGCCGGTCCGCGGCAGGCGATCCGGTATCGCTCGATTTCGCGGGCGGCGATCGAGGTTTCACGCTCGCGGTCGATCATTCCGTGCCGTGTGACCTCGCCAAGCGCGGGGCCCGTCATGTTTGCCGCAATATCGAGCAGCATCGCAAGTCCCTGCGACTTGCGATCCTCGGTGACGAGGCCCATGCCGAGCCCGATCGCCCTGGCCGGCGACATGGCCGCGAACCGCTTGCCGGCGATGTGCAGCGTGCCGCTCGAGATCGGGACCGCGCCGAACAGGCCGAGCGCCAGATCGCTGCGCCCGGCGCCGACCATGCCGGCGAGCGCGACGATCTCGCCGGCATGCAACTCGATCGAGACGTCCCGGACCCGATCGCCGATCGAGATGGTGTCGGTTCGCAGCACGGGTTGATCCGTCCTTGTCGCCGCGGAGCGGGGCGGAAACAGATCGCCGAGATCGCGTCCGACCATCATCGTGATCAGCCGCTCCCGCGTGACGTCGGCGGTATCCTGTGTGCCGACGAGCCGGCCGTCCTTCAGGATCGTGACGCGATCGCAGAGCGCAAAGATTTCGTCGAGACGGTGCGAGATGAAGAGGACAGAGACGCCGGCATTGCGCAGCCGGCGCAGGCGGTCGAACAGCAGCGCGACTTCGCGTCCGGCAATGACCGCGGTGGGCTCGTCCAGGATCAACAGGCGGACATTGTGGGTCATGGCGCGTGCGATCTCGACCATCTGCTGGTCGGCGACTGAAAGCGAAGCCACCGATGCGCGAGGGTCGAGGGAGACGCCGAGCTTCTTCATCAGCTCGCTTGCATCTCTCCTCGTTCGTCGGAGGTCGACCAGACCGAGCGCGTTGCGCCGCTCGTTACCGAGGTAGATGTTCTCGGCGACGGACAACTGCGGAAACAGCGCGAATTCCTGGTAAACCACGTGGACGCCGGCGAGTTTCGCTTCGCGCGGCGAGGACCAGCTCACGGGCCGGTCGTCGAAGCTGATCTCACCCTCGTCGGGCGCAAGTGCGCCGGCGACGATCTTGATCAGGGTGGATTTGCCGGCGCCGTTCTCGCCGAGCAGGCCGTGGATTTCGCCTCGCCTGACTTCGAGGTTGACGCCGCTGAGGGCGCGTACACCGGGAAAGTTCCTGGAAATGCCTTTGAGCGTGAGCATGCGGCCGGTCTTGCCCCATCGGCGTACCGGCCGGGCCGGTACGCCCTGTGTTCGCGATCAGTGCGGATAGTCGATCTTGAACGTGCTCGGATTGTAGCCGGGGCCCATGCCGCCCGATACCAGCATGTCGTCGGGACCGTCGGCCACGACGTGCTGCTCGACATACATGTCCGGCTTGGGGATCGACGGCGTCTCGTCGCCATGGGTCAGCACGATGTTGCTGTTGATGGTGTAGACGCAGGGCACCGAGGCGCCGGACAGCACCTTCAGCGCGACGTCGAGGGCGGTGCCCATCATGGCAGGCGGATAGTCGATATCGAGCAGCGGGAACTTGTTCTTGATCGCCATCTTCATCGGCCCGTTCATGTCCGCCGAGGTGATTGGCGGAATCTCGCTGCCCTTCCAGCCGGCCTCGAGGAAGGCTTCGATCGCGCCGGGCACCTGCAATCCATGCGGTGCAAATACCGCGTTGATGTTGCGCCCGTGCTTGGCGATCATCGCCTGCATCACCTGCTTGCCCTTCACCGGGCTCCAGTCGGAGTAGACGGTATCGAGGATCTTGATGCCCGGATAGGCGCCGAACACCTGCATCGCGGGTTTCACGCGGTTCTCGTTCGGGCTGGAGCCCGCCTGACCGCCCAGGATGATAACGTTGCCCTTGCCGTTCAGCTTCTCGACGATCCACTGCGCGAACAGGCGCCCCATCATCGCGTCGGAGGCGGTGACGAAGGTAACGAAATTGTCGGAGTCGACCCGGCGGTCCACCATCACGACCGGGATACCGCGCTCGGTGGCCTGGGTGACGGCGGGATCGAGCGCCTGCGAGGTGTTGGCGCTGACGATGAGCAGGTCGACGCCGCGGGACACCAGGTCCTGGATATCCGCGACCTGCTTGGCATCGTCGTGGCCGGCGTCGGTGATCAGAAGCTTCTTGACCACATCGGCGTGGTCGTGCGCAGCCTTCTGAAGCGAGTGCAGGCCGACCACGCGCCAGCTGTCGCCGAGGCCGGCATTGGCGAAGCCGATGACGTAGGGCGGCGCCTTCTTGAATTTCCTGGTGTCGCGAATGCAGACGTCGAGCGCCGGATTGAACAGGAACGTGCGTGGCGCGCCGGCATATTGCGCCATGGCCTCCCTTGGCATCGTCACGGCAAGGCAGGCCAGTGACAGGCAGCTCGCGATGATGGCTTTCATTGATGTTCCTCCCCTTTGATTTCCCCGATCGTGGCGACTTGAGCGTCGCTCTGGACAATCAACCCCGGTGCCGGCGTCGTCTCACGACGGTGCCGCAAGCTGTGTCGACACGAGTATCTTGAGCTTGTCGTTGCTCGCGGCGGTGAGGACGTCGAAGCCCTTCGACACGACGTCCTCGGCGCGGATGCGGCCGTCGATGATCTTCGAGATCGGGAGCTTGCCGGACTCGACCAGCCCGATGATGCGCGGCCACATCGTGATGGGGTAGCACCATGTTGCCTCGATGGTGATGTCCTTCAGCGCCCAGAGCATCGGGTCGGTGGAAGCCTTGCCGACGTGCAGGCCGGCCTGGACCACGACGCCGCGCCGGCGCACCGCCTCGACGCAGGTATTGAGCGCGTTCTCCTTGCCGACGCATTCGATGGCGACGTCGACGCCGACATTCTCCTCGGTCTGCTCCTTGACGCGCGCGGCCACGTCCGTGGTCGCGGGATCGTAGACGCCGGCGCAGATGCCCCAGCTCTCGATCGTCCGCTGGCGTGACGCGTTGGGCTCGGACACGTAAATTCTGGCGGCGCCGGCCGCATGCGCGCACAGGATGGTCAGCGCGCCGATCGGACCTGCGCCCGCGATCAGCACCGTGCTGCCGGCCTGGACGCCGCCGCGATCGACGGCATAGAGCGCGACCGCGGCCGGCTCGATCATCGCGGCTTCCTCGTCGCTGATGGAGTCGGGCACCTTCGCCGCGTTGTAATCGTTGATGATTGCGAGGTCCGACATGCCGCCCCAGGCCCAGCTCAGCCCGACGCAGCCCATCTTCTCGCTGAGGTGATTGAGGCCGCGCCGGCTGTAATAGTCGTTCATCGGCATCACCAGCGGCTGCACCGAGATGCGGTCGCCGCGCCGGACATGAGTCACGTCGCGGCCCACGTCCAGGACTTCCGCCGAGAATTCATGGCCGAGAATCTGCGGCAGGGTCGCCGCGGTGAACACGTGTGGCGAAGCGGGCGTGACGATGGGGCCGGCGATGTATTCGTGAAGATCGGTACCGCAGATGCCGGTCCACAGCGGTTTCACCAGGAGCTGGTTGGAGCCCATCTCGTTGGGCTCGGCGACGGTTTCGACACGAATGTCCTTCCGTCCGTAATAACGAACAGCCTTCACGGGCGCTCTTCCCTCTCCGGCGGCCGCAGACGATGGGCCCGCCTTAATTTGTTACCGGTCATTACTGCTCTGAGTGGGATAGGGAATTTTGCTCCCCATACTGGAGCCGCCGGTTCCGAAAGGTTAGAATAGGCGCGTTGGAGCCACAATATTCGGTAATTTCCCTTCACTGGGGAATTGAATGCCCTAATCCATCCGGCGCTTGTTGTGGCTCCGGAACGGCGCGGCGACCGCGACTGAACCCAGGGAGGGCACAATGGCCATCGACCGCATGAAGGACATCAGCGTGTTCGTCCATGTCGCCGAGGCCAAGAGTTTTACGGCGGCGGCCGAGCGCATCGGACTGTCGCGATCCGCGGTCGGCAAGAGCATCGTCCGGCTGGAGGACCGGCTTGGCGTGAGATTGCTCCAGCGCACGACGCGCAGCGTCTCGCTGACCGGAGAAGGCGCTGCCTTTCACGAGCGCTGTGTGCGCCTGCTCGCCGATCTCGACGAGGCCGAGATGGCCATGCTCAGCCACTCGCAGGCGCCGCGTGGCCGGCTGCGGCTCGATCTGCCCGTGTCGTTCGGGCGACTGCACGTGCTTCCGGTCCTCAACGAATTCATGCGCAAATGGCCGGAGATTTCCGTCAATGCCTCCTTTGGCGATCGCTACGTCGATCTCATCGACGAGGGCGTCGATCTCGCGATCAGGATCGGTGGCAGCGAGGATTCGCGCCTGATGACGAGATTGCTCGCGCCGCATCGCCTGGTGACCTGCGCATCGCCGGTCTATCTCGCCGGCAGAGGAACGCCGGGAAGCATCGATGCGTTGGCCCAGCACAGCTGCCTTGCCTTCGTGCACGGCGGGCGATCCGTCGACTGGCGCTTCAGCGAGAACGGCCAGGCCCGGGTGGTCGCCATCAATGGCCGGTTCGCCGCGACCAACGCGGAAGGGCTGCGCGACGCGACGCTTGCAGGCTTCGGCATCGCGCGGCTTGCCACCTTCCTCGTCAGCGACGATCTTCGCGCCGGCCGCCTCGTGCCGATCCTGAAGGACGTCGACGCCGACGGCGCGCCCATTCGGGCCGTCTATCCGTCGAGCAGGCACCTATCGCCGAAGGTGCGCACGTTCATAGATGCGCTGCTCGATGCCTGGCGCCCGGAGCCGCCCTGGGACGGGCCGTGAGGTCTACGCGTCGCGATCGACGGGCATCGCCGGTTTTTTCGGCGGGCGTGCGATTGAGGGTGTAACAAATCCCATCGTCGGAGCGAACGGCTGTTCGGGGGCGCTGGTACCCTCGCAGGCGCAGCAATTCGAGCGAGGACAGGAACATGATTGGCGAAGTGGTTGTGATTGGCGAACTGAAGCTGCGGAGTGACGCCTCGCTCGACGAATACGGGAAACTCGGAGAACGCATGTACGGCATTGTCAGCCGCATGCCGGGATTCCTGTCGGTCAAGTCGTTCAAGGCGGCCGATGGCGAGGAGGTGACCTTGTTTCGCTTTGCGTCGGAGGAGGCGCTCGGGGCCTGGCGCACGCATCCCGAGCACGTCGAAACCATGAAGCGAGGGCATGCCGAATTCTATGCCAGCGGGCATCTGGAGATTTGCAAGGTGATCCGGGAAGTGGGTCCCTTCGAGCACTGACGCTCGCCTCGCTGCGCGTCGCGACGGTGCTTCAACGCGGGCGCACGGGCGCTCTCGCGGTGATGGAGGACGTAGGCGGCGGACTGTTCGAGAGCAGACTCGTGCCGTTGTCTTGAAGTGCCGCTTCTTCTGAATTAATCCCCTGAATACATCAGGTCCGAAGTCCCAAATTCCGCTTCGATGAAGTTGCGCGCTAGCCTGTGCATGACGCGGGCGGCCGTATGAAGACGCAGAATTTCATTGGCATCGTCCGGATCGGATTTCGAGTTCTTACCTGCATGCGCAACTGCAATACGGCATGAATCGTGGATATACTTGTGCGGCGGTTCGTTGCCGCACAAGGCGAGGAAGCGGCTTATATCGTCGTCTCCCTTGGATGAGGCTTGCAACACTCCAAAATTCGTTAGAAACCACTTCCGTGTCGCTTCCTTGCCGTGATTCCGAATCTCGATGATCTTATAATAGTTCAGCACGGAGTAGCTGACGAATCCGTTTTCCTGCGCGTTACGTGCTTCCCGAAAGAGTGCAAGCGCGCGTCGTGCCTCTTCAGAATTCGGAATTTTGCGGTCAAAGATGTATTCATGCGCTGTTGTGAAGGCGAGGTCCTGCTTTGTCACGGGAACCGGGACAGGATTTCCAGACCAGCCGTATTGTGCGATCGCAAAGTTATCGTCGCACCATGCCATCACGCTCAGAAAGCGATTGATGACCGTCATTGCGGTCCGCTCGTCAACACGGTTAGCCGTCAGATCGATATGCACCGATTGCACGTGATCCTTGGTCTTGGGCATGAGGATCAACTGGTATTGATCGAACGTGACGAGCCGTTCGTTCTTAGGCCATGTGACTTGGTTATCGACACCGACATGAAGGAAGCGTGAGCCATTGCGCACGCCGAGCTTCCGGTAACGTTCCTGCTCGGCTTCTTCGGCATCGTATTCTGAGCCACCGCCCTCGGGCGGTTCTGGGTAGCGCTCGGCCCGATCGCATTCCCGCGCGAGGCGCCGAAAGAACTCTTGCGTGAACGACATCTCGCGCATCGCGGGCGCATTCATCCGGTCGCGGTCAGGGTCAAAATCGACCTCGCGCCCGGGCGCAAACAGCGAGACCGCTGCCTTCGGCACGAAATAGGCCCGCCGCTTTTGTCCATCGCGCTGGTACACGACTTCTGCACCGCCATGACTGTTCACGCCTGTCTCAGCCACGGTCAGTGTTATGCGAAAGAAACTGTCTCGGGCTGCCTTGTCTTTCAGAAGCACGGCCACCGCATCGCTGATCGTCTCCGCCATGAAGAACGACGCAGCGGTGCCACCAACCGGCCGCAGTCCACTAAGCACGGTGGCCACATGGCCGGCCCAGCCTGGATGCATCGGGACGAGTCCAAAGAGAGCGGCGGCAATATGCTGGCCGGACAGCTTCTCTTCGCGCCGCTCCCTGCCGCGCGGAAGTTGGCCGTATCGACGCATCGACTCAAACCGCTGATCCAACTCCTGCGGAGAGCTGTACGATACGTCGCTGTTCTGGCAGAGTAGGCCTAAGATGCGAGCAAGGTTCTTTGCATACATTGAAGCTCTCATTCCGCGGGTTCGATCGGAACCTAATCGTAGGCCATGTGATAGTCTCGGATTACGGGATTTGCCCGAACGCGCGAAAGTCCTTCTTCGGAGATCGGCAGATCGAGAGCGGTCAACAGAAAGCAAAGCGCCTCCATCGCTCGCGTCGATTTTGAGAAGGCGCGGAATTGGGCGCCGTTCTCCGGATTGAAGTGACCGTGAGCGCTTTTGCCGCGAAACTTGATAGCACGCTTAAGATGCTCAACGGCTTCGTCTGGCAGAACGCCTTTGCCAAACTTTCGTTCGACCGTGCCAACGAAACGCGCGAACTGTTGTTCGGCTGTTTCCGCCCTTATCCACCGGAGGGCACCTGCGATCCGCTCGCCAATCGTGCCCTCATGACCGAGCTCTTGAGCTTTTGCGGCAGCAACGGCGGCGATCGCATCGATGTCCGAGCCGGAGAGCACGGGTTGCGCCTTTGCGATCGGGATGTCTTCGAGCCAGCGGCAGGCGTTGAGCAGCCGCTCCGAGGAGACCACATTCTTCAAGCCGAAGCTTGCCATCATGAGCGCATTGGGTCGCCGCCAAGCCGAAGCGCGGTTCATCCAGGCGACGAGGCACTCCCGGAAGGAGGCGAGTTCCTTGTCGTCCCAGGATCGTACCGGCGAACCACCGACCCAGAGATCTCGGTTGTCGACTTCTACCTCCGGCCAAACATAATGAACTTCATGGTCGCCTGGATATTCATGCTCTTCCATCGCCTCGATCATCTGCGTGAAGGAAAGGCGGTCGATGTGGATCGCCGATGGCTTGAGTTGCACGCCGAAGCAAAAGGACAGGAAAGTCACGTAGTCGGACACGTGGGCGATGTAATTGTGAATGCTCTGTGGTTCATCGAATCCGAGTCCGAAAGTCGGCCAGAGCTCTGTCGGCCCCTCAAACTCCATGCCATAGGTCGCGCCATACCATGCCCGAACCGTCATTCCTTTGGCGGCATCATTGAAGATGGTGAAGTGTGCTTCTGTCGGGAGCCGATTGCGGCCGATCGCTTTGACCTTTTGGTCGTGATGCATGAGTTGGTTCGTGTGCTTCACCTGGAACGAGACCTGCTTGACCTCGTCCTCGGCTCTCCACGGATCATGGCCAACGACGGCAACGTTTGACAGGATCTCTTGCCGTTGCGTCGCTCGTTGCGGTGCGGTGTTGCGCGAGTTCGTCCCCGCGTTCATTGTGACGTTAGAATGCAGTGAGACGATTTCATTCGTCGCGGTTTGCAAGAATACTGGTTGCTCCCCGTTGATGTGAAAATGGCCGGTATAGCTGTAAATGTCAGTGCGGAGTTCGTCGTTTGAGACCAGAACCGTTCCCGTGAGACTCTGGCCCGTCACAAGCTCGACGCAGTGCAGCGGCTTTCCGATCTCGATTTTTGGCATGCAACGCCTTCGGACGTTTTCCCACTTGGCATGATGGGCCGGCTGAAGCGACTCGGCTCCAGATCCAAGACATCATCGCCTGCGCGGATATCGGGACAATGGCGGACGTCGGGTGGGGATGAATTCTGCGATGTTAGCAATTTACTCCTGTTTTGCCCGACGCGTCAATAGAAATTCGTACAATCCGAAATTCCCTTTCGAATCAAGGGCCGGCCATCGGTGCATGGGGTTGTTTTTCATTTTTTAGTTTGGTCCCCCCGCCGCACGCCCCGATCCCATGCAAAAAGGGCCGCCCCGAGAGGCGGCCCTTCGTGTCAGGTGATGGCGCTGCCGCTTACTCGGCGGCCTGCTTGCGCGGCGGGTCGAGCGCGCCAGAATCGTGGATCTCGGCGACCTGGTGATCGCTGAAGCCGAGCACGGAGCGCAGGATCTCGTCGGTGTGCTCGCCGAGGAGGGGCGAGCGCTCGACGTCGCTCGGTGAATCCGACAGCTTGATCGGGTTGCCGACCGAGATGTACTTGCCGCGGGTCGGGTGATCGACCTCGACCACGGTGCCGGTCGCGCGCAGCGACTGGTCCTCGGCGATCTCCTTCATCGACAGGATCGGGCCGCAGGGGATGTCGTCCTTGTTGAGGATCTCCATCGCCTCGAACTTCGTCTTCGTCATCGTCCACTGTTCGATGCGAGCAAAAATCTCGTTGAGGCGCGGCAGGCGGGCCGCCGGCTTTGCGTAGTTCGGATCGGTCTTCCAGGTCGGCTCGCCGATCACGTCGCAGATCTTCTCCCAGACCGGGGCCTGGGTGATGAAGTAGATGTAGGCGTTGGGATCGGTCTCAAAACCCTTGCACTTCAGGATGCGGCCGGGCTGGCCGCCGCCGGAATCGTTGCCGGCGCGCGGCACGGCATCGCCGAACGGAATGCCTTCGCCGAACTGGCTGTACTCCTTGAGGGGTCCGTGGGCGAGGCGCTGCTGGTCGCGCAGCTTGACGCGCGCGAGGTTGAGCACGCCGTCCTGCATCGCGGCGGTGACGCGCTGGCCCTTGCCCGAATGCGTGCGCTGGTAGAGCGCGGTGACGATGCCGAGCGCCAGGTGCAGGCCGGTGCCGCTATCGCCGATCTGCGCGCCGGTCACGAGCGGCAGGCCGTCGCGGAAGCCGGTGGTGGAGGCGGCGCCGCCGGTGCACTGCGCGACGTTCTCATAGACCTTGCAGTCCTCGTACGGTCCGGGACCAAAGCCCTTGATCGAGGCGACGATCATCTTCGGGTTGATCGCCTGGATCTTCTCCCAGGGGAAGCCCATGCGGTCGAGCACGCCGGGGCCGAAATTCTCGACCAGCACGTCGCACTTCTTGATCAGCTCGGTCAGGACTTCCTTGCCCTTCGGGTTCTTGGTGTCGAGCGTGATCGAGCGCTTGTTGTGGTTGAGCATGGTGAAATACAGGCTGTCCACGTTCGGGATGTCCTGCAGCTGGCCGCGGGTGATGTCACCCACGCCCGGGCGCTCCACCTTGATCACGTCGGCGCCGAACCAGGCGAGCAGCTGCGTGCAGGTCGGTCCGGACTGGACGTGGGTGAAGTCGAGAATGCGAACGCCCGTGAGCGCTTTGGTCATCGTGATAGCTCCTGTTACCATTCCGTTTCTGTCATGCCCGCGAAGGCGGGCATCCAGTATTCGCTGTCATATGTGTTGGGCTCAGTGCTCGCCAGAAGGATGGTCCGGCGAATACTGGATTCCCCGCCTGCGCGGGGAATGACCCGGTGCTTACTTCTTCTTCTGCAGGACGCTCTGCGGATTGAGGTTGCCGATGCGGCCGCTCTCCGAGCCCGCGGCCGGATCGATCACCGCGTTGATCAGCGTCGGCTTGCGTGAGGCCAGGGCCTCGCTGACGGCGCGCTTCAACTCGTCCGGCGAGGTCGCATTCACGCCGACGCCGCCAAAAGCTTCCATCATCTTGTCGTAGCGCGCGCCCTTGACGAACACGGTGGTCGCAGGATCCGCGTTGGCGCTGTTGACGTCGGTGCCGCGATAGATGCCGTCATTGTTGAAGATGACGACGCAGATCGGCAGGTTGTAGCGGCAGATGGTCTCGACTTCCATCCCGGAGAAACCGAAGGCCGAGTCGCCTTCCACCGCGAGCACGGGGTGGCCAGTCTCGAGCGCGGCCGCGATGGCCTGGCCCATGCCGATGCCCATCACGCCCCAGGTGCCGACGTCGAGACGCTTGCGAGGGCGGTACATGTCGATGACGCCGCGGGCGAGGTCGAGCGTGTTGGCGCCCTCGTTGACGAGGATCGCCTCGGGGTGGTCCTTGATGGCGTTCTTCAAGACGCCGAGCGCGCCGTGATAGTCCATCGGCGACTTGTTGTTCATGAGCTTCGGCGCCATCTTGGCGACGTTCTCGTCACGCTTGGTGGTGATCGCCTTGGTCCAGTCGGCCGGCGGCGCGGTCCAGCCCGCACCGATCGCCTGGTTGAACGCGGAGACGACCGAGCCGATGTCGCCGACCACGGGAGCGACGATCTCGACGTTGGAATCCATCTCCTTCGGCTCGATGTCGACCTGGATGAACTTCTTCGGCGCATCGCCCCAGCTCTTGCCCTTGCCGTGCGAGAGCAGCCAGTTCAGTCGCGCGCCGATCAGCATGACGACGTCGGAGTCCTTCAGCACGGTCGAGCGCGCAGCACCCGCGCACTGCGGATGCGTGTCGGGCAGGAGGCCCTTGGCCATGCTCATGGGCAGGAACGGCACGCCGCTCTTCTCGACGAAGGTCTTGATCTCCTCGTCGGCCTGCGCGTAGGCCGCGCCCTTGCCGAGGATGATGAGCGGGCGCTTTGCGCCCTTGAGCACGTCGAGCGCGCGCTTGATCGAGGCGGGCGAGGGGATCTGCGCGGGGGCTGCGTCGATCACCTTGACCAGCGACTTCCGGCCGGCGTCCGCGTTCATCACCTGGCCGAACAGCTTGGCCGGCAGGTCGAGATAGACGCCGCCCGGACGGCCGGAAACCGCGGCGCGGATGGCGCGGGCGAAACCGATGCCGATGTCCTGGGCGTGCAGCACGCGGTAGGCCGCCTTGCACAGCGGCTTTGCGATCGCGAGTTGGTCCATTTCCTCGTAGTCGCCCTGCTGCAGGTCGACGATCTCGCGCTCGGAGGAGCCGGAGACGAGGATCATCGGGTAGCAATTGGTGGTGGCGTGGGCGAGCGCGGTGAGGCCGTTGAGGAAGCCGGGCGCCGAGACGGTGAGGCAGACGCCGGGCTTCTTGGTGAGGTAGCCGGCGATGCCTGCGGCGTAGCCGGCGTTCTGCTCGTGACGGAAGGAGATCACGCGAATGCCGGCGGCCTGCGCCATGCGGCCCAAATCCGTGATCGGGATGCCCGGCACATTATAGATCGTGTTGATGCCGTTCAGCTTGAGCGCGTCGATGACGAGATGGAAGCCATCCGTCAGTTCCTGCTCGGTGCCCGGTGCTTCGGACTTGGTCGCGGTATTCAGCATGGGCCTTGTCTCCCTGGTCTCAAGGTAGGTGGGGCGAATGGCTCGCCCTTCTGGTGAACGTTGCTAGGTGAAGAGTTCCTGGCCATGCGCCTCGACGTAAGCGGCAAGGCCGAGGGTGTGATCGCGGGCGCGCTTCTCGGCGAGCTCGGTGTCGCGCGCCTCGAGGGCCTCGATCATGGCGAGATGCTCGGGCAGCGAGGTCGCGGTGCGGTCCTTGCGTCCGATCGTCAGTTGCCGGTAGCCGCGCACGTGCAGCAGCAGGTCGTTGGTGAGGTCGACCAGCACCGGCGATTCCGACAGCGAGATCAGCGCCTGGTGGAAGGCGATGTTGGCGCGCGAATATTCCTCGACGTGATCCTCGGGCAGGCGGTCCTTGCCGAAATCCTTGAAGTAGTCGCGCAGCGCCGTGATGTCCTTCTTGCGCGCGGTCGTGGTGATGAGGCGCGCGGCCATGCTCTCGAGCGCGGCCCAGGCGCGGATCATGTCGACGATCTCGCTCTTGGTCCTTCGCACCACCATGATGCCGCGGCGCGGAACCGTCTTCACGAAACCGTCCTGCTCGAGCATCGCAATCGCTTCGCGGATCGGCGTGCGGCTGACACCCAGACGTTCGGACAACGCGCGCTCGTCCAGCATCACCGGCTCGGGCGTCGAGTAGATGTCCATCTTGAGGATGGCTTCCTTCAAGGCGTCATACGCCTTGTTCTTGAAGCTGCTCTCCGGGGCAATACGAACGATTGCGATATCTGCCTCGGCCATGTTCGGCAACGCCTTGGTTGGTTTCCGCAGTGACACGACGAATCTCCTCCAGTGGGGAGTCGCCTTTTACAGGAATATTAACGGGAAAGTTTTTGGCATACCACATGCCAGAATGTCAAGCTGGCTATTTTTTGCGGCGTTCTACCGCACCCGGCGGCTTGACAAGTTGGCTTCTGGCATACCAAATGCCATCGCCAGCCATTTTTGATCCAAGCCGGCGGAGTAATGTTGGCATTTGCGCCGCTCCGTCCCGCGGCATGGAACAGAGCGCGGCGATTGGCAAGCAATACGGGCAGCCGCAACACCGCGCGCGCTTTGCATAGAACGAACAGAGGTCAAGGGAGAAGCCACATGTCCAATTCCAAAGAAGCCGTCCGCAAGGTGCTTGACCAGGTCAAGGCAGACAACCGCACCAGCCTGACGGCGCCGGAAGGCAAGCTGGTCTGCGACGCCTACGGCATTCCGGTGCCGAAGGAAGGCGTGGCGAAGTCGGCGGGCGAGGCCGGCAAGATGGCGTCTTCCATGGGCTTTCCGGTGGTGATGAAGATCGTCTCGCCGGACATTCTCCACAAGACCGAAGCCGGCGGCGTCATCGTCGGCCTCAAGACGGCCGCGGATGCCGAGAAGGCCTACGAGACCATCCTCGGTAACGCCAAGAAGTACAAGGCCGACGCCAAGATCGAAGGTGTCCAGGTGCAGCAAATGCTGGCCGGCGGTACCGAGGTGATCGTCGGCTCGATCACCGACGGCTCGTTCGGCAAGCTCGTCGCCTTCGGCCTCGGCGGCGTGCTGGTCGAAGTGTTGAAGGACATCACTTTCCGCCTCGCGCCCGCGACCAAAGACGACGCGCTCTCGATGCTCGACGGCATCCAGGCCCATGAGATCCTCAAGGGCGTGCGCGGCGGCGAGCCGGTGAACCGTGCGGCGCTTGCCGAAATCATCGTCAAGGTCTCGCAGCTGGTCAGCGATTTCCCGGAAATCGTCGAGCTCGACCTCAACCCGGTATTCGCGACGGCGAAGGACGCCACCGCCGCCGACGTCCGCATCGTCGTCGACTTCGCCTACAAGCCGAAGCCGAAGCCGCGCCCGACCGAGGAGATCGTTGCGGCCATGAACCGCATCATGCAGCCCAAGGCGGTCGCCGTGGTCGGCGCCTCCGCCGAGGACGGCAAGATCGGCAACTCCGTGATGAAGAACCTCATCAACGGCGGCTACAAGGGCGACATTTATCCGATCCATCCCAAGGCTGCCGACATCCTCGGCTACAAGGCCTACAAGAGCGTCAAGGACGTGCCGGGCGTGATCGACGTCGCGGTGTTCGCGATCCCCGCGAAGTTCGTGGCCGGAGCGCTCACCGAATGCGGCGAGAAGAAGATTCCGGGCGCGGTGCTGATCCCGTCGGGCTTTGCCGAGGCCGGCGCGCCGGAGCTGCAGGCCGAGATCGTCGAGGTCGGCAAGAAGTATGACATCCGCCTGATGGGGCCGAACATCTACGGCTTCTACTACACGCCGGCCAATCTCTGCGCCACGTTCTGCACGGCCTATGACGTCAAGGGCCACGCGGCGCTGTCGTCGCAGTCGGGCGGCATCGGCATGGCCATCATCGGCTTCTCGCGTTCGGCCAAGATGGGCGTGTCGGCGATCGTCGGCCTCGGCAACAAGTCCGACATCGACGAGGACGATCTGCTCGCCTTCTTCGAACAGGATCCGAACACCAATTTGATCGCGCAGCACTGCGAGGACCTCAAGGACGGCCGCGCCTTTGCGGAAGCCGCCAAGCGCGTCTCCAGGAAGAAGCCGGTCGTCGTCCTCAAGGCTGGCCGCACCTCGGCCGGCGCCAAGGCGGCGTCCTCGCACACCGGCGCGCTCGCCGGCAACGACAAGATCTACGAGGACGTCCTGGCGCAGTCGGGCGTGATCCGCGCCCGCAGCTTGCGGCAACTGCTCGAATTCGCTCGCGGCGTGCCGGTGCTGCCGACACCGAAGGGCGAGAACGTCCTGATCATCACCGGTGCCGGCGGCTCGGGCGTGCTGCTGTCGGACTCCTGCGTCGACAACGGCCTGTCGCTGATGTCGATGCCGGCAGATCTGGACGCGGCCTTCCGCAAGTTCATCCCGCCGTTCGGCGCTGCCGGAAATCCTGTGGATATCACCGGCGGCGAGCCGCCGATCACCTATGTCAACACGGTGAAGCTCGGCCTGTCGGACGAGCGCATCCATTCGCTGATCCTCGGTTACTGGCACACCATCGTCACGCCGCCCATGGTATTCGCCCGCAACATGGTCGAGGTGAAGAAGGAGATGGAGGCAAAGGGCTTCGTGAAGCCGATGGTCGCCTCGCTCGCCGGCGACGTCGAGGTCGAGGAAGCCGCGGAATATCTCTACCAGAACGGCATCCCGGCCTACGCTTATTCCACCGAGCTGCCGGTCGAGGTTCTCGGCGCCAAGTACAAGTGGGCGCGCGGAGCAGGGCTGCTCTGATCTTGCTTTCGCCTCTCCCCGCGTGCGGGGAGAGGCCGAATTCGATCGCAGATCGAATTCGGGTGAGGGGGACTCTCCACGAGTCCGACTGTCACCGCCCTTGCGGAGACTCCCCCTCACCCTGACCCTCTCCCCGCACGCGGGGAGAGGGGAAGAAAGGATAGGGCGAGGGAGAACGGTCAGGTCGCGATGGGCAAGAACGTGATCCGGCGCAAATCGCTCGAAGCCCGGTCGGCATCGGAGGCCGATCGCGACGGCGGCGTGCAGTCGGTCGACCGCGCGCTGTCGATCATAGAGACCCTCGCCGAGGACGACGAAGGCTACCGCCTCAGCGATCTCGCTGTCCGCACCGGCCTGTCGGCCTCCACCGTGCATCGGCTGCTGGCGACGCTGGAGAGCCGCCGCTTCGTGCAGTTCGACCGCGCCGAATCCAAATGGCATGTCGGCGTCCGCAGCTTCACGGTTGGCGCAAGCTTCGCGCGGCGGCGCAATTTCTCTGCGCAGGCGATTCCCTACCTCCGCAAGCTGCGTGATCTCACCCGCGAGACCGCCAATCTCGCCGTGGTCGACGACGAATTCATCATCGTGCTGACGCGCATGGAGAGCCGCGAGATCATGCGCTCGCTGACCAAGGTCGGCGGGCGCGTCGCCATGGTGACGTCGGGCGTCGGCAAGGCGGTGCTCGCGACTTATTCGGACGAGGAGGTCGGGGCCGTGATCCGTCACCATGGCATGCCCCGCCTGACCGAGAAGTCGATCGTGCGGCCGAGCGACCTGTTCAAGGAGCTCGAAACGATCCGCAAGCAGGGCTATGCGATCGATGACGAGGAAGCGCAGACGGGCCTGCGGCTGCGTCGCCGCCGTTGTCTACAACGCGCTGGCCGAGCCGCTCGCGGCGATCTCGGTCTCCGGCATGACCAGCCGCATGACCGACGAGCGCTTGCCGGAAGTCGGCCGCATCGTGCGCGAAACGGCCGGGGAGCTGACGGCGGCCCTCGGCGGGGTGATGCCGACCGCCTGCCTGTAGGGAACCCGGGGATGTCGCTGGACAGATCGGCCATTTTGGCTGATATGCGACCAAGCGACACAATGCGGCAAACGCCCGCACGAGCCCGGAGAATGCCCCTATGTTTCAATTTCCCGCGCGCCTTGTCGGCGCAGCCGTCGCGCTGAGCCTGGCGGCAGCCAGCCCGACATTCGCCCAGCAGCTCGAACTCAAGCTGATGGCGCCGGCGGCACCGGGCGGGGGCTGGGACCAGACCGCGCGTTCGATGCAGCAGGCGCTGGTTGCCTCCGGCGTCGCGCGCAGTGTCCAGGTCACCAACGTTCCCGGCGCCGGCGGAAGCGTCGGCATCGCCCAGTTCGTCAACGGCTCCAAGGGTGACGGCCACCAGCTGATGGTCAACGGCTTCGTCATGGTGGGCGCGCTCGCCATGAACAAGTCGCCGGTGACGCTCGATCAGGTGACGCCGATCGCGCGCCTCACCGAGGAAATTCAGGTGATCGTGGTTCCCGCGAATTCGCCGATCAAGAATGCGCAGGATCTGGCCGCGGCGGTGAAGGCCGATATCGCCAAGGTGACTTTCGCGGGCGGCTCGGCCGGCGGCGTGGACCATATGATGGCGGCGTTGTTCGCCGGCGCGGTCGGCGCCGACGCGAAGAAGATCAACTACATCCCGTTCTCCGGCGGCGGCGAATCGCTGGCGGCAATTCTCGGCGGCAAGGTCACGGCCGGCATTTCGGGGCTGAGCGAATATGACGGGCAGATCAAGTCGGGCAAGCTGCGCGCGATCGGCGTGACCTCGGAGAAGCGCATCGCGGGCGTCGATATTCCGACCTTCAAGGAGCAGGGCATCGACCTCGTGATCGCCAACTGGCGTTCGGTGGTCGCACCTCCCGGCATCACGCCCGAGCAGAAGAAGACGCTGAGCGATGCGGTCGAGAAGATGGTGAAGTCGGACGCCTGGAAGGAGATCCTCAAGCAGAAGGGCTGGGAGGACGCCTATCTCGGCGGCGACGCCTTCGCCGACTTCCTGAAGAAGGAAACCGTGCGCGTCACCGACGTGCTGAAATCGGTCGGCCTCGTCAAGTCATGACCTCTGGCGATCCCGTCCAGCCGCCGCGACGCGTCGACCGCGCCGGCATTGTCATCGCTGCTTTGCTCGCGGTGCTCGCCGTGGTGCTGGTCTGGGATACACGCGTCCTGCAAACGACCACGATGTACGGGATGGGGCCGGAGGTGATGCCGGTCGTGGTCGCAAGCGGCCTTGCGCTGCTTGCGATCGGCAATTTCATCGACGCGCTGCGCGGCAGTCTGCCGGCGCGCGAGAGCGCCGATCCCGTGCCTGTGGCCCTGATCCTCGTCGGCCTTGCGCTGCTGATCGCGATCATCGGCTTCGGCGGCGGTTTCATCATGGCGACGTCGGCGCTGTTCGTCACGACGTCGGCGGCCTTCGGGCGCCGCGCCATCCTCGTCGACGCCATCATCGCCCTCGTCATGTCCACCCTGATCTATCTCGCGTTCGACCGTCTGTTGACGTTGAGCCTTCCGACTGGCCTCTTGGAGCGACTGCTGTGATCGACACCTTTGCCGCGCTCGCCCACGGCATGGCGGTCGCCGTCCAGCCGATGAACCTGCTCTATGCGCTGATCGGCGTGTTCCTCGGCACGGCGGTGGGCGTGCTGCCCGGCATCGGCCCGGCGCTGACGGTCGCGCTGCTGCTGCCGGTGACCTACAAGCTCGACCCCGGCGGCTCGCTGATCATGTTTGCCGGCATCTATTACGGCGGCATGTATGGCGGATCGACCACCGCGATCCTGATCAACACGCCCGGCGAGAGCGCCTCGATGGCGACCGCGCTCGAGGGCAACAAGATGGCCAAGGCCGGCCGCGGCGGGCCGGCGCTGGCGACATCGGCGATCGGCTCCTTCGTCGCCGGCACCATCGCCACCCTTGGTCTCGCTTTTCTCGCCCCGTGGCTGGTCGATTTCGCCGTGCGTTTTGGCCCGGAGGACTATTTCGCGCTGATGTGCGTCGCCTTCATCACGGTGTCGGCGACGTTCGGAGATTCCCCGGTCCGCGGCCTGACCAGCCTGTTCATTGGCCTGACGCTCGGCCTCGTCGGCATCGACAAGCTGACCGGCCAGGCGCGGCTCGCGTTCGGCGTCCCCGAACTGCTCGACGGCGTCGAGGTGACGACGCTCGCGGTCGGCCTGTTCGCGGTGGGCGAGGCGCTCTACGTCGCATCGCGCCGCCATCACACCGAGGAGAAGCTCGAGCCGGTGCGCGGCTCGCTGTGGATGACGAAGGAAGACTGGAAACGGTCGTGGAGGCCATGGCTGCGCGGCACCATGTTCGGCTTCCCGATCGGCGCGCTGCCCGCGGGCGGCGCGGAGATCCCGACATTCCTGTCCTATTCCACCGAGAAGCGGCTCACCAAATATCCGGACGAGTTCGGCAAGGGCGCGATCGAGGGCGTGGCGGGGCCGGAAGCTGCCAACAACGCCTCCGCCGCCGGCACGCTGGTGCCGCTCCTGACGCTGGGATTGCCGACCTCGGCGACGGCCGCGATGATGCTGGCGGGCTTCCAGCAATACGGCCTCAATCCGGGGCCGCTGCTGTTCGCCGAGCGGCCTGACCTCGTGTGGGGCCTGATCGCAAGTCTCTTCATCGCCAACTGCATGCTGCTGGTGCTCAACCTGCCGCTGGTCGGCCTGTGGGTGCGGCTGCTCGCGATCCCGCAGCCATGGCTCTATGCCGGCATTCTCGTTTTCGCGACCATGGGCACCATCGCTGCAAAGCCGTCGGTGGTCGAATTGTCGATGCTGGCGGGTTTTGGCGTGCTCGGCTTCCTGATGCGCCGGTTCGATTTCCCGATCGCGCCCCTCGTCGTCGGCCTGATCCTCGGCCCGATCGCCGAGAGCCAGTTGCGCCGCGCCCTCGCGATCAGCCTCGGCGATCCCATGACGCTGCTCCAGAGCCCGATCTCGGCTACACTGCTTGGCGTCGCGTTGATCGCGCTGCTGGCGCCGTTCGTGTTGAAGGGGCTGGGGCGGTTCAAGGCCAGCGAGGATTAGCCGTCACGACGCACGCGCCTTCTGTCGCTGCGTCCATCCCGTGGGGAAACGCCATGCCGTCCGAACTTCGCTCGCCCCGTCTCGCCGTCCTGATCGATGCCGACAATGCGTCCGCCAAGATCGCGGACGGGCTGTTCGAGGAGATTGCCAAGATCGGCGAGGCCAGCGTCCGCCGTATCTACGGCGACTTCTCCAGTGCGCGGTCCAGGGGCTGGGCTGACATCCTGTCGAAGCACGCCATCATCCCGCAGCAGCAGTTCGCCTACACGACGGGGAAAAATGCGTCGGACATCACGCTGGTCATTGACGCCATGGACCTGCTTCACAGCGGCCGGTTCGACGGCTTCTGCCTGGTGTCATCAGACAGCGACTTTACCCGCCTTGCCGCCCGCATCCGGGAGCAGGGCGTCGATGTCTTTGGATTCGGCGAGCACAAGACCCCGGAAAGTTTTCGGCAGGCCTGCCGCCGGTTCGTCTATACCGAGAACCTTCTGGCGGCGCCGGCGAACAACCAGGACACGGCTCTCAAGTCGTCGTCGCTGCAGCCGCCGGATGCTGCAACTCCCATCATCAAGAAGGTCATCACCCAGATGGAAAGCGAAGACGGCTGGGTGACGCTCGGGGAGGTCGGCCGGCAGCTCGCCAATCTGGCTTCCGATTTCGATCCGAGGACGTTCGGCTTCCGCAAGCTGAGCGACCTCGTGCGCAAGACCAATTCGTTCGAGATCGATGAGCCGAAGGGCCGGTCGATGCGAATTCGGGTCAAGCCCATTGCCGCGGCGCCGCCGAGAACGCGGAACCGGCGCAGGCCCGCGAATCGAGGGGCTGCGGCGGCGACGCCGCCCAAAGCGTAAGCAGGCGTCCCGCTATATTTGAGCTTGCTCCGAGGGACACAGGGCGTAACCATCGCTTGGCCGTAACGTCCACGCGAGGGTCCAGATGACCAAACTCACCCGCTTTGCCGTCGCGCCGCTGCACGCAATGACGCGCCGTCTCGCCGACGTCGCCTCCGCGCGCATCGTGCCGGATCTCGTGATCACGGGCGCGCGGGTGCTCTCGACCTATTCGGAGCGCATCCACGCCAACCGCGAGATCTGGATCACCGGCGGCCGCATCGCCGCGGTGAAGCCGGCCGGAACGGCCAAAAAGCTCTGGAAGGGTGTTGATCTCTACGACGCAGCCGGCGGCATCATCGCGCCGGGACTGGTCGATCCGCACATCCATATCGAATCCTCGATGGTGACCGCCTGCGCCTATGCCGAGGCGGCGCTGCTCAACGGCACCACGACGATCTTCTGCGACAGTCACGAGATCGGCAATGTCATGGACGTCGCCGGTGTCGAGGCGATGCTGGAGGACGCGCGCGAGGCGCCGCTGTCGATCTTCCTGACCGTGCCTTCCACGGTGCCTGCGACCTCGGCCGAACTCGAGACGGCCGGCGGTGATCTCACGCCGGACAAGATCGCCGGCCTGTTCGACCGTTGGCCCGAAGCCGTCGCGCTCGGCGAGAAGATGGACTTTGTGCCGGTGACGATGGGCGACGAGCGCAGCCATGCGATCCTCGCCGCCGCCTTGAAGCGGGGGCGGCCGGTGTCCGGCCATGTCTACGGCCGCGAGTTCGTCGCGGCTTATGCGGCAAGCGGCGTCACCGACACCCATGAGGCGATCGACCGCGACATCGCCGACGACCTGCTCGACGCCGGTGTCTGGGTTTTCCTGCGCGGCGGTCCGCCGACGACGCCGTGGCATTCGCTGCCGCAGGCGATCCGCACGATCACCGAGCTCGGTGCCTCGCACAAGCGCACCGCCGTGTGCACGGATGATCGCGACGCCGACGATCTGCTGCTGTTCGGCCTCGACTGGGTGGTGCGCGAGGCCGTGAAGGCCGGCATGTCGCCGGAACAGGCCTGGTCGATGGGCTCGCTGCATGGCGCAACGCGCTTCGGCATGGACGGCGACGTCGGCGGACTCGGCGGTGGCCGCCGCGCCGATCTCGTGCTGATGGACGAACAACTCAGGCCGCAAGGCACCTGGTACGGCGGCGAACTGGTGGTCGAGCACGGCAGGATCACGCCACGGCTCGATGCTGCACTCTCGCAGCGCTATCAATATCCGAAGGCGGCCTACGCGACCGTGAAGCTGCCGGAAAAACTCGAGCTGACGCCGGAGCTGCCCACGAAGGCTTGCACCGTCAATGCGATCAAGACCGCGCTGCCCGGCATCACGCTGATTCATGAGAAGGTCGCGATCGAGCCGGCCACGGATTGGCCGTCGCTGTTCGCGCGCTACGGCCTCTGCTTCGTCGCCGTGGTCGAGCGCCATGGCAAATCGGCCGGCAACGTCGCCCATGGCCTATTGAAGGACTTTGGCCTCAAGCGCGGCGCGGTCGCCTCCAGCGTCGGCCACGACAGCCACAACATCATCGTCGCCGGCACCAATGAGGGCGACATGCAGGCCGCGATATCAGCGATCAAGGAGCAGCAGGGCGGCGTCTGTGTCGTCGCCGACGGCAAGGTGAGGGCGCTGGTGCCGCTGCCGATCGCGGGCCTGCTCTCCGACAAGCGCGTCACGGAAGTGGCCGAGGAGGTGAGGGCGCTCAAGAAGGAGTGGGCGGAGGCCGGCTGCACCATCCCCTATATGGGCTTCAATTTGATTCCCCTATCGGTCATTCCGGAAATTCGCATCACGGACAAGGGCCTCGTGCTGGTGCCGCAGATGGAGCTGGCGCCGCTGTTCGAGTGAAGCGCTTTCACGCCTTTCCCGATCTAACCGATTGAGACATCCGTGGTTTTTACGCGGCTGCCGCATCGTGGAAAAGAAAATCGATCTCGTTGAGATCGCATCTTGCGCGCCTGATGATCTCGCTCACTGAGGCAACTCTGAGCGAGGTCCGATATGGCGAAGATGCGAGCTGTCGATGCAGCCGTGCGTATCCTGGAGAAGGAGGGCATCTCGACCGCCTTCGGCGTGCCCGGTGCGGCGATCAATCCGCTTTATTCGGCGCTGAAGAAGCGCGGCTCGATCCGCCACATCCTGGCACGCCACGTCGAGGGTGCCTCGCACATGGCCGAGGGCTATACGCGGGCCAGGGCCGGCAATATCGGCGTCTGCATCGGCACCTCGGGGCCGGCCGGCACCGACATGATCACCGGGCTCTATTCGGCGATCGCCGATTCCATTCCGATCCTCTGCATCACCGGGCAGGCGCCGCGCGCACGCCTCTACAAGGAGGACTTTCAGGCTGTCGACATCGAGTCGATCGCAAAGCCCGTGACCAAATGGGCGGTGACCGTGCGCGAGCCGGCGCTGGTGCCGCGCGTGTTCAGTCAGGCCTTTCATGTGATGCGCTCGGGCCGGCCGGGGCCGGTGCTGATCGACATGCCGCTCGACGTGCAGCTCGCCGAGATCGAGTTCGACGACGAGACCTATGAGCCGCTGCCGGTCTACAGGCCGGCCGCCACCCGAAAGCAGGTCGAGAAGGCGCTGGAGATGCTCAACGCCGCCGAGAGACCGCTGATCGTCGCGGGCGGCGGCATCATCAACGCCGATGCCTCCGATCTCCTGGTTGAATTCGCCGAGATCGCCAACGTGCCGGTCGTGCCGACCCTGATGGGCTGGGGCGCGATCCCCGACGACCACGTGCTGATGGCCGGCATGGTCGGCCTGCAGACCAGCCACCGCTACGGCAACGCCACGCTGCTGGAGTCGGACTTCGTGCTCGGCATCGGCAATCGCTGGGCCAACCGCCATACCGGCTCGATCGAGACCTACACCAAGGGCCGCAAATTCGTCCATGTCGACATCGAGCCGACCCAGATCGGACGCGTGTTCAACCCCGATCTCGGCATCGTCTCGGATGCCAGGGCCGCGCTCGAGCTGTTCGTCACCGTCGCCAGCGAGTGGCGTCGGTCAGGCAGGTTGCGCGAGCGCCAGGCGTGGCCCGCCGCCTGCCGCGACCGCAAGAAGACGATGCTGCGCAAGAGCCATTTCGACAACGTCCCGATCAAGCCGCAGCGCGTCTATGAGGAGATGAACAAGGCGTTTGGCCGCGACACCACCTATGTCACCGTGATCGGCCTGTCGCAGATCGCCGGCGCGCAATTTCTGGGCGTCTATCGCCCACGCAACTGGATCAATGCCGGGCAGGCGGGGCCGCTTGGCTGGACGCTGCCGGCCGCACTCGGCGTGCGCGCGGCATGCCCGGACCGCGAGATCGTCGCGCTCTCCGGCGACTACGACTTCCAGTTCCTGATCGAGGAGCTCGCGGTCGGTGCGCAGTTCAATCTGCCCTACATCCACGTCGTCGTGAACAATTCCTATCTCGGCCTGATCCGCCAGGCCCAGCGCGGCTTCGACATGGACTATCACGTCCAGCTCTCCTTCGAGAACATCAACGCGCCGGAGATCGGCGTCTACGGCGTCGACCACGTTACAGTTGCCGAAGGTCTCGGCTGCAAGGCGATCCGCGTCACCGATCCCAGGGACACTCAGGCAGCGTTCGCAACCGCGCGCGAATTGATGAAGAAGCATCAAGTGCCCGTGGTGGTCGAGTTCATCCTCGAGCGCGTCACCAACATCGCGATGGGCACCGAGATCGACAACATCGTCGAGTTCGAGGAGGTGCTGGATCTGCCGCTCGACGAGGTCGGCACCGCGCGGGCCGGCGAGCTTCAGCCGGCGGAATAGGGGACTGCATCATGCCGAAATTCGCCGCCAATCTCACCATGCTCTTCAACGAGATGCCGTTCCTCGACCGTTTCGCTGCGGCGAAGGCGGCGGGCTTTGCCGGGGTCGAGTATCTCTTTCCCTACGATTTCGACAAGGCGCAGTTGCGCGAGCAGCTCGAAGCCCATGGGCTGACGCAGGTGCTGCACAATCTCCCCGCCGGCAACTGGGCCACCGGCGAGCGCGGCATCGCGATCCTGCCCGATCGCACCGCCGAGTTCCGCGACGGCGTGTTTCGCGCCATCGACTATGCCAAGGTGCTCGATTGCGACCAGCTCAACTGCCTCGTCGGCATCGCGCCGGATGACGCCGATTCGCGCGAGCTTCGGGAGACGCTGGTCGGAAACCTGCGCTTCGCCGCCTCGACGCTGGCGCGCGAGAACATCAAGCTCCTGGTCGAGCCGATCAACACCCTCGACATTCCCGGCTTCTTCCTCAACGGCACCGAGCAGGCCGTGCAGCTCATCTCCGAGGTGCGGTCGAATAATCTGTTCGTGCAGTACGACATCTATCACATGCAGATCATGGAGGGCGATCTCGCCCGGACCATGCAGGAATATCTGCCCCAGATCGCCCATATCCAGCTCGCCGACAATCCCGGCCGCCACGAACCCGGCACCGGCGAGATCAACTATCCCTTCCTGTTCCGCCACCTCGACGCGATCGGCTACCGCGGCTGGGTCGGCTGCGAATACAAGCCGCGCACCACGACGCTGGAAGGCCTGTCCTGGCACGCCGCGCAGACTTTCGAGACCTGAGGACATCAAGACATGATCGATATCGGCTTCATCGGACTTGGCACCATGGGGCGGCCGATGGCCGGCCATCTCCTGGCCGCGGGCCATCGCGTTCTCCTGCACGACGTGGGCCCGATTGCTCCGGAGCTGCTCGCGGCCGGCGGCATCGCCTGCGGGTCGGCCAAGGAGGTCGCGGAGGAGGCGGATGCGGTCATCATCATGGTGCCGGACACGCCGCATGTGGAGGCCGTGCTGTTCGGCAAGGACGGCGTCGCGAGCGGCATCTCCAGGGGCAAGATCGTCGTCGACATGAGCTCGATCTCGCCGCTCGCGACGAAAGAGTTCGCCAGGAAGATCGAGGCGCTGGGCGCCGACTATCTCGACGCGCCGGTCTCCGGTGGGGAGGTCGGTGCCAAGGCGGCGAGCCTTACCATCATGGTCGGCGGACCTGAGCGGGCCTTCAACACCATGAAGGGCGTGTTCGACAAGATGGGCAAGAACGTCACGCGCGTCGGCGCCAATGGTGACGGCCAGACCACCAAGGTCGCGAACCAGATCATCGTCGCGCTGACGATCGAGGCGGTGAGCGAAGCGCTCCTGTTCGCGTCCAAGGCCGGCGCCGATCCGGCGCTGGTGCGGCAGGCGCTGATGGGCGGCTTTGCCTCGTCACGGATTCTCGAGGTGCATGGCGAGCGCATGGTAAAACGAAATTTCGATCCGGGGTTCCGCATCGAATTGCACCAGAAGGACCTCAACCTCGCGCTCGAAGGCGCGCGTGCGCTCGGCCTGTCGCTGCCCAGCACGGCGGTGGCGCAGCAATTGTTCTCGTCCTGCACCGCGCATGGCGGCAGGGGCTGGGATCATTCGGCGATGGTGCGGGCGCTGGAACTGATGGCGGGCCACGAAATCGCCGCGGCGTGAACTGTTACGCGGTAACGGTCTGCAGTGATTGGCGCGTGTTTCACCATGCGGGAACCGGAACAATGATCCGGCCCCAATGTTGAATGCGCACGACAATCACTGGAGACATCAGGACATGAAAACCCGTCTTGCGATTACGTTGGCTGCCGCGTCGGTGCTGGCGTCGAGCGCAGCCTTTGCACAGTCCACCACCGAACAGGGCGCCCGGAACGGCGCGCGCGCGGGCGGCGACATTGGCGGCCCGATCGGCGCGATGGTCGGCGGCACCGTCGGTGCGGCCGTGGGCGCCGGTCTCGAAATTCCGAACGCGGTGCTGGGCGGCATTCCGCGCGACGACTCCGTCGTGATCCACGAGCGCGTGGTGGTCGGCGAGCCGTTGCCTCCGACGGTGGTGCTGCGCCCGGTGCCGAACTACACCGAGTATCGCTACGCGGTCGTGAACGACCGCCGCGTGATCGTCGAGCCGCGGACGCGGCGCGTGGTCAAGATCATCGACTGATCGGCGCCAAGACACGAAATGCCGCTTCGGGGAAGCTCGAAGCGGCATTCTTCGTTTCGGCAGCAGAATCGTTGATTTCATCCCGGCACGATGCTTAATCTCCCGGCCTGATCGTCCGGGCTTTCCTCGATGCTGCTTTGGCTTGCTTCATATCCCAGGTCGGGAAACACCTTTGTGCGTGTGTTGCTCAAGCAGGTCTATGGCATCTCCACCTATGATCTGCATGAGCCGAATCCCGACCGGCCGGAATACGAGGCCATCATCGGCAATGCGACGCTCGACACGCCGCTCCCTGTCCTCGATCGTGATGATTGCTATCACATCGTGAAGTCGCACAATCTGCCGGAGGAGGATTATCCGGCCATATACCTCGTCCGTGACGGCCGCGACGCCCTGGTGTCCTACGCCCGATTCGTCCTGCCGAAGCAGCAGGCGGAGGATCGCGACGAATATCTGAAACTCCTGCGCCATCTCATCGAAACAACCGGCTCCTATGGGGGGTGGAGCGGGAACGTGCGGGCCTGGATGGCACGGCGGACGCCGACCGTGGTGGTCCGTTTCGACGACCTGGTCGAAAGACCCCTTGATGAATTGCGGCGTGCCCTGGCGACGATCGGGATGCGAGCGCCGGAAAAGAACGTAGGGGATCTGCCCAGATTCGCGGATCTGCAAAAGCTTGGCCCGCACTTCTTCCGCAAGGGGCGGACCGGGGCCTGGCGCGAGGAGATGCCCGACGATTTGCACCGCCTTTTCTGGCTGCGTCATGGCGAGACCATGCGTGCGCTCGGATACCTGGATGCGGAACCGGCGCCGGCGGAGCTTGCGGGCAAGCCGATCGCGGCCGGCGAGAGGGTGACGCTCGGCAGCGGTGGAGGCAATTCAGTCATGCTTGGGCCCGGTTGGGGCGAGCGAGAAGAATGGGGAACCTGGTCGGTCGGACGGCGTGCCTTGCTCAGGCTGGTGATCCCTCGGGGCAGCGCGGCTCCGGTCGACATTGACCTTGGTTATCGATCGTTCATAGAAGGCGGCCGCGCCCTGAATGTGACCTGTCGTGCGGCGGGCCAGGTGATATCGTCGTGGACGTGCACGCCGGCCGAATGGCGCGGCACGCGAGCGATTCATATTCCGCCCGAGGCCGTGAATGCGGAGGGGATCGTCAACCTGGAGTTCGAAATGTCCGAGCCGAAATCGCCTGCTGACTTGGGGCTTGGCCAGGACACACGCGAATTGGGAATTGGAATCGAGTTCATTCGGCTGGCAAGGCCCTGACCGGACGGCGCATGAACTTCGTCAGGCGTTTCGCGGTCCGGGGAGAAGGTCGGCCGCTGGACAGGGAGGCGGGCCCGGTGATGCCGGCAGTCGTTCGTGCGTTAGAAGCAGTGCGACCGGGCAATTGGTGGTTCTCCAAGATTCCGCCGCTGCTTGCAGTTGTGAGTCTCGACATCCTCAGGGAGCGAGCCGATCCCGCCCATGCCCAGTTGTTGCTGGGCTGCTTTTTGTGGTCGATCATCGCAATCGCGGCCTATGGCCACGTGATCAATGATGCCTTCGACGTTGAGTCGGACGCGAGCGCCGGCAAGCCGAATCAGATGGCGGGCGTGAGCCGGCTCCGGCGCACGGCATTGTGCGCGGCGCTCTTGTTCGCGGGATTTGCGCCGGCCCTGATCGTCGATCTCTCGTATCTGACCCTGCTTCTGCTCGGGCTGAACTGTCTCTGGCCCACGATCTATTCCGTGCCGCCGCTTCGCCTCAAGGAGCGCGGTCTGGCCGGCCTTGCCTGCGACATGCTCGGGTCGCATGTCACGCCGACCCTGGTCGCGCTCTCGATGTTCGGGATCATTTCGCAGCGCGGGTCGGACTGGTTTGTGCCAATCCTCGTCCTCTGGTCGGCGGTGCTCGGCGTGAAGGGAATCCTGCATCACCAGGTCCAGGATCGAAGCAACGACATTCGATCGGGTACGGTCACCTATGCGACGCGCGCGTCCGGCGAGGCCCTGTCGCGCTTTCTCACCATCTTCAACCTCGGCGTGGAGCTTCCGGTCAGTGCGGCGCTCGCCTACATCACGTGCGACTGGGCGCCATGCGTCGCCGTGGCCCTGCTGGCCTACTGCGCGCTCGAAACTGCCAAGTACCGGCTCGGCTTCCAGTTTGCTCTGACATCCGAGGCGTGGACGATCCGGCCCAGCGTTCCCTTCATCAACGAGACGTTTTATGTCTTCTGGGTCCCGCTGGCCGCCGCGCTCCAGCTCGCGGCAAGCGGGCTCCGCTGGATCTGGCTGCCGGTCCTGCTGGTGCTCGGGTTCTATCCGAACGTCTCCGCGCAATGGACCGAGATCAGGTCTGTCCTTCGCGTGGCCCGCCTGAAGATGGGAGGTGCGTCATGAATCGGGATGAGATCACCGGCCTCTATGACGACGCTTATGCCGCGACCTACGACCAGGAGTTTCTGCTCGCGCCGCTGGTGAAATCGGATACCGACGCCGAGCTTGCGCTGCTCAGGAAATTGCTGGTGCCGGGAACGAGCTGGCTTGATGTCGCCTGCGGCACGGGCTTCTTCCTGCGCCATTTTCCCCACGTTGAGCGGGCAGGGATCGACCTGTCTCCGGCGATGCTGAGGCGTGCCCGGGACGGCAACGAAAATGTGCCGCTGTTTCAGCGGGACTTTCGTGATCCGTTTCCGGAGTGGAACGACCGCTGGGGGCTGACCTCGTGCATGTGGTATGCCTATGGTCTCGTCGACACGATCGGCGACATGCTCAAGCTCATCGCGAATCTGTGGGCCTGGACCGCCCCGACGGGCACGTGCTTCGTGCCGCTCGCCGATCCCAGGCTGATCACCGGGGTGAATCTGCCTTACCAGGCTCCGACGCACAATTCGGGCAAGGTGATGATCACGGGCATCATGTGGAGCTACGTCGAAGATGATGGACGAAAGGTCCATTCGCACATGCTCGCGCCCAATATCGAGTTCATGGTCGAGCAGTTCGAGCAATATTTCCAGAAGGTGGAGGTCGTCCGCTATCCGCCCGCGTTTGAGGGGTGGGTCGGGCGTCCGGCCATCCTGGCGTCCGGCAAAAAGGCGCGGTGACCTCGTTCTCAGAGCGGCTCGCGCACGCCGAGGCCGTGCATGAAACGCTCGCGGATCTGCACGGGATCCCGGCGGGTGGTGCCGACCCCCGGCTTGTCGTCGATCCGGACGGCGATCAGGCTCGGCGCGGAAGCGGACATGCCTTGCTCGACCAGGCGCTCGAAATCCTCCTCGTCGGCGGCCCAGGCGCTGTTGGCGAGCCCTGAGCCTGCGGCGATCGCAACGATGTCGGCGATGCCGGCGGCCGGCGTCGGCTGCGCGCCGGTGATCTGGTAGATGCCGTTGTCCATCACGATCATGATCAGGTTCTTCGGCTTCAGGGCCGCAATCGTCGAGAGCGCGCCGAGCTGCATCAGCAGCGAGCCGTCGCCTTCGAGCGCGAAGACGCGGCGGTCGGGCTGTGCCAGCGCCACGCCGAGCGCGATCGGGAAGGCGAGGCCCATGCTGCCCAGCATGTAGAAGTTCTGTGGGCGGTGGCCGGCGGCCCAGAGGTCGAAATTGGTGTTGCCGATGCCGCCGATCACGGCTTCCTCGTGCTTGAGCCTGGCAATCAGGCGCGAGGTCACGTCGAAGCGGTTCATCACCTTGGTGTTGCGTGTATTCATGTTTTTAGTCATTTGGCCGGGCTCACTTGTCGAAGACCTTGCCGCCGGTGAGCAGCGGGTTGAGGATCAGCGCCACCGGCGCCTGCGTCGTGACGGCCTGCTTGATCGAGCGGTCGGCGATGAATTCGAGCTCGTCGAGCCGGGTGATGGTGTGGTGCTCCAGCGCCAGCGAATCCAGCACCGGTCGCATGGTGCGGCAGACCAGCGACTGGCCGTAGTTGAACTCACCGAGCGTGCCGCGCTCGGAGACGAACATGATCAGCGGGATCTGGTAGGGCACCGCGAGCGAGGCGAGCACGTTGGCAAGCGTGGCAAAGCCCGAGGTCTGCATCAGCACCGCGCCGCGCCGGCCACCCATCCAGGCGCCGGAGACGATGCCGACGGCTTCCTCCTCGCGGGCAGTGGCAAAGGTGGTGAAGAAGGGGTCGGCGTGCAGGTTTTTGATCAGCGGCGTCAGCACCCGGTCGGGCACATAAGGCACGAGGCTGATCTCGTTCCGCTTCAGGGTCTGCAGCACGATGCCGTGCCAGCTCCGGTCGCCGGACGCCTCTGTCGCCTGACTATGCTGCTCCGCAATCGCCATTGCGTTCTCCCTCTGGCCGCGTGGCATGCTTCTTGGTGTTTGGTCCGGCGCGGCGGTCCAGCGAACTTGACGGAGCGGGCGGGATTGTCAACATGTCCCGGCCGGCCCCGTGATCTGCGCCAGATGGCCTGCCGTGGCCGGCATCGCCGTGCCATAAGCGGCGGCAACGAGAAAACGGGAGGGAGGCACGGACGGGCGCGCAGTGCGCTAACCTTGCGGATGTCCCACGAGAGCCGGAAGGGTCCTGATGTCGGTCAACAGCAAGCGCGTCTTCTACGTCAAATACCTGGCCAACCCGATCTATATCGACATCCTGAAGGCGCGGCCCGACGTCCGGCTCGATCGCATCGAGAACGAAAGCCCCGAGGACTTTTATGCCCCGATCCTGAAGGCGGCCCATGTCTACCAGATCGGCGCTGCCCGCGACGAACTCGCGCCGCATTTCCATGTCGATGCCGCCTTCCTGAAGCGCACTCCGAACCTCCTGCTCGTCTCCAGTAACGGCGCGGGCTTCGACCCTGTCGACGTTGAGGCCTGCACGGATGCGGGCGTGCTGGTCGTCAACCAGTCCGGCGGCAACGCCCATTCGGTCGCCGAGCATGCGCTGGCGATGATGCTGACGCTGTCCAAGCGGATCATTCAGTCCGACCGCCGCTTGCGGCGTGAGCGCGACGTCAATCGCAATGATCTCGTCGGCAACGAGGTCGAGCACAAGACCGTCGGCATCATCGGGCTCGGCAATGTCGGCCGCCGTATCGCCGCGCTGTGCAAGGGGCTGCTCGGCATGAAGGTGCTTGCCTATGATCCGTACCTCACGGCCGAGGTGATGGCCGAGCGGGGCGGGGAGAAGGTCGAGCTCGACGAGCTTTTGCGCCGCGCCGATTTCGTCTCGATCTCCTGTCCGCTCAACAAGGGCAGCCGCAACATGATCAGCGTGCGGGAGTTCGCGCTGATGCAGCCGCATGCCTATTTCATCACCACCGCGCGCGGCTTCATCCACGACGAGGATGCGCTGCTTGGAGCCTTGCGTGACAAGCGCATCGCCGGCGCCGGACTCGACGTCTGGTCCAAGGAGCCGCCGCCGCCGGAGCATCCATTGCTGCAGTTCGACAATGTGCTGGCGAGCCCCCACACCGCCGGCGTCACCATCGAGGCGCGCCAGAACATGGGCCGCATCGCCGCCGAGCAGGTGCTGGAGACGCTCGACGGCAAACGCCCGCCGCGCGTTATCAATCCCGAAGTCTGGCCACGCTATGCCGAGCGCTTCAAACAGGCCTTTGGCGTAACGCCGGGGTAGCGGCGCGCGAGGTCTGGCCGTGCATCCGCCGTTGGTAACGAGGATGCAAACAGAAAGCCGCGGATTGTAACGATCGCGTAAGCGTGCGCGTATGCTTTGTCCTGTAGATGAAAGTCCATGGACATACTTTCGATTGCGATATCCGGACTTTCCGCAGCGAGTTTGCGGGTGAACGTCGCCGCGAGCAATATCGCCAACATCAGCACGACCGGCCCGCTGCCTGCATCAGGCGGATCGGGCTTGGGCGGTATTGCTCCGACGTATCCCGCGGCTTACGTGCCATTGCAGGTCAATCAGGTCAGCCAGTCGAGCGGCTCGATGCTGGGCGGCACGGCTGCGACGGTGTCGGCTGTGTCTCCGAGCTTTACTGCGGAATTCGATCCCAGCGCTCCCTTTGCGAACCAGGACGGTCTGGTCGCGGCGCCGAATGTCGATCTCGCCAGCGAATTCGCTCAACTGACGATCGCAAAGTACAGCTTCATCGCCAGTGCGAAGGTCATTCAGGCCTACACCGAAACGATGGACTCGCTGCTCGAGATCAAGAGGTAGGGCTGACGTCGGCCGGTGCGCGCTGCCTCTCAAGGCGGCGGGAACCGGCGCCGGCCTTGATCCGCGTCAAAATCTCCCTCCCCGAAACCACCTAAATGGGACTACAGTGCGCTGCCGGGGCAGCAGGGAGGTCCCATGTCAATCTATGTCGTCAGGTTCATGAAGGACGTGCTTGGCGAGTACGGGCGGCAGAGCGAGGTCTGCCAGGGTACGCTCGAAATCGACGCGACCGACGAGGACGAGGCCAGGGAACGGGCGAAGGCGAAGTTTTGCAAGGACCAGGCGTTGCATCACTGGTCGCTGCACGCCGACCGCATCCATGTCAGACCGGCTGACTTTCCGTCCTGAGAAATCCCCAAGCGCGACAGGCTTGCCGTCGCGCTTTTGCTCATTGTTTAGGCAGGCTCTCTTTGAGAACTGCTACGCGCTTTCCTGAACGCTGCCGGTGGCGGAGAGCGGGCTCGCAGCGTAATGGGCGGGCCTATTTGCGGTGACGGCTGCCGAGCGCGGCCTCGATCGTCTCGGGCTTCTCGATCCGTCCGATCAGCATGTCGATGCGGTCGCCGCCCCAGAACAGCTCGCCGTTGAACACCATGGTCGGCACGCCGAACACGCCGAGGGCCTCGGCTTCCTCGATGATGCGGTCATGCTCGGCGCGCGCGGGACCGCTGACGTAAGCCTCGAACTCGCTCGGCGAGCCGTCGCACGATGCAATCACGCCAGTGATCGCCGCGAGATCGTCGACTTCCAGCTCATGGCTCCAGAATTTGCGAAACACCGTGTCGTGGTAGGGGCGGAAGAAGCCGTGCGCTTGCGCAAACAGCATGCCGACGCTGGCATAAAAGGCATCGTAGATGCGACGCGGCCCCTTCATGACGAGCCCCTGCGCATTGGCCTGGCGCCGCGCGTCCATATAGGCGTAGCGGACCTTGCGCCAGAAATGCGGGGTGCGCGCCTCGACGGTGCCCATGAATTCGGCGATGCGCAGCGTGTATGGCAGCCATTCGAGCTCGACGCCGTGCGTCTCCTCCAGCGCGAACAGGCGCTTGTTGGCGACGAAGGCGTAGGGGCTCTTGTAGTCGGTATAGATGCGGACGCGCGGCCTGGACATCGGCAAGCTCCCCTATGCCTTCGTCAGCTTGTACTGCCGCATATCGGGATCATGCGTCATGCGCCAATAGTCGACGAAACGCCATGGCATCGCCGAGAACACGCGGCCGCTCGAGTTGCGGTAATAAGTCGTCATGCCCGGATGGGTCCAGATCATGGCCTCGTGCTCGGCATCGACCTTGTGGACGTAGTCGTCGAGCACCTCCCGGCGGACGTCGATCGCGGCGATATCGTGCTCGATCATATCGATGAGGCAGGCGGAGATGTAGCGGCTCTGGCACTCCGACTGGAAGATCACGCTGCCGCCATGGGCCGGGCCCGAGTTCGGGCCGAGCATGCAGAAGAAGTTCGGGAAGTCCGGCACGGTGAGGCCGAGGAAGGCGGTCGGGTTGTCGTGGCCCCAGGCGTCGCGCAAATTCTTGCCGTCGCGGCCGCTGATGTTGAGGCGCGCCGCCATCTCGGTGACCTTGAAACCGGTCGCGACCACGATGATGTCGGCGGGGCGGTGCTCGCCGTCGGCGGTCACGATGCCGTTGCGGGCGAACTGGTCGATGCCTTCGGTGACGAGCTCGACATTGTCGCGCGTCAGCGTCCTGAACCAGTTGTTGTCGAGCAGGATGCGCTTGCCATAGGGCGGATAGGTCGGCACGCATTTTGGGATCAGGTCGGGCCGGTCTTTCAGCTCGGTGAGGATGAAGTCGGTCAGTTCCTGGCGATGCCGGTCGTTGCCCTTGTTGACGGCGCGCTCCGGATGCGGCCAGGCCGGATCCTTGCGCAGGAAGGGCAGCAGGCCGTCGCCATAGCGCCAGAACATGTTGAAGCGGTACCACTGCACATAGAACGGCAGATGCGCGAGCAGCCAGCGCGCGCCCTCGGTGATCGGGTCTGAATAGCCTTTCACCGGGCGGGCCCATTGCGCGCTGCGCTGGTAGACGGTCAGCGAGGCGACGCGGCCGGCGATCGACGGCACGAGCTGCATCGCGGTCGCGCCGGTGCCGATCACGGCGACATGCTTGCCCTCGAGGTCGATGTCGCCGGACCACAACGCGGAATGCAGAATCGTTCCCTCGAAGTCTTCTTCGCCCTTGAAGCGGGCACGGGAGGGGTCGTTGAGCTGGCCGATCGCACTGACGAGCGCCGTCGATTCAAACGTCTCCTCGCCATTCCCGGTCTTCAGGGTGGAGATCCAGCGCTTCCTTGCCTCGTCCCAGCGCGACGATGTCAGCTCGGTGTTGACGCGCAGATGCTCGCGAATGCCGTATTCATCCGCGACCTTCTGAAGGTAGGCGAGCAGCTCCTCGCGCGGGCAGAAATAGCGCGTCCATGCGTTGCGCGAGCCGAAGGAGTAGGAATAGGAGTGGTTCGGCGTGTCGACGCCGCAGCCGGGGTAGCGGTTGATCCACCAGGTGCCGCCGAGCTCGGCGTTCTTCTCGACGATGGTGTAGGGGATGTCGAGATGGCCGAGTGCCACGCCGAGCGCGATGGCGCAGACGCCGGCGCCGACGATCAGGACGTGCTGCTTTGCCAGCTTCTCGTCGGCGGGACGCTTGGTCCAGCGTGCCTCGCGCGGAACAAAACCCATCTCCTCGCGCATCAGGGGCGCATATTCCGGCGCAACGTTCTCGCCGAGGCAGGCGCGCATCATCTTCAGCAGCAGTTCTTCGCCCGGATCGGTGATGACGGGTTTTGGCGTGCCGTCGGCAAAGAGCCTGAGGACCGCAGCGCGGATTTCGTCCTGGATCTCCTTCGACACCCCGGCCTCGGGATCGGGAATGAGACGGATGTCGCGCCTCGGCAGATAGGGGGGCGCGAGCCAGCGCTCATCGCCGGTCATGTGCACGAGCACCATCAGGAGGCAGCGGATGTCGCCTTCGGCAATCGCCGAGGCGAGGTCGAGCGACTTGTGCGGAGATGCGGTGGTCATGGCGCGTCCTGATCTCCCGATGCATTGAATAGCCCGCGCGTCATCAGCTTGCGATAGGCGGAGATGACATGGTCGGGCACGGCGGTAACGCCGTCGGCTGAATAGGAGTAGCGGCGGCTGAGATAGCCGCGCGCACCCATCAGCATGTGGACGATCGCCTCGAACTCTTCGTCGCTATAGTCCGCGATCGCGCCCGCGTGCCGCGCGCGACGCAAAATGCGGACGTAGGCGGTCGAGATGTTGTCCAGATGCTTCTGGTAGCCGTCAGGCGCGAAGAACTCGGCTTCATTGAGGATGCGCAGGAACTCGGGCACCTCGCGGATGAAATCGAAGAAGGCGGAGAAGCGTTCAAGCTCCTGCCGCGCCGCGTGGGCATTACCGGTGCGGGCGCGGATGAAGGCGACCATGTCGAGGCCGATCTTGGGCAGCAACTGGTCGAGCAACTCCTGGCGGTTCTCGAAATGATTGTAGAAAGTGCCTTGCGCGACGCCGGCCTCCTCGGTGATGCGGGCGACGGAGGCCTCGGCATAGCCATGCTTGCCGACGACCTTGGTTGCCGCGTCAAAGATCTTCTGCTTGGTCCAGGCGTTGCGCTCGACCCGGTTGAGCTTTGTCACCGTTGCTTGCGTCATTGCGACGTCTCCAACTCGGCGCGAAGCACGCGCTTGAGAACTTTTCCAGACGGATTGCGGGGGAGGGTGTCGCGGATGACGAGCTGCTTCGGCACTTTGAAGCTCGCGAGCCGCGCCCGGCAGTGATCGGTGAGGGCAGGGAGTTCGAGGCTCGCGCCTTCGGCCAGCACGACGATGGCGACGGGACGCTCGCCCCAGCGCGGATCGCGCAGGCCGATCACGGCGACTTCGCGCACCTCGGGCAGATCGTAGATGACGCGCTCCACCTCGGAGGAGGCGATGTTCTCGCCGCCGGAGATGATCATGTCCTTCTTGCGGTCGGTGAGATACAGGAAGCCGTCGTCGTCGAGATAGCCGACGTCGCCGCTGCGGAACCAGTCGCCGAAGAAGGCCGACGCCGTCTTTTCCGGATCCTTCCAGTAGCCGCGTGTGATCTTCGGCCCGCGCAGGCAGATCTCGCCATTGACGTCCGGCGGCAGCCTGTTGCCGTCCTCGTCGCGGATCTCGATCTCGACATGGGCAATGGCGCGGCCCGTGGAGCCGATCTTCTCGATTTCGCGGCCCGCCTCCATGAAAGTGTCGCCGCCGACCGTTTCGGTGAGGCCATAGGCGTCGATGTAGCGCGCATTGCGAAAGAGTTGCGAGAAGGCGCGGATGCGGACCTCCGGCGTCTTCTCGCCGCCGCCGATCGCCCATTTCAGACTCGACACGTCGTAACTGTCTCGCGTGAGGCAGGTGAGCATCGCGGTGGTCATGACCGGGGCGAACCAGGCCGCGTTGAGCTTGTCGTCGGCGATCGCCGCCAGCGCCGTTTCCGGCTCGAAATTGCGTTCGACACGGATGAAGCCGCCATGCCAGAGCACGGCGATGCCCGGCAGATCGAGCGCGCCGACATGATAGAGCGGGCCGACGACGAGGAGGCGCGTATCCGTAGTCAGGGACAGCGCGATCGTCTGGTCGGCCGACTTCCAGTAGAAATTGTCGTAAGTGAGCATCACGCCCTTGGGGCGGTCGGTCGTGCCCGAGGTGTACATCAGCCGCATCAAGTCGGACGGCAGGCGGACATGCATCGGCGCCGGGCGCGCATCCCCCGCAAGATGCGTGATGCTCTGCTGTGCGGCGTCGCCGAGCACGACGATCGGTGCGCCCGCCGCATTCGCAGCCAGTTCCTCGTCAACGATCAGGAGCCGCGCGCCGGCATTGCCGGCGATGTAGCCGACCTCGTCGCGGGAGAGGCGGAAGTTGATCGGCAGGAAGACCGCGCCGAGATGGCTGGTGGCGAAGACCAGCTCCAGGAAGGCGGCGCTGTTCTTCATCAGCACGGCGACGACATCGTCTGCGCCGATGCCTTTTGCCGCGAGCCAGCCGGCCACTTTCCGGATGCGCGCGTCGAAGGCCGCGTAGGAAATTTCCTCGCCGCGATATTTCAGCGCGGGACGCTGCGGTGATCGCCGGGCATGAAAGGCGATGAAGCTCGAAAGGTTGATCATTCTGCGGTCTTTTGGGCCGGTTTTCGACCTCGTTTCCTCCTTCGATGAATTCTGACTCGTAATTCATCTCTGGCTTGACGTCACCCCCCGCCCTCTGAAATGTTTGATAACACGGAGACGAGACGATCTCCGGCAAGGGACCAGGAAAACGCCGACCCGAAAGAGGGAGGGGAAAATGACGAGAACCCGCATGCCGGGCATCAGCCGCCGTTCGACGCTGGCGCTGATGGGCGCCGGTGCAATGACTGTTGCCGCGCCGTGGGTGGCGCGCGCCCAGGCCAAGACCATCAAGATCGGCATGCCGACGATTTTGTCGGGCCGCGTCGCGCAGCTCGGCACTTCGTCGCGCAACGGGGTGATGTTCGAAGTCGAGAAGGTCAACGCCGCCGGCGGGCTCGCCGGCCGTCAGATCGAGATGGTGATCCGCGACTCCAAGGGCCAGCCGCAGGAAGCGGCCCGCATCGCGCGCGAGCTCGTCAACACCGATGGCTGCGAATGGCTGATCGACGGCGAGGCGTCGTCCGGATCGTTCGCCGTGCACGAGGTGGCGCGCGATCTCGGCGTGCTCTGTGTCCACACCTGTTCGGAGGCGTCCTCGCTCACCGCCGATCCCAAGCAGCATATTCCGAACGCATTCCGCTGCGTGCGGCAAGGCATCCACGATTCCATCGTCGGCGGCAGCTATGCGGCCTCGATCGCAAAGGCAAAAGGCCTGAAGAAGTGGGCGACCTGCTCGCCCGACTACGCCTATGGCCGCGACACCACCGGTGAATTCACGCTGTATCTGAAGCGCTTTGCGCCTGATGTCGAGATCATCAGTGAATCCTGGCCAAAACTGTTCCAGCCCGACTACACCGAGGTGGTGACCAAGATCTTGCAGGCCAAGCCGCAGGCGCTGTACTCCTGCCTCTGGGGCGGCGATCTCACCTCCTATATCGACCAGGCCAACATCTACGCGATGTTCGGCCAGATGGAGGTGTTTGCGGTCAACATGGCCGACTACACCGCGCTGACCGTGGTGAAGAACCTGCCCAAGGGCATCCACTCCGGCAACCGCTACATCAAGACCTTCCCGACCACGCCGGAGAACGCGGCCTGGGGCGATGCCTACAAGGCCAAGTACAACGAGTATCCGACCAACTGGTCATGGCAGAATGCCACCGCGGTGATGTTCCTGGCCGAGGCTGCGAAGAAGGCCAACTCCACCGACGGCAAGAAGATCGCGGAGGCGCTGACCGGCCTCACGATCAAGTCCCCGTTCGGGGCCGACGGCACCGTGACGATGCGCGGCGACGACCATACGCTGGTCGGCTACGCCATCGGATGGGGCACCACGATTCCGCAGGAGCCCTATGTGCCGGAGGTCAAGGCCGGCGACTGGAAGACGATCTTCGAGCTCGAGGCCGAGTGGAAGAAGAGCAAGGGCTACACCTGATCGCACAACGCGGCGGGGATGGACAACCGACCTTGCCGCGTTCGCATCGTCCTTTCGCGCCGGGACCGGCGCACGGCTATGAAAGTGCTCAAGTGGATCTCGACGCGTTCGCAGGCTGTCTCACCAGCTCCGCCTGCCTGGTGACGCAAACCACCAGCGGCCTCATCATCGGCATGCTGTTGTTCCTGGTCGCGGTCGGGCTGACGCTGATCTTCGGCGTGCTCAAGGTCGTCAATTTCAGCCACGGCGCCTTCTACATGTTCGGCGCCTATTTCGCGATGACGGCCTACCAGCTCACCGGAAGCTTCGCGCTCGCGATGCTCGCGGGCGCGGCCGGCACCGCGATCCTCGGCCTGATCTTCGAGCGGGTGTTCATGAGCCGCGTCTATGGCGCGGACGTGCTGATGCAGCTCCTGGTCTGCTATGCCTTCGTGCTGATCTTCGACGACGTGGTGCGCATCATCTGGGGACCTGAATTCAAGTCGATGGGCATGCCGTCCGCGTTCCAGGTGATGCCGCTGTTCATCGCAGGCGGCGTGGTGCCGCCTTATTATCTGCTGCTGATCGGCGTGGCGCTTCTCGCCGCCGTCGTGCTCGGCCTCGGCCTGTCGCGCAGCCGGATCGGCAAGGTGATCCGGGCGGCCGCGCACAATCCGGGCATGGTGTCGGCGCTCGGAATCAACACCGGCCTGATCTATGGCGGCGTGTTTGCGCTCGGCGGCATGCTGGCGGGGCTTGCCGGAGCGCTGGCCGCACCCGTGCGGTCGCTGACGCCCGGAATGGGATTCTCGGTGCTGATCGAATCCTTCATCGTCACCGTGATCGGTGGCATGGGCTCGATCCTCGGCGCGCTGATCGGCGCGCTGCTGCTCGGCCTGATCCGTTCGTTCGGCTCGCTCGGCTTTCCCCTGTTCACGGACGGCCTGATGTATTTGTTCATGGTGATCGTGCTGGTCTCCAAGCCCACCGGCCTGTTCGGCAAGGAAGCGGCATGACCGAGCTGGAGGCCGGTGGCGCCGAGAGGCTTGCGCCGGTGCGCAACGGAACCGCGCTGCACCGCTATCGCGACGTGCTGATTGCGTTGATCGCCTTCGCGGTGCTGGCGAGCCTGCCGCTGCTCACCGGCAGCAAGGCGCTGCTCGATTTCGTCATCCGCTGCTCCGCCTATGGCCTGTTCGCAACCTCGCTCAATTTGCTGGTCGGCTATACCGGCCTGACCTCGTTCGGGCACGGCATGTTCTTCGGCCTCGGCGCCTACAGTTATGGCCTGATCATGCAGAAACTGGGCGTGCCGATCCCGGTCGCCTTCGTCGCGACCCTGGTAATCACGGCCGCGGTCGCAGCCGTCATCGGCGCGATCTGCGTGCGGCTGAAGGAGATCTATTTCGCCTTCGTCACGCTCGCCTTCCAGATGCTGATTCATTCGACCATCCTGTCCTGGGCCTCCTTCACCGGCGGCGACCAGGGACTGCGCGGCGGCATTCCGCGGCCCGTCTTCCTCGGCATCGACCTTGCCAACCACGTCCACCTCTATGTCGCGAGCTGTGCGCTGCTGATCCTCGGCCTGCTCGCGATGCACCAGATCGCGCAATCGCCGTTCGGCTACACCTTGCGCATGATCCGCGACAATGCTGCGCGCGCGAGTTTCCTCGGCATCGATGTCTGGCGTGCCAAGCTCACCGTGTTCGTGCTGGCGGCGCTGTTCGCCGCGATGGGCGGCATGGTGATGGCGCTGTTCGTCTCCGGCGCCTATCCGGAGTTCGCCTACTGGACGATTTCGGGCGAGGGCATCTTCATCAACATGCTCGGCGGCGTCTCGACCTTTTTGGGTCCGATGGTCGGCACCGTGCTGCTGCTGCTGCTCAACGACACCGTGACCCGGTTCACCGAGTATCACGGCATCGTGCTCGGCATCGTCATCCTGTTCTTCGCGCTTGGCCTGCGCAAAGGGCTTCTCGATTTCGTCGCCGAGTGGTACGCGCACCGGCGCGATGCGGGCGAGGGGCGCTAGCCATGCTCGAGATCCGCAACCTCACGAAATCCTTCGGCGGCGTGAAGGCGACCAACGATGTCACCCTCGATTTCCCCGATGGTTCGCTCACGGCCGTGATCGGCCCGAACGGCGCGGGCAAGAGCACCTTCTTCAACCTGATTACGGGGGCCTTGAGGCCGGCTTCCGGCCAGGTGCTGCTCGATGGCGTCGATCTCGCCGGCCGCTCGCCGCCGGAGATCGTCCGCCACGGCATCGGCCGCGCCTTCCAGGTTGCCAACATCTTCAAATCCCTCACGGTGCAGGAGACCATGCTCGCCGCAGTCAGCGCCGACCAGCGCTCCTCCGCGGTGCTGCACAAGCGCTTTCCGCTGGCCGAGACGCGCGACCGCGCCGAGCATGTGATGGAGCTTCTGGGCCTTTCCGGCAAGCGCCATCGCACGGCGGCGACACTGTCGCATGGCGACCAGAAGCTGCTCGACATTGCGCTCGCGCTGGTGCTCGAACCCAAGGTGCTGCTGCTGGACGAGCCGACCGCCGGCATGGGCCCGGAGGAGCGCTGGCGCATGATCGACAAGGTGCGCGAGCTCTGGGAGACGCAGAAGATCACGGTCGTCTTCATCGAGCACGACATGGACATCGTGTTCAAGATCGCACCGAAGATCGTCGTGCTGTGCTACGGCCAGATTCTCGCGACCGGGACGCCGGACGAGATCCGCAACAACAGCGCCGTGATCGACGCCTATCTCGGCACCGAGCATGCGGGAGCCGTCGCATGAGCGCCGTCATCGAAGTCGCCGATCTCGATGTCTATTACGGCACGAGCCAGATCCTGTTCGGCGTCTCCCTGTCGGTGCGGCAGGGCGAGACCATGGCCCTGCTCGGGCGCAACGGCGCGGGCAAGTCGACGACCATGAAGGCGATCATGGGGCTGGCGCCGCCGCGGCGCGGCCGGGTGAGCCTGCGCGGCGCCGTGATCTCGGGGTTGCCACCGCATACGATTGCGCGCGCCGGCCTCGGCTTCGTGCCGGAGGATCGGCAGATCTTTCCCGAGCACACGGTCGAGGACAATCTCGTCATTGGCCGGAAGCGGGGACCCGAAGGCCAGGACGAATGGTCGATCAGGCGCATCTACGAGGTGTTCCCGTTGCTCGAGCCGCTGCGCCATCGCATCGCCGGACGCCTGTCGGGCGGCGAGCAGCAGATGCTCGCCATCGCGCGCACCTTGATGGGCAATCCAGCGCTGCTACTGCTCGACGAGCCGAGCGAGGGCCTTGCGCCGATCATCGTGCAGCGGATCGGTGAGTTGCTGCGGCAGCTCCGCAAGCTCGGATCGACCGTGCTGATCGCGGAGCAGAACATGCATTTCTGCCTCGGGCTGGCGAGCCACGCCACGGTCATCGACAAGGGCCAGATCGTCTATGCGGCCGGGATCGACGAGCTCAAGGCGAACGAGGCCATCCGCCGCCGCTATCTGGCGCTGTGAGCCGGGGAGGAGCGGCCAGAATCGGCCGGGAGTAGAAAACTGTTGCCCGGGGCCGGCCCGGTGGAAGGAGTTTCCCTTCCAGCAGCCAAAAAAGCCAACCGTTTCCATTGCTGTTTGGGGCCGAAACGACGACATTTCCGTCAGGAATTGATGGATCGGCAGCCATGGAACGCACTGGATTTGAGCCCTTCGGCGAGCCGCTGGTGTCCGCGACGGACACGCAGCCGCAGTCGCGCGCCTCAAAGCTCCTGCTGCGGGCCGGCACCGGCCTGTTCTGGTCGCTGATCGCCGCCATCGTGCTCGCCCGCGCGGCTTTCTTCGAGCCGGGCGTCTATGACGGCTTCAGCCGCGTCGCCACGCTCGCCAAGACCCTGATCTTCTAGGATCGCCAATTCCGGGCCGAGGACAGAACTTCCCTCGGCCCTGATATGCCGAAAACTTATTCCCCAATCGAACGGCGCTGCGTATAAATCCTTCCCCTCCGGGAGAGATTTGTGTCGCAGAATCAAGCATCCAGTCAGGCCGACGCCAAGCCGGCCACCGCCGCGGGTCGCATTGCGGCGCTGATTCCGGGCATTCTCCTCTGCATTTTGGTCGCCGGTGTCTCGGCCCTGCTGGAGCGGGCGGAACTGGGCGTGTTCGAGCATCCCTATGTCGAGGCGCTGGTGATGGCGATCCTGCTCGGGATGGCGCTCCGCAGCTTCTGGAAGCCGGCGCCGCGCTGGCAGGCCGGCATCGCCTTCAGCGCCAAGCAGCTTCTCGAAGTCGCGGTGATGCTGCTCGGCGCCTCCATCAGCTTTGCCGCGATCGCAGCCTCGGGGATCGCGCTGCTGGCGTCGATCGCGGGGGTCGTCGTCGTCGCGCTCTGCGTGACCTTCGGCCTCAGCCGCATGCTTGGGCTGTCGACACGGCTGTCGATCCTGATCGCCTGCGGCAATTCGATTTGCGGAAATTCGGCGATTGCAGCCGTGGCGCCGATCATCGGCGCAAGCAGCGACGAGATCGCGTCCTCGATCTCGTTCACCGCGATCCTCGGCGTGATGATGGTGCTGGGGCTGCCGCTGCTGATCCCGCTGCTGCACCTGAGCGCGACGCAATACGGCATCCTTGCCGGTCTCACCGTCTACGCTGTGCCGCAGGTGCTGGCGGCGACGGTTCCGGCCGGGCTCATCTCCACGCAGATCGGTACGCTCGTGAAGCTGATGCGCGTCCTGATGCTCGGCCCCGTCGTGGTCGGCCTGTCGCTGGTTGCATCGCGCTGGCAGAGCAATGCGAAGAAGACCAATGTCGGCTTCTTCCGACTGGTCCCGTGGTTCATCCTCGGCTTCCTCGCGCTTGCAACCCTGCGTTCGCTGGAAATCGTGCCGTCCACGGTGGTTGGACCCGTGACGAAGATCACGAGCTTTCTCACGGTCGTGTCGATGGCGGCGCTCGGACTTGGCGTCGACGTCCGCGTGCTCGCCAATGTCGGCGGCCGCGTGACAGCTGCGGTGACGCTCTCGCTGATGCTGCTGCTCGCGATCAGCATCGCTCTGGTGCACTGGTTCAAGTAGGGAAGGCGCAGGGCGCTCTCTGGACTTCCCCCGCCAGACGTTTATTGGTCTTCACGGCCGCCACGCGAGCGCGGCCGGTCCGGGAAAGTTGCGAGGATGCGGCCATGACGAATTTGACTGTTAAGGACCTTCTCCCCGAGGACGGCACGCGGGGAACGCTCGCCGGGCGTGTCTGGCTGCCGCAGGTGAATGGTCCGGCCGTGGTCGCCGTGCGCGGCGACGGCGTCTTCGACGTCACCGCGAAATTTCCGACCATCAGCGCACTCTGCGAGGACGACGATCCGGCGAAGGCCCTTGCCGCGACCAGGGGCGAGCGCATCGGCGATCTCGAAGCCATCGTCGCCAATACGCCGCCGGACCGGCGTGACCGCCAGAAGCCGTGGTTGCTTGCGCCGGTCGATCTCCAGACCTTGAAAGCGGCAGGTGTCACCTTCGCCATCTCGATGCTGGAGCGCGTGATCGAGGAGCGGGCCAAGGGCAACCCGGCTTCGGCCGAAGCGATCCGGAAAGAAGTGACGAAGCTGATCGGCGACGATCTGTCGAAGCTCAAGCCGGGCTCGGACCAGGCGATGCGGCTGAAGCAGGTGCTGATCGATCAAAACGCCTGGAGCCAGTATCTGGAGGTCGGTATCGGCCCCGATGCCGAGGTCTTCACCAAGGCGCCGACATTGTCGTCGGTCGGTACCGGCATGGATGCCGGGCTGCATCCGAAGTCGACCTGGAATAATCCGGAGCCGGAGCTCGTGCTGTATGTCTCGAGCCGCGGCAGGATCGTCGGCGGCGCGCTCGGCAACGACGTCAATCTGCGCGACTTCGAGGGCCGCTCGGCGCTGCTGCTCTCCAAGGCCAAGGACAACAATGCGTCCTGCTCGATCGGTCCTCTGCTCCGCCTGTTCGACGACAGCTTCACGCTCGACGACGCCCGCAGGCTCGACATCAGCCTGAACGTGAAGGGGACGGACGGTTTCGTCCTCGACGGCCATTCCTCGATCAGCAAGATCAGCCGCGATCCGACCGACCTCGTCGAGCAGACCATCGGCAAGGTGCATCAATATCCCGATGGCTTCGTGCTGTTCCTCGGCACGATGTTCGCGCCCGTCAAGGATCGCGATGCGCCGGGGCAGGGGTTCACCCACAAGCGTGACGACATCGTCACGATCGCTGCGCCGCAGCTCGGCAAGCTCGTCAACCGCATGCGCACCAGCGATGTGTGCGAGCCCTGGACCTTCGGCATCGGCGCACTGATGAAGAACCTCGCGCAGCGGAAGCTGATCTAGCGGCTGGCGCGCTTTACCTCGCCCCGCTTGCGGGGAGAGGTCGAATTCGATCGGAGATCGAATTCGGGTGAGGGGACTCTTCGCGACCCCAACTGTCACCGTCCCTGCGGAGACTCCCCCTCACCCCCAACCCTCTCCCCGCAAGCGGGGCGAGGGAGTGCACCTGCGCCCTGGCTGGCTATTTGCGCTCCCACCGGCGAGTTGCCCTCGCAACTCTTTCTCATCCTCGCGTTGCATCGGTGGAACATAATCGCGCCTGGCGTGTTCCCTGCGTTGCGATCCAGTGCAACTCACCCATTCCTCCTAATAGTCAAATAATATGACTATACGGAACCAAACTTCCGTGAAATAGTGCCTCCCGCCGCCGCAAAGGTCGGCTTACCGGTGCCAAATTACCAATTGGCGCCCGAGATAAACATTTTTGGGAGACACGCCTGATGACCCTCAAAGCCCTCTTTGCGGCAACGGCCACGACCGCCTTGCTGCTCGCGTTGCCGGCGAGTGCCGCCGAGCTCACCATTGGCTTCTCGCAGATCGGATCGGAATCCGGCTGGCGCGCGGCCGAGACCTCGGTCTCCAAGCAGGAGGCCAGCAAGCGAAAGGTCAATCTCAAGATCGCCGACGCCCAGCAGAAGCAGGAGAACCAGATCAAGGCGATTCGGTCCTTCATCGCGCAGAACGTCGATGCGATCTTCCTCGCGCCCGTCGTCTCGACCGGCTGGGACTCGGTGCTGAAGGAAGCCAAGGAGGCCAAGATTCCGGTCGTGCTGCTCGACCGCGACATCGATCCCTCCGGCAAGGAACTCTATCTCACCGCAGTGACCTCGGACAGCGTGCATGAAGGCGCCGTCGCCGGCGACTGGCTGGCCAAGACTGTCGGCGGCAAGGCCTGCAACATCGTCGAACTGCAGGGCACGGTCGGCGCCAGCGTCGCCGCCAACCGCAAGAAGGGCTTTGACACCGCTATTGCCAAGCATGCCAATTTGAAGGTGGTGCGAAGCCAGACCGGCGACTTCACCCGTGCCAAGGGCAAGGAAGTGATGGAGAGCTTCATCAAGGCCGAAGGCGGCGGCAAGAACATCTGTGCGGTCTACGCCCACAATGACGACATGATGGTCGGCGCGATCCAGGCGATGAAGGAAGCCGGCCTCAAGCCGGGCAAGGACATCCTCACGGTCTCGATCGATGCGGTCCCCGACATCTTCAAGGCGATGATTGCCGGCGAGGCCAATGCCACGGTCGAGCTGACGCCGAACATGGCGGGCCCGGCCTTCGATGCGGTTGCGGCCTTCAAGGAGAAGGGGACTGTTCCGCCGAAGTGGATCCAGACCGAATCCAGGCTGCTCACCGCTGCTGACAATCCGCAGAAGGAATACGACAGCAAGAAGGGCCTCGGCTACTGAGCCGGGACGCTCCGCCGCAGCGCTTTCTGCGCTGCGGCGGAGCAAACCCCTTCGAAACCGCTGCGCGAACGAATAGGCTGGGTGTCCGCGCCAAAAGCGGGCGCCGGTGGGAGTGAACTTGCCATGGAGACCAGCCTTGATCCCGGTCCGCCGCTGCTGGAGGTGCGCGGGATCAGCAAGAGCTTTGGCGCTGTGCGCGCGCTGCAGGAGGTCGACTTCACGCTTCGCGCCGGCGAGATCCATGCGCTGCTCGGCGAGAACGGCGCCGGCAAGTCCACGCTGATCAAGGTGATCACCGGCGTGTTTCCGCGCGACGCCGGTGTCATCCGTCTCGGCGGCGAAGAGGTGGCGCCGCGCTCGGCCAAAGCGGCACTCCAGGCCGGCATCGCCACCGTGTACCAGGAGGTCAATCTGCTGCCGAACCTGTCGGTGGCGCAGAACCTGTTCCTCGACCGCCAGCCGATGCGCTTCGGCATCGTGCGCGAAGGTGAGATGCGCCGGCGTGCGAAAGCGCTGCTCGCCGAATTCGGGCTCGACATCGACGTCGCCGCGCCGCTCGGCAACTATTCCGTCGCCGTGCAGCACGTCACCGCGATCGCGCGCGCCATCGATCTGTCCGCGCGGGTTCTGATCCTGGACGAGCCGACGGCGAGCCTCGATCGCCACGAGGTCGAGATCCTGTTCGGCATCATGCGCCAGCTCGCAGGGCGCGGCATCGGCATCGTCTTCGTCAGCCATTTTCTCGATCAGGTCTACGAAATCTCCGACCGCATCACGGTCCTGCGCAACGGGCGGCTGGTCGGCGAACGCGAGACCGCCTCGCTGCCGCGGCTCGAATTGATCCGGATGATGCTCGGCCGCGAACTCGCCGAGACCACCAGCACGCGGGCATCGGCCGGCGAGCATCAGGCGCGCGAGGTCTGCGCCAGCTTCGAGAACTACGGCAAGGCCGGCTACGTCGCGCCGTTCAATCTCGAACTGCGTCATGGCGAGGTCGTCGGCCTCGCCGGGCTGCTCGGCTCGGGCCGCACCGAAACGGCGCGGCTGGTGTTCGGCGCCGAGCGCGCCGATCGCGGGCAGGCCAGGGTGGAAGGTGCGCCCGTGCGGCTGCAGACGCCTCGCGATGGTGTGCGCCACGGCTTTGGCTATTGCCCGGAGGAACGCAAGACCGACGGCATCGTCGCCGAGCTCACCGTGCGCGAGAACATCGTGCTGGCGCTGCAGGCCAAGCGCGGCCTGCACCGGCCGCTGTCGCGCCGCGAGCAAGACGAGATCGCGGCCCGCTACGTCCGGATGCTCGACATCCGTCCGCCCGATCCGGAGCGCCCGGTCGGGCTGCTATCGGGCGGCAACCAGCAGAAGGTGCTGCTGGCGCGCTGGCTTGCGACCTCGCCGCGGCTCCTGGTGCTGGACGAGCCGACCCGGGGCATCGACGTCGGCGCCCATGCCGAGATCATCCGCCTGATCCGCGAGCTTTGTGACGACGGGCTGGCGCTGCTCGTCATCTCATCGGAACTCGACGAGATCGTGACTTATTCGGATCGCGTCGTCGTCTTGCGCGACCGCGCCCATGTGGAGGAGCTCACGGGAGAGGCGATCGACGTCACCAACGTTCTCGCGGCCATCGCTGCCGACGGCGCCACGCTTGCGCATGAGGGGCGGGCATGACTGCGCTGCTGCCGCGCCGCGGCCTTGCCCAGATTTTTGCGCTGATCGTCATCCTGGCGATCGATCGCGCGGTGTCGCCGCAATTCTTCGACCTGCGTCTGCAGGATGGACGGCTGTTCGGCAGCCTGATCGACGTGCTCAACCGCGGCACGCCGGTGGCGCTGCTTTCACTTGGGATGGTCCTGGTGATCGCGACCCGCGGCATCGATCTCTCCGTCGGCGCGGTGATGGCGATCTGCGGCGCGATCGCCGCGAGCCTCGCCGACAGTCACGGGTTGCCGGTCGTGCTGGCGGCCGCGCTCGGCGCTGGCCTCGTCTGCGGATTGTGGAACGGATTTCTCGTCGCTGTCCTCGGTATGCAGCCGATCGTGGCAACCCTGATCCTGATGGTGGCGGGACGCGGCATCGCCCAGCTCATCACCGAGGGGCGGATCGTGACCTTCTCCTCGCCGGACCTGGTCTGGCTCGGCAATGGCGCCATTCTCGGCCTGCCGGTGCCGGTTGCGATTGCGCTTGGCATGCTGCTGCTCACCGGCGCGGTGGTGCGCGGCTCTGCGCTCGGGCTTCTGATCGAGGCGACCGGCGGCAATGCGCGGGCCAGCGAGCTTGCCGGCGTCGGCACCCGCGCGATGATCCTTGCGGTCTATGTCTGGTGCGGTGTCTGCGCCGCGCTCGCCGGCGTGATCGCGGCGGCCGACATCATGGGTGCCGACGCCAACAATGCCGGCCTCTGGCTCGAGCTCGACGCCATCCTTGCTGTGGTGATCGGCGGCACCTCGCTGTTTGGCGGCCGTTTCAGCCTCGTGCTGGCGGTGCTGGGTGCGCTGATCATCCAGACTATGAACACCGGTATCCTCCTGTCGGGCTATCCGCCGGAGTTCAACCTTCTGGTCAAGGCGGTGGTGGTACTCGCGGTGCTGCTGCTGCAATCGCCGAAATTGTCGGGGCTGGCCGGGATCGCTACACGGCTGCGGGGGACGAAGCCATGAAAGGCCTGCCGCCCGTCCTCATCACCGCCATCGTGCTCGTTGCCGGCTTCGCGGCCTGCGCCGCGCAGTTCCCCAACATCGCCTCCACCCGCGTGGTCGGCAATCTCCTCACCGACAACGCCTTCCTCGGCATCGTCGCGACCGGCATGACCTTCGTCATCATCTCCGGCGGCATCGATCTGTCGGTCGGCTCGGTGATCGGCTTCACCACCGTGTTCGTTGCGCTCGCGAGCGAGCGCTGGGGCGTGCCGCCGCTGGTCGCCTTCGTCGCCATCCTGGCGCTCTCGGCGGCTTTTGGTGCGGCGATGGGCGCGGTGATCCACGTCTTCGACCTGCCGCCCTTCATCGTGACACTCGCCGGCATGTTCCTGGCCCGCGGCGCAAGCTTTTTGCTCTCCACGGAATCGGTGCCAATCACCGCGCCGGTCTATTCGACCGTGTCGGACTTCGCGTTGCGCATGCCCGGCGGCGGGCGGCTGACGGCGATCGCGATCATTATGCTGGCGATCGTGATCGGCGGAGCCTTGCTGCTGCATCTCACGCGGTTCGGCGCCAATGTCTACGCGCTCGGCGGCAGCCGGGCCACGGCGGGGCTGATGGGCGTCGCCGTCGGCAAGATGACGGTGAAGATCTACATGCTGTCGAGCCTGCTCGCAGGGCTCGCTGGCATCGTCTTCTCCTTCTATACCAGCGCCGGCTATTCGCTCTCCGCCGTCGGCGTCGAGCTCGACAGCATCGCCGCGGTCGTGATCGGCGGAACGCTGCTCACGGGCGGGCAGGGCTCGGTGATCGGCACCTTCCTCGGTGTGCTGATCCAGGGCATGATCCAGACCTACATCAATTTCGACGGGACGCTGTCGAGCTGGTGGACCAAGATCGCCACCGGCGTGCTGCTGTTCGCCTTCATCGCCTTGCAGCAGGCGCTGGTCACGCTGGCGCGCCGGCCGGTGGCGAAGCGTGCGGGAGCAGCCTCATGACCTCGCGCATCCTCGTCATCCCGACGCGGCGGGCCCATTCCAACCACGCGGAGGTCGCCCGCTCGATCGGCGTCGACATCATCGCCGGCCGCTACGCGGAGGGGACGCGGCTGCCGGGTGACGCCGAGCTCACCGCGATGTTCGGGGTGTCGCGGCCGGTGCTGCGGGAGAGCGTCAAGACGCTGGTCGCCAAGGGGCTGCTGACCACCAAGGCACGGGTCGGCACCGTCGTGCGCGAGCGCGCCGCCTGGAACATGTTCGACGCTGATGTGCTGGCCTGGCATTTGGACGCCGGCATCGACAAGCGCTTTCTCAACGACCTCGCCGAGATCCGTCTCGCCGTCGAGCCGCGAGCGGCGGTGCTGGCGGCTGCGCGGCGCTCGGAGCAGGATCTCGCCGAGCTTCGCCGCAGCATGGAGCGCATGCGTCTCGAGGCCTCCGACTCCGTCGGCTTTGCCGATGCAGACCTCGCGCTCCACGTCGCCGTGGCGCGGGCCTCGGGCAATCTGTTCATGCGTTCGATCGGACATGTCATCGAGGCCGCCTTGCGCGCCTCGTTCCTGCTCAGCGCTCCGGTCGAGCCGGAGGACCGCGACGCCGTGCTGCTCTGGCACCAGAAGATCGTCGATGCCATCGCGGCTGGCGACGCCGAGGCTGCCTCGGAGGCGATGGTCTATGTCATTCACAACGGCATGCGCCGCCATGAGGGGACCGTGATCGAGACCGCCCCGGCGGATGCGCTGCCATCTGCGGAGACTGGAGAGAAAGCGTGACCGAACTTCGTATCGCCATCGTCGGCTTCGGCAAGATCGCGCGCGACCAGCATGTGGGCGCAATCGCCGCGACGCCGGGCGCGAGGCTCGCCGCCGTTGCGAGCCGCAACGCCTCGCTGCCGGGGGTCCCGCATTTTGCCACCGTCGAGGAACTGCTGGAGAAGGGGCCGCAGATCGACGCCGTTTCGCTCTGCACGCCGCCGCAGGTGCGCCGCGCCCAGGCCGCGGCCGCGCTCGCGGCCGGCAAGCATGTGATGCTGGAGAAGCCGCCCGGCACCGGCGTTGCCGAGCTCGATCCGCTGATCGCCATGGCTGCGGAGGCCGGGCGCACGCTGTTTGCGACCTGGCATTCGCGCTACGCGCCGGCGGTCGAGCCGGCGCGCGCGTGGCTCGCCACACGCTGCATCGCCTCCGTGCGGATCATCTGGAAGGAAGACGTCCGCGTCTGGCATCCCGGGCAGGCCTGGATCTGGGAGCCGGGCGGGCTCGGCGTGTTCGATCCCGGCATCAATGCGCTCTCGATCCTGACCCGCATTCTGCCGAAGCCGGTGTTCGTCACCGCGGCCGAGCTTGCCTTTCCCGCCAATTGCCAGGCGCCGATCGCCGCGAACCTCAAGCTGACCGACATCAGCGGCCTTCCGGTCACCGCCGAATTCGACTTCCGCCAGACCGGTCCGCAGAGCTGGGACATCGTCGTGGAAACCGATCAGGGGCAGCTGAGCCTGTCCCGTGGCGGCAGGATCATGGCGGTCGACGGCAAGATCATTGCCGAGGAGCCCGATCAGGAATATCGCGAGCTCTATCGACGCTTTGTCGAGCTTGCGGCGACCGGCGCAAGCGATGTCGATCTGGCGCCGCTGCGTCTCGTTGCCGATGCCTTCCTGCTCGGCCGGCGCACGATCGTCGAACCCTTTGTGGACTGACCATGGCTGTCTCAAAAATACAAAAGGAAATCTTCGGAACGCTGCCCGACGGCCGCAATGTCGAGCGCATCGTGCTGCGCGGGGAGGGCGGGTTCGAGGCGCGTGTCATCACCCATGGCGCGGTGCTGCAGGCATTGATCGCGCCGGACGCGAATGGGGGTTACGACGACGTCGTGCTCGGCCATGACGCTTTCGGCGGCTATCTTGCCGAACGAAAATTCCTGGGCGCCACGGTCGGCCGCTACGCCAACCGCATCGCCAAGGGGCGGTTTTCGCTGGACGGCCGGACGGTGCAGCTCCCCGTCAACAACGGCCCGAATGCCCTGCACGGCGGCCTCGACGGGTTCGACCGCAAGCTTTGGGAGATCGCCGGGATCGACGACGGCGCAGAGCCCGCGGTGACGCTGACTTATACGAGCCCGGATGGCGAGGAAAACTATCCGGGTCGGCTCGATGTACGCCTGACCTATCGCGTCACTGGCCCCACGGAGCTGTCGCTGACCATGGAGGCGCGGACCGACCGGCCGACCATCGTCAACCTGACCAACCACAGCTTCTTCAACCTCGAAGGGGCGACCTCGGGTACGCCCATTCTCGACCACAAGCTGATGGTCGCAGCCGAGCACTTTCTCGCCATCGATCCGACTGCCATTCCGTTGCCGGGGCCGCCGCGCGCAGTTGCCGGCACGCCGTTCGACTTCCGTGACGCCCGGCCCGTGGGTGAGCGCATCCGCCAGAGCGATCAGCAATTGCAGAACGGCAGGGGCTACGATCATACTTACTGCCTCGGCCGCGACGGCAGGCTTGCGCTTGCCGCACGGCTGGAGGCGCCGCGCTCCGGGCGGGTCATGGAGCTCTTCACCAATCAGCCAGGACTTCAGGTCTATTCCGGCAATTTTCTCGACGGCACGATCTCGGGGAAGGGCGGCAAGCTCATCCGTCAATCGGACGCCCTGTGCCTGGAGCCGCACATCTGGCCGGATGCGCCGAACCGGCCGGATTTCCCGAGCCCGCGCCTTGCGCCCGGCGAGGTCTATCGGCATCACACGGTGTATCGCTTTGGGGTGAAGACGCCATGATGGAAGAGGTGCCGACCTCCGTTCTCTCCTCCGAGCCGTGCCATCTCGGCGAGGGGCCGACCTATGACGTGACCACCGATACAGCCTGGTGGTTCGATATCCGCGAGGGGAAGCTGTTCGAGGCGCATCTCCGCAGCCGCGGCATCCGTGTCCACGCGCTCGGCCGGATGGCGAGCGGGCTCGGGCGTATCGATGCCGAACGGCAATTGATCGTCGCCGAGGACGGCCTCTATGTCCGCACCGTCGCCGACGGCGCCATGACGCTGCTCTGTCCGCTCGAAGCCGACAATCCCGCGACCCGCTCCAATGACGCCCGCGTGCATCAATCCGGCACGTTCTGGATCGGCACCATGGGGCGCAAAGCCGAGCTCGGGGCAGGCGCGATCTACGCATTCCATCGCGGCAAGATCTCGATGCTGTATCCGCGTATCAGCATTCCCAACTCGATCTGCTTCTCGCCGGACGGGGCCACGGGCTATTTCACCGACACAGCGCGCGCCGTGCTCTATTCGGTCCCGCTCAACCCCGCGACCGGCCTGCCGCGCGGCGAGCCCGAAGTGCTGCTGCGCCACACCGGCGTCGGCGGGCTCGACGGCTCGGTGTGCGATGCCGATGGTCGGATCTGGAACGCCTGCTGGGGCGCTGGCCGCGTTGACGTCTACTCTCCGCAAGGCGTGCGCCTGCGCTCGTTGCGTGTGCCGGCGCGGCAGTCAAGCTGCCCCGCGTTTGTCGGCCCGGATCTGTCGCGCCTCCTCGTCACCTCGGCCTGGCAGGACATGGACCAGGCAGCGCGTGCCGCCGATCCGCAAGCAGGCTGCACCTTCCTGCTCGAAGCCTCCGCGCGAGGTCGCGCGGAACCCGACGTCATGCTCGCATAGGAGACCCGAAGCAAAACCGCGACTATTGTTCTCGACCAAACGAAGAAACAGTCTGATACCCAAGGGAGTGAAACATGCTGAACTGGAAGACGACGTTTTTCGCGGCTGCGCTGGCAAGCGCCGCTGCGCTCGCAGGTGCTCCTGCCTTTGCCCAGGACAAGCCGACCGTCGGCATTGCCATGCCGACAAAGTCGTCCGCGCGCTGGATCGACGACGGCAACAACATGGTCAAGGTATTGAAGGAGCGCGGCTACAACACCGACCTGCAATATGCCGAGGACGACATTCCGAACCAGCTCTCGCAGGTCGAGAACATGGTGACCAAGGGCGCGAAGGCGCTGGTGATCGCCGCGATCGACGGCACCACGCTGTCCGACGTGCTCAAGCAGGCCAAGGCCAAGGGCATCATCGTGATCGCCTATGACCGCCTGATCCGCGGCACGCCGAACGTCGACTATTACGCGACCTTCGACAATTTCCAGGTCGGCGTGCTCCAGGCCGATTCGATCGTGCAAGGGCTTGGCCTGAAGGACGGCAAGGGCCCGTTCAACATCGAGCTGTTCGGCGGATCGCCCGACGACAACAATGCCTACTTCTTCTACAATGGCTCGATGAGCGTGCTGAAGCCGTATATCGACAGCGGCAAGCTCGTCGTCGCCTCGGGCCAGATGGGCATGGACAAGGTCGCGACCTTGCGCTGGGACGGCGCCACCGCCCAGGCCCGCATGGACAATCTGCTCAGCGCCTACTACGGCAACAAGAAGGTCAACGCGGTGCTTTCGCCCTATGACGGCCTCTCGATCGGCATCATCTCTTCGCTCAAGGGCGTCGGCTACGGCAGCGCCGACCAGAAGATGCCGATCATCTCGGGCCAGGACGCCGAGGTGCCCTCGATCAAGGCCATGCTGCGCGGCGATCAGTATTCGACCATCTTCAAGGACACCCGCGATCTCGCCAAGGTGACCGCCGACATGGTCGACGCGGCGCTCGCCGGCAAGCAGGTCACCGTCAACGACACCAAGACCTACGAGAACGGCGTCAAGACCGTACCCTCCTATCTCCTGAAGCCGGTTGTGGTCTACAAGGACAATTGGGAGAAGATCCTGGTGGACAGCGGCTATTACAAGAAGTCGCAGTTCCAGTGAAGTTGACTTTTCCCTCTCCCCGCCTGCGGGGAGAGGGTTAGGGTGAGGGGGCTCTCCACGGGGGCGGTAACAATTGCCCTCGCGGAGACTCCCCCTCACCCGATCGCTACGCGATCGACCTCTCCCCGCAAGCGCGGAGAGGTGAAGTAACGAATGGGAAGTGTGCCATGACCGCCATGCTGGAGATGCGCAACGTCAGCAAGAGCTTTGCCGGTGTGCAGGCGCTGCGCGACGTCAACTTCTCGGTCGAGGCCGGGCAGATCCACGCGCTGGTCGGCGAGAACGGCGCCGGCAAGTCAACGCTGATGAAGGTGCTGAGCGGGGTCTATCCGGCAGGCAGCTACGAGGGCACCATCGTCTTCGAGGGCGAGGAGCGGCGCTTTCGCGATATCAACGATTCCGAGGCGCTCGGGATCATCATCATCCATCAGGAGCTGGCGCTGATCCCGCTGATGTCGATCGCGGAGAACATCTTCCTGTCACATCCGCCGTCAAAATTCGGCGTGATCGACCGCGACGAGGTCTACCGGCGTACCCGCGAGCTGCTGGCGCAGGTCGGCCTGAAGGAATCGCCGGACACGCTGATCACCGATCTCGGCGTCGGCAAGCAGCAGCTGGTCGAGATCGCGAAGGCGCTCTCCAAGCGCGTCAGGATGCTGATCCTGGACGAGCCGACGGCGAGCCTCAACGAAGCCGACAGCGCCGCGCTGCTCGACCGGCTTACGACCTTCCGCGCGCAGGGCATCGGCTCGATCCTGATCTCGCACAAGCTCAACGAGGTCGCCCGCGTCGCCGACCACATCACCGTGCTGCGTGATGGCCGCACCGTCGACAGCATCGACTGCCGAGCCGAGCCGATCCAGGAGGACCGCATCATCCGCAGCATGGTGAACCGCGATCTCGCCCATCGCTTTCCCGAGCGCAGCGCGACGATCGGCGAGCCCGTGCTCGAGGTCTCGAACTGGTCGGTCTATCACCCGATCCATCCCGAGCGGCAGGTGATCAAGAATGTCGATTTCAGCGTGAAGCGCGGCGAGGTCGTCGGCATTGCCGGGCTGATGGGCGCCGGCCGCACCGAGTTCGCCATGAGCCTGTTCGGCCGCTCCTGGGGCACCAGTATCAGCGGCCGTATCGTCCTTGAGGGCCATGAGATCGTGCTGCCGAGCGTCGCGGCCGCGATCGACGCAGGCCTTGCCTATGTCACCGAGGACCGCAAGCAGCTTGGCCTGATCCTGGCCGACGACGTCCGCAAGAACATCACGCTGGCAAGCCTCGACCAGGTCGCGCCCGGCCGGGTGATCGACGATATTGCCGAGCTCAAGGTCGCCAGCGACTACCGTAACCGGATGCGCATCCGCTGTTCCGATGTCTACCAGGAGACTGGCCAGCTCTCCGGCGGCAACCAGCAGAAGGTGGTGCTGTCGAAATGGTTGATGACGGACCCCAAGGTCCTGATCCTGGACGAGCCGACGCGGGGCATCGATGTCGGTGCCAAATACGAAATTTACTGTATCATCAACGAGCTGGCGGAGGCCGGCCGGGGTGTCGTGGTGATCTCCTCGGAGATGCCCGAGCTGCTCGGCATCTGCGACCGCATCTGCGTCATGAACGACGGCGCCTTCGTCGGGGAGTTCGCCGGCGCCGAGGCGACACAGGAAAAGATCATGCGCGCCATCATGCGCAACGAACGAAGCAATGGGAACGGCGCGGCAGAGGCCGTGAAGATGGGAGATTAGCGGCCATGACCGACAAGACGGTTTCGCTGCCAGAGGAGCGCCGGCACGGCAGCTTCATCAAGAACAACTTACGCAACTACGGCATGCTGATGTCGCTGGTCGCGATCATGCTGTTCTTCCAGGTCATGACCGGCGGCACGCTGCTGCAGCCGCTCAACCTCACCAACCTGGTGCTCCAGAACAGCTACATCGTCATCATGGCGCTGGGCATGCTGCTCATCATCGTCACCGGCCACATCGATCTCTCGGTCGGCTCGGTCGCGGGCTTCATCGGGGCCGTGGCTGCGCTTCTCATGGTGACCTACAAGGTCGACTACACGCTGGCCTTCATCGCCTGCCTGCTGGTGGGCGCGGCCATCGGCGCGGCGCAGGGCTATTGGGTCGCCTATTTCAAGATCCCGTCCTTCATCGTGACCCTGGCCGGCATGCTCGTGTTCAAGGGGCTGGCGCTTGCGGTGCTGCAGGGCCAGTCGCTCGGGCCGTTCCCGCCGACGTTCCAGAAGCTGTCGTCGGGTTTCATTCCGGAACTGCTGCCGGAGACAGGCACGCTGCATCCGACCTCGATGCTGATCGGCGCCGTGCTGGCACTCGCGCTCGTCTATGCCAGCGCCAAGAGTCGCACGCGTGAAGTGTCGCACGGGATCGAGGTTGAGCCCTACGCGTTCTTCCTCGGCAAGAGCGTCGTGCTCGCCTGCGCGGTGCTCTATTTCACCTACCTGATCGCGACCTATCGCGGCCTGCCCAACGTGCTGGTGATCATGGCCGCGCTGATCGCGCTCTACGGCTTCGTCACCCGTCGCACCGTGATCGGCCGCCAGATCTATGCCGTCGGCGGCAATGCCAAGGCGGCAGGCCTGTCGGGCATCAAGACCGAGCGGCTGACCTTCCTCACCTTCGTCAACATGGGCGTGCTGGCCGCGCTGGCCGGCCTCGTCTTCGCCGCGCGGCTCAACACCGCAACCCCGAAGGCGGGCCTCGGCTTCGAGCTCGACGTCATCGCCGCCTGCTTCATCGGCGGTGCCTCGGCCTATGGCGGGGTGGGACGCGTCGGTGGCGCCGTGGTCGGCGCCATGATCATGGGCGTGATGAACAACGGCATGTCGATCCTCGGCATCGGCATCGACTACCAGCAGGTCATCAAGGGGTTGGTGCTGCTCGGGGCCGTGTGCATCGACGTTTACAACCAGCGCCGCTAGCTACGGCAGCGGTTGCTGTGTCGTGAACAGCACCACCGCGATCACGACGGAGAGGCTCACGGCCGATACGGTTGCCACCGTCGACAGCACGCCCATGCGCCTGAGCGCGATGGCGAAGGCGATGATGACGGGTGCTGCCGTCACCAATCCGAGTTGTGCATCGGTCATCTGATTGCTCGCTGCTCCGTAAAAGCCCTGGGGCCGAGGCATTTCGTACCGCGATCCGGCCGGCAGCACGTTGCGTCGGCGCAAACAGTCGCCCGCGCGGCCGCCCAGTTTGTCCGTCGACAAACTCGGAACAGGGCGTGTGAGCTAAGGCTGGCCGGTGTCCTGATCCGGAAAGCAGATGTCGGCGGCTGATTGCGAACAACAGGGAACCGGTTGGGGAATTCTGGAAGATCTGCCTGGCGATCCCATGATCTGGGTGCTGATCTTCAGCGAACTCGCCGCCTTCGGTCTGTTTCTCGGGACCTTTGCAGTTGCCCGGGTGATCCATCCGTCGGTGTTTGCGGCGGGGCAGGCGGCCCTCGATTCCAATCTGGCCGGACTGAATACCGTCGTGCTGGTAACCAGCGGCTGGGCGGCGGCCCGCGCTGCGAAGGCCGCGCGGGCCAGCGAGAAGCCGACGTCGCGGCGCTGGCTCGCCGCAGCCATGCTGCTCGGCGGCCTGTTTGTGGCGCTCAAGCTGGCCGAATATGCCGGAGAGGTCGGACAGGGAATCGGGCTCGAAACCAGCCCGTTCTTCACGCTCTATTTCCTCCTGACCGGCTTCCACCTCCTGCATGTCTGCCTCGGCATCGTGATTCTCGCCGTGGTCTGCCGCCGCGCCGAGGCGTCCGGCGTCGAGACCGGAACCGCGTTCTGGCACATGGTCGATCTGGTCTGGATCGTGATGTTCCCGATTCTCTATTTGGTGCGGTGACGATGCCGGATCGTCTCGACATCACCTGGATCGTGCTGATCGCCCTAGCGCTCGCGACCATCGTGCTGCCGCCGCTGGTGCCGCGAGCGCTGCCCGGCAACGCCGTGCTGCTCGCCCTCGCAGCCATCAAGGGACGCCGGATTGCGCTCGACTTCATGGACCTGAGGGCCGTGCCTGCCCTCTGGCGCGGGCTCGTGAGCGCCTGGATCGTCGTCGTGGTGCTGTTTGCCTGGCTCGCCTCCGCCGCCGTGACGCTGATCTGACGCGCTCATTGCGCCCTGACAAAGAACGGATCGGACGCATCGGCAATAAATGACAGCATCGCATGTCTCGACTGCAATCAACGGAAAGGATTGGCAATGGCTGAACGCCTGACCAAGTCGGCCGCTCGAAACGTCTTCTACGGCGGCTCGGCCTTTTTCTTCGCCATCTTCATCGGGCTGACGGCGCACAGCCACTACTACATGGCCACGACCTCGACGGACGCGACGATGCTGACGTCGTCGGTCGCGCGCGGCAAGCATGTCTGGGAGAAGCACTCCTGCATCAACTGCCACACGCTGCTGGGCGAGGGCGCCTATTTCGCGCCCGAGGTCGGCAATGTCTGGGATCGCTGGGGCGGCAACGAGGACCCGGCCAGTGCCCGCGAGACGCTGAAGGCGTGGATGCAGTCGCAGCCCTCGGGCGCGCCGGGCCGGCGACAGATGCCGCAGTTCAACCTCAGCGACGAGGAACTCAACGATCTCGCCGACTTCCTGCAATGGACCAGCAAGATCAAGCGCCAGGAATGGCCGCCGAACAAGGCCGGTTGAGCACGCTGCTTTCCTCTTTCAAGACAGAGAGAATCCGAGATGAAATACCAAACCCAGAAAGTCGCGATGCTGTATTTCTACGGCGCGCTGACCCTGTTCCTGGCCCAGGTCCTCTTCGGCCTCCTCGCCGGGACCATCTACGTCCTGCCCAACACGCTGTCGGTATTGCTGCCGTTCAACGTGGTCAGGATGATCCACACCAACGCGCTGATCGTGTGGTCGCTGATCGGTTTCATGGGCGCGACCTACTTCCTGCTGCCGGAAGAGACCGAGACCGAGCTGTACAGCCCGCTGCTCGCAAAAATCCAGTTCTGGATGTTCTTCGGCGCGGCAGGCGTCGCCGTGGTCGGCTATCTCTTCCACTACCACGAGGGCCGCGAATTCCTCGAACAGCCCTTCATCATCAAGGTCGGCATCGTCGTCGTCTGCCTGATGTTCCTGTTCAACGTGACCATGACGGCGCTCAAGGGCCGCAAGACCACGGTGACCAACATCCTGCTGTTCGGCCTGTGGGGCGTCGCGATCTTCTTCCTGTTCGCCTTCTACAACCCGGTCAACCTGGCGGTCGACAAGATGTACTGGTGGTACGTCGTCCATCTCTGGGTCGAGGGCGTCTGGGAGCTGATCATGGCCTCCGTGCTCGCCTACCTCATGATCAAGCTCAACGGCATCGACCGCGAGGTGGTGGAGAAGTGGCTCTACGTTATCATCGGCCTCGCGCTGTTCTCCGGGATTCTCGGCACCGGCCATCACTTCTACTGGATCGGCGCGCCGGGCTACTGGCAGTGGATCGGCTCGCTGTTCTCCACGCTTGAGGTCGCGCCGTTCTTCACCATGGTGATCTTCACGGTGCAGATGACCTGGAAGGCCGGCCGCAAGCATCCGAACCGGGCCGCCCTGCTGTGGTCGGTCGGTTGCTCGGTGATGGCGTTCCTCGGCGCCGGCGTCTGGGGCTTCCTGCACACGCTGTCTTCGGTGAACTACTACACCCACGGCACCCAGGTCACCGCCGCGCATGGCCATCTCGCCTTCTTCGGCGCCTATGTGATGCTGAACCTGTCGGTGATGGCCTACGCGATCCCGCAGATCAAGGGACGTGCGCCCTATAACCAGTGGCTCTCGATGACGAGCTTCTGGATCATGTGCACGGCCATGATGGTGATGACCTTCGCGCTGACTTTCGCCGGCGTGGTCCAGGTCCACCTGCAGCGCGTGCTCGGCCAGGGCTACATGGACGTCCAGGACCAGCTCGCGATGTTCTACTGGGTCCGGCTCGGCTCCGGCGTGTTCGTCGTGATCTCCGCGCTGATGTTCGTCTGGGCCGTGCTGGTGCCGGGCAGGGAGAAGCAGGTCGCCGTCCAGGGCGGCGCATTGCAACCGGCCGAATGAGAACGAGGGCGGCCGCGAACAGTCGCGGCCGCCTCTCTTAGAGGACTTCCGGAGAAGGACCATGCAAGCAGCACTTCACGCCCTGGCCGCGCCCGCGCCCGAGCTACCGTCCTATGTCGCAAGCGGCAACGAATGCGCGCTGTTCGAGCATGCCTGGCGGCATCAGCTTCCGGTTCTGCTGAAGGGGCCGACCGGCTGCGGCAAGACGCGCTTCGTCGCGCACATGGCGGCACGGCTGGGATTGCCGCTCCACACCGTCGCCTGCCATGATGATCTCACCGCGGCCGATCTCACCGGCCGCTATCTGCTCAGGGGCGGCGACACCGTGTGGACTGACGGTCCGCTGACGCGCGCGGTACGCGAAGGCGGCATCTGCTATCTCGACGAGGTGGTGGAGGCGCGCAAGGACGTCACCGTGGTGCTGCATCCGCTGACCGACGACCGCCGCATCCTGCCGCTGGAGCGCACCGGCGAGGAGCTCGCCGCGCCCAAGAGCTTCATGCTCGTGGTCTCCTACAATCCCGGTTACCAGACGCTGCTGAAGGCGTTGAAGCCGTCGACGCGCCAGCGCTTCGTCGCCATCGAGTTCGGCTTCCTGCCGCCCGAACAGGAGATTGCGGTGGTCTCGGCCGAAAGCGGGCTCGCGCCCGATTATGTGCGGCCGCTGGTCCTTCTCGCCGGCCGTCTGCGGGCGCTGAAGGGCCATGATCTGGAGGAGGGCGTCTCGACCCGTCTCGTCGTCTACTGCGCCACCCTGATTGCGGCCGGAGCCTCGATTGCCGATGCCGTGCTCGCCGGCATGATCGAGCCGCTGACCGATGACGCCGACGTCAAGGCCGCGTTGCTGGACGTCGCGCGTGCCGTAATTTCTTGAGGGCAGTCAAATGCTCGATTTCCTCGAGCTTGAAGAAACGGTCGGCCGTGCCTGGCATCGCCTGGTCGGCGGCACCGCGAGCTATCCGGTACATGCCGAACACGCGGTGTCGCTCACTGAGGTCCGCAACCGGATCGCGATCATGTTTCGCGCGCTCGGTGGCGAGACCGGCGTGCAGGTCGCGAGCGCCCGCGCCCGGCGAACCGGGCACCGGCTCGGATGGCGCCAGCGCATCGGGCTCGGCGACGAGCGCGTCGAACAGCCCGGGCGGGATGCCGCGACCATCTTCCTGCCGGACAGCATCGCGATCTTCGCCGATCGCGAGCTCAACGCGTCGCTCTACAAGTGGCTTGCCGCGTGGTTCGCGTTCGCGCCGACTGAAGCGATCGCGGAAACGGATCCGTTGCGGCGCGATCTGCTCACGCTGCGGCGGGCCAGCGAGATCGCGGTCCTCGTGCTGACGGAATGCCCCGGCCTCGTCCAAGACTATGAACGGCTGGCGGCGGCAACTGCGGTGGCGCGGCCGAACCGCCCCTTGCCACGCATCGAACAGGACATGGAGCAGATCGTGCTGGCGCTGCTCGGCGCCGATGCGCCGCCCGCAGGCAGGCTGTGGCCGGCCATGATGGGCACAAGTCCGCTGCCGGACAAGGCGCCGCCGGGATATCAGTCGATCCTGCCCTGTCCGCTCTGGGGCGATTGTTGGGCACGCGAGCTCTCGCCTGCGCATGCGGGCGACGACGAGTGCGCGCCCAGTGCGGCGCCCGCGCCATCGGACGATCGCAAGCGTTTCGCCGTCCGCGAGCGCGAGGATGGTGCCAACCGCCGCGATCCTTTCGTGCTCAATCGCTTCGAAAAGATCCTGGCGATGGCCGAGATGGTCAATGTCGACCGTCCCTCGGACGACAGCGACGACGAGGACGCGCAGAAGGCGGCTGACGATCTCGAGGAGATCACGCTCAGCCGCCGCAGCGGCAAGCCCGCGAGCCGGCTCAAATTCGATCTCGACCTGCCGCCGGAAGCCCTCGATGCGTCGCGGTTGAATGCGGACCTGACCTATCCGGAATGGGATTATCGCAGCAGCTCGTATCTGCCCGATCATTGCCGCGTGCTCGCTGGCCCGGCCTCCGAGACCGGCGAGAGCTGGACGCCGGACGAGGCCATGCGCCGGCACATCCGTCAGGTGCGCCGCCGTTTCGAAATCCTGCGGCCGCGCCACGAATTGCTGCGCGCCCAGGCCGACGGTCACGACCTCGACCTCGACGCGCTGGTGCGCGCGCGGTGTGATCTGCGCGCCGGCGGCAACGGCGCGGGTCTCGATCGCGTCCACATGGCGATGCGGCCACAGGGCCATGACCTGGCCGTGAGCCTGCTGGTCGACGTCTCGCTGTCGACGGACGCCTGGGTTGACGGCTATCGGGTGCTCGATGTCGAGAAGGAGGCGCTGCTCGTGCTTGCCCACGGGCTGTCCGCCTGCGGCGATCACCACAGCATCCTGACATTCACCTCGCGCCGGCGTTCCTGGGTGCGGCTCGAGACCGTCAAGGCATTCGGCGAGCCGATGAGCGGGGCGGTGGAGCGCCGCATCGGCGCGCTGAAGCCGGGCTACTACACGCGGATCGGTGCGGCGGTGCGCCACGCCTCGGCCGAGCTCGCGCGCCAGCCGCAGCGCAAGAAGCTGCTCCTCGTCCTCACCGACGGCAAGCCGAACGATGTCGATCACTATGAAGGGCGCTTTGCGGTCGAGGACACCCGCAAATCCGTCCAGGAGGCGCGGCGGCTCGGCATCGCGGTTTTCGGCGTGACGGTCGATGCGACGGCGCAATCCTACTTTCCGACGCTGTTCGGGAGCAGCGGCTACGCCATCGTCGGCAATATCCGTCGCTTGCCCGCGGCGTTGCCGGCGATTTACCGGCAGGTCGCCCATTGAACGACCAAAATCGGGCGGCGGCCCTTGTCGGCTGAACTATTGCTCATAAAGTGGGTATATGATCGAATGGCCGGATGGACCCGGACCGGCCAGAGTTCGATCTCGTCATCTTCGACTGCGACGGCGTGCTCGTCGACAGCGAGCTGTTGAGCTGCCGGTGCCTCTCCGAGGTGCTGGCCGAATTCGGCATCGCGCTGAGCCAGGACCAGGCGCTCGAGCTCTTCCTTGGACGCAGCACCAGGGCGATCGAGCAGCATTACCGCGATCTCGGACAGGCCGTGCCGGAGGGTTTTCTGCCGCGCCTGAAGTCGCACGTCCTCACGACCTTCGCGGGCTCTCTCCAGCCGATCCCCGGCGTCGCCGCCGCGATATCGGACGTCCGTTTACCGTCTTGCGTGGCTTCGTCCAGCGACATCGATCGCGTTTCGCTTTCCCTCGATGTCACCGGTCTTCGATCGCATTTCGGCGAGCGGATCTACACCGCGGAGATGGTCACGCACGGCAAGCCGGCGCCCGATCTCTTTCTCCATGCGGCGGAGAAGATGGAGGCGCAACCTGCGCGCACGCTGGTGATCGAGGACAGCGCCAGCGGTGTGCAGGCGGGCAAGGCCGCCGGCATGACCGTCTGGGGATTTGTCGGCGGTAGCCATTATCGGGGGCGCGCCGGCCACGCTATATTGTCGGCCGCCGGAGCCGATCGGGTCTTCGCGCGCATGAGCGATTTCTGGAAGGGGGCGTGACGCCTGCCATGGCCGCCGAGAACGAAAAGTCGAGGCTCGATGATGCCGCGCGCGCCGGCTGGCTCTATTTCATTGCCGGCCACACCCAGGATGAGATCGCAAAAATGCTGCAGGTGTCGCGGGCCTCGGCGCAGCGGCTGGTGTCGCTGTGCCTCGCCGAGCGTCTCATCACCTTCCGGCTCGAACATCCCATTGCCGCGTGCATGGAACTGGCCGCGCGGCTGAAGGAGCGCTTCGACCTTGCCCATTGCGAGGTGGTGCCCGCCGATCCCTTGGCGCCGCAGGCCACCGCCGGCATCGCCGAGCGCTGCGCCAACCTGCTCGACTCGACGCTGCGTCCCGAGACGCCCGTGATCGTCGCGCTCGGCACCGGGCGGGCGGTGCGCGCCGCGGTCGAGCGGGTGACGCCGATCGACCGGCCCAATCACCAGATCGTCTCGCTGGTCGGCAACATCTCCGCCGACGGCTCCGCGAGTTTCTACGACACCGTCGGCCGGCTCGCCGACCGTACCGGCGCGCGGCACTACCCGATGCCGCTGCCGTTCCTGATGTCGTCCGAGGACGAGCGCAACAGGATGGTCCGCATCGAGCCGATCGCGAAGGTCAAGGCGGTCGCGGTCAAGGCGGATCTGCGTCTCGTCGGCATCGGCCAGATGGACCAGAAGGCGCAGGTCCATGTCGACGGCTTCGTCACCCGCGATGAATTGTTCGAGATGATGCGGCAGGGCGCCATCGGCGAGATCACCGGCTGGGCCTATGATTCCAAGGGGCGCCTGCTCAAGGCCGGCACCAACCGGCGCCTCACCAGCATTCCGCCCGAGGTGCCGGCAAAGACCACGACCATCGGGGCCGCTATCGGCGCCGCCAAGGTGCCGGCGATCGCGGCCGCGCTGAACGGACGCCTGATCAACGGCCTGATCACGGACGAGGCGACCGCAAGGGCGATCCTCGAGCGGTAGGGCGACCTTGCCACTTGCTCCGCTGTTATCATCCGCGAAAGCGGATGATCCAGTACGCCGCGGCCAGGCTTGGGGCAAACCAATCGACGACACGGAGTACTGGATGCCCCGCCGGAGCCTGTCATCGGGCTCGCCGGAGGCGAGACCCGTTGGCGGGGCATGACAGTCGTGGATGGGGCGAGGATCTCCCGCACCGCAGCACTCATAAGTTGCGGGGATCCGCGTGCCTCCGCTTGACAAGCGCCGCACCTCGTTCGAACATACGCTCAACGCGTGGGCATATGCTCAAAAGCGCGGGCTTAGGGAGGTCACCGTGAAGAAGATCCTCGGCGCCGTCTGCGGCGCGTCTGTCCTGCTGGCCGTCCCCGCGATGGCCGAAACCACCCTGACGATCGCCACCGTGAACAACGGCGACATGATCCGCATGCAGGGGCTGACGGGTGAGTTCACCAAGAAGAATCCCGACATCACCGTGAAATGGGTGACGCTGGAGGAGAACGTGCTGCGCCAGCGCGTCACCACCGACATCGCCACCAAGGGCGGCCAGTTCGATGTCCTGACCATCGGCACCTATGAGGTGCCGATCTGGGCCAAGAAGGGCTGGCTGGTGCCGCTTGCCAATCTCGGCGCCGATTACGACATCGCCGACCTCCTGCCGAAGATCCGCGACGCCGTTTCCGCCGACGGCAAGCTCTACGCAGCGCCGTTCTACGGCGAGAGCTCGATGGTGATGTACCGCACCGATCTGTTCGAGAAGGCCGGCCTCAAGATGCCGGAGAAGCCGACCTGGGATTTCGTGATCGACGCCGCCAAGAAGCTCACCGACAAGAACGGCGGCACCTACGGCATCTGCCTGCGCGGCAAGGCCGGCTGGGGCGAGAACATGGCGTTCCTCTCGGCCATGGCCAATTCCTACGGCGCGCGCTGGTTCGACGAGAAGTGGGAGCCGCAGTTCAATACGCCGGAATGGAAGACGACGCTGACGACCTACGTGAACCTGATGAAGGAAGCCGGTCCTCCCGGCGCGAGTTCCAACGGCTTCAACGAGAACCTGGCGCTGTTCAACGCCGGCAAGTGCGCGATGTGGATCGACGCCACGGTGGCGGCGTCCTTCGTCACCAATCCGAAGGATTCCAAGGTCGCCGACAAGGTCGGCTTTGCGCTGGCGCCCAACACCGGGCTCGGCAAGAACGCCAACTGGCTGTGGGCCTGGAATCTCGCGATCCCCGCCGGCTCGAAGAAGACCGAGGCGGCCGAGAAGTTCATCGCCTGGGCGACCAGCAAGGACTACACCAAGCTCGTCGCCTCGAAGGAGGGCTGGGCCAACGTCCCGCCGGGCACGCGGACCTCGCTCTACCAGAACGAGGACTACCTGAAGGTCGCGCCCTTCGCCAAGCTGACGCTCGCCTCGATTGACGCGGCCGACCCGAATAAGCCGACGGTCAAGCCCGTGCCCTATGTCGGCGTGCAATACGCCGCCATTCCCGAGTTCCAGGGCATCGGCACGCAGGTCGGCCAGCAGTTCTCCGCCGCACTCGCGGGGTCGACCAGCGTCGATGCGGCGCTGTCGGCCGCGCAGTCCTCGACCGAGCGCGAGATGAAGCGCGCCGGCTACATCAAGTGAACCCGGGCTCTCCCTGAGCTCCAACTTGCGGCCATCCGCCTTTCGCTTGATGGATGGCCGCCTTCTTCCCGTCAGCGGAGAAGCTTGGATGGCAACCCGGCAGACGCAGTTCCTCGCGCGGTCGCTTCTCGCCCCGGCCGTCGTGCTGCTGTTCGTCTGGATGATCGTGCCGCTCGCGCTGACGCTCTATTTCTCGACGCTGCATTACAGCCTGCTCGATCCCGGCTCGGAATCCTTCGTCGGGCTGGAGAACTTCGAATACTTCCTCACCGATCCCGCCTTCCTCGCCTCGCTTCGCAACACGCTGGTGCTGGTCGGCTCGGTGCTGTTGCTGACCATCCTGCTCGGCATCCCCCTGGCGCTGCTGCTCGACCAGCCGGTGGTGGGACGCAACTTCGTGCGGCTGATGGTGATCGCGCCGTTCTTCGTGATGCCGACCGTGAGCGCGCTGGTCTGGAAGAACTTGCTGATGCACCCGGTCTCCGGCCTGTTCGCCTGGCTTGCCAGGCTGGTCGGCCTGACGCCGATCGACTGGTTCAACGACGTGCCGCTGCTCTCGGTGATCCTGATCGTGGCCTGGCAATGGCTGCCGTTCGCGACGCTGATCCTGCTCACCGCGCTGCAGTCGCTCGACGAGGAGCAGAAGGAAGCGGCCGAGATGGACGGCGCCAGCGCGGTGTCGACCTTCATCTACATCACGCTGCCGCATCTGGCGCGTCCGATCACGGTGGTGATCCTGATCGAGACGATATTCCTGCTGACGGTGTTCGCCGAGATCTTCGTCACGACGGGGGGAGGGCCGGGCCTGCAGACCACCAACATTGCCTTCCTGATCTATTCGCAGGCGCTGATCCAGTTCGACGTCGGCAGCGCCTCGGCCGGCGGCCTCGTCGCGGTCGTGATCGCCAACATCGTCGCCTTCTTCCTGGTCCGCATCGTCGGCCGCAATCTGGAGGCATGAAGCGATGGCGCGAATGGCAACGACGCGGCGGGTGGCGATATCGACGGCGGCTGCGTGGCTGTTCGGCTTCCTGATCTTCTTCCCGATCCTGTGGATGGTGCTGGCGAGCTTCAAGACCGAGCTCGAGGCCTTCGCCATTCCGCCGTCCTTCCTGTTCTTCCACTGGACCACGGAGAACTACGCGACCGTGCAGGAGCGCAGCGACTATTTGCTGCACGCGCTGAACTCGATCATCATTGCCGGCGGCTCGACCGTGATCGCACTCCTGATCGCCATCCCCGCGGCCTGGTCGATGGCGTTCTCGCCGACCAAACGAACCAAGGACATCCTGCTCTGGATGCTCTCGACCAAGATGATGCCGCCGGTCGGCGTGCTGGTGCCGATCTACCTGATCTACAAGACCTTCGGCCTGCTCGATTCCCGCATCGGCCTCGTCTTCATCCTCTGCCTCGGCAATCTGCCGATCGTGATCTGGATGCTGTTCACCTATTTCAAGGAGATTCCGCGCGACATCCTCGAGGCCGCGCGCATGGACGGCGCCACGATCGGCCGCGAGCTCGTCTATGTGCTGACGCCGATGGCGATCCCGGGCCTCGCCTCCACCTTGCTCCTCAACCTTATCCTCGCCTGGAACGAGGCGTTCTGGACGCTGAACCTGTCGACGTCGAACGCCGCGCCGCTCACCACGTTCATTGCGTCCTATTCGAGTCCGGAGGGACTGTTCTGGGCCAAGCTGTCGGCAGCGTCCACGCTGGCGATCGCGCCCATTCTCGTCCTCGGCTGGTTCAGCCAGAAGCAGCTCGTGCGCGGGCTGACTTTTGGCGCGGTGAAGTAGAGGGGCTGCCGGTTCATGGGTCAGATCACACTTCAGGGCGTGCAGAAATCCTTCGGCCCGGTGCACATCATCAAGGGCGCCGATCTCGAGATCGCGGACGGCTCCTTCGTGGTGTTCGTCGGTCCCTCGGGCTGCGGCAAGACCACGCTCTTGCGGCTGATCGCCGGGCTCGAGGACGTCTCCGGCGGCAACATCCTGATCGACGGCAAGAACGTCGTCGATACGCCGCCCGCCAAGCGCGGGCTGTCGATGGTGTTCCAGTCCTACGCACTCTATCCGCATATGAGCGTGCGCGGCAATATCGGCTTCGGCCTGAAGATGGCCGGTCTGCCCAGAGACGAGATCAACCGCAAGGTCGAGGCGGCCGCGGCGACGCTGAACCTCACGCCCTATCTCGACCGCAAGCCGCGCGAGCTCTCCGGCGGCCAGCGCCAGCGCGTCGCGATCGGCCGCGCCATCGTCCGCGAGCCCAAGGCGTTCCTGTTCGACGAGCCGCTGTCGAACCTCGATGCGGCCCTGCGCGTGCAGATGCGCATCGAGGTGACGCGGCTGCAGAAGCAGCTCGGCACCACCGCGATCTACGTCACCCACGACCAGGTCGAGGCCATGACCATGGCCGACAAGATCGTCGTGCTCAACGGCGGCAAGATCGAGCAATATGGCTCGCCGCTGGAGCTCTACGAGAGGCCCGCCAATCTCTTCGTCGCCGGCTTCATCGGCTCGCCCAAGATGAATTTCGTCACCGGCGAGCTTGCCTCGGAGCGCGGAGCGGCAACGATCGGCGTGCGGCCGGAGCACCTCAAGATCGAGCGCGAAGGCGCAGGCGGCTGGCCGGGCACGATTGCGGTGGCCGAACATCTCGGCAGCGACACCTTTCTGTATGTCGAGGCCGGACCGCTCGGCATGCTGACCGCGCGCCATGTCGGCGAACTGAGTCTCGGCGCGGGGGACCGGGTGTCGCTGGTGCCGGATCCCGCGCGCATTCACCGCTTCGACGAGAGCGGCAACGCGCTTCGAGGCTAACAAGAAACGGCAAGACAACGGGAAGACCGCCATGTACCTGGAAAAATTCAAGCTGAACGGGAAGACCGCGTTCATCACCGGCGGCGGGCAGGGCATTGGGCTTGCCTGCGCGGAGGCGCTGGCCGAAGCCGGCGCCAAGGTCGTTATCGGCGACCGCGACAGCAAGGTCGCCGACAGCGCCAAGGCAGGCCTGAAGGCGAAAGGGTTTGACGTCGAGACCGCGGTCATGGACGTCACCGACACCAAGCGGGTGGCCGAGGTGGCGAACGACCTCGTTGGCCGCCACGGCAAGGTCGACATCCTCGTCAACAATGCCGGCATCGCCCGCAGCGAAACGCCGGCCGAGACCGTGACCGACGAGCACTGGCTCAACGTGATCGACGTCAATCTCAACGGCACCTTCTGGTGCTGCCGCGAATTCGGCAAGCACATGCTCAAGGCCAAAAGTGGGGCCATCGTCAATGTCGGCTCGATGTCCGGCTTCATCGTCAACAAGCCGCAGGAGCAGTGCTTCTACAATGCGTCCAAGGCCGGGGTGCATCATTTGACCAAGTCGCTCGCCGCCGAGTGGGGCACACGCGGCATCCGCGTCAATGCGGTGGCGCCGACCTACATCGAAACGCCGCTCAACGCCTTCGTGAAGAGCAATCCGAAAATGTACGACGCCTGGATCGGTGGAACTCCGATGGCGCGGATGGGACAGGTCGAGGAGATCGCCTCCGTCGTGTTGTTCCTCGCTTCGGAGGCGGCGAGCCTGATGACCGGCAGCATCGTGCTGGTGGATGGCGGCTACACTTGCTGGTAGGCTCGCGCCAAAACTGGCGGAAAGCGACCGGGAGCAACAATGCCGCGAGCGTATATCGGCGTCGATGTGGGGACTACGAGCACGCGGGCAGGGGTGTTTGACGAGGCCGGCACGCTTCTGGCGACCGCCAGGCATCCGATCAGGATCTGGCACGAGGCCGGCGACGTCGTCGAACAGTCGTCCTCCGATATCTGGGAGGCCTGCGCAAGATCGGTGCGGGCGGCGATGGCCGAGGCCGCGATTGCGCCGGACAGTGTCGGCGGCATCGGGTTCGACGCCACCTGTTCGCTGGTCGTGCTCGACCGGCTGGGCGAGCCCGTCACGGTCAGCGCGTCCGGGGACAAGCAGCGCAATGTCATCGTCTGGATGGACCATCGCGCCACGGCCGAGGCGCGGCTGATCAACGAGACCGAGGACGCCGTGCTGCGCTATGTCGGCGGCTCGATCTCGCCCGAGATGGAGATGCCGAAGCTGTTATGGCTGAAGCGGCACCTGCGAAAGAGTTTCGACGCCGCCGGTCATTTTTTCGATCTGGCGGACTATCTGACCTGGCGCGCCACCGGTTCGCTGCAGCGCTCGACCTGCACCGTCACCTGCAAATGGAACTATCTGGCGCATGATGGCGGCGGCTGGAGCGCGCCGTTCTTCCAGCGCATCGATCTCCCGGAGTTCGTCGCGGAAAAATACGCGCGTATCGGCACCGAGATCGTTGCGCCGGGCACGCAGCTCGGCCAAGGCCTGACCCGCGCCGCCGCGGCCGAACTCGGCCTGTCGCCGGGCACGCCGGTCGGTGCGTCCTTGATCGATGCACACGCCGGCGGCATTGGTGCGATCGGCGGCCGCGATGGATCCGGTGGACAGGCGGATGTCTGCGATCGCCTGGCCTACATCATGGGAACGTCGGCCTGCATCATGGCGACGACCAGGGAGCCGTGCTTCGTTCCCGGCGTCTGGGGGCCATATTATTCCGGCATGGTTCCGGATTTCTGGCTCAACGAGGGCGGCCAGTCGGCGGCGGGAGCCGCGATCGACCACCTCCTCAGGTCGCATCCCGGCCACGCCGAAGCAAGCGCGGCGGCGCAGGGCGAGGGGCTCGACCTCATCGAATATCTCGAGCGCCGCATCATCGCGCGCGCAGGCAACGCCAGCCGAGCCGCGCTGCTCGCCCGCGACGTTCACGTCCTTCCCGAATTCATCGGCAACCGCTCGCCCTATGCAAACCCCGATACGCGCGCGGTGATTGCGGGGCTCGACCTCGACACCGACATCGGTTCGATGGAACGGCTGTTCGTCGCCGGGCTCTGCGGGCTCGCCTATGGACTGGCCGAAGTGATCGAGGCCTTTGCCGCGCATGGCGTCCGCTCCAGCATCATGATCATGGGCGGCGGCGCGAGCCGCAGCCCGCTGGTGCGGCAGATCATGGCCGACACCACCGGTCTCACCGTGGCGCTGCCGCAAACCAGGGAACCGGTGCTGCTGGGCGCCGCGATGCTCGGCGCGGTGGCCGGCGGTGCCTATGCCTCGATCGGCGAGACCATGGCAAAGATGTCGGCGCTGGGAGGCAAGAGCGAGCCGACTGCGACTGACATGGCCGCCTTTCACGCCCGGAAGCGCGAGGTGTACAAGCTGCTGCGGGAAGTCGACCGCGGCAGCCGCGCCGCGATGCGCGGCTGCGCCGGAGATTGAAAGACATGCTGATTGCCTGCGGCGATGCGCTGATCGATTTCGTGCCGACGCGAAACCTGGACGGCCGCGAAGCTTTGATGCCGGCGGTCGGCGGTTCCTGCCTCAATGTCGCGATCGGCATGGCGCGCCTCGGCGCGCCGACAGCCTTCGTCGGCGGCATCTCGACCGACATGTTCGGGCAGATGATCGCAGATCACGCAGCTGCCTCGAACGTCGAGCTGGGATTCGCGACGCGAAGCGATCACCAGACCACGCTCGCCTTCGTCCGCATCGTCGCGGGCGAGTCGAGCTACGCCTTCTATGACGCCGGGACGGCGACGCGGAACTGGATGTACCGGCGCGGCACAATTCCATTCGCTGATGTCGAGGCCGTCCATGTCGGCTCGACCACGCTGGTCAACGACCGTGGCGCCGCCGAAACCAGGGCCCTCATCGCGGATGCGCGCGCGACCTCGACGATTTCCTTTGATCCAAATTGCCGGCCCAATCTGGTCAAGGACAAACCGGCCTATCTTGCGCGCATGGCCGAGTTCGCCGATAGCGCCGACCTCATCAAGATGTCGGACGTCGACTTCGTCTACCTTTTTGGGGAGGAGTCGTTCGCGCAACGCGCGCAAGCGTTGCTGGGGCGAGGGGCGAGCCTCGTCGTCATGACGCGCGGGAGCCAAGGCGCGGTCGCCTGGCATGTATCCGCTGGCGAGATCGAGGTCGTGGCCCCCAAGGTCGAGGCGGTGGACACCATCGGCGCCGGCGACAGTTTTCAGGCGGCCTTGTTGTTTGCGTTGCACAGGCAGGGCCGGCTCGCGCGGCAGAAGCTGAAAACGATCGAGGTCGACGAACTGCGCGACGCCTTGCAATTTGCGGCGCGATGCGCGGCCATCACCTGCACCCGACCAGGAGCCGATCCACCGTGGCGACGCGAGATCGTGTAGCGCGGAGTCAATTGGCCCATCGATCACATTTCCGCTGCAATGGAAAAGGTATATAGTCCTCATTGGTCGTCGTCGTCCGGTTGCAGCCAACCGGAGCACAATACCTTTCGCGCAATGGAGTATAACCATGGCGATTACGACGCTGAAGGTCCTGGCGAGCCTGCTGCAATTGCATGGGCCGGGAGCATCACTCCAGAGCGACCATCCGGGGATCGACGCGCTGCTGAATGATCTGCGCGATCAGGACCTGACGGATGGAACGGCGGCCGGACAAATACCCACTGCACGTCCCGAGCAACCCGAAGTGAAGCAGGTCTATTTCAGGCGAGGCGCATTCGCCAAAGGGCCGCACGCCGGGGCTTTCCGCCGCGGCGGCGGGGGCTATTACGGCGGCGGTCGCTATTACGGAGGAGCGGGCGCTTTCCGCAGGGGCGGCTTTATCCGAGGCTACTAGGCCAGTCGCAGCATCCTGAGTCGGACCGGGGTATCGGCATGTCGGTCGACGTTTCGAGTTCCGTCGGCTTCCGGGAGCAGCCGATCACCCAGTTGCTGGTGAAGGTGGCGACGCGGTGCAACATCGATTGCTCCTATTGCTACTGGTTTCGCGACGCTTCCGTCTACGACAAGCCGAAGCTGATGAGCGCGGACGTGCTCAATCAGTTGTTGCTGCGCATCGAGCAACATGCCGCAAAATGGTCGCTGGTCGATTTTCCCATCACCCTGCATGGCGGTGAACCGCTGCTGTGGGGCGTCGAGAACTTCCGTCGCCTGGCTGAGGCGTGCGACGGCATTGCATCGCGAACCGGCTGCGACATCCCGCTCGCGGTGACGACCAACGGCGTGCTGGTCGACGACGAATGGCTGGACTGCTTCGAGGCCTGCAACATTTCGGTTGCCATCAGTCTCGACGGACCCGCCCATATTCACGACCTTCACCGCCGCACGTTTCAGGGGACCGGCACCCACGCGGCAGCCGAACGCGCCGCGCGCATGCTGGTCTCCCGCAACATCGGCGTCAGCGCGCTGGCGGTCTGCAATCCCGCTTACCCGCCCGAGCAATATGTCGAGTTCTTCGCCGCCTGCGGCATTTCCAGCTATGACATCATGATCCCCGACGCGACCGTGGACGAGGCGCCGCCATCCATCGCCGCGTTCTATGGCGGCCTGTTCGAGCAGTGGCTTGCGGCCAACAGCAAGGCGGCGAACGTCGACATCCGCATCGTGTCCGACATGATCACGGCACTGCTTGGCAACAATTCGCCGACCGAGGGCGTGGGCCACAAGCCGATCGAACTCTGTACCGTCATGACCGACGGCACGGTTGAGGCTCACGACGTATTGCGGATTGCAGGCGACGGCTTTACGCGGACCGGCTTCAACATCTTCGACCATGCGATCGACGAGGTCAGGAACGAGCCGCGCTGGAAGGCGGCACGCGAAGCATCGATCAATCTGTGCGCGAAATGCCGGCAGTGCAAGTTCATGAACGCCTGCGGCGGGGGCTATCTGCCGCACCGCTTCTCCAGGAAGAACGGCTACGACAACCCTTCGGTCTACTGCGACGACCTCTATGCGATGTTCGAGAACATGGACGCCGTGTTGAAGGGCCATCTCTACGTCAGCAAGCCGGGCGGCGAGCGCGTCGGCGTCGGCGGCGGCTAGCCTCCGGGGTTGTTCAGCCGGATTGCGGCCATGCGCCGGCGGAAATGGACAGGTGAGGTGCGCGCTGGCAAGGTCCGCGCGCCCCTATCCCGAGCCCGTCCCGATGAGCAACGATCTCTGCTTCCTGACCGCCACCGAGCAGCGCGCGCGCATCGGCCGCAGGGAGGTCTCGCCGGTCGAGATCGTCAGTGCCGTGCTTGCACGCGCCGAGGCGCTTCAGCCTAGGTTGAACTGCTTCATTACCCTCTGCGGCGATGCGGCGATGGCCGAGGCGCGCGCGGCCGAGCGCAAGGTGATGCCGGGCGGGCCGCTCGGCCTGCTGCACGGGCTTCCCGTCACCGTCAAGGACATCGTCAACACCAAAGGCGTCAAGACCACTTTCGGCGCGGTGCCCTACAAGGATAATGTCCCCACCGAGGATGCGGTGGCCGTCGCGAAGCTTCGCGCTGCCGGCGCGATCCTGATCGGCAAGACCACCACGCCGGAATTCGGCAGCAAGTGCCTGACCGACTCACCGCTGTTCGGCCGCACCCGCAATGCGTGGAGTGCGGAGCGCTCGTCCGGCGGCTCCAGCGGTGGTGCGGCAGTTGCGGTGGCAAGCGGCATCGCGCCGCTGGCGATCGCCACCGATGGCGGCGGCTCGACGCGGATTCCGGCCGCCTGCAACGGCGTGGTCGGGCTGAAGCAGAGCAACGGGGTAATTGCGCACAGCCAGGCGCTCGATGCCTTCGGCAACCAGACCTATGTCACGCCGACCACCCGCACCGTCGCCGACACCGCACTGATGATGCAGGCGATGGCGGGGGAAGATTCTTGCGATCCCTGGTCGATCGGCGTGCCCGTGCCCGACTTCATCGGCGCGGCTGCGCCGCAAGGCGATCTGCGTGGGCAGAAGATCCTGTACTGCCTCTCGCCGCCCGGGCGGCCGGTGTCCGCCGACGTCGCCGCCTGCTTCATGGCGAGCCTCGGCCGGCTCGCTGGTCTCGGCGCCAAGCTCGAGGAATTTTCCGGGGAGGGGTACGACGTCGAGCCGATCTGGCGTGCCATCAACCACACCGTCTGGCGTTCGCGATTCTCAACGCTGATCGCCGAGCATGGCGACGCCCTCAGCGAGACTTTCGTCAAACAGATCGCACTCGCGGCCAATGTCAGCGGCGTCGACTACCAGGAGGCGATGTTCGCCCGCACGGCGCTGTTCCGTCGCGTACAGGCGCTGCTGGCGCGCGGGCACCTCCTGGCGATGCCGACCATCACCCGCACCGCGCTGCCGATCGACCAGGATTTGTTCGGCACCATCGAGATCGACGGTCGGCATTTCGACAGCGTCCGACCGCACTGGTTCCCCTGGACCATGCCGTTCAACATGACCGGCCATCCCGCGATCAGTCTGCCCTGCGGCTTCGGGAGCGACGGCCTGCCGATCGGGCTTCAGCTCGTCGGCCGCTTCCGCGCCGATGCCGAATTGCTTCGGGTCAGCGCGCTGTTCGAGGCCTCGCACGACCTTCTGTCCCGCCGGCCCGGCTGAGCGGGCATGCCGCAAAGGGCTTGCGTCCGGCGTCCGGACATGTTGATCGTGCCGCGATGAGGCCCGAGTCCGAGCGCGCATGAGCGTATTTCTTCTCCGACGTCTCCTGACCCTGCTGGCGACGCTGGTCGGCGCATCCGTGATCATTTTCCTGGTGCTGGATGCCCTCCCGGGCAATGCGGCGCAGATGCTGATGGGGGCTGATGCTTCTCCCGACGCGGTCCGCGCGCTCACCGTCAAGCTCGGGCTCGACCAGCCGCTGGCGGTCCGCTATTTGCAATGGGTCAAGGGCCTGCTGGTCGGCGATCTCGGCAACTCCTATGTCTACGGCACGCCGGTCGCCGGCCTGATCGCGGAGCGGCTGGTGCTGACGATTCCGCTCGCGATCATGTCGATGCTGATTACGGTGGCGCTGGCGCTCTCCGCCGGCATCTACACCGCCGCCAACCACAACAAGCTCGGCGATGTCGGCGTGATGGCGCTGACGCAGGTCGGCATTGCGCTGCCGAATTTCTGGTTCGCGATCCTGCTGGTCCTTCTGTTCGCTGTGCGGCTGCAATGGCTCTCCGCGGGCGGGTTTGCCGGCTGGGACGACGGCATCTGGCTCGGCATCAAGTCGCTGCTGTTGCCGGCGGTCTCGCTCGCGGTGGTGCAGGCCGCGATCCTCGCCCGCGTCACCCGCTCGGCCGTGCTGGAGGTGCTGCGCGAGGACTTTGTTCGCACGGCGCGCGCGAAAGGGCTCGGCAAGCGCGAGGTGCTGTGGCGCCACGTGCTGCGCAACGCCATGATTCCGGTGATGACGGTGATGGGGCTGCAATTCGCCAATCTGCTCGCTGGCACCATCGTGATCGAGAACGTGTTCTATCTGCCCGGCCTTGGCCGGCTGATCTTCCAGTCGATCGCCAACCGCGACCTGATCGTGGTGCGCAACTGCGTGATGCTGCTGGCCGCCATGGTCGTCATCGTCAACTTCGTGGTCGACGTGCTCTATGCCTTCATCGATCCCCGCATCAAGGTGCACGACCTGTGAGCGCGCCGCTGACCACCCCGCTTGACGCGGTGCTCGCGCGTGCGTCGGCCCGGACGTTCTGGAGCCGGGCGCTGCGCCACCGCAGTTTCGTCGTCGGCGGCGTGCTGAGCCTCGTGGTGCTGGCGTCCGCGCTGCTGTCGCTGGTGTGGACGCCGTGGTCGCCCTACGAGATCGACATCGCCTCGAAACTGCGGCCGCCGTCGGCGGCGCACTGGCTCGGCACCGATTCCTTCGGCCGCGACATCGTCTCGCTGCTGCTGGCGGGCGCCCGCTCGACCATCCTGGTCGGCATCATCGCGGTCGGCATCGGTCTCAGCTTCGGTGTCTGCCTCGGCCTGATCGCCTCGGCCAAGCGCGGCTGGACCGAAGAGATCATCATGCGCTTTTCCGACTTCACCTTTGCCTTTCCGGCCGTGCTGTCCGCGATCATGCTCGCCGCGGTGGTGGGACCGGGCATGGTGACCTCGATCGTCGCGATCGGAATTTTCCAGATCCCGACGCTGACCCGGCTGACGCGCGGCTCGGCCAATGCGATCTGGGCGCGCGAATTCGTTCTGGCCGCGCGCGCCTCGGGGAAGGGGGCCTTCCGCATCACCGTCGAGCATGTGCTGCCCAACATCATGTCGATCCTGATCGTGCAGGCGACGATCCAGTTTGCGCTCGCCATCCTGGCCGAAGCCGCGCTGTCCTATCTCGGCCTCGGCACGCAGCCGCCGCAGCCGTCCTGGGGGCGGATGCTGAACGACGCGCAGACGCTGCTGTTCCAGTCGCCGATGCTGGCCGTTTATCCCGGCGCCGCGATCGCCGTCGCGGTGCTCGGCCTCAATCTGCTCGGGGACGGCCTGCGTGACCTGCTCGATCCCAGACTGGCGCGGGAGCGGTGAGGATGGTTGATTCCGCACCGCTGATCGAGGTCGATGACCTCGGCATCCGCCTCAACACCAGCCGCGGGCCGGCGCAGGCCGTGCGCGGCGTCAGTTTTTCGCTGATGCGCGGCGAGACGCTCGGGCTCGTCGGCGAATCCGGCTGCGGCAAGTCGATCACGGCGCTTTCGCTGATGGGACTTTTGCCGGACAGCGCGGTCGTCAGCGGCAGCATCCGGCTCGACGGGCGCGAGCTCGCGGGCCTTGGCGATGCGGATTATTGCCGCCTGCGCGGCAACCGCATCAGCATGATTTTCCAGGAGCCGATGACGGCGCTCAACCCGATGCATACGATCGGTCACCAGGTCGCCGAGCCGCTGCGGCGTCACAAGGGCTATTCGGCCTCGCATGCGCGGCGGGAAGCGATCGCCTTGCTCGACCGCGTCGGCCTGCCCGATCCGGCGCGGCGCGTGGACGCCTATCCGCACCAGTTTTCCGGCGGTCAGCGCCAGCGCGTCACCATCGCCATGGCGCTCGCCTGCGAGCCGGAGCTGTTGATCGCGGACGAGCCGACCACCGCGCTCGACGTCACCATCCAGGGCCAGATCCTCGACCTCATCGCCGATCTCGTCGAGGAGCGGGGGATGTCGATGATCCTGATCTCGCACGATCTCGGCGTCATCGCCGAGAACGTGCAGCGCATGATGGTGATGTATGGCGGCACCGTCGTCGAGAGCGGGCCGACCGACGAGGTGTTCCGGCGCATGGGACATCCGTACACACAAGGGCTATTCCGCGCCCGTCCAAAACTCGGCGCGCGCAAGGGCACGCGGCTGACGACGATCTCCGGCACGGTGCCGGAGCTCGCCGATCTGCCGGCAGGCTGCAAGTTCAGCGATCGCTGCCCGCTGGTGATCGACCAGTGCCGCGCCGCGCTGCCGCCGATGGTGGAGGTCGGCCCCGGCCATGGTGTGCGCTGCATCCGGACGGATGTCTCGATGGCCGCGAATGTCGGGGCGCTGTCCGCATGACCGCAGAACCGCTTCTGGTCGTGAAGGACCTCGTGCAGCGCTACAGGCTGCCGCGGGAAAACCTGTTCCGGCCGCCCGGCGAGGTGCGTGCGCTCAACGGCGTCAGTGCGCAGGTCGCACCCGGCAAGAGCCTTGGCGTCGTCGGCGAGTCCGGCTCGGGCAAGTCGACTTTCGCGCGGCTGGTGATGGCGCTGGAGCGGCCGGCGGCGGGGCAGGTCGTCCTGCTCGGACGCGACCTCAACCGCATCCCGGCCGACGAGCTGCGCCGTGCACGGCGCGACTTCCAGATGGTGTTCCAGGACCCCTACGGCTCGCTCGATCCGCGCCAGACCATCGCGCGCATCGTCGCCGAGCCGCTCAGCGTGCTGGAGGAGGCCGACCGGGCCACGTTTCGCGAACGCGTTGCCGCGGTGCTACGGCAGGTGGGCCTGCGCGACGCCGACATGGACAAATATCCGCACGAATTCTCCGGCGGCCAGCGCCAGCGCATCGCCATCGCGCGCGCGCTGATCACCCGGCCAAAACTGATCGTCGCGGACGAGCCGGTCTCCGCGCTCGACGTCTCCGTGCAGGCCCAGGTGCTCAACCTGATGCAGGATCTCCAGGAGCAGTTCGGCCTGAGCTACATCCTGATCAGCCACGACCTCGCCGTCGTCGACCATCTCTGCGACGAGGTCGCGGTGATGTATCTCGGCCGGATCGTCGAGGAGGGGCGGCCGATGGATCTGTTCGAGCGCTGCGCCCATCCCTACACGCGGGCGTTGCTGGATGCGGTGCCGCGGGCGCGCCCCAGCGGCGGCCGGCGGCGGCGCGGAGCCCAGGCGATCGCCTCGCAAGCTGCGGGGGCGGCCGGATGCCCCTATGCCGCGCGATGTCCGCTCGCCGACCAGCATTGCCGCGAGGTTCTGCCTGAGCTACGCAGGGTGGGCGAGGCGCATCTTGCCGCCTGCCACAAGGCGGAGTCGGTGATGGCATTGCCGTCGGAAGCAGGATTGTCGTAGGCTTGAGACCAGAGAAGGCCGGGGAGTTCAGGCATGCTGAAGAAACTATCGATCGTCGCATTCGCCGCAGCGTTCGCCGCGGCGCCGCTGCCGGTGCTGGCGCAGGGCAAGAAGGACAGCGTCGTCATGGCGATGGCGCTGGAGCCGCCGGGGCTCGATCCCACCAACGCAGCTGCGGCCGCGATCGCCGAGGTCACGCTCTACAACATCTACGAGACGCTGACCAAGATCAACGAGGACGGCTCGGTCTCGCCCCTGCTGGCGGAGAGCTGGACCGCCTCGCCCGACCTGAAGACCTATACGTTCAAGCTGCGCAAGGGCGTCAAATTCCAGAACGGCGAGCCGTTCGATTCCGCGGCGGTGAAGTTCTCGTTCGAGCGCAACGCGGTTGCCACCAGCACCAACAAGGACAAGAGCCTGTACCAGGCCTTCGAGAAGGTCGAGGCGCCCGACGCCGACACGGTCGTGGTCGCGTTGAAATATTCCGAGCCGAACCTGCCGTTCCTGCTGGGACAGGCGACCGGCTCGATCGTCGAGCCGAAGAGCGCGGCGACCAACGTCACGCAGCCGGTCGGGACCGGCCCCTATCAGCTCGGCGCCTGGGCCAAGGGCTCCTCGATCACGCTGAACAAATGGGCCGACTATCGCAACGCTGCCGCGATCAAGCTGTCGAAGGTGACGATCCGCTTCATCTCGGATCCGGCGGCGCAGGTGGCCGCGCTGCTGTCGGGTGACGTCGATGCGTTTCCGCGCGTCGCGGCGGCCCGCAGCCTGCCGCAGTTCAAGTCCGATCCGCGCTTCAACGTCCAGATCGGCGGCTCCAAGGCCAAGACCATCGTCGCCATCAACGAGAAGAAGAAGCCGCTCGACGACGTGCGGGTGCGGCGCGCCATTCTCGCCGCGATCGACCGCAAGGCGATGATCGACGGCGCCGTGGACGGGTTCGGCACGCCGATCGGCAGCTTCTACGTGCCGGGCGCGCTCGGCTATGTCGACACCACCGGCGTCAATCCCTACGACCCCGAGAAGGCCAGGAAGCTGCTCAGCGAGGCCGGCGTCACCACGCCGCTCGAGCTGTCGCTGAAGCTGCCGCCGCCGTCCTATGCGCGGCAGGGCGGCGAGATCCTCGCGGCCCAGCTCGCCAAGGTCGGCATCACCGCCAAGATCGAGAACGTCGAATGGGCGCAGTGGCTGTCGCAGGTATTCGCGCCGAACGGTCCGCACAATTACGACCTCACCATCGTCAGCCATGTCGAGCCGTTCGACCTCGTCAAGCTGACCGAGGCCGACTACTATCTCGGCTACAACAACGAGGCCTTCAACGCGCTCTACAAGCAGATCGTGACGACGCCCGATGAAGCCGGCCGCGCCAAGTTGCTCGGCGATGCCCAGCGCATGCTGGCGACCGACGCGGTGGCGGGCTTCCTGTTCCAGCCGCAGCTCATCACCATCACCAACAAGAAGCTCAAGGGCGTCTGGAAGGACGTCCCGCAGTTCGAGAACGATTTTTCGACCTGGTCCTGGGAGTAGGGATCGCGTCTCGATGCGATAGCTTTCGTATCCGGGTGAGGGGGCCCGAGCGGGGCTGTAACCCCTCACCCGGATCGCATCTGTCGATGCGATCCGACCTCTCCCTACGGGCGAGGTGACACGGGCCAAAAACAAAAATCTGGAAAACAACCCCATGCACTGATGCCGGGGCCCTGTTGGCATTACGTTTTTTCGATTTTCAGAAATCAGCTTGACACGTCGGGCAAAACACTGGCATGATGCAACCATAGGGCGTCATGGTTCGAGGCGCGCCGTCAGGCGAGGATCGCCATGAAGAAGCCATCCCGCCGCGATGCCGGCGTCGTCGCGGCTGCCCTCGGCGCCGACGCTCGGTTCGTCCCCAATCTCGACAATGCGTCCATGAGCGACATCGCTCAGGCCCTGGCGAGTGGGCGCCTCACGGCGACGGCGCTGACGAAGGGCTATCTCGTGCGTATCGAGGCCTACGACCGTAATGGGCCCGCGCTCAATTCCGTGCGCATGGTCAATCCTGATGCACTCGCGATCGCGAGCAAGCTCGACGACACAAAACCGTCAGCCAAACGGCCGCTGGCCGGGATCCCGATACTGGTCAAGGACAACATCGCGACCGGCGACAGGCAGCCGACAACGGCGGGCTCGCTGGCGCTGGAGGGCGCGCGCGCCAGGCGCGATGCCACCGTCGTCAAACTGTTGCGCAAGGCCGGCGCGGTGATCCTGGGCAAGGCGAACCTGACGGAATTCGCCAACGTGATCGCAATTGACATGCCCGCGGGCTACTCGTCACTGGGCGGCCAGGTGAAGAATCCGTTCGTGCCGGCGCTGCTGGATGAACACGGCACCCCGGTCGTGCAGCCCGGCGGATCGAGTTCGGGGTCGGGGGTCGCGGTGGCGGCAGGCCTGTGCGCGGCCTCGGTCGGCACCGAGACCTCGGGCTCGCTGCTCTATCCCGCCAGCCGGAATGGCCTCGTCACCGTGAAGCCGACGGTCGGGCTGGTCAGCCGTGCCGGCATCCTGCCGATCTCGCACAGCCAGGACACAGCAGGGCCGATGACGCGGACGGTGCGCGATGCGGCGATGCTTTTGAACGTGCTGGCGGCAACAGACCCGCTCGACCCCGCGACGGAGCGGCAGCGGCGGCCGGCCGACTACACCGCCGATCTCACGAACGACGCGGTCAGGGGGGCGCGCATCGGCGTGCCAAGCGATGCCTCGGACCCGTTGAACGATCCCTGGTACGGCAAGATGCCACCCAGACACGCCAAGGTCGTCAATGATGCGATCAAGGTGCTGGAGGATCTGGGGGCCGTCATTGTGCGTGCCGGCATGCCGCCGGCCGGCTGGATTGGCGGACCCGGTGTGACCATGACCATGCTCGACCGCAATCCGCTGAGCCGCAACAAGGGCAATCTGGCGACGGCATCGATCGTCTTCGTCTACGAGCTGAAGCACGGTCTCAACCGCTATCTGGCGGACTGGGCGGCCGATACGGAGATGAAGACCATCGCCGACATCGTGGCCTTCAATGCGGCGAACGCGGAGCGGGCGCTGCGGTTCGGCCAGGACGTGTTCCTCGCCGCGGACAACACCAGGGGCGATCTGAGCGAGCGCGAGTACAAATCGGCGCGCGCCATGGACCTGCTCTCCGCGAAGACGCGCGGCATGGACGCCTACATGAACCAGCACAGGCTCGATGCGGTGTTGTTTCCCGGCAGCACAGGCTGCGTGATCGCGGCGAAGGCGGGCTATCCCAGCGTCATGGTGCCGGCCGGCCTCGTCTCGGGCGTCGACGACAAGGACACGCCTGACTATCCGCTCGGCATCACCTTCGCGGGCCGGGCCTGGAGCGAGCACAAGCTGCTGCGCCTCGCCTACGCCTATGAGCAGGCCTCCAATATGCGCAGACCGCCGCCGGGGCTGGGGGCGGTCTAGGCCTTGCTGGTTTCCTCGCGTTGCTGGCTGTTCATAGGGCAGTCCACATAGCAGACCCTTATTTTGGACCCAAAAGCCTGATCCGATGCGACCTTGTTTCGATGTCAGGGAGCGTCAATTGAGATCAGCCATTTTGATCCTGCTTCTGACATTGTCGCCCGAGCTGTCCGCTCAGACGCCTCCTGCAGCGCAGCCAGCCGGGTCCCACTTCCGGGCTTGTGTTCGGTTGCACGCTCCTGATGCGCGAGCAGCGGGGGTTCGGACCGCGAAGGAAGCTGCGGGTTACGCCGTGAAAGCGTGCATGCCCCTGGTCGGGATTTTCCTGGATTCAACTGCCTCTTCGCCGGCGGAACTCCTGGAGATGGTGCCACCGCCCGGAAGCTATTGGGCGATCCTCAGGGAAGAGTGGGGCGACTTTGTTGATTGGGGAAGCAGGTAAGGGGCGAAGAAATTGCCGGTCACGCACCTGCTCTGAACAGCGACTTCGACATTGGGTGGCCTGAACTCGTACCAAAATGTCCACCGGGCGGACCGGTTTCGACGTAGCCTTGTGCGAGGTAGAACCGCCGAGCGGTTTCCGTACTACTCAGAGTGCAGGACAGGCAACCGCGACTTGCTGCCCGACACTCGAGGGAAGCGAGCAAGGACTTGCTGACACCACGAAATCTGGCGTCCGGACTTACGTAATTCAAGGTGATCTGGCCTTGATCCGTCACCGATCCGACCGCGACGACGCGATCGCTATCAATTGCGACGAGAACGTTATTGCCTGACTGGCGAAGCCAGGCGCGGAAAACCTCGGGTGTCTTGTTTCCAAGCCATCTCTCCAGGATTGCCGGATCATCCTTGTGGTCGGACGTGCAAAGCTCGGCAATCGACCGGCGCATCACCTCGCAACATTGAACGGCATCGTCATCTTTCGCGTCGCGTATTTGCAGGGCCATGCCTTTGTACTCAGCTCCATTCAAGTTGAATGGCCCCTCCAACCGACAGTGCTTCCCATTCCTCTCGAAACGATACCAGGTGGGCCCATGTCGCACGAACCAGAGCACTTTCGACTTTTCTTCCCCGCGTCAGCAAGTCCCGCCATAGAGCTTCTTCATGCGGTGCTGCGCCATGCAGTGTGGTCTGGAATGCACCGACAATCGCCTCCGCTTCCGACAGGAAACGGTCATTCGCCTTGATGATCTGCGCCGATCTGTCGTTTGCCCTGGGCTTTTGCCGTCCGTCCATGACCTCCATGCTCGGAAATTTCGCGCCGGCGGCGATCGACCCCCAGAAGCCTCGTTGCAGGCGCATCCCTTTTTCCACGACGAAATGAATGAGATCATGGGGAGGCGAGAACTTTCGATCAGGTGCGCGCACGCGCAGGCTGACGCCGTCATCGCGGATGGCAATGATGGTCGGACGCCCCGGTGTCTTCTCAACGGTTACGTGCATTAGGGCGTCTATACTACAAAACGCGGAATTTCCGCAACTGGCTCTTGCGCGCCCGACTACCCGCGACAAGCGCTCACTCGAAATGGACGGCGAGCCAGACCGTTGGCTGTTGCGGTTCCGTCCACTCGACGCGATGGCGTTTCCTTGCAGGGATGAAGACGTAATCCCCGACGCCTAGCGATCGCGCGGCAAGCTCATCTTCGAACTGTAATGTGGCGCGCCCTTGCAGCACGATCACCCACTCGTGCCACGCCTGATCATACCAGAAGCCCGGCGGACTGGTTTGCCCCTGCGATATGATGCGCTCGATCTTCAAGCCAGGCCGCGCGAGGAGTTCGCTGAACGCCTCTTCTCCTATGTTGGCGGCCGAAACATCCGCCACATCCGCGAATAGATTGCCTGACTGGATTGTCATCGATATTCCCACGCCTTTCCAGAGCCGAATTAGCTGGAGCTGGTGTTGCTCAGTCTGACCGTTGTTGTGGGTCTGAAGACGAACTGGGGCCCGCTGCTCCTTTTGGGATCGTTCTCAATAAGAGAACTCACTGATCTCAACAAATCATCATGCCGTTATCGAACCGTGGCGCGTTGGCCCAGCACATATTTGCAGCGCTGCGTCCAGATTAATTTGAGATAGAAGGTGTTGCTATGTCTCCTGAAGCCAGAGAATTTCTCAAGACAACATGGGCAAAGGTCATTCCGATCAGCGATGTCGCGGCTGGTCTGTTCTATGAGAGACTGTTTGCGCTGGACCCATCGCTGCAGCAATTGTTCAAGAATGCAGATATGAAGGAGCAGCGCCGGAAGCTGGTCCAGGCAATGAATGCCGTGATCAACAGTGTCGATGACTTGCCGTCATTGATACCGACGCTGGAGACGCTCGGGCGGAACCATGTTCGGTATGGCGTGGAGGATCGGCACTACGGGACGGTTGGCTCAGCTCTGCTATGGACACTGGAACAGGGCTTGAAAGAGGCGTGGACACCAGAGGCGAAGTCCGCCTGGGTAGCGGCATACAGCACCGTGTCCGGCGTTATGCGTAATGCGGCAGCCGCGTCGCGAGAGAACGCGACCGCAAAACCAACGCAATGAGCATGTCGCCTTTTGGCCTTCCGCTGCATCCGCAAGTTCAGCCCGGCAGAAACGCGCTGTCGCCGCTGTCGCGGTCCTGAAGGGCGACGAGCTTGGCGCCATAGAGGGCTTCCAGCCGCGCGCGGTTGAGAACGGTGCGCACGTCGCCCTCGGCGATGCGCGCGCCGCCGCGCAGCAGGAAGGCGCGGTCGGCCGCGCGCATGGCGTGGTTGGGATCATGCGTCGTGAACAGCACGCCGTGGCCCGATGCGCCAAGCGCGCGGATCTCCTGCATGACGCGGCCCTGGTTGCCGAAATCGAGGCTTGCGGTCGGCTCGTCCAGCACGATGAATTGCGGTTCCTGGGCGAGCGCGCGCGCAAGCAGCGCGAGCTGGCGCTCGCCGCCGGAGATCATGGTGTAGGGGCGATCAGCCAGATGAGTGATGCCGAAGCGTTCGAGCATGCGTGCGGCAATCTCGCGGTCTCTGGTCGTCGGCCGGCTGAACAGGCCGCCATGGGCGGTGCGGCCCATCAACACGACCGCCTCGACCGTGAAGGCGAATGTCGCAGCATGCGACTGCGGCACATAGGCGATCAGTCGCGCCCGGTCGCGGCTTGAGTAGCTGCCGAGCCCGCGGTCGCCGAGGCGAACCTCGCCGGATCTCGGTTGCAGCAGGCCGATCAGCGTCTTGAGCAGCGTGGTCTTGCCGCCGCCGTTGGGACCGAGCAGCGCCAGCACCTCGCCGGTGGACAGTTTCAAGTCGAGGCCGCTCCCGACCAGCCGGTCGCGATAGCCGATGGAGAGGTTTTGGCCCGACAGGATCACGGCGCGGACCACGTCCGGGAGACGCTGGCGAGCAGCCAGATGAAGAACGGCGTGCCGACAAAGGCGGTGAGAATGCCGAGTGGAATTTCGACCTGCGCGGCGCTGCGTGCCAGCGTGTCGATCAGGAGCAAAAACCCGCCGCCGATCAGCGCCGCCGCCGGGATCAGCCGCCCGAAATCGGGTCCGACCAACGTGCGCGCGATGTGGGGGACGACGAGACCAACCCAGCCGATGATCCCCGCGGTGGCAACGCTTGCCGAGGTGACGAGGGTTGCGGCCGCGACGATCGCGATGCGCAAGAGGGTGGTGGGCACGCCGAGCGCGCGCGCCTCTTCGTCGGGCAGCGACATCACGTTCATGCGCCAGCGCAGCGCGAGCAGGACCAGCGTGCCCAGCGCCACGGGGCCGAACAGGGGGATGAGGTCCGAGGGACTGACGGCGGCAAGGCTGCCGAGTAGCCAGAACGTCATCGCCGGCAGTTGATTATAGGGATCGGCAAGGTACTTGATCAGGCCGACGCCGGCACCGAGCAGCGCGCCGATCACGACGCCGGCGAGCACCAGCACCAGCACGGGGTCCCGCGCCCGGACGGCCGATCCGACCGCGTAGACCAGCGCGACAGCCAGCACGCCGCCGGCAAAGGCCAGCGCCTGGATCGCCAGGACGCCAAGGGACAGAAAGATGCCGAGGACGGCACCGAGCGCCGCGCCGGACGAGGCGCCGAGAATGTCGGGCGACACCAGTGGATTGCGAAACAGGCCCTGGAACGCGGTGCCGGCGACCGCGAGCGCCGCGCCCACGAGACATGCGGCGGCGACACGCGGCCCGCGCACCTGCCAGATCACGGTCTCGACGGCGGCCGGCACGTTCGACGAATGGCCGGCGAGCTTGGCGACAATCACCGAAAACAGGTCACTGATGCCGACCGGATAGCGCCCGACGGTGAAGGCAAAGAGCAGCCCGGCCAGCAGGACAAGCAGTGAGATCGCCAGACCGGGAATGCTTGAGCGCGCCATCGGCACCAACCTATCAATCGCGCCCGGCGAGCACACGCTCAATATCCGCATCCTGAGGCGTCACATGGTAGAATCTGGAATAGAAGTCCCGCGTAAGTCCACGCATGTCCTCGGGAAAATAATTCGGGTAGAGGATCTTCGCGAGCCACCAGAGGCCGATCAGCCGGTTGACCGAGGGCGGAAAGTCGACCCAGCCGAACGGCAGCTTTGGCGACAGGTGCACGCGACGATCGCGGACCGCGGCGACATCAGCCCATTGCGGGTCGCGGCCGACATTGGCGGCGAAATCGCGGTCGATCGTGATGATGACGGAGGGATTCCAGGCCAGCACCTGCTCGACCGAGACCGTGGCAAGTCCGCCCTTCTGGTCGCCCGCGACGTTGCGCGCGCCGAGGAATTCCAGCGTTTCGACATTGATCGAGCCGCCGAGGCCGGTCTCGAGCCCGCGCGGTCCGCGGGCGTAGTAGACCCGCGGCCGCTCGTGTTGCGGGATCCGGTCGAGACGGGTCCGGATCGTTGTGAGCGTCTGCTCGGCATAGGCCGCGAGCGGCTCGGCGTCGCGATGCGTGAGCGCGCCGAGCAGGCGATAGGTGGCGGGGATGGCCTCGAACCGGCCATCCAGCAGCGCGTACGGAATCTTGGTCTGCTCCTGCACCCGCGCGGCGAGCGAGGCGAAGGTTGCTGCGGTCGAACCGACATCGAGGATGAGGTCAGGCTTTAGCGCGAGCACCGCTTCCAGATTCGCGGTGTTGCCGCGGCCGGTGAGCCGGCCGACCTCCGGCCGCGCGCAGATGTCGGGCAGCAGGAAGGCACATTCCTCGGTGCGGTTGGCGCGCGGCCAGCCGAGCAGCAGGTCCGGGGCCAGCGTGTACAGCAGGATCGCCGCCGGCGGACCTGCGGGAAAGACGCGATTGACACTTGCCGGAATCTCCAGGGCGCGGCCCGTGGCGTCATTGACGGCCGCTGCCCGCGCGCCGGTGGTCCCCAGCAGCAGTGCGGGAGCGGCAAGCAGCGTCCTGCGTGTCAAAACCATCGTTGTCCGTTCCAGACCTTACCCCTCCGGCACGCCGGCCAGATGCAGCCCCTTTAGGACGCGCCTGGCGCCCGCCAGGAACGCCGGATTGTCACTGACCGAGAAGCGCTTGAAGCGGCGAATGGAGAACGTCGGATTGAGTGCAAGTCCGGCTTTTGCGGCAGCGTGCGCCTCGGAAAATTGACCGAGATGCGCGAGCGCAGCGGCCAATCCAAAATGGGCAAAGGCATTATTCCGGTTGGTTTCGATGCCGCGTTGGAACCAGGTGACGGCCTCGGCTTCTGCTTCTGTTTCGAGCTGCATTTTGGCGAAGCCCATGTTGCTCAGCCACGAAAAAGCGAAGACATCGTGAGGAGACAGACGTAGCGCGTCGTTGAGGTGACCTTCGATGTCTGCGGCACAGCCGGCGAATAATTTGGCGATACCCATGACTCCGTGCGCTCCGGCCATGTTGCGATCCAGCGCTAACGCGCGCTCGCACTCGGCGAGGCCCTCGGCGATGCGGTTCGTATAGACGAGCACGGTCGCCAGATTGACGTGGGCCCAGGAATGATTCGGCGCAAGGGACAATGCCTTCAGCAAGGTGGTTTCCGCCGAAGCAAACAGCGGTTGATGGTCGTCGGTCAACAGGGCGCAGGCCGTGACGGTATCGACTGTTGCCATCCACACCATCGCATCGACATTTCCGGGGTCGACCGACAAAGCGCGTTCGAAGAACTGGCGAGCCGGACGCAGATTTTCAGACGTGAGTCCCTTGTTCCACCAAAAGCGGCCTTGAAGATACAGGTCCATTGAATCCGGATGCGGGATGCTTTCGGCCCTGCGCGCTTCGGCTTCAATGAGCTGCGCGTTCAGCGTATTGGCGAGCCTCGATACGATCTCGTCCTGCAGATCGAACAGGTCGGCGACGGCCTTGTCGAAACGATCGGACCAAAGATGCGAGCTGTCATCGGCGTTCACGAGCTTGACGTTCACGCGAAGCCGGGTTCCGGCACGCTGAACCGAGCCTTCGACCACATAGCGGATGTTCAACTCCCGGCCGATCTGCCTGAGATCGATCACCTTGCCCTTGTAGGTGAATGCGGTGTGTCTGCCGATGACGAACGACCGCCTGATACGTGACAGGTCCGTGGTCAGGCTCTCGGTGATTCCGTCAACCAGATAGTCCTGCTCCGGATCGCCGCTGAGATTGGCGAAAGGTAACACGACAATCGAAAGGTGGGCCGGCGCTGTCTGGGGCGCCGGACCAGCCGGTTCGATTCCCGGCGTTTCCCGCACAGCGCCGACGAAGCGAAAGCCCTTGCGGGGCAGCGTCTTGATCAGGCTTTGCCTCTGGCCCGTGTCGCCGATGGCGCTCCGCGCGGCGTTCAGCCGCGTCGTCAGCGCGGCATCGGAAACGATGCGCCCCTTCCAGACGGTCGCGACCAACTCGTCCTTGCCGACGACGCGATCGCGATTGCAGATCAGGAACTCGAGCAGGTCGAAGAGTTGCGGCGCAACGGATACCAGCTCCGTCCCCCGGCGCAATTCGCGCCGGCCGGTGTCAAACGTGTACTCGTCAAAGAGATAACGCAATCCGTTCTCCCTCGCCCGGACACCTGGCGGGCAGGATAGCTTACGATCCGAAGAATGTAAGCAACGAGGAAACCGAATTGCATTCGCGGCTGGTTCGGGTGACGGCGTGCGGCGCACCGTCCGGAGACGATGCGCCGCGACGTTGGCTCATGCCGCTTCCGCCGTGACATTGCCGATCCAGGTGCGGGCCAGCGTCACATCGGCCTGCGACAATTGGTGGCCGGCCGGCAGCACCTTGTGCTCGACGCGCGCTCCAGCTTCCGACAGCAGCGCCGCGAGCCGTGCCGAATTGCTTGCCGGCACGATCGGATCGGCCTGCCCGGACAGCAGCAGGATGGGCTTGGCCGCAAGGTTGGCTTTCGGGGCGTCCGCCAGCGGCACCATGGCGCGGAGCAGGATCGCGCCCGCCAGCATCTCCGGCTGCAGCAGCAACAGCGCGGCGGCGATGTTGGCGCCGTTGGAGAAGCCGACCGCGACCGGCGCGGCGATTCCATAGCGCTCTCGCGCCTCGCTGACGAAATCGCCGAGCTCGTGCGCGCGGCGGCGAACGTCGTCCTCGTCGAACACGCCCTCGGCGAGGCGGCGGAAGAAGCGCGGCATGCCGTGCTCCAGCACGCGGCCGCGCGGCGAGAGCAGGGCGGAGCCGGGCGAAATCATCTTGGCGAGCCCGAGCAGGTCGTTCTCGTCGCCGCCGGTGCCGTGCAGCAACAGCAGTGGAGGCGAGCCCGCGTCGCGCGCGGGCTCGAAACGATGGATGAACGAAGTCTCGGTCATGACGCGTTCTCTTCCAGGCTCGGCAGCACGTCCTCGATCTGCTTGCGGTGCACTTCCAGGAAAGCCGGCAGCTTCAGCTCGCGCCCGAGCGTTGCGACCGGCTCGTCCACGGCGAAGCCGGGGATGTCGGTTGCGATCTCGAACAGCACGCCGCCGGGCTCGCGGAAGTAGATCGAGCGGAAATAGTTGCGGTCGCGCTGCTCGGTCGGGTGCAAACCATGATTGGCCACGAGCCTTTGCGCCATCTGAGCCTGCGCGGCGTCGTCAGTCGCGCGGAAGGCGATGTGATGCACCGACCCGCCGCCCTGATGCCCGCGCAGAAAACCCTTGGCCTCGTAGATGTCGACGACGCTGCCCTCGGCATCGCCCGGGGCCTTGAAGCGGATCACGGAGCCTTCGCGCCCTGTCTCCTTGAACCCGAGCACGTCGGTGAGGATTGCGGAAGTCTTCGCCGCGCTGTCGAGCAGCAACGTCACGCCATGGAAGCCGCGGATCGCATGCTCGGCCGGCACCTCGCCATTGCTCCAGCCCGGCTCGTTCTCGGCGCCGGGCACGCCGACCAGCGCCAGCGCCATGCCGTCGGGATCGGTGAACGGCAGCACGGACTCGCCAAAACGCTTTTCGAGCGCCTCATAGGCGATGCCCTTCTCGGTGAAGCGCTGGGTCCAGTAGCCGAGCGAGCGTTGCGGCACGCGGAAGGCGGTCTGATGGGTCTCGCCGACGCCGCGGCGGCCGGGCGCGACGCCAGCCCAGGGGAAGAAGGTCAAGATGGTGCCGGGGCGGCCGGTCTCGTCGCCGTAGTAGAAGTGATAGGTGCCGGGATCGTCGAAATTGACCGTCTTCTTGACGAAGCGCAGGCCGAGATCCCTGGTGTAGAAGCCGAAATTCCTGATGGGGTCGCCGGCGATCGCGGTGACATGGTGCAGTCCAGACATGGTCGTCCTCCAAAGGCGGGGTCTTGCTCTCTGGCAGGAAATATCGTTCCGCTTTGGATTGGAGACAATCGGTGCAATTATGACGGCTATGTCTACGATTTGGAAACAATCGGGGTCGGTTCTTGGATAAGGTTGGCAGCCTCCGGGCGTTCGTGAAGGTGGTCGAGAGCGGAAGCTTTGCCGAGGCCGGCCGGCAGTTGCGGCTGTCGCGCTCGGCGATCAGCAAATACATCGCCGACCTCGAGGAGAGCCTCGGCGTGCAGCTGCTCAACCGCACCACGCGGCATGCGAGCCCGACCGAGAGCGGCCAGCGCTATTTCGAGCGCGCGGTCGTGATCCTCTCGGAGATCGAGGCGGCCGACCAGGCGGTGACGCAGGCACAAATGGCGCCGCGGGGCCTGTTGCGCGTGAACGCGCCGATGTCGTTCGGCACCATGCGGCTCGGGCCGGTGCTGGCTGACTTCATGGCAAAATATCCGGAGCTCCAGCTCCAGCTTGCGCTGAGCGACGACCTGCTCGATCCCGTGCAGGACGGTTTTGACGTGACCTTGCGGATCGCGGAGCTGGAATCCTCCAGCCTGATCGCGCGCAGGATCATGCCGGTGGCGCGGATGATCTGCGCTTCGCCGGATTATCTGGCGCATCACGGCACGCCCAGACATCCGCAGGATCTGCGCGAGCACGTCTCGCTGACCTACGGCTTCCTGCTCACCGGCAATCAGTGGAAGCTCACAGGCCGCGACGGCGATCACTGGATCCAGCCGGCCTGGTCGCTCTGCGTCAACAATGCCGAGGTGCTGCGCGACGTCGCGATCAGGGGCAGGGGGCTCGCGCTGCTGCCGGAGTTCATCGCCGCCGATGCGTTGCGGAAGGGCGAGCTGCGGACGGTGCTGGACGACTACTCTGCGCCGCCGCTCGCGCTGCATGCGGTCTATCCGCCGACGCGGCATCTGTCGGTGAAGGTGCGGCTGTTCATCGACTTCCTGGTCGAGCGGTTTGGGAAGGAGGAGGAGAAGTGGGACAGCGGAACTTCGGCTCTGGAGCCAGTAGCCAAGAAGTGACATCTTTCCAGTCCCCAAAGCGCCGGTTTTGTGGCTAAATGTGCGTAGATTGATTTTTCAAGAATTTCGATTCCGGGGCCGTCCGGCTCATTTTCGAGAATCCGTATGGGAAAACCCGCGGCTCGCATTACCGATATGCACACGTGTCCGATGTTTACGGGGGTGGTGCCTCATGTCGGGGGCCCCATCATTCCGGCGTGCTGTCCAACCGTCATCATCGGGAACATGCCGGCCGCTCGGATCACGGACATGTGCACCTGCGTCGGTCCGCCCGACATGATCGTCCAGGGCTCCGCCACCGTGTTCATCGGTGGTTTGCCCGCCGCCCGCATCGGTGACGCGACCGCGCATGGCGGCGTGATCGTTACGGGATGGCCGACGGTGCTGATCGGTGATTCCGGTGGCGCTGGCGGCGGCGCGAGGGTGGCCAGCGAACCCGGTGCCGCCGGCGGCGCGGGCGCCGCCGCCGCACCAGCGGCGGGAAAAGCGTCCGACAAGGGCGGAAGCACGACGGTCGCGGTGGACGACACGGCCCAGACAGTCACGATCAAGACGAAGATGGAATTTTCCGGACCTGGCGCGACGCAGGCGTATGCGGATGCCGCAAAGAAGCAGATTGAAGACACCTGGAGCGGGACAATGACCCGCGATGGAAAGCCCTACCGGGTCAAGGTTGAGGTCGACGCCAAGGTCAACGCCACCGCCACGCCGACCGCCGGGTACGACCAGGTCAACGTCGCTACAGGTGATGCCAGGATGAACCAAACGCTGTACGGCGCCGGGCCCGGCAACCAGACGGCCGCGGCTGCAACCGACGAGGGAAGGCCGCGGCGAATTGCGCACGAGTATGGACATACGCTCGGCCTGGACGACGGGTATGAGGACACGCCCGATGGATCAAAACCCAAGGACCCGACCAAGAAAAATGATATCATGTCGGAGACCTGGCCGGATCGGGACGGCACATTGCCCCACCCTCATCAGGATCACTACGAACAGGTATTGAAGAGCCACGGCTGGTGACATCAGGATGTCCAAACGCGGAGCATGCCATGCAGCTCTCATGTCTTGTCTGGCGTTCGCGATCGGCGTGGGTGGCGGGAGTCTAGCGATGGCTGCGAGTGGAAATCAGATGGCCGTGGAGGCGGGCGCGAAGGCACAGAAAGCTGCGGGTCTGACGACATTTTCCTGGTGGTCTCGCGGCGGCGAGCCGGGGCCGGGCTATACCTCGGACAAGCTGGACGTTCAGATCGAAAAGAATGGTGCCGGTGCCCATGGTACGTATATTCGTGCCCGTTTCGATAACAGCTACGAGCCACCGTTCTTGTCCGAACAGTACACCTCCACAGTACCCGAGCCATTGGTTCGCGATCTTCTTGCGGCGCTGGAACGAGACAAAACCTACAGCCTTCACTTTGCCAGCGAAGACCGATCCAATCTCGCTGATGCGATCAAGGACACGATCCGTCTGACGGTCGGGGAACAGTCTCAGGAAAAGACGCTCTACGCTTCGGAATCATCCGAGCTTGCCGCTTCCAAGGCCGCCCGAAATACCATCGTGAGATATCTTTACGAGAATGGAAGCAAGACGATCCGCAATCAAAAAAAGAAACCATAGCTCCTGCTCTGGTCAAGTGGCCGCCGCCCGCGCGCCATGCGGTCTATCCGCCGACACGGCAGCGTTCGGTCAGGCTGCGGCTCTTCATCGATATTCTGGTGGGACGGTTCGGGCGCGAAGATGAGGCGGGCGCGCTGAGGTTGGGGCGTCGCTTCACCAGCAGGTCCGGTCGGCGCGCCGTTTGCGCCGCAAGAGGATGCCCCGTCGGCGACATGCATATGTTTCTTGACGCATGGCTGACGCGCGCGCACGCTGGCGCCGCCACAACCAAAAGCTATTGGGAGGAAAACAATGCAATTCAAATTGCGGGGTCTCTTGGCCGTCGCGCTTGTCAGCGCATTTGTTTTTGCGCCATCTGCCGTCCCGGTTCAGGCAAAGCCGCCGGTTTCCCTGGGCGAGGGCGGCGCCGAGGAAGTCGGAATGTCGACCCAGAGGCTCGACAAGATCACGACCGCATTCACAAAGGAGATCAACGACAAGAAACTTCCCGGTGCGGTCGTCATGGTCGCGCGCAAGGGGCGTATCGTTTATCAGAACGCGTTCGGCCTGCGGGATCCAAAGAAGGCCGATCCGATGGGCGTAGATTCCATCTTCCGGATCTATTCCATGACGAAGCCGCTGATGTCGGTCGGCCTCATGACCCTCGTTGAGGACGGCGTCGTACAGCTCACCGATCCCGTGTCGAAGTACCTGCCGCCGTTCAAGGATCTGAAGGTCTACACACCGACCGGGGACGTCGCGCCGGACAGGCCGATGACGGTCCAGGATCTGCTGCGGCACACGTCAGGGCTGGCCTACGGAGAAATCACGAAGAATGAAAAGGTGAAGGACGCGCTCACGAAAGCCGGCATCGTGACGCCCGGCGTCGACTATGACGCCCGCAACGTGACTGGAACGGAGGAAGTGGAGCGGCTTGCAGGCATTCCGCTGGTCAATCAACCCGGAACGTTGTGGGAATACAGCCTCGCGGTCGACGTCCAGGGCCGCATCATCGAAGCCGTGACCGGCAAGCGTGCGGGCGACTTCCTGGCAGAGCGTATCTTCGAGCCACTTGGCATGAAGGACACCGGGTTCTTCGTGCCTCAGGCCGCGCTGCCGCGCCTTGCCGAAGCGTTTGAGACCGACCCTTCGTCAGGCAACAAATATCCCCTCATCGATGTCAGCAAGCAGCCCGGCAACGATTCCGGTGGGGCTGGTGGCGTCTCGACTGCGACCGACTATTTGCGCTTCATACAGATGCTGCTGAATGGCGGGGTGCTGGATGGAGTCCGGGTGCTGAGCCCGACGACGGTGCGCCTGATGACGAGCGACCATCTTGCAGGCGTCGTTTCCAACCCGCACATGCCCGGTGAACTTCTGCTCGGCAGCAAGGGCTATACATTCGGATTGGGTTTTGCGGTGCGCATGGCCGACGGGATCGCGGCATTCCCGGGGACCGCCGGGGATTATAATTGGGCAGGCTATGCGGGCACGTATTTCTGGGTCGATCCCGCCCAGGACCTTGTTGCCGTGCTGATGACCCAGGCGCCGAGTCCCGCGCGGGCAGGGTATCGGCGTTTGCTGCGGCAGCTCGTCTATCAGGCGATCATCGATTGATCGTGAGAAAACCGAAATCGATGAATGCAGGCTGACCACCTGCATTCATCTTCTTCGGGTGAATTGACTAGCCGTGAAGCTGCGCGTTGAGGCCGTCCCAAACTCCTGAGCGTCTGGTTGCCTCCAGCGCGCCGCTCTGGGAATTGCGACGAAAAAGAAGGCCCTTCTGGCCCGAGAGCTCCTTGGCTTTCAGGACCCGGCCATCTTCCAGAAGGATGCGCGCGCCTGCCGTGACGTAACAGCCGGCTTCGACGATACAATCGTCACCCAGTGAAATGCCGATACCGGCGTTGGCTCCGATCAGGCAGCGCTCGCCAACCGTGATCCGCTCTTTCCCGCCGCCGGAGAGAGTGCCCATGATCGACGCGCCACCGCCCACATCGCTGCCGCTTCCCACGACCACGCCGGCGCTGATCCGGCCTTCGACCATGCAGGGACCGAGCGTGCCCGCATTGAAATTGCAGAATCCTTCATGCATGACGGTCGTGCCCGCAGCCAAATGGGCTCCGAGCCTGACGCGATCGGCGTCGGCAATCCGCACGTCCGCAGGTATCACATAGTCAGTCATGCGCGGAAACTTGTCCACGCCGGTCACCTCGAAGGCGACGCCACGCTTCCGCGCCAGGAGTCGCGCTTCCGGGACGCGAGAGCTTTCACAGGGGCCGAGCGTCGTCCAGGCAACGTTGGGCAGCAGACCGAAAATGCCGTCGAGGTTCAGGCAATTCGGCTGGACGAGCCGGTGGCTCAGGAGATGGAGCCGAAGATAGGCGTCGTGCACGTCAGCCGGCGCAGAGGCGAGGGAGGCGATTTCCGTGCGAATGGGAACGATGTCGACATTGCGGATCTCGTCGTGCCGCGCATAGCCGTCTGCCGACCCGCCCAATGATCTGCTGATCTCATCGTTCGTCAGCCGTGCCGTTGCCGCCCCGCCGGCCTCCGCAACCAGGCTTGGCCGAAGAAACCAGGAATCCAGCACGCGGCCGTCCGCGGCCATCGTCGCAAATCCCTCGCCCCGCGCGCCTTTCAGCTCGATTGCCATTTGAATGTCTCCCACTACGATCCTGCCCGCAGTGAATACGCGAATTGACGTGGGGGTGGCAACGTCCGGGCTCTCGTATTTCCAAGGAAAAGCCGAGCTGACACATGTCAGCCCGGCTCGTCGCCTTATTTCCTGCCGTCGAGGAACTGGCGGATCGCCTTCACCGTCGCCGCCGGCTGCTCCTCCATCAGCCAGTGACCGGCGTCCGGAATCACCAGTTCGGTGACATCGGTCGCCGCGTTGCGCATCACGACGGCTTCCGTCGCGCCGAAGGATTTTTGGCCGCCGACGGCCAGCACGGGAATGGTCAGCCTGGTCGCGACCGCCTTCTTGTTGTCCTCGGCATCGGTGCGGATCGACCTGAACTGGGCGAACGCAGCGCGCATGGCGCCCGGCCGGGCGTAGAGCTCCGCGTAATGACGGCGCGTCGCTTCCGTGATCTTCGACGGTGTGCCCGCAAAATCGTTCCAGAAGCGGTCGAGGTAGATGCGCTCGCGGCCCTTGACCAGCCGCTCCATGTCGGGCCCGCCGAGATCGAAATGCCATAGCTGCGGGCTGCGGACGACCTCGTCCCACGGCGGCACGCCGGGCACCGGCGCGTCCATCACGACCAGCTTCTCGGTCAGGTCGCGATAGCGCGCCGCATAGGCGTAAGCCACCATGGTCCCGATGTCGTGGCCGACGACGGCCGCCTTGTCGATGCCGAGCGCCTGTAGCACGCCGCGCATGTCGGCGGCCTGGGTCCATTTGTCGTAACCGCCATCGGGCCTGGCCGAGAGGCCCATGCCGCGCAGGTCGGGCACGACCACGGTGTGATCGCGCGCCAATTCCGCGGCGAGCGTGACCCACATGTCGCCGGTGTCGCCGAAACCGTGGATCAGGATCACGGCCGGGCCCTGACCGCCGACGCGCACATGAATCCGCGTGCCGTTGGTCGCGATGGTTCTGGTCTTGAAGCCGGACGGGAAGGACTCAATCTCGGCACGGGCGGCGGGCGCGAGCAGCATGAGCAGCATGAGCAGCATAGAGAGAATAGCGAGACGTTTTGCGCGCACCGGCGCCCCCAATCATCTTGTGACCAACTAAACAGTCAGGACTGTAGACAGATTCGATCCACAAGAGGCAAAGCACTCCTGCCGAATGGGAGGCATGCCATCCATGTGTCACGCGCGGGACGTCGCTTCCGCGCTCGCGGCGAAGGCCGGCGCGAGCAGCTCGTCCAGCGCGCCCATCGAGGCCGCCCGAAGCGCAGCGAGCTCGCGCGCTGCGCTCTGGCACTCTTCGGGGGACAGCGCGGCGGAGGCCTGCTCGACCTCGCGGCAGCGCTCGAACAGGCGGACGAGGCCGAGCGCGCCGGCGGCGCTGCCGAGCTGGTGCGCGGATCGCGCGAGCAGCTTGCGATCGCCGGACGCCGCGGCCCCGGCGATGTCCTTGATCAGCTTTCCGCTCGTCTCATCCAGCAGACGACGCAGCTTTGCGATTTGCGCCGCGCCCAACAGCTCGATCTGGCCGTCGAGAAAATCCCGGTCGATCAATGCGCCCGCAGAAAGCTGCGCCGCCGCCGGCGCGGCCTTCGCATCGTCCTCGATCGCCTCGCGCAGCGCGTTGATCAGGATCGGCTTGCCGAGCACCTTGTCGATCCCGGCGCCCGTGAGCCTGCCACGGGCCTCGCGCGAGACGTCCGCGGTCACGGCGATGATCCGCGGCCTCTGCTGCAGGGGAAGCTGCCCAATGCGCGCGGCCGCCTCGACGCCGTCCATGTCCGGCATGTGCAGGTCCATCAGGATGACGTCGAACGCCTGGTCGCGCGCGAGGCCGACGGCAGATGCGCCGTTCCTGGCGATGGTGGGGCGGTGGCCGAGCCGGGTGAGGATGGCCTCGCCGACCTCGCAATTGACGGGGTCGTCGTCCACCAGCAGCACGCGAAGCTGCAGCGACGGCGCCCGCGGAGCACCTTGCGACAGTCCGCTCGCCGCCCGTCCGAGCGGCACCACAAGCGTGAACGCGCTGCCCGCGCCTTGCGTGCTCTCAACCGTCAGCTCGCCCTGCATCAGGCGGGTGAGGCGGCGCGCGATCGCAAGGCCGAGGCCGGTGCCGCCGAACCGTCGCGCGATGCTGTCGTCGGCCTGGACGAAATCCTCAAAAATCCGCTCGAGCATGTCGGGCGCTATCCCGATGCCGGTATCCCGGACGACGAGGCGAAGCAGCACATCATCGTTGCGCTGTTCCGCGCCGGCGCTGACGCTGATCGCGCCGCGCGGGGTGAACTTGATGGCGTTGCCGATCAGGTTGAGCAGGATGCGATTGAGCCGCACCGGATCGCCGTGGACGGCGGTGTTGACCGTCGCCTCGCATGACAGCTTGAAGCTCAGGCCGTTGCCGACAGCCTGCGGGCGCATCAGGTCGGCGGCCGCCTCGATCAGCCGGTCGAGGCGGAAGTCGCGCGTCTCCAGCGTCTCGGTGCTGGCCTCCAGCCTTGCATATTCCAGCACGGCGTCGACGAGCGCGATCAGCGTCTCGCCGGAAGCGGCCGCGGTTGCGAGGTGGCGGCGCTGGACCTCGTTGAGGCTGCCGTCGTCGAGCAGCTGCAGCACGCCCATCACCCCGTTCAGGGGCGTGCGCAGCTCGTGGCTGACGACCGCGAGGAAGCGCGACTTGGTGTCGTTGGCCGCGACTGCTGCGCTGCGCGCGCGCTCGGCAGCGTCATGCTCGGCAAGGGCGTGGTCACGCGCCTTTTCGAGCTCCGAGGTCCGCTCGACGACCTTGCGCTCCAGCGTCGCATAGGACTCGCGCAGGTGCGCGGCCATGCGGTTGAACTGGTCGCCGAGCGCTTCCAGCTCGTCGCCGGTCCTGATCGCGAGCCGCAGGCCGAGATCGCCGCTTTCGATTCGCCGCGCGCCCTGCGTCAACATCTGGATCGGCACGGTCATGCGCCGGCTGAGCCAGAGCGACACCAGAACCGCGAAGGCGAGCAGCAGGAGCAGCAGAAACGCGGACCGGCCGATCGATGCGTAGATCGGCTCGTAGGCCTCGCTGAGTGGCAGCTCAACGAATACCTGCCAGCCGAGCGACGGCACGGTGGCGTAGGTCGACAGCACGCGCTGGCCCGACAGATCCTCCTTCACCAGGCCGCCTGCCGGTGGGGCTGTGCCCTCGAGCGCGGCACGAACGTCGGGATGCGCGGAAAGATCGGTCCGCTGCAGCGCCCGCCACAGATCGGGATGGGCGATCAGGTGCCCCCTGCGATCGACCACATAGGCCTTGCCGGTGTTGCCCACCTTGATCCCGGTGACGAGGTCCCAGATGAAGCGCAGATTGACCTCGGCGACGATGACATTGGGATCGCGGCCGGCGCCCCGCGCGGCCAGCGTCATGAACGGCTCGGTGTCGGCGAAGAAGTAGACCGGCCCGTAATAAGTGCCGCTGTCGCTGGCGCCGCGGAAGGCCGGCGCAGCGGAGAGATCGGCCTTGCTGCCGATCCTGTCGGCGGCGCGGCGCGAGACGCGAACCCGCTCAAAGCCTTGCGCGTCGAGCTCGGCGATCTCCGCGATCGGAGGCGAGAGGCGCAGGAGACGGATGGCGTTGAGGCGCGCGTCTTCGTTCGCCGACAGTTCCGCGGGCAGGCGCGAGAGCCATTGGATCTGGTTCTCGATCTGGCCGATGAACTGGCCGATCTGGATCGCCGCACTTGCCGCCTGCTCGCGCTGGGTGGCGGCCAGAAGCTGCTTCTGCTCGCGATAGGAGAACCAGACGTCGAAGGCGGTGTTGATTGCGAGCGCGACAAAGGCGAGCGCGACGATCGAGTAGAGATATTTTCGGAACAGCCGGCCGGGCGGCGTGCGCGAATGTTCCTGGTCGGTCGCGTCAATCACTCTCGGATCTCGTCGGCGCGCGCGAGCAGCGTGGAGGGAAGGGACAATCCGAGCGCGCGGGCCACCGTGCGGTTGATCAGGAGCTCGTATTTCCGCGGCGATTGCACCGGCAGATCGCCCGCCTTGGTGCCGCGCAGGATCAGGTCCATGTACTCGGCCGGGCGCACCTCCAGCGTCGGCCCGTAGCTCATCAGCCCGCCCGCATCCATGAAGTAATGATACGGATAGATCATGGGCACGCGATGCTTGGCGGTCGCGGCGATGATCGCATGCCGGTTGACCACCAGGAAACTGTCGACCAGCGAAATCATCGCCGCTTTCGGCGGATCGGAAAAGCGGCTGATCGCGCCTTCGATCTCGGTCGGAGTGCCGACGGGGGTGGGAATGACCGTCACTCCGGCCGCCGCCGCCTCCTGCTCGATGGACTCCAGGTAGAACCGCCCGGCGCGGGGCGACGTCTTTGGATTGAACAGGACCCCGACGCGAACGAGATCCGGCACGGCCTCCTGGATGAGCTGGAGCCATTTGCCGCCCATCTCGGCGGTGCTGCTGGTGAAGCCGGTGACGTTGCCGCCGGGATGGGCGAGGCTTTGCACGAAGCCGTTGCCGACGGGGTCATTCGCGGTGGCGAACAGGATCGGAATGGTCTTGGTGGCGGCCATCACGGCCGCGGTTTCGCCGGTCGAGCCGGTCAAAATGACGTCCGGGTTGAGGTCGATCAGCTCCTTGATGGCGCTTTTCAGCCGGTCCGGCCCGCCGAAACTCGACCGGATCTCGAAGCGGTAATTGACCCCCTCGACCCAGCCGCGCTGCCGCAAGCCTGCGAAGAGGCTGCCAAGCCGCGTGTTCGGGTTCTCGATGTTCCTGTTGGCCAGCTCGTCGTCGAGCGACAGGACCGTCAGCGTGGCGACGATCTTCATGCGCTCCGTGGTTGCGCCCAGCGCGAGCATTCCTGCGGCGGTCGTGCCCGCAAGGCGAATGAAGCGGCGGCGATCGACCGCGAAAGCGGAAGGCCGTCTGGTCATGGAATGTGTTGCATGATGGCTTGCCACAAGGCTGAGGCTTAGCGCGGACGGGCGGCATCCACAATTGAGGAAAGGCGGATGTGAACGTTCATTCGCAGCCAAGGTTAGCGCCGCAGCGTGAATTCGTCCGAATCCCGCCGGTATTCCCACTTCGCCTGCGCGAGCTCGGGCTGGTCGCATTCGGCCTCGGGGTAGCCGATGCAGAGATAGGCAATGAATTTCCAGCGCTCCGGCACCTCGAGAATGGCGTGGATGCGGTCCGGATTCAGGATCGAGACCCAGCCGATGCCGATGCCTTCGGCGCGGGCGGCGAGCCACATCGCGGTGATCGCCGCGACGACGGAATATTCCGTCGTCTCGGGCATGGTGGCGCGGCCGAGGCCGTGGCCGATGTCGCTGGCCTTGTCCGCGAACACCGCAAGGTGACACGGCGCCTGCTCGAGGCCCGACAGTTTCAGCGCGGCATAGCGCGCGGCGCGCTCGCCGGCATAGGCATTGAGGGCCTCGGCGTTGCACGTCTTGAAGTCGCCGACCACGGCGCGGCGCCGCGCGGGATCATCGACGGTGACGAAGCGCCAGGGCTGGCTGAGGCCGACCGACGGCGACAGGCAGGCGGTGTCGATCAGGCGCTCGATCGCGCCGTCCGGCAGCGGCTCGCTGCGAAAGCTGCGCACGTCGCGGCGCCACACGAACAGCTCGCGCAAGTGCCGGCGAAAGTCGTCGTCGAACTCGACCATGAGGTCATCGTCCCCCGAGGATGGACGCGGCGACCAGCAGGATCAGGATCTCGCCGATCTGCTCGAAGGCGCCGAGGATGTCGCCGGTCTGCCCGCCGACCTGGCGGATGGCGAGCCGCGCCAGGATCAGCCCGCCGAGCGAGAGCAGGATCAGGCCAATCAGCGCCTTGCCGGGGCCCAACGCGAGCACGAGACAGAGCGTTCCAAGAGCGAAGGCGATCGCCACGCTGCGGGTGGGCGGCGACCCGGCGCCCGCCGACAGCCCGTCGGGGCGCGCCGGGGGTACCAGCAACATGAAAGCCGGCACGCCCGCGCGAGCCGCGGCATGCGCGGCGCACAGCGCGAGCGTCACCGCCCAGGGACTTGCGATCGCCGCGAGCGCGCTCCAGCGCAATCCGAAGGACAGGATCAGCGCGCAGGCGCCATAGGTGCCGATCCGGCTGTCGCGCATGATCTCGAGCTTGCGCTCGCGCGTGCTGCCGCCACCACACCCGTCGGCGGTGTCGGCAAGCCCGTCCTCGTGCAGCGCGCCGGTGATGAGGACGGTCGTCGCGATCGCGAGCAGGGCGGCCGCGGTCGAAGTCAGTCCGAGCTTGCTCGCGATGGCATAGGCTGCCGCGCCGGCGACCCCCACCAGCAGCCCGGAGACGGGCAGAGCCCAGCTCGCGCGGGCGATGGCACGGTCTCCGGCCGGCACAGACGGCCCGACCGGCAGGATCGTGGCGAATGACGCCGCGATCCTGAGATCTGCGAAGAGGTCTTTGAGAATTTCGGTGCGCGGCGTCATTTCAGCTTCATCGGCAGGCCGGCGACGACGAACTCGACCTCGTCGGCGGCGGAGGCGATGGCCTGGTTCATGATCCCGGCGGCGTCGCGGAAGGCGCGCGCCAGCGCGTTGTCGGGCACGATGCCAAGGCCGACCTCGTTGCTGACGAAGACGACGGGGCTGGTCAGGCGGGGGAGCGCGTCGGCGAGCTCGCGCACCTCGTGCTCCCAGTCGCGCTCCGCATGCATCAAATTGGAGAGCCACAGCGTCAGGCAGTCGACCAGCCTTGCGCCGCCGCCGTCGCTTGCGATCAGCGCGGGCACGAGATCGAGCGGCACCTCGCGCTCGATCCAGTCGGCGCCGCGCCGCGCGCGGTGTCTTGCGATGCGCGTCTCCATCTCGAAGTCGAGCGCCTCGGCCGTGGCGAGATAGAGGGGACGCCCGGGAAAGCCGCGTGCGCGAGCCTCGGCGCGCCTGCTCTTGCCCGATCGCGCACCGCCCGTGATCAAGATGACGGCCATCAAAGGTCTCCTCTCGGCAGCACTAATCACCAAACGCGGGCAAAGACAAAGCCGAAATCGGCGGCATGAGGGCTTGCGCCCGGGCCGCTCTTTGCGCAACAGGGGCGGATGAGGCGGGAGAGGTCGGCGGTGGGCTTTGCGGGCGCGATGGCGGTGGCGATGGCGGTGGACGCCCTCCTGGGCTGGCCGGCGCCGCTGTTCGCGCGGATCGGCCATCCCGTGACCTGGCTCGGACGGTTGATCGCGGCGGTCGATGCCGGCTGGAACAGGCCGACCGATCCGCCGCGGCTTCGCCGCGCCGCGGGCGTTGCCGGCGCGCTGCTGGTGATCGCGGTTTCTGTCGCGCTCGGCTGGGCGATGCAGGCGTTGCTTCCCGCGGGATGGGTTGGGGTTCTGCTAACTGGCGTGCTGGCCTGGCCGCTGGTCGCGCTACGCTCGCTGCACGATCACGTCGCCGCCGTCGCAAGCCCGCTCGAGGGCGGCGATGTCGACGGTGCCCGCGCGGCGGTGTCGCGCATCGTCGGCCGTGATCCTGCGGCGCTCGACGAGGCCGGCATCTCGCGCGCGGCGATCGAGAGCCTCGCCGAAAACGCATCGGACGGAATCGTGGCGCCGCTGTTCTGGGGCGCGCTGTTCGGCCTGCCCGGCATTTTCGGCTACAAGGCGATCAACACGCTGGACTCCATGATCGGCCATCGCAGCGAGCGGCATGAAATCTTCGGCTGGGCGGCAGCGCGGATCGACGATGTCGCCAACTTCATTCCGGCGCGCCTGACCGGATTTCTGTTCGTGCTGCCGGCGCCGCGGCGCTCCGAGGCACTGGCGTGCATGACACGCGATGCGCGCCGCCATCGCTCTCCCAATGCCGGCTGGCCTGAAGCGGCGATGGCGGGCGCGCTTGGCGTGCGGCTCAGCGGTCCCCGCATCTATCACGGCAGCACCACGAATGAGCCCTGGCTGAACGAGGGCGCGCGCGATCCACGCGCCGCCGATATCGGCGAGGGGCTCGCGATCTACCGCCGCGCCATGCTGCTGCTCGCAGGCCTGCTTGCGATCCTCGCCTTCGCGTGAAAGAACGGGGCATGCGCGAGCACGGCGGAAATCTGGACCAGGCCCGGCAGCGTTTCGGCGGCCGCGCGGAGGACTGGATCGACCTCTCGACCGGGATCAACCGGCTGCCCTATCCCGTGGGCGAGGTGAGCGCGCGCGCGTGGACCGCGCTGCCCTCGCGCGCCGAGTTCGAAGTCCTGCATCAGGCGGCGCAGCACGCCTATGGCACGCGCGCGGCGGTCATCGCGATGGCCGGCGCGCAGGCCGCCATTCAACTGCTGCCGCAGCTTGCCCCGCGCGGCCGCGCCCGCATCCTGGCGCCGACCTACAATGAATATGCTCCCGTCCTGTCGGCCGCGGGATGGGAGGTCGAGGAGGTGAGGGCGCTCGACGCACTGGCGGGTGCGGACCTCGCCGTCGTCGTCAATCCCAACAACCCTGACGGCCAACGTCACGCGCGCGAGGATTTGCTTGCGCTGCTGCCGCGCGTCGGCCGCCTCGTCATCGACGAGAGCTTTGTCGATGCCGTGCCGGAACTGTCGCTGGCGACGGATGCGGATCGGCCGGGACTGCTGATCCTGCGTTCGTTCGGGAAGTTTTACGGTCTGGCCGGTTTGCGTTTGGGTTTTGCGCTTGGTCATGCCGACGACATCGCCAGGCTCGCAGCAATGTCCGGGCCATGGCCGGTGTCGGGAGCGGCGATCGCAATCGGCTCTCGCGCCTTGCGTGACGATGCCTGGGCCAAGGCGACATCGGTGCGGCTTGCGCGCGACTGCCTCCGTCTCGACGAGGCGGCGCGGGCGCAAGGCTGGCGGCTGGTCGGCGGCACGCCGCTGTTTCGTCTTTACGCGACACCCGACGCGCCCGCCGCGCAGGAGAGGCTCGCACGTGGCCAGATTTGGTCGCGCGTGTTCGCGCAAGAGCCGACATGGCTTCGCCTCGGACTTCCCGGCGGCGAAGCCGAATGGACGCGCCTTGCCGGGGTGCTAGCGCGCTAGCGCGAGCAGGCCCTCGACGTCGAGATGGGCTTCGATGTGGTCGGCGAGCGCATCGAGCGCGCTCTCGATCCTGGCGTGGTAGGGCTCGTCGCCTGCGGGAATGTCGAGCCTGGCGAGATAGGCTTTGCGAAAGTCGTCCGACGTGAACAGGCCGTGCAGATAGCTGCCCTCAACGCGTCCGTCGCCTGAGATCGCGCCCTCCGGCGCGCCGTCGAGCCTTGCAAAGGGCCGCGCGCGATCTGGCCCCTCGGTGCGGCCGATGTGGATTTCGTAGGCCTCGATCGGTTGCTCGGTGGCGGCATGCACGGCGGCAACGCGCGTCAGGGTCTTCTGCGGGCTCATCACCGTCGTCACGTCAAGCAGCCCGAGGCCTGGCGTCTCGCCTGCGGGGCCCTCGATGCCATCGGGATCGGCAACGCTGCGCCCGAGCATCTGATAGCCGCCGCAGAGGCCGAGCAATTGGCCGCCCCTGCGGTGATGCGCGAACAGGTCGATGTCCCAGCCCTGCGCGCGCAGGAAGGCGAGGTCGCCGCGGGTGGATTTGGAGCCGGGGATGATGACGAGACGAACGTCGCCCGGGATCGCTTCGCCCGGACGTACCATCACGAGATCGACGCCGGGCTCGAGCTTGAGCGGATCGAGATCGTCGAAATTGGCGATCCGCGACAATGCAAGACAGGCAATCTTGCACTGTCCCGGTTTTCGCGCGTCGCGCAGGCCGAGGGCGTCCTCGGCCGGCAGCTCGCCGGCGCGTGGAAACCACGGCAGCACGCCAAAGCCGCGCCACGACGTTTTCTGTTCGATCAGCTTGTAGCCATCGTCGAACAGCGTGGGATCGCCGCGGAACTTGTTGATGATAAAGCCCTGGATCATCGCGGCGTCATCCGGATCGATCACCGTCCTGATGCCGACGAGCTGGGCGATGACGCCGCCGCGGTCGATGTCGCCGACCAGCACGACGGGAACGTCGGCCTTGCGCGCAAACCCCATATTGGCGATGTCGGCCTTGCGCAGGTTCACCTCGGCCGGACTGCCGGCGCCTTCCACCAGCACGAGGTCGGCGCGCGCCTTCAGCCGCTCAAAACTCTCCAGCACCGCGCCCATCAGCGATGGCTTCATCGCGGCGTATTCGCGCGCCCGCGCGGTCGCGATGCGTTTGCCATGGACGATCACCTGCGCGCCGATATCGGTCTCGGGCTTGAGCAGCACCGGGTTCATGTCGGTATGCGCTTCAACCCCTGCGGCGAGCGCCTGCAGCGCCTGGGCGCGGCCGATCTCGCCGCCATCGACGGTGACGGCCGCGTTGTTCGACATGTTCTGCGGCTTGAACGGGAGCACCCGCAGGCCGCGCCGCGAAAACGCGCGCGCGAGGCCGGCGACGATAAGCGATTTGCCCACGTCCGAGCCGGCTCCCTGGATCATCAGCGCGCGTGCCATTGAAATCAGAACTTGGACATCAGAACTCGACGCCGGCCTGCGCCTTGATGCCGGAGCGGAAGGGATGCTTCACCAGCGTCATCTCGGTGACGAGGTCGGCGATCTCGATCAGCTCGTCCTTGGCGTTGCGGCCCGTGAGCACGACATGCGTCATCGGCGGCTTCGAGGTCTTCAGGAATTCGACCACCTCTGCGATGTCGAGATAGTCGTAGCGGAGCGCGATGTTGATCTCGTCGAGCACGACCATGCGCAGGTTCTGGTCGCGAATCAGCTCCTTGGCCTTGTCCCAACCGGCGCGCGCGGCGGCGATGTCGCGGGCGCGGTCCTGCGTCTCCCAGGTGAAACCTTCGCCCATGGCGTGGAATTGGCAGAGCTCGCCGAAATGGCTGGTGAGCAGCCGCCGCTCGCCGGTGTCCCAGGCCCCCTTGATGAACTGCACGACCGCGCAGGGCAGGCCATGGGCGACGCAGCGGACGATCATGCCGAAGGCCGAGGAGGACTTGCCCTTGCCGGCACCGGTATGGACGATGATGAGGCCCTTTTCGCCGCTCTTGGTCGCCATGATCTTGTCGCGGGCGACCTTGATCTTCGCCATTTTCGCCGCGTGGCGGGCGTCGGCATCCCCTGCCGTTTCGGTATCGGGTTCAGGCGTCATCGGACGAGGTCCTTCGGCTTGACAACAGGCGGCCGGGGGCAAATGGTGGCCCTCGCGCTGGTTCCTGTCCTACGACAGGCGAAGAGGGAATGCGATAGGGGCCGAATCGGCAAGATTTGGCGCTCAACTGCAGCCGCCCCCGCGACCGTAACCGGAGAGATGCCCGAAGCCACTGATTCCCAAGGGAATCGGGAAGGCGGGGATCGAAGGGCAAAAGCCCTGCTCCGCTAGCCGGGAGACCTGCCAGCGCGTACAGTTTTGGACCGGCGGACGGGGTGTTCCGCGACGGGGAAACGGGCCACTCAATTGAGGGTCCGTGTGCCTCATCGCCTCCCGCTGTTATCATGGAAGAGGCGATGACCGTCACACTTCACGTCTGTATCACCTGCAAAGCCGGGCAGACGCTCGGCGAGGGCGAAACCACGCCGGGCAAGCGCCTGCATGGTGCGATCCTCGATGCCGGCGTGCCCGACGGCGTCAAATTGGTTGCCGTCGAATGCCTGTCGGCCTGCAGCCAGGGCTGCTCGGTCGCGCTGAGCGCGCCCGGCCGCTGGTCGTATGTCTATGGCCGGCTCTCGGATGTGAACGCGCATGATGTCGTCGCCGGCGCCGCGGCCTATGCGGCCGCGCCCGACGGCATCGTGCCCTGGCGCAGCCGTCCCGAGATTTTCCGCAAGCAGTCGCTTGCCCGCATTCCCCCCATTGCTGCGTTGCCGGAGGCTGCCGAATGAACTCGCTCGCAAAAGTCCCGGTCACGGTGGTCACCGGCTTTCTCGGTTCCGGCAAGACCACGCTGATCCAGCACCTGCTCAGCAATGCCAACGGCAAGAAGCTCGCGGTGCTCGTCAACGAGTTCGGCAGCGAGGGCGTCGACGGCGAGATCTTGAAATCCTGCGCCGACGCCAACTGCCCGGAGGAGAACATCGTCGAGCTCGCCAATGGCTGCATTTGCTGCACCGTCGCCGACGATTTCATTCCGACCATGGAGCAATTGCTGGCGCGCCCGGTGCGGCCCGATCACATCCTGATCGAGACCTCGGGCCTGGCGCTGCCAAAACCATTACTGAGAGCGTTCGACTGGCCCGAGATCCGCTCGCGCATCACGGTCGACGGCGTGATCGCGCTGGCGGACGCCGAGGCCGTGGCCGCCGGACGTTTTGCTCCGGACCCCGAGGCCGTGGAGGCGCAGCGCGCGGCCGACGAAAATCTCGACCACGAGACGCCGCTGTCGGAAGTGTTCGAGGACCAGATCGCCTGCGCCGATATCGTACTCCTGACCAAGGCTGACCTTGCCGGCAGTGCCGGCATCGAAGCCGCCAGGGCCGCGATCACCGCCGAGATGCCGCGCCGCGTGCCTATGCTGCCGGTCACCGACGGCGCGATCGACGCGCGCGTCATTTTGGGACTTGGCGCTGCCGCCGAGAACGATCTCGCCGCGCGTCCCTCGCATCACGATGGCGAGGAGGACCACGAGCACGACGACTTTGCGTCCGTCGTGATCGATCTTCCGGAGGTCGGCGACGTCGACGCGCTGGTTGCGTCGGTAAAGCGGCTGGCGCGCGAGCAGAACGTGCTGCGCGCCAAGGGCTATATCGCGGTCGCCGGCAAGCCGATGCGGCTGTTGCTGCAGGCGGTCGGCGAGCGTGTGCGGCACCAGTTCGACAAGCCCTGGGGTGCAGGCAACCGGCAATCGAAACTCGTCGTGATCGGCGAGCACGGTGATATCGACGAGGCCGCGATCAAGGCAGGATTGGGAGTCTGATGCACGTCGTCTTCCGCGAGAGCCGCGGCCTCGAGGAGACCGCGACGCCAAGGGACATCGGCCAGGACCCGGCCGATCTCGTGGTGCTCTCGTACTCGGATTCCGATCTCGCCGCGTTTGCAGCAGGCTGGCGCCGCGGGCGCGACAGCCTGCCGTCGCTGCGGCTCGCCAATCTCGCGGAGCTGCGCCATCCGCTCTCGGTGGACACCTATGTCGAGCGCACGCTGTCGCAGGCGCGCGGCATCCTGGTCCGCCTGATCGGCGGCGAATCCTACTGGCCGTATGGGCTCGCGGCGCTGCAGCAGCTTGCGCAGGCGCGTGGCATCGTGCTCGCCGTGCTGCCGGCCGATGGCCGCGACGACACGCGGCTGGATGATTACTCCACCCTGCCGGTCTCGACGCTGCGCCGGCTCAAGGTACTCTGCGACGCCGGCGGTCCGGTGGCGGCGCAAGCGGCGATCGCGCAGCTCGCGCTGGCCTCGGGACTCTATGCCGGCCCGGTCGCCGGCGAGATGATTGTGCCGGAGATGGGCTTTTACGATCCCGCGCGCGGTGTCATTGCGGCGCCGGAGGCTTGCGCGCGGCCGCGCGCGCTCGTGACGTTCTACCGTTCCTATCTCACCGCTGCAGACACCGGCCCGGTCGATGCCCTGATCGCGGCGCTGCGCGAAAAAGGATTTGACGCCTACGGCGTGTTCGTCACCTCGCTGAAGGCCGCAGGCGTCGCGGACTGGTTGCGGGCGCATCTTGCGCAATACCCTCCGGCGGCGATCGTCAATGCGACGGCGTTTTCCGCCGTTGGCGACGACGGCACGACGCCGTTTGACGCCGCACCATGTCCGGTGTTCCAGGTCGCGCTCTCCACCGCGCGGCGCGAGGACTGGGCGTCCTCGCTGCGCGGCCTGTCGCCCGGCGACCTTGCGATGCATGTGGTGCTGCCCGAGGTGGACGGCCGGGTCCTGGCGGGTGTGGTCAGCTTCAAATCGGCCGCACCTCGCGATCCCGATCTTCAGTTCTCGCACCTTGCGCATGGCGCCGACGCAGAACGTGTGGAGGCGGTGGCCGCACGCGCGACGGCTTGGCGAAGGCTTGCGGTGAAACCGGCCGGGGAGAAGCGGCTGGCGCTGTTGCTGTCGAACTATCCGGGACGCCCGCACCAGATCGCGCATGCGGTCGGGCTCGATGCGCTTGCCTCGGTCGAGGCCTTGCTTTCCGACCTCGCCGAGGCCGGCTTCGACGTGACGCCGGTCGATGCGCTCGGCGAGATGCTGTTGAAGCAGCAGCTGACTTGGACGATCGCCGACTATCGCGCCGCGCTGTCGCGCCTTCCGCAAGTCCTGCAGGACGATCTCGCGCAAGCCTGGGGCGCGCCGGATGACGATCCGGCTTGTCGCGCTGGTGCATTCCACTTTGCCGCGATTCCCTGTGGACAGTCGATCATCGCGGTCCAGCCCGAGCGCGGCGACACGGCGGCGCGCGATACCGATTATCACGAACTCGCCCGCACGCCGCGCCATGGCTATGTCGCGTTCTATCTCTGGCTCCGCGGGCAGGGGTGTGATGCGCTCGTGCATATGGGTGCGCATGGCACGCTGGAATGGCTGCCCGGAAAATCCGTGGCGCTGTCAGAGGCCTGCTGGCCCGAAGCGCTGATCGGTGATCTGCCCGTCATCTATCCCTTCATCGTCAACGATCCCGGCGAAGCCGCGCAGGCCAAGCGGCGCACGGGGGCGGTGACGATCGGCCATCTGCCGCCGCCGCTGGCGAACTCGGCCGTGCCGCAAGGCCTGCGCCGGCTCGAACAGCTCCTCGACGAATATTCCACCGCCGACGGGCTCGATCCGTCGCGGCGCCAGCGCCTCGTCGCCGCCATCCGCGACGAGGCGCGTGCGGCCGGCCTCGAGGACGATCTCGGCCTCAATGCATCGGCGGCGCCTGGCGAAGCGATTCCCCGCATCGACCGCTTCGTCTGCGATCTCAAGGAAAGCCAGTTCGGCGACGGCCTGCATGTGTTCGGCCGCGGTGCCTGCGGCGAGGCGGAACGGGACGGCTTGCGCGCCGCGCTCGCGGGCCGCCGCGTCGCGCCGGGCCCGTCGGGCTCGCCCCATCGCGGGCGGACGGACGTGCTGCCGACGGGGCGCAATCTCTTCGCCGTCGATCCGCGCGCCGTGCCGACGCCGTCGGCGCATGCGCAAGGCATCCGGCTCGCCGAAGAGCTGCTGCGCCGGCATTTGCAGGATCACGGCGATTGGCCTGGGGGGATCGTGGTGGATCTGTGGGGCTCCGCGACCATGCGTACCGCGGGCGAGGAGTTTTCGATGGCGCTGCATCTTGCGGGCCTTGCGCCGCGCTGGGATCACGCCTCCGGCCGCGTCACCGGCTACGACATCATTGCGCCGGCCGAACTCGGCCGTCCCCGCATCGACGTCACGCTGCGTGTGTCCGGCCTGTTCCGCGACGTCTTCTCCGGCCTCGCGCAATTGTTCGAGGCCGCAGCGGACGCGCTTGCGGCGCGCGAGAACGAGGGCGACGAAAATCCCTATCGCCAGCGCGCGTCGCGCGTGTTCGCGCCGCGCCCGGGCCAGTATGGCGTCGGCCTGTCGGCGATCCCCGACGTCTTCACGCCCGAGACGCGCGATGCGGCCGGCGAAGCCTGGCTGTCGGCATCGTCCTGGGCGTTTTCCGCCGATGGCGAGATCAGGCCCGACCGCGCCGGCATCGAGGCGCGGCTTGCATCCGCCGACGCCTTCGTTCACGTCCAGGACCTGCCGGAAACCGATCTCTTGCTCGCCGCCGACTATGCCGCGCACGAGGCCGGTGTCGCGGCGGCCGCCGCGCATCTCGGCGCCGCTCCGCCCTCGCTCTATCATCTCGACGCGACGCGGCCCGAGCAGCCGCATGCGCGCACGCTGACCGAAGAGGTCTCGCGCGTGGTGCGCGCCCGCGCCGCCAACCCGGCCTGGATCGCCGGCATGATGCGCCACGGTTTTCGCGGCGCCGCCGAGATCACAGCAACGCTCGAGCACATGGCCGCCTTCGCCCATCTGGCCGGCGCGGTGCCGCCGCATCTGTTCGATCTCTATTTCGACGCGACGCTCGGCAATGACGACGTCCGCGCCTTCATGATGCGGGAGAACCCGGCGGCGCTCGCCGCGATGGAGGCGTGCTTCACGCGCCTGCACGAGGCGTCACTCTGGCGAACGCGCCGCAATTCGATTGCGGCGGCGCTGCGGGAGGCCTCATGAGCGCGGCCTCGGTCAAGGGCTGGTGTCCCGGTGCGCTGCGGCCGATGCTGTCGGGCGACGGGCTCGTGGTCCGCGTGCGCCCGTTCGGCGGGCGGCTCGACGTGGCGCAGAGCGCAGGGCTCGCGCAGCTTGCCGAGCGTCATGGCAACGGCCTCATCGACGTCACCAGCCGCGCCAATCTCCAGATCAGGGGCGTCACGGACGCGAGCCACCGGCCGCTGCTCGACGGGCTTGCAGAACTGGCGCTGCTCGATCCCGATGCCGACACCGAGTCCCGGCGCAACATCCTGGTCACGCCGTTCTGGCGCAAGGACGACGAGACCCAGGCGCTCGCCGCCGAGCTCGAAGAAGCGCTCGGCGAAAGTTCGCTCATGCTGCCGGCGAAATTCGGCTTCGCCATCGACGACGGGACTTCGCGCGTGCTCGCGGGCGATTCCGCGGATGTGCGGATCGAGCGCGATGCCTCCGGCGGGCTGCTGGTGCGGCCCGATGGCGCGAAGCTCGGCCGTCCCGTCGCGCGCGGCGAAGCGGTGGCCACGGCACTCGCGCTCGCCGACTGGTTCATCGCCACGGGCGGCGCCAACGGTGGACGCAGGCGCATGGCGGCGCATCTTGGGGCGGGTGCGATCTTGCCGGAGACGCTGCGCGGCGAGGCCGAGCCGGCGCCGGTCATGGCCGCAACGCGCCCGGGCCTTTATCCGCAGGGCGCGATGGTAGGCGTCGCCTTCGGCCAATTGCCGCATACAACGCTCAGCCAGTTCGCGAGCAGTGGACATGCGCTGCGGATGACGCCGTGGCGGATGGTCTTGAGCGAAGGCGCGCGCGTGATGCCGTCCCTGGCCGGCCTGATCACGGAGCCCTACGACCCGGCGCTGCGCGTCATTGCCTGCAGCGGTGCGCCGCGCTGCCGCGAGGGCCATGCAAATGTCCGCGCGCTGGCCGCAGAGCTCGCGCCGCATATCGGCGCGGCCGCGCAGCTTCACGTCTCGGGCTGCGCCAAGGGCTGCGCCCATTCCGGCAGGGCCGCGGTCACGCTGGTTGCGACCAAGGAAGGTTTCGATCTCGTGCGCTGCGGCTCGACGCGCGACGAACCCGTTCTGCGCGGGCTGAGCGGCGAGGACATCGTCGGCGATCCCTCCATCCTGACGGGGGGAAACTGATGCCGCATGTCTACGAGACCGACGGCGCGGCGATCTACCGGCAGTCCTTTGCCACGATCCGGGCGGAGGCCGATCTTTCGCGCTTCGCGGCGGACGAGGAGCAGGTCGTGGTGCGCATGATCCACGCCGCCGGCATGGTCGGGCTCGAGGCGCATGTCCGCTTCACGCCGGGGATGGCGCGCGCCGCGCGTGCGGCCCTGCTCGGAGGCGCGCCGATCCTGTGCGATGCGCGCATGGTCTCGGAGGGGATCACGCGCGCCCGCCTGCCGGCCGCGAACGCGGTCATCTGCACGCTCGGCGAGACGTCTGTTCCGGCGCTCGCGCAGGCCATGCATAACACGCGCTCGGCGGCGGCACTGGAGCTGTGGCGGCCGCATCTGGACGGCGCCATCGTTGCGATCGGCAATGCGCCGACGGCGCTGTTTCATCTTCTCAACATGCTTGAGGACCGCGACTGCCCGCGGCCGGCGGCGATCATCGGCTGCCCCGTCGGCTTTGTCGGCGCGGCCGAATCCAAGGCAGCGCTGATGGCGCATCCGCCGGTGCCGGCGCTGACGGTCGAGGGACGGCTCGGCGGCTCGGCGATCACGGTGGCCGCCGTCAACGCGCTGGCGAGCCGGAGCGAATAGCCATGGGACGCATCATCTGCTGCGGTCTCGGCCCAGGCGCCCCTGATATGATGAGCGTGCGCGCGGACCGGACGGTGCGCGCTGCCAGGCATGTCGCCTATTTTCGCAAGAAGGGGCGGCCGGGCCAGGCCCGGCGCATCGTCGATGGGCTCCTCGCTGCGGACGTCACCGAATATCCGATGGAATATCCGGTCACCACCGAGATCGCGTTCGACAGTGCCGAATATGTCGCCCTGCTCGCCGGCTTCTACGACGAATGGGCGGAGCGCCTCGCGCGGCTGTCGCGCGCGGTCGACGTGGTCGTGCTCTGCGAGGGCGATCCCTATTTCTATGGCTCGTTCATGCATCTGCGCGCGCGCCTGCAGGGCCGGGTGGAGATCGAGGTGATCGCCGGCATTCCCGGCATGGTCGGCTGCTGGAACGGCGTCGGCCGGCCGATCGCGCTCGGCGACGACGTCACGACTGTGCTGATGGGCACGCTGCCTGAAGCCGAGCTCGAACGCCGCATGCGCGATTCCGACGCGCTGGTCATCATGAAGACCGGCCGCAATCTTGCAAAAGTGCGCCGCGCACTGGCTGCCGCCGGCCGGCTGGACGACGCCTGGCTGGTCGAGCGCGGCACCATGCCAGGTGAGCGCATCGCGCGGCTCGCCGAGATCGACGCCGCCGATTGTCCGTATTTCGCGATCGTGCTGGTGCACGGCAAGGGCCGGCATCCGGACGCCGCCGAATGACGGGCACGCTGACCATCGCGGGTCTTGGACCCGGACACGAGGCGATGGTGACGCCCGAGGTTTCTGCCGCGCTCGCGTCAGCGACCGACATTCTCGGCTATGCGCCCTATGTCTCGCGCGTGCCGCCGCGTCCGGGTCTCAGGCTGCATCCGTCGGACAATCGCGAAGAGTTGCAGCGTGCAAGCGATGCCTTGCGGCTCGCGGCCGACGGCGGCCAGGTCGTCGTCGTCTCCTCCGGCGATCCCGGCGTGTTTGCGATGGCCTCTGCCGTGTTCGAGGCGCTGGAGCAGGCGCCGCAATATCAGGCGCTGCCGATCCGCGTGTTGCCCGGCGTCACCGCAATGCTGGCGGCAGCCGCGCAGGCCGGCGCGCCGCTCGGCCATGACTTCTGCGCGATCAACCTTTCCGACAATCTGAAGCCGTGGGCCGTGATCGAGAAGCGGCTGCGTCTCGCCGCCGAGGCCGATTTCGCCATCGCGATGTACAATCCACGTTCCGCGAGCCGGCCGGACGGATTCGGCCGCGCGCTCGCGGTGCTGAAGGAGGCCGGCTGCGGGGGGCGGCTGGTGATCTTTGCGCGCGCGATCAGCTCGCCCGAGGAGCGGATCGAGACGGTGACCGTCGACGAGGCGCGGGACGAGATGGCCGACATGCGCACGCTGGTGATCGTCGGCAATTCGCAGACGCGCCGGGTCGGCCGATGGGTCTATGCGCCGAGGCGGGTCGAATGATCGAGCCATTGCATGATCTCGGCGACGCTCTCGACCCGCGGCCGCTCGGGCAATTCGGGCCGCGCGATCATGATCACGGGCAGGCCCAGCGTGCGGGCCGCGTCGATCTTGGCGCGCGCGCCGTCGCCGCCGGAATTGCGGGCGACGATCCACGCGATCTTTCGGGCGCGAATCATCTCCAGCTCGCCGTCCAATGTAAACGGTCCGCGCGACACGATGACATCTGCCGCGAAGGGCAGGGGCGCAACGGGCGGGTCGACGAACCGCAGCGTATAGGCATGCTGCGGCTTCGCGGCGAACGGCGCGATATGCTGGCGGCCGATAGCCAGGAACACGTTTGCGGGCGACTCGGGCAGCGCGGCGACCGCGGCATCGACATCGCTGACGCCGATCCAGTTGTCGCCTTGCGTCTTCTCCCAGGGCGCGCGTTCCAGCGCGATCAACGGCGTGCCGGTTTGCGTGCAGGCCTCGACCGCGTTGCGGCTCATCTCGGCGGCGAACGGATGCGTCGCGTCGATCACATGGGTAAAGCCTTCGCGCCGGATGGTGTCGGCGAGCCCGCTCGCACCGCCAAAGCCGCCGATGCGTGTCGGCAGCGGCTGATCGGCCGGCGCGCGGGTCCGGCCGCCATAGGAATAAACGGCGTCGATGCCGGCGCGCGCGATCGCCGCGGCGAGCAGGCTCGCATCGGCAGTTCCGCCCAGAATGAGGGCGCGAATCATGTCTGATCCCCTGGTTGATCCCTGGCTGACCATCATCGGCATCGGCGAAGATGGCCTTGCCGGCCTCTCCGAGGCAAGCCGAAAGGCGCTCCGCGAGGCCGAAACCGTTTTCGGTGGCGAACGGCATCTTGCGCTCGCTGGCATCACCACGCGCGGCCGGCAATGGCCGGTGCCGTTCGATGCGGATGTGGTCTTGAGTTGCCGCGGGCGGAAGACGGTGGTGCTCGCCTCCGGTGATCCGTTCTGGCACGGCGCCGGCGCAGGTCTTGCCGAGAAGCTCGAGGCGGGCGAGTGGGTCGCGCACTCCGCGGCGTCGACATTTTCGCTTGCCGCCGCGCGGCTGGGCTGGCGCATTGAATCTACCGTCTGCCTCGGCCTCCACGCCGCGCCGTTCGAGCGCGTTGTGCCGCATCTGGCGGCGGGCGCGCGGATCATTTGCCTCGTCCGCGACGGCAGGGCCGCGGGCGATCTCGCGAACTGGCTGAGCAAGCACGGATGGGGCGCCTCGCCATTCTGGACCCTCACCGCGCTCGGCGGGCCGCGTGAGGGCATTGCGGAGCATCGCGCCGATCGTTTCGCGGGTGACCTTGCCGGAAACCTGATCGCGGTCGCCGTCGAGGCGAAGGGCGGGCAGGGCATTCCCCGCAGCTCGGGACTTGCGGACGATCTCTTCGTCCATGACGGCCAAATTACAAAACGGCCGGTGCGCGCGCTGGCGCTCTCGGCGCTGGCGCCGCGTCCGGGCGAGCGTCTGTGGGACATCGGTGCAGGCTCCGGCTCGATCTCGGTGGAGTGGGCGCTGTGCGGCGGCACTGCCATAGCGATCGAAGCGCGCGAGGATCGCGCCGAAAACATCCGCAGCAATGCGGCCGCGTTCGGTCTGGCGCATCGGGTCACCGTGGTCGCAGGACAGGCGCCCCAAGCGCTTGCGGCGCTGGAGGCTCCGGATGCCGTCTTCATCGGCGGCGGTCTCGACAGCGCGATGTTCGATTCGGTCTGGCCGCTTCTCGCGCCTGGCACGCGGCTGGTTGCGCATGCGGTCACGCTGGAGACGGAAGCGCTGCTTGGCGAACTGCACCGGCACCATGGCGGCGAGCTGATGCGGGTCGAGATCGCCCATGCTGGCCCGCTTGGCCGCTATCGCTCCTGGGAAACGGCGCGGCCGGTGGTGCAGTGGAGTGCGGTCCGATGAAGGTCGCCGGTCTCGGATTCAAAGGGGATGTGACGCTGGCCTCGCTGCGCGAGGCGCTTTTGGCGGCCGGTGGTGCTGAGGGCCTTGCTGCGGTCGCGACGGTCAGCGACAAGGCGGACGCGGACGCGTTGAAGCAGCTCGCGCGCGAATGCGGTGTGCCGATCAAGGCCGTCCCGGCTGATGTGCTCGCTTGTATCGACACGCCGACGGAGTCAAAACGCGTCGCAGAAAAGTTCGGCACGGGGTCCGTTGCCGAAGCCGCGGCGCTTGCTGCAGCCGGCCCGCACGCGCGACTGATTGCGACGCGTGTGGTTTCGCAGGATCGCACCGCGACCGCCGCGATCGCGGAAGGAGACGGCGCATGACCGTGCATTTCATCGGCGCCGGACCGGGCGCCGCCGATCTTCTCACCTTGCGCGGCCGCGACCTGATCGCGGCCTGTCCGGTCTGCCTTTACGCCGGCTCGCTGGTGCCCGAGGGCGTGCTGGCGCATTGCCCGCCCGGCGCGCGCATCGTCAACACTGCGCCGATGTCGCTCGACGAGATCGTGGACGAGATCGCCGCCGCGCACGCGCAAGGCAAGGACGTCGCGCGGCTGCATTCCGGCGATCTCTCCGTCTGGTCGGCAATGGGCGAACAACTCCGCCGCCTGCGCGCGCTCGGCATTCCCTTCACCGTCACGCCGGGCGTGCCGTCCTTCTCCGCCGCGGCAGCCGCACTCGAAGCCGAGCTGACCCTGCCAGGCCTGGCGCAAAGCGTCGTGCTGACCCGCACGCCCGGTCGCGCCAGCGCAATGCCGGAAGGCGAGACGCTCGCCGCTTTTGCCGCGACCGGCGCGGTGCTCGCCGTCCATCTGTCGATCCATCTGCTCGACAAGGTCATTGCCGAGCTGACGCCGCACTACGGCGACGACTGTCCGGTCGCGATCGTCTGGCGCGCGAGCTGGCCCGACCAGCGCATTGTCCGCGCCACGCTGGCAACGCTCGATGCCGCCGTCGGCACCGAGATGGAGCGCACCGCGCTGATCCTGGTCGGCAGGACGCTTGGCGACGCGGATTTCGACGAGAGCCGGCTTTATGCCGCCGACTACGACCGCCGCTACCGGCCGGTCGGCGCTGCGCCGCGCTTTCCGGAGGCGTCGTGATGGCAGCGAGCCTCGTCATCTCCGCACCTAGCTCCGGCGTCGGCAAGACCACGCTGACGCTGGCGCTGGCGCGCGCATGGCGCGAGCGCGGATTGAACGTGCAGTGCTTCAAGAGCGGTCCCGATTATATCGATCCGGCCTTCCACGCCGCGGCCACGGGACGGGCCTCCGTCAACCTCGATAGCTGGGCGATGGATCGTGCCGGTATCGCCCATCTCGTCAGCCGCGGTGCGGATGCCGATGTCGTGCTGGCCGAAGGCTCGATGGGCCTGTTCGACGGCGTCGTCGCGGCTGGCCGCTCGGGCACCGGCGCGACCGCCGACATCGCGGAGATGCTGGGATGGCCGGTTCTGCTGGTGGTCGACCCTTCCGGGCAGGCGCAGACGGCGGCCGCGATCGCTGCAGGCCTTCGCGACTATCGCAAAGGCGTGCGCCTCGCCGGCGTGGTGCTCAACCGCATCGCAAGCCCACGCCACGAAGATCTGGTGCGGCGCGGGCTTTCCGATGCCGGCATTGCCGTGTTCGGCGCGCTGCCGCGTCATGCCGAGATCAGCCTGCCCAAGCGGCATCTCGGCCTGGTGCAGGCCGAGGAGCAGGCCGAGATCGGCAAGCTGATCGACGAGGCGGCGCGCTTCGTCACGGCGCATGTCGATCTCGATGCGGTGCTGCGCGCGGCGGCGTCCTGGTCGCCGCAATCTGTGGCGAATGGCTTGAATGCGACGCCGCCCGGCCAGCGCATTGCGCTCGCGCGCGACGCCGCGTTCTCCTTCGTCTATCCGCACATGCTGGAAGCCTGGCGCGCCGCGGGCGCCGAGATCTTGCCGTTCTCGCCGCTCGCCGATGACGCGCCCGATGCAAGCGCCGATGTCTGCTGGCTGCCGGGCGGCTATCCCGAACTTCACGCGGGGAAGATCGCCGCCAATGCGCGCTTCCGCAGGGCTCTGCGTGCGTTCGCCGAGACGCGGCCGGTGCATGGTGAGTGCGGCGGCTATATGGTGTTAGGGGCGGGACTCACAGATGCCGACGGGATCCGTCACGAGATGACGGGCCTGCTCGGCCTGGAGACGAGCTTTGCCAAGCGCCGCATGCATCTCGGCTACCGTCTTGCGGAGCTCGCCGTGCCGATACCGGGACATCAGGCGGGGGCACGGCTGCGCGGTCATGAGTTCCACTATTCCACCATCGTCGCGCAGCCCGATATGCCGCTGGCCGTGGTGCACGATGCAACGGGTGCCGTCATCGCCGAGACCGGTTCGCGGCGCGGACAGGCCACCGGCACCTTCTTCCATCTGATCGCGGAGGACCGGTGAGCGGTTTTGTCTCCTTCATCTCCGCCGGCCCCGGCGATCCCGAGCTGCTCACGCTCAAGGGTGCGGCGCTGCTGCGCGAGGCCGATGTCGTGCTCTATGACGATCTCGCCTCGGGCGCGATCCTCGATCTTGCCCGGCCCGGCGCCAATCTCGTCGCGGTGGGAAAGCGGGCGGGGCGGCCCTCGACCAAGCAGCACCACGTCAACCGCCTGCTGGTCGACTATGCCGCGACCGGCGCGCGCGTGGTGCGTCTTAAATCGGGCGATGCCGGCATTTTCGGCCGGCTCGAGGAGGAGATCGAGACGCTGCGCGAAGCCGGCATCGGCTACGAGATCATTCCCGGCGTTACCTCGGCCTGCGTCGCCGCCGCGCAAGCCGGCATTCCCCTGACGCGGCGCCACACCTCGCGGCGGGTGCAGTTCGTCACCGGCGCCGACGTCACCGGCGAGCTGCCGCAAAACCTCAACTGGGCGGCGCTGGCCGATCCCGATGCGACCACCGTGGTCTATATGGGCCGGCGCACCTTCCCGCTGCTTGCGGCAAAGCTGATCGAGCATGGCCTTGCGCCGACGACACCTGCGATGCTTGCCGAATCCCTCGGACGCGCCGACGAGCGGCTGGTGCGCACCACCATCGCCGAGCTCGCCGAGCAGCTCGCGCGCGGCGGCGCCGCGTCCACCGCCGCCGTGATCCTGTTCGGTGCGCTGGCGGGAGACTATCCGCCATGATGATGCTCGCTTTGATCGGCATCGGCTGCGGCGATCCCGGCCAGCTCACGCGGGCGGCGATCGACGCGATCAATGCAGCCGACCTCGTGCTGATCCCGCGCAAGGGCGCGGCCAAATCCGATCTCGCCGATCTCAGGCGGACGATCTGCGCGGACGTGCTGACCAGCGACAGGACCCGCATCGCCGAGTTCGATCTTCCCTTGCGCGACGCGGACGAAGCCGACTACCGCAAGGGCGTGGACGACTGGCACGATGCGGTTGCTGCGGCCTGGTCGCGGACGATCGCCGATCATCAGGGCGGCGAGGGCAGGGTGGCGCTGCTGATCTGGGGCGATCCCTCGCTCTACGATTCCTCGCTGCGCATCGCGCGCCGGCTCGATCCATTGCCGAAGATCGAGGTTGTGCCCGGCATCACCTCCATCCAGGCGCTGTGCGCGGCGCATGCGCTGCCGCTCAACGATATCGGCGAGCCGTTCCTGGTCACGACCGGCCGGCGTCTGCGCGAAGGCGGCTGGCCGCAGGGCGTCGATACCGTGGTCGTGATGCTCGACGGCGGCACCGCATTCCAGTCGCTCGATCCGGAAGGCTTGCAGATCTGGTGGGGCGCCTATCTCGGCATGCCCGACCAGATCCTGATGTCCGGCGCGCTCACCGAGGTCGGCCCGCGCATCGTCGCCGCGCGGCAGGAGGCGCGCGTGCGGCACGGCTGGATCATGGACAGCTACATTCTCAAGCGCAGACTGTGAGCGAGGCAAGCATGCTCCCCGAATGGATTTTTGAGAAATGCCCCGGCGTCTCCACGGTTCACCGCGATGCGGCGATCGCGCGTCAGGTGCAACTGACAAAACCGACCGGCGCGCTCGGCCGGCTCGAGCAGCTCGCGATCGAGCTTGCGGGCCTGCAGGCCACCGGAGAGCCGCGCGCGGCGCGCGTGCCGATCATCATCTTCGCCGGCGATCACGGCATCGTCGCGCAGGGCGTCTCGGCCTATCCGCAAGCCGTGACCATCGCGATGATGGCAAATTTCGCGTCCGGAGGCGCCGCCATCTCGGTGCTGGCGCGCGAGCTTGGCTCGCCACTCGAAGTGGTCGATGCCGGCACGCTGGCCGAGGCGGCGATGCCGGGCATCGTCAGCGACAAGCCGCGCTGCGGCACGCGCGATTTCAGCGTCGAAGCCGCGCTGACGCCTGGGGAGCTTGCATTTGCCTTCGAGGCCGGCCAGCGCGCCGTTGCGCGCGCGGCGGCCGATCAGCCGGACATGCTGATCTTCGGCGAGATGGGCATCGGCAACACCACTTCATCGGCGGCGATTGCGGCCGGGCTGCTCGGGGTGAGCGCTGGCGAAATCGCGGGCAGCGGCACCGGCGTCGATGCCGAGGGGCTCGCGCACAAGGCGCGCGTGATCGATGCCGCGATCGCGCGCCATGGCGTTGCGGGCGCCCCGCCCGAAAACATCCTGTGCGCCGTCGGCGGCCTCGAGATCGCCGCGATCTGCGGCGCGATCATCGCGGCGGCGCAACGCCGCATTCCCGTTCTGATCGACGGCTTCATCGTCTCGGTCGCGGCGCTTGCCGCCGTGCGGCTCAATCCGTCCTGCCAGCCGTTTCAGCTCGCCTCGCATCAATCGGCCGAGCAGGGGCATCGGCTCGTGCTGCGTGCGCTGGGCGTGCAGCCGCTGATCAGTCTCGATCTCAGGCTCGGGGAGGGATCGGGGGCCGCGATTGCGCTGCCGCTGGTGCGATCGGCCTGTGCCCTTCACAACGGCATGGCGACCTTCGCGCAGGCTAACGTGCCGGATCGCCCGGCCTAAAGCGCGATGAGATTGGGATGAATCGTCATCGCGCTTTAGGTTATTGTTTGCGCATGATCTTTTCGGAAAACCGCTTCGCACTTTTCCGGATCATGCGTTAGGGCGTGGCGGATTCGCGTCAGTCCAGGCGCAACAGCTGCTTGACTTCCAGGTCTGCGCCTTCCGGCGGCCTGTCGGTCGCCTTCCACACCCGCCCGAGCGCCGCAAGCTCGGCATCGGTGACCGCAAGTTTCACCTGCTCGCCCCGCAACACTGGCGCAACGTCCACATGCCGGCTCGCCGCTTCGGGGGCGAGGCCGCGGGCCAGCAGGACCAGATACTTGTGGCGGGCGCGCAGTCGTTCGCGCTCGGCGGCGGTCCTGGGCAGGGCGATGTCGTCGAACGGCATCGCCATGAATAGCTCCACGGCATCGCTCTTCAGCGTGCGCAGCCTCGGGTCGGGATCATCGGATATCACCATGGAGCGTGCGGCCGCCAGCGCGAGGTCGTAGCTGGCGGCGCGCAGATAGGCCTCGAGGAACGTGGACGCCTTGGCATCGAGGAACTCAGCTGCCTTGTCGAACCTGCCACGCAGCGGGACAAAGGCTGGATCGGCGGCGGTCGCGTTCGCAAGCAGGCAGCGCCAATGGTCCGCCGCTGATAGTCCGCTGGACAGCAGGCCCGCCCGCAGAGCCCGCAGCCGGTTCGGCGCGATGCGCGCGAAGGCGCGCGTCGCATTCGCGGTGGCCGAGCGCAGGACCAGGAGCCCGTCGACATGCGCGACGGTCCAGACCGGCGTCGCCGTGACGGCGATCCGCCGGATCAGCGGATCGACCCTGTCATCGTCGATGCGGATCGTCGTCTCCTTCCGTTCTCTCACTGTGAGCAGGTCGCCCTTGAGGGCGAGACGCGCGGTTGCGATCAGCGGGGCGTCGGTGCAGAGGCCGGACTCCAGGCAGGCGACCGGATTCGGACCAATGAACCTCATGGTACGATTCGTGGCGCGCCCGTCGGGGGTGACGATCAGCAGTTCTTCCATGGCGACTATGTCGCCGTGTCTCCACAGCGTCGGGTAGACCTCGTCGATCGCGATCCACCAGCCGGTGAGGTCGCGCGTTTCCAGCGCACGCGCCGGACAGGTCGAGACGAGGACAGTTGTTGCGAGAGCGAGAGCTGCCGCGAGGCACGCCCCGGAACGGGGCAGCAACCGTGAAGGGCGCATGGAGGTCTCCGTGCCGACAGCCACACTTGTTTGGTCGGACCTGAGTGGCGGGGTGTTCATTGCGATTTGCATGCGCTAGGCCATGCGCTGATTGACCGAGACGACACGCCAGCCGGTCGCGAGCCGGTCGATCCGGGTCAGCGACAAGGGATCGATGACGAAGCGCAGGGCCGATTGCGGCGCAAGGTCGAGCGCGATGCAGAGCGCCGCGCGGATCGTGCCGGAATGCACGACCAGCGTTGCCGGGCCCGCGCCGATCCGGGCAAGGCCGAGCCGGACGCGCGCGACCTGATCCTCAAAGCTTTCGCCGCCCGGAGGCCGCGCGCGCGCGGAATCGTTCCAGAACTGGGTGTAGGCATCGCCGCCGCTGGCCGCAAGCTCGTCATGCCGCCGGCCGGTCCAGCCGCCAAAATCCTGCTCGCCGAATTCGCCGAGCAGCTCCGGATCGAGCCCCAGCGCGCGCGCCGTCTCGACCGTGCGCCGCGCCGGGCTGGCATAGCTCGCGGCATCATGCGGCAAATGCTGGCGCAGCGCGTCCAGTTTCGCGCGATCGCCGAGATCCGCTGGCGCGCTGCTTGCATGGATCGTGCCCGCGACGCCGTCGACGGGTGCATGACGTATCAGCCAGAGGAAGGTATTGCCTTCCATAGAGAACTCCGAGCAAGTTGGTGGCCGTGGCAACGTCGCCGCGATGGGCACATTGACTCCGTCCTGACCGTATTCCTAGATGGCCGTGACGGGTTGGAGTAGGGCCATGCGCAAACGTCTCGGCATGATCACGCCGTCGTCCAATTCGGTGCTGGAGCCCGTCACCGCCGCGATGCTGCACGATTTGGACAGCGTTACCGCGCATTTTTCGCGTTTCCGCGTCACCGAGATCGCCCTCGACGAAGCGGCGCTGGGCCAGTTCGACGCCTCCGTAATGCTGCCGGCCGCGGATCTGCTTGCCGATGCCAAGGTTGACGCCATTGCCTGGAACGGCACCTCGGCAAGCTGGCTCGGCATCGGCCGCGACCGCAGCCTTTGCGATGCGATTTTGGCGCGCACCGGCATTCCCGCCACGACGTCCACGCTCGCCTGCATCGAGGCCGTCCGCGCGCTTGGCGCCGGGCGCGTTGGCCTCGTCTCGCCCTATACCGGCGACGTGCAGCGGCGGATCGCAAAAGTCTGGGCCGGGGAGGGGATCGCTCCGCACGCGGAGCGGCATCTCGGCCTGCGCGACAATTTTTCCTTCGGCGAGGTCCCGCCCGCCACGATCGCCGGCATGGTCCGCGCCGTCGCGGCCGATGGCGCCGACGCTGTCGTCGTCCTCTGCACCAATCTCGACAGCGCGGCGCTTGCCGCCCCGCTCGAACGGGAGCTCGACATCGCCGTGCTCGATTCGGTTGCGGTGACGCTGTGGCGAACCCTCGACCTTGCCGGCGGCGACATCGCGCGCCTGGCCCAGTGGGGCCGCATCTTCCAGACCAGGTCAGCCATCAGATGACGGAGACGAAAGTGACGCAGCTCGACCTCGCCATCCGCGGCGGCACCATCGTGACGGCCAGCGACGAGTTTCGTGCCGACATCGGCATCCGTGACGGCCGCATCGTCAGCATCGCCGATCGGATCGAGGGTGCGGCACGCGAGATTGATGCGACGGGCCTGCTGGCGCTGCCGGGCGGGATCGACAGCCACGTCCATATCTCGCAGGCCTCAGGCCCCGACGTGGTGATGGCTGACGATTTCGCCTCGGCGACGCGCGCGGCGGCGGCCGGCGGCAACACCATGGTGCTGCCCTTCGCGCTGCAGGAGAAGGGCACCTCGCTGCGGACCTGCGTCGAGAACTACCGCAAGCTCGCCGAGGGCGAATGTTACATCGACACCGCCTTCCACCTCATCATCTCCGATCCGACCGCGGTCGTGCTCGGGCAGGAGCTGCCGGCGCTGGTGAAAGATGGTTACACCTCGTTCAAGGTGTTCATGACCTATGACGACCTCGTGCTCAGCGACAAGCAGCTCCTGGAAGTGTTCGAGGTGGCGCGGCGCGAGGAGGCGCTGGTCATGGTTCATTGCGAGGGCTATGACGCGATCCGTTTCCTCACCACCAGGCTGGAGCGCGAAGGCCACATCGCGCCCTATTATCACGGCGTATCGCGGCCGCAGGCGGTCGAGCGCGAGGCGACGCATCGCGCCATCAGCCATGCCGAGGTGATCGGTGTGCCCATCATGATCGTCCACGTCTCCGGGCGCGAGGCGATGGAGCAGGTGCGCTGGGCGCAGCAGCGCGGACTGCCGGTGCATGCGGAGACCTGTCCGCAATACATCACGCTCACGGCCGACGACATGAAGGGCCTCAACATGGACATGAGCGGCGCGAAATACGTCTGCTCGCCGCCGCCGCGCGATGTGCAGAGCCAGCAGGCGATCTGGGAAGGCATCACGTCAGGCGTGTTCCAGACCTTCTCGTCCGACCATTGCCCGTTCCGCTACGACGATCCCAAGGGCAAGCTGACGCCGAACGGGCGCACCTCGTTCCGCTGGGTGCCGAACGGCATTCCCGGCGTCGAGACGCGGCTGCCGATCCTGTTCTCCGAAGGCGTCACCAAAGGCCGCATCAGCCTGCAGAAATTCGTCGAGCTGACCGCGACCAACCATGCCCGCATCTACGGCCTCTATCCGCGCAAGGGCTCGATCGGCGTCGGCTTCGATGCCGACATCGCGCTGTGGGACCCGAAGCTAACCAGGCCGATCCGGCAGGCGGACCTGCATCACGGCTCGGACTACACGCCCTGGGAAGGCTTTGACGTCACCGGCTGGCCGGTGACGACCATCGCGCGGGGACGCGTGGTCTACGAGAACGGCAAGATCACCGGCGACAAGGGGGCGGGCGAGCTCTTGAGCCGCGGCAAGTCGAGCCTGGTGTGACAAGCTCTCTCTTCGCGCGTCCCCGCCGCTCAGTCCGTGAACAGGATTTCAAACCGGTTTGGACCGGTTGACTTGCTGTTGAAGTTGACGGTCTTGCCTGCGAGCGCAGCCAAGGTACCCGATGCGAACTTGAACAGGGTCTTTCCCGAACCTTCGGTGCCGACCGGCTTGCCGTCTTTCATGATGATCGATTGGCTGCCCTCCAAAACCTGACCGATTGCGGCTCCGCCCGGCGCACGATGAACACCCAGGGCGGCGATGCTCGTTGTCTTCGGGCCATCCCACTCGGTGGCGGAGAACGCCGTGACCACGGCATCTTTCAGAAGTCCCTCAACGCCGACGCAGGAGTAGGGATAGTTCACCAAGCTATGTCCATTGCGGTCGCCCAATGGCTCGGGAACTGCGGTGCCTACGATATTGCACTGGTACCGTCCGACTATTTCGGCTTGAGCCGATCCCACGGGGCCGGCCAGCATCATCGCGCTGCAGAACAGTCCGACAAGAACGCTCCTCGGCATTTGCTTCCTCCCTTATTGGAATTTGAATTCTTTGATGCTCGGCTTCTTGGGCGGAGATTGCGTTGATCGGGATCAAGCCGCTCTGCCCGCGTGGTGATATCGATCGACCTTCAAGAGGAGTCCGGAAATGATCAGGATACCGCATCGTGCAATCGTGTTCGTCGGCGACGGCCGAAAAGCCCTGTTCCTTCGCAATGAGGGCGACGAGAAGTTTCCAAACCTGAAAACGGAGGCGGTTTTCGAGCAGGAGAATCCGTCGGCGCATCACCAGGGGAGCGACCGCCCCGGCCGGGTCAGCAAGGGCTTGCATTCGGGCGGGCGAAGCGCGGTCGAGACGACCGATTGGCATGAACTCGAGGAGAGCCGCTTTGTGCGGCAGGTCGCGGCTGCGGCGGAGCGCCTGCTTCGCAGCGAACACGCGACGTCTCTCATCGTCGTCGCGCCGCCCCGCACGCTGGCGGAGCTTCGCTCGGCGTTTCATGATGACGTGAGGCGCCGGATCGTCGGCGAACTCGGCAGGGACCTCACCAGGCATCCCGTCGGCGAAATTGAGAAGCACTTGCAGGACGCGGATTGAGGCAAGGATCGCGATCGGCAGCCGCTTGTTCCCACCATCTGTCCCGACCCGGTCGAAGCAGCTCGTTTGATTTCGGTCAAGTTTCTCGCTGGCTGTCGAGCGATAATGATTGATCGCACATTTATCGGAGCGCCGTCATGTCTGTCGCAAGCGTCATGGTCTACGTCGATTCCGAGCAGCAGGAGGAAGGGCAGGTCGCGGTTGCGGAGGGCATCGCGAAGGCGTTCGGAGCGTCGATGCTGGGGGTTTCCGCGGTGGCCGTGGAGCCTCCGTTTGTCGCCGAAGGCGTCGTCATCGAGCAGACCACCGAGGAAGACCTCAAGCGCATCAAGGCGACGCTTTCGGCAAAGGAAGCCTGGTTCAGAAGTGTGGTCCGCTTGCCCAGAGAGACGGTCGAATGGCGCTGGGCACTCGATCATCCGACCGACTTCCTGGTCGCGCAGGCCCGAGCCGCGGATCTGGTTGTGGTCAAGCGCAGGTCGCTGACCGCCAGGCGCTCCCACTTCCTCGATCCGGCCGGGGCCATGCTGCGGATGGGACGCCCGACGCTGTCGGTGCCGGAGCGCGTGACGCAACTCTCCGGTGACCGCATCGTGGTCGGTTGGAAGGATACGCGGGAGGCGCGACTCGCTGTTCGCGATGCGATGCCGTTCCTGACCAGGGCGTCGCAGGTGACCGTCACAGAGGTCTGCACGTCGAGCGAGCAGGATGCGGCGCGGCAACGAATTCGCGACGTCGCCGGCTATCTCCGGCGGCATGGCGTGCAGTGCGAGCACGAGGTGCGCGTCCATACGGCGGAGCCGGACGCGGGCTATCTCATCCGCTTGGCGTCCGACCTCGGAGCCGACCTCATCGTCACCGGCGGCTATGGACACAGCCGGCTGGGTGAATGGATTTTTGGCGGCATGACGGAAACCCTGTTGCAACAGGCTCCGGTCTGCCTGCTGATGTCGCACTAGCGTTTGGCAATTTCAGCCAGCATGACGGGTCGTGGGGAAGCCCGTTCGCGACAGGTCAATTCGCGGACGGCTTGCGTGATCCGCAATCTTGTGCGGCGCAGCGTGCTCGCCTCATCGAGGCGGCGCCGGTTTTAGTGTGTCCAAATAGGCCACGATGGCCTCTATCTGGTACTCCGAGAGCCTTGGGTTCGACATTGCCTGATCGGGTCCAAGACGGCGATGGCTCGACGTCAGGAATTGTCTCAGTCCGTCAGCGGAGAACGAGGGTCTGTTGACGATCTCCGGGAAAGCTGGCGCCGAGGGACGGACTGTCGGCATATCGCTCGTCGCGTCGGCAACGATATGGCAGGTCCCGCAAGTGGCATGGGCAAGAGCTCGCCCCTCAGCCACCTGATCGACAAACAGTTGATTGGGGACGGGCAACGTGAGGGGTGTCTGGATTGTAATCGCGGCAAACCCGCTGGTCCTGTGGCAGTCATTACACTCGTTCGTCAGGCCGGCATACGAGGTCGTGAACGCAGGCAAGTTTTTGGATTGGAGTGCCTCGCGCACGGCCTGGAGCTTTTCCTTGGCGCGGCGGGCTCGCGACGGGTCGGCCAACAACTTGCCTGTGGCCTCGAGATTCGTGTCGATCTGTTGCACCTCGTAGCTCGCCAAAGCCCAATTGTTCAGCTTGCCCGCAAACCATAGCTTTGCGTGCTGAAGCTGAAGTCTGTTCATGAGCTCCGAAAGGGTTGCAGAGACGTCGCCTGGAGCTCCGAAGCTGGGAGCCGACAGTGTCAAGGCGATCGACAACAACAACAACGTGACTGGGCGCATGTTCAGGTTTTCCGGTACCAGTGGTTAGAATGACGCTCCGGCCCGGCCCGGCCTTGATTTCGATCAAGTCGGTCATTTGACACGGGGAATACCCGTTGACCTTTTCCGGAGCGAAAATCATGCGCGCGCACGAGATAATGTCCCGAGGTATCGTGACGATCAGGCCCGAGGCGCCGATCGCGGATGCTATCGAACTGATGCTCAAGCATCATATCAGCGGTCTGCCCGTGGTGGATTCGACCGGAAGCCTGGTTGGTGTCCTGTGCGAGAGCGACTTTGTCAGGCGAACCGAAATCGGAACCGGGCATGAGCGCAATCGATTGCTTGCGATGCTGCTCGGGACCGAGCGGCTGGCCGGTGAGTTCCTGAAGGAGCACGGACGCAGGGTCGAGCAGGTGATGACCCGTCAGCCAGTGACCATCAACGAGCACGCCCCCCTCGAGGAGGTCGCAGACCTGATGGAGCGCCGGCATCTGAACCACGTCCCGGTCATGCGCAACGATCGCATTGCCGGGATTATCACGAGGTCTGACTTTCTGTCGGCAGTTGCCGGCCCGCTGAGCAGGGCTTCCAGTTATTCCGGGGACGACAATCAGGTTCGTCGGTCCATCCTTGCGGCACTGGCCCGGGTACCGTGGCATCCGGTCGGCCTGAACGTGAGCGTGAAGGATGGGGCGGTCGTGCTGCGGGGCGCGGTCAAGGGCGAGAATGCCCATCGGGCGGCGATCGTGGCTTGCGAGAACGTTCCAGGCGTTCGAGGGGTCACTGACCGCCTCTGCCTTCAATCCACCCATCCCGACCCGGAGGATGACTACGGCGGAGGCGATTTCGTGTCGCTTCAGATGGAGCCCTCCATGCTGGACGACGAGCCGCTATAGTCCGCGGGAAACGACCGGCTTAGTCCCGCCTCGTGAATTCGCCACCGGTCGTACGGTGGCCTCTGGATTGCACGGCATGTTTGGCAAATCTGCCGATCGACGGCGAGAACAGCAGGATCTCGAGGGCGCCATACATCGCCAGGATCATAAGCGCCTTGATTGCTTCGTTGGTCATTTCGCCATCCTCCGCCGTTCGATCTAGATCGGGTGCTGCTCAGGTCGGATCATTTCGGTAACAGCCTGGCCCGGACATGGCTTGTAGGCCGTGTGAATCGTCTTCATCTGCTCGCTTGCTGCCGGACGGGCCAGCCGGTCGGTGAGTGTCGCTGCCATGATCGCGATGCTGGCCAGCAGCGCAGAGATAACAATTTTCAGGTGCGTCGCCTGGTCGGCGGTGTAAATCGAGTGGTTCATCTGCGGGCTCCATGAGCCGAGCTGTACTCTCGTGATCTTCCTATAGGGTCGGCCGAGCAGTTGAAATTCGGGGGTGTCACCTAGGGAAGTATCCGTAGGTCAGGAAGAAAGGTGCGTGGCTTGCCCTTTGACCGGGAGATCCGCGAGACGGTCAAGAAGGCGAAATTTGCGAATCCTCAAGTCGTGTCCGATCCGGGTCGTTAGGCTGTTCAGCCAGGTCTACTCGCACCGCCGGACGGGGTGTCCCATGCGACGCATCACCTTTTGCCGCTCTCCAGGATGGATGGGTGTCATCGTGTGGGGGCTTGCACTCTTGCTCGCCGCTGGCACCTGTCGGGCCAATGATTATAGAGAACAGGGAGAGAGGTTGCCGGCGACGAGCCTCGCTCCCCTCGTGAAGCGGATTGCGCCGTCTGTGGTGGGAATAAGAGGCTGGGGCGTACCGTCAGATCCGCTGGTGTTCGATCGGGACTCCGGTTTTCCAGATCCTCCAACGCTTCGGGAGTGGCAGGGGGCAGGCGTCATCGTGGATGCTTCGGCAGGCCTGATCGTTACCGCAAATCACCTGGTCGCAAACGCGACGGCGATACAAGCACTGGTGCAGGACGGGCGTGCGCTGAACGCCGCTGTGCTTGCACGATCCGAGCAAGATGACATTGCGCTGCTCCGGATCGCGGCCGACGAGCTGCGCGCGTTGATCCTGGAGAATTCTGGTGCTCCTGAGGTGGGAGAGCCGGTGCTGGCCATCGGGAATCCCGAGGATTGGGGGCAGAGCGTGACGTTTGGCATCGTGTCAGCGTTGCATCGTTCCTGCCCAGGCATCGCCAGCAACGACCTGATCCAATCGGACGTCCTCGTGAGCCAGGGGAGTTCGGGAGGCGCGCTGGTAAATCTGCAGGGTAAGTTGATTGGAGTGATCGTGGCGCGAAGAAGCGGCTTCGCCTTTGCCGTGCCAGTTGACGCGGTCAGGAGGCTTCTTGTAACGGCCCAGTAGAACTAGAACTCCTCAAGAACTCGGGAAGGACCATCATCACGATGGCCTCGGAGAGTCAGGCCGCACGGTCATATCGTCAGGCGATTCCGCCCAGCACCCCGGGATAGGTCACCAGATCCAACACTGGGGTCTCCGAATTGCTGATCTGCGACTTACTGCCTGAAAGCGGGGCTGTGCTTGTGGCAGCCCCGCTTCAGCAGGACCGTTCAGGCAGCCTTGACGTCGATGGTCTTGGCCGGCTTCTGGGCCTCCTCGATCTTCGGCAGCACGACCTTGAGCACGCCGTTCTTGAACGTCGCCTCGATCTTCTCGGCGTTGACGTCGTCCGGCAGCGGGAAGTAGCGCTCGAACGAGCCGTAGCGGCGCTCAGACACGTAATAGTCCTTCTTCGTCTCCTCGGTCTGTTCCTTCTTCTCGCCTCTGATGGTGAGACCGCCATTGGCGAGCTTCACGTCGATATTCTTCTCGTCCAGGCCGGGAAGCTCCGCCGTGATCTCGTAGGCCTTGTCGCTCTCGGCGACATCGACGGCGGGTGCGGAGAAGTTCTTGGACAAATCGCGCTCGAGCCGTGCCAGCGAGCGGAACGGCCGATTCCAGAAGCCGCTGCCGAATTCGTCGAAGATCTGGTCGATCTCGCTTCTCAGCGCATGGAACGGCTGCCACGCGCCTCCCGCTGCTGCCGGCGCGGTGGATGTCTTCGTAACGGGTAATTTCGTCTCGGTTGCCATGATGATGTCTCCTTGGAGGTTTGACCATCCCGGTCGCGGCGAGAATAATCCCGGTCCTCGAACGCTGATTGATTTCGCTCAAATTCGAGCGCTGCGCCGCAGACAGGCCGCAGCTACATCGCCATGTCGGGCGCGAGCGGCATTGAAGCCGAAATTGCCTTCGCTCGCGCATCCGCGTTGAATGCCGCGGCGCTCGCGCTGCGATGGCGTCGGGGTTGACCTGAATCAAGCCGAGGCAGCCGTCTCCCGTTACCATTCGAGCCGCAGCCGACGGCCGTTGGGATGGGAGGAACAGGTGCAGCCCAATCAAGTCTCGCCAAAGCAGACCATAACGATGGCCATCATCTTCGCGGGCGGCATGCTGCTTGTCGTCCTGCAATTCCTTTTGACGACATACAATTCGATCGAGACCATTCCCTACAGCCAGTTCGAGCAACTGCTTGCCCAGGAAAAAGTGGCCGAGGTTTCGGTCGGACCGGACATGCTCCAGGGGAAGCTGAAGGAACAGCTCCCAAGTGGAAAGTCGGCGTTCGTGACGGCGCGGGTTGATATGGCGCTGGCCGAGAAGCTCGCGCAAAAGGGCGTGACCGTCACAGGCGTTCCGTCAGGCGGCGGGCTGCAAAGCCTGCTGTCGTGGGTATTCCCGGTTGTCGTCTTCTTCGTCATCTGGTTCTGGCTCAGGCGCAGCGTGACGGGCGGTCAGGGGTTCGGGGGACTGATGGCGATCGGAAAGTCGCGTGCGAAGGTCTATGTTGAGAAGGACATCAAGGTCACTTTCGCCGATGTCGCCGGCGTCGACGAGGCGAAGTTCGAACTCCAGGAGGTGGTGTCGTTCCTGAAGGACCCCGGAAGCTACGGCCGGCTGGGCGCGCATGTACCCAAAGGGATTCTGCTGGTAGGGCCGCCCGGAACAGGGAAAACCCTGCTTGCACGCGCGGTTGCGGGTGAGGCTGGCGTTCCGTTCTTCTCGATCTCGGGTTCGGAGTTCGTCGAGATGTTCGTCGGAGTCGGCGCGGCTCGCGTTCGCGACCTGTTCGAGCAGGCCCGCAAGGCAGCTCCGTGCATCATATTCGTCGACGAACTCGATGCGCTCGGACGCAGCCGCGGCCCGCTGTCGTTCGGCAGCCACGATGAAAAGGAGCAGACCCTCAACCAGCTGCTCTCCGAACTTGACGGCTTCGACCCGAGCGCCGGCGTCATCCTGCTGGCAGCAACCAATCGCCCCGAAATTCTGGACCCCGCGCTGTTGCGGGCCGGCAGGTTCGACCGGCAAGTCCTCGTCGACCGGCCGGACAAGAACGGACGCATCGCGATTCTCAAGGTGCATGTCCGCAAGATCCGGATGGACGAGGCGGTCGATCTCGACAAGGTGGCAGGCCTTACGACCGGCTTCACGGGAGCCGATCTCGCCAATCTCGTCAACGAGGCGGCGATTGCCGCGACCCGGCGCGGAGGTGACCAGGTCTCGTTCGCTGATTTCGTCACCGCGATCGAGCGGATCGTCGCCGGGGTCGAGAAGAAGAGCAGGGTGCTGGGAAGGAACGAGCGGCGCAGGGTCGCTTATCACGAGATGGGCCATGCCCTTGTGGCGGCGAGCCTGCCCGGGGTCGATGCGGTGCAGAAGGTATCGATCATTCCGCGTGGGATCGGCGCGTTGGGCTACACCATCCAGCGCCCGACCGAGGACAGGTTCTTGCTTACGGTCGAGGAATTGAAGAACCGTATTGCCGTCCTGATGGGCGGCCGGGCATCGGAGCGCCTGATTTTCGGCGGAGTCATTTCGACCGGAGCTGCTGACGATCTTCAACGTGCGACCGAAATCGCCATTGAGATGGTGACCAGATACGGCATGGACGAGACGGTAGGGCAGCGCACCTACGCGCCGAAGCCGCAGCCATTCCTCGCCGCCCAGGATGCGGTCGTTACGGCTGCCGAGGCCACGGGCCGCGAGATTGATCTCGCCGTCCGAAACCTGATCGAGGAAGGTGATCGTCGCGCCCGCGACATCCTGCAAGGGCGGCGTGCCGACCTTGACGCGGGCGTCGAGCTGTTGATCGCCAATGAAACGCTGACTGCAGAGCAGTTTGCGCCGCTGCTCGGCCACAGCACTGGAAACAGCGAGGCGGTCGCAGCCTGACCGTGAACCCCGCACGTGATCCCGCGCGGGGCCGCCGAAAATGCGTCGAGGTCTCAGCCCGCAGAGCGCTGCAGGGGTTCGCCACGCGCATCCGAACGTGGCTGTTGGCTCACCACGATGTCATGCCACAGTTTGGCGATGCTCGCCTGCGTTTCCGGCGCCAGGAAACAGTGGCCTTCATTGTCGAAGTCGCAGAAGCGGGCGCCGGCATCGCCCCGCATGTCGGCGAGAGCCGCGTTGATGGCGTCAAGGCCGACCATCACCTGGCTGATGCTCTGCAGCTTGCTGTTGTGCAATATGTCCATCAGCCGGAAGCTCTTGACCGGCGGATTCCCGAATGCGATCCCGGGATGCCTGAATTCGAACAGCACACTGAGGGCGGCGGGCATTCCGCGCAATCGACCGAAGATCGCTGCCATCTCGTCTTCATCGCAGATAGTCGGGCGGGTAGCGCTTGGCGCCGCCGAGGCTGAGGGCTGCGGCGCCAGGCGCAGCGCGGTGATCACCTCGTGTTCGATCCATCGTCGCACCTCGATCGGTGCGTTGCAGATCTGATCCGCAGTCAGTGTGATTCCAATCATGCCGATGCTCCCATTTCTTATGAAGCATAAGACGCCGGCCTGGAGTGGATATTGATATCAATCAACCGCGGGACCCTGCGCCCGCCGGGGGATAAAACTCCGCACAGACTTGCGCGGAGCCGTCGTGGAGCGTCCCGACTGGAGGAGGGCAAGCTTAAAGGCCGCGCGAATTGATCCTCCTGCGCAAGTTATGACACTTGTCCTCCAGAATGGTTTGAAGATTCTCGGCGTTCACCAGCGCCTCGTCCGCTTGCCGCCGTTCCGACGTTCCGAAGGCAAAACCGTCGCGCAGGTTTCTCATGTGCTTGACGCGGTCGCGCCCGGTCGCCGCTTTGCATTCGACGAATTCGAGCTGCTCCAGATCCTGCCCGAGCTTGTCTTCTTCCGAGATCAGCAACTTGACCGCAGTGCTTCTGCAGTCGGACGACAGTTCGGTCCCGTTCAGGAGCGCGACGTAGTGATCGATGTTCGCCCGAACGATGTAACGGTGCATGGCCCACCCCTGGTCCCGACGACGTCTGACTTCCAAATGCTACCATCGCCCCGCCAAGCGACGAAGCAGGGGCTTCGGCAAATAGAGTTCGATCGGTATCATGGTGTGGATTCTTGAAGCAAGCCTAGGTGATCGTCCTGAGTTGATCCGTGCGAGTTGCGGGAGCAGGTGGTTGGCACGGAGATTTCAATGTCCAACATTCTGTTTCGCTGTCCCAACACCGGCATGAACGTTCAGCACCCGATCGACGAATCTTGCTCCGGAAAGGCCGACGGGGCGATCGCAGTCGTGGATTGCCCTGCTTGTGCGAGAATCCATCTTATCAACGTCGCGACGGGTGAGTTGGCGGCAGAGCCGAGGAGCAGATAGTCGTAACGCCCTTGGCTTGATCTCGATCAAGTCCAAAAAATTCGAACCGACTAGTTTGTTTTCGACGTAACTAGCCCATGATTACGTCCCCCAAGTCGCCGCCGAGGTCCGCCCCAAAACCTCGGCGGCTTTTCTTGTTTCGGGCCGGATGAGTTCGCCGCTCCGAAAGTGGGCCACATGCTTCTTTCCCTGGCATCGGCAGGCGGCCCAGCGATGAATTCGCAGGTTTCCGAATTTGCGGCAGATCAAGTCTGCTTCCCTGCCTCGCCCTAGTATTGCGCAGTTTGCGGGGAGGCAACGATGCTGGTGAGAACCAATGCAGCGATCTGTCATTCGGACGGCGATCAGTTGCACGCCCTTGCAGGCGGTCAGCTCCTCTCCAGCGAATTCAAGTATCGCAGAGGCATGGAAATCTTTGGCGAGGGTGAAGAGGCGGACTACGCCTACCAGATCCTGTCCGGCGCGGTGCGCACCTACAAGCTGCTTTCGGACGGTCGCCGCCAGATCAATTCATTTCATCTCCCGGGCGACATGTTCGGGTTGGAGAATGGCGCAAGCCATCGCTTCACCGCGGATGCGGTCGTCGAAACCAGCGTTCGCATCATGAAACGAAATAGTCTCGTCAACGTCATGGCGAGCCGGATGACGGGGGCAGGCAGCCTCTTGCGCCTCGTCACGCGGAATCTGGAGCATGCCGAGATGCATATGCTTCTGCTCGGCCGCAAGACTGCGTTGGAGAGGGTGGCCGCGTTCCTGCTCGAGATGGACGACCGGCTGATGCATCCGGGCGTGCTGGTCCTGCCGATGAGCCGTCGCGACATCGCCGATTATCTCGGAGTTACCCTTGAAACGGTTTCGCGCGCTCTTTCGATCCTGAAAGATGAAGGATTGCTGCATTTCGACGGACCAACACAGAGACGAATCGTGTTGCGCGATCGCGTCAAGCTCGGCCAGCTGGAGGCATGACGTCGATCGGGTTCCAGGCGTCTTGCCGCGCAGATCGTAAGAGAGAACGCGCTTCCAAGGCGCTGGGGGGAGGGTGAAATGACCGTTTTTCGATTACTTGGCAGCTCTTCGGCCTCACCTGAGGAGATCAAGCAGTTGGGCATAGCCTATCGGAAGACACTCCATGGTCTCTGCCTCGTCGACCGCAATGACCCTGTCAGTGAAATGGTTGCAAGACGGGTCATCGAGATTGCCGGGACGGGGATTCGGGACCCAAAGCAGATCTCCCGGATCGCGATCGGACAATGCGATCCGGCCAGCAATACCTGGTTGGGGGCACCGGGCTTGTTCAACAGCAGCCGCGCGTCCGACATCCGTCCGGGAGTTGCGCGATAATTTAAGGTCGCATTACGGGGGCAAAGACCTGATTGGCTGGTGACTGCTGGCCGGCCGGGACGCCGATGACGATGAACCCCCGCGCCATCGAGGTGTGACAGGCATTGCAGCCGTCAGTCAGGGCGCGCAGCGAAACGGCGAACTTGCGGCTGTCTTTCGCCGATATTGCATCGGCGACCGAGAGCAGGGGGTCTTCCATCGTGGTCACCTTGCTTACCGGAATGTCCGGATAGAAGATGGCTGCCTGCGCCAGACTGTCGGTCAATTGGCGCAATTCGAAAGCCGCGAGCTCCCAATTCTTCGACTTTCCCGCGAACGACAGCTTAAGGTGCTGAAGCTGCGCCGCGTTCATGACTTCGACCAAGCGCGGCGCATATCGGCTGGCATTTGGCGAGGGCGGGAAACTGGATTGGGCAATCGCGGACGTCATGGCGGCCGCGGAGATCGTCAGAGCCACGCACCAGTTTCGCAGAATCATTTGGGCCATTCCCGTTGAACAGCTTTGAGGCTATCAGAGCCTTCGAACCGGACTTTTGCGCTGAATCAAGGAGCTGCTACGTCAGGCCGATGGACCTGCAGTCATGGACGCAACACGGCCGCGCCAACGAGCTTGCCGTCCCGCAGTCGGGCGAGCGCTTGGTTGGCTTCGGCGAGCGGAAATACCGTCACGGCTGTCTGAATGTCAGCCTTGGCTGCGGCGGCGAGGAAATCGATGCCGTCGCGTCGCGTGAGGTTTGCAACCGATACGATCTGACGCTCGCCCCAGAGTATATCGTAGGGAAATGCCGGAATGTCCGACATGTGAATGCCGGCGCACACGACGCGTCCGCCCTTGCGCACCGAGCGCAGGGCGAGCGGCACCAGCGCGCCCACGGGCGCATAAATGATCGCTGCATCCAGTTCGGCCGGCGGCTTGTCTGTGGAAGCGCCGGCCCAGTCCGCGCCCAGCGAAAGCGCAAATCGCTGGGCGTCCTCGTCGCCGCGGCGCGTGAACGCGTAAACGGTCCGCCCCTGCGTCCGCGCCACCTGCGCCACGATGTGTCCGGCCGCGCCGAACCCGTAGATGCCGAGTGTTTTCGCGTCTCCCGCCATCACCAGCGATCGCCAGCCGATCAGCCCGGCGCAGAGCAGCGGTGCGATGGCGGTGTCCTCGCCGTGGGCGCCGAGCGGAAAGCAATATCCGGCATCGGCGACGAGATGGCTGGCAAAGCCGCCGTCGCGGGTGTAGCCCGTGAATTCGGGACGATCGCAGAGATTTTCCTTGCCCGCGCGACAATAGAAGCACTCTCCGCAGGTATGACCAAGCCAGGGCACGCCGACGCGCATGCCGAGGCTCAGGTCCTTTACGCCCGCGCCCACCGCATCGATGCGGCCAACGACCTCGTGGCCCGGGATGATCGGATAGCAAATGCCGGGGAGCTCGCCATCGACGACGTGCAGATCGGTTCGGCAGACACCGCAGGCGCTCACCTTGACGCGGACCTCGCCCGGGCCAGGGGTTGGGTCAGGCCGTTGCTGGAGCGCCAATGGCGCGCCGCGCGCGGAAAGGGCCATGGCGTACATGTCGCAATCCAGGAACGGAAGCGCAGCGTCGAGCCGGCTTCGCCAGTTCTCTCGTCAGAGTGCGCCGTCACCGAGGGATAGGCAACAGGCTTGAATGAAGCGCAAGCCGCCTACGGCTTCGCCGTGACCGTGCGGGCCGACAGCGTGACGAGACTCATCAGCGCAGCGAGCATCCAGAACGCCAGCGGGAGGCCGCCGGCCTGGGCGACTATTCCGATGCCGGCGGGTCCGAGCAGAACCCCGGCATAGCCGGCCGTGGTGATGGCAGCGACCGCAAGTCCGGTGGGCATCGCAGTCTGGCTGGCGGCGCGGCGAAACAGCACCGGCACCAGATTTGATGCGCCGAGGCCGATGAGCAGGAAGCCCGCCACGGCCACTGCTGCGCGTGGAGCAAGCAGCAGGACCACAAAGCCTGCGATCGCAAGCAGGCTTCCCCAGACTAGCGTCGTGCGATCGCCGACCCGCGCCACCACGGCATCGCCGCCGAGCCGTCCCGCCGTCATTGCGATCGAGAACACGATATAGCCGATCCCGCCCTGCGCCTCGCTGACGAGGCCCTCGCCAATGACGAGCAGCGCACCCCAGTCCAGGATTGCGCCTTCGACCAGGAAGGTGACGGCCGCGAGCAGGGCAAGCAGGAGCACGATGCCATGCGGCAGCACGAACAGCGGCCCCTCCTGCGCCTGCGCCGCGCGCAACAGGCGCGGCGAGGCGAGCCACATCGTGATCAGCATCAGGGCGGAGCAGACCAGCGTGCTCGCAAGCGGGCCGAGATCGAGCGTGAGCAGGGCTGTCATGACCGCGGATCCGGCGAAGCCGCCGATGCTGAACAGGGCATGAAAGCCGGACATCAGCGGCCGTCCTGCCGCACGCTCAACCTCGACCGCATGGATGTTCATGGCAACGTCGATGGAGCCGAGCGCGGCGCCGAAGGCGAGCAGCGCCAGCGCGAGCGTCACGGGGGAGCCGGCAATTGCCAGCAGCGGCAGCACGAGGGCAAGGCCGAGCCCGCCCGCGATGATGATCGGCTTGCTCCCGTAGCGTGCGCTCAAGATCCCGGTCGCGAGCATGGCGGCGACCGAGCCGATGCCGAGGCTGAGCAGCAGCAGGCCCAGGATGGCGTCGTGGACGGCCAGCCGCGCCTTGGCGAACGGCACCAGTGGCGCCCAGCAGGCGATGCCGAAGCCCGCGACCAGAAACGAAAGCCGGGTCGCAAGCCGGGTGGCCGGCCGGTCGGCTGAGGTCATTGACGAAGCTCCGGGGGGAAAAAGCGCGATCGCGGGGTCAGGTGAGGGCTTTGGATCATCAACCGGAATCGAACGCCGGGGTTCCGGCCGGTGTCCTCTGCCCGGTGGGAGGTGTGACATACGGGGCTCCGTCGCCTCCGTCATTTCACATTGTGCAATGGGGGCGCGTTGGCGGCGCGAAAAAGGGCAAGTCCGAAAGTCGAACACAGGAAAATCGAAGCAGCTTGACCTTTGAAAAGTCCCACACTCTAATCCCTCAAAAGCAAGAAGCAGGGCCGGGGAGGGGCTTGCCTGAAATGAGATCGCGTCGGCTTTCGCCCAGCGCGTTCGAAACCCATCGCGACATTCATGACCGGGACTCCCCAGCCGCCGCCAGGTTGACCTGATGGCCCCGGGGCGAATCCTGCGAGGAATCCGCCGGCAAGACCAAACACAATCACGCCAAAAGAGCGAACATCCAAGGGAGAGGACTGCCAATGTCGAAGAAGGTCTCCAAGCCAAGATCGATTTCCCGCCGCCGCCTGCTGGCGACCGCGGGGGCTGCGCTTGCGGCCACGCCGCTCGGCGTCAATTTGCTAAGAGCGCAGCAGGGGCCGATCAGGATCGGCATGAGCATGCCGCAGACCGGCGGTCTTGCCGGTGGCGGCAAGGCATCACTGCTCGGCATCGAGATCTGGCGCGACGACGTCAACGCCAAAGGCGGGCTGCTCGGCGGCCGCAAGGTCGAGCTCGTCGTCTATGACGACAAGTCGAGCGCTGCGGAGACGCCGGCGATCTATTCCAAGCTGATCGACGTCGACAAGGTCGACCTCTTGTTCGCGCCCTATGCCACCGTGCCGACGGCGCCGATCATGCCGATGGTCAAGCAGCGCGGGCTGCTGCTGATGGGCAACTTCTCGTTCCAGGTCAACAGCAAGGTCGGCCACGACATGTGGTTCAACAATGCGCCGTGGGGGCCGGCCGACAGCTGGGCGTCGTCGTTCCTCGACATCGGCCAGAAGGCCGGCGGCAAATCCATGGCGCTGCTGGCGGCCGACCAGGAATTCGCCCAGAACCTGGCCAAGACCGCGCGCGAGGTCGCCGCGCAGCGCAAGCTGCCGGTCGTGTTCGACCAGGCCTATCCGCCGAGCACGGTGGAGTTTTCCAGCATCATCCGCGCGCTGAAAGCGACCAAGCCGGACATCGTCTATGTCGCGTCCTATCCGCCGGACTCGACTGGCATTTTGCGCGCCGTGAACGAGATCGGCATCGGCGACAGCGTCAAGGTGTTCGGCGGTGGCATGGTCGGCCTGCAGTTCGGCGCCGTGATGGAGAACATGGGCTCGCTGCTCAACGGCGTCGTCAACTACAACACGTGGCTGCCGGAAAAGAGCATGTATTTCGACGGCACCAAGGAGTTCTTCGACAAGTACACCAAGCGCGCCGTGGAGGCCAAGATCGACCCGCTCGGCTATTATCTGGCGCCGTTCGGCTATGCCAGCGGCCAGATGATCGAGCAGGCCATCGGCAAGGTGGGTTCGCTGGACCAGAAGGCGCTGGCGAAATACTTACGCGAAAACACCCACAAGACCATCGTCGGTCCGATCGCGTTTTCGGCTGACGGCGAGCGCAAGGAGACCGCGGTGCTGCAGGCCCAGTTCCGCGGCGTTGTGGACAAGAACATGGAGCAGTTCCGCAGCTCGGGCAAGCAGGTGATCCTGTTTCCGGACAGCCTGAAGTCCGGCGAGCTGGTCGCTCCGTTCGAAGCCGCGCGGAAATAGGCTGGACGTCGCGAGACTGCCCGGGAAGAATCGTCCCGGGCAGGCAATGGGAAGCCCCGGCTTGAGCTGATCGGGGGAGCGGCTCAAGCCGGGTCAAGGGGGACCAAACTTGTTTTCACTGGATCTGCTGCTCGATGCGGTGGTGATCGGCGTGCTGCTCGGCTGCTTCTACGGCGCGGTCAGCCTCGGCCTGTCGGTGTCGTTCGGCCTGCTCGACGTTCCGCATGTGGCGCACCCTGCGTTCCTGGTGCTGGCGTCCTACGCCGTGTATTTCCTCAACGAGCATTACGCCGTCGATCCGCTGGTCGCCGGGCTCCTGATCACGCCGGTGTTCTTCGTGTTCGGGCTCGCCGCCTATCGCCTGTACTACGAGACGTTCGAGAAGCGCGGCAGCGACGCAGGCGTGCGCGGCATCGCCTTCTTCTTCGGCGTCGCCTTCATCATCGAGGTGCTGATCATCCTGCAATTCGGGGTCGACCAGCGCTCCGTCACGGCCGATTACGTCGGCAAGGCGTGGCGGTTCGGCGATTTCCGCATTCCGTACCGGCTGCTGGTGGCCTTCGCCGTCGCGACCGTGCTGACCGTCCTGCTGACGCTGTATCTGTCGAAAACCTTCATGGGACGCGCCATCCGCGCGGTCGCGCAGGACGAGGTGGCGTTGCGGCTGATGGGCGCCGACCCGCTCAAGGTCAAGCAGTGGGCCTTCGGCATTGCCACCGCCGTGCTCGGGATCGCCGGTGCCCTGCTCATCATCGTCGCGCCGGTCGATCCGATCCTCGACCGGGCCTATATCGGGCGCACCTTCTGCGTCGTGGTGATGGCGGGGCTCGGCAGCATGAGCGGCACGCTGGTCGCCGCCATCATTCTCGGCGTCGCCGAGTCGATCGTGCTCACCCTGTTCGGCGCCTCCTGGGCGCCGGCGATTTCCTTTGCGATGTTGCTCGGCGTTCTCGCCGTCCGGCCGCAGGGCCTGTTTGGCAGGCGATCATGACCCGCAACAGCATGGCCTTCTGGACCGGCGCGGCGGTCTTTCTCGCCGCGGTCTTCGTGATGACGCAGGTGGTCGGAAACCAGTACCCGTTCTTCGCCGGCTACGTCATCCTGCAATTCATCGCGCTCGCCGTCGCCTGGAGCATCCTCGGCGGTTACGCCGGCTATGTGAATTTCGGCACCAGCGCGTTCTACGGCGTCGGCGTCTACAGCTCGGTGTTCCTGGTCAAAGCCTTCGGCGCACCGCTTCCCCTGCAGATCCTGGCCGCCGCCGCCATCGGCGCCCTGATGGGGCTTGCGCTGGGCGTGCTGACGCTCCGCATGCAGGGCATCTTCTTCTCGATCGCGACGATCGCGCTGACCATCATCATCGAGACGGCGATCACCAACTGGCGCTATGTCGGCGGTGCCGCCGGCATCCAGATCCAGCGGCCGCCGGTGACCGCGCCGTTCGAAAATTACGTGCAGATGCTGTTCTTCGTGCAGGCGCTGCTCGTGGTGCTCGCGGTCGCGATCTCGCGCTACATCCAGAATTCATGGATCGGTCGCGGCCTGCAGGCGCTCAGGGACGACGAGCTCGCGGCCGAATGCACGGGCGTGCCGACCTTGCGCCTGAGGCTGCTCGCCTGCGTGATCTCGGGCGCGCTGCTGTGCGCCGTCGGCGCGCCCGCTGCGATGTACCTGCAATATGCCGACCCCGGCTCCGCGTTCAATCTCAACTACTCCGTCACGACCTTGGCGATGTCGCTGATCGGCGGCACCGCGCACTGGTCGGGACCGATCATCGGCGCGATCCTGCTCGGGACGACGCAGCAATTGCTGACGGTAACGATTTCGTCGGAAGTCAACGTGCTGGTGCTGGGCCTGATGCTGGTGCTGTTCGTCGTCGGCGCGCCGCAGGGCATCATCGGCCTGGTCGGCAGGCTGCGCGGCAAGAAGGAGGGTGGGGCATGACGTCCTCCGACGCGCCTGCGCCGCTGCTGCGGATCTCGGCGCTCACCAAGCGTTTTGGCGGGTTCACCGCGCTCAGCAATGTCAGCGTCGACATCCGGCCCGGCGAGCGGTTCGGCCTGATCGGTCCGAACGGCTCGGGCAAGACCACGCTGATCAACTGCATTTCCGGCGTGTTTCGCACCGAGCCCGGCACCGTCCTGTTTGGCGGCGAGGACGTCACGCCGCTGCAGCCGCATCAGCGCACCCGCCGCGGCATCAGCCGCAGCTTCCAGATTCCGCGGCCGTTCAGGAGCATGACGGTTGCCGAAAATCTCATGGTCGCGCTCGATTTTGCCGCGCACGAGCACGTCTCGGTGGGCCAGCGGCAGGACAGCATGATGTCGATCCTGACCCAGATGGGCCTGGGGTCGAAGGCCAACGTTTCGGCGGCAAGCCTCAGCCAGGTGGAATTGCGCAAGATGGAGCTTGCGCGCGCCATGGCGACGCATCCGAAGCTTTTGATCTCGGACGAGGCGATGGCGGGGCTCTCCAGCTCGGAAGTCGACGAGGTGCTCGATCTGCTGCTGAGCCTTGCCGGCCGCGACATCACCATCATCATGATCGAGCACATCATGCAGGCCGTGATGCGTTTCTCCGAGCGCGTCATGTGTCTCGACGCCGGCAGGATTATCGCGCTCGGCACACCAACCGAGGTCATGGCCGACCGGCGCGTGCAGGAGGCTTACCTTGGCACTTAGCCTTGCCATCAACGATCTGGATGCGGGTTACGGCGCCGTGAAGGCGTTGCGCGGCGTGTCGCTCCATGTCGAGGGGGGCGAAGCGGTTGCCCTGCTTGGCACCAACGGCAACGGCAAGAGCACGCTGATGAAGTGCATTGCGGGCCTGGTGCGGCCGCAACGCGGCACGATCGCGCTCACCATCGACGGCACGGCGCACGAACTGTCCCGCCTGACCAGCGAAGACATCGTCGAGCTCGGCGTGGCGATGGTGCCGGAGGGACGGCGCCTGTTTCCCCGGCTGACCGTGCTGGAGAACCTGATGCTCGGCGCCTTCCGCAAGGCGGCCCGGCGCGCCATCGACCGCAACCTTGCGGTCGCCTTCGAAACCTTTCCCGTGCTGAAGGAACGGCAGGGGCAGCTCGCGGGCACCATGTCGGGCGGACAACAGCAGATGCTGGCGATTGCGCGCGCGCTGATGTCGTCACCGCGCCTGCTGCTGGTGGACGAGCCTTCGGTCGGGCTTTCGCCGCTGCTGGTCTCGCAGACCATCACCAAGATCGGCGAGCTCAAGCAGAACCTCGGCCTCACCGTGCTGATGGCGGAGCAGAACTTCAACCAGGCGATCCGGATCGCCAGCCGCGGCTACATCATCGTCCACGGTGAAATCGTCGTGTCGGCCGGTTCCGTCGACGAATTGACGGGCAACGACATCGTCAAGCGGCTCTATCTCGGCGGCGCTGCCTGATTTTTGCAAGTCCGTTATAGCCGGCCCTCCTTGTTCAGCGGGGAGGCGATCTCGCACCATCAATCAGCCACCCCAATCTCCCCGCAGAGCGGCTCCTCTAACCGTGAGGTACGCAGGTCAGAAATTCAGTTGCGCACCTCAAAAATTGAAGGCAGGATCGTACCCAAAGACTACAAAGTCGCTGGGAGGATCGTGATGAGGCTGCTCAGGAAGCTGGGACTCGCCGCTGCCGCTTGCCTGTTTGGCGCAAACGTCGCCGCAGCTGATACCGTCGTGAAATGGCTGCATATCGAGGTAAATCCAGCCCAGGTGAAGATCTGGGAGGAGGTCGCACGCAGCTATGAGGCCTCGCATCCCGGTGTGAAGGTCGAGATGCAGTTCCTGGAGAACGAGGCCTACAAGGCCAAGCTGCCGACCATCCTGCAATCCAAGGACCGGCCGCACATCATCTATAGCTGGGCCGGCGGGGTGCTGAAGGCGCAGGTCGAAGCGGGCGTGCTGGAAGACATCACCGATTCTGTGAGGAGCGGCGGCTACAGCGATACGATCGCACCGGCAGCGCTCGCCGCCTTCACCCAGAACGGCCGCGTCTTTGGACTTCCGATCGCGCTGTCGCAGGTCGGATTCCTCTACAACAAGGATTTGATGGCCAAAGGCAATGTCGATGCAAGCAAGATCAAGACATGGGACGATCTGCTCGGCGCTGTGAAAACGCTGAAGGCCGCGGGTGTTACGCCGATCGTGGTTGGCGGTGCCGATAAATGGCCGCTGCACTTCTACTGGACGCATCTCGCCGTGCGCATCGGCGGCAAGCCGGCCTTCGATGCGGCGCTGCGCGGCGAGAACGGCGGCTTCGCCGGCGAGACCTTCCAGAAATCCGGCGAGCTGTTCAAGCAGCTCGTCGATCTCCAGCCGTTCCAGAACGGTTTTCTCGGTTTCAAGAACCCGCAGGCCGTCGGCTATTTCGGTGACGGCAAGGCCGCGATGATCCTGGCCATCTCGTCCTTCTATCACACCCAGCGCGCGCTCGCTGCCGACAAGGTCGGTCTCGGCGACGACAAGCTCGGCTGGTTCGATTTTCCGGCCGTACCCGGCGGCAAGGGTGAGCCGTCAGACACGCTCGGCGGCATCACCGGCTGGCTGATCACCAAGGGGGCGCCCAAGGAAGCCACCGACTTCCTCAAGTTCTTCATCTCCAAGGACGTGCAGGCGCGGCTCGCCGCCGGCAACTTCATCGTTCCGGTCGTCAAGGGCGGCGAGGCCGGCCTCAACAGCGCCTTCATGAAGCAGATCGCCGCCAATCTGGCGAAGTCTAACTATCACCAGAACTTCTACGACCAGAGCCTCGGCCCCTCGGTCGGTCGCGTGGTGAACGACGTCACGGCGGAGATCGCCGGCGGCAGCATGAACCCGCAGGACGCCGCCAAGGCGATCGAGGCTGCCTGGAAGCAGGGTAACTGATGGTGGCGCGACGGATCGCAAGCTCGCCGGCGATCGGCGTCGCGGAAACATCGTTCTCACCGCTCGCGGTCCGCGGCCCGCGCTGGGACGGCCGCTTCACGGTCGTGATCCTGTTCCTGCCGCCCGCGCTGCTGCTGTTCACGCTGTTCGTGGTGCTGCCGATCGGGGAGGCCGCCTGGTATTCGGCCTTCAACTGGAACGGCTTTGGCCGGCCCACCAACTGGATCGGCTTCGACAATTACCGCTTCGTGCTGGAGACGCGCGCGTTCTGGCTCGCCCTGCGCAACAACGGCCTGATCATCGCGGTCTCGCTCGCGATCCAGTTGCCGCTCGCGCTCGCGCTCGCTTTGATGCTGGCCGAACGCTTTCGCGGGGCGGTGGCGCTGCGGATGCTGTTCTTCATGCCCTACATCCTCGCCGAGATCGCGACCGGGCTGATCTTCAGCTTCGTCTATGACGGCGATTACGGCCTCGTCGCCTCGATCTGGCGCGCCTTCGGCGCCGAGCCGCCGCATCTGCTGGCCTCGACCGACACTGCGATGCTGGCGGTGCTGATCGTGATCGTCTGGAAGTATTTTGGCTTTCACATGATGCTGTTCATCGCAGCGCTCCAGAGTCTCGACAAGAGCCTGATCGAGGCCGCGCGGATCGACGGCGCGACGCGGTCGCAGACGCTGCGCCACGTCGTCATCCCCTTGCTCTACCCGACGATCCGGCTCTCTGTGTTCTTCGCCATCATCGGCTCGCTTCAGCTCTTCGACCTCGTCATGCCGCTGACGCGCGGGGGGCCTGCGGATTCCTCCAACACGATGGTGAGCTTCCTCTACAACAACGGCATCTCGCGCATGCGGGTCGGTTATGGCAGCGCCATCGGCGTCATCCTGTTCGTGATCTGCGTGACCTTTGCCTTCACCTACAAGCGATGGTTCATGCGCGATGAGTAACGCACAGACCACGCGCGCGCCGTTCGATCCTGCCGTCCTGTTCAAGGCGATATTCCTCTTTGTGGTTGCCGTCTTCGTGCTGGTGCCGCTGCTCGCGACCGTGCTCGGCGGCTTCAAATCGCTGGGCGAGCTGCGCGTCAACCCGTTCGGCCTGCCGCAGCACTGGGAGTGGCAGAACTATGCCGACATCCTGTTTTCGGCGCGCTACTGGCAGCTCCTGCGCAACTCGCTGATCATTTCGACGCTCGCGGTGACGCTGACCCTGATCGTGGCCTCGATGGCGGCGTTCACTTTCGCCCACGTCCGGTTCTACGGCTCGTCGATGCTGCTGAGCTATCTGACGCTCGGCCTGCTGTTCCCGGCCGCGACCGCGGTGCTGCCGCTCTTCATCAAGGTGCGCGATCTCGGCCTGCTCGACACCTATTTCGGCGTCGCGCTGCCGCAGGTGGCCTTCAGCCTCGCCATGAGCGTGCTGCTGCTGCGGCGCTTCTTCAAGGACATTCCCTATGAACTTCTTGAAGCGGCGCTGGTCGACGGCTGCAGCTACATCAAATTCTTCCGCTATGTGACGCTGCCCCTGTCGCGGCCGATCCTGGCGACGGTCGGCACCATCACCTTCGTCAACAGCTGGAATGCCTACCTGCTGCCCCTGGTGATGCTCAACACCGATGCGCTCTATCCATGGCCGCTCGGCATCATGGTTTACCAGGGCGAATACTCGTCCGAATGGCACCTGATCCTGGCCTTCATCACGCTGACCATCCTGCCGACGATCATCCTGTTTCTGCTGGCCCAGAAGCACATCGTCGCCGGCCTCACCGCGGGCGCGGTCAAGGGATGAACGATATTCTTGGGAGAACACAATGAGAAAAGTCGGCGTCGGAATCATCGGCTGCGGTGTCATCAGCACCGCCTACCTCAAGGCGGCGCAGCGCTTTCCGGCCATGGAGGTGAGGGCGCTGGCGGACATGCGCAGCGATGCCGCGGAGCGGCAGGGCGCCGCCTTCAACCTGCCGGCGATGCGGGTCGATCAGCTGCTGAAGCGCGACGACGTCGAGATCGTCGTCAATCTCACCGTGCCGCTCGCCCACACCGACGTCAGTCTCGCGGTGCTGAATGCCGGCAAGCATGTCCATTCCGAGAAGCCGCTCGGCATCAACGTCGCGGAAGCCCGCAAGGTGATGGAGCTTGCCGCGCAGAAGGGCCTTCGCGTCGGCTGCGCGCCCGACACGTTCCTCGGCGGCGGCCACCAGACCGCGCGCAAGCTGATCGACGACGGGGCGATCGGCACGCCGGTGGCCGGCAGCGCCTTCTTCGGCTGTCCCGGCCATGAGCGCTGGCATCCGGCGCCGGGCTTCTATTATTTGCGCGGCGGCGGGCCGATGCTCGACATGGGCCCGTACTACATCACCGATCTCGTGCAGTTGCTCGGTCCGGTCGCCAGCGTGATGGGCTCGACCGCGCGGCCGAAATCCGAGCGGGTGGTGACCAGCCAGCCGATGAACGGCGCGCTGATCCCGGTCGAGGTCGCGACCCATGTCGCGGGCACCCTCGAGTTCGAGAGCGGGGCGGTCGTCTCGATCGCGATGAGCTTCGATGTACCAAAACACCGGCACGCGCCGATCGAGATCTATGGCGACAAGGGCAGCATGCTGGTGCCGGACCCGAACCGCTTTGGCGGCGAGGTGCAGATCGCGAAGACCGGCGGCGAATGGGAGGTCGTGCCGTTGACCCACGGTCATGTCGAAGGCGAGTTCCGCTCCATCGGCGTCGCCGACATGGCCTCCGCGATCCTGAACAACCGGCCGCATCGGGCCAGCGGCGCGCTGGCCTTCCACGTGCTGGAGGTGATGGAGGCATTCCAGACCTCGGCCGACGAAGGGCGGCGCGTCAGGATCGAGAACCGCGTCGAGCGACCGGCGATGCTGCCGGCCGGACGTGAAACCGGACAGATCGACTGAGGGAATGACCATGCGCAAGGCAATGATTGTTTGGGGGGGCTGGCCGGGACACGATCCCGATCTCTGTGCCTCGATGATCCGCACCTGGCTGAAGGCGGAAGGCTTTGAGGTTCGGATCGAGACGACGACGGAGGCATTCGGCGATCCCTCCGTCCATGATCTGTCGCTGATCATCCCGATCTACACCATGTCGAAGATCGAGAAGGCGGACGCGCTCAATCTCTGCGCGGCGGTGCGCAGCGGCGTCGGGCTCGCCGGCCATCATGGCGGGATGTGCGATGCCTTCCGCGACTCCGTCGACTATCAGTTCCTGTGTGGCGGACAATGGGTCGCGCACCCCGGCAACATCATCGACTACAAGGTCGACGTGACGAAGCCGGACGATCCCGTCATGAAGGGCCTGAACAGCTTCGAGCATCGTTCGGAGCAGTACTACATGCACGTCGACCCCGCCATCGAGGTGCTGGCGACGACGACGTTTACCGGCGAGCACGCGCCCTGGATCGACGGCGTGGTGATGCCCGTCGTTTGGAAGAAGCGCTATGGCGCGGGCAGGGTGTTCTATTCCTCGCTCGGCCACCGCGCCTACGAGCTCGACGTTCCCGAGATCAGGACGCTGATGACCCGCGGCATGCTGTGGGCGGCGCGCGAATGACGGCTGCCGCGCCACAGCAGGTCGCTCGCGCCACGCTCGAGGACGTCGCGCGCGCGGCGGGCGTTTCGCTAGCCACCGTGGATCGCGTCGTCAACCGGCGCGACGGCGTACGGGCCAAGACGGTCGCGCGCGTCGAGGCTGCGGTCGCCAAGCTCGGCTACCGCGCGGACGTTGCGGCGGCGCGACTCGCGCGCGGGCAGAGCTTTCGCTTCGCCTTCGTGCTGCCGACCGGCAGCAACAGCTTCATGACCAATCTGACCGAGCAGGTCCAGCGCACGGCGGAATGGCTTGCCGGTCAGCGCGGCTTCATCGACATCCTCCATGTCGACGTGTTCGATCCGGACGTGCTGGCGAGCGCGCTGGAGGGCCTGTCGCCGGCCTATCAGGGGGTCGCGGTCATCGCGCTCGATCACCCCAGGGTGCGCGCGGCGATCGACGAGCTCGCAGCGCGCGGGGTCGTTGTGGTGACCCTGGTGTCGGACGCGCCGAGCTCGCGCCGGCTCCATTTCGTCGGCATCGACAATCCCGCCGCGGGGCGGACCGCGGCGACATTGATGGGGCGTTTCCTCGCCGGCCAGCAGGGGACAGTGGCAGTGATCGCAGGCTCGCTGGCGCTGCGCGATCATACCGAGCGGCACTATGGCTTCCACCAGATCCTCTCCAGCGAATATCCGAACCTGACCGCGTTGCCGGCCCTGGAGGGCCGCGACGACAGCGAGCGCACGCGGGAGCTCACCGCCGCGCTGCTTTCGCGCCATGCCGATCTGCGCGGCATCTACTGCTGCGGCGCCGGCAACCGCGGCATCGCCGATGCGCTCGAAGCCTCGGGCCGCGCGCGCGACGTGGTCTGGATCACCCATGAGCTGACGCAGTACACGCGGCGGTTCCTGGTCCACGGCACGCTCGATGCCATCATCAACCAGGATCCCGGCCACGAGGCGCGCTCTGCGGCCCGCGTCCTGCTCGCGCACTGCTCGGGCGAGCCCATCAGCCCCGACCAGGAGCGCATCCGCATCGACATTTTCTTGCGGGACAACCTGCCGTAGGGGCGGGCGGCCGGCTCATGCGCTGTAAACGTCGAAATCGAGATCGATATTGCGGTCCGCGGCGAATTGCAGGATGTCAGCGGGAACTGAGAAACCCTGATTTCTGCTCTCGAGCGAAAGACCAAAGCTCAAGCGAACTCGTGCTCCCTCCGGAAGCTGTTTCCAGACGGAGGGGGCTTGAGGAAAGCGGGCTATAAGCGTCCTGACCGCTTCCGTAACGTCCCATTCATCGGTCTCTTCCGATCTCAACTGGACCTTCCACGAGCCGAATTTGGCGATACCTGGGCGCACTGTGTGTAGAGTTGGCAAGCCTTTGGTTTGAGAGCTTGTCGGCTCGACTAGCAAGAGACGAGTGACATCATCCGGGACAAGATCGTCGGCCCGGATGATGAGCGAAATCGAGAACCAGGAGATTGGCCCTCCAAACCATACTGTCCCGGGAGGGGCGTCTGCTGCTGGCTTCGGAAATGGTCGCTTCATCGCTTGCTTATAAAGCACGGACAGATTGAGTACATGAGGTCTGTTCGCGTCGAGCGAACCAGCATGGTGGCAGATGGTAGCAACCCGCTCGCAAGAACCGGTTCGGTAACCCCACCATGAGCGGATTGGGACTCAAAGAACCAATGAAATCAGTATAGATACGTTGCCGTGTCTTCCTGGGATTGGACCGACAGAGAGACCGTTAGGTGACTGAAAAGACTTGGAAATTTAGCGTGGCCCCGATGATGGACTGGACCGACCGGCATTGCCGCGTGTTCCACCGTCACCTGACGCGGCGGGCGCTGCTCTACACGGAGATGCTGACGACGGGCGCCATCATTCATGGCGACCGGGAGCGGCTGCTCGGGTTCGATGCGATCGAGCATCCGGTGGCGCTTCAGCTCGGCGGCTCGGACCCGCGCGACCTCGCAGAGGCCGCGCGGATCGGCGAGGCGTTTGGCTATGACGAGATCGATCTCAATGTCGGCTGCCCCTCCGATCGCGTGAAGGACGGCCGCTTCGGCGCCTGCCTGATGGCGGAGCCGGAGCTCGTGGCGCGTTGCGTCGAGGCGATGAAGCGCGCGGTCGCCGTGCCCGTCACGGTGAAGTGCCGCATCGGCATCGACGACCAGGATCCGGAAATCTCGCTCGACACGCTCGCGCGCGCGGTGGTGGCTGCGGGCTGCGATACGCTGACCGTGCATGCCCGAAAAGCCTGGCTCAATGGGCTCTCGCCGAAGGAGAACCGCGACATCCCGCCGCTCGACTATGATCGCGTCTACCGGCTCAAGCGCGCGATGCCGAACGTGCCGATCATCATCAATGGCGGCATTCCGAGTGTGGAGGCGGCGAGGGCGCATCTTGCCCATGTCGACGGCGTCATGCTCGGCCGCGCCGCCTATCAGGAGCCGTGGCGGCTTTTGACCGTCGATCGCGACATCTTCGGCGAAGCGCCGCCGCACGCGACCATGCAGGACGCGCTCGAGGCGATGATGCCCTATATCGAGGCGCAGCTCGCACGGGGAACGCGGCTGCACGCCATCACGCGCCACTTCGTCGGCGCCTTCCACGCGGTGCCCGGCGCACGCGCCTTTCGCCGCCATCTTGCCGAGCAGGGCGTGAAGCCGGGGGCGGGCATCGACGTGCTGCGCGAGGCGATCGCGCGCGTCGGTGCGCGGGCACCGGCCGAGGTCGCAGCGTAAGCCGGGGCGGGGCGGCTTAACCGAAATGGGGCTGCCGGTTCGCCCAATTCTTTCCCTTTCTCCGCCCCGCTTCGAGCGCGTTTCCTGAACACGATGCGGCCATTGAGAACCTCGCGCGCCCCAGGTGCGCTGCAGGGAGGCCCGCTGCGTCGTGGAGCAACCGTCGCGACCCCAACGGTGGAAACAGCGCAAACTGCGCCGCACGTTTGCTGTTGCCACCATCGTCGCCCCGGTGGTGCTGATGCCTGAAATGAGCTTTGCCGAGGGCTTGCTGGATTTCCTGTTCCGCGGCGGTCAAAAGCAGCAGGCCCCGATCCTGGGCAATCTCTTCAACGACAATCCGCAGCCTCCGCCGCCGCGGCCGGCCGCCGCAAGCGGGGGGCCGGCTTTTTGCGTGCGGAGCTGCGACGGAAAATATTTTCCGCTGATGCGCGGCGCTGCGACGCCGGCACAAATGTGCCAGGCGTTCTGTCCGGCCAGCCCGACCAAGGTCTTCTTCGGCTCCAGCATCGAGGGTGCCCGCGCCGCGAGCGGCGAACGCTACGCAGACAGCGAGAACGCCTTCGCCTATCGCAAGGCGCTGCGCGCCGACTGCACCTGCAATGGCCACAGTCCCGGCGGTCTCATGCCCATCGATCTGGCGATGGACGGCTCGCTGCGCTCGGGTGACGTGCTCGCCAGCACCGACGGCCTCGTCGCCTATTCCGGCATACGGGTCGGCAACGACCAGACCCCCGATATGACCCCGGTTGCGTCTTTCCCGGGCCTGACGCCGGAGGTGCGGGCCCGGTTGACCGACATGAAGGTCGCGCCGGCACGCGCCGACATGGCGGCAACTGCCGAAGGGGCACGCACCGCGCTTCCGGCGACGCCGCCCGCGCCGAAGCCGGTGCCCGCGCGCGACAAGTAAGAGCCGCTGCCTCATCCCCTTCAGCGCAAAACTTCGCCTTTTGTTGACCCTGATCAAGGGTCGAGACGGCTGATCACGCGACGCTAAACCGATCACCATTCATCAGGAGATACCACCATGGCAAGCTATGTGAAGCGTCTTGGTCTGCTCGTGGCCGCGGCCTTGTTCACCGCCGCTCCGTTGTCACTCAACGTCTCGTCGGCGAAGCTCCCATCGGTGGTCCTTGACAGCGCTGAAGCGAGAGTAGGGCGCCCACTAACGCCGATGAGCGTGGCCGGCGTGAACCGCAGAGTGCATCGGCGCGCTTACTACGGCGCGGCCGCGGTGGGAGCGGCCGGCGCTTATGGCGCGTACGGTTACCGGAGGACCTGCGGATATTATCCGTATCCGCCATGCTACTGAGGGCGCGCGAGGTTCGTCCAACACGACGGCGAACCTCGGCTCTCGAGATCTCGCCTCAATCGACTGCGGTGCGAGAGCGGCGGTGGCTGCCTTGCAGCTCCGGATAGCCGGTGAGCATCAGCTTGTCGGCGCGCACGCCCCAGCTCTCGAGGCGGTCGAGGAAGCTCATGCCGAGCAGATTGGTCTTCATCTGGCCGCGCTGCACGACGAGGGCCGGCACCGATTTCTCGACGAGGTGGCCGACGGCGAGACGGTCGAGCGTGAGCCGCGCCGCCTTGGTGTGACCGCCCGCGGTCTCGAGGTCGACGTCATATTCGAGCATCTCGAGCGGCAGCCCGATTGCTTTCGCGGTTTCCCAGGTCAGCACCACGGAGGTCGCGCCGGTGTCGATCACCATCGGCGCGGTCACGCCGTTGATCCTGGCGCGCAGCGCGAATTCGCCGCCCTGGCCGCGCGCGATCTGCACGGCAGGCGCGGGCGAAGCGGCGATCTGGGCGCGAATCATGTGCGAGACCTTGTTGCTCGCGCGCGCGATCTGGTCGGGATCGCCATAGGCGACGACGGCGCCGGCGGTGCCGGCGAGCATGACGAGAACGAGCAGGAAGCGGATCATCGCACGCCTCCGGACATGGGCGCGTTGGTCAGGTGCGTTTCGGCGCTGGCGCGATCGGCTGCAGACCGGCCTCCGCCATCCGGGCCGGCAACAGCGCCATGACCGCGAGCCGTTCCGCGCTCTCCATGGCGTGCCAGCGCGCGATCTCCGGCAACGTGCGGCCGCAGCCGAAGCACAGCTTGGTCCTGGGGTCGATGATGCAGACGGCGACGCACGGCGTTTCCTGGCTCATCAGGGCATAGTGAAGGATGATCGGGCAAGTCTGCAAGCATCCGGTTAAGAGCCCGTGCCCGCGCTCATGATCGGCTTGTGACGCGGCCGCCGCTTCTCGTCGGGCAATGCGAAATTCTCCGGCTGGAGCGGCGGCGCGTCGTCCGAGAGCGGCGCCAGCGCGCTCATCACGCGCTCCGGCGGGAAGGTGACGATCACCTCGGTTCCGATCCGCAGCTTCGATTTCAGCGTGAACGTGCCGCCATGCAGGTCGATCAGGTTTTTCGCGATCGGCAGGCCGAGCCCTGCACCCTGTTCGGCCGACTTGATCGAGTTGGAGCCCTGGCCGAAGGAGGCGAGCACGACCGGGATCTCGTCCTCGGGGATGCCGGAGCCGGAATCCCGCACCGAGAGATACTGGCCGCCCGAGGCGGTCCAGCCGGCCTTGAGCCAGATCTCGCCGCCCTGCGGGGTGAACTTGATCGAGTTCGAAAGCAGATTGAGCACGACCTGGCGGATCGCGCGCTCGTCGGCCCACAGCCGCGGCATGTCGTGCTCGAACACCTCGTGGATGGTGATGCCGCGGCTCGAGGCACGCAGCTTCATCAGATGGTGGCAGTCGGCGACGACGCCGACCAGCGACACCGCTTCCTCGTTCAATTCGTAGCGGCCGGCCTCGATCCGCGACAGGTCGAGAATCTCGTTGATGAGATTGAGCAGGTGCACGCCGGAATTATGGATGTCGGCGGAATATTCCTTGTAGACCGGCACGGCATGGGCGCCGAAGATTTCGCTCTTCATCACCTCGGAGAAGCCGAGAATGGCGTTCAGCGGCGTGCGCAGCTCGTGGCTCATCTGCGCCAGGAAGCGCGATTTCGCGACGTTGGCGGCCTCGGCGCGATGACGGGCCTCGTCCGAGATCGCCTTGGCCTGTTCGAGCTCGCCGATCAGCGCGTCCTTCTCGGCGCGCGCCTCCAGCGTGGCGAAGGTCGAGGAGTGCAGGCGATGCGCCAGCAGCACGAAATAGCCTTCGGCCGCGAGCGCCACGGCCGCCAGGATGTAGTTGTCGAGCGAGCCGGTCACAACGAAGCTCAGGGCCATCGCGACCGCGACCGGCGCCGTGGCGGCGAGCGCTGCGATCGGCAAATTGGCGGCGAGCATGCTCGACACTGCGATCACCAGCAGCATCAGGAACATCATCAGCGTTTCCGTGACCATGTCGAGCACGGGATGGATCAGGATCGCCATCCAGCACAGGCCATAGAGCAGGTCGAGCACGACGAAGCGGGTCCGCCAGGTGCGCGTCGCCGCGGGCGAGGCGGGCTCGGCGAGGAAGCGGCGGCAACTGCGGATCATCGCGGCATGGATGAGGATCATGCCGGCGGTCCAGGTCGCGGCCGGGATCGGCTGCATCCACACTGCGAACAGCGCGCCGGTGGCGACCACCAGCAGCAGCACGACATAGGAGGCCGACAGCCGGGTCTGGGCATATTGCCGCAGCAGCTCGGAGTCGAAGGCCGGCCGGGTTCCGCTGGTCGACGTTAACTTGTCGCGTGCCTCGCGCACCCGCTGCGCCGCCGCCCGCCGGCTGCTCGCAGACGGCGCAGCCACCGGCTCGGCCGGAAGCTGCACAACCTCGGGCTTTTCAGCGGGTTTACTCATCGCACAACAACAATTCCCGCCCGCGCGAGGCGGGCCTTCTGCATTCTCTATCTCTGGCAAGAAATCCTTAAGAGCTGACTTAAGGAGCTAAAGAATTACGTTAACCCGGAGTTAATTCGTCGGCGCTAGCGCCGTCCGCAACGAAGCCCGCCGGTCAGTGAGTCAAATTGTACTGTGCGATGTAGGCGACGGCGCCTGCCAGGTAACCGGCAAGCGCGAGCCCGCCGATGCGGCGGGCGTACCAGAGGAACTCGATTTTCTCGATGCCCATCGCGGCGACGCCTGCGGCAGAGCCGATGATCAGGATCGAGCCGCCGGTTCCGGCGCAATAGGCGATGAATTCCCAGATGAAGCTGTCGGGCGGAAAGTGCGCCAGCTCGTACATGCCGATCGTCGCGGCCACGAGCGGCACGTTGTCGATGACGGCGCTGAGGAGGCCGAGCAGGATGACGATGATGTCGTGGCGGCCAATGGTTGCCTCGAGCCAGCGCGCCAGCATTGCGAGCATCCCGGCATGCTCGAGGGCCGCGACTGCGAGCAGGATTCCGACAAAGAACACGATTGCGGTCATGTCGATCCGCGTCAGGGCGTGGGCGAGGGTGAGAGGGCGGCGTTCGTCGTCGTTCTTACGCCGATGGACGATCTCGCCCACCAACCAGAGGATGCCGAGCCCGAACAGGATGCCCATGAAGGGCGCCAGGTGCGTTGTCGCCTTGAAGACCGGCACGGCGACCAGGATACCGAGTCCGAGGCCGAACATCAGGTTGCGCTCGAACGGATCGACCTTCGACCGGCTGTCATCCCTGGTCAGCGGCGCGATGACCTTCCTCCGCAGCGAAAAGCTTACGATCAGGAGCGGCACGAGGAGATTGATCAGCGACGGCAGGATCAGCGCCGCCATGATGTTCACCGGCGTGATCTGCCCGCCAATCCACAGCATCGTCGTGGTGACGTCGCCGATGACGGTCCAGGCCCCGCCGGCATTCGCGGCGATCACGATGATGGAGGCGAACAGAAGCCGGTCGCTGCGTCCGCCGATCAGCTTCTGGATCAGTGAGACCATGACGATGGTCGTGGTCAAATTGTCCAGAATCGCGCTGAGGAAAAACGTGATGAAGCTGATGACCCAGATCAGTGTGATCTGGCTCCTGGTGCGGATCAGCGCGGTGATGACTTCGAAGCCGTCATGGGCGTCGATGACCTCGACGATCGTCATCGCGCCGATCAGGAAGAACACGATCTGTGCGGTTGCACCGACGGATTCCCCGAGCTGTTGGTTGATCATCGCGGGGTCGTGCATCGCGGTCGCGTAGAACGTCCACAGCAGACCGGCGCCGATCAGTGCGCTCGCGCTCTTGCTGACCCCGAGGGGATGCTCGAGCGCGATCGCCGCGTAAGCCAGAACGAAGACTGAAGCGAGTATGATCAGCAAGGCGATGACGGCTCGTCAACGATCAGCGCGACAGGCGCGCAAGCAGGCTCGACGTGTCCCAGCGCTTGCCGCCCATCTTCTCGACTTCGGAATAGAACTGGTCGACCAGCGCGGTCACCGGCAGGTTGGCGCCGTTGCGGCGGGCTTCCGCCAGCGAGATCGAGAGGTCCTTGCGCATCCACTCGACCGCGAAGCCGAAATCGTACTTGCCATCGTTCATGGTCTTGTAGCGGTTCTCCATCTGCCAGGATTGCGCGGCGCCCTTGGAGATGGTTTCGATCACGGCGGCGACGTCGAGGCCGCTCTTCTTGGCGAAGTGGATGCCCTCGGAGAGGCCCTGCACGAGGCCGGCGATGCAGATCTGGTTGACCATTTTGGTGAGCTGGCCTGATCCGGCCGGCCCCAGCAGCTTGCACATCCGCGCATAGGCGCCGGTGATGATCGGCTCGGCGCCGGCATAGGCGTCGGCGGCGCCGCCGCACATCACCGTCAGCACGCCGTTCTCGGCGCCGGCCTGGCCGCCGGACACCGGGGCGTCGACGAACTTGAAGCCGGCCTTGGTGGCGGCGGCGTCGAGCTCGCGGGCGACCTCGGCGGAGGCCGTGGTGTGGTCGACGAAGGTCGCGCCCTTCTTCATGCCGGCGAAGGCGCCGTCGGCGCCGATCGTGACCGCGCGCAGGTCGTTGTCGTTGCCGACGCAGCACATCACGAAATCCTGGCCCTCGGCGGCGGCCTTCGGGGTGGCGGCGGTCTTGCCGCCAAACTTGTCCGCCCAATCCTTCGCTTTCGCCGCGGTGCGATTGTAGACGGTGACCTCATGGCCCCCTTTTTTCACGAGGTGTCCGGCCATGGGGAAGCCCATCACGCCGAGACCGAGGAAAGCGACTTTTGCCATGTGTGGGTACCTTGTCCGTAGTTTGGGTTTTACGGTTCTTGCCGGGCGAGGGGCACCGGTTCCGCCATTGCGGCAGGATCGGGCGCACCATAAACCGTTGAGCGGGCAGGGCAACGGCTTCGTTTGGCGGACCCCTGTGCTAGGATGGCGCGGCCAGGACTCGAAACTTGGGGCAACAAAAACAGGGAGCGAAAGCATGGGCGGCGTGAGCGTTGGCGTCCTCGATCATTTCAACATCCGGACCCGGAATCTGACCGAGACGGTCCGCTTCTACGAGGATGTGCTGGGCCTGGAAAAAGGCGCCCGGCCGAACTTCGCATTCCCTGGGGCCTGGATGTACAGCGAGGGCAAGCCGGTGGTGCACCTCGTGGATATTTCTCCGACCGCCGAGCCACAAAAGCCGGATTCCGGCGTTGTGCACCATGTCGCCTTCGCCAGCCGCGGGTTTGACGGCATGAAGCGGCGTCTCACCTCGAGGGGCATGGCGTTCGACTCCCGCCAGGTGCCCGGCGGCGAGCTCTGGCAGATCTTCGTCCACGATCCGAACGGGGTGATGATCGAGCTGAACTACGAGGCTGCCCTGGAGCAGGGGGCCGCACCCGCCGAGACGGCCGACGACATCGGCAGGCAGTAGCCTTTTGGGCGTTTCCGCTTTAATGGGGCATCCTCAAGCCTTGAGCATGATCTTCTGGATCATGCTCTGTTCAGGAGATGCGCCTTGAGCGTGACGCAGCAACAGGTTCTCGACAGCCTCGCCAGGATCAAATCGCCGCGCGGGGTCGCGCTCACCAATGCCAATGTGCTGAGCGAGATCACCGCCTCCGACGGCAAGGTGTTCTTCTCGATCAACGTCGAGGCCGCGGAGGCGCGGGCCTGGGAATCGGTCCGGGCCGAGGCCGAAGCCGCCGTGCGCGCCATTCCCGGCGTCACCACCGTGATGGTGGCGCTGACCGCCGAGCGCAAGCCGGGCTCCGCGCCTCCCCCGCCAACGCCAAGCCGTGGCACGCCGGGAGTCCAGCCGGCTCATGCGCACAAGCCGCCGCAGGGCGGCGGATCGCCGATGGCGCGGCAGTCCGAGATTCCGGGCGTTGGTGCCGTGATCGCCGTCGCCTCTGGCAAGGGCGGCGTCGGCAAATCGACCACCGCGCTCAATCTGGCGCTCGGCCTGCGCGACCTCGGCCTCAAGGTCGGGCTGCTCGATGCCGACATCTACGGCCCCTCGGTGCCGCGTCTGACGGGCCTGCGCGACAAGCCCGAGCTGAACGACGAGCGAAAGATGATTCCGCTCCGGCGCTTCGGCCTCGCCATCATGTCGATCGGCTTCCTGGTCGAGGAAGAGACCGCGATGATTTGGCGCGGGCCGATGGTGATGTCGGCGGTGACGCAGATGCTGCGCGACGTCCAATGGGGCACGCTCGACGTGCTGGTCGTCGACATGCCGCCGGGCACCGGCGATGCCCAGCTCACGCTGGCGCAGAACGTGCCGCTGAAGGGCGCCGTCATCATCTCGACCCCGCAGGACCTGTCCCTGATCGACGCCCGGCGGGGGCTCGCGATGTTCAAGAAGGTCAATGTGCCCGTGCTCGGCATCGTCGAGAACATGAGCTACTTCCAGTGTCCCCATTGCGGCACGAAATCCGACATTTTCGGCCATGGCGGCGCGCGCCACGAGGCCGAGAAGCTCGGAGTACCGTTCCTGGGCGAGATCCCGCTGCACATGGCGATTCGCGCCACGTCCGATGCTGGTAATCCGGTGGTCGACAGCGAGCCGGATGGGCCCCATGCGGCGATCTACCGTGCGATCGCAGGCCAAGTCCGGGACCAGCTCAAGGGGATCATTGCCGCGGCCTGAGTGGGTCGTGAGGACATGCGACTTTCGTACAGTCCCCCCATGCCAATGTCGCGTTCCGAAACCGCCCCGGCCGTGTTAAAGGCCCACCCCAGTCAAGCCCCCTGCGTTCGACGCCGATCCAGCGCGCCGAACGGAATGAGTGGCGACAAAAGAGAAAGTTTAGGGGAAACGCCCCAGCAAGGAGAGACCTGAAGATGAAGCGTCGTGATTTCCTGAAAGTGTCGGCAGCAGGCGCGGCGGCCACCGCCGCGGTGGCCTCGCCGGCGATTGCTCAGTCCTCGCCCGAGATCAAGTGGCGCATGACTTCGAGCTTTCCGAAGTCGCTCGACACCATCTATGGCGGTGGCGAGCAGGTGGCGAAGTACGTCGCCGAGATGACCGACAACAAATTCCAGATCCAGGTGTTCGCGGCCGGCGAAATCGTCCCCGGCCTGCAGGCGCTGGATGCGACCTCCAACGGCACCGTCGAGATGTGCCACACGGTGTCGTACTACTACGTCGGCAAGGATCCGACGTTTGCGATCTACGCCTCGGTGCCGTTCGGCCTCAACGCGCGGCAGCAGAACTCCTGGTGGTACCAGGGCGGCGGCCAGGAACTCGGCAACGAGTTCTTCAAGAAGTCGAACGTGATCGGCTTCGCCTGCGGCAACACCGGCACCCAGATGGGCGGCTGGTTCCGCAAGGAGATCAAGACCGTCGCCGATCTCTCCGGCCTGAAATTCCGCATCGGCGGCATCGCCGGCCAGGTGCTCCAGAAGGTCGGCGTGGTGCCGCAGCAGCTCGCCGGTGGCGACATCTATCCGGCGCTGGAAAAGGGCACCATCGACGCGGCCGAGTGGGTCGGCCCCTATGATGACGAGAAGCTCGGCTTCGCCAAGGTCGCGAAGTACTACTACTATCCCGGCTTCTGGGAAGGCGGCCCGATGGTCCATGCGTTCACCAACCTGGACAAGTGGAATTCGCTGCCGAAGAACTACCAGGCGATCCTCTCCAACGCGATGGCCAACGCCAACAGCTGGATGGCCGCGCGCTACGACATGCAGAACCCGTCGGCGCTGAAGCGCCTGGTCGCCGGCGGCACCCAGCTTCGTCCCTTCACCAACGAGGTGCTCGAGGCCTGCCTCAAGGCCACCAACGAGCTGTGGGGCGAGATCTCGGCCAAGAACGCCGACTTCAAGAAGTCGATCGACGCCATGCAGGCCTACCGCTCCGACGAATATCTGTGGTGGCAGGTCGCCGAATACACCTACGACAGCTTCATGATCCGCTCGCGCACCCGCGGCTGATCAATCCGAAGTCGGACAAGACCGGAAAGCCCGGCCTCGATGAGGCCGGGCTTTTTGTTTGCCGAAGCGTATCCGGGGGCTCGAGCAAAAATGTGAAAAACAACCCCATGCACCGTTGAAGCAGGGTTCGGGCTGACAGGCCGGTCGACGCCGCCAACGGATTGATGCGTCGGGGCGAATCAGCGCAAAGGCGTAATCGTCATGAGGTCGGGGGAAACCAGCATCGGAAGATAGGAACGACCGCATGGGCCGACCGTTGAGCGCGCGGCTCAATCGCTCCGGAGGCCCGCATGTCGCAGGACAAGAAGCCCGTGACACCCACACAGCCGGAAAAATCCCGCGAGGACGAAGCGCGCGAAGTCGCCCGGGAATATGCCGATCAGCAGCGCCAGGTCATCGACAAGCTCCGCAAGCGGGACGGGCACGCCGGGGAGGGGCGTGTGATTGCCGGCAGCGCCGGCCAAGATACGGCTGTGCTGTCGTGCCGGGAACGCAGGACAATGCAGCGTTACTCGTGAATGATGGGCAGTGCGCGAAGATGGCGGACGGCATATTCCGTGAATGCTCGCACGGCCGGCGCCATGTGGCGAGAGCTCGGCACGACGACCTGGACAGGATATGGCGGCGGTTCGAACCCGGGAAGCAGTCGGACGAGCTTTCCAGCCGACAATTCCTGGGCGACCTGATAGGAAAACAGGCGGGAGATCCCCTGATCTGACAAGACTGCGGAAATCACCGTGTCCAGGTCGGTGGCCATCAGGCGCGGGACCACGCGGACGGCTTGTAGACGCCCGCGCCCCTGGAAACGCCATTCCATCGGCGCGGGTATCCCTGTAAAGAACACGATTTGATGCTTCGCCAGGTCGCGCGGGCTGCGGATTTCCGGCCGATTGCGCAAGTATGCGGGAGTCGCGACCAGGACACGTCTGATGGCCCCCACCCGCCTTGCGACGAGACGGGAGTCGGCGAGTTGACCAATCCGGATCGCGACATCGATGCCTTCCTCGATCAGATCGAGGGTGCGTTCGCCCATAATCATCTCCATGCGTAGACCCCGATGGATATCGAGGAAGCTTGACGCGATTGGAGCGACATGGCGGCGACCGAACACGCTCGGTGCGGTGATCCGCAACACGCCATGCAAGGGCGCTCCTTCCTTTTCGATCATCTCGTCGATGGTTTCGGCGTAGTTCGCGAGCAGCGCTCTTGCTCGCTCGGCGAAACGGCGGCCCGATTCCGTCAGCGCAAGCCGGCGAGTCGTTCTCTCGATCAATCGCCTGCCCACGCGCTCTTCCATCGCCGCGAGAGCGCGCGTGACCGCGGGCGGCGAGCGCTTCAACCGCTTGGCGGCGCCTGCAAGGCTTCCCGCCTCGACGATCGCCACGAATGCCTCCAATTCCTCGATGCGATCCACTGTGTTTCTTCCGATAACTGAAAGTATGACTTTCAGAATTAATTATAGGGGAAGATTGGAAGGAGTCCTAAGTTTATCTGCGTGCGAGCCGAGCCGACGGTGAGGAGTGGTCGCCCTAACACGGGCCTCGTCCCGCCGCTTTTGGGAACAGGTTGGGTGACACCAGATGGATATCACCTGCATTGCAGCTGTAACGGGACAGGCGATTGCCTTCGCCAAGTGCGTGTTGCAGCTCCTCACGCGAGGCTTGGCGAGACTACATGGTTCGAAATGGTGGCGTGGGCGCACGGCATTGGCCGTGTTGTTACTCTGCAACGCGTTGGTCCTGAGCTCGACGAACAATGCCGAAGCGCAATGCACTGCGCGGGATGTTATGCAGAATCAGTTGGCTCGCAAGACGGTTCCTTTCCAACCGTCACAGCGTCTGGTGACCTCGGCGAACGTCGTTCCCGTGTGGAGGACGATCGCAACAGGGACATATCCGGATTCGTTGGCCCTGCGTAACGCGTTGAGCGCCATCGGTTGCGGCGTCGGCGGCCTGGCGGCAGAGATACTTGCCCGACCGGCTTTTATCGTCAACGCCGGGAAAGCCGACATCGAGCTTCTTGCGGTGTCCGCAGCCGAACTGGGCGTGCAGGGCGAGACGGCTGCGCTGCGGCAAATCTACGCCGCCGCACAACAACTTGGGTTTGCGCTTGCGCCCGCTGAAATTGGTCCGCAACTGAGGCTTCAATATCTGGACCAGCCGATCGGGGAGTTTCTCATCATCGGCATGGAGCCGATCACGACGTGGACGGGCGATCCAGTCATCCTGACTGTCGCCAATGGTGGAGCAGGCCTCATCCTCATCGGTCAGGAAGGCCACGACGATGTGAGAATATCGACTGCGTCCCGTTTCATATTCGTGCGTTCCGACCGCGCGCAGCCCGCCTCGCTCTCTCGCCGCAGCTTTTGAGCAACAGCCGGTCGCAGGAGGTAAGGATGCCGGAGAGAGTCAAAGAGATGTTCTCCGCCAGATGGGCAGCCGCGCTGGCTGGTCTGTTGGCGCTGGTGGGTCCGGCGCTCGGTCGGGACGACGGTCGCTACGCAAATTCACCGCTGAGATCATGGTTCGAAAGTCTGCAAAGTGAATTTGGGCAGTGCTGTACCAATGCAGATGGATACATCGTGTCGGAACCGGATTGGGAATCCGACAAGGGAAACTATCGCGTCCGCATCGACGGAGAGTGGGTCATCGTGCCCAACGGCGCCGTTCTCACGCAACCCAACCGTGCCGGTCACACCATGGTTTGGAAATACTACATCGACGGTCATCCGCGAGTCCGCTGCTTCCTGCCCGGCAGCATGACCTGAGCGTCCGACCTTCCCGCATCAAGCTGTTGCAACTGGACGGCGCAAAATCCGATCCTGCCTGGCGCCACCGCCTATGGCTTCCGGGCCAAGGGCAGCAATGGCTTCCCGTCGCCGCCGACAGCACATCCGCGGCCTTGTGAGGTCATGTTCCAACTGGCTTACGCGAACCTGACAGGCCTGGTCGATGGCCCGTTAGCTTTTTTGCTGGCCCAAACCCTGCGAATGGTGGAAGAGAGCAGGCGAGCGGCGCGAGCCGCGGACCTGGACCGGACCATCCGGCGGACAAGCGATGCGCCTTCTGATCGTCGAGGACAATGCCGAGCTGTCGCGGCTCGTCGCCAGCGGGCTGGCGGCGGCCGGCTATGAGAGCGACATCGTCGGCACCGGCACCGAAGCGCGCGAGGCGGTGCGCAACGTCAACTATGCCGCGATGATCCTCGACCTCGGCCTGCCCGACGGTGACGGCCTGACCGTGCTGCGCGAGCTGCGCCGCCAGATGGAGCCGCTGCCGGTGCTGGTGCTGACCGCGCGCGGCGGCCTGCAGGACCGTGTCAGCGGCCTGCGCAGCGGCGCCGACGACTATCTCGCCAAGCCGTTCGCGATGGAGGAGCTGGTGGCCCGGCTGGAGGCGGTCCTGCGCCGCCCCGGCCAGTTGCTCGGCCGCTCGCTGCGTCTCGCCAATCTCGTCTACGACACCGAGAGCCGACAGATCTTCGTCGACGACCAGCCGAAGTTCATCTCGTCGCGCGAGACCTCGGTGCTCGAGATCCTGCTGCGGCGGCAGGGCAGGGTGGTGCCGAAGAAGAACGTCGAGGACCACATCTTCGGGCTCGAGGGCGACGTCGCCTCCAACGCGGTCGAGGTCTACGTCTCGCGGCTGCGCAAGCAGCTCGCCGAGCACGGTGCCAAAGTCGTGATCCACACCATCCGCGGTGTCGGCTACCTCATGACCGAGGAGAAGTAGCATGGCTGCCGCCGGTTCCTGGGGCCGGTCGCCGACCTTCAAATCGCTGATCTCGCGCATCGTGTTCATGCACATCGTCGCGGTCGCGGTGGTCGCGATCTTCCTGCCGCTGGTGCTGTTCTGGCTGTTGAATTCGGAGGTCAACCAGCTCCATCGCGCCGCCATGCGTGCCCAGGCGGAGGTGCTGGCCGAGCGCATCGTCGCGCAAGCGGACGGCACGCTGACGTTCAACCTGCCCGACAGCCTGCGCGGGCTCTACTCCGACGCCTATGGCCGCTACCAGTACGACATTCGCGATGTCGAGGGCCGCCTGCTGTTCTCCTCGCGTCCACGTTCCAGCGCCGCGGCGCCGCCGCCCGAGACCATTTCCGGGGCTGCCGTCACCCGGCTGTTCGACGGCAAGCCGGTGCGCATCCAGGTCGCCGAGGACCTGTCGCATCGCGACGTCATCATCGACGACATCATCTCCAACTTCTTCCGCAAGGTGGGGTGGATCACGATCCCGGTCCTGCTGGTCCTGCTCGCCGCCGACATCATCATCTTCCGCCGCGCGCTGGCGCCGCTGTGGAAGGCCTCGGAACAGGCCAGCAATATCGGCCCGGCGCGCACCGACATCCGCCTGCCGACCGAGCAGATCCCGCGCGAGATCGTGCCGCTGGTCACCGCCGTCAACGAGGCGCTCGACCGCCTCGAGGGCGGTTTTCGCGTGCAACGGCAGTTCACGGCCGACGCCGCGCATCAACTGCGCACGCCGCTCGCGATCCTGCGCACGAGGATCGAAACGCTCGGCGACGGCGCGGCAAAGCAGGCGCTGCTCGCCGACATCGAGGGCATGAGCCGCATCGTCGCCCAGCTGCTCGAGATCGCCGAGCTCGACACGCTGGTGCTCGATCCCGGCGAGACCGCCGACCTGCGTGCCGTCTGCACCGACGTGGTCGGCACCATCGCGCCGTTCGCGATCGCCCAGCACAAGGACATCGCGCTCAAGGGCTCGGATAGCCCGGTGATGATCCACGGCAATGCCGAGATGCTGCAGCGCGCGATCTTCAACCTCGCCGAAAACGCCATCAAGTTCACCGCGAAGGACACCTCCGTCGACGTCGAGGTCGGCGAGGACGGTGTGGTGCGCGTGCGCGATTGCGGGCCCGGCATCGCCGAGGCCGAGCGCGAGCTGATCTTCCAGCGCTTCTGGCGCCGCGACCGCCAGCGCTCCGACGGCGCGGGCCTCGGGCTGTCGATCGTGCGCGGGGTCGCGGACGATCACGCCGCGACGGTCGCCGTGGAGAATTTGCCGGGAGGCGGCGCGGAGTTCACGTTGCGGTTTCGGCTGGCGGACGCGCCGGGTGGCGTGTGACGATCGCGCTGGCGTGCAAGGTGGCAACGACAAGAAGCCGCGTGCCCGTGGCAGGCGGTCTACCCTTCGTTGCGGCGCGAGCGTATAGTCGTGGTGCCGTCCAGGCACGCAGCCGTCAGGAACTCACCCATGGCCGAAGGCGACGCCGTCCGCATCATTCCTCACCGTGGCGTCGACGAAGACTGCGGAAGCGTCGAAGTCTGGTTCGCCGATGGCCGGAAATCGGTCAAGTTCTATTGGGACAACCTCGTCTCGCGCCGGTTGAGCGGCAACATGCTGACGCGGGAGCAGGCCACCGAGAAAGCCACCGCGCTGGCGAGGGCCGAGATCGACAAGCTCGACAATCCCTAACGGCCGGTGGTGGACCGTCCGATGCTGCGACCTTTGGCATCATAGGTGGTCGTGGTGTTGCCGCTGGTGCTCTCGCGGCCGATCACCTTGCCCTTGGAATCGTAGAAAATCGTCGTGCCCTGGCTGTCGGTGGAGGAGGTGCCTACGCTCCGCCCGGAAGAATCGTAGAACCGCTTTGACTGCGCCGACGCCGCGCCGGTCATCAGCGCGAGCGCCAGGAGTATGGGCAGACTTTTCATCATCGCGCTTCAACGAAGCTGGTGGGCGCTCCTTCTCCCGCAAGGGGAGAAGGAAAAGGGGCAGCCGCGCGCCGCTATTTCTGCGGCGGGCCGAGATCCAGCGGCGGCAGCTCGATCTGCGGCACCTCGATCTTGACCTTGCTGAGATCGACGTCGAGCGGCTTGTCGAGCAGGGCCGTTACGACGATCGGGAAGGCGATCACGATCGCCACCATGACGGCCTGCAACCCGATCCAGGGCAGGGCACCCCAGTAGATGTCGGAGCTCTTCACTTCCTTCGGCGCCACGCCGCGCAGATAGAACAGCGCGAAGCCGAACGGGGGATGCAGGAACGACGTCTGCATGTTGACGCAGAGCATGACGCCGAACCAGATCAGCGCGGCGTCGGGTCCCACGACCGGGCCCAGCACCTTCTGCGCAATCGGGGCAACCATCGGCAGGATGATGAAGGCGATCTCGAAGAAGTCGAGGAAGAACGCCAGGAAGAAGATGAAGAGATTGATGAAGATCAGGAAGCCCCAGACGCCGCCGGGAAGCGAGGTCAGATGGTGCTCGAGCCAAACGCCGCCGTTGACGCCCAGGAACACCACCGAGAAGCAGGTCGAGCCGATCAGGATGAAGACCACCATGGTGGAGAGGCGCATGGTGGACTCGTAGCCCTGCTTGATCAGGTCGCGCAGGTCGGGGATGCGAACCGCTTCGAGGCAGAGCCAGACCACGGCGAGATAGACCACGGCGAAGGTCACCTTGAACAGTTTTCCTTCGCCGAGGAACACGCCGATGATGGCGCCGATGCCGGCGGCGGCGATGCCGATCAGGAGCATCTTGTGCCCCTTGTTGCTCAGGTCCTTGTGGTGGATCGCGGCAAGAACGATCGCGCCGATCGCGCCCATCGCGCCGGCCTCGGTCGGCGTCGCAAGGCCCAGCATCATCGTGCCGAGCACCACGAAGATCAGCACAGCCGAGGGAATGATGCCCATCAGGCATTTGCGCCAGAGCGGCCAGCCCGTCAGCGTCCGCGCTTCCTTGGGAACGGCAGGGACGTGGCTGGGCTTGAAGATGCCGAGGAAGAACGTGTAGCCGGCGAACAGGGCGATCTGCAGCACCGACGGCCCCCACGCGCCGAGATACATGTCACCCACCGACTTGCCGAGCTGGTCGGCCATCACGATCAGCACCAGCGAAGGCGGCACCAGCTGGGTGATGGTGCCGGAGGCGGCCAGCACACCGGTGATGTAACGCACATTGTAGCCGTAGCGCAGCATCACCGGCATCGAGATCAGCGCCATGGCAATGACTTGCGCGGCCACCGTGCCGGTGATCGCGCCGAGGATGAAGCCGACGATGATGACGGAATAGCCGAGACCGCCGCGGACCGGGCCAAACAGCTGGCCCATCGAATCCAGCATGTCCTCGGCGAGACCGCATCGTTCGAGAACGGAGCCCATGAAGGTGAAGAAGGGAATCGCGAGCAGCAGCTCGTTGGAAAGCACGCTGCCGAAAATGCGGCCGGGAATCGCCTGGAGGAAATTGAGGTCGAAGAAGCCGAGGTGGATCGACAGGAAGCCGAACGACAGCCCGAGCGCGGCGAGCGTGAAAGCCACCGGGAAGCCGATCAGCATGGCCAGAATCAGGCCGCCGAACATCAGCGGCGGCATCATCTCCAGCGTAATCATTGCACCGGCCTCTCGTACTTCGCATCGATCATGACATAGCCCTTCAACGCCGCGATGCGCTTGATCACCTCGGAGAGGCCCTGCAAGGCCAGGAAAACGAAGCCCACGGGAACGACGGCCTTGATCGGCCAGCGGATCAGGCCGCCGGCATTGCTGGAGATTTCACCAACGGAGTAAGCCTGCATGAAGAAGGGCCACGACAGATAGGAGAGAAGCAGGCACGACGGGATCAGGAAGAACAGCGTCCCGATCAGGTCGAGCCAGAGCTGGCCGCGCTCGGAGAGCATGAGATAGAGAATTTCGACGCGAACGTGCTCGTTCTTCTTGAACGTATAGGACGCGCCGAACATCACGAAGACGGCAAACATGTACCACTGCAACTCGAGCCAGCTGTTGGAGCTGTAGCTGAAGGCATAGCGGATCATCGCGTTGGCCGCGCTCACGACGCAGGCGGCGAGAACGAGCCAGTTGCAGATGGTGCCTAACTTCTCATTGAGAAAGTCGATCGTGTTGCTGACAGCCAACAGGGGGCGCATCATGTTCTCCTCGGCCGCCCGTGCAGGAACGAGCCGATTGTGGTTGCGAGCGTCATTTCGCCAACGCGCGCGGAACGCGCGAAGCTACGGCTCACTTGCAAGAGCGATTGCAACGAAACTCCTCCCCCGTCACCCGCTTCCGCCGTCTTGGCTGTCATCTGGGAGACAGTGGCCTTTCCGGCCGGCTGGCTTGAAAGCAGGCCGCACCAAATCAGCGGCGTGGTGCGCCGTCAATCGGAAAATGGACAAATTGACGCCGGGTCAAAAGCTTAAGATCGCAAAAGCTTAGGTTAGCGGCGGGGCGAACCCGCTAGCCGCCGGTGACGCTCATGTGGCGGGAGACGCTCGGCCGGTCGTGGCGGCGGTCGATGATGAAGTCGTGGCCCTTGGGCTTCAACCCGATGGCGCGGTCGATCGCAGCCGCAAGCAGAGCATCCTCGCTCGATGCACGCAGAGGTTTGCGCAAATCGGAGGCATCCTCGTGGCCGAGGCAGGTGTGCAGCGTGCCGGTACAGGTGATGCGCACCCGGTTGCAGGATTCGCAGAAATTATGCGTCATCGGCGTGATGAAGCCGAGCTTGCCGCCGGTCTCGGCGACACTGACATAGCGCGCCGGCCCGCCGGTGCTCTCCGCCAGATCCGTCAGCGTGAACTGCTGGGCGAGCCGCGCCCGCACCAGCGACAGCGGCAGATACTGGTCGATGCGCCCCGACCCGATCTCGCCCATCGGCATCACCTCGATCAGCGTCAGCCCCATGCCCTTGCCATGGGCCCAGCGCATCAGGCCGGGAATCTCGTCCTCGTTGAGGTTCTTCAGCGCCACCGCATTGATCTTGACGGCAAGGCCAGCGGCGCGCGCCGCCTCGATGCCCTCGAGCACCTTGTCGATCTCGCCCCAGCGCGTGATCTCGCGAAACTTCCTGGGATCGAGCGTATCGAGCGAGACGTTGATGCGGCGGACGCCGCAATCGGCGAGCTCGCGCGCGTGCTTCGCAAGCTGCGTGCCGTTGGTGGTCAGCGTCAATTCGTGCAGGGCGCCGCTCGCAAGATGGCGCGACAGCGAGCGCACCAGCGTCATCACGTTGCGGCGTACCAGGGGCTCGCCGCCGGTCAGCCGCAGCTTCTTCACGCCCTTGGCGATGAAGGCGGTGCAGAGCCGGTCGAGTTCCTCCAGTGTCAGGAGGTGGGCTTTGGGCAGGAACGTCATGTCTTCCGACATGCAGTAGAAGCAGCGCAGGTCGCAGCGGTCGGTGACGGAGACGCGCAAATAGCTGATTGTCCGGCCGAACGGATCGGTCATCGGGCTCGACAGTGCGGCGAGGGGGCTCGCGGTAGATCCGTTCATGCGAGAGGCCTTGTCACTTACGGCGACGTCACTTGCGGCGGTGGGCTCACCTTTTGCTTCAGCGCTGCCCGAAAAGCAATCTAAGCACCGGACGCGACAAGGACAATCGTGCGCTGCAGGGTGTTCAGCGTTTGCCCGCGTTGGGGTCGGGGAATGGCGAGGCGGCGGCAGGTGCCGCGGCGGCCGGGGCAGCCGCGGCCGGTTTCGGCTTCTTCGGCCGGTGCGGCTTCCTCACGGGCTTGGGTGGTACCGCCGGCGGCAGTTCCGCGAACACCGGGTTCGGGTCCGTGGTGATGGAGGCGGGCGTGGAAAAATCCCCGGGATTGCGGATCACGTTCACGGGCACGGTCGCCGGCTGGTGCCTGTCGAGGGCGTAGCTTACCGTGAAGGGGACGTCGGGGGCGGGAACCGAGACCGAGCAGGGGGTCTTGCAGCCCGGTCCGAGCGACGTTCGGGCCTCGGCGCCCGGCGGACTGGATTCGAGCTGGACCTGGACGGTCGGCGGAGCCGATTTGAACATGTCCCAGGAGACCGACGAGCAGCCGCCAAGGCCCAGGGAAAGGCCTGCGGATAGGCCCGCTGCCGCTAACGCGATGACACGACGCATTGACCACCCACTTCGCTGCGACGAACCGCCACAGCGACCTTAGGGGTGCCGCTGCTGCCGGACAACCGGCCGGCTTCGCATCATGAAGAAATGGTTAATGCCGGGACTTGAGAAAATCGATTGCAGTTTCAGGGCCTTGATGAGGCACAGGCCAGCATCAGGCTGTGGGCGGCGCCGGGCAGGTCGCGCATGTGATGGATCAGCCGGTCGGGCTTCAGGTCGGCGATCGGCACGTCCGTGTAGCCGAAACTGACCCCGATCACGGGCACCCCCGCCCGCCGGGCCACCCCGACATCGGTTCCGGCGTCCCCCACCATGATACTCGCGGAAACCTGGCCACCGGCGCGGGCCACCGTCTCGCGGAAGATGGCCGGATCGGGCTTCTGGACGCCGAACGTGTCGGCGCCGCAGATCGCCGCGAAGCGGCGGCTGAGGCCGAGCTGGTCCAGGAGCCGCTTGGACAGCCATTCCAGCTTGTTGGTGCAGACCGCGAGGCGATGGCCCTGCGCGGCGAGCAAATCGAGCGCGGCCTCGAGCCCCTCGAAGGGCCGCGATTCGGCGGCGATATTGTCGGCGTAATAGGCGATGAAATCGGCCGTCAGCCGGTCCATGTCGGCCGGGCTGACGGTACGGCCCTCGGCCTCGAGGCCGCGCTCGAGCAGCCTGCGGGCGCCGGCGCCGATCATATTGCGGGCCGAGGCCATCGGCACGGGCGGCAGCCCTTCGCGCGTCAGCACGTGATTGAGCGCGGTGATCAGGTCGGGCGCCGTGTCCACCAGCGTGCCGTCGAGATCGAAGACGAGGGTGTAGGGGGAGGTCATGATCCCAAGCGCTATCGGTCCGGCCGCACCTGCGCAAGGGGCAGGGGCATAAGATCGGCTTATGGATCTGTTCCCCAGACCCTGTTCTCCGGGGAAAAACGAGGCTACACAGGCCGCCGCAAGCGACCATGACCGGCACATCCTCATAACCCAGAGGCGGGCGCAAAATTGGATATGGAACAGTTGAAGCGGCAGGCGGCGGCGCACGCACTGGAGGAGGTGCGGGACGGCATGCAGCTCGGGCTCGGCACCGGCTCGACCGCAAAACACTTCGTCGAGCTGCTCGGCGAGCGCGTGCGCGCCGGGCTCAAGGTGATCGGCGTGCCGACCTCGGAGACGACACGGGCCGACGCGGAGCGGTGGGGCATCCCGCTGACCACGCTCGACGAGATCGACCACCTCGACATCACCGTGGACGGAGCCGACGAGATCGATCCCCAACTCAATCTGATCAAGGGCGGCGGCGGCGCGCTGTTGCGCGAAAAGATCGTCGCGGCGGCCTCGGATCGCATGATCGTGATTGCCGACGACACCAAATGGGTGCCGGCGCTCGGCCGCTTCCCGCTGCCGATCGAGGTCATCCCGTTCGGCCTCGGCGCGACCCGCCGGGCGATCGAGCAGGCATTTGCGCAATGCGGCGTTTCCGGGCAAATGGCGGTCCGCAATGCCAAGGGCGGGGACAAGGACGGCCACGTTTTCGTCACCGATGGCGGCCACTGGATCCTCGACGCCCGGCTCGGACGGATTGAGGATCCCGCGCGCCTCGCGAGTGCGTTGAGCGCGATTCCCGGCGTCGTCGAGCATGGGCTTTTCATCGGCCTGGCGACCACGGTCGTGCTGGCGGGTGGCGGCGGAATCCGCGTGATTGAACGGCGAAAGCCCAAAGGAGACCAGGAATGAAGAGCGTTTTGAAATTTTTGCCGGCCGCGACCCTCGCTGTGGGACTGGCGCTTGTGGCCGTTCCGGCCGCCGCGCAGCAGCCGACAGCCCCGGCGAAATCCCCGCCGGCCGCGGCGCCTCCGAAATCCACGCCGGCGGCGATCGCCGCCGCCAAGGAGATCCTCGCGATCAAGAACGCCAGCGCGATGTACGCCAATGCCGTGCCGGGCATGGTCGAGAAGACCAAGGGCGCGCTGATCCAGCAGAACCTCAATTACCAGAAGGACCTCAACGAGGTTGCTCCGATCGTCGCCCAGCAACTCAACGGCCGCGAAAAGGAGATCGGCGAAGGCATGGCGCAGGTCTACGCCAGCGAGTTCACCGAGCAGGAGCTGAAGGATCTCGTTGCCTTCTACAAGACGCCGCTGGGACAGAAGCTGATCACCGCCGAGCCGCGGGCCATCGGGCTGAGCATGGCCTTCATGAACTCCTGGGCCCAGAATTTCACCGAGACCGTGATGGGGGCCTTCCGCGCCGAGATGCGCAAGCGTGGGAAGGAAATCTGACAGACACTATCTGATCAGGACTCCCTGAAGCGCGACGAAGGGGTCGGAGTGGACAATGGCTGAATTCGACGTCGACCTCTTTGTCATCGGTGGCGGTTCGGGTGGCGTGCGCGCCGCCCGCATCGCGGCCGGCCACGGTGCCCGCGTAATGATCGCGGAAGAGTACCGCATGGGCGGCACCTGCGTGATCCGCGGCTGCGTGCCCAAGAAGCTGTTCGTGATCGGCTCGCATGTCCGTCACGAGATCGAGGACGCGGCCGGCTTCGGCTGGACCATTCCGGCAGCACAGTTCGACTGGCCAACGCTGATCGCCAACAAGGACAAGGAGATCGCGCGGCTGGAGGCGGCCTACACGGCGAACGTCGAGAAGTCGGGCGCGCAGGTGGTCAAGAGCCGCGCAGTGATCGAGGACAGGCACACCGTCCGCCTGCTCGAAAACGACCGGAAGGTCACCGCCAGATACATCCTGATCGCCACCGGCGGCGCGCCCAATCACGGCGCGGCGATCCCCGGCATCGAGCACGTCATCTCCTCCAACGATGCGTTTCACCTGAAAAAGCTGCCGAAGCGTATCGTGATCCAGGGCGGCGGCTACATCGCGCTGGAATTCGCCGGCATCTTCGCCGGCTTCGGCTCCGACGTCACCGTGGTCTATCGCGGCGATAATATTTTGCGCGGTTTCGACGAGGACGTTCGCACCCATGTTCGCGGCGAGATGGAGAAGCAGGGTATCACCATCCTCACCGGCTGCACGGTGAGCAAGGTCGATCGCCACGGCGAGGAGTTCACCACGCATCTGTCGAACGGCTCGAGCCTCGCCTCCGACCAGGTGATGTTCGCGATCGGCCGGCATCCCAACGTCGCCAATCTTGGCCTGCAAAACGCCGGCGTCGCCATCAATCCGAACAACGGCGGCATCGCGGTGGACGCCTTCTCGAAGAGCTCGGTGGACAGCATCTACGCAATCGGCGACGTCACCCATCGCTTCAACCTGACGCCGGTCGCGATCCGCGAGGGCCACGCCTTCGCCGACACCGTGTTCGGCAAGCGCGAGGTGAGGGTGGATCACGCCAACATCCCGACCGCGGTGTTCTCGCAACCGGAGGTCGGCACCGTCGGCCTCACCGAGACCGAGGCGCGCGCGCAATATAGCCATGTCGACATCTACAAGACGACGTTCCGTCCCATCAAGGCGACGATGTCCGGCCGCGACACAAGGGTGCTGATGAAGCTCGTGGTCGACGGCGCGACGGATCGCGTGCTCGGCTGCCACATCGTCGGCGACGCCGCCGCCGAGATCACGCAAGCCGTTGCGATCGCGGTGAAGATGAAGGCGACCAAGGCCGATTTCGATGCGACAGTCGCGCTGCACCCGACCGCGGCCGAAGAACTCGTGACGATGCGCACGCCGACCGCCCGCCATGTCCGCCAGGCGGCGGAGTAGGCTTCTTGTTCTGACGCGTTTTCTTGACGCGAACCGGTACCCACTTCGCTCGAAAACGCGCTTTTAGCCATAGAGATAGCCGACCGGCTTGCCTTCGGTCCGCAGCGGACGCATGTCCCGGTGCGTGATGATCTGGCCGGCCAGGCCGTCGATCTCGTCGCGCTGCGCCGGTGTCCAGCTGCGAAGCTCGTTCATGCCCTTGAGCAGGCCGAGCCGGAGCACCTGGGTGTTCTCACCGATGCCGGCGAGGCTGACCGAATTCTTGCCCGACGTCACTACGTCGCCGGCCGACAGCTCAAAGGTCTCACCGGCCTTGTTCTTGAACTCCGCCGTGCCGCGAATAACGCGATGGATCACGACCTCGCCCCTGGCAAGAAAGCCAGTGTCGGCGACGGCCGAAGTGCTCTTCGGCAACAGCGCATGGCCGCGCGGATCGGTCGCGATGATGTGGCCGGTGACGAGATGGCCGCTCGGGATTTCGATGCCGATGTCGCGCAAATAGACCGGCATGGGAGATTTGACGGAGCCGTCGGCGAGTGGCCTGAACAGCGCGTCCAGCGCCAGGGGATCCTGAAGCCAGAACCCCGCGCCGGCAGGCCGGTCGTGCAGCCTGTGGCTCCACGCCACGCGCGGCGTCTCATCCTCGTTGATCTCGGCCGGGCCGACGATGGTCGGGTTCGGGAAGGTCGTCGGATCGGTGATGAAGGCCTCGAGGAATTTGCCGGAATAGCCCATCGAGATCGGATCGGGCACCACCGTCTGCGGCGTCTTCAGGTTCTCCTCCGTTGAGAGGCCGGACCAGGTGTAGAAGAGTTGGCGGTGCACGATCGCGCTTTGCAGCATCACCGCGCCGGGGCCGACATTGTAGAAGCGCCCGTCGTAGTCGAAGGTGAATGCGCCCGAGGTGACCAGCACGAGCTGGAAGCCGCCCGGCGGAAGATGAAGGTGGAAATCGGTCGGCCCGGTGTCGGGGAGGTAGATCGGCAAATTGGTCGCGACTTCGTGCAGGAGGAAGGTTTCGTTGTTGGCGTGAAAGCCTTCATTGGCGCGGTTGTAGAGCGCTTGCGGTCGATACGTCGCCTCGAAGGTGGCATTCCGGTCGCGGTCGATCGCAACGAAGTCCAGGTCGTTGAGGCGCAGCTGCGCACCATTCGGGTGGGTGAGGCCGGTGATTTTGAGATCGCCCGCAGCATGCACGTTCATGACGTTCTCCGGTTCGCGCCATTGCTCACCTGCGGAACATGCTTGCGAATTCCGGGCCAGTCCGGTTGCGCAGCAACGGGCGCGTCGCCAGGCGGCAAAAATCCGGTGATTGCACGGGAGGTTAGATCGGCTGGCGCGACAAATGTCCGGTCCCCGGAGTCATGCCTCGCGTCCGGGCATGCGACGCGCGCTGTCTAATTTGTCGGCAGGCCCCGCGGGAACGGTGCAGCCAAAGCCGGTTCCGCAAGGCCCCCTGCGGAACGCATTCGGCCTCGCGGGATTAGCGATCAGGGTCCCTTCTCGACCGGCGTGGGGTCTCGTTCGGTCCAGCCCGGGAGTTTTCATGCCAGATGGCCACGAAAGGCCGCAGGCGGAGGTGGCAGGCTATATCGACGAGATGTGCACCGAGCTGCGCGAGATGGCGCACAGGGCCCGGTTGTTCTTCCTCGCACACCTGCTCAGCATGGTGATCCTGCAGGCAAAAAGGCATCGGCAGGCAGATGATCTGCGCTCCGAAGCCGTTCATTCAAACGACTGAAACGTCCGCGGCTCGGGCTTGCCGGACGGGCTGTCGGCCCACTTCGCCATGTCCATCGTCCGCGCGTCGACGCCCTCGCACCAGAAGCAGCTCAGCTCGGTGCGGCCGTTCGCGGCCAGGGTGGGGACGAGGCCGTTGCCGCAGCCGGCGCAATAGGCGATGTCTGTCATTCCGCTCCTCCAGAACACGGCAAATTCAACAGCGCCGTTTTCGTTCCCCAAGCTTGCGCGAGGGCTATGGCGGCGCCGCCTCAGTGGGGCCGGGGGCGTGTGTCTGGGACGTGGTCGCGGCGATCCAGCGCGACACCGAAGCGATGTCGTCGCCATTGTCGCGAAAGGCGCGCAGCTGGAATTCGGCCGAGCTTCCGCGCGCCACGATGGTCCGGCAGTGCTCGACCTCGGCGGCGCAGTTCAGCGCGGCCGCGTCGTCCGCGACGTCGTCGATGACGCGAGCAAGCAGCTCCGAGATCGTGACGGGGCCGTCCTTCGTGGCAAAGATGCAATCTGTGCCGTAGCGCTGGGCGCGCCATTTGTTCTCGACCGCAATCGCGCGGTCGACGGCGGTGACCTGTTTCGACAGATGCGGCCGCTCGCAGAGATGCCGGGCCAGGCAGCGATAGAGCGAGGCGATGGCGACGGCGTCGTCGACGAAGGTGCAGGTGTCCGGCGCGCGCAGCTCGAGCGTCGGATGCTTCATCGAGGGGCGCATCGCCCACCAGATGTGGCTTTCATCGGGAATGACGCCTGAGCGCTGCAGCGCGCCGACATAGGCGTCGTAATCGTGCCGGCCTTCGAACAATTCGGGCAGGCCGGTGCGCGGCAGCTCGGAATAGGCGGCGAGCCGGTAGCCCTTGAGCCCCGTCTTGTGCGAATTCCAGAACGGCGAGGAGGCCGACAGCGCGATGAACAGCGGCAGATGCGGCAGCATCGCCCGCATCACGGCCATGCGCTTCTCGGGATCGGGCAACTGGACGTGCACATGCATGCCGCACATCATGTTGCGGTGGCCGATGCTGCGCAGATCCTCGATCATCTCCTCGTAACGCGGCTTCGGGCTCGGCTGCGACAGGCGCCAGATCGCGGTCGGATGCGTGCCGCAGGCCATGATGACGAGGCCGTATTGCGCGGCGACGCTGGCGACCTCGCGGCGCAGGAAGCGCAGCTCCTCGCGCGCGTCGTTCACGTCGACATGGACGTTGGTGGCGACCTCGAGCTGGGACTGCAGCATCTCCCGCATGGCCTGACCGCCGGTCGACCAGTTCGCCGATTCGAACAGCTCGTTGGGCGTCTGGATCGCGACCTCGAAGGTGCGGTGATCGGCGAGGAAATATTCCTCCTCGATGCCGAAGGAATATTCGGCCGCTTCGCCGCGGCTTCCGGCGGAGCGAATGACGAGATGCTGCCGGTCGTCGGAAGCATCCAGCCGCAGCAGTTTCAGGACGTCTGAAGCAAGTGTCATCGCGCCACCCGGCTGAGCTGTTCTCTGCCGGCGTTAATCCGTCCGAGCGGGGCGGGTTCCGCACCCGCACCACTGGAAATTGCAGGCACGCCCGGAACATTTTGCGCGCGTTCTGGCGCGCAAATCGGTGCGGCGGCGGGTCGCAGTCGCGTCGCCTTGAATCCGACGCAGCCCATTTCTAAGTCAGGATACAACATGAATCCGGGCCCCTCTGGCGAGGCTGCCGACGAATGTCGGTGAGACCTCGCGATGTCGGATGACCTGTCCCCGCGCGAATGCGATGGATCGGCTGATCGTCGGGCCCTCTCTGTTCCCTCCGACGCCACCGTCCCCATCGCTGCCCCCCGCGGTCAATTCGCCAAGCTCAAGGGAGCGACGATGCCTGACACCAACGCCTCGAATCCGATCGAACTCGAGATCACCGAACCGTCCAGCCTCAACGAGCAGGCCGCGGTGGCGCTGGTGATTGCCGGCGCGCTCGTTGCCGTCGCCGACCGGCGGGTCTCGCCGGTCGAGCGCGACGAGGTGATCCGTTTCATCAGGGATCGCGACCTGGCGCCGCACATCGCCGACGAGCGGTTGCTTGCGATGTTCGACGAGCTGGCCGAACGGCTCGATCGACCGGACTTCGCCAATGTCGTGATCGACACGCTGCGGCCGGTCTCGAACCTGTCGCTCTCGTCGCATTTGCTGGAGCTGTCCGAACGTGTCGCGGCCGCGGACGAGGACGTGCATCCGCATGAGGTGCAGGCGATCAAGCTGCTGCGGCTGCTGACGCAGGCCTTGCCGCGCGCAAGACCGGTGACCGCGCGCGCCCCGTCGCCTGCGGCCTCCGAGGGTTGCGCGTGAGTGCTGCGGACCAGCGTCGAGAAGAATCCGAGCGCGCCGGTGGTCAGCCAGCCGGCGGCGACCCGCGCCTCGACGCGCTGGTCCAGCGCCTGCCGCCGCGGCTTGCCGGCACCGTCGATTATCTCATGCAGCCGTCCAGCCGCTGGGTGCGGCTGCCCTCGGGTGCGCTGCTGATCGTCGGCGGCGTGCTGTCCTTCCTGCCCGTGCTCGGCGTCTGGATGCTGCCGCTCGGGCTTGCACTGCTCGCGGAGGACGTGCCGGCGCTGCGCGCGTCCCGTTCCCGGGCCCTCGACTGGATCGAGCGGCGAAAACCGCACTGGTTCGATCCGTCCCCACCGAAAAATGACCAGACATGACCGAGTTCATGACCGCCGACGCGCTGTCTGCGCTGCTGCAGGTGGTGCTGATCGACCTCGTGCTCGCCGGCGACAATGCCGTCGTGATCGGCCTTGCCGCTGCGGGACTTCCGGCCGGCCAGCGCCGGCGCGCCATCGTCGTCGGCATCGTCGCCGCGACTGCGCTGCGCATCGTCTTCGCCGGCGTTGCGACCCAGCTCCTCCAGGTCATCGGCCTCCTGCTTGCCGGCGGCATCCTGCTGCTCTGGGTATGCTGGAAGATGTGGCGCGAGCTGCGCGAGCAGGCTGCGCATGCGAGCGCGCTTGCATTCAGCCATAGTGGCCATGCGGGCAGCACGCCGCTGCCGCGAAAAACCTTCCGCCAGGCGGCGGCGCAGATTGTCGCCGCCGACGTGTCGATGTCGCTCGACAACGTGCTCGCCGTCGCCGGTGCCGCGCGCGAGCATCCCTATATCCTCGTCTTCGGCCTCTTGCTGTCGGTCGCGCTGATGGGCGTCGCCGCGGATCTGCTCGGCCGTGTGCTCCAGAAGCAGCGCTGGATCGCCTATGCTGGCCTTGCCATCATCATTTATGTCGCCTTCGAGATGATCTGGCGCGGTTCGCTCGAGCTTGCACCGGTCATTGCCAGTCTCTGATGCGACAATTCCCATCCGCAATCCGGAGTGATGAATGACATCCGAACCCGAAGCACCTTCACCGCGCACCGAACTGCTGCGCCCGATCGGTCTGTTTCCGCGGCTGATCTTCGGCTCGCGCTGGCTCCAATTGCCGCTTTATGTCGGACTTATCGTCGCGCAGGCCGTGTATGTGCTGCTGTTCCTGAAGGAGCTTTGGCATCTCGCCTTGCACTCGTTCGATGCCAGCGAGCAGCAGATCATGCTGACCGTGCTCGGCCTGATCGATGTCGTCATGATCTCGAACCTGCTGGTGATGGTGATCGTCGGGGGCTACGAGACTTTCGTCTCGCGCCTGAATTTGCGCGGCCATCCGGACGAGCCGGAATGGCTCAGCCACGTCAACGCCAGCGTGCTCAAGATCAAGCTCGCGATGGCGATCGTCGGCATCTCCTCGATCTCCCTGCTCAGGACCTTCATCGAGGCGGGCAATCTCGGGACGACGCGGAGCAATTTCAACCGAGAGCGGCGTGATGTGGCAGGTGCTGATCCACCTGACCTTCATCATCTCCGCGATCGGCATCGCCTGGGTCGACCGCCTTGCCGACAACGCGCACCGCAAGGAGGCCGCTCACGGCTGAGACCGGCGCGCCTCTCCGGCACGAACGGTGCTCGCCACAGGGACATCATCGCACGGCGTGCATCTCCAGAAACGCCTTCACGCCGGTGACGGTGCCGGTATCCGACGGCACGTAGCCGGGGAGCGTCGCGATCGCCGCGCGAAAATCGGCGCTGCGCACGATCTCGAGGATGCGCTGCATCGGCTTTGTATCCAGGAAAGCGCGCTTGCAGACGAAGAAATAGTCCTCGGTGAGGAGACGGATGAAATCGAGGCCGAAATGACGGGCGGCGGCCTCGACGCCAAAGCACGCGTCCGCCATGCCGCTTGCGACATAGGCCGCGACCGCCGCATGGGTGAACTCGATCTGCTGCGCGCCGTTGATCCTGCTCTCCTCGATGCCTTGCGCGGCGAGCAGCTGGTCGAACAAGAGGCGCGTGCCGGAATCATGGTCGCGGTTGACGAACCGGACTTTTGGTCCGGTGAGGTCGGCCAGCGACGCGATCCGCAACGGATTGCCGCGCGCGACCATCAAGCCCATCTCGCGCGTCACGAAGCTGATGATGCGGTCCTCGCGGGGATCGAGCCATTCGCGCGCCGCCTGGATGCCCTGGGCCCGCAGCGCGCCGTGCGGCAGATGCAGGCCGGAGAGGTCGCAGGCGCCCTGGGCCAGCGCGACCAGCGAGTGCTGGTTGCTGACATAGCGCAGATCGACGCCGATGCCGGGCTCGCGGTCGAGGAACTCGCGCAGTTTCGCCACCGCAAAGCCGTGGCTGGCATGGACGCGGATCACGGAGGGGCGCTGCTCGAGGAACGGCTTGATCTCGCTCGCGAGCTCCTGCGCCAGGTTTTCGAGCTGCGGCCCGAGCCGCGCCTGCATGCGCTCGCCGGCCCATACCAGCCGCTCGCCGAAGGGCGTCAGCTTCGAGCCCTTGCCGCGCTGGGTCTCGACCAGCGGCGTGCCGAAGAACTCCGACCATTGCTCGATCAGATTCCAGACATGCCGGTAGGACAGCTGCGCGTCGCTGGCCGCGCTGGTGATCTTGCCGGTCTTCCGGATCTCGTTGAGCACGCCGAGCATGATCACGGCGGTGCGCGGGCTGCCCTCCCGGCGAAATCGCCAGACGGCCTCGATCTCGATCTGAAGCATCGGCCTTCCTTATGAACTACACTTCATATATTTGGCGTCCATCTGCAAATCATATCATATTTACACGGCCGAATAGGTGCCTAGTCTGGCATACCAGAATAGGAGATAATATGATGTCTGTTGCATATGACTTTGCCCACTCGCCGGCCAGCGAGTTCATGTCCCGGCCGCAGCATCTCCTGATCGACGGCCGCCGTGTGCCGGCGAGCTCCGGGCGCACCTTCAAGTCGCTCAATCCCGCGACCGGACAGGTCATCGCGGTGATCGCGGAAGGTGGCGAGGCCGATGTCGAGCATGCGGTGGCGGCCGCGCGCCGGGCATTCGAAGGCCCCTGGCGCACGATGCGCGCCTCCGAGCGCGGCCAGATCCTGCTGCGCTGGGCGGACCTGCTCAAAGCTCATGCGGACGAAATCGTCGAGCTGGAGTCGATCGATGCCGGCAAGCCGATTTCCGCAACGCTGCGCCAGGACTTTCCGGCCGCGGTGGACACGCTGATCTATTACGCCGGCTGGGCCGACAAGATCAGCGGCGATGTCATCCCGGTCCGCGACGATGCCCTGACCTACACCGTGCGCGAGCCGGTCGGCGTGGTTGCTGCGATCGTGCCGTGGAATTTCCCGCTGATGATCGGCATGTGGAAGCTTGCGCCGGCGCTGGCGTGCGGCTGCACTATCGTGATGAAGCCGGCCGAGCTGACCTCGCTCTCGGCGCTGCGCATCGCCGAGCTGGCGCTCGACGCCGGCCTGCCGAAGGGCGTCTTCAACGTCGTCACGGGACCGGGGCGCGTCGTCGGCGATGCACTGGTCAATCATCCCGATGTCGACAAGGTCACCTTCACCGGCTCGCCGGGGGTGGGGCGCGGAATCATGAAGGGCGCGGCCGGCAACTTCAAGCGCGTCTCGCTCGAGCTCGGCGGCAAGTCGGCCAACGTCATTTTCGACGACGCCGACCTGGAGGCGGCGTCAAAGGCTGCGGCGTCCGGCATCTTCTTCAATGCGGGCCAGGTGTGCTCGGCCGGCTCCCGCGTGCTGGTGCAGGAGAGGGCCTATGACGAGGTGGTCGACCGGCTGGCGGCGCGGGCCAAATCGCTGAAAATCGGCGATCCCCTCGATCGCAAGACGGCGCTCGGCCCGGTGATCTCCGAGAAGCAGAGGAAGTCGATCCTCGACTATGTCGATATCGGCCGGAATGAGGGGGCTAGCCTCGTCACCGGCGGCACGCGGGTCGGCGAGCGCGGCTATTTCATCAGCCCGGCCGTGTTCGCCAACGTCGCGCATGAGATGCGGATCTCCCAGGAGGAAATCTTCGGCCCCGTCGTCAGCGTCATCAAGTTCACCGACGAGGCCGATGCGTTGCGGATCGCCAACGGCACCGCCTACAGCCTTGCCGCCGGGGTCTGGAGCCGCGACATCGGCAGGCTGCAGCGCTTTGCCAAGCGGGCGCGTGCCGGCACGGTCTGGATGAACACCTATGGCTATACCGACGTGCGCCTGCCCTGGGGCGGCGAGCGCGATTCCGGCCTTGGCCGCGAGCACGGCACCGCCGCGCTCGACAATTTCACCGAGCCCAAGACCGTGTGGATGAACCTGGCCGTCTGACAACCTCCCGAGCGGCCAACCCTGGAGCCCGCCTGATATCCCTCCGATCAGGCGGGCTCTCTTTTTCAGAAACGATAAAATTGTCGGCAATCCGTTCAGCGGCGGCAAAGCCTGCGAACAGGAAGGCGGCTGCCTTAAACCTCGGCTTTGCAACCAGGATGCATGCTCCCGGCAAAAGGGTGGGGCATCAACATGTCGGTTCTCAGGGAGATCGTGGCGGCGGTTGCGGGAGTCTACGCGCTGCTGTTCGTCTGCGACGCGTTGTTCGGGGTCGGCGAGGCGCGCTTCGACGACAGCTATTACAGCGCCAGCTTCTACGCGCCGCGATCGCAGGAATTCCGCTTCGCAAGCGGCATCACGCCGGCGGCCCGCGTCAGCGACGCCTTTGCGCAGTTCACGCCGAACGAAATCAAGCCGAACAAGCGCTATTCGTCGCTGGAGACGGTGATCCGCTAAAGCGGCGACCTTCGGCCATCAGGCTCGTTCCGCGGCCTGGCGATCGCCCGGATGCTGCCCCGCGCGTTGCGGGATGAGCAGCAGGCATAGCACGATGAACACGGCGATCACGGCCGAGGCCAATGGCCGGCTCAGCGCGAGCCCGCCGTGGTCGAGCGGCTTGTCGAGGAAATCGCCGACGGTGGCACCCAGCGGCCGCGTCAGGATGAAGGCCGCCCAGAACAACATCACGCGCGAGACGCGGGTCCAGACGTAGAGCGCCGCGATGACGGCGAGTCCCGCCGCGAAGATCAGCGCGCCGCCGCCATAGCCCATGTTGCCGGTGTCGGCGATCCAGTCGCCGAGCGCGGTGCCGAGCGTCTGCGAGAAGGTGATCGCGCTCCAGTAGAAGGCCTCGACGGGCGGCGTGCTGACGCTGTCGACCGCGATCGTTCCCTCGGAGCGATACCAGAGGCCGAGCACGAGCAGAAGGCAGGCAAGCAACAGCGTCGAGCCGCCGGTATAGCCGATGCCGAGCGAGCGGTCGGCGAGGTCGGCCATCGTCGTGCCGAAGGTGGTCGAGGCCACGATGGTCGCCCAGTACAGCGCCGGTAGGAACTTGCGCGCGCGGATCTGCGTGGCGACCAGCACGATCAGCACCAGCAGGAACAGGAACGTGCCCGCGAGGTAGCCCCACTTCAATGTCATCGTGACCGTGTCGCCGCCGGTCTCGCCCAGCGTCGTGGCGGCGATCTTGATGATCCAGAAGCCGAGCGTGACTTCCGGGACCTTGCTCTCGCGGATGATGTGGCCGCGGCTGGCATGATCTTCCATGATGTCCTCGTCGCGTCCGACCCCCCGGGACGCGGTCGATCGCATTGCCGGCGGCGCTACGCCGACTGGCCAACCGCCATGGCGGACGTCAGTTTCAACGTGATCGACGAGGAGTTGCCGGCCCGGCCGGCGCGTAGCCGAGCGCGTGGGCGGACGCCGGGGAAGTTCATGAAGGCGTAGACGAGACGAGTGCGCGCTGATCTGCAATGAGTGCGCCGCAAATTGATCGAGATGCGGGCTCCGGCGGGAATATCCGTCAAGCGGCGCAGATAATGCAGGCAGCGGCGGACGGCTTGTCCGCAGGATAGCCCGATCCGGCGGGTGAAGGCGGTGTTGAGCACCGGCGCACCCGGATAGCGAGGTCGGCCATTCACGTCAAGCAGCAGGAAGATGGTCGGCGCGAGGGTCGCGCGGGCGTGCGATGTCGCATCGATCTCATTCGATGAGTTCGTAAGTCGTGATAAGGAGCAAGATCGGGAGACGGATATGAGACACCTGGTTGCCATAACAATGCTGGCGTTCTCGACCAGTTCCGCAATGGCGGGCTATTGCGCTGGCGGCCAGCAGCCTGTGCCGCCCGAGGTCGCCGAGCGCATGGCGCTGCCATTGTGCGGCTTCGCCGCGACGCAGCCATGGGGGCCGAACGGTTGCCAACCCTGCGATTCCCGGAACATGTATCCAAATCCATTCGGGGCCTATGACGAAGCACCCGCCGCATCGCGCCGGGCGCGGCGCGGTTGGCTGCACAATTGAGACTGTGACCCCGAACGCTCCCAGGAGTTGCGGAAGCTGCACGGCCTGCTGCGATGGCTGGCTGCAGATCGAGGTGCGCGGCCATCAGGTTCGGAAGGGGCAGCCTTGCCCATTCAGCGTCGCGCATCAATGCGCGATCTATCCGGAGCGACCGCAGAGTCCATGCCGGGAATTCATCTGCGGCTGGCTTGTCGCGTCGAGTCCGCTGCCGGATTGGATGCGGCCTGACAGGGCCGACATGATCATGCTTGCCGCCAATTTCTTCTGGCGCGGGCTTCCGGTCGACGTTGTGGTTCCGGCTGGAGAGCGTCCCAAGCAGAAGGCTCTGGAGTGGCTGACGAAGTTCTGCGCGGAGCGGAAGCGGCTCCTGGTCTACCAAATCGGGGACGACTGGTTCGCATTCGGTCCACCCGCCTTCCAGACGGACATTTCCGAGCGCCTTGGGCGCGGCGAGAAGCCTTGGGGCGACTGACACCCGATTTGTGACTGCTCAACTGCCGCAAATTGCTATGCGACAGATCGACGCGAAAGATTTTTTGGCAGGAATAGTTGCAAAAATAACACGGTTCCAAGAAAGGTAATTCAACCTCCGCGATAAATCTGTTATGTGGCATGTGGCATACACTAGCTTCCTTTTTATCCCGGACCCGTCAGATGGTCCGGCAGATAAAGGGGAAACCAGATGAGGAAGGCCTTCCTGCTCGGAACGGGCTTTGCTGCCCTATGCGCGACATCCCTCAATCAGCCACTGCGCGCCGCGACGCTTGACGACGTCATTGCGCGTCTCGATGCGCTCGAACGCAGCAACGCCAAGCTCGCAAAGGAGAACGCGCAGCTTCGCGAACGCGTCAATCGCATGGGCGAACCGAGGGCCGCGGCGGTCGCGGCTGCGCCGGCGTCGCCCAAGGGCAACCCGGTGCTGCACGCCGCGGTGGCACCGTCGCCTTCGCCGGCGCCGGCAGCCGAGCACACGGTCGTCAGCATCGGTGGCGCGCCTCTCTACACCAAGGCGGCCGGAGGCAATGCGTTCATCGACAACACCACCGTGACGCTCTACGGCCATGTCGATCTCTCCGGAGACATCTTCAATCCAGGCGTCTACGACCAGGGCACCAAGCTCGGCGTCTCCAGCAACCTCACTTACTTCGGCGTGCGCGCGCGTCACAATCTAGAACCTTACGGCATGCCGGGCTGGGCGGCGGTTGCGCAGTTCGAGTCCCTGGTCGAAGTGGCGTCGGTGCCCACCGAGCGCGCTGCGTTCGGCACACGCGACAGCTTCCTCGGCATGGAGAGCCCATGGGGTGCGATCAAGGCGGGCAAGGCCGACACGCCCTACAAGAAGGCGACGGCGAAGTTTGATCCGTTCTCTGCGACGCTTGGCGACTACAACTCGATCATGGGCAACACCGGCGGCGACCTCCGCGCCGAGTTCGATTGGCGTGCGCCACACGCGATCTGGTATGAATCGCCGGTATGGTACGGATTCCAGGCCGCGATCATGTTCTCGCCGGGACAGAACACGGCGAAGGACAACAGCGACTTTGCGCTCGGCGACTTCAATTGTCCGGGCACATCGGCGCGCGGCTCCGGCTCAGGCTTCCCGCTCACGTCGGCACCCGAAGGCTGTACCGACGGCTCCTATGGCAATCTCTACAGCGCGTCGCTGACCTACAACCAGGGGCCCTTCACCGCGGTCGGCGCGTTCGAACTGCATGAAGGCACCAACCGCACCGGCGACGAGGCGGTCACACCACTCAGCAATGGCGGTGTTCTGATCGTGCCGCCGGGCTCGGTCGGCATCGCCAATGAATGGGCCGCGAAGGTCGGCGCGGGCTACAGGTTCAGCGACGTGATCGGCACCTTGCAGCTCTACGGCATCTATGAGGTGCTGCGCCGCGAACATACGGTTGCCGCCTTCAACGAGCGCTCGCGCGACGGCTACTTCCTGAGCGCGACCCAGTCCGTCGACAGATGGGACATCAGCGCGTCATGGGCGCACGCCAATTCGTCGCCAGGCTCGCCCGGCACCGGCGTGCTCAACGCTTATCCCGTCGCCGGTGTCCCGGTCTCGGCTCCGGCCGGTGCCGCCGACTTCGCGCTCAACACGCTGGACTCGAGCGCGGACCAGTATGCGCTGGGCGTGAAGTATCACTTCAGCCCATTCGTGTCCTGGTACCTGGTCGGCAGCTACCTCCGTAACGGACCGGGCGCACACTACTGCCTCGGCGTCAGCGGGCACGGCTATGGCGTCTGCGGCCGCGATGCCAACAACAACGTCGTTGCCGGCAACAAGACCGAAGCGGTTACGACCGGCATGACGTTCGACTTCTGAGCGGCGACGACATCCAAGAAAGGGGAGCCTCATGGCTCCCCTTGCTGGTAGACACGCGGTCGCTCCCTCACTCCCGCTGGATCCATTCCGCTACCCCGCGCCACAGCGTGTCGCGGTGGTCGGGGCGGAAGACGCCGAAATGGCCGATCGCCTTGGCGCCGACGTCGGAGGGCTTGATCGTCATCACCTCCGGCGTGATCGCGGTGAAGCCCGACGTCAGCAGCTCGACCGCCGGCCGCGTCGCCCAGGGGTCGTCTGAGAAGCACAGCGCGCGCAGCTCGCCCTTGAACTTTGCGAAATTGGCAAGCGCCGGCAGCTTTGAATCGAACAGATAGCGCGGGCTCGAGACCCACTCGGCCCATTGCAGGAAGACGCCCTTGGGCAGGTCCTCGCCGATGCCGGCCCAGCCCGGTGCGTAACCGAGCGCGTGGGCGAGGGGGACGCCGAAGAAGTTCATGAAGGCGTAGACGCGATATTTTTCCGGCGAGGTCATCAGCCGCCAGGTCGCGGCCTGCGAGGCCAGAAACAGCGCGCGCGAGATTTCGCTGTTGTTCCCGATCAGCCCCAGCGCCTGGCCGCCGAAGGAATGGCCGACATAGGCGAGCGGTACGCTGTGATAACGCTCGCGCATCCAGCGCACCGCGGCGGTGACGTCGAGCGCGGCCCAGTCCGACATCGAGGCCTTGAAGCCGACCAGCGATTTCGGCTGGTTGTAGCCGACCATCGCCGGCCGCCGGGAGTCGCCGATGCCGCGATAGTCGTAGGTCAGCACCGCACAGCCGCGATGGGCGAGGTAGGAGGCAAAGCCGCGATAGATTTTTCGCGGGACGGCGGTGGCCGAATTGATCAGCACGGCATGCCGCTTGGCGCCGCGCGGCAGGAACAGGGTGCCGGTCAGCGCATAGCCGTCGGTCGCCGGAAAGGTGATGTCGTCGATGAAGACGTCGTCGCGTGCCGCGTCCATGGGCGGAAGGTGTCCTCGGCCGAATTCCCCTGGATCCCAGCAAATGCGAATTTGGCTTTGCCTGCAAGGGTTTGCAGTGCGAAATGGATTTACAACTGGCGGCGGGGGATCAGCCTGTGTATAAGGCGGCGCTCGCAACCCACAGATCAGGTTGCACTTTTTTGCTTCACGGAGAGATTGCGATGTCCGAGCGGTGGACGCCCGAGTCCTGGCGCGAAAAGCCGGTGCTCCAGGTGCCCGATTATCCCGACGCCAAGGCGCTGGCCGACGTGGAGGCGCAGCTTGCGACCTTTCCGCCGCTGGTGTTCGCGGGCGAGGCGCGCAATCTGAAGAAAGCACTGGCGCGGGTTGCGGCCGGCGACGCCTTCCTGCTCCAGGGCGGCGATTGCGCCGAGAGCTTTGCCGAGCATGGCGCCAACAACATCCGCGATTTCTTCCGCGTGCTGCTGCAGATGGCGGTGGTGCTCACCTACGCGGGCGCGGTGCCCGTGGTGAAGGTCGGCCGCATCGCCGGCCAGTTCGCAAAGCCGCGCTCGTCGCCGACCGAGAAGGTGGGTGGTGTCGAACTGCCGAGCTATCGCGGCGACATCGTCAACGACATCGCCTTCACCAGGGAAGCGCGCGTTCCGGATCCGCAGCGCCAGCTCATGGCCTACCGCCAGTCGGCCGCGACGCTGAACCTGCTCCGCGCCTTCGCCACCGGCGGCTTCGCCAATCTCGGCAGCGTGCATCAATGGATGCTCGGCTTCCTCAAGGACAGTCCGCAGTCCCGCCGATACAAGGAGCTGGCCGACCGCATCTCGGACGCGCTCAACTTCATGCGCGCCTGCGGCCTCGATCTGGAGAGCCACCCCGAACTGCGCGCCACCGATTTCTATACCAGCCACGAGGCGCTGCTGCTCGGCTACGAGCAGGCCATGACCCGCGTCGATTCCACCACCGGCGACTGGTACGCGACCTCGGGCCACATGATCTGGATCGGCGACCGCACCCGCCAGCTCGACCACGGCCATGTCGAATATTTCCGCGGCATCAAGAACCCGATCGGCCTCAAATGCGGCCCGTCGCTCAAGCCCGACGAGCTCTTGAAGCTGATCGACGTGCTCAACCCGGACAACGAGCCGGGCCGGCTGACGCTGATCAGCCGCTTCGGCTCCGACAAGGTCGCCGAGCACCTGCCGAACCTGATCCGCGCCGTGAAACGCGAGGGCAGGGTGGTGGTCTGGTCCTGCGATCCCATGCACGGCAACACCATCACCTCGACCACGGGCTACAAGACCCGGCCGTTCGACCGCATCCTGTCGGAGGTGAAGTCGTTCTTCGCGATCCATGCCGCCGAAGGCACCCATGCCGGCGGCGTGCATCTTGAGATGACCGGCAAGGACGTCACCGAGTGCCTCGGCGGCGCCCGCGCGATTACGGACGAGGACCTCAACGACCGCTACCACACGGTCTGCGATCCCCGCCTCAACGCCGAGCAATCCATCGACATGGCTTTCCTGGTCGCCGAGCTCCTCAAGCAGGAGCGCGCCGGCAAGGCGAGACCGATGCCGGTCGCAGCGGGGCTCTAAAACCTTGCTGCGGATCTGGAAGGCCACGATCAATTCACGCAACGGTCTGGCCTTTGCGTTCCGCTCGGAGCAGGCCGTCCGCGAGGAGATCGTTGCGCTCCTCCTGTCAGTGCCGGTGGCCTGGTTTATCGCGGCGACCGCGATGCGCGCGGTCGAGCTGGTCTGTGCGGTTGCGTTCGTGCTGACGGTCGAGCTGCTCAACACGGCGATCGAGAAGCTCGCCGACCGGCTGACCATGGATCACGACAAGCAGATCGGCCGGGTCAAGGACATGGGCTCGGCCGCAGTCGGCGTCGCGCTGCTGATGGCCGGCGCGTTCTGGATCTTCGCCATCGTCGAGCGACTGGGGTTCCTCTGATCGGAGCGCGGCGGCCATGACCGAACGTCTCAACGCCTTCGCGGTCACGCTCGCCCAGCTCAATCCGACCGTGGGCGACATCGCGGGCAATGCCGCGAAGGTGCGGGCCGCGCGTGCGCGCGCCCAGGCCGACGGCGCCGATCTCGTGCTGTTTCCGGAATTGTTCATCGCCGGCTATCCGCCGGAGGACCTGGTCCTGAAGCCGGCCTTCCAGGCGGCCTGCCGCGCCGCGATCGAGAGCCTCGCGCGCGAGACCGCCGACGGCGGCCCGGCCATGCTGGTCGGCACGCCCTGGGTCGAGGACGGCAAGCTCTACAATGCCTGCGCGCTGCTGGACGGCGGCCGCATCGCCGCACTGCGCTTCAAATGCAATCTGCCGAACTATGGCGTGTTCGACGAGAAGCGGCTGTTTTCTCGCGGCCCTGCCGCAGGCCCGGTCACCGTGCGCGGCGTGCGCCTCGGCGTGCCGGTCTGCGAGGACATCTGGCTGGAGGAATCCGGGGACTACGAGAATATCGTCGAGACGCTGGCCGAGACCGGCGCCGAGATCATCCTGGTGCCGAACGCCTCGCCCTATGCCCGCGACAAGAACGACGTGCGCCTGTCGGTCGTGGTTGCCCGGGTTACCGAGAGCGGCCTGCCGCTGGTCTATCTCAACCAGGTTTGCGGCCAGGACGAGCTGGTGTTCGACGGCGCCTCCTTCGCGCTCAACGGCGACCTGTCGCTTGCGGCGCAACTGCCGGCGTTCGCGGAAGCAATCGTCACGCTGCGTTTCACCCGGAGCGGCGACGACTGGCGCTGCACGGGGCCGGTTGCGGAGCAACTCGAGGGCGACCAGGCCGACTACGCCGCCTGTGTGCTGGGCCTGCGCGACTATGTCGCCAAGAACGGCTTTCCCGGCGTGCTGCTCGGCATTTCCGGCGGCATCGACTCGGCGCTGTGCGCAGCGATCGCGGTCGACGCGCTCGGTGTCGACCAGGTGCATGGGGTGATGCTGCCTTATCACTACACGGCGCCTCAATCGATTGCCGACGCAGGCGAGCTCGCGGGCCACCTCGGCATCCGCTACGAGGTCTTGCCCATCGCCGAAGCCGTGAACGGGTTCGAGGCCATCCTGTCCGGCCTCTTCGAGCATCTGCCGCCCGATATCACCGAGGAAAACCTGCAGGCCCGTACTCGCGGCACGCTCCTGATGGCCATCTCCAACAAGACCGGGCTGATGGTGGCGACCACCGGCAACAAGTCGGAAATGTCGGTCGGCTACGCCACGCTCTATGGCGACATGAATGGCGGCTTCAACCCGATCAAGGACATCTACAAGACGCAGGTGTTCCGCCTGGCGCGCCTGCGCAATGTCTGGAAGCCGGAGGGGGCGCTCGGGCCCGCCGGCGAGGTCATTCCGCCCGACATCATCACGCGGCCGCCGACGGCGGAGCTGCGCGAGAACCAGCGTGACGAGGACTCGCTGCCGCCTTACGAGGTGCTCGACGGCATCCTCGAACGCCTGGTCGAGCGCGAGGAGCCGCTCGAGGCGATCATCGCCGCCGGCTTCGACCGCGAGACCGTGAGCCGCATCGACCATCTCCTCAACGTCGCCGAATACAAGCGCCGCCAGGCCGCGCCCGGCGTGAAAGTGACGGCCCGAAATTTCGGCCGCGACCGCCGCTACCCCATCACCAACCGCTTTCGCGACAAGGGCGGCCAGCTCGCCGCACCCGACGAGACGCTGGTGTCGCGCGGGAGCCGGGCCTCGATCGACGCGTTCGAGGGGTAGGAGGCTTACGGATGACTCTTCGGTACTGCGAGCGAGATGGACATTAATGTGCCCTCGCCCCTTGTGGGAGAGGGCCGCACCGCCGTCGAAACAGACTCGCTTGGGTGAGGGGTTCTGTCCGCGTATTCATGTACACGTGTGAGCGCGGATCGAACCCCTCATCCGGCGCTTCGCGCCACCTTCTCCCACAAGGGGAGAAGGGAAGAGACGGCTACTTCTGCTGTTGCGGCAGGAAGCTCGGGCCGACCGAGCGGATCGGCTTGTTCTCGGATGAGGTCGTCGCCGGCGCCGTTTCGGCCGGCTGCGTTGCCGCCGGCGCGTTGGCCGTTGCCGCGCCCTTCTTGGCATTGGCCGCAGGCGCGCCCTTGTTGAGCCGCTGCTGCTGCATCTTCTTGGCGCTCTCCTCGGTGACGATGATGTCGCCCTGCTGCTCGACAGCAGCCTTGTCGTCGGCCGATTTCAGCGCGTCGGCCCAGCTCTGGCCCGCCGCCTTGCACGAGCAGGACGGGTTGAACTCGCTGCGGAATTTGAAGGCGGTCGGCAGCGCGGTGTAGGGCTGGCCGCCGATCGAGACCGCGGAGTTCATGTCCTCGCCGGGATTGCGGTGGGCGTAGAGCACGGCTTCCGCGGCGGGGCAGAGCGCCTTGCAGGTCTTCTCGTCGTCGGGAAAGCGCGCCGGCGTCGTGGCAAACGAGATCGGGAAATAGGCGCCGTCGCAGGTGCGCACGCACACGGTGCGGTAGGTGCCGGATTGCGGGCCGAGATCGGAAGGCGGCACGCCTTGCGGATTGTTGGGGTTGTTGCCGCCGAACAGATTGCTCAGGAAGTTGCCGCCCTGCGGCTGCGCGACGTTGGCATATTGCGGGCCGCAATTGTTCTGCGCCAGCGCCATCAGCACCGAGCGGCGCTGGTTGTCGTTTCCGGCGCCGAAGCCGCCGGGACCACCGGTGCGCAGGCGTTCGAGATTGGCGGTGATCTGGTCCAGATTGGCGCGCATCTGCTGGATCTGGGAGTTGACCGGGCCGCACTGCGCCGACTGATTGTTGAACAGCGAGAAGAAGCCGGAGGAATCGCAGCCCATGCGCTTGGCCTGCATGGTGACGCGGTCGAGCTCGGCCTGCTGGCGGCCCTGGGAATCCTGGTAGCGGCGGATCTGCTCGTCGCGGGCTGGATCGCCGCTCGCCCCGCTGTTGAGCGCGGCGAGCTGGCCCTCCAGCCGCGCGCACATCGGGTTCGGCCCGAGCCCGTTCTGCCCGGGCGGGGGCGGCGGGCCGGCCTGCGCGAAGGCGCCGTCAGCGATCACGACCGTGCTCAAGAGCACGGCAGAGGCAATGAGGAAGCGAGCACGGGAGAGAGAGAACAATTCAGGCATATCCGCCATTCTAGCGAGGTCACGGCCCCATGTGACATTGCAACGTGACTTTCCCCCCCGATTTGGGGAGCGAAAGCGCGCCCTCCAATAGCCGCTTCGCGCGGCATCGTCACGTCGTTTCAGGGGGCAGGAGCCGGGCCTAAGGCCCGCCAGTTCCGAACGAAATCAGCGCTGGCAGGTGATTGCGACATATTCATCGCAATGGCCATGGGAGCAGTTTGCGCCGGTTTTGGGGACGGAGCCGGTAATTTCGTCGGGATCGACCCGGCGATAGCTCGATGCCTGGGCAAAATCCCGTGACTGGCAATAGGTGCGCGCGACCTGGGCGCCGCATTTCTCGCCCCTGGCCAGGCACTGGTCGACGCCATAGCCGTCCGCCTGGTTGGCGATGATGAAGATGCGGGTCTCGGCGGACGCGGAGACGATGAAGGCGCTGGAAATGAGCGCAAGCAAAAATCGCATGAAAATACCGGGGCTGGGGAACCGCCGGCACCGAAAATAGGCTCAAAAGGTTAAGGATAACGAACCGCGAGGCTCGGGGTCGGTCGCATTGCGACGGACAAGGCGGCATTTTGCGGCTCCCTTGACGCAAGCCCGGTTCGTGGCCCATATGTGGCGCCATGAACGGTCTCCTCGCCATTTGCGCCATTTGCCGCGAGATTACGAGCTAGCGATTCGCTGGCTGGAGCCGTCTTTTCTCAAAGGTTGAGAGCCTTGGACGCCCGGCCAACAGCCGACGGGTATCCATATGGAATTGCGTCTTTACGATACACTGAGCCGGGAAAAGCGCGCCTTCGTGCCGCTCGATGCGAAGGACGTCCGCATGTATGTCTGCGGACCGACGGTCTATGACTTCGCCCATATCGGCAACGCGCGGCCGGTGATCGTGTTCGACGTGCTGTTCCGGCTGCTGCGCCACACTTACGGCGAGGCGCACGTCAAATATGTCCGCAACATCACCGACGTCGACGACAAGATCAACGACCGCGCTGCGCGCGATTTCCCCGGCCTGCCGCTGAACGAGGCGATCCGCAAGGTCACCGAGGAGACGGGACGGCAGTTTCATGCCGACGTCGATGCACTCGGTGCCTTGCGGCCGAGCGTCGAGCCGCGGGCGACCGAGCATATCGGCGAGATGCGCGAGATCATCGAAAAACTGGTCGCCGGCGGCTTTGCCTATGCCGCCGAGGATCACGTGCTGTTCTCGCCGCAGGCGATGAACGCAGCGAATTCCGCGCTGCCGCGCTATGGCGCGCTGTCGAAGCGGTCGCTGGACGAGATGATCGCCGGCGCGCGCGTCGACGTCGCGCCCTACAAGCGCGACGCCACCGACTTCGTGCTGTGGAAGCCGTCCAAGCCGGGCGAGCCGTCCTGGCCGTCGCCGGCCGGCATCAAGGTCGAGGGGCGTCCGGGCTGGCACATCGAGTGCTCGGCGATGGCCTGGAAGCATCTCGGCGAGCATTTCGACATCCATGGCGGTGGCATCGATCTCGTGTTTCCGCATCACGAGAACGAGGTGGCGCAGACCTGCTGCGCCTTCCACCGCGAGCGCATGGCGAACTACTGGATGCACAACGGCTTCCTGCAGGTCGAGAGTGAGAAGATGTCGAAGAGCCTCGGCAACTTCATCACCATCCGCGAGCTGCTCGCGGACTGGCCCGGCGAGGTGCTGCGCCTGAACATGCTGAAGACACACTATCGCTCGCCGATCGACTGGACCATGAAGTCGCTGGAGGAGAGCGCAAGGACGCTCGACGACTGGTATCGCGTCGCAGCCGACGTCGCGCCCGGCGAGCCGGCCGCGTCGGTGGTCGAGCCGCTGCTCGACGACCTCAACACGCCGCTGGCGATCGCGGCGCTGCATGGCTTGCGCGGCGGTGACGCGAGCGCGCTCGCTGGTTCGTTGCGGCTGCTCGGATTCCTTTCCGAGAGCGCGGCGCAGTGGGAGGGACGCAAGCAGCAGGCGAGCGGCGTCGATGCCGCCGAGGTCGAGCGCCTGATCGCGGAGCGGACCGCGGCGCGCGCACGCAAGGATTTTGCGGAATCCGACCGGATCCGCGATCTGCTCGCTGCGATGGGCGTTGCGATCAAGGATTCCAAGGACGGCACGACCTGGGAGGTTGTGCGATGAAGCGGCCCGACACGCCTTTTCCGCGGCGCTGGCTCTATTACATCGCGCTGAAGATCGGGCTCCTCGCCGCCGCCGTGGCGCTGGTGCTGAAACTCTATGGGATGTGGTGAAGACGATGGGACAGACCTTGCCAAAACCCGGCTTGCGGCCGTTCCTGCCTGATGACGTGCCGCTGCTCGCCGCGATCTTCACGGCGAGCATCGAGCAGCTCACCGGCGACGACTACAGCGAGGCGCAGCAGCAGGCCTGGATGGAGGCGGCCGAGGACGAGGCGTTCGGCAAGCGCCTCGCCGCCGACCTGACCCTGATCGCGACGCTGGAAGGCTCCCCCGTCGGCTTTGCCTCGCTGCGCGGCGCCGACCATATCCGCATGCTCTACGTGCATCCGGCCGTCAGCGGGCAGGGGATCGCGACCCTGCTGGTCGATGCGCTGGAGAAGCTGGCCGGCGGCCGCGGTGCGACCAGTCTCTCGGTCGATGCCAGCGACACCGCGCAGGGTTTTTTCGCCAAGCGCGGCTACACGGCGCAGCAGCGCAACAGCATCACCATCAATGACGAGTGGCTCGCCAACACCACCATGAAGAAGACGCTCGGAGCGCCGCAATGAGCAAGCAGCGCCTTGCCGACATGCGGACCTCTCTCCGCTCCCTCCCCCCTTGTGGGGGAGGGTTGGGGAGGGGGGTAGCCCCGCATTCCGACCACCCCTGTGGCGCCCCCCTCCCGACGATGCTGCGCATCGTCGACCTCCCCCACAAGGGGGGAGGTAACAAGAACGGACGCTCATAATGAGCTCGGCACAGAAAGAGCGCCTCTATCTGTTCGACACCACGTTGCGCGACGGCGCGCAGACCAACGGCGTCGATTTCACGCTGGCCGACAAGCGGGTCATCGCCACCATGCTGGACGGGCTCGGCATCGACTATGTCGAGGGCGGCTATCCCGGGGCCAATCCGGTGGACACCGAATTTTTCGGCAGCAAGCCGAAGCTCGATCATGCGCGCTTCACTGCCTTCGGCATGACGCGGCGGGCCGGCCGCTCGGTCTCCAACGATCCCGGCGTCGCCGGGCTGCTCGAAGCCAAGGCCGACGCGATCTGCTTCGTGGCAAAATCCTCCGCCTATCAGGTGCGCGTCGCGCTGGAGACGACGAAGGAGGAGAACCTCGCCTCGATCCGCGACAGCGTCACTGCGGCGAAGGCCGCGGGGCGCGAGGTCATGCTCGACTGCGAACACTTTTTCGACGGTTACAAGGAAGATGCCGGCTTTGCGCTGGCCTGCGCCAAGGCCGCCTTCGATGCCGGCGCGCGCTGGGTGGTGCTGTGCGACACCAATGGCGGCACGATGCCGCACGAGGTCGAGACCATCGTCACCGAGGTGACCAGGCACATCCCCGGCGATCACGTCGGCATCCACGCCCATAACGACACCGAGCAGGCCGTGGCGAATTCGCTCGCCGCCGTGCGCGCGGGCGCGCGCCAGATCCAGGGCACGCTGAACGGTCTCGGCGAGCGCTGCGGCAATGCCAATCTCTGCTCGCTGATCCCGACACTGAAGTTGAAGCAGGAGTTTGCCGACGCCTTCGAGATCGCGGTCACGCCGGAGAAGCTTGCGACCCTCGTCAAGGTCTCGCGCACGCTCGACGACATGCTCAACCGCGCGCCGAACCGGCATGCGGCTTACGTCGGCGAGAGCGCCTTCGTCACCAAGACCGGCATCCATGCCTCCGCCGTGCTGAAGGATCCGCAGACCTATGAGCACGTGTTGCCGGAGACGGTCGGCAATCACCGCAAGGTGCTGGTCTCGGACCAGGCCGGCCGCTCCAACGTCATCGCCGAGCTCGACCGCGCCGGGATCGCCTACGACAAGAGCGATCCGAAGCTGACCCGCTTGGTCGAGGAATTGAAGGAGCGCGAGGCACAAGGCTACGCCTATGAATCCGCCAACGCCTCGTTCGATCTGCTGGCCCGCCGCACGCTCGGCAAGGTGCCGCATTATTTCGACGTCGAGCAGTTCGACGTCAATGTCGAGCAGCGCTACAACTCGCATGGCGAGCGCGTCACCGTGGCGCTCGCCGTGGTCAAGGTCGACGTCGCCGGCGAACGCCTGATCTCGGCGGCCGAAGGCAACGGCCCCGTCAACGCGCTCGACGTCGCCTTGCGCAAGGACCTCGGCAAGTACCAGAAGTACATCGAGGGCCTGACGCTGATCGACTATCGCGTCCGTATCCTCAATGGCGGCACCGGCGCGGTGACGCGCGTGCTGATCGAGAGCGAGGACGAGAACGGCGATCGCTGGACCACGGTCGGGGTGTCGCCGAACATCATCGACGCCTCGTTCCAGGCGCTGATGGACTCGGTGATCTACAAGCTCGTCAGGTCGGGGGCACCGGCGTAAGTCCCACGACGGCTGTCATACCCCGCGAAGGCGGGGTATCCAGTACGCCGCGGCTTCTCGATTCATAACCGCCGTCACTGAGTACTGGATCGCCCGGTCAAGCCGGGCGATGACAGCTGGAGTAGGGAGGGGCAAGCATGATCGACCACATCTCCGTCGGCGTCAGCGATCTCGATCGCTCCGCAAAATTCTACGAAGCCGCGCTCGCAGCGCTTGGCCTTTCGCGCCTCGTGACGCGGCCGCGGACGGTCGGCTTCGGCAAGGCCTATCCCGAGTTCTGGATCAATTTGCGCGAGGGCATGGCGCCCGTGCCGCCGGAGAGCGGCGTGCACATCTGCCTGCGGGCGAGGACGACGGCCGAGATCGATGCGTTCCATGCCGCAGCACTCGCGTCAGGCGGCGCATCCGAGAGCGCGCCCGGCATCCGCCCGCATGATCGCGTGCGCTATTACGCAGCGTTCGTCGCCGATCCCGACGGCAACCGGATCGAGGCGGTGACGTTTCTTGCAGATTGATTTCTAGAGCTTGTGCGCGACTTCCGGCGCGAGGTCCTTCTCGGCGTCGGCGATCTGCGCCGCGGCCGCCTTCAGCTTGGGCAAAATCTCCTCGACGCGATCGGCCTTGAGGAGGTCGACCGAAAAGCCGGGCCGGATGAACTGGGTCTTGCGCATGTGCGACAGCAGCGTGAACAGCGGCTCCCAGAAGTCGTCGATATTGGCGAGCAGCACCGGCTTGGCGTGCCGGCCGAGCTGCTTCCAGGTCAATTGCTCGACCAGCTCCTCCAGCGTGCCGACGCCGCCCGGCAGCGCCACGAAGGCGTCGGAGCGCTCGAACATCAGCCGCTTGCGTTCGTGCATGTCGGGGGTGACGACCATCTCCTGCACGCGGGTCAGCTCGTGCTCGCGCGCTCGCAGGAAGTCGGGGATGATGCCGGTCACCAGCCCGCCATGGTCGAGCACGGCAGTCGCGACCGCCCCCATCATGCCGACCGCGCCGCCGCCATAGACGAGGCGGATGTTGTTCTCGGCAAGCGCCTTGCCGAGCGCCTTGGCGCCTTCGATGAAGCGGGGGTTGGTTCCAGGGCCGGAGCCGCAATAGACACAGACGGTTTGGATCGTGCTCATTGGCACCATGATGCATTGCAGCGAAAGGGCGTCAAGCCCAATCGGTGATTCGCGTGGACCGCAAATCTACCGGCAAATCGCGGCGGATAATCGGGCAACTGGCCCCCTGGCGGGGTGCGCTTGCGCCGCAAAGCCTCTATATGACAAGCGAAAATCGCAAACCGTAACGCCGCCCGCATCCGGCGGGCCTTCAGGCTTTCTTGATGAACCAACCGCATTCGTCCCACCGCGCCGAGGCACCCGATCCGGCCGTCACATCGCCCGAGCGCGCCACGCTGATGGGCACGCTCGCGCATCTGTGGCCCTTCATCTGGCCCGGCGACCGCTTCGACCTGAAGATGCGCGTGGTCTGGTCGATTGTGCTGCTGCTCGCCGCCAAGCTGATCACGCTGGCGGTGCCGTTCAGCTTCAAATGGGCGACCGACGCGCTGACCGGGGCCAATACCGCGCCGGTGCAGCCCGACAATTGGCACCTCTGGGTGATCGCTTCGCCGCTGCTGCTGACGGCGAGCTACGGCGTGATGCGCGTCGTGATGTCGGTGCTGACGCAGTGGCGCGACGGCATCTTTGCCCGCGTCGCCATGCACGCGGTGCGCAAGCTCGCCACCATCACCTTCATCCACATGCACGAGCTGTCGCTGCGCTTTCACCTCGAGCGCAAGACCGGAGGGCTGACGCGGGTGCTCGAGCGCGGCCGCTCGGGCATCGAGGTCATCGTGCGCATGGTGATCCTGCAGCTGATCCCGACCATCGTCGAGGTCTCGCTGCTGATGGCCGTGCTGCTCTGGCAGTTCGACTGGCGCTACGTGGTCGCGACCCTGATCACGGTCGCGGTCTACATGTACTACACCTACATCGCGACCGAGTGGCGGATCGGCATCCGCCGCCGGATGAACGATTCCGACACCGAGGCGAACACCAAGGCGATTGACTCGCTGCTCAACTACGAGACCGTGAAATATTTCGGCGCCGAGGCGCGCGAGGCTGAGCGCTACGACCGCTCGGTCGCGCGCTACGAGGAGGCGAGCATCCACACCTACACCTCGCTCGCCGTGCTCAACACCGGGCAGGCCGTGATCTTCACGCTGGGGCTGACCGCCACCATGCTGATGTGCGCGATCGGCGTGCGCAACGGCACCAACACGGTCGGCGATTTCGTGCTGGTCAACGCCATGATGATCCAGCTCTACCAGCCTCTGAACTTCATGGGCATGGTGTATCGCGAGATCAAGCAGGCGATCATCGACATCGAGAAGATGTTCAACGTGCTCGGCCGCGAGGCCGAGATCAAGGACGCGCCCGACGCGAAGCCGCTTTCGGTTTCAGCCGGCAGCGTCCGCTTCGAGGACGTGCGCTTCGCCTACGAGCCGGCGCGGCCGATCCTCAAGGGCATCAGCTTCGAGGTGCCGGCCGGCAAGACGGTCGCAATCGTCGGCCCCTCCGGCGCCGGCAAGTCGACCATCTCGCGCCTGTTGTTCCGCCTCTACGACGTCTCCGGCGGCAAAATCCTGATCGACGGCCAGGACATCCGCGAGGTCACGCAAGGAAGCCTGCGGGCCGCAATCGGCATGGTGCCGCAGGACACCGTGCTGTTCAACGATACCATCCGCTACAACATCCGCTACGGCCGCTGGGACGCCAGCGATGCCGAGGTCGAGGAGGCGGCGCGGCTTGCGCAGATCGACCGTTTCATCCGGATGTCGCCGATGGGCTACGAGACCCAGGTCGGCGAGCGCGGCCTGAAACTGTCGGGCGGCGAGAAGCAGCGCGTCGCGATCGCACGCACCGTGTTGAAGGCGCCGCCGATCCTGGTGCTGGACGAGGCGACCTCGGCGCTCGACACCCATACCGAGCACGAGATCCAGGGCGCACTCGATCGCGTGGCCAGGAACCGCACCTCGCTGGTGATCGCGCACCGGCTCTCGACCATCATCGGTGCCGACGAGATCATCGTGCTGGAGCAGGGACGCATCGCCGAGCGCGGCACGCATGCAAGGCTGCTGGCGCTGGGCGGCCTCTATGCCAGCATGTGGAACAGGCAGCGCGAGGCGGAGGCTGCGCGCGAAGCGCTCGCCCGGATGGCCGACCCGAACGAGGCGCCGAACCGGGAGCCCCCGCCGGTCGAGGATGCCCTGACGGCCCAGACGGCTGCGGAGTGACCTTGTCTCCGGTCCCCAGTCTGGCCTAAACCTCCCCGGGCGCGAACCCGCGCGCCACCAACCCTTTTGCGGCAGAGAGCGATGTCCATTCTCGATTCGATCCAGCGTCAGATCCCGCCGATCCACAAGGAGGGCTACCCCTTCATCGGCATCTTTGCGCTGGTAAGCCTCATCCTGTTCTGGCTGTGGTCGCCGCTCGGGTGGATCGGCACCATCCTCACGGTCTGGTGCGCTTTGTTCTTCCGCGATCCCGTGCGCGTGACGCCGGTGCGCGACGGGCTCGTGGTGTCGCCCGCCGACGGCCGCGTCTCGATGGTCACCATGGCGCTGCCGCCGGCCGAGCTCGGGCTCGGCGACCGCCCGCTGCCGCGCATATCGGTGTTCATGAGCGTGTTCAACTGCCACGTGAATCGCAGCCCGGTGGCGGGCAGGGTGGACCGCATCGCCTACCGGCCCGGGCTGTTCATCAATGCCGAGCTCGACAAGGCGAGCGAGGACAATGAGCGCAACTCGCTCGTGATCTCGACGTCGCAGGGGCGCATCGGCGTGATCCAGATCGCCGGCCTCGTGGCCAAGCGCATCGTCTGCTTCGTCAAGGAGGGGCAGGCAATCGGGGCTGGCGAGCGCTTCGGCCTGATCCGCTTCGGCTCGCGCCTCGACGTCTATCTGCCGCTCGGCACCAAGGCGCTGGTCTCGGAGGGGCAGACCGCGATCGCGGGCGAGACCATTTTGGCCGACCTTGCCGGTGACGACCCGCTGCGCGCCTATCGCGCCGATTAACCATTAAGTCGCCGTAACCGGGCGCCCGCCGCAATGGCGAAGAGGGGCGCGGCTTGCTATATCTTGCCTCGGAGTAAGGACGAGCCATGACGCCCTTTGACTTGAGAGATCCCGACATTCGCCGCCGGCGGTTCCGACCGATCCCGGTGCGGATGCTGGTGCCCAACGTCATCACGCTGCTGGCGATCTGCGCCGGCCTGACCGCGATTCGCCTGTCGATCGAGGGGCGGATGTCGCTCGCGGTCTACGCCATCGTGTTCGCCGCCGCGCTCGACGGCATCGACGGCCGCATCGCGCGCATGATCAAGGGCCAGTCCAAGTTCGGCGCCGAGCTCGACAGCCTGGCCGACTTCGTCAATTTCGGCGTCGCCCCCGGCCTCATGCTGTATTTCTGGCAGCTGCACGAGCTCGGCAATGCCGGCTGGATCGCCGCCATGGTGTTCGCGATCTCCGGCGGCCTGCGTCTGGCGCGCTTCAACGCCACCATGGACGATCCCAACAAGCCGGCCTTCGCCGCCAACTTCTTCACCGGCGTGCCGGCGCCGGCCGGCGCGATCACGGTGCTGCTGCCGATCTATGTCGCTTTCCTCGATCTCGGCCGCTGGCCCGCGGCGGTGACCGCGGCCTATACGCTGCTGATCGCCTTCCTGATGGTGTCGCGCCTGCCGGTGTTCTCCGGCAAGACCAAGCGCATGCGCGTGCCGCCCGAGCTGGTGCTGCCGGCCTTCGTCGCGGTGATCGTCTTCATCGCGCTGCTGATCGCCTATCCCTGGCATGTGCTCTCGATCGGCACGGTGCTCTACCTGCTCTGCCTGCCGCTCGGCTACAAATCCTATCGCGACCAGGCGCGCGCGATGGAGGCCGCCGTGCCGCCGGCGGGAGAGGTTGCTTCGCCGCCGTCGGCGCCGACGCTGGCCAACCTGTCCGAGCCCCCGCGCGACGACGACCGGCCCGACCGGCTGCACTAAAGCGCGATGAGATTCATCGCGCTTTAGGTTGTTGTTTGAGCATGATCTCCGCGCAAACGCGTTCCGCGTTTGTCGCGAGGGAAAACCGCTGGGCACTTTTCCGGATCATGCTTCAGGCGGCCCCGCGCGGATATCTGCCATGAGGGCTTCCCGAGTTGGGTCGAGGCCCGATCTCGGCTATATCGCCCTATACCGGCGGCATCGCGTCAATCAGCCGCCAATCTGGGAGAGAACGCCGTGACTGATACCGCGCCCGGGCCGCTGCCCGCTTCCGTCCTCGAAGCGCTGGGCCGCTACGACACGCCGACGATCTGCAATGCCATGGAGATCGTGGCGCCGGAGCGGCGGCTGATCGGCTACACCACCAAGCCGCTGGTCTGCCCGTTTCCGGCTCTGCCGCCGATCGTCGGCTATGCCCGCACCGTTGCGATCCGCTCGGTCCTGAAATCCTCGCTTCCACCCGAAGAGCAGTCGAAGCGCCGCATCGAATATTACGAATATGTCGGCACCGGCCCCGGCCCGCGCATCTCCGTGATCCAGGACATCGACGGTCACGACGTCGGCTATGGCGCGTTCTGGGGCGAGGTGCAGAGCAACGTGCACAAGGCGCTCGGCTGCCTCGGTGTCATCACCGATGGCTCGATCCGCGACATCCCGCAATGGGCGCCGGGCTTCCAGGCGCTCGCCGGCTCGATCGGCCCCTCGCATGCCTGGGTGCATGCCGAGAGCTTTGGCGGCGAGGTGCGCGTTGCGGGCATGACCGTGAAGTCGGACGACCTGATCCACGCCGACCAGCATGGCGCCATCGTGATCCCGCTCGACGTGGCTGCAAAGCTGCCCGAGGCGGCCGAACTGTGCGGCCGCCGCGAGACGCCGATCCTGGAGATCGCGCGCAGCCCCGACTTCTCGCTGGAAAAGCTCAAGGCCGCCCTGAAGCGATCGGCGGAGATCCACTGATCTCGGAGCAGGCCATGGAGATGCGCGGCAAGACGGTGCTGATCACTGGCTCGACCGATGGGGTCGGGCGCTACGTGGCAAGCCGCCTTGCCGCCGAAGGCGCGAAAGTCCTGATCCATGGCCGCGACGCGGTGCGCGCGAAAGCACTGATCGACGACGTCGTGCAGGCCGGCCACGCAGCGCCGGCCTTCTACCAGGCCGATCTGTCCTCGATATCAGGCACGCGCGCACTGGCCGAGGCCGTGACGCGCGATCACCAGCGGCTCGACGTCTTCGTCAGCAACGCCGGCATCGGCTCGCAGAACGACGGGCCGCAGCGGCAGGAGAGTGCCGACGGCTTTGAGCTGCGTTTTGCGGTGAACTATCTCTCGGGCTTCCTGCTCGTCCATCTGTTGCTGCCGCTGCTGAAGGCGGCGGCGCCGTCGCGCATCGTCAACGTCGCCTCGCTCGGTCAGCATCCGATCGATTTCGACGACGTCATGATCACCAGGGGTTACAGCGGCTCGCGCGCCTATGCGCAGAGCAAGCTGGCGCAGATCATGTTCACGATCGATCTCGCGGATGAATTGAAAGGTGCGGATGTCACCGTCAATTCGCTGCACCCGGCGACCTACATGAACACGACGATGGTACGCGCCGGCGGCATCACGCCGATGTCGACGGTGGAGCAGGGCGGTGCCGCGATCCTGCATCTGGTTGCGGACGACGACGTCGCCGGCAGGAGCGGCCTGTTCTTCAACGGCATGAGCGAGGCGCGTGCCAATCCGCAGGCCTATGATGCCGACGCGCGCAGGCGCCTGCGCACGCTCAGCCTGGAACTGGCGGGCCTCTCGTCCCGGGCCTGACGGCAGCGCAAAGGTTAGCAAAGTGTTGAGGTCCCTGTCGGCGGCCGGCAAAGCCGGTGTCGTCGCCAGTCTGCCCCACAGGCACGACTTAACCTTTACGGGTCTTTAATGGCGGCGAACTAGGGTTTCCGATGCGGTTCGGGTTGGGCCGCGTCCATCGGCCAGGACGGCCGTTGTAGCGCATGCGCGTTGGAGTCTCCCATGGATATCATGACGGGCATCGGGCTCGTGGCAGGCACGGTCGTCATCGGGACCATGATGCTGCTGGGCGGCGATCTCCACATGTTCATCTCCGAGCATGCGATCATCATCATTTTCGGCGGATCGATCTCCGCCACCATGATCCGGTTTCCGCTCAGCGCGCTGGTGCATGGCCTGCCGCTCGGCGCCAAGTTCGCCTTCACCATGAGCCGGCTGTCCGCGCACGACCTCGTCGACGAGCTCGCCCGCATCGCCGAGATCGCCCGCAAGCAGGGGCCGGTCGGCCTGGAAAAGGTCGAGACCGACGAGCCGTTCCTCGCCAAGGGCATCCGCTACGTCGCCGACGGCTACGACCTCGATTTCATCCGCGACAATCTCGAGCGCGACCGTGACAATTTCCTGATGCATCTCGACGAGGGCAGCAAGATCTACCGGGCCATCGGCGACTGCGCTCCGGCCTTCGGCATGGTCGGCACTCTGATCGGCATGGTGCAGATGTTCGCCAACATGACCGATCCCTCCAAGCTCGGCCCGTTCATGGCGACCGCGCTGCTCGCGACGCTCTACGGCGCGCTGGTCGCCAATCTGTTCTGCCTGCCGATCGCCGACAAGCTGCACGGCAAGCTCCTGGACGAGGAGACCAACCGGACCCTGATCATCGACGGCATCCTGATGATCCGCGACTCCAAGAGCCCGACGCTGGTGCGCGAGATGCTGCTCGCCTACCTGCCGGAGAAGCATCGCCCGGCCGAGGGCGAGCCGGTTCCGGCCTGATGCCGCGCGGCGAGGCTTGAGCCATGGCCAAGAAGAAACGCGGCGATGCGCATGGCGGCGGTCACGGCTGGTTCGTGACCTTCGCCGACCTGATGGGCCTGATGCTGAGCTTCTTCGTGATGCTCGTCGCCTTCTCCAGCCAGGACGCCGCCAAGCTGAAGATCGTCGCCGGCTCGATGCGCGATGCCTTCGGCGTCCAGAGCGAGGCCCGCTATGCCGGCATCGTCGAGGCCGACGGCTTGCCGACGCGTCCGCGGCTGAAGAACGTCGACCACATCGCGCCCGAGGATGCCTCCAACACGCCGACGCCCGACCAGGGCGACCGTAACCGCAACTCGGGCGCCAAGATCAAGGTCGACCGCAACTTTGCGCTCGCCGCCGCCTCGCTGCGGCAGGCGCTGCAGGACATGCCGGAGCTGACCGAGATGTCCAAGCACATCATGTTCGAGGAGACCAAGCAGGGCCTCAACCTCGAGATCGTCGACCAGGACGGCCGCTCGATGTTCGCCGACGGCTCCAAGGTGCCCTACGACCGCACCCGCCGCCTGATCGAGAAGCTGGCGGTCCCGCTCAGGGCGACCCCATTGCGCGTCTCCATCGCCGGCCACACCGCAGCCGGCTTCGTGCCGACCCGCAGCGACTACGGCGCCTTCGACCTGTCGGCCGACCGCGCCAACGCCGTGCGCCAGATCCTCGAACGCGAGGGGCTGCCGTCCGGGCACATCTTCGCGGTCTCCGGCAAGGCCGACACCCAGCCGCTGTTTCCGGACGATCCCTCTCTCGCCGCCAACCGGCGGGTGACCATCACCCTGATGCGCGAAGATCCGCCCCTGCCGCCGGACCTGAAGCCGTAAAATCCGCTTGCGCTACCATCTTACCTGATATTTATCTGGACGACGCGTGGCCGCGCCGTCACAACGGCCGCGCTCCATTCCTGCTATCGTGTTGCGATTGACAGGCGCGCAGGAAGCGTCAAAAGGCGCCGGATCGAACTCAGGGACCAAGCGTTCTCGACTCTCATGACGGCGAGCATCACATCGACCGAGGCCCAGGAAGGGCCGGTCACCTCGGGTTTTTGGGCCCTCACGCTCGGGAGCATCGGCGTCGTCTTCGGCGACATCGGGACCTCGCCGCTCTACGCATTCCACGAGGCGGTCAGGGGCGCCGCCCATGGCGAGCCGGTCTCGCGCGTCATCGTGCTCGGCGTGCTCTCGCTGATCCTGTGGGCGCTCTTCATCGTCGTCACCGCCAAATACGTGCTGGTGCTGCTGCGTGCCGACAATAACGGCGAGGGCGGCACACTCTCGCTGATGGCGCTCGGCCAGCGCGCGCTGGGGCGGCGAAGCTGGCCCCTGCTCGCGCTCGGCGTGGTCGGTGCCTCCATGTTCATCGGCGATTCCATGATCACGCCGGCGATCTCGGTGCTGTCGGCTGTCGATGGCCTGAAGCTCGCCACACCGGCCTTCGAGCATTATGTCGTGCCGCTCACGGTCTTCATCCTGGCGCTGCTGTTCGCGGTCCAGAGCAAGGGGACGGCGCTGGTGGCCTCGGCCTTCGGGCCGGTCATGGTCGTCTGGTTCGCGTGCCTCGCCGTGATGGGCATCGTCAACATCGCCAAGGATCCCTCGGTGCTGGCCGCGATCAATCCGTTGTACGGGCTGGAATTCCTGCTCTCGCACGGCACGATCGGGCTGGTGACGCTCGGCGCCGTATTCCTGGCGGTGACCGGCGGCGAGGCGCTCTATGCCGATCTCGGCCATTTCGGCCGCAAGCCGATCCAGTCGGCCTGGATGTTCTTCGTGCTGCCCGCGCTGCTCGTCAATTATTTCGGGCAGGGCGCACTGGTGCTGTCCGATCCGAGCGCGGTGGAGCATTCCTTCTATCGCATGGTGCCCGAGCAATTGGTGTTGCCGCTGGTCGGGCTGGCGACCGCAGCGACGGTGATCGCGAGCCAGGCCGTGATCACCGGCGCCTATTCGCTGGTCCACCAGGCGGTGCAACTCGGCCTCTTGCCGCGCTTCGAGGTGCGCTACACCTCCGAGACCCACGCCGGCCAGATCTATCTGCCGCGTGTCAACCGGCTGCTCCTGATCGGCGTCATGCTGCTGGTGCTGCTGTTCCGCACCCCGAGCGGCCTTGCCTCGGCCTACGGCATCGCGGTCTCCACCACCATGGTCGCCGACGGCATCATGGGTTTTGTCGTGATCTGGAAATTGTGGAACTGGCGTGCCGCGACCGCCGCCGCCCTGATCATGCCCTTCGTCGTGGTCGACATGAGCTTCTTCAGCGCGAATCTCCTGAAGCTGCTCGAAGGCGCCTGGGTGCCGCTGCTGTTCGGCGTCGCGATGGTGGCCATGATCTGGACCTGGCGGCGGGGCACTGGGATCCTGCTGCAGAAGACCCGCCGGATCGAGGTGCCGCTGGACGATCTGATCCGGAGCCTGGAGAAGCGCCCGCCGCACATCGTCAAGGGCACCGCGGTGTTCCTCACCAGCGATCCCGCCTTCGTGCCGACCGCTCTCCTGCACAATCTCAAGCACAACAAGGTGCTGCACGAGCACAACGTGGTCCTGACCATCGAGACCGCGCAGACGCCGCGGGTCGATCTATCGGAGCGCTTCCGCATGGAGAAGATCAGCGACAAGTTCTCGAAGGTCCGCTTGCGCTTCGGCTTCATGGAACAGCCGAACGTGCCCAAGGCGCTGGCCATCGCCCGCAAGCAGGGCTGGCAGTTCGACATCATGTCGACGTCGTTCTTCGTGTCGCGGCGCTCGCTGAAGGCCTCGGCGCAATCGGGGATGCCGCTGTGGCAGGATCACATCTTCATTGCGCTGAGCCGGTCGGCCAATGACGCCACCGACTATTTCCAGATTCCCACCGGGCGGGTGGTCGAGGTCGGAACCCAGGTCACCATTTAACCGCAAGGCATGCGAAATTTGCATACCGAGGGCCCGGAATCGGGCTAGGCTATGCTGGTAGCGCGGGACTATAAGCCCGCGCGCTCTTTCGCTATTGTGCAGCGAAGCATTTTAGAGGCCTCCAGGCTCTCCCATGACCAGCGACGTAGCAGTTCCCGCCCCGGAAACGGCGGCGGCCAACGGGCATGGCGATGCCCATACCACGGCCGGTTTCGGTGCATTGACGCTCGGCAGCATCGGTGTCGTCTATGGCGACATCGGCACCAGTCCGCTCTACGCGTTCCGCGAGGCGGTGCTGGCGGCCTCGGGCGCGGAGGGTCTGCCGACCCCGGCAGCCGTGCTCGGCGTGGTGTCCCTCATCCTTTGGGCGCTCGTCGTCGTCGTCACGCTCAAATACGTCGTGATCCTGCTGCGCGCCGACAACAATGGCGAGGGCGGCACGCTGGCGTTGATGGCGCTGGCCCAGCGCGCGGTCGGCACCCGCGGGGCGATCATCGTTCTGCTCGGCATCATCTCGGGCGCGCTGTTCTACGGCGATGCCGTGATCACGCCGGCGGTTTCGGTGCTGTCGGCGATCGAAGGCATGAAGGACGTCACGCTGCGGTTCGAGCCCTATATCGTTCCGCTGACGGTGGCGATCCTGGCTTGCCTGTTCGCCGTGCAGTCGCACGGCACCGCGCGCGTCGCGGCCCTTTTCGGACCCGTCATGTGCGTCTGGTTCGCCGTGATCGGGCTCGCAGCGATCCATCCGATCATTGGGCAGCCCCAGGTGCTGTACGCGCTCAATCCCTTCTATGCCGTGTCCTTCATGCTCCACCACGGCATCATCGGCTTCGTGACGCTCGGCGCGGTATTCCTGGCGGTCACCGGCGCCGAGGCGCTCTATGCCGACCTCGGTCATTTCGGCAAGCGGCCGATCCAGACCGCCTGGCTGTTCATCGTGCTGCCGTCGCTGGCGCTGAACTATCTGGGGCAGGGCGCGCTCGTGCTGGGCGATCCCGGGGCGATCGTGAGCCCGTTCTTCCAGCTCTTCCCGCAGGGCTTTCTTCGCGGCTGCATGGTCGTGCTCGCCACCGCCGCCACGGTCATCGCGAGCCAGGCCGTCATCACCGGAGCCTATTCGCTGACGCGCCAGGCGATCCAGCTCGGGCTGCTGCCGCGCTTTGAGATTCGCCACACCTCGGAAGTCCATTCCGGCCAGATCTTCATCCCGCGCATCAACCAGCTGCTGCTGGTCGCGGTGGTGCTGATGGTTCTGCTGTTCCGCTCCTCCAGCGCGCTCGCCTCTGCCTATGGCATCGCCGTGACCGGCACCATGGTCGTCACGGGGTTGATGGGTTTCGTCGTGATCTGGAAGGCCTGGAGGTGGTCGCCGCTGGCTGCCGCCGCCTTGATCGCGCCGTTCCTCTGCCTCGATCTGACCTTCCTCGCCGCGAACCTGCTCAAGGTGTTCGAAGGCGGCTGGGTACCGCTCGCCCTCGGCTCCCTGATGATCATCCTGATGTACACGTGGCGGCGCGGCAGCCGGCTGCTGTTCGAGAAGTCGCGCAAGCTCGAATTCCCGCTCGCCGAACTCGTGGCGATGCTCGAGAAGCGGCCGCCGCAGCGGGTGCCCGGAACCGCCGTGTTCCTGACCAGCGATCCCCTGAGCGCGCCGACCGCCCTGATGCATAGCCTGAAGCACTACAAGGTGCTGCACGAGAAGAACGTCATTCTCACCATCGAGACCGCGCAGACCCCGCGGATCGATCCGGCCGAGCGCGTCAGGCTCGAGCAGATCAGCCCGACCTTCTCCAAGGTGACGCTGAAATTCGGCTTCATGGAATCACCCAACGTGCCGAAGGCGCTAGCGATCGCCCGCAAGCTCGGGTGGCAGTTCGACATCATGTCGACCTCGTTCTTCCTGTCGCGCCGGGCGCTGAAGCCCGCCGCCCATTCCGGCATGCCGCGCTGGCAGGACCGCCTGTTCATCTCGCTGAGCCGCTCGGCCAACGACGCCACCGACTATTTCCAGATCCCGTCGGGGCGCGTCGTCGAGGTCGGCACCCAGGTCACGATCTAGGGCCGGGACGTCCCTCGGATTCACAGCGCACTTCAAGTCGCTGCGATTTAGCTTTAACTTGCGCTCTGCGGCTCAAGCCTTTGTAGCGCTTGATTTTCGCGGGCCGAGGGGCGAGGTTGCCGGCGGCGGGAGAGTTCCGGCCGGAAGGCGTGACGTTGGAGGACGATGTGACAAACCAGGTGCAGGATCTGACCCCGGAGGAGGTCTCCAAGGGTGTCGAGGAGGGCCGCTATCTCCTGGTCGACGTTCGCGAGCCCAACGAGGTCCAGGCCGAGGCCTATCCTTACGGCGTCGTCGTGCCGCTCTCGACCTTCGATCCGGCGGCGATCCCCGATCCGCAGGGCAAGCAGGTCGTGTTCGCCTGCCGCTCGGGCAAGCGTTCGGTGACGGCCTCGCTCGCGGCGCAGGCGGCGGGCCTGCCCTACGACAAGCATCTGGCCGGCGGCATGCTCGGCTGGAAGGCGGCGGGTCTGCCCAGCAAGGTCGGTGGCTGACCCTGCCGATGACCAAAAGCTCGTCCCTGAACAAGGTCTTCGCCGACCTTCCCGTCACCATCTTCGAGGCGATGTCGCAGGCCGCGCGCGACAACAACGCCATCAATCTCGGCCAGGGTTTTCCCGACGATCCCGGCCCCGAGGACATCCGCCGCGCCGCGGCCGACGCCTCGCTCAACGGCTACAACCAGTATCCGTCGATGATGGGCATCCCGGAGCTGCGCCAGGCGATCGCGACCCATTACGGCCACTGGCACGGCCTCACGCTCGATCCCATGAGCGAGGTGATGGTGACCTCCGGCGGCACCGAGGCCCTGACCTCGGCGATCCTCGCGGTGGTGCAGCCCGGCGACGAAGTCGTCTGCTTCCAGCCGGTCTATGATTCCTATCTGCCGATCATCCGCCAGGCCGGCGGCATTCCGCGCCTCGTGCGTCTTGAGCCACCGCACTGGCGGCTGAACGAGGACATGCTGAAAAGCGTCTTCAATTCAAAGACCAAGGCGGTGCTGTTCAACAACCCCTTGAATCCCAGCGCGGTGGTCTATCCGCGCGAGGACCTCGAGCTGCTGGCGCGCTACTGCCAGGAGTTCGACGTCATCGCGATCTGCGACGAGGTCTGGGAGCACGTCACCTTCGACGAGCACAAGCACGTCCCCCTGATCACCATCCCCGGCATGCGCGAGCGCACCATCAAGGTCGGCTCGGCCGGCAAGATCTTCTCGCTCACGGGGTGGAAGATCGGCTTCGTCTGCGCCGCGCCGCCGCTGCTGCGCGTCGCGGCCAAGGTGCACCAGTTCCTGACCTTCACCACCGCGCCGAACCTGCAGGCCGCCGTTGCCTATGGCCTGGGCAAGCCCGACGAGTATTTCCTGTCGATGCGCAAGGATTTGACGCGGAGCAGGGACCGCCTAACCAGGGGGCTGGAGAGTCTCGGCTTCCCCGTGCTGAAGTCGCAGGGCACCTACTTCCTCACGGTCGATCTTTCGCCGCTCGGGCTCAACGAGAGCGACGCCGAGTTCTGCTGGCGGATCGTTCGGGACTACAAGGTGGCGGCGATCCCGGTCTCGGCATTCTACGAGCAGGACCCCGTGACCTCGGTGGTGCGCTTCTGCTTTGCCAAGAAGGACCAGACGCTGGACACCGCGCTGGAGCGGCTGTCGGACGCGGTGCGCGGACGCAAGAGGTAGGACTGAGATGACCAATGTCAGCCGCTCCGGGCTTTGCCTCGGTCTCGCAATCGCCGCGGCGCTGGCGTTGTCCGCTCCCGCAAGGGCAGAGGAGCGGGTCGTCAACTTCTACAACTGGTCCAACTACATGGCCCCGGACGTCCTCGAGGCCTTCACCAGGGAGACCGGCATCAAGGTGGTCTACGACACCTTCGATGCCAACGAGACGCTGGAGACGCGCCTGATGGCCGGCAAGTCCGGCTACGACGTCGTGGTGCCGACGGCCTATTTCCTGCAGCGCCAGATCAAGGCCAACATTTTTCAGAAGCTCGACAAGTCGAAGCTGCCGAACCTTAGCAATGCTTGGCCGATGGTGACCAAGCATCTGGCGACCTACGATCCCGGCAACGATTTTGCCGCCAACTACATGTGGGGCACCACGGGCATCGGCTACAACGTCGCCAAGGTGAAGCAGATCCTCGGACCCGATGCGAAGATCGACAGCTGGGACATCGTCTTCAAGCCGGAGAACCTTGCCAGGTTCAAGGATTGCGGCGTGCACATGCTCGATTCCGCCGACGACATTTTTCCGGCGGCGTTGAACTATCTCGGGCTCGATCCGAACTCGACCAAGCAGGCCGACCTGGAAAAGGCCGCTGATGTCGTCGCCAAGGTTCGTCCGTCCGTGCGCAAGTTCCACTCGTCCGAATATCTAAGCGCGCTCGCGACCGGCGAGATCTGCTTCGTGGTCGGCTGGTCCGGCGACATCATGCAGGCCCGCGCCCGCGCCGCCGAAGCCAAGGGGGGCATCGAGATCGGCTACGCCATTCCGAAGGAGGGCGCGCAGATGTTCTTCGACAATCTCGCGATCCCCGCGGATGCAAAGAACGTCAAGGAAGCCTATGAGCTGATCAACTATCTCTACCGCCCGGACGTTGCCGCCAAGAACTCGGACTTTTTGTCCTACGCCAGCGGCAACCTCGCCAGCCAGAAGCTGGTCGACCCGAAGATTTTGAACGACCGGAACATCTATCCGGACGAGGCGACGCTCGCAAAACTGTTCGTCATCACGGCGCGTGAGCCGGCGACGCAGCGGGTGATCAACCGGCTGTGGACCAGGGTAAAGACGGGAAGGTAGAGGGGCGCGTCGCTGCCCGCTACCGCCACCGGCGGTGCAGCCAGAGCCACTGCTCGGGATGCTCGCGCACCCAGCCTTCCACCACGCTCGTGATCGCCTGCGTCGTACCCTGGATGTCGATCTTGCCTTCGGCGTCGCGCACCGGCGGGATCTCCTCGGTGAACTCGGTGCGAAAGCGGTAGCCGGGCAAGCGGATGATGCGGACGCCGTGGATGGGACACTCGACCTGGCGGAGCAGGCGCGCCAGCATCGGGTTGGCGCGGGTCTTGCGGCCGAAGAAGGTGACCTCGACGCCGCCGGTCAGATACTGGTCGACCAGCATGGCGACGTGCTTGCCGTCCCTCAGCGCCTGCGCGAGCCGCAAGGGCGCGTCGCGTCCCGCCGGGATCAGCGTGCCCATGTTGACCTGGCGCATCTCCTGGATGATGCGGTCGGCGGAGGCAATGTTCGGCCGGCGATAGAGGATCGCGGTGTCGAGCCCATGCGCGACGGCGGCGAGCGCCGGCAATTCCCAGTTGGCGAGATGGGCGGCGAAGATCAGCGCCGGCTTGCCGTCGTCGCGGACGTGGTCGAACCGAGCGATGCTGTCGCGGGGCAGTTCGATCCGGCTGTTTTCCGGATGATCGCGGTCGTAGTCCCAGACCTGGTCCATATGGGCGAATTCGGCGCCGACGCGGCCGAGATTGTCCCAGACGCCCATCAGGATGTGTTCGATCTCTTCCGGCGACTTTTCCGGGAAAGCCGCCATGAGGTTGGCGCGGCCGATGCGGTGCTCGCGCAGGCGCGGCCCGATCGTTCGGGTCGCGCGCGCGAAAAAGTCCGCGGTCTTGGCGGCATCGAAATAGCGCGTGGTGCGCAGCATGCCGACGGTCGCCGCGCCGATCAGGCTGCCGCCGATCGATTTGGCTGCATTCCGCGCGCGAATCTTCGTGCTGATAGGAATCAGCGCCATGCGCCCGGTCAGGCCGGTTCGCGGGTCAGGATCAGCGAGGCGTTCTGGCCGCCGAAGCCGAACGAGTTCGACATCACCGCGGTGACGCGGGCATCGCGCGCCTTGTTGCCGACCACGTCGAACAGGATCGTGGGATCCGGAGTGTCGTAGTTGATGGTCGGCGGGATGCGCTGATGCTCGAGCGTCAGCAGCGAGAAGATCGCCTCCACCGCGCCCGCGGCCGAGATGGTGTGCCCGACCATCGACTTGTTCGAGGTGACCGGGATCTTCTGGGCGAGGTCGCCGAACACGGCCGATGTCGTGTTGTACTCCATCTTGTCGTTCTCGGGCGTCGCGGTGCCGTGGGCGTTGATGTGGTCGATCTGGTCCGGCTCCATGCCGGCATCGGCCAGGGTCTTCTTCATGCAGCCGATGATCGGCTTGCCGTCGGGCGAGGAGCGGGTGCGGTGGAAGGAATCGGTGAGCTCGCCGCAGCCGGCGACCACGCCGAGGATCTTTGCGCCGCGGGCGGTCGCGGCCTCATAGCTTTCGAGCACCAGCGCGCCGGCGCCTTCGGCCATGACAAAACCGTCGCGGTTCTTGGAGAAGGGGCGGGAGGCCGCCTGCGGCGGATCGTTCTGGGTCGACAGCGCCGAGAGCAGCGAGAAGCGCACCAGCGCCTCCGGATTGACCGAGCCGTCGGTCGCGACGCAGAGCGCAGCATCGGTCTCGCCGCGGCGGATCGCCTCGACGCCGAGCTGGATCGAGGTTGCGCCGGAAGCGCAGGCCGTCGACAGCGAGATCGGCGAGCCCTTGGTCCCGAACGTGTCGGCGAGATGATCGGCGACGGAGGCGAACATGAAGCGGTGATGCCAGTGCGTGAATTTGCCGCCGCCGGAGATGTTCAAGAGATCGTCGTAGGTGAAGTCGGTCCTGCCGACGGCGCGGCCGAGCTCGCGGCGCTGCGGCCATTCCACCTCGACCGGGGCCACCGCCAGGAACAGCGGGCCCGGGAAGTCGCCCCTGGCGCCGATGCCGGCCTGCTCGAGCGCCTCCTGCGTGACGAGCTCGGCCATCCGCTCGGACAGGCCGGTCGAGGAGAACGGATCGACGCTGACGAAATCGACCGTGCCGGCCATCGTGGTCTTCAGCCCGTCGACCGGAAAGCGCGTGATGGTGCGGATGCCGGATTCGCCGGCGACCAGCTTTGCCCAATTGTCGGTCTTGCCGGCGCCGAGCGAGGTCATGATGCCCATGCCGGTGACGACGACGACGGGACGTCCGAGTTTGTCGCGTTGTGCGGTCATTGTGTCCCCGTTCGAGCTAGGGCGTGATCTTTGGAAAAGCGTGACGCGGTTTTCCGAAGGATCATGCCCGGATTAACCTGCCAAGGCGCGGGCGCGCCTCAGCTGACGGCCTCCACCAGCGCCATGCCTTCGCCGCGCCAGTGTCCAGCCCCCACCACCACGATCTGGGTGGGCGCCCCCTGCATTTCAATCTCGGTGCCGGTGGTATCGTTCGGCGGGAACAGCGCGCCGCGCGAGATTGCGAGGGCGGCGAGCGCGAGGCCGAGCGGGAATTGCGTTTCCATGGCGTGGCCGAACATCGTGCCGGTCGAGCGCACCGGGAAATCCGCATGCTTGCCCAGGAAGCCGCGCTCCTCGGAGGTCGCCGGCTCCGCGCCGGTCGCGCCCGTGATGATCGCGCCCTTGCCGGCGCGCCTAGGGAGCTTGTCCCAGAGCTTCTCCAGCGTTGCGGCCATCTCGCCGCCCTGCTTGCGCCGGGCGAGATCGGCAACGACGGTCGTCAGCCGTGCGTACGGCTTGGCTCCACGCGCCTCGGCGTGTGCGCGCGACTCCAGCACCAGGAAGGCACCGGCCGAGCCGAGCGCGAAGCCGGGGTGATCCTTGCGCGCCCATACCGGCGCAAAACTGTTCTTCAAATTGTAGTCGCCGAATTCGTAGAGGACCATGAGGTCCTTGCGCTCGCCATTGTGCGAGCCGCCGACCAGCGCAATGTCGCTCTCGCCCGAGGCGATGCGGGCGAGCGCAATGCGCGCCGCGTCCGCGCCCGCGACCTCTTCGCCCATGAAGGTTCGCGAGGTGCCTCCCAGGCCGTGCACGATGGCGATGTTGCCGGCGAGGAGATTGGAGAGCTGGGCCAGGAACAGCGTCGGCCGCAGGTCGCTCATCAGCCGCTCGTTGAGGAAGCCGGGCGCGTTCGCCCCCTTGGCCTCCGCCACGAGCACGCCGGTATCGACGTTGAGATCACGCTCGCCGCCGCCGGCGGCGACCACCATGTCGATCTTCGACAGGATGTCCTTGTTGCCCTTGATCCCTGCGGAATCCAGCGCGAGGCCCGCGGCATAGACGCCGATGCGCTGCCACGCCTCCATCTGGCGCTGGTCGCCCTTCTTCGGGATCTGGCTGTCGAAGGACACCGGCAGCAGCGGATGGACGAGGAAGGGCGCAAAGCCCTTCTCGTCGACATTGATGCGCTTCTCCTGGAGCGCGGCCCAGTTGGCGTCGAGCCCCTCGCCGAGCGAGGTGGCGAGCCCAATGCCGGTGATCCAGACTTCCGTCTGGCCGGGCTTCGAAGTGGTCTCGGTCATGGCGATACGACCTGTTGCGGAAAGCCGACGCGCTGGGCGACCGCGCTCATGTGGGCGCGCATGTCCGCATTGGGGAAGGGGATCAGCGTGAAGGTGAGCGCCGAATTCGCACGCAGCTTGCCGCCGACCTTGATCCTGGCCTCGGTCATGGCATAGCCGGAACCTTCATGGGCGAGGCTCGCCTCGATGCTCATGAGATCGCCGGGGAACACGGAGCCGCGCACCTTGGCCTCCTTGACGGCGGCCAGGATCGGCATGCGCTCGAACTTGAACACGCCGAGCTGAAGCCAGCCCGAGGCCTGCGCCATCGTTTCGATCAGGAGCACGCCGGGCATCAGCGGATAACCCGGGAAATGCCCCTCGAAGACGGTGCTTTCCTTGGGGACCTGCGCCTCGACGACGATCGTCTTCTCGTCGACCCTGAGGTCGACGATGCGGTCGATCATGTGGAAGTATTCGAGTTGCATGACCGCGCGATCAGGCGCTCGCGCCCTTGGCTGCAACCAGCTCGTCGATGCGCGCGCACAGGTTCTTCAGGACGAAATACTGCTCGGTGGTCGCCTTGCCGTCGTTGACCTCCTGGGTCCACTTCTCCAGCGGCAGCTTGATGCCGAACTGCTTGTCGATCGCGAAGGCGATGTCCAGGAAATCGAGGCTGTCGATGCCGAGATCATCGATGGCGTGGCTATCCGGCGTGATCGTGTCGCGCGGGATGTCGCAGGTTTCAGCGATGATCGTAGCGACCTGATCGAATGTGGAGGACATCACTAAGCCTTTGATATATTACGGATATTTGTCAGATTTGCCAGAGTGGCACGGTGGGCGGGCATCGCGCCCCGAATGACGCCCTCAACCCCCCTCTGGCCGGGTCGAAAGCCCGTATATCGGAGCGCCGCTCCGAGTTCAATGGAGCCGGCCGGGCTTCGGACAGGCTGGGGACGCCGGTCAGTGGGCACCGGCCCGCCCACGGGCCTCGCAGCGCCCGGAACGGCGCCAGGCCGGGCCTACAGGCCGGGGCTAGATGTGCGGCGTCGTGATCTTGACGCAGTCGCGCCGGCCCATCAGCACGCAGTCCTGGGTGCGGCGCAGGTCGGCGATGCTGACCGCGAGCCAGATCCCGATCGCTGTCAGCGCGATGGTGAAGGCGAGCGCGGCGATGTTGGCGAGCATGCGGTGGCGGAAGTCGTCCGGCTCGGCGCGGGGCTGCTCGTAGCGCGACAGATCGAGTGGTTCGGAGGCTGCGTGCAGCGGCTGCACGGTACCGCTGCCTCGCCGGACCGGCGCGGAGGGCGTGGTGCGCGGCCTGAACTGGAGCACCTGGTGCTCGCCGTCAGAGGTTATGGGCCGCTGGGTCTTCATGGTGCGCGATCACTCCGAAGCAGCGCTATTTTTGATAGCACACGGGCCGGGAGCGTTGCAGAAAATCTTCTCAACGACAGCGCGTATCGTGCGTTCGGCTCGACTGCGCCGCCGCGGTGCGGCGCAACACCGGTTGGGCAGCGCGAACACGTTTTGCCGGCGCTTCGACCGTGGCATAATCTCGAAAGACGGCTACTTCCGGTTGCAACCATGTAAGGACCCCCGACCATGACCACCAACGCGCGCGAACCGAGAGTGCATCCGGTGTCGATCCTGTCGCTCCGGCCGACGCAGATGACGGTCGGGATGCGCGAGGTCAAGGAGAAGCGCAAGCGCTGGCGCGAGCACGGCAAGAAGAAACAGTCGGATCTGCTCGGCAGCCACATGATCCCTGTCGTGTACGGGCCGGACCTGCGCTACTACGTGATCGACCATCATCATCTCGGCCGCGCACTGCACGATGAGGGCATCAAGGAGGTCCTCGTCACCGTCGTCGGCGACCTCCGGATGGTCGAGCGCGACGCCTTCTGGGGCGTGATGGACAACAAGCGCTGGGTCTATCCCTATGACGCCAAGGGCGAGCGGCGGCCGTTCCGCGATCTGCCGAAGTCGGTAGCCGATCTCAAGGACGACCCGTTCCGCAGCCTCGCCGGCGAACTCCGCCGCATGGGCGGCTTTGCCAAGGATACCACGCCGTTCTCCGAATTCCTGTGGGCCGACTTTCTGCGCCGGAAGCTGTCGCGCAAGGCCGTGGAGGCCAATTTCGACAAGGCGCTGGAGAAGGCGCTTGCCGCGGCCAAGAGCAAGGATGCGATCTATCTGCCGGGCTGGTGCGGGCCGGCGTCGGACGATTAGGCACGCAGCGTTCGCATCAGTCGTGCTGGAAGATCCTGGCACCGGGATACGCGCGCCGGGCGTAGGTCACGACCACCGCACGGTCTTGGGTTTCGAGGAACGGGGTGCGGATCTGGCTCGACCCCACGATGAGGTGCCACAGACCGTTGAGCTTGCGGATGACGACATTCATTTGAGTCTTCCTCGGCGACGCCGCATTCCAGTCAATTGTCGCGGCGGGCCTGCCGTTCACGATCGCAATTGCGAGCGCAAAATTCCCGACAGCGCTTGTGTCCGCCGCAAGACAGCGGCCACTCTTGTTAGTCGGTTGCGCCATGCGGCCCGCTGGCGGCGTCGATCACAGCCGCTTGAGTGAAATCATTTTCCGCCTCGATGAAATGGTCCTGAAACAGAGCCGTCCCCATTTTGTTGGGGGCGTGGAGCTCACACAGGAGGCGGACATGCGCCGTCTGGTTTTCATCATTGCCTTGCTCGCGGTCGCGTCAGCAGGGATTTCGGCATCCTTCGCCGCGGTTCAGCACGCGCGGTCGCTGACCTTTGCCGAGCGCTTTGCCCCCGCACTCGAGTTGATGGCGAGGCAATAGCGACCTGACGCTGCGCGGCCCCAGGCAGCGCGGATCATTTCGGGCTTTCCAGGCCGGGCGAGGACAGCCAGCGCTCGAGTTCGGCGGCGGCCTCGCCATCGCGCGCCTTCTGCAACAGCGTGTGGCGCTCGGCGCCCGGCGGCAGCTTGGTCGCGGCGTCGCGGGCGTCACGGACGAACTTGGTCAGACGGTCCTGGAGCGACAGTTCCGGTCGTCTGCGGTTACGCTTCCTGGGCATGATTTGGCCTTTCCAGGGCCGAAACAACCATGCAGATGCGAGTGGCGTCCCTAACTTTTGTTGGAACCACGCCTGCGGACTGCGGGTTTTCATCGTGCCGGCGCCGCAGCGCCGGGAATTCGAACGCGAATTCCACCATTGATTCCCGATTTGCGCGATTGGAGCGATCCTCGTGCCCAGCGATGCCATCCGCGCGGCTCTTGTCAGGCGTCTGCACACCTCGTCCGGTATTTCGGAGGAGGACGTCAAGGACATCGATGCCCTTCCGATCGCGGTTCGCCAATACCCGGCAGAGGCGATCGTGGTGCGCGATGGCGAGCGGCCGAGCGAGTGCTGCCTGGTCGTTGACGGCTTCTGCGCGCGCTCCAAGACCATCGCGAGCGGCAGGCGGCAGATCCTCTCGATCCACATCCCCGGTGAAATTCCCGACCTGATGAGCCTGTTCCTGCATGTGATGGACCATGATCTGACGACGCTGACGCCCTCCACGCTCGGCTTCATCCGCCACGAGACGCTGCAAAAGCTGCATCGCCGCAGGCCGAACGTCGCAGAGCTGTTCTGGCGCGACACCCTGATCGACTCGGCGATGTTCCGCGAATGGATCGTCAATGTCGGCCAGCGCCCGGCGCCCGCGCGGCTCGCCCATGTCATGATCGAGCTGCGCGAACGGCTCAGGATCATCGGGCGCCTCGACGGCGCCAGCTTCGAGATGCCGCTCACCCAGGAGCAGATCGGCGAAGCCCTGGGCATTACCGCCGTGCACGCCAATCGTGTGATCAGGCAGTTGCGCGAGGACGGGATCGTCGAGCTGCACCGGGGGCGCGTCACCGTGCTCGACGAGCGGAGATTTCTGGAACTGGCGGATTTCGACGGCCGCTATCTGCACCAGTCGCCAGTGCTTTGATTTGGAATAGTCGCCGGCCAGCGGGCTTAGGAACGATGCCGGGCCGACGAGATTGGCCCTTCGTTCCTCTCCAGAACCTCGACCTTCGCTCCCCCGGGGCGGAGGTTCTTTTTTGGCAACCTTGGGCCCTTGCTTGATCCATGGTCCGGTGACGCGTCGTTCGTCGCGCGGGACGCCTTGAACTTCACCATCATCCAGACCTTCGTCGCCGTTCTGCTCGTCACCGCAATCGTCGGTGCCGGGAGCTTCTGGAGCCTGCGGCGGAAGGCGTGACGGCGTTGCGGCTGTCGCCTTCAGTCATTTCTTCGGCAGGCGTCCCATCAGATAGAACTCCTCGTTCGGACGCATGCCGGTGAAATTCGCCAGCCGGTTCGACAGCGCGAAGAAAGCGGAGATCGCGGCGATGTCCCAGATGTCGTCGTCGCTGAAGCCGTGCGGCGCGAGCCCGGCAAGATCCTCGTCCGAAATCCGCTGCGCATCCGCCGACACCTTCATCGCGAAATCGAGCATCGCCTTCTGCCGCGGCGTGATGTCGGCCTTGCGGTAGTTCACCGCGACCTGGTCGGCGATCAGCGGGTTCTTGGCGCGGATGCGCAGGATCGCGCCATGCGCGATCACGCAATACTGGCACTGGTTGGCCGCCGAGGTCGCCACCACGATCATCTCGCGCTCCGCCTTGGTCAGGCCGCCGTCCTTCTCCATCAGCGCGTCGTGATAGGCGAAGAAGGCGCGGAACTCGTCGGGGCGGTAAGCGAGCGTCAGGAAGACGTTCGGGACGAAGCCGCTCTTCTCCTGCACGGCGAGCAGGCGCGTGCGGATGTCCTCGGGCAAGGTGTCGAGGGCGGGAGCGGGGAAGCGTTGCGCGGCGGTCTTTGTCATGGGCATGGATGTCCGGCGTTGAGGCCGGTGACCATAGCCGATGCGGGGGCTGTGCTCAACGTACTGGCCGTGCCCCGGACGCAGCACAGCGCTCCTTCAGCGGTGCGCTGCAGAGCCGGGGCCCATGTTTCCGAGAATGCGGTGCGTGTGGCTTGGGTCCCGGCTCTGCGCAGCAGCGTTTCACGCTGCAGCGCGTCCGGGACACGAGAGTTGTTACCGCAGCGGCTTCTTCAACAGCGAGAAGCGGTCCGGATCGAGTCCCATCGACGGCTGCAGCATCGGCGCCTCGATGTTGGAGAGCGTCTTGGCGGGCGGCGCCGAGAACACCGGGTCGTTCGGCACGTCGCGCTGCGAGGTGGCGCCGCGCCAGCGCTCGAGCACGGCGCTGACGAAATGCATGTCGTGACCGGAGGTGACGGAAGGCACGCTCGAGATGGTGGCTTCGCCGCGCGGCAACTGGTGCGGCGGCACCTCCTTGAAGCGCAGGCGCGTCGGCAGCGCGACGCCTTCGCCGAACGCCAGCACCTCGCGGGTGCCGAGCGAGGGCACGAACGACAACAGGTTCGCGGCCGCATCCGACACCGCGGCGCGCAGCAGCGCCTGGTCGCGGTCGTTGGCAAGACGCATCGTGAACAGCGTGTTGCACTGGGAGATGATGGTGGCGTCGAGCTCGGCCGGGCGCTGGGTGATGAGGCCGAGATAGACGCCGTATTTGCGGCCTTCCTTGGCGATGCGCGACACCGCCTTGCGGGTCGGGCCGAAGCCGACATTGCGGTCGGCGGAGGCGTAGCGGTGCGCCTCCTCGCAGACGAACAGCAGCGGCGACACGCCGTCGCTCCACAGGCCGAAGTCGAACGCCATGCGGCACAGCACCGAGACGACGGAATCGATGACCTCGGCCGGGAAGCCAGCGAGCTGCATCACCGTCATCGGCTTGCCGTTGGCGGGCAGGCGGAACAGATGGCTGATGACCTCGGCCATGGTGTCGCCGCCGACATTGGCGTTGTCGAACATGAAGGCGTAGCGCGGGTCGTTGCGCACGGCCTCGATGCGCGAGATCAGCTTGTGGTAGATGATGCGCGAGGAGCGGTTCTCGAGCTTGCCCATGCGCTCGTCGATCAGCGACATCAGATCGACCAGGCGGTACGGCACCGGCGTGTCGACGGTGTAGCCGACCTGCTTGGGATCGATGCGCTTCAACCCGATGCGGTCGGCGTTCTGGTACTGGGTGTAGACGCCCTTGGCGAGCGGGATCACCTCGGCGAGGATGTCGAGCTCCTCGGGCACGCCGGCGCGGCCGCCGAACAGCACGTCGACGATTTCCTCGAAATTGAACAGCCAGAACGGCAGCTTCAGGTTCCGCGGGTTGAGCACCAGCGCGCGGTCACCGAAGCAGCGGCCATACTCGTTGTGCACGTCGAGCAGGAAGATGCGCAGGTTCGGCCGCGCCTTCAGGATCTCGTTGAGCAGCAGCGACACGCCGGTGGATTTGCCGACGCCGGTCGATCCCAGCACCGCAAAATGCTTGGAGAGCATTTCCTCGACGTCGACATAGGCGATCACGGAGCGGTCCTGCTGCAGGAAGCCGACATTGATCTGGTCCGACCCGGTCGGCGCGTAGATGGTGCGCAGCTCCTGGCTCGTGATCAGGTCGACCGCGTCGCCGATGGTCGGGTAATTGGTGACGCCGCGCTGGAATTTGGCCTTGTCGGCGGCGTTGAGGATTTCGCCGAGCAGGTCGACCGAGGCGATGGCGATGTAGTTGTCGGTACTCGCCAGATTCTCGCAGGAGACCTCGGTGATCATGGCGACGATGACCGAGCTGTCACAGCGAATGCTGACGAAGCGGCCGACGGTCGCACGAACCTCCGAGATCGACATTTGGTTTGCCGCCAAAAGCCCGACCCGGGCGAGCGATCCGCGAACCGAAATCACGCGTCCAAAGGATGTCACGATGGATGAACCTGGCAATAAAAAGGGGTCTGTCCCGACTATGCGAGCCGTTCGCTGGACAAACTGTTAAATGGCCGCTGCGGCACTTCGCTAAATCTGCGACAATTCGGCCCGGCGGTTTGTGTTGAAGCCTGCCTGCCGCCGGAATCGGTATGAAAATGCCGGTTTTGAGGCCCGGCGAGGTGAAAAGCGCTTAGGGAAGATTTTACCATTCGGACAGCGGGGAAGCTGCGCGGGCAATTCGCGCGCGGTTCCGACAGGCCGTGCGCGGGTTTGATTTGTTGACGGGACCTAATCATTTGTACATTAGTACAAATGAGCTTGCGGTCGCCGATGCGCCGGGGCTCACCCTTGCGCTCTGCGCCCGACTGCGGAATCCGGGGAACCGGATCGGAAGCCCGCGCCCTTGACGACTTCGCCTTGGAGGAACCCATGCAGCCCGAACCCATCCTCGATCTCGCCCATCTCGGCCATCTGGAGCTGCTGACGCCCAAGCCGGACGAGAGCCTGAAGTTCTTCGTCGACGTCATGGGCATGACGGTCAGCGGCCAGAAAGGCGAGTCGGTCTATTTGCGCGGCTGGGACGACTACGAGCGCTATTCGCTCAAGCTCACGGCGTCGAAGACCTCGGGAATGGAGCACATGGCGCTACGCGCGCGCAGCCAGCAGGCGCTGGAGCGCCGCGTCGCCGCGCTCAAGGGATCGGGCTTCGACATCGGCTGGATCGACGGCGACATGGGGCAGGGGCCGACCTTCCGCTGCCGCGATCCCGACGGCCATATCGTCGAGCTCTATTACGAGACCGAATGGTACCAGGCCCCGCCCGAGCTGAAGCCGGCGCTGAAGAACCAGGCCCAGCGTTTTCCCGCGCGCGGCGTCAATGTCCGCCGCCTCGATCATCTCAACTGCCTCGCCGCCGACATCAAGGCCAACCGCGAGTTCTTCGAGAACTATCTCGGCTGCCGCCTCACCGAGCAGATTGTGCTCAACGACGGCAGGGAAGCCGCGATGTGGCTGACCATGTCGAACAAGAGCTACGACTTCGCCTATTCGCTCGACCATTCCGGAACGCGCGGCCGCTTCCACCACGTCACCTACGCGCTCGACAGCCGCGAGGAAATCCTGCGCGCTGCCGATATCTTCCTGGAGAACGGCGTCTACATCGAGACCGGCCCGCACAAGCACGCGATCCAGCAGACCTTCTTCCTCTATGTCTACGAGCCCGGCGGCAACCGCGTCGAAGTCGCCAATGCCGGCGCGCGCCTCATCCTCGCGCCCGACTGGAAACCGATCGTGTGGACCGAGGAGGAGCGCAAGAAGGGGCAGGCCTGGGGCTTGAAGACGATCGAGTCGTTCCACACCCACGGCACCCCGCCGGTCGAGGTGAAGAAGCACGCTTGATGACTGCTTCGGCTAATGCGCTGACGATCGCGCCCGCGCGATCGTCTCGCGCACGCCTCTCCAGGCCGGCTTGTCCGGCGCGAACTGCCTGCGCAGGAAGCTGACGAGCTCCTCGACCTGCGCGTCGCTCATGCTGGCCTTGAAGGCCGGCATGTAGCCGAGGTCGCTGGAGACGGGCTCAGCGATACCGTGCAGGATGATTTGCACGAGATTGTCGGGCGTCGCGCTGTGCAGATTGCTGTTCAGCGACAGCGACGGCCGGCTGCCGAACAGCGGCAGCCCGCCGACCTCGTGGCAGACCGCGCAGGCGCCGAGATAAAGCCGCGCGCCGGTAGAGGAGGCGACGGTGACCTGCGTTCCGCTCTCGAGTTCTGCGGCGAGTGAATCCGGCGCCGGTGCTGCCGTGTCGTTGAACGAATTCAGATAGACCGCCATCGCGCGAATGTCGGTGTCGGGCAGGGCCTTGAGATCCCTGACGACCGGCGCCATGGGACCTGCCGCGACGCCGTGATGGCGCGAATGGCCGGTGCGCAAGTAAGCGAACAGCTCGTCCTCGCTCCACGGGATCGGCGCGTGCGACAGCGAGGTCAAAGGCGGTGCCTCCCAGCCCTCGGCAAAGCCGCCGGCGAGATGGGCGTCCTGTTGCTCGGCGCCGAGCGCATTGCGCGGCGAATGGCAGGCGCTGCAATGGCCGAGGCCTTCGACCAGATAGGCGCCGCGATTCCACAGCTCGGACTTCGCAGGATCGGGCTTGAACTCGCGCCTTTGATGAAACAGCGCGTTCCAGCCCGCAAGCAGCGGGCGAAAGTTGAAGGGGAAAGCGAGCGCGTTCGCAGGCGTGGTCGCGCGCACCGCGGGCTGCGCCATCAGATAGGCGTAGAGCGCCTGCAGGTCGGCCTCGCTCGTTTTCGAAAAGTGGGTGTAGGGGAAGGCGGGATAGAGCTGCTGTCCGTCGCGGTGCAGCCCATCGCGCATCGCGCGCTCGAAGGCGGGATAGGACCAGGCGCCGATGCCGGTCTCGACGTCGGGCGTGATGTTGGTGCTGTAGATGGTGCCGAACGGCGTTTCGAGCGCACGGCCGCCGGCGTTGAGCACGCCATTGATCGTGGTGTGGCACTCCGCGCAATTGCCGAGCGCGGCAAGCTGCTCGCCGCGCGCGATCGTCGCCGCGGAATAGACGGAGGCGTCGGGCCGCGCGATCGGGGCAATGGCCCGCCCAGGCAACAGAGCGGCGCCGATGCCGATCGCGGCGGTGCAGACGGCAGCGATCGTTGCGAAGATGCCGGCACGTCTGGCGAATGGACTTTGCCAGATGCGGGATGATCGCGGGGTTGCGGGAGCGGATAGGGCCTGCGGCGGCATCGCCGCCGCGTCGCCGTGCAGTCCCCTGAGAATGCGCTCCGGCGTGAATGGCGGCTCGCGAAAGCGCACGCCGGTGGCATCGAAGATCGCGTTCGCGATTGCGGCCGCGCTCGGCACGGAGGCGGATTCGCCGACGCCAAGCGGCGGCTGGTCCGGCCGTGGCAGCATCAGGACGTCGATCCTGGGCACGTCGGGGAAGGGGATGATCGGATAGGCCCCCCATTCGCGCGCCGCCACCGCGCCGCGCTCGAAGGCGACCTCCTCCATCAGCGCGCGGCTGGTGGACTGGATGACGTTGCCGTGGATCTGGTGGCGCACGCCGTCCGGGTTGATCATCAATCCGGAATCCTGGCCGGCAACGACGCGCGTGACCCTGACATCGCCGGTGGTCTTGTTGACGGCGACGTCGGCAATCCAGGCCGACCAAGCCGCGCCATAGCCGGGAAACTTGCTGTGGACATAGAGCGCATAGGCAAAGCCGCGCCCGTGCACGATTTCGCCGTCTTTCTCTTCGCGCACCGGCCGCGGCGTCCAGCCCGCGCGCTCGGCGACCGCGTTGACGAGATCGACCGCGCGGTGGTCTTTGAGATAGCGCAGGCGGTACTCGATCGGATCGACGCCGGCCTCGGTCGCGGCCTCGTCGATCCAGGATTCATGCGCAAAGGTGTTGGGCAGCGCCGAGACGCCGCGAAACCACGAGGCGCGCACGATCGGCGGCATGTCGTGGGCGACGACGCGCATGTTGTCGTAATCGTAGGGCGGGATCGCGGTACGGTCGCCCATCTGCAGCACCGCGGGCTCCGGCGAGATCCGCCCTGTGAGCAGCAGCGCCAGCGTCGGCGCCGCGTTCGAAGGATAGCGCGTCGCGAGATCGTAGGCGGTGACGCCGCCGCCGGCGTCGAGGCCGCCATTGATTTCGATGAGCTGTGCGGTGCCCTTGGGCTCCCATGCATGCTCCTGCTCGCGGGTGAGCTGCACGCGCACGGGCCGGCCGACCGCGCGCGACAGCAGGAGCGCGTCGGCGCTGACGTCGTCGGCGCAGTTGCGGCCGTAGCAGCCGGCGGCTTCCAGCCGGATCACCTCGATCTCGCTCTCCGGTCGCTCGACCAGCAGCGCGAGATCGCCGCGCAGCACATGCGGATTCTGCGTGCCCGACCAGACGCGGATGTCGCCATCCCTGTAGTCGGCGACGGCACACGACGGGCCGATCGAGGCGTGCATCTGGTACGGCCAGACATAAGTGCGCTGCATCGGCGTGGCCGCACCGGCGATCGCCGCGTCGACGTCACCCTTGTCGATCAGCACGCGCGGGGTCGACGGATTGGCGCGCAGCGCGGCCTCGACGTCGGCGAGATCGGTCAGCGCCGGCGTCGGCTTCCAGCTCATCCTGAGCTGCTCCGCCGCACGGATGGCGTTCTCCTCGCGCTCGGCAACCACGCCGACGAAGTCGCCGATGCGCACGACGGACACGAGACCTGGAATGTCGCGCACCGAGGATTCGTCGACGGCGATCAGGCTGCTGCCGACGAACGGACCGGCATCGACACCGGCATAGGGCGGGCGCACCACGCGGCCGTGCAGCATGCCGGGCACGCGGATGTCGTGCACGAAGGTGACTTCGCCCGTGGCCTTGGCGGGCAGGTCGACGCGCGGCACTGACTGCCCGACGATGGCGTAATCGCCGACTGGCTTGAGCGCAACGTCGTCTGCAAGCTCGAGGCGGATGGTCTCGCCGCCGATCAGCTCGCCGTAGGTGACGCTGCGATTGTCGCGCCCGCGCACCAGGCCGTCCTCGATCCTGAGATCCGAGGCAGGCAGCTCCAGGCGCTTAGCGGCGCGCGCGATCAGGAAGTGACGCGCCTGCGCTGCGGCCTTGCGCAGGGGAACGGCGGTGATCTGGATGGTTTCGCTGGCGATCGTCGGGCCCTGGTTGGGCACCGATGCAGTGTCGCCGAGCACGACGACGACGCGGGCGAACGACACGTCGAGCTCTTCGGCGACGATCTGGCCGAGCGCGGTGCGAATGCCGGTGCCGAGATCGACATGACCGTTATAGGCCGTGACCGAACCGTCGGCGGTGATCCGCACGAAGGTTTCGGACGTGATCTCGTCCACGGTGCGGACGACAATGAGCGAACCGGATGGCGCTCCGTTCGAAAGCGGGGAGGCCATCAATCACCGGCCTCGGCGAGCTGACCCGACGCGCGCATCACCGCGCGCAGGATTTCGACATGGGTGCCGCAGCGGCAGAGATTGTAGCGCAGCGCCGCGATCACCTCTTGCTCGGTCGGCCGCGGATTGATTGCGAGCAGCGCCTTGGTGGTCATGATCATGCCGTTGAGGCAGTAGCCGCACTGCGCGGCCTGCTCGTCGATGAAGGCCTGCTGCACGGCGTCGGGCTCCTCGCGCGTGCCGAGTCCTTCCAGCGTCACGATGTCGCGGCCGGCGCAACCACTGATCGGAACGACGCAGGCACGCGCCGCGGCGCCGTCGATCAGGACGGTGCAGGTACCGCATTCGCCGAGGCCGCAGCCATATTTCGGACCGTTGAGCGCGAGGTCGTTGCGCAGTACGTAGAGCAGCGGCGTCTCGCGCGCCGCAGCGATGTCGTGGATCCTGCCGTTCACGGTGAGGCGGATCGGGCTCTGCGTCATCCTCGTTTCCAGCATTTCGCGACCACGCGGCCGCAGCAATCGACGCCGTGACGATACCGTTTGTACACAAACGTGCAAGGCATGCCGCAGTGCAGCGCGATTGCCCGCTTTGTAAACAGCGACAAGAGGCAGATGAGGTTTTATTCGGCAGGCGCGGCTTTTCGCGCGCCGCAGTGCTTGACAGCTATCGGGAGGGCGCGCACCATCGTTCGTATACGAATGATAAGCCCCCGTGACACGCTGGCCTGCACATGGTGACCGAAACCACGAGCGCCGCCACCGACAAGATCCGCTGCGATGCCTGTCCGGTGATGTGCTACATCAAGCCGGGCGCGGCGGGTGCGTGCGACCGCTATGCCAATCACGACGGCAAGCTCGTTCGCGTCGATCCTCACATCATCCTCGAACGCACGGTCTCGCACGGCGGCAAGCTGGTGCCGTTCAGCCGCAGCGAAGACTGGGACGGCAAGCTCGTGCATGAGCCCGCGACCTTCGTCACCGCGATCGGCGCGGGCACCACCTATCCCGACTACAAGCCGGCGCCGTTCATCGTTTCCGCCGAGGTCGACGGCGTCGACATGGTCACCGTCGTCACCGAGGGCATCTTCTCCTATTGCGGCATCAAGGTGAAGATCGACACCGACCGCTATCTCGGGCCGGAGACCGCGACCGTGCGCGCGCAGGGCGAGGCGATCGGCCACGTCACCACTAGCGAATACGGCTCGCAGATGCTGTCGCTCGGCGGCGTGCATCACCTCACCGGCGGCTCCAAGAAGGAAGGCCGCGTCACCTGCGACACGCTGATGGACCTCGCCAATTGCAAGGCGGTCGAGCTCACCATCGACGGCGGCGCGAGCGTGGTGGTGCAGGCCGGCCAGCCGCCGATCGTCAACGGGGTGAAGGAAGAGCGCATGCGCGTCGGCTGCGGCTCGGCGACGATCGGCATGTTCGCCAAGCAATGGCACGGCAAGGTCGACGAGGTCGTCGTGGTCGACGATCACATCACCGGGGTGCTGAGCGAGCACCAGGCCGGCAAGCTGCTCGACATCGCCGATACCGGCATCAAGATGAAGGGCCGGCGCTCGACGCCCGGCCGCTATTTCCAGGTTGCCGATCCCGGCACGGGCTGGGGCGGCACCAACATTTCCGATCCGCTCTCCATTCTCGGGCCGTTCGACGCGAAGGAAGCAAGGGCCGGCCTGTCGATGCTGATGGTGTCCACGACCGGCGAGCATGCGTCCTATTACGTGCTCGACGAGGCCCTGAAGCCGGTCGAGACCGAGATGCCGGACGAGCTGAGGTTTTCGGTCGAGCGCATCCAGGAAAATTGCGAGCCGGCGCTGTGCACCGTGCTGTTCATGGCGGGCGCCGGCGGCAGCCTGCGCGCCGGCGTCACCGACAACCCGGTGCGGCTGACGCGCTCGGTGAAGGACGCGCTGACGCGAGTGACCAGCGGCGGCGCGCCGGTCTATGTCTGGCCCGGCGGCGGCATCACCTACATGGTCGATGTGACGCAGATGCCGGCGGGCGCGTTCGGCTACGTGCCGACGCCGGCGCTGGTTGCGCCGATCGAGTTCACGATGAGGCTGACGGACTATGCCGCCCTCGGCGGGCATATGGACTATGTGAAGCCGCTCTCCGAAGTGCAGAACGGCGATGATGTCCGGCAGCTGCCCTGGCAGAATCCGGTTCCGGGGCGGCGGGCATGACCAGGCTCCCGCAAATCGCATTGCTGTCCGACGGAAGGCGGCTGCATCTGCAGGATGGTCCGATCGACCTGATCGTGGAGGCGAGGGGACCCACGCATGAGGTGCGCGCGGCCTACGAAGCCGCGGCGCTCCGCTTCACCGGGTTGCTCGACGAGCTCTGCGCTGAGCTGCCTGGCTTGCGGAAGGCGGCGAACCCTGCTGCCTGCGTGCTGAACGGCGTCGTCGCACGCCGCATGCATGACGCGGTCGCGCCCTATGCCGCCGATTGCTTCATCACGCCGATGGCGGCCGTGGCCGGCAGCGTTGCTGAGGAAATTCTCGGGGCGATGCTGGACGCGGCATCGCTCGATCAGGCCTATGTGAACAATGGCGGCGACATTGCGATTCACCTCGGCAAGGGCGAGCATTTTTCGATCGGCCTGATGGATCGGCCCGACCGCGCCGGCGTGATGCGGACGATCCGGGTCGACGCGACAGATCCCGTGCGGGGGATTGCGACCAGCGGACGGCACGGCCGCAGCTTTTCGCTCGGCATCGCCGATGCCGTCACGGTGCTCGCGGCATCCTCGTCGCAGGCCGATGCCGCGGCGACGATCATCGCCAACGCGGTCGACCTGCCCGGGCATCCCGCCATCGCCCGGGGCCCAGCGAACGCGCTTCAGCCCGACAGCGATCTCGGCGCGCGTCTCGTGACCCGCGATGTCGGAGAATTGTCAGGGGCCGAGATCGCGGCCGCACTCGAAGCTGGCGCGGAATGTGCACGGGAATTGTTCGATCGTGGCTTGATCGAGGGGGCCGTGTTGCAGCTTTGTGGTGATTTGCTTGTCATCGGAACAAAAGCTATTGAACGGCAACGACCGCGCACGGCTTTGCTGGAGAACGCGGTTGATGCCTGACCGGGGAAGAGCCTAGAGGACGCCAACATGAGCGCGATCATCCGCAAGATCGTCACCGTCGTCGAAGAGACGCAGATGGAGATGGGCCGCCAGGTCTCGCCGCCGACGCGGCGCGCGGCCGCGATCGCCGTGATCGAAAACCCCTTTGCCGGAAAATATGTCGAGGACCTCTCGCCGCTGATCGCGATCGGCGAGGAGCTCGGCGAGCTGCTGTCGAAGCGCGCGGTGGCCGCGCTCGGCATCGATGGCGCGAAGGCGCAGAGCTATGGCAAGGCGGCCGCCGTCGGCGAGAACGGCGAGCTGGAGCATGCGGCCGCCATCCTTCACCCGAAGATGGGCGCGCCGGTGCGGAAAGTTCTGAGCAAGGGCGCGGCGCTGATCCCGTCGTCGAAGAAGCGCAGCGGGCCGGGCACCACGCTCGACATCCCGCTCGGCCACAAGGACGCGGCCTTCGTGCGCAGCCATTTCGACGGCATGGAGGTGCAGATCAACGACGCGCCGCGCGCCAACGAGATCATGGTCGCGGTCGCCGTCACCGACAGCGGCCGACCGCTGCCGCGCGTCGGCGGCCTGACGGTCGCGGAGATCAAGGGCGAAGACGGTCTGAGATAGACAAGACATGGACGTTCAAAACTGGAGGTTGGGATGCGAGCAGGATATATCTTCGTCAGCGCGGCGTTCGCGCTTCTGGCAGGCGGCATGGCCCATTCGGCCCTGGCGCAGGACATCAAGATCGGCGAGATCAACAGCTACTCGCTGCTGCCGGCCTTCACCGAGCCCTATCGCAAGGGCTGGCAGCTCGCGGTGGAGGAGATCAACGCGGCCGGCGGCATCAACGGCAAGAAGCTCGTCGTCATCTCCAAGGATGACGGCGGCAAGCCGGCGGACGCGCAGACCGCGGCCAACGAGCTGGTGTCGAGCGAAGGCGTGGCGATGCTCGCCGGCACGTTCCTGTCGAACATCGGCCTCGCCGTCAGTGACTTCGCCAATCAGAAGAAGGTGTTTTTTCTCGCGGCCGAGCCGCTGACGGACGCGGTGACCTGGTCGAAGGGCAACAAGTACACCTTCCGCCTGCGCCCTTCCAACTACATGCAGGCCGCGATGCTGGTGGAAGCGGCGAGCAAGCTGCCGGCAAAGCGCTGGGCGACGATCGCGCCGAACTATGAGTACGGCCAGTCGGCGGTGTCGGTGTTCAAGAAGCTGATGTCGGAGAAGCGTCCGGACATCCAGTGGGTCGACGAGCAGTGGCCGCCGCAGGGCAAGATCGACGCCGGCCCGGTGGTGCAGGCGGTTGCGCAGGCAAATCCCGAAGCCATCCTCAACGTCACCTTCGGCGCCGACCTCGTCAAGCTCGTGCGCGAGGGCAACACCCGCGGCCTGTTCAAGGGGCGCGAGGTCGTCTCGTTCCTGACGGGCGAGCCCGAATATCTCGACCCGCTCAAGGAGGAGACGCCGGAAGGCTGGATCGTTACCGGCTATCCCTGGTATTCGATCAAGACGCCTGAGCACGACGCGTTCCTGAAGGCCTACCAGGGCAAGTACAACGACTATCCGCGCCTCGGCTCGATTGTTGGCTACCAGACCATCAAGTCGGCGGCCGCGATCCTGGCCAAGGCCGGCTCGACCGATCCGGAGAAGCTGATCGCGGCGGCGGAAGGGCTGTCGCTGGGCTCGCCGTTCGGCGAGATCACCTTCCGCAAGATCGACCACCAGTCGACGTTGGGCGCCTATGTCGGCAAGACCGCGCTGAAGGACGGCAAGGGCGTCATGGTCGATTCCGTCTACAAGAAGGGCTCGGACTATCTGCCGAGCGACGCCGAAGTCGAGAAGCTGCGGCCGAAGGATTGATGTCGTTCTTCTCCCTCGCCCCGCTTGCGGGGAGAGGGTCGGGGTGAGGGGGAGCCTCCGCGAGGGAGGTGAGCATCGAGTTCGCGGAGACTCCCCCTCACCCGAATTGCTTCGCAATTCGACCTCTCCCCGCAAGCGGGGAGAGGTGAAGCAAGACCCAGTGTGCCGCGCGATCTGGCGCGCACTTCCAAACCGGACCGCTGATGGCCTTTTACGTCGTACAGTTTCTGACCGGTCTCGCCAGCGCGGCGTCGCTGTTCCTGGTGGCCTCGGGCCTGTCGATCATCTTCGGCGTGACGCGGATCGTTAATTTCGCCCACGGCGCCTTCTACATGATCGGCGCCTATGTCGCCTTCACGCTGACCGAGCGCCTGTCGGGCGCCTTCGGCTTCTGGGGCGGCATCGTGATGGCGGCGATCGCGGTCGCGCTGATCGGCGTGATCGTCGAGATGGTGCTGCTGCGGCGCATCTACCATGCGCCGGAACTGTTCCAGCTGCTCGCGACCTTCGGCCTGACCCTGATGGTCGAGGATATCGTGGTGCTGGTCTGGGGGCCGGATGACCTCGTCGGCCGCCGTGCGCCCGGCTTCCGCGGAGCGGTCGATTTCTTCGGCCAGAACATCCCGAGCTACGACCTGTTCCTGATCGTGCTCGGCCCCGTCGTGCTCGGCATTCTCTGGCTCCTGTTCCAGCGCACACGCTGGGGCGTGCTGGTGCGCGCAGCGACGCAGGACCGCGACATGGTCGCAGCGCTCGGCGTCAATCAGAAATGGCTGTTCACCTCCGTGTTCGCAGTCGGCGTATTCCTCGCCGCACTCGGCGGCGCACTCCAGATCCCGCGCGATGCCGTGCATCACGCCATGGATCTGCGCATCATCGTCGAGGTCTTCGTCGTGGTCGTGATCGGCGGCCTCGGCAGCATCGTCGGCGCCTTCGTCGCGGCGGTGCTGGTCTCGGAGCTCAACGCCTTCGGCATCCTGATCTTTCCAAAAATCTCCATCATCCTGGTCTTCCTGGTGATGGCGGTGGTGCTGATCGTGCGTCCCTGGGGACTGTTCGGCCGGCCCGAGGCGGCCGCGCGCAAGACACCGGGTCTCACCGTCAATCCCTGGCGGCCGCTGACGTCGAATGAGCGGCTGGCTGCGCTTGCTGCCCTCGCTATGGCGGCGACGCTGCCGCTGTTCGCCGGCAATTACGCCCTGTCGGTCGGCTCCGAGATCGCGATCTTCGTGATCTTCGCCGTCAGCCTGCATTTCCTGATGTCGGTCGGCGGGCTCGCGTCGTTCGGCCATGCCGCCTATTTCGGGTTGGGTGCCTACGGCATCGCCTTCCTCGCCAAGATGGCGGGATTGCCGATGATCGTCTGCCTGCTGCTCGGGCCGCTGCTCGGCTGCGTGGGAGCTGCCGTGTTCGGATTCTTTGCGGTGCAGCTCTCCGGTGTCTATTTCGCCATGCTGACGCTCGCCTTCGCGCAGATCGTGTGGTCGATCGCGTTCCAGTGGGTGAGCGTGACCGGCGGCGACAACGGCATCCTGGGCGTCTGGCCTTCGAGCTGGGCGGCGAGCCCGTCGCGTTTCTACTGGCTGTCGCTCGGCGTCGCGGCGCTGGTGACGGTCGCCTTGCGGATCGCGGTGTTCTCGCCGTTCGGCTACGCACTCAGGGCCACGCGCGACTCGCCGCTGCGCAGCGAGGCGATCGGCATCGATGCTAAGCGCATCCAGTGGACGGCCTTCGTGATCGCGGGCACGACCGCCGGCATCGGCGGCGCGCTGTTCGCCTACCTCAAGGGCAGCGTATTCCCGGACAATCTCGGCATCTCGCTCTCGGTCGACGCCCTGGTGATGGTCCTGCTTGGCGGCGTCGAGACGGTGTCGGGTGCGGTGATCGGCGCCATTGTGTACAAGGCGCTCAACATCTGGCTGGTCAGCCAGACCGATCTGTCGAAACTCGTGCTCGGCGGCTTTATCGTCGTGATCGTCGTCGTCTTCCCCAAGGGCATCGTCGGCATGCTGGAGATGCTCGCGCAGCGCCGCAGCAAGGCGTCGCCGCCGGGATCGCCTCTGCTGGCCAAGCCGATCGGATCAGCCGAATGAACCGCGCCCCCCCGATTCTCGCGGTCGAAGGCCTGACCAAATCCTATGGCGGCATCCATGCCGTGCGCGGCGTCTCCTTCGCGCTGCAGGCCGGCGAGATTTTGGCGCTGATCGGCCCCAACGGCGCCGGCAAGAGCACGTGCTTCGACATGCTCAACGGCCAGAACAGGCCGGATTCCGGCCACGTCCGCCTGCTGGGCGAGGACACCACGGGCAAGAAGCCGCGCGAGATCTGGCGGCTTGGGGTAGGGCGCACCTTCCAGATTACGGCGACCTTCGCCACCATGACCGTGCGCGAGAACGTGCAGGTCGCGCTGGTCTCGCATGCGAGGAAGTTGTTCAATCTGTTCGGCTCGGCGCCGAACTTCGACCGCAGCGAGGCGGCGCGGCTGCTCGAGCTGGTCGGCATGGGCGGCTATGCGGATCGTCCTTGCGGCGAGCTTGCCTATGGCGACCTCAAGCGGCTCGAGCTCGCGGTCGCGCTTGCCAACCAGCCGAAGCTGCTTCTGATGGACGAGCCGACGGCCGGCATGGCGCCGCGCGAGCGCGTCGATTTGATGCGGCTGACCGCAACCATCGCACGGGAAAAGTCGATCGGCGTGCTCTTCACCGAGCACGACATGGACGTGGTGTTCGAGCATGCCGATCGCATCATCGTGCTCAACCGCGGCAACGTGATCGCGGAGGGATCGCCGGCCGAGGTGCGCGGCAATCCGCAGGTGCAGGCGGTCTATCTCGGCGAGGGCCTCGTCTACGATGCCCGCCACCGCGACGGAGCTCCGGCATGAAGCTGACCGTCGAGGGGCTCAACAGCCATTACGGCCCGGCGCATATCCTGTTCGACATCGGCTTCGAGGTCGCGGACGGCGAGGTGGTGGCGCTGCTGGGCCGCAACGGCGCCGGCAAGTCCACCACGTTCCGCTCGATCGTCGGCCTTATGGCGCAGCGCTCGGGGCGCATCGTTTTCGAGGGCAGGGACGTGTCGGCGCGGCCGACGCACGAGATCGTGCGCGGGGGCCTCGGCTATGTGCCGGAGGAGCGGCGCATCTTCACCGATCTGACGGTCGATGAAAATCTCGAAGTCGGCCGCCAGCCGAAGCGCGCCAACGCGCCGCACTGGACGCGCGAAAAGCTGTTCGCGCTGTTTCCGAACCTCGGCGAGATGAAGAACCGCCCCGGCGGCCGCATGAGCGGCGGCGAGCAGCAGATGCTGACGATTGCGCGCACGCTGATGGGCAATCCGTCGCTTGTGCTGCTCGACGAGCCCTCGGAGGGCCTCTCGCCAAAAATCGTGGAGCAGATGGTCGATGCCATCCGGACCATGAAGAAGGAAGGCGTCAGCATCGTCGTCTCCGAACAGAATCTGCACTTTGCGCGGTTGATCTCTGATCGCGCCTACATCATCGAGCGCGGCCGCATTTGCTTCGGCGGCACCATGGTCGAGCTCGACGCGCGTCCGGACATCCGCGACGCGCACCTGTCGTTGTGAGGGCGAAGAACCGATGGCAAGAAGCGTCGCGGCCAAGAAGAGCGTCAAGCCGGCCAAACCGTCCTACGTGCTCGACGAGCAGGTCGGCTTCATCCTCCGCCAGGTCTGGCAGCGCCACAGCGCGATCTTCACCCGCGACATCGGCACCAATCTGACGCCGACGCAATGGGCGGCCTTGTCGAAGCTCGCCGAGGCGGGGGCGTGCTCGCAGAACCAGCTCGGGCGGCTGACGGCGATGGATGTCGCGACCATCAAGGGCGTGATCGACCGCCTGACCGCGCGCGGCCTGACCGAGACCAGCCAGGACCCCGAGGACGGGCGGCGGCTGCTGGTCAGCCTGACACGCGCCGGTCAGCAACTCGCGGAAAAGCTCGCGCCGAACGCGCTCGCCATCAGCCGCGAGACGCTGGCACCGCTCGAGCCCCGGGAGCGCGAGGCGCTGATGGCGCTGTTGAGCAAGCTGCGGTGACGGTTCTCGGCTGATCCGGCAATTTTCAGGAAGGGGTATGGAGCGGCCCAACATACGTCTGGAGGAAATTACCGAGAATGATCGTCCCGTTGTAGATGACGTGGGCAGCCACGCATACGCCAAGTCCCACGCGCCGTAACCGCAACACCGTCACAATAATGGTCAAAGGCAGCACAAACAGGGGTGCGACAAGGCCGTTGAAAATATGTGGGCCGAGGAAAAGCGCGGCCGAAATCGTGCCTGCCTTCCAGGAGGGCATGACGCTGGACAAGCGGTCCCAGGCGTTTCCGCGGAAGAAGACCTCTTCGGCCAGGGGACCCACGATGACGTAAGGTATTGCAATGGTCAGCCAATAGATCGGAGGCACGTCGTGCAGAAAATTCCTTGCGATCTGAGGTGTCGTCATTGCCCAGTGCAACGTGCCGAGCAGGCCTAGTGGTACGCAAAGCAGGATCAGGAGCGATACGGGACGGCGCAGTCCGTTCATCAGATCGGGCAGAAGCTGTTTGAGCCTCTCTCTGAGCCCGTCGCGGGCGAAGTACAGATACGTCGCGCCAGCCAACAGGATCGACAGGTTTCCGATCTGCTGGTAGAACGCAATCTGTCCGACCGTGGTCTTGCCTTGCGAGATGAGGCCGGTTGCTCCTCCGAAAAACCCCACGACGAAGCCGACCGCGACCCCGCTTGCCAAGGCTGCGAGCACCTGCAAGGCGCAGCCGCGAACCACGGCCCATTGGCTCTGGGCTGGAAGCGGGAGGTCTATGGCCTGTTCACTCACGCGGCGCTCCTCAAGATGTCCGAACGGGATTCCGGACGTGCATACAACTGTAGCGGGAGATTGGCGTCCATGCCAAGTGCTCTTGCTTGGTCTTACGGTGGCGGCTCGTGCGAGACGCTCATGACGCTGTTGAACAAGCTCCGATGAGGCGCGACTAGTCTAACCTCGATGAAGGGGTGGTCGAGGTTTCCGGCATGAGAGCGGCGAGGCGGTTTGCGTTGGTTTTCAGTCTTGGCGCGGCGCTTGTCGGCGGGAGCATTCCCGTCTGGGCGGCGCAGCCCTATGAGGGCTTCTGGGCGTCGACCAGGAAGGATTGCCGCGATCAGGACAGCGCCAACCGCATGAGCATTGAGGGCGGCAATCGCCTGTACTGGTACGAGACGCGGTGCCGCGCCAGCGCGATTACGCCTGACGGGAAGCTTGGCTGGACAATGCGGCTTGCCTGCGAAGGGGAGGGCGAGAAGTTTCGCGCCAATCCCCGCGTTTCCATCGCCGCGGATGGCAGGCTGGTGATGGACAACGGCCCGGTCGGGCAGGCCAGGCGCCAGACCTATGTGCGCTGCGACGTGGCGAAGCCACGCTGAACCCAGCGCCCGCGTCCCTTCGAGCTACGCCGGACGAGTCGGTTTGCCCGCCCTACGACACTCGGAGCTTCGCTTCCATCGATTCAATGATCAATTGGTCGACGTGAGCCCCCTTAGCTCGCGAGTAGGCGAGAAGCATGGTGGTCCCGCTCTCGATGATTTGTTGCTTGATCGCAGCGTATCGAATTCGGGCTGCTCCATTGGCACGAAGGTAGTCGCGGAGCGCCAGATTGCGTACCCAATGTGGACCGCTCCGCTCCACCACGTGCAGGTTGAACGCAGGCTGTGCACGGCGGCGAAGATAGAACCGTCCTGGGACGCCAGCCTCTCCGAACGCCTCATAGCCGCTCCCGAGAATCGAGACGGTCGTTGCCTCATCGGGTGGCCAACAGTGGAGGCCAACCATCAGGTCGATGATGTCCTTGGCAGGAAGATCGGGTACGGCTGTACTGCCGATGTGTTCGATGTCTGCCTCCGCAAGTCCCGACCGCATGGCCAAGCGTGTTCGCTCGGCAACGAACTGCTGCGGCCATTCGGCCGAGTAAGGTATAAGCGAGACGGGTTCGTCCAATGACAATGGGCTACTTCCCCACCACCTCCGGCACCTTGCCGGCGGGCGGTGTGTTGCGGCTGCGCTGCGTGCGCACGATGCCGTCGATGATGGTCATGCCGATGCCGGGGAGGTCGCCAAGCTGGACGCTCTCCAGGATGTTCTTGCCGGGCGAGTGCTGCGCCTTGTCCATGATCACGAAGTCGGCGGAGCGTCCGACCTCGATCAGCCCGCAGTCGAGCTCGCGCATCCGCGCGGTGTTGCCTGTGGCGAGGCAGAAGGCGATCTCGGCCGGCAACTCGCCGAGCGAGGACAGCATCGAGACCATGCGCAGGATGCCGAGCGGCTGCACGCCGGAGCCGGCCGGCGCGTCGGTGCCGAGGATGACGCGGTGCAGATCGCCCATCTCGCGCGCGATGCGCAGCGTGAACAGGGCCGAGCGCTCATTGCCGTTGTGCACGAGCTCGAGGCCGCGCTTGCAGCCCTCGCAGATGCAGCGGATCTGGTCGTCGGGCAGGGCGGTGTGACCGCCATTGATGTGGCCGACCACGTCGGTGTCGGCCTCCAGCACCACGTCCTTGTCGATCAGGCCGGAGCCGGGGATCGAGGGGCCGCCGGTGTGGATCGTGCTCTGGATGCCGTATTTGCGCGCCCAGCCGACCATCTTTCGCGCGGTGGGGCCGTCCTTGACGCCGCCGAGGCCGACTTCGCCGAGCAGCTTGACGCCGTTGGCGGCCATCTCCTTGAAGTCTTCCTCGACCATCTCGCATTCGATCACGGGCGCGCCAGCGTGAACCTTCACGCCGCCCGGGCGCAGCGTCCAGAACGCGCGCTGGGCGAACACCGCCATGGCCTTGAGGCCGACGACGTCGCGGGGGCGGCCGGGCATGTGCACTTCGCCGGCCGAGATCATGGTGGTGACGCCGCCATGCAAATAGCTGTCGATCCAGTTGATCTGGTTCTGCCGCGGCGTCCAGTCGCCGGCGACGGGGTGGACGTGGCTGTCGATCAGGCCCGGCGCCACCGTGGTGCCGTTGGCGTCGACGATGGTGGTTGCGCCTTCGATGTTGACGTCCTTGAAGCGGCCGATCGCGGTGATCTTGCCATTCTCGGCGACGATGGTGTCGCCATCCAGGATCGGTCTTTCCAGGGCGCCGGACAGGATCAGGCCGATGTTCCGGATCACGAGCTTCGATGGTCCGGTCGCCTGGGGTGCGTCATGCGCCATGGAAGGGCTCCTTGTTCTTGGACTGCAACGCTCGCGATCTTGGGGCAGTCATGGCTCGAGAGTGTGGCCCGCGAGCGCCCCCGAAAGTTCGAAGAGCCCGGCGATCGAACGCCGGGCCCTGCAACACGCGATGGTCCTACTTCTTGTAGCCGGCGATCACGGCTTCACCGTCGGCACCAGCCCTTTTGAGCCAATCGGCCGTCAACTGGTCCCCGATCTTCTCGAGACCGGTCTTCAGCGCCGGAGACGGCGGCAGCACCTGCATCTTGTTGGCCTGAAGCTGGTCGAGATACCACTTTGCCTTTTCTTCGGCGAGCTTCCAGCCGCGGTCCTCGGCGACCGCCGCCGCCTTCAGCACCGCGTCCTGGGTCGGCTTGTCGAGCGCGTCGAACGCCGCCTTGTTCACGAAGGTCACGTTCTTCGGAATCCAGGCCTGCACGTCATAGAAGCGATCCATGGTTTCCCAGGCCTTGCTGTCGTAGCCGGTCGAGCCCGAGGTCATGAACGCGTTCACGACGCCCGTCGCCAGCGCTTGCGGAAGCTCCGCCGCCTGGATGGTGACGGGCTGAGCGCCGACCAGCTCGGCGATCCGCGACGTGCCGACATTGTAGGCGCGCCACTTCAGACCCTTCATGTCCTCGACGGAGTTGATGTCCTTCTTGGCATAAATGCCCTGAGGCCCCCACGGCACCGCGAACAGCAGCATCAGGCCCTGCGCCGCGAGCTTCTTTTCGACGGTGGGTTTTGACGCGAGCCACAGCTTCTTGGCCGCCGGATAGCTCGTCGCCAGGAACGGAACGACGTCGATGCCGAACATCGGATCCTCGTTCTCGTGCAGCGAGATCAGGACCTCGCCCGCCTGCGCCTGGCCTGTTGCGACCGCGCGCTTGATCTCGGGCGCCTTGAACAGGGACGCCGCGGCATGAACCGTGATCTGCAGCTTGCCGCCGGTGGCGTCGCCAACGTCCTTGGCGAATGCGATCAGATTGACCGAATGCGGATTGTCCGCCGGATAGGCGGCCGGCAGATTCCATTTCGTCTGCGCCATTGCTGGCGCCGCAAGGGTCGCGATGCAGGCGGCGGTTGCGAATGCCTTTAGAAGTCTGAACATGAACTACCTCTTTTTAGCCGGGGAACGCCATTTCCGGCAGCAGCATCACGATGACGGGGAAAACCGTGATGATGGCCACCGCGAGAACGAGCAGGAAGAAGAACGGCAGCGACGCCTTGGCGACCGTGTTGGAATCCTTTCCGCTCATGGTTTGCAGCACGAACAGATTGAAGCCGACGGGCGGGGAGACTTCCGCCATTTCGACCACCAGCACCAGGAAGATGCCGAACCAGACGAGGTCGAAGCCGGCCTGCTTCACCATCGGAATGACGATGGCGGTCGTGAGCACGATCATGGAAATGCCGTCGAGCGCGGTGCCGAGCACGATGTACATGACGGTCAGCGCCGCGATCAGCGCGTAAGGGCTGAGCTGGAGGCTGTTGACCCAGCTCGCCAGCGCCAGCGGAATGCCGGTATAGGCCATCGAGGTGCCCATGTAGGAGGCGCCCGCCAGGATCAGCAGGATCATGCAATTGACCCGGGTCGCGCCCATGACGCTCGCCCAGAACGATTCCCAGGTCAGCGCCTTTTGCCACCATGCGATCGCGAGCGACCCGAACACGCCCCAGGCAGCGCATTCCGTCGCCGTTGCCCAGCCCATCAGCAGTGACAGGAAGACGAAGGCGATCAGCAGCATGCAGGGAATGAGGTTGAGCGACTCCCTGATGCGCGCGCGAAAGCTCATCGGCGGCTCGGCCGGCGGCGTGCGGTGCGGATTGGCGAGCGACCAGATGGCGATGTAGCCGGAATACAGCACCATCACCAGCAGACCCGGCAGGAAGCCGGCGAGGAAAACCTGGATGATGGAGACGTTGGCCTGGACGGCGTAGACCACCATGGTGATCGACGGCGGGATGAGGATGCCGAGCGTGCCGGCACCGGCCAGCGAGCCGAGACTGAGGTTCTCGTCATAGCCGCGCTTCTTCAACTCGGGCAGCGCGATCTTGGCCACGGTGGCGCAGGTCGCGGCCGATGATCCCGACACCGAACCGAACACGCCGCAGGCGAGCACGTTGACGTGCATGAGGCGGCCCGGGAGCCAGTTCAGCCAGGGCGCAAAGCCGCGAAACATCTCCTCCGACAGGCGCGTGCGGAACAGGATTTCGCCCATCCAGATGAAGAGCGGCAGGGCGGCGAGCGACCATGACGCACTGCTGCCCCACACGGTCGTGGCAAGCACGCTTCCGGCCGGGATGCCGCCGCCGGCGAATTGCATGCCGACCCATCCGGTCGCCATCAGGGAGACGGCGATCCAGACGCCGCCACAGAGCAGCAGCGCAAGAAATCCGAGCAGGAGCGCGGCGATTGAAAGCAGCTCCACGTCAGACCCCGCTCTGCATGGCGCGCTCGACGACTTCCTCGGCGCTGGTCGGCTTCGGCAATTCATAGCGCGGCGCGTTGCCGCGCAGGACGTGGATCAGCTCGTCGACGAAGGCGATGAAGAGGATCACGAGGCCGCCGCTGTAGCCGAGTTGCGGAATCCACAGGGGGACCGCGATGACGCCCTGCGAGATGTCGAAGAACTTCCACGACTGCCAGGTCATGACCACGGCGTACCAGGCGAAGAAGCCGATGAAGCCGACGCCGACGAGGAGGGCGGCGATCTCGACATAGTGGCGGACGCCGTCACTGAGGCGATCGATCAGGAGGCCGACGCGGATCATCTCGCCGTGCCTGAACGTATGCGCCAGCCCGAGAAAGGCGGTCGCCGCCATGCACCAGGAGATGAAGTCATCGCCCGCAGGAATGTTGATGCCGAGCGGCCGGCCGGCCGAAAGCAGCATCATCAGGATGAAGATCGCAATGAGGAAGAGCCCGGCGAGGTAGCCGGAGTAGAGATAGAGCCGGTCAAGAAGCACGCGAAGCATATGTATCGTTCCACTCGGACGTCCATCGCGCCAAAGCAATAGGCGTACCAACTTCAATCCCGTCCGCTTGCTCGGAAACGTCCTGTCGATCCAGACCCTCCCGCAGCGGCTCGCTGAAGCCGGGGCAGGTTTTCTGAATTGGCGGGGATCGTCAAGGCGAGGAAGGCGAATCCCGCAAAAAGCAGCGGCCGTCTTGACCAAAGGATGAGACCGGCTTATTTGTTTGTATACTAACGAATGTATACGAACGAATTATACCGATAATGCCCCGGCCGGCCAGAGGGTGAGATGAGCAATTTCAACCAGGAAAGTGTCTTGAGCGTCCACCACTGGACCGACACGCTGTTCTCCTTCAGGACCACGCGCAGCCCGACCTTCCGCTTCCGCAACGGTGAATTCACGATGATCGGGCTCAAGGTCGGCGAGAAGCCGCTGCTGCGCGCCTACAGCGTCGCCAGCGCCAATTACGAAGACACCCTGGAGTTCTTCTCGATCAAGGTGCCGGACGGCCCGCTGACCTCGCGTCTGCAGCACCTGAGAGAGGGCGACGAGATCATCGTCAGCCGCAAGGCCACCGGCACGCTGGTCATCGACAATCTGGAGGCGGGCCGCAACCTCTACCTCATCGGCACCGGCACGGGGCTGGCACCGTTCCTGAGCGTGATCAAGCATCCCGAGACCTATGAGCGTTTCGAGAAGGTCGTGCTCCTGCATGGCTGCCGTCACGTCAGGGAGCTCGCCTATGGCGAGATGATCACCCGGCAGCTTCCGAACGACGAGTTGATCGGCGAGTATATCCGCGAGCAGCTGATCTACTATCCGACCGTGACCCGCGATCCCTTCCGCAACCGCGGCCGCATCACCGACCTCATCACCTCAGGCAAGCTGTTCGCCGATATCGGCCTGCCGGTGCTGGAATCCGCCCATGACCGCGTCATGATCTGCGGCAGCCCGGCGCTCGTGGCGGACACCCGCGTGCTGCTGGGTGAACGTGGCTTTGCGGAGGGCAATCACGGCGAGCCGGCCCAGTTCGTGGTCGAAAAGGCCTTTGCCGAGCGCTAAAGCCAGGCATTTCCGCGTCATAAGACCGTATTTTCGCCGTCCCGCGGGCGTTGCAGCGCCGATTCGGCGCGCGATATCATGTGGGGTACGAATCAGCGGAGCTCCCACATGGTTGCGGACAGCGACAGCAACATCGCCTGGCACCGGGTCCAGTTGAAGAAGAACCGAGCCGCGTTGAAGGCGCTCGAGACCGCGCGCTTTACCATGGGCGAGATCGCGACGTCGAAGGGGAACGGCCAGACCCAGAAGACGATCGCGGATCTCAAGCGCAAGATCACCTTCTCCGAGCGCGTGATCGGCGATTACGACAAGCGCACGCGCCGCCCACTCGGCACCGATCTGCAGAGTCTGAGCAGCGGTAGCTGGAGTCATTGGGACGCCTACACCAACGAGCAGCAGCGCAAGACCGGCCAGCGCCCGCCGGGACGGGGATAGGCGCGACTCGATCGCTCTTCTGGCTGGTTCCGCCCCCTTGCGCCGGTGATCCGGCGCACCATCTCGGTGAGGCGTCACCAACCACTCCGGTGATCCCATGACACCGCGCCTCGATTTCACCAGCGATATCTTCTTCCGCGATCCGCCCAAGGCGATCGCGGGCTTGCGCATGGCCGGCCCCGTCGTCGCGACGCGCTTTCCGCTGGTCGGCGAAGTCTGGATCACCACGACCCATGACGCGACGGCACGCGTCCTGAAAGACAGCGCCACCTTCACGCTGCGCAAGGAGGACGGCGACGTCGCGGGCCTGCGCTGGTGGATGCCGCGATATGTCAGGACCATCGCCAACAACATGCTGACGATGGATGAGCCGGATCACACGCGGCTGCGCAGCATCGTGGACGAGGCCTTTCGCCGCCGCGCGATCGTGGCGATGGAGCCGCGCGTTCGCGCCATCGCCGACGGCCTTGCCGACGCGCTCTTCGCGGACGGAAGCCCGGCCGACCTGGTCCAGCGCTACGCGCGCATCCTGCCGCTCGCGGTGATTTCCGAGCTGCTTGGCCTGCCTGATGCCGATCGTCCGAGGTTCATCGCCTGGGCCAACACGATGTCGTCGCTGACGAACGTCGTCAGCTTCTTCCGGCTGCTGTTCGCGTTCCGCAAGATGCGGGCCTATCTCGAACGGCAGTTGCAGATCGCGCGCGAAGGGGGCGGCGAGGGCCTGATCGCCGAGCTGGTCCAGGTCGAGCGCGAAGGCGGCCAGATCACGCCGGACGAGATGGTCTCGATGGTGTTCTTGCTGCTCGCGGCGGGCTCGGAGACCACGACGCATCTGATCAGCGGCTCGGTCTACGAGCTGCTCAGAATTCCCGGCCTTCGCGACTGGCTGGAACAGGATTGGAGCCGCCTCGGGCTCGCGGTCGAGGAGTTTTTGCGCTTCGTGTCGCCGGTGCAGTTTTCCAAGCCGCGCTATGTGCGGCGGGATGTCGAGCTCGAAGGCGTGCGGCTGAAAAAAGGCGATCGCGTGATGGTGATGCTCGCCGCGGCCAACATGGATCCGGCGGTGCATGATCGTCCCGAAACCCTCGATCTCGCACGCAAGCCGAACCGCCACATCTCCTTCGGCACCGGAATCCATTTCTGCCTGGGCCATCAGCTCGCGCGCATCGAGGCCGCATGTGCGCTGGAGGCGCTGTTTGCGCGCTGGCCGCGGCTTGGTCTTGCCGTCGATCCGTCGGAGGTCCACTGGCGCAGGCGGCCCGGCCTTCGCGCCATCGCAAAACTGCCGGTCGTTGCCGGCGTGCCTCAGGCGGACGATTTTCTCGACGCCACGAGATCGCGCTCCCAGCCGAACACGGATCGGCCGTCGAGATCGGGCGAAGCGGCGCGCTCGCCGGCGATGTAGGCATCGACCGATGGCCCCTGCGCGCTGCGCTCCAGCCGCCGCGCCTGGTCGTCGAGCCGCCTCAGCGCCTGCATCTCCTCCTCGCGTCCGAGCTTTGCGTTCTGGATCGCGCCCTTCAGCACGCGGATGGTTTCGTCGTAGACCTTGATCGGGACGGGGTAAGGGTGGCGGTCCTTGCCGCCATGGGCGAGCGAGAAGCGGGCGGGATCGTTGAAGCGGTAGGGCGCGCCGTGCACGACCTCGGCGACCATCGCGAGCGAGCGCACCGTGCGCGCGCCGACGCCGGGCGTCAGCAGCAATTCCGGGAAGTCGACCGGGCCGCGCTCGGCGGCAGCGGCCAGCGTGCCGTGCAGGCGCCGCGCGAACACGTCTTTCGGGCGAACGTCGTGATGCGCCGGCATGATCAGATGCGGCAGCAAGCCTTGCGCCGGCTCGCTGCCGTTCAGCCGCTCGAACTCCGTGACGATGCGGTCGGGGCCGAGATCGGCGAGCAGCTCGAGCTGTGCGGTCCGCGAGACATCGGCGCGGTGGTCGGTGAGATTGACGATCTCGCCCTGCGCGGGGCCGTCGATGGCGCTGTGCGGCGTATCGACAAAACTCTTCAGCGCCTCGGAATGCCAGTGATAGCGCCGGGCCTGGCGCTTGTCGCCATTCATGCCCTGCTGCACCACCGTCCACTTGGCATCAGTGGTGACGAAGAAGCCGTGCAGGTAGAGGTCGAAACCGTCCTGCACGGCGGCGCTGTCGACCTTCGCGACCAGCCGGCTGGCGCGGGTGAGTTTGGCGCCATCGAAGCCGACGCGGTCGCCGAGCTGCAGCAGCTCGTCCGGCGTCTTCCGCGAATGCTGGCCGCGGCCGCCGCAGACATAGAGGCCGAGCTCGTCCTGGAGCGGGCCGAGCCCGCGCTTGAGCGCGCCGATCACGGATGTGGTGATGCCCGAGGAGTGCCAGTCCATCCCCATCACCGCGCCGAACGACTGGAACCAGAATGGATGTGACAGCCGCTGCAGGAAGGCGTCGCGGCCATAATGATGAACGATCGCCTGCGTGACGATCGCGCCGAGCGAGGCCATGCGGCTCGCGAGCCACGGCGGAACCCGCCCGGAATGGAGAGGAAGATCGGCGCTGCCGGTACGTCGTGTCATGCGCGACTCAATTAGCGCAGTTCGGCGACGGTTGCATCAGGGGATTGCTGTGTTGCACGAGGCGGGGGAGCGAAGCGGGCGGCGATGCGTTGGGCCGACGCGAATGAACACGGGGGATCTTCATGAATTGGCGCGCTCTCATGGCAGACATCAACGGAATGTTGGGATGGATACCGTCGTGGGTCGTCGGCCTCGCCCTGGTCGCCGGCGCGATGTTGATTGCGTTGTCGCTCTATCGGCTCGCGGTCTGGCTGTTCAACCGCGTCTTCGGAACCCGCCTGCCGCTCCTGCGTATGTTCATCGAACGCACAGCCGGTCCGGCCCAGCTGGCTCTGTGCCTTGCCGCCGTCGCGCTGGTGTTGCCGCTGGCCCCCTTGGATGAAGAATTTCGCGCGCCACTGACGAGGCTGTTCGTGGTCGCCTTCATCGCGCTGATCGGCTGGATCTCGATCCGGCTCGTGGACATGAGCGCGGCGCGCTATCTGCGGAATTTTCGCGACGTCACCGAGAATTTTATCGCGCGCAAGCACGTGACGCAGGTCCGCGTCTTCAAGCGGGTCACCGACACCATCATCGTCATCATCACGGTCTCGGCCGCGCTGATGACGTTCGATTCCGTGAGGCAATATGGCGTCAGCCTGTTCGCCTCTGCCGGTGCGGCCGGCATCATCGGTGGTCAATCTCCAGGTGATCGACGCGGATTCGCGCACCATCGAGCTGCGGGCGCTGGTCAGCGCGCGGAACGCGCCGCAATCCTGGGACCTGCGCTGCGAGATCCGGGAGAAGCTCATCGGCATGATCCGCGACGAGATGCCGGAAGCGCTGCCGCGCGAGCGCGCGATCCTGATTCCGTCCGGCGACAAGGATGCCGAATTCCTGCTTCGCGAGAGGCCGCCGGAGAATACGCGCGCAAGCGCGCATAATTGATCCCGGCGCGATCAGCCCGCGCCGATCGCGGCCGTGGCCGCCTGTTGAGCGCGCGATCGCGGCTTGCGCAGTTTTCGCCGCGCCCAGATCAGGAGGCCGGTCGACAGTAGCGTCAGCAGCGCGATTGATGTGGCGACATTGAGCGGCGAAGCGATCAGCACCGACCAATTTCCCTCATGGATCAGGCGCGGCCAGTTGCGCGGTAACGCGATGACACCCGACGAATTGACGGCATAGGCGCGCAGCTCGTCATCCTCGTAAATTCGCGCCATCATGCGACCGCCGCGCGCGCCGATTGAAATGACGCTGGACAGGTCATGGGAGGCCGCGACCATGCGAACCGCGTCGGCCAGGGGAAGCGCACGGCCGCCTCCGGCTGGTGCGGCGCCACTCTGAAAGGTCAGGCCGAACGCCAGGCAGAGGCCTGTCAGCGGGCTCAAAAGGATCAGCGGCAGCGCGAACCAGGCGGTCCCCTTGTGCCATCCGGACAGCGAGTTGCGCAGCCGCGGCAGCCCCATGAGGATGCCGAGCACCATCAGGCACACCATGGCGACGGTCGAGCTCGTCACCAGCCAGGCCTGGCCGAGCAGCCGTTCATGCGTGAACCGCGCCCACAGGAGGAGATCGCGAAGGCCGAAGCCGGCGGGCGCGGGTTCGCCCGTTGTGAGATCGATCACCGGGACGCCGGTGCCTTGCAGCGTCATCCGCTGCGCGCCGGCGTCGATCGCGAGCCCGCGCGCCCTGGCGTCTGGATCATACCGCTTCACCAGCTCGACGATCCGTCCGGAATCGATCGCCGCTTCGCCGATGCCGCTGACTTGCACCAAGGGCTCGAAGGACAGGATCAGTCCAGTGGCGATGATCGCAAGCAGGGGCAGTGCGAACACCAGCGTGATCCAGCGGTGCACTGTCAACAGGAGGGGCTTGCTCATTCGAAGGTCTCCGGCGAACTCAGGCATTGGTTGCCCAGCGCCGCGCCGAAGACAAATGACGCCTTGTCCATGTTGCCGCGGGTTTGATCTGCAGCAAACAACTCAACCAAACGGATGTCGGCGAATGCCAATCGTTCGCAGGATCGCCGAATATCGTCCGGCGAACCTGCAGGTGGCGAGTTGAACCGTTACTCGCGCGTCGCCTTGGCCGCGCCGCGCAGGCCCGCCTGCTGCTGGATCGCGTCCAGAGCGCCGGACGACTGCTCGTCCGTCACGAAGCGGTTGAGCAGGGGCAGTGCGTCCTCACGTCCTTTAGGAATCGCAATCGCCATGTGCTCCAGCCCCCAATTGCCGTCGAGGATTTTTGCGCCCGGCATCTGGTCGGACATTTCGAACAGCGTCGGCTTGTTGGTGGCATAGAGATCGATCTCGCCACGGCCGAACATGGCGATGGCGACCTTGACGCTTTCGGCCGGCACGATGGTCGCGTTCCTGAACTTCGCCGGCAAGGTGCGCTCGGAGGTCGAGCCCTTGGTGACGCCGATCTTCACGCCCGGCTTGTCGATGTCCTCGGCCTTGCCGATCGGCGAGTTCGCCGGGACGAGATAGCCGAGCTCGATCGACAGCACGGGCTGGCTGAAGCTGACCTCATTGGCGCGGGCCGGCGTGGCGTTGGTCACGGTGAAGTCGATCTTGCCGTCGTGGATCGCGGTGACGATGTCGGCGACGCGCTGAAACCTGACATAGTCGATGGCGACGCCGAGCCGTTTTGCCAGCTCGCCGCCGAGATCGTAGGCGAGGCCGTGCGGCTTGCCCGCCGCATCCGATACCATCGAGGTCGGGCTGCCCGGATAGACGCCAACGCGCAAGGTGCCGCTCGGCGCCAGCAGCTTGGCTTCGCCGTCGGCACGCGCCGGTGCGCCGAGCGCGCCGATGATTGCGCATGCGAGCAGGGCCGTTCGCGCAAATCGCGCAGGGTGAGAAGCGGTCCTCATGTGAACGGCCTCACTGCGCGCGGATGTCGGCGGCCTTCAGCACCGGCTCCCATTTGGTCGCCTCGGCGTGCATGTAGGCATCAAAATCCTTGGCGGAGGAGCCGACCGGGGTTGCGCCGGTCTTGGCGAGCGTCGCCTGCACGCTGGGGTCCTGCAAGGCCGCCTTCAGGTCGGCCTCCAGCTTCGCCACGATCTCCGGCGGCATCTTGGCCGGGCCAAGCACGCCCCACCAGACCGAGACGTCATAGCCTGAGACGCCGGACTCGGCGACGGTCGGGACATTGGGCAGCGCCTTGGAGCGTTCGGCCGAGGTGACCGCGAGGGCGCGCACCGGGCCGCCGTCGAGCTGGCCGATCGCTTCCGAAAGCGGATTGATGCTGAGCGGGATCTCGCCGGCGATGACCGCGGTCAGCGCCGGCGCGCCGCCCTTATAGGGGATCGCAACGATCTTGGTGCCAGACATATGCTTCAACAGCTCGCCGGCCAGATGCGCCGAGGTGCCATTGCCCGACATGCCGTAGGACAGCTTGTCCGGCTCCTTCCTGGCAGCGGCGAGGAGATCGCCGAGGGTCTTGTACGGGCTGTCCTTGGCCACGACGATCGCGAGCGGCGACGAGGCAACTTCAGTGATCGCGGTGAAATCCTTGAACGTGTCGTAGGGCACGCTCGGATAGATGAACTGGTTGAGCGGATGGCCGCTCGCGACCAGGATCAGCGTGTAGCCGTCGGGGGCGGCCTGCGTCAGCGCCTGCGAGGCGACGATGCCGCCGGCGCCGGGACGGTTGTCGATCACGGGCTGCTGGCCCCAGGTCTTGGCCAGGGCCTGGCCGAGCGTGCGCGCCAGCACGTCGACCGCGCCGCCGGCTGCATAGGGGACGAGGATGTGGACCGGCTTGTTCGGATAGTTGTCGGCCTGGGCACCGCCCGCCGCCAGCAGCAGGCCCGCGCCGACCGCGAGACGGCCGATCATCTTGCTCAAATCCAGCATTTCCAGCACTCCTTCAGGCATTTGCGCGGTCGGCCGGCGGTCTCTGCGCCGTCCCTGCCGCCGCCCATGGTTTTTGTTGACGAGACCTGATCTTTTGTACGATAGTACAAATCTCATGGCACGCAAGCCCACCAGCAAGGAAACGGCCCGCAAGCCGAACATGCGCGAGGCGATCCTCGCCGCGGCGGAGGAACTGTTCGCCACCAACGGCTTCAATGCCGTGTCGGTGCGCGACATCGCGCAGGCCGCAGGGGCCAATCCCGGCAGCGTGACCTATCATTTCAAGACCAAGGACGGCCTGCTGCTGGAGATCTACCGGCGCCATTGCGGGCCGATGAACCTGCGCCGTTCGGAGCTGCTCGCCGCCGCCAAACGCGTGCGCGATCTGCAGGACCGGCTGGAGGCGATCGTGCGGGCCTATGTGGTTCCGGCCTTCACCTCCGGCAGCGATCTTGCCGGCGGCGGGGCGCGCTTCACGCGGCTGCGCGCGGTGATGTCGGCGGAAGGTAATGAGGTCGCCCGTCGCATCATCGCTCAGACCTTCGACGATACCAGTCATGCCTTCATCGATGCGGTCCATGAGAGCCTGCCGCACATTCCCCGCCCCGACATCGTCTGGCGCAGCCACTTCCTGCTGGGCGCGCTCTATTACTCGCTGGTGACGCCGGATCGCGTTTCGCGCCTGTCGCGCGGCGAGGCCGACGGCAGCGATGCCGCCAGCGCCATCGAGCAGTTGGTGCAGGCCACCGTCGCCGCGTTCCAGGCGCCGGCGCTCGACCAGGCCGCGCCGGCGCGCCGGCGGGCTGCTGCAAGCAGCAAGACTTGAAAGGATCGCTTCAAGGGGAGGCGCGCCCGCGCGCTTCCGCTTGCCAGCAGCACGGTTACCCGAAGACGATGATGTACACGCCGACCATTCCGCCGCCCGATCCGAACACGCGCACGCCGAAATTCAGGCTGCCAAGGCTGTCCTGCGACGCGCATTGCCACATCTTCGGGCCCGGTGCGAAATACCCTTATGCGCCGGATCGCTCCTACACGCCGCCCGATGCGCCGCTGGAGGATTTCCGCCTCCTGCACGCCAAGCTCGGCGTCGAGCGCGCCGTCATCGTCAATGCCAGCGTGCACGGCACCGACAACACGGTCGCGCTCGATGCCATCGCTGCGAGCAACGGCGCCTATCGCGCGGTCGCCAATATCGACGACGGCATCACCGAGCGGGGCTTGCGCGTGCTGCACGAGGGTGGCTTCCGCGGCTGCCGTTTCAATTTCGTCCGCCATCTCGGCGGCGTCCCCGACAAGGGCGTGTTCAACCGCGTCATCGCCATGGTCGCCCCGCTCGGCTGGCACATCGACCTGCATTTCGACGCGATCGATCTGCCCGAATATGCAGACATGCTGGCGAGGCTGCCGCTGAGCTACACCATAGACCACATGGGGCGGGTCAAGGCGTCCGACGGGCTCGATCAGCTCCCGTTCCGGATCCTGATCGAGCTGATGCAGCGCGACGAGAAGTGCTGGGTCAAGATCTGCGGCTCCGAGCGCGTCTCCTCGGCCGGGCCGCCCTTCACCGACGCCGTGCCCTTCGCGCGCAAGATCGTCGAGACCGCGCCTGATCGGGTCATCTGGGGCACCGACTGGCCGCATCCCAACGTCAAGGTGATGCCGAATGACGGCGACCTCGTCGATTTGATCCCGCTGTTCGCGCCGGAGGCGGAATTCCAGCAGAAGATCCTCGTCGACAATCCCGCGCGCCTGTTCGGGTTCGACGCATGACGATGCACGTCATCAATACGCTGCTTATCAAGGAAAAGAGGGGAGTAGTCCCATGAAAACAGGTCTTGTCGTCACCGCCCATCCCGGTGATTTCGTCTGGCGCGCCGGCGGCGCCATCGCGCTGCATGCGAAGAAGGGCTATCGCATGAAGATCGTCTGCATGTCCTTCGGCGAGCGCGGCGAGAGTCAGTTCGCCTGGAAGGAAAAGGGCGCGACGCTGGAATCGGTCAAGGCCGGCCGCAAGGACGAGGCTGAGCGGGCCGCCAAGCTGCTCGGCGCCGAGATCGAGTTCTTCGACTGCGGCGACTATCCGCTGAAACTCACCGAGGCGCATTTCGACCGCATGGTCGACATCTACCGCGAGCTCAATCCGAGCTTCGTGCTGACGCACGCGCTGGAAGACCCCTATAATTTCGACCATCCGAACGCGGCGCATTTCGCCCAGGAGACCCGCGTGGTCGCGCAGGCCATGGGCCACAAGCCCGGCGCTCAATACAAATACTCGGCGCCGCCGGTGTTCCTGTTCGAGCCGCACCAGCCGGAGCAGTGCAACTACAAGCCCGACCTGCTGCTCAAGATCGACGAGGTCTGGCAACAGAAGTACGAGGCGTTTCAGATCCTGGCCGCGCAAAAGCATCTGTGGGGTTATTACGAGCGCGTCGCGCTCAACCGCGGCATCCAGGGCAGCCGCAACACCGGCGTGCCCATGACCTATGGCGAGGCCTATCAGCGCCTGTTCCCGACGGTTACGGAGGAATTGGCATGAAGCCCGTCGTCGTTCGCAACATTGAGCGCGCCGATCCCGCCGGCATGGCGGACTACGGTGTCTCGACCGTGCACGAGGCCTATGGCCGCCTCGGCCTGATGAAGCCTTATCTGCGCCCGGTCTGGGCCGGCGCGGCGATCGCAGGCCCCGCCGTCACCGTGCTGGCGCAGCCAGGCGACAACTGGATGATCCATGTCGCCGTCGAGCAGTGCAAAAAGGGCGACATTCTCGTCGTCGGCTGCACCACCGACAACACCGATGGCATGTTCGGCGAGCTGCTGGCGACCTCGCTGAAGGCGCGTGGCGTGCAGGGGCTGATCATCGACGCCGGCTGCCGCGACGTCAAAGCGCTGCACGAGATGAATTTTCCGGTGTGGTCGCGCGCGGTCTCAGCCAAGGGCACGGTCAAGGCGACGCTCGGCTCGGTCAACATTCCCGTGGTCTGCGCCGGCGTCAACGTCGATCCCGGCGACATCGTCGTGGCCGATGACGACGGCGTGGTGGTGGTGCCGAAGCGCTATGCCGCCGAGGTTGCCGAGAAGGCGAAGAAGCGGAATGCGGACGAGGGCAGCAAGCGCACGCGGCTCGCCTCCGGCGAACTCGGCCTCGACATGTACAGCATGCGCGAGGCCCTGGCGAAGGCCGGGCTCGTCTATGTCGACAATCCCGAGGACGTCTGAGGGACGAAAGGGGAGCGGATGGATCGTCTCAAGCTGAAGGCCGTGCTCGGCAGTCACCCCCATGTCCAGGCGGTGAAGAGCGGGGAGCTCCGCACCGACCGCTTCGATCTCGACTTCATCGAGTACACGCCGACCAACACGGCATTCAAGCCGATGGTGCGTGAGCAAGCCTTCGACGTCTGCGAAATGGCGATCGTCACCTATCTGATGGCGAAGGCGCACGGCAAGCCGCTGGTGCTGCTGCCGGCCACCATGCTCGGCCGCTTCCAGCATTCCTATGCGCTCTATAATCCAGCACAGGGAACGCTCGGGCCGTCCGATCTCGAAGGCAAGCGCGTCGGCATCCGTTCGTTCACGACGACGACGGGCGCCTGGATCAGGGGTATCCTCGCCAACGACTATGGCGTCAATCTCGACAACATCCGCTGGGTGACCTTCGAGGATCCGCACGTCGCCGAATATGTCGACACCACCGAGCGCGCGCCGAAGGACACGAAGATCCTGCAGATGCTCATCGACGGCGAGCTCGACGCCGTTCTGGGAGAGGCGTCCAGCGATCCCAGGCTGAAAACGCTATTTCCTGATCCGGCCGCGGAAGCCGTCAAATGGTACGCGCGGCGGGGCGTCGTGCCCGTCAACCATTTCGTGGTCGTGACCGAAGAGCTCGCGAAAGCGCATCCCGACGTGGTCGCCGGCGTCTACGATCTTCTCAGGCAGAACAAGGATCGGATGGGCCCTGCGGCTTCGCCGGATCTCCTTCCGTTCGGGATCGAGGCCAACAGAAAGCCGCTGGAGCTGATCGTCGACTACGCTTTCCAGCAGGGGCTGATCCCGCGCCGTTATGCGGTCGAGGATCTCTTCGACGAGACGACACGAGGATTGAACTGATGGCGGGTGATCCCAGGCGCTGGCAGATCGGGCTGGTGGGTTACGGTGAGGTCGGTCGGATTCTGGCCGAGGACCTGCGCCAGCAGGACATCAAGGTCGCAGCCTACGACATCAAGCTCGGCGGCGAGCAGGCCGTTCCTTTGCAGGACCATGCGGCGAGGTTTGGCGTGATGCTCGCGGCCTCTCATGCCGAGCTGTCAGCAAAGTCCGATTTCATCATCTCCGCGGTTACGGCGAGCCAGGCCGTGCCGGTGGCAGAGGCCTGCGCGGCCGCGATCAACCAGGGCACCTGGTTCCTCGATTTCAATTCGGCCTCGCCGGGCGCCAAGCAGCGCGCCGCGGCGATGATCGATGGTGCGGCCGGACGCTACGTCGAGGGCGCGGTGATGACCTCGGTGCCGCCTTATCGCATCAAGGTGCCGCTGCTGCTCGGTGGCCCCGGCGCGCGGGAGCTCGAGCCGCTGCTGAACGCGATCGGATTTGCGGCGAAGGTTGCGAGCGACAAGCTCGGCGTGTCGTCCGCCGTGAAGATGTGCCGCAGCATCATGATCAAGGGCCTCGAGGCCATGGTGATCGAGAGTTTCACCACCGCGCGCGCCTACGGCGTCGAGGACACGGTGCTGGCTTCGCTTGTCGAGACCTATCCGGGCATCGACTGGGAGAAGCAGGGCGCCTATTTCTTCCAGCGCGTGATCGAGCACGGCCGCCGCCGGGCCGAGGAGGTGCGCGAGGTCGCCGAGACCGTGCGCGAGGCCGGGCTGACGCCATGGTCGGCGCAGGGCACGGCCGAGCGGCAGGCCTGGGTCGCGGACCTCGCGGACGAAGGCCTGTTCGGTGCGAAGGGGACCAAGGGGTTCGCCCGCAGCGCCGACTGGCGCATCGAGGCGGATCGCATCCTGGCGAAGATCACCAGCGAAAAATAGATCAGCTCAGGGTCGTGCGGCGGCCGCTTGCGATCTCGTCGCGGGCGCGTTCGATCGAGTCGATCAGATGTCGGGATTTGCGGACAATCTGCTCGGTGGACGCCTGCGCGCGGAATTCGGCCAGCACCGCGCGAACGCATTTGCCGGCCGCGTCGAGCGTCCACAGCGTGCGGTTCAAATCGTCCTGGGTCTGGATTGCCGATCTGTCGAGGTCCGACAGAACCTGCCCGATGCCGTCGAGTCGCTTGACTGCCGCATCGACGGGAGTCTGGGCTCGGATGGAATAGTAATCGATGCTGGAGAATGCGCTGAACAGATCCATACTTCCCCGTGAACGCAGATGGTCAGAGCAGGGCCTACTATGGCTCTCATCGCTCCCCGCGCAATTGCGCGCCGCTACGGTCCGGGATTCTACCGACGCCGGGGACGCGGCTCGGCGGTATGATGGAACAGGCAGTCAGGCCCGTTTTCCGACGATCTTGCCGCAGGAGGCGACGAGCCTGCCCGCCTTGTAGACGTTGCGGCCAGAGGGAACCGCGACCACGGCCTCGGGAACATGCGCCGCGTTCAGCGTCACGAAATCGGCCTTGGCACCGACGCGCAGGCCGTAGCCCTCGAGCCGCAACGCCCTGGCGCCGGCTTCGGTGACGACATCGAACGCGACACGCAATTCCTCGTCGATATTGAAGCCCGAGCGATAGCCGAGCGTCGTCGCCCGCCGCAGCATGTCGCCATCGCCATAGGGCCACCATGAATCGCGGATGTTGTCGTTGCCGCTGAAGACGGTGACGCCGGCATTGCGCAAGCCAAGGACGGGCGGGAAGGGCCGGGCGCCCGGCGCGTTGGTCATGATCGCGACGCCGGAACGGGCCAAAATGTCGGCGATCTTCTTGAGATAGTCTGCCGAAATATCGCCGAGCCCATAGGCGTGGCTGACGGCGACGCGGCCCTCCATGCCGAGCGCGCGCGTGCGGGCCGCGATCTGTTCGATCTCGAAGGCGCCGAGCGTGCTCATGTCGTGCAGGTGAATGTCGACGTCGACGCCGTGCTTGTCGGCGACGCCGAACACCACGTCGAGGTGTTTTTCGACATCGCGGTCAAAACCTGCGGGATCGAGCCCGCCGACGAGGTTCGCGCCGAGGCGGATCGCCTCGTCAAGCAGTTGCGGCGTGCCCGGGCTTGCGAGGATGCCGCTCTGGGGGAAGGCCACGAGCTGGATGTCGATCACGCTCCTGTACTCCTCGCGCACGCGCAAAATCGTCTCGAGCGATTTGAGGCCGACCGAGCCGTCGACCATGACGTGGCTGCGCATCTGCGTGGTGCCGTGTCCGATGCAGAGATCGAGCTGGTTGCGCGCCCGCACATCCATCGGCGCTGACACGGCCATGTTCTGGGCCTGGAAGGCCACGCGTTCGTGCACGTCGAACCCGCTGGTGCATGGCTTGTGCGGCCGCCAGGCGTCGCCATAGAAGCTGGTGTCGAGATGGATGTGGCCTTCGACGAAGCCGGGCACGACGAGCGCATTGCCGAGGTCGACCGTCTCGGCGCCGACAAGGGGCTCGTCAGCAGAATTGATCGCTGCGATACGGCCGTCCTTGACCGCGATGTGGTGCCGGGACCCGCCGTCGAAGCGCGCATTCTTGAAGATGGTGTCGAAGGCCATCCGGTTCCTCCGTGATCGATTGCGGCAATCATGCGCACGCCGCGCGCACGGCGCAACACGCGCGAGCGTGGGAGCTGCTCAGCGTCCGGGTCTGAAGAGCGCGGGCCGTTGTCGCTCAAAAGTCTGCCGGCCGGCCTTGAAGCCCATCGCGATGTCGGGCAGCTCGGCGATGGCAAAGCGACTGTCCTGCGTATCGAGCACGACGAGATCGGCGGGGTTGCCCACCTTGATGCCGTAATCCTCGAGCCTCATCAGCCTCGCCGGCAGCTCGGTCACGAGATCGAGGCAGGTGTCGAAGTCGCTGACCGAGGCGTGCGCGACGTTGGCGTAGAAATTCGCCATCCGCAGCAGCGAGGCGTCGCCGAACGGCGTGAAGGGATTGAGCACGTTGTTGGTCGCGACCGAGCACAGCACGCCGTCGCCGGCGAGCTTGTGGGCGAGCGTTAGCCCGCGCGGCGCGTTGTAGGTGGCCTCGCGCCCCATCAGATAGAGATCGGTCGCGGGCAGCACGGTGACGGCGACGCCGGCATTTGCCAGTTGCGCGGTCGCAGCCCTCAGCCGCTCCGGCGGCAGGGCCGAGAGTTTCGTGGCATGCCCGATCGCGACGCGTCCGTGATAGTTGCGGCGTTCGGTCTGCCGGCAGACCTCGTCGAGATGCCACCATGAGGGGTCGAGGTCGAAGTCGAGATGGAGGTCGACGTCGACGTCGAACTCCTGCGCGAGATCGAAGATGCGTTCGAGATGCGCGTTCGGGTCGGTGTCCATGTACGGGCAGCCGCCGATGGCCTCGCCGCCGTCGCGCAGCGCCTGGATCAGGAGCTCTTCGGCTCCGGGATCGTTGGTCAGGCCTTCCTGCGGGAAGACGCAGAGCGACAGGTCGATTGCCCAGGCATGGTCGCGCTTCAGCGCTTTCACCGCCTCGAAGCCGCGCAGGCCGATGCGCGGATCGATCTCGACATGGGTTCGCATCCGGGTTGTGCCATGCACGATGGCGCGTTCGAGCACGCGGGCACCGCGCGCGTAGACGTCCTCGACGGTAAAATCCTTCTTCATCCCCGCGACGGCGCGGATGGCCTCCGAGACGCTGCCGTGGTCGTGCCGGCAGCGGCCGAGCAGGCAGGCCTTGTCGAGATGGATATGGGTGTCGACGAAGCCCGGCAAAGCGAGGCGCCCGCCGAGGTCGACCTCGACGGCCTCGCAGGCGAGCCCTGGTGCGAGCCGTTGTCCGAGCCTTGGCTCGATCGCGGCGATGCGGCCGCCCTTCACGCCGACATCGACGGGTGCGGCGGATGAGCGCAACAGCGCGTTACGGAAGATCAGGTCGAAAGCGGTCTCTGTGGTCATGGCATCGGATTCGGCTGCGTCAGCCTAGCGGAAGGTTTTGGAGCGGGCAGCTCCAGATTGTGTGCAGTTCTGTCACCAAATTGTTCAAAAAATGTGCATGCAGTTTGGGGCGCGAATTGTAGAATGGTGTCACCCTGGAGACCCCCACATGTCCGCTCCCGCAAAAGCCGAACGCACGATGACCGACGCCGAGATCGTGGAAGCGTATCTGACCGCCTCGATGATCCCCGATCCCGATGCGGCTGCGGCCTACATGAAGCCGGGCACGGTGATCACGTTCACCGGCGGACGCGAGTTCGATCATCCGCGCGGGCCGACCGGTTTCAACGCGAAGCGCTATCGCTGGGTCAAGAAGAAGATGGACCGATTCGACGTCTGCCCGGGCGCGGACGAGACCGTCGTCTACAGCGTCGGCACGCTCTACGGCGAGTGGATGGACGGCACGCCGTTCGAGGGCAACCGCTACGTCGATCGCTTCGTCGTTAGGAGCGGGCAGATCGTGAAGATGGACGTCTGGAACGACAGCGCCGAGCGCATCCTGGTCCAGCGCGGGATCGAGGCCTAACGCGCATGATCCGGAAAAGTGTGCAGCGGTTTTCCGGCAAGATCATGCGCAAAGAAGAAAGGCTAAAGCGCAATTCATTGCGCTTTAGCGTCGCACGACCTTCGGCAATTTGACCACACGATCGCTCGCGACCTCGTCGGCGTAGGGCGCGAGGATGTCGAGGAGATCGCGGCCGCGCTGCGGGGCAGGGGCCACCAGCGCGCGATTGGCCACGGAATCCAGGTGATGATGCATCAATTCCATCACCCTGGCCTCGTCGCCCTTGGCCAGCGCTGCGATGATGGCGCGATGTTCGTTGATGGCGCATTCGGTCGAATGCGGCCGGCTGAACAGCGACAGCGTCAGGCAGCAGCGATAGGCGACCTCGCTGACATAGCGCACCAGGATCGGGCTGCTCGTCATGTGCGCGAGCAGGATGTGGAATTCGGTGGCGAGGCGAATCGAGACCGCGTCCGTGCCGCCGCGCGCGCGGTCCTCGGCGTCGACATGGTCGTTCAGCTCGGCGATCTGGCTTTTGGTCAGCTTGCCCGCGAGCTGGCGCACCACGAGGCGCTCGAGCTCGATGCGGATGTCGAAGGCATCGCGCGCTTCCTGCCAGCTCGGCGTCGCCACCACCGCGATACGGTTGCGGCGGAGCTCGATCAGGCCTTCGGCGGCCAGTTGCCCCAGCGCGTGGCGGGCGATGGTGCGGCTGACGCCAAAGCGCTCGCCGAGCGCATCCTCCGGCAGCTTCGCGCCGGGCGCGAGCGCCTGCTCGATGATGGCGCGCCGCAGGGCACGGCAGATCACGCTGACCTTGTCCGACGATTCAGATGTCTTGCTGGTCGCGTGCGCCGCCATCGCGGAATCCTTGGGCTGGGCTGAAGCCTTTCTCTAGCACAGACTTGCCGCAGCCGGGCGCTCCAATTGCATGCAGTTTGGCGCCCGGATTGCCTAAATCGAATCCAGCCATTTGGTGGGCTCGTTCGGCCAGATCATTGATTTTGCGGGGATCGGGGTCTGGCATCCAGCTTGCATACACTTTTGCTGTGATGCGCATGCAACCGAACTCACAATTCGATGGCTCGCCCGTTGCGGCCGGCGCCGTCCCGACCGCCATCGAGCTGTCCGAGGCGTCCGTGACCTTCGGGCGCGGCGATCGCGCCGTGCCCGCTTTGTCGACGACGACGCTCAAGATCGCCGACGGCGAGTTTGTCGCGCTGGTCGGTCCGTCCGGATGCGGCAAATCGACCATCCTGCGTCTCGTCAGTGGCCTCGTGCAGCCGACCAGCGGCGTCGTCATCGTCGGCGGCCGCGAGGTCGCCGCGCGCGCGATGCGGGTCGGCATGGCCTTCCAGAACCCGACCATGCTGCCCTGGATGACGATCGAGCGGAACATCATGCTCCCGCTCAAGATCGTCGAGCCGTTCCGCTCCAACTTCCGCAGGCTGCGCAAGACCGAATTCCGCGACAAGGCCAACGCGCTGCTGGAGCAGGTCGGCCTGAAGGGTTTTGGCAGCCGCTATCCCTGGCAACTGTCCGGCGGCATGCTCCAGCGCGCCAATCTCTGCCGCGCGCTGATCCACGAGCCGCGCATGCTGCTGCTGGACGAACCCTTCGGCGCGCTCGACCAGTTCACCCGCGAGGAGCTGTGGACGATCCTTCAGGCGCTCTGGATGACGCACAAGCCGACGGTGCTGCTGGTCACGCACGATTTGCGCGAGGCCGGTTTTCTCGCCAGCCGCATCTGCGTGATGAGCGCGCGTCCCGGCCGCATCCTCGACGACAGCCGCGTCGAATTCGCCCGGCCGCGCACCGTCGCCATGACCTTCGAGCCGGATTTCGTGGCGCTGAACCAGAAGCTGCGGGCCTTCATCGAGGATGCGCGCAGCGCGGCGGAGCAGGGGGCAGGCTGATGTTCGGGATCGATGTCAGGCAGAAGGCGTGGTCGGCGGGACTGATCGTGCTGTTCTTCGTCGCCTGGGAGCTGTTCTGCCTGGTGACCGGGATGTCCGACCTGGTGCTGCCGCGGCCCTCGCAGGTTTTTGTCACGCTGTTCCAGCGCTTTCCCGTGCTGTGGCCGCATATCGTGCAGACGCTCGCCACTACCATGTTCGGCTTCGTCCTTGGCGTCGCGCTCGGCGTCGCCCTCGGCGCCATCATCGGCGTATCCAAGACCGCTTACGACACCTGCTATCCGCTGCTGATCGGCTTCTCCTCGATCCCCAAGGTCGCGGTGGTGCCGATCTTCGTGCTGTGGTTCGGCTCGGGCACGGTGCCGGCGGTGCTGACCGCGCTGTCGATCTGCTTCTTCCCGATCGTCGTCAATATCGCCACGGGCCTTGCCACCACCGAGCCCGAGCTCGAGGACGTGCTGAAAGCGCTCGGCGCCAGCAAGCTCGACATCCTCTGGAACGTCGGCCTGCCCCGAACCATGCCGTTCTTCTTCGCCTCGCTGAAGGTCGCGATCTCCTACGCCTTCGTCGGCGCGGTGCTGTCGGAGACGGTCGCCTCCAACCGCGGCATCGGCAACGTCATGATGACCGCGTCCTCGAATTTCAACGTGCCGCTGGTATTCGCCGGCCTGTTCGTGCTCGCCGGCCTCGGTGTCGCGCTCTACGTCGTATTCTCGCTGATCGAAGGGCAGGTCACCGGCTGGGCCACGCGCAAGAACGACGTGATCGCCACCTGATTTCAACCGTCACGCAACGAAGCACGAGGAGGTCTCGATGTTGAGAAAAGTAACGGCCGCGGTCGCGGTGCTGGTTCTGTCGGCGGGCGCAGCCCTTGCCGAGGACACCACGATCAAGTTCACGCTGGGCTGGAAGACGCAAGGCAGCGATGCCGCGTTCTTCTACGCCAAGGATCACGGCTTCTTCAAGGAAGAGGGCCTCAACGTCGTCATCGACCAGGGCGAGGGGTCGGGCGCCACCGTCACGCGCGTGATGTCGGGCGCCTATGACGCGGGCTTCGGCGACGTCAACGCCATCATCCAGAATGCCTCGGCCAAGCCGCAGGAAGCTCCGGTCATGGTCTACATGATGTGGAACCAGCCGCCGTTCGCGATCGTCGCCAAGAATACCAGCGGCATCAACACCATCAAGGATTTCGAGGGCCACACGCTTGGCGGCGCGCAGGGCACGCCGACGACCCGGCTGCTGCCGGTGTTCACCCGCAAGAACGGGATCGACGGCGAGAAGATCAAGATCTCCAACATGGCGCCGAACCTTCAGGAGCCGATGCTGATCAAGGGCGACATCGACGCGGCCCTCGTCTTCAACATCACGAGCTACTTCAACCTCGTGCTCAACCGCCAGGATCCCGACAAGGACTTCAAGTGGTTCTCGTTCGGCGAGTACGGCCTCGATCTCTATTCCAACGGCGTGATGGTCTCGAAGAAGCTGATGGCGTCCAATCCGAAGGCGGTCGCTGGCCTCGTGCGCGCCATCAACAAGGGTGCGATCGCGGTCGCCAAGGACCAGAATGCCGGCATGAAGGCCGCGCTGAACTACGATAATCTCATCAACGTGGACGTCGAGAAGCGCCGGCTGCAATATTCCTTCGAGAAGCTGATCGTCTCGCCGGAGATGAAGGAGATCGGCGTCGGCGACATCAAGGACGACCGCATGACGCGCGCGATCGGTATCATCGTCGAGGGCTACCAGCTCGCCCGCGCACCGACGCCGGCCGAAATCTTCTCGCGCGAATTCCTGCCGCCGCGCGCCGAACGGGAGCTGGTGTATACTGCCAACTGATGTGGGAGCGACGCTCATGGCCACGGAGCTTTCGGCAACCAGCCTGTTCCGTGGCCATGCTCGCGGCGTCAGCGACAACGTCGTGCTCAGGCACGACGGCGGTCTCATTACCGACATCTCGGAAGGGGCGGCGTGCTCGGGACCGCGCTCCCTGGTCGTTCCGGCCTTCGTCAATGCCCATGACCATGCCCGCGCGACCGCGTCGTCCTTTGGCGCAGTCGGCATGCCCCTGGAAAGCTGGATCCTGCGCACCGCGCTCGGCAGTCCGGTCGATCCCTACCTGACCGCGGTCTCCGCCCTGGCGCGCTCGGCCAGGGCCGGCTGCGCCGCCATGATGGTGCACTACACCCGTCCGAGCGGGACGATGTCCCTGGTGGATGAAGCCAGGGCGGTGGCGAGGGCCGCGGCCGACGTCGGCATCCGCATCGCCTTCGCGCTGGCCGTGCGCGACCAGAACCCGATCGTCTATGGCGATGCCGAGCCGGTCTTCTCCGGTCTTTCGCGCGACGATCGCAAGACCGTCGAAGACCTCTTCGTCCGCGCGCCGATGTCGCCAAGGGCGTATATCGAGCTGACCGACACCATTGCCGCTGCCATCGCCGGCCCGATGATCGACGTGCAACTCGGGCCTGCGGGCGTGCAATGGTGCTCGAAGTCGCTGCTGGAGGCGATTGCGGAAAACTCGGCGCTGACCGGCCGCCACGTTCACATGCACCTCCTGGAAACGGTGTACCAGCGCGCCTGGGCCGACCAGCACTTTCCCGGCATGGTGCGATGGCTGCGCGACATCGGCTTTCTCTCGGAGCGGCTGACGCTCGCGCATTGCATCCACGCGCGCCCCGAGGAGCTGGAGATGATCGCGGCCTCCGGCGCGCGCATCGTCACCAATTTCAGCTCCAACATGCACCTGCGATCGGGGCTGGCGCCGATCGCCGTCGCTCACGCATGCGGCTGCGACATCGCGGTCGGCGTCGACGGCCTGGCGCTCGACGAGGACGACGACATTTTGCGCGAGATGCGGCTGGTGCAGATGGTCCATGGCGGCCTCGGCTTCAAGCAAACCTGGACGCCGGCGGAACTCTTCGCGCTTGCCATCCGCAACGGCCGCAGCGCCACCGGCGCGCCCGGAAACGGCGAGCTTGCGCCGGGCAATCCCGCCGACGTCGTCGTGCTCGATCTCGACCGGCTCGATCGCGACCGGATCATGCCGGTCGATCCAATCGCGCTGCTGTTCGCGCGTGGCAACGCCTCGCTGGTGAAGGAGGTCGTCGTGGCCGGCCGGACCATCGTGAGAGATGGAGCGTGCGTGGGCGTTGACCTGCCGGCGGTCGAACGGGAATTGCGGGCGATGTACCGCACCAATGCCGGCAAGCTCGAAAACTTCCAGCATATGTGGCCGCCGCTGTCCGAGCGACTGTCCGGCTGGTTCGAGCAGCAACTCAGCTGCGAGTAGCATGCCGGGACGTGCGCGCCCGCGCCCGCGGCGTAGTTCTCACACGTTCGAATACTTCTTCAGCTCCAGCCGCGCGATCTGGTTGCGGTGGACCTCGTCCGGCCCGTCGGCCAGGCGCAGCAGGCGCGCGGTGGCATAGGCCTGCGTCAGCCCAAAGTCGTTCGACGTGCCGCCGCCGCCGTGGGCCTGGATCGCCCAGTCGATGACCTGGCAGGCCATGTTGGGGACGGCGACCTTGATCATCGCGATCTCGGTTCGCGCCACCTTGTTGCCGACCGTGTCCATCGCGGAGGCCGCGTTGAGCGTGAGCAGGCGCGCCTGTTCGATCATGATGCGCGCCTCCGCGATGCGCTCCTGCGTCACCGTCTGCTCGGAGACCGGCTTGCCGAAGGCGACGCGGCTGCGCACGCGCCGGCACATCTTCTCCAGCGTGCGTTCGGCGAGGCCAATCAGCCGCATGCAGTGGTGGATGCGGCCGGGACCGAGGCGGCCCTGCGCGATCTCGAAGCCGCGGCCTTCGCCGAGCAGCATGTTCTCCTTCGGCACCCGCACATCGGTGAAGACGACCTCCGAGGCCCGATCCGGCACGCCATAGAAGCCGAACACGGGCAGGGGACGCTTCACCTCGATGCCGGGCGTGTCCATCGGCACCAGGATCATGGATTGCTGCCTGTGGCGGTCCGGATTGTCCGGGTCGGTCTTGCCCATGAAGATGCAGATCTTGCAGCGCGGGTCGGTCGCGTTGGTGGTGTACCATTTGCGCCCGTTGATTACGTAATGATCGCCGTCGCGCACGATTCTGCTCTCGATGTTGGTCGCATCGGACGAGGCGACCGCCGGCTCGGTCATGGCGAAGCAGGAGCGGATCTCGCCGGCGAGCAGGGGTTTCAGCCAGCGCTCCTTGTCCTGCTCCGAGCCGTAGCGCTCCAGCACCTCCATGTTGCCGGTGTCGGGCGCCGAGCAGTTGAACACCTCTGGTGCCAGATGAGAACGCCCCATCACCTCGCAGAGCGGGGCATATTCGAGATTGGTGAGGCCGGCGCCGTGGTGCGACTGCGGCAGGAACAGGTTCCAGAGCCCTTCCGCGCGCGCGAGCGGCTTCAGCTCCTCGACGATTGGATAGACCTTCCACGGCCCAAGCTCCTCCGCCTCGCGATAGAAGCGCTCCTCGTTCGGATAGATGTGCCGATCCATGAAGTTTTCGAGCCGCCGCTTCAGCTCGACGACCTTTGGCGACATGGGAAACAGCATCGGAACCTCCTGTGGACAGATCAGCGCCCGCGCGAGCGGGGCTTGAATCGAATCGGAACGACGATCGCGCGGCGTTGCGCCCCCGGTCGCGCTTTCATCGGCTCGTCCTGCGCAAGCTGCATCAGAACGCCGCATGACGCTCGCGATGTTAACGCGGGTTCACCGATTATCTTGCGTCATGCAGCAATTGAGAAGCGCGCGAGACAACAAAGAGCAACTGTTGCCTTTGCGATACTGGTCAATCGAAACGCTGCGCCTAAAATCGGCCCTAATCAAAACAGGGGGCATAAATCATGACACGACAAGGGCACTTCGGACGCGCTGTTACGCGGATCGTCCAGCCCTAGTTCACCGATCGACCCGGCCGCGGCGCGCGTCGTCCTAAGCGGCGCCTGGGCTCTTCCAACAACCGAAAATTCGTCTTCGTCGATCCGCTCCGCGTGAACGTCGGTGTCGCTCGTTCAAAAGCAAGCCGGGGCTTGGTCCCGGCGTTGCGACTTCGAAGACAATCTAAAGTAGAAATATAGAGATAAGGCAATGTTAAATTCAAAACGGAAAATGGACATGCAGATGCACTCACATTCAGGACATTCCAAACCTCGCCGCCATGGCCTCGCAGCCGCCGTCGCGGTGGCGAGCGCGGCCATCGTCTCACCCGCGCTCGCCGGCAGCGCGCTGCCTCCGCCCGTCGTCTCCTGGACCGGCTTCTACGCCGGCGTCCACGGCGGCTGGGGCTGGGGCAAGTCGGAGTTTCGCGACGAGTTCAACAACGCCGCATTCAACCCGTTCTTCGCTTATTTCAACGGGCCGATCGCCGGCGGGCAGCTCGGCTACAACTGGCAGCAGGGCAATCTCGTCCTCGGTGTCGAGGTCGACGGCTCCTGGTCGTTCACGAAGGGCAACACCAGCAGCAACACCGCCGTGATCACGACGAGCACCACCAACGGGGTCGGCTACACCGGGCTTGCGACCGCGACGGGACGCGTCGGCTATGCCTCGGGCCAATGGCTCGCCTACGCCAAGGGCGGCGGCGCTTATGCCCGCATGGAGCTCTCGACGCGCTTTACGCCGGAGATCACCAACTACAACCGCGAATTGTTCGGGGCCGTCGGCGGCGTCGGCCTGGAAGTGGCGTTCCTGCGCAACGTCTCCGCCAAGGTCGAATACAACGCGTTCTGGCTGCCGCCGGAAACGCTGCGCTGGGTCACCGTGGACTCGACCTCCGAGATCAAACATTTCGTCCAGACCGTGAAGGCCGGCATCAACGTGCACTTCAACGGCGACGGCAGCCTGCCACGCTGATCCGGCTGACGATCGCAACAGCATTCAACAGACAAGTTTCGGAGACACCATCATGTCCGCCAAGTCCATCAACCGCACTGCCTTGACGATCGCCGCGAGCCTCGGTCTCGCCGCCAGGATCGCCGCTCCCGTCCACGCCGCGCCGGTCGAGTACGTCAAGATCTGCTCACTCTACGGCGCCGGCTATTTCTACATTCCCGGCACCGACACCTGCACCAACGCCAACCAGATCGTGACCAACCAGTTCGATGTCGCGCGTGCGCAGACCCGCGCCTCGACCGGCACGGCGATGGCGGCCTCGCTGGTCGCGCCGTGGTTGCCCACCGGCACGAACTACGCGGTCTCGACCCATTGGGCGACCTATGACGGCCAGCACGCCGGCGGCTTCTCGGGCCTCGTGCGCGTCTCCGGCAATTTCGTGTTCTCTGGCGGCTTCGCGCTCGGTCTCGACAAGGGCAGCCTGTCGACCTTCACCAACCGGACGCAGACGATCTCCGGCACGGCGATCCCGTCGCAATCGTGGAGCGACGTCCGCGGCCTCGGTCGCGCCGGCTTCATGTACGCCTGGTGATGCGCGCGAACCCCGTCTCGAAGTTCATTCCGACATTTTGAAAGATCATCCCATGACATCATCGCTTCCGCGCCGGGCGCGCCGCTTGCTCGCTGCCGCCGCCATGCCGCTTCTCGCCACCATCTCCCTGACCGCAACGTCCGCGAATGCAGCCGACATGTCCGTGAAGGCGCCGGTCGCAGCCCCGGTGCCGCTCTGGAACGGCTTCTATCTCGGTGTCCACGGCGGCTATGGCGTGGGCAGCACCCGTCTGGTCGACTCCGGCTTCGCCTTTGCGCAGGACCGCTTCACCATGGATACGCGCGGCGCGATCGCGGGTGCGCAGGTCGGCGGCAACTGGCAGTTCGGCAATCTCGTGGTCGGCGCCGAGCTCGATCTCTCCTGGGCGTCGATGAAGGGCAGCAGACCCGCCGATCCCGCCAACATCTTCTCCGGCATCACGGTGGCGTACCATGCGCTCGCAACCGGCACCGGCCGCGTCGGCTATGCCTTCGACAGCCTGCTGACCTACGTCAAGGGCGGCGTCGCCTGGGCCAATGTCGACTTCCAGACCTTCACCGGCACGCCGTTCCCGTCCGACTTTAACCACCAGCGGACCGGCCTCACCGCCGGCGCCGGCCTCGAATACGCGCTGATGAACAATCTCTCGGCGCGGCTGGAGTACGACTACCTGTATTTTGGTCCGGCCGCGATCCTGCTGAACACGAAGGCCGGCGGCCAGAACCTCGACCATCAGCTCCATCTCGTGAAGCTCGGCGTCAACTATCGCTTCAACGGCGACGCGCCGCCTGCGCGTTACTGAGCCGCGCCAGCGTCATTGATGGGAGACAACCATGTGGAAGCACATCAGCGCGGCACGATACGCCTTGCGGCGTAGCCTGCGCGCGATCCTCGCCACTGCTGCGCTGGCGCTGGCAATGCCGGCGCCGGGCCATGCCGCGGTCGAATACGAAAAGATCTGCTCGATCTACGGGGCCTACTATTTCTACATCCCGGGCACCGACACCTGCACCAACGCGCAGCAGACCGTGCAGAGCCAGTTCGACATCGCGCGCCAGGTCACCCGCGCCGCGACCGGAACGGCAATGGCCGCATCGCTGGTCAATCCGTTCCTGCCCAACGGGACCAATTACGCGGTCTCGACGCATTGGGCGGTGTTCGACGGACAGCATGCCGCCGGGCTCGTCGGCATGCTCCGGATCCAGGGCAATCTGTCGCTGACCATGGGCATCGCCTTCGGTCTCGACCACGGCAGCCTGACGACCACGTCGAACCGGACCGTGACGAGCGGCGGGGTGGCGCTCCCTTCGCAGTCGTGGAGCGACGTGCGCGCGCTCGGACGGGTCGGCCTGCAGTATTCCTGGTAGACGTCGATACGAAAATGTCGCCCGGACGCATGACGTCCGGGCGGCACTTCGACCGATCAGGAATTGCCGATTTCACCCGAGGCAAAATGGACCGCCACGTCGAGATCGCCGGTCGGTCAAGCCCATTTCCATGCTGCAGCAGCGAACGGCTGAGGAATTTTGCTGGTTACCTTGTCGGGAAAAATAGGTAGTTTGGCTGGGTGATTGATAACTTTACAGGGAAAAACAAATGCCCAAAAAGTTTGACATACAGCAAAACCATACTCTGGACTCCAATGCCACAAACCCGGCGACTGGCGACGCCTGGTTCGGCACCGGCAACCCCGTGACCGGTTGGCAGGTGCTGGATACCGGCCACATCGAGATCGGCGCCAACATTCACTATCGGACCGGCGACCAGATCCAGCCCAGCTCCGTCGCGTCTGATGGCTCGTTGATCTTCCATGGACCGGCCGGGCCACAAGTCGTCGATCCCGCGCACAATGTCTCATCGGCAAATCCAAACCGCGCCGCCGTCAGCTTCGATTGGTCGTTTGATCTCGGTGCGAATGGCAATGGCGGCCAGACGCAGCAGCAGGCCCTGACTCACGGCTGGACAGAACAGGTCAAGATCGACCTCGATCCCGGAGCTGGCTTCAAGTACCTGACGCTCAACGCAGTGTACGACCCGGTTCACAATCCCGGCGGCTCGCACGTCGTCTGGGAAGCTGCCGACAACACGTTCGCGGCTCAAGGGATCAATCAGGGGCAGATTGTGGTTGCGGACGATGCCGGCAACGCCTTCGCCACCCAGAACTCGACAAACCTGGCCTTCTTCAACTCGCTGATCGACCATGACCCGAACACGCCGGGTGTGCAGGGTGGCGGTGTTGCTCCGGCCGGTACCTACGATTTCGTGGAGACCGTGCTCAACCCCGGCGGCAATGTGATGGCCGAGATCCACAGCACCATCATCCTGGCCTGAGACCGAGCCTCGCTTGCAAAGGCCCGGCCATCGCCGGGCTTTTGTTCTTCCGGTTCGAGCCCTAACCGATTTCCAGATAATCCGGTCCCGACAGCTCCGGGAACGGCGCGGTCGGCAGCGTCTGGTACCAGAACGCGACCGAGGCGATGTCGTCCTGCAGCGGCAGATATTTCGACTCCTTGACGCCCGGCAGCCAGCCCAGCGCCTGGACCGTCACGCGCAGATCGCTCTGGAAGCGCACGGGGTCGGGGATGTGCCAGCGGTACAGGCCGAAACGCTGCTGCGATTTGTAGACGCCGTCGGGGCGGATCACCTGCGGCAGGCCTGCATAGGGCGTGGTGAACTCCACGTAGCGCGATTGTCCCTGGCCGGCATGGGCGACATGGGGATCGAAATTATAGGCCCCGCAGAAATAGTCCTCGGTGCCGGTGCCGCAGATGGTCGGGAATTCGCCGTCACCGTCGATGTAGAACTTGATCTCGCCTTCGCCCCACCAGCCATTGTTGTTGACGCCCCAGGCCATGTAGGTGCCGACATAATGTCCCGCGCCCTTCACGCCATCGAGGATGGTGTAGACCTCCTTGTAGGGCAGCGGATTGGTGCGGCGGAACTGGGCATGGAAATAGGCGCAGTCTTCCCTGACGTCGGTCAGCGCGTAGTTGATCTGGTAGTAGACCGTGAGCTGCTCCTCGCTGCGGTTCTCCAGCGTGAAGCGCGCGCGCTTGCGGAATGGCATCTCCCAGTAGCAGTTGAAGGCGCGGCCGGGATTGACGCAGACCGCGAGCGATGACACCTGCGAAAACTCTTCCCAGCCGCAGGCGAAGAAATCGCCGGCCGGGCATTCCACGCTTGGCGCTTCCTGATCGTCCCAGTAGACGCGCAGGATCGAGTGGCGCAGGCGCCCGCGCGCGAGCGTCATCCAGATCTGCTGGATCGCGCCCTGGCCCTGGATGTCGGCGAGTGTGAAGGTCGCGCCGGGCTCGATCACGACGTAAGGCGAGACCTTCCAGCCCTGGCCGAGATCGCGCGCCTGCCGGGCGGCGGCGCCGTCGACGGACATGCCGCCCTTGCCCTTCTCGCCCGTGAAATTCTCGGGGCTGATCGAGCGCGTCTGCGCATTCGACAGGCGCGACAGATTGCCGAGATGCAGGCCCAGTCCGGAAAACGCCATGGTGTCCTCGATCCCTGGAATTGGCGACACCCCGGTATATCGCCGGCGAATCTACCAAAAGGTGAAGACGATTGCGGACGAAAGGGGCTTATGCGGCGCGGTAATCCCTGAATTTCTCCCGCAGCGCCGATTTCAGCACCTTGCCGGTGCCGGTCATCGGGAATTCGTCCAGAAATTCGACGGCGTCCGGCATCCACCAGCTCGCGATCCGCGGGCGCATGTGGTCGAGCAGGGTCTTGCCGTCCACGGTCGCGCCCTTCTTGCGGACGACGAGGAGGAGAGGGCGCTCCTGCCATTTCTCATGCGCGATCGCGACCACGGCGGCCTGCAGCACGTCGGGATGGGACAGCGCGATGTCCTCGAGCTGGATCGAGGAGATCCACTCGCCGCCGGACTTGATCACGTCCTTGGATCGGTCGGTCAGCGTGACGTGGCCTTGGCTGTCGATCACGGCCATGTCGCCCGTGATCAGCCAGCCGTCGCGGTCGAGGCCCTCGTTGAGCTTCATGTAGCCGGACGCAACCCACGGCCCTCTGGCGCGCAAATGCCCGACGGTCTTGCCGTCGCGCGGCAGCTCAACGCCGCCGTCGTCGACGATGCGCAGGGCGGTGCCGAAACAGGCGCGGCCCGACACCTGGCGCCGGTCGAATTTTTCCTTCTCGCCGAGATGCTCCGAGCCGGGCCGCAGGCCTGGCATCGAGCAGCCGAGCGCTTCGGTCATGCCCCAGGCCTGGATGTAGTCGACGTCGTACTCGCGCTTGAGCTTCTCGACCATCGCGCGCGGTGGCGCCGAGCCCGACGACAGTGTCGCGCGGAGCTTGGAGAACTTGTTGCCGGTCCGCCCGAGCCAGTCGAGCAGGATCAGCCAGAAGCTCGGCACGCCTGCGGAGATCGTCACCTTCTCGCCTTCGAGCAGCTCATAGAGCTTGTCGGGCTCGTAGTTGCGGCCGGGCAGCACCAGCTTCGAGCCGGTATAGGGAGCGCTGAACGGCATGTTCCAGCCATTGCCGTGGAACAGCGGCGCCATCGGCATCATCACCTCGCGCACGCCTTCGACGTGACCCGGCAGGAAATCGAAACTGCAGCAGGTCATGGTCTGCAGGATCGCGGCACGGTGCGAATAGATCACGCCCTTGGGATTGCCCGTTGTGCCGGACGTGTAGCAGATCGTGGATGCCGATTTTTCGTCGAACTCCGGCCAGGCGAAGCCGGCCTCGCTCTCCTTCTCCAGCAGCTCCTCGTAGCAATGCACGTTCGGAAGGCCCGTCTCCGGCATCCGCTCGCGCGATGACATCATCACGTAGGCCTCGACCGTCTTGAGCTGGGGCGCGATCGCCTCGACGATCGGCAGCGTGGCGCGGTCGATGAACAGCAGCCGGTCTTCGGCGTGGTTGATGATGTAGACGAGCTGCTCGGGAAACAGCCGCGGATTGACGGTGTGCAGCACATAGCCCATGCCCGGCGCGGCATAGAACATCTCGAAATGACGATGCGTATTCCAGGCCAGCGTGCCGACGCGGTCGCCGCGCTTCATGCCGAGCCGCCCGAGCGCCAGCGCCATGCGCTTGATGCGCGGATGGGCGTCGGCATAGGTGTAGCGATGGATGTCGCCCTCGATCTCGCGCGCGACGATTTCCGCCTCGCCATGATAATCGGCTGCGTACTGGATCAGGCCGCTGAGCAGCAGCGGCATGTCCATCATCAATCCCTGCATTGTCCCCTCCCGATTGCCATGTCATTGCATGGCGTCTTGATTTGCGCGCGAGCGTAGCGGAACGTCGCGCGGCGTTCACGCAAAAAACGTGAGACGCGATTGCATGCGCCACTTTTTCAGGGCTAATTAATGCAGGCTCTCGCGAAGCAGCGGCCGCCTTGGAGGAGATCGATGTCAGCGGAAAAACACAAGACCGGCGCAGCCGGCGCACCTACGATCGACATCGCCTCGCTGCGCGCGCGCTATCGCGACGAGCGCGACCTGCGTCTGCGCGTCGAGGGCAAGGCGCAATATGTCGAGGTGACCGGCGGCTTCGCCCGCTATCTCGACGATCCCTGGGCCGATCCCGGATTTGCGCGCGAGGCCATCAGCGAAGAGACCGAGGTCCTCGTGGTGGGCGGTGGCTTCGGCGGCCTGTTGTGCGCTGCGCGTCTGCGCGAGGCCGGCATCGATGATTTTCGCATTGTCGAGAAGGCCGGCGACTTCGGCGGCACCTGGTACTGGAATCGCTATCCCGGTGCGGCCTGCGACACCGAGAGCTACATCTACCTGCCGCTCTTGGAAGAGACCGGCTACATGCCGGTGCGCAAATATGCGCGGGCGCCGGAAATCTACGAGCACTCCCGCCGCATCGGCCGTCACTTCGGCCTCTACGAGCGCGCGCTGTTTCAGACCGTGATCTCGCGGATGCAATGGCAGGAGCAGGAGGCGCGCTGGCTGGTCGAGACCGATCGCGGCGACCGCATCGCTGCGCGCTTCGTCATTCTTGCCGGCGGCCCGCTGTCGCGGCCGAAGCTGCCCGGCATCCCCGGCATCGAGACCTTCAAGGGCCACAGCTTTCACACCAGCCGCTGGGACTATGCCTATACCGGCGGCAGCGCCGAAGGCGATCTCGCGGGCCTTGCCGACAAACGCGTCGGCATCATCGGCACCGGTGCGACCGCCGTGCAATGCGTGCCGCATCTCGGCCGCTCGGCGAAGGAGCTCTACGTCTTCCAGCGCACGCCGTCGGCGATCGGCGTGCGCGCCGACCGGCCGACGGACCAGAGCTGGGTGGATAGTCTCAAGCCCGGCTGGCAGCGGGAGCGCATGGACAATTTCACGTCCGTCATCTCCGGCGAGCCGTTCGAGCAGGACCTGGTGCAGGACGGCTGGACCGGCCTGCTCGGCGAGATCCTGCTGGCGCCGCGGCGTCAGAAGCAGCCGGTGACCTCGATGGAGGAGGCGCTGAAGATCATCGAGCAGGCCGACTACCGCAAGATGGAGGAGATCCGCGCCCGCGTCGATCGCGTCGTCAACGATGCGACCGCCGCCGCCGCGCTAAAACCCTGGTACAAGGCGTTCTGCAAGCGGCCGTGCTTCCACGACGAATATCTCGACACGTTCAATCGCCCGAATGTGCATCTCGTCGACACCAGGGGCAGGGGCGTCGAGCGCATCACCGGGAACGCGGTGGTGGCCAATGGCAAGGCCTACGAGCTGGACTGCCTGATCTATGCCAGCGGTTTCGAGGTCGGCACTGATTACGCGCGCCGCATGGGCTTTGAGGTTCATGGCCGCGACGGGACGACCCTGTCCGAGCGCTGGCGCGACGGCGTCAAGACGCTGCACGGCTTCTACAGCCGTGGCTTCCCGAACTGCTTCCTGGTCGTCACGGTGCAGGCCGGGCAGAGCGCCAATTTCCCGCACATCATTGACGAGCAGTCGCGGCACATCGCCTATGTCATCGGGCAAGCGCGCAAGCGCGGGGCCCGGACCCTGGAACCGACGGTCGCCGCCGAGAACGCCTGGGTCGAGGAGGTCGTCAAGGCCGCGCTGGGACGTCAGACCTATCTCGCCGAATGCACGCCCGGCTACTACAACAATGAAGGCGTGTTCGATCCGATCGCGGCGCGCAACAGCCAGTATTGGCGCGGGCCGGTGGCGTTCCTCCGGCTGCTCGCCAAGTGGCGCAAGGAAGGCAACCTCGACGGATTGGAATTGACGCCTTGGGCTGCCGCGACAGATGCTTCTGCCGTCCCGGCGCAACCGGCATGATCCCGGCACCGTCTGGCGCAACGCGGCTTTACGTCATCGTCGGCGATCCCATCGCGCAAGTGCGCGCGCCGGCAGGCGTGTCGGCGGTCTTCGCCGCACGAGGACACGATGGCATTCTGGTGCCCATTCACGTCGCGCCGGCGGATTTGCCGGATTTCCTCTCCGCGGCAGCGCGGCTGAAGAATCTCGACGGGATCGTCGCGACCATCCCGCATAAATTCGCCTGCTATCAGGCCTGCGCCAGCGCGACCGGGCGTGCGCATACCTTACGGACCGTGAACCTGATGCGCCGGCGTGCCGACGGGGCCTGGCATGGCGACATGGTGGACGGCCTCGGCTTCCTCCGCGCGGCGCGGGCGAAGGGTGTTGATCCGCATGGCATGCGGGCGCTGCTGGTCGGCGCCGGCGGGGCGGGGGCGGCCATCGCGCTCGCGTTGATCGAGGCCGGCGTCAGCGAGCTCGCCATCCACGACAGCGCGCGCGAGCGTCGCGACGCGCTGATCGGCCAGCTCAACGAACTCGGCCGGGGACGCGCTGGAATCGGAACGTCCGACCCCGCCGGCTACGATTTCGTGGCCAATGCCACGCCGGCCGGGATGCAGGACGGCGATCCGCTCCCGGTCGACGTCGCGCGGCTCGCGCCATCGGCCTATTGCGGCTGCGTCATCACGAAGCCCGAAATCTCGCCCTTCATCGCGGCGGCCCGCAAGCTTGGCTGCATGACGGCGACCGGCACCGACATGTATCGGCAGCAAGAGGGCATCATCGTGGATTTCCTGCTCGGGTTGGACGTTGGGTAAAGCGCCGGTGTCAAGGGCCCTTGGCGCATCGACGGGCCTTGAGCGATCGTGGCTGACGTAGGATCATGCGCGGGGCGCGCGAGCCGGTCGCGCATGTCAGGGAGAGGGCCGCGTCATGACCAAGAGGACCGTTGCGACGGCCGTGATCGGCGCGACCACTCTGCTGTTCCTGCTGCCGATGTCCGCGGCAGAGGCCGCGCAATGCGGCAACGGGCCGGCCGGCTTCGAGGGCTGGAAGCGCGAGTTCAGCGCAGAGGCCCAGGGCAAGGGCGTCGGCCAGGCCGCGATCTCGGCGCTGATGCAGACCAGTTACGCCAGTGCCACCATCGCGGCCGATCGCGGCCAGCGCAGCTTCTCGCTGACGCTCGACCAGTTCCTCGCCAAGCGCGGCGCCACCACCATCGTCGCCAAGGGGCGTCAGCTCAAGCAGTCGCAGGCCGCGTTGTTCGCCTCGATCGAGCAGCGCTACGGCGTGCCGCCGGGGCCGCTGATCGCGATCTGGGGCATGGAGACGGGATTCGGCAGCCAGCGCGGCAACCAGAACATGCTGTCGTCGATCGCGACGCTGGCCTATGACTGCCGCCGCCCCGAATTCTTCACCGACCAGCTCTATGCGGCGCTCAAGCTGATCGATCGCGGCGTGCTGACGGGAGCGACGCGCGGCTCCATGCATGGCGAGGTCGGCCAGACCCAGTTCATGCCCAAGAACATCCTGGCCTATGGCACCGGCAATCTCGAGGTCGCCGCCAATGCGCTGAACTCGACCGCCAATTTCCTTAAGAGCCATGGCTGGCGGGCGGGAGCCGGATACCAGCCGGGCGAGCCGAATTTTGCCGCCATCGAGGCCTGGAATGCCGCCGGAGTCTATCAGAAGGCGATCGCGCTGATGGGACGGCAGATCGACCAGGGCGGTGGCGCGGCCGCGGCGCGCTGACCCGCTCCGCAAGGATTTGATCTGGCCGGCAACGAAAGTTGTTGCAATCCGGAACCGACGGCACGAGGTTTGCTTTGATCAAGTTCAGGGCTGGGCATGAGGAGACTCACCATGGCTACCCAGATCGTGATGGATCTGACGGGCGATACGCGTCACGAGTTTGATCCCGAGAATGCCGAAGCGCTGGCGCGGGCCGAGCAGCGCTTTCGGGAGTTGACCGGAGCGGGCTTCACGGCCGCGTACCGGACCGGGCCCGGCGAAGTCACGCGTATCAAATCGTTCGACCCGACCGCCCACGAAACGCTGTTCTATCCCCGCCTGGTCGGCGGTTGATCTGAACTGCTCATGTTCGCGGCTTTCAGGCTTCGCGCGCCCGCGCGGGCGCGCCTGCACGCGCTCCAGGAGCTCTACCGCCGCTTCTTCGGCGAGAACACGCCGGAGGCGCGCGGCCGGAGGCTTCTGGCGGAATGGCTGTCGCCCGAGCAGCGCGCGCAGTTCGAGCAGCACAGGTATTTCGACGTCACCGGATGCGATACCGGCAAGCGCTATCGCATTCACTACGGAACGGCAGCGAACGTCCACGAGATTGACGCGGCCGGGAGTGCAACGATGGGGTGGTGCTTCGTGCCGACGGGCTTTCTGGTGCCGGGGGACGTGATGCTGGCGCAGAAGATCGCGCTCGAGACGGACGAGAAGGGCGCTCTAGCGCTCGCCAATCGCTTTCCGCCGGCGACGCATTCGGAGCACTTTTACCGGCGGCCGTTTTAGCTCGTCAGGTCCGGGAGCCGAAACGGTCCCGGATCAGAAATGCGTGGTGCGATAGGCATCCAGGGCGTGCGCCGCAAAGACACCGACGCTGCAAAGGGCGAGAACGCCGGAGATCAGCTCGATCATGACTCGTCCTCCCCTAGCTGCGGTTGCGCGACGAGATTCTGGCAGAAGCCGTAGTCCCAGATGAGGTCCAGGATGAATTGCATGGTGGCCGTCCCTGTCTGATTTTGACAACAGCATAACCGGCGGTTTGTTTCAGGGGTGTTTCGTGGGTTTGGGAAAGGGGTTTCGCGGGGAACCGGGGGCTGGTTTGCCGCGGCCCGGCCAGCTACATCGAGCGAATGGGAGAAGCCCTTTTGGCCGCGCATTGCGTAGGCGGCGCATCGCTTTTTGAGGCAGGAAAATGGCACACGTCGAGTGGTTCGACGATCTCGCGATCGGAATGCGCTTCAAATCTCCCGAAATCGTGGTGACCGAGGCCGACATCAAGCGCTTCGCGGCCGAGTTCGATCCGCAGCCGATGCACATGGACGACGCTGCGGCGCAAAAGACCCTGTTCAAGGGCCTGGCCGCGTCGGGCTGGCACACCGCGGCAATGGCGATGAACCTTGCGATCCAGGCTCGTCCGTTCGGTCCGCACCCGCTGATCGGCGCCGGCGTGGACGGGTTGCGCTGGACCATGCCAGTGCGGCCCAATGACCGCCTGCATCTGGTCGGCGAGGTGATGAGCCTGACGCCGTCGAAATCGAAGCCGCAGGGCATCGCGCTGGTGAAATGGACGATGTTCAACCAGAATGGCGAGGAGGTTTACACCTTCACGCCCATCGCGATCGTGCCGCGGCGAGGCGCCCCCTGAAGCTCTGGTCCTGAAGCTCTTGCAGCCTGCCGATGGAGATGGTCATCTTCACCCGGGAATACGCTGGAGGCCTGACATGAAGAGAACCCTTCTTGCCACCCTGCTGCTTGCGGGCGGCTTAGAAGCCTTGGGCGCCGGACCTGCGCTGGCGCAGCAAACCAAGGTCGGTGACTGGACCATCGAGAAGCGGACCCAGGACACCCATTGCAACGCCAGCCGCGGCTATAAGGACAAGGACGACGAGAACCGCGACTACGTCATCGTCATCACCTATTCCGACAAGGCCATCGTCATGGTGCTGATCTATGACGGTTGGGACTGGGACAGGGTCGGCGAGATCCTGAAGGCCGATGTCGGCACCGACGATGCCGACATCATGAAGAAGGCCAAGTGGGAGGTCATGGACAAGACCACCGTGCGCGGCATCTTCGAGTTCGACCAGAAGATCATGGACCGGCTGTCCAAGGCCAAGCGCCTCACGCTCGATTTCGAGGATGACGACGACGACAGCATCGAGATGCAGATCCCGCGCGCCGGCGAGGCGCTGGCGGCGCTGAAGTTCTGCGAGGAGAACCGCAAGTAGGTCGGAAATGCCGGCTGCGAAGCCGGCAAGACTCCGACCAGACCCCGGCTGCTCAGGACGCTTCCTTGAGCACAGGCGACGCGGATTCCTCGGCCTTGAGCTCCTCGAGACTGCGATGCCGTGGCTCGATGCCGAGCGCCCAGACCGTGATGACCTGCACCACGAGCAGTCCGATCATCAGCGCCATGACGCCCGCCACGCCGCGCGTCTCGAACAGCGAGACGACGAGGAACGGCGTGACGATGGTGGCGCCGCGCCCCAGCGTATTGACGATGCCGGAGGCGCGCAGGCGCACCTCGGTCGGGAACAACTCGGGGATGTAGATGCCGAACAGCAGGGCGACCAGAACGTAGATCGGCACGGTCAGCGCGAAGCCCACGGCCGGCAGCAGAATCGGGTCCGAGATCATGGGGTAGACGATCCCCAGCGCCACCGAGATCAGCGATGCGGTGATGATGGTCGGCTTCCGGCCCCAGCGGTCGGCGGTCAATGCGCCGATGGCCGAGCCGATGGGAGCGCCAAGCGCCATCAGCAGCGAGTAGCCGAACGATGTTGCGATCGAGAGGCCCTGCTTGACGAAGAACACGGGCAGCCACGTCACGAAGCCGTAGAGCAGGGTGTTGATGGTGATCAGGCAGACGGCGCCGACGATCATGCGCGAGAGCAGGGGCGCGGCGAACAGCGCGCCGAGATCGGTCGCGACCGGGACGGATGCAACCGGTGCGGGCGCAGGCAGGGGCTGACCTTGCGCCGCCTCCTTCTCGATGGCCTGCATGAGTGCTTCCGCCTCGGCGGTGCGTCCCACCGCTTCCAGCCAGCGCGGCGATTCCGGCAACGACTTGCGCATGTACCAGACCACGAGCGCGCCGACGCCGCCGAGCACGAACATGGCGCGCCAGCCGAACTGCGGCACCACCACGGATGCGACCAGCAGCGCCACGGGCAATCCGGTGACGACGCACACGGTCGTGAAGCCGAGCCATTTGCCGCGGGTGCGCGCGGGCACGAATTCCGTCATCGTCGAATAGCCGACGACGTTCTCCGCCCCGAGCCCGACGCCCATCACGAAGCGGCAGGCGATCAGGAAGACCATGTTGGGCGAGAACGCTGCGGCAAGGGAGGCGATGCCGAAGATCAGCAGATTGAATTGATAGGTGAAGCGCCGTCCGTAACGGTCGCCGAGGAAGCCGGTGCCGAACGAGCCCAGCATCATTCCGACGAAGGTCGCGGAGATGAACGCCGCATTCTGGGCGAGCGTCGAAAAGCCGGTCTTCAGCGTCACGCTGAGCACGGTCCCGGCGATATAGATGTCGAAACCGTCGAAGAACATTCCGATGCCGACCAGCAGCATGATGCGGCGATGGAATGGCCCGATCGGAAGTCGATCGAGACGACTGCCTGCGTTCACCGATGTCGACATTTGCGCTCCTCCCCTGACTGTCGTTCTGGTTGATGCGGCCCGCCTTCTGTGGGCGATCAGCCGCTTCTGGTCTCTGCTAGTTCAGTCGTTTCTGGTTGGCCGTGTCGCGATACCAGTCGAACGGCTGTTCGTGCGTCGCGACCATCACGCTCTTGGTGTTGAAATGGTCGTTGAAGCTCTCGGTGCCGCATTCGCGGCCGATGCCGGAATCGTCGACGCCGCCCCAGGGCGAGGCCGGGTCGAGGCGGTGATGATCGTTGATCCAGACGATGCCGGCCTTGACCGAGGCGGCGACGCGGTGGGCGCGGGCGACATCGCGGGTGCGGATGGCTGCCGCGAGGCCGAAGGGCGAGTCGTTGGCAAGCCGAAGCGCATCGGCCTCGTCCTTGAACGGCGTCACCGAAGTGAAGGGACCGAACACTTCCTCCTGGAAGATGCGCATGTCCGATTTGACGTCGGCAAAGACCGTCGGCTCGACGAAATAGCCGTTGTCATGACCCGGCACCTTCGCGGCAACGCCACCGGTGAGGAGACGCGCGCCGTCTTCGCGGCCGTAGCCCGCGTAGGCGAGGACGCGGTCACGCTGCCGGGCGGAGATCACGGGGCCCATCTGGGTGCTTGCATCGAAGGGATCGCCGACGCGAATCGTGCGGGTCTTGGCCTGCAGCTTCTCCACGAACTCGTCGTAGATCGAGGCCTGGACGATATGGCGCGAGGCGCAGACGCAGGTCTGTCCGGCGCCGATGAAGGCACCGAAGGCGGCGTAGTTGACGGCGCGGTCGACGTCGAAATCGTCGAACACCATCACCGGCGTCTTGCCGCCGAGTTCCATGGTCTGATGCGCAAACACTTTTGCGGCGGCGCTGCCGGCGATGCGGCCGGCCTCGGTGCCGCCGGTCAGGACCAGCTTGTTGATGTCGCCGTGCTCGGCCAGCATCCTGCCGGCGCTCTGACCGAGGCCGAGAACGATGTTGAAGACGCCGGGCGGCAGGCCGGCTTCGGTGAATATCTGCGCGAGCTTCAGGGTCGTCAGCGGCGTGTATTCGGACGGCTTGACCACGGTGACGCATCCGGTCGCCAGCACCACGGCGAGCGATTTGCACAGGATCATCAGCGGGTGATTGAACGGCGTGCAATTCGCGACCACGCCGATGGGGGTGCGGAGCGTGTAGTTCAGGTACGCGCCTTCGACGGGGATCACGGAGTCGCGGCGCGACAAGGCGAGGCCGGCGAAGTAGCGGAAGAAGTCGGGCAGGCGGGAGAGCTGGGCGCGGGTCTCGTTGACCGGGCGGCCGTTGTTGAGGGTCTCCAGCCGGTACAGGCTGTCGAGATTGGCCTCGAAGGCATCGGCGAGCTTGTTCACCAGACGGGCACGCGCGCGCGTGTCCATGCCGCCCCACGCCTTGCCTTCGAACGCGGCGCGCGCGCTTCGCATGGCGCGGTCGATGTCGTCAGCCGTCGAATTGGGAATGCGGGCAATCACGTCGCCGGTCGCGGGATTGCGGACGTCCAGCATCGTGCCGTTGCCGGCTTCGACTTCGCGCCCATCGATGAAATTCCCGTGCACTTCGACGTCGATCGACGCGGGTTTTGACGGAACGTTCATGATGACCTCTCTTCGACGATGACGGCGTTACGCTTGAGCGCCGGCAGAACGCGTTTCTCGGTGGCCCCGATATGGGCCTTGATGATGCGCGCGGCGGTTCGCGTCTCGCGCCGCTGCATGGCGTCGATCAGGGCGACGTGCTCGGCGACGAGCTTCGCGGGGTCGTGTCCCCTGAGATTGGAGATGCTGACACGGACCAGCCGGTCGGCCTGACCGATCAGGTCGCACAGCGCCGTCGCCATGCGGCGATTGCCCGAGGCATGAGCCAGCGCGGTGTGGAAGCCGCGATTGTAGGCGATGAAGTCCTCGTGGTTGCCGGAGAAGCGGCGAAACTCGTCGAGCGACTTCAGGACGCTGTCGGGCGCGCTCTCGATCGCTTCAGCGACGCAGGCGGGCTCCAGCGCAAGACGGAAGCGCAGGAGATCGCGGGCATCCGACAGCGAGATCGGCGTTACCCGATAGCCCTGGCGCGGCTGCACCGTCACCAGATGCTCGCGCTGCAGCCTCAAAAGCGCATCCCGAACCGGTTGCCGGCTCACCGAATAGCGCTCGGCCAGCTCCTGCTCGCGCATTTCATCGCCTGGAGCGAAGCGGCAAGCTAAAATATCAGTTCTCAGGCGATCGTAGATATTTTCGCGCAAAAGCATGGCAGGACCGATCTCCTTGGCGTCAATATCTCAATCGTGATATTTCACGTCAAGAGCTAAATGCTTGAATTCCCTGACAATTGATTTATCAATCGGAGCCTCCGGCACGCGAGCCGCCGACGAAGTCAAGGGAAAGACCTGATATGGACAGCCTTCTTGCCAACGGGACCGTCAACGCTGCGCAATCCGGCAAGGGGCCCCCGTTGTTTCTCTTTCACTCGCTGTTGTCGGACCGTGCGAGCTTCGATGCGATCGTGCCCGAGCTCGAAGGATCGTTCCGGACCATCGTGCCGGAGCTCCCCGGCTTTGGCCGTTCACGCGCGGTGGAGGGCGGGCTTGTCGCGGTGGCGGACCGGATGGCCGAGGCTGTGCGGGATGCCGCGGGCGACGCGCCGGCGATCGTGCTCGGCAACGGCTATGGCGGGTTCGTCGCGCTGCAGATGGCGATCCGGCACAAGGAGATCGCCAGCAAGCTCGTTCTCGCCGACTGCGGCGCGGCGTTCTCCGAGCCCGGCCGCGAGGCGTTTCGCAACATGGCGCGGGTGTCGCAGGCGAAGGGGCTGGAGGCCATCACCGACGTCGCGATGCGGCGGCTGTTCGCGCCCGAGTTTCAGGCGCAGCACCCGGAGCTGATGCGGGACCGCCGCGAAGCATTTCTGCGGACCAACCCCGAGGTGTTTCGCGCGGCATGCGAGGCGTTGGCGGAGCTGGATCTCCGCGCCGGGCTCGCCGCGGTGAAAATCCCGGTCCTCGTTCTGGTCGGCGAGCACGACGAAGCGACGCCTCCGCCGATGTCGCATGAGCTGGCGGCCGGCTTGCCGCGTGCCGAGCTCAAGGTCATTCCAGGTTGCGCGCACGTGCCGCAGCTTCAATCACCGCGACAATTCCTCGGAGCTCTCGAGGGCTTCCTGCGCTGATCGTCGCCGCGCGCCGGGGCGCTACTCGCGCCTTGCGTTCGAAAAGGCGCTGCCTTCCGGCCGGTTAACGGGGTCCGGTCCGGATGTCCTTGGCTGGCCGGGCTCGATCCGTGCGGGACGAAATTCTTCAATGATTTGGACGGTGCATGGGGTTGTTTTCACGTTTTTAGTTTGGGAGCGTCAGCCGGCCGCACCCCCGCCCCGAACCGGACCTAACCGACCGCCATGTTCGCCCTGACATTTCTCGGAACCTCGGCCAGCGTTCCCTCGGCGGAGCGCAACCATCCGGCTCTGCTGGTGGAGGCCGCGGGCAAGCGCATCCTGATCGATTGCGGCGAGGGCACCCAGCGGCAATTGCTGCGCAGCGGCGCTGGCTTTCGCCGGCTCGACCGCATCCTGCTGACGCACGCTCATCTTGATCACGTGCTCGGCATCCCCGGCCTGTTCTCGACGCTGGGCCTGCGGCAGAGCGCCGACGTGATGACCATCCATGCAGGGCCGGGCACGCTCGACATCGTTGCCGGCATGCTGGCGGGCCTGTGGGGCGCGGGCAGGGCGCCGATTGCCGTGGCGTTCGCGCCGCTGGCCGAAGGATCGGTCATCGACGCCGGTGAATTCACCATCGACTGCTTTCCGGTCCGTCATCGCGACACCGACAGTTTTGGATTCGTCCTTCAAAGCCCCGCGCGTCGTCATCTCCTGTCCGATCGCCTCGCGGCGCTCGGTGTCCCGGACGGTCCGATGCGCGGAGAGCTGGCCGCAGGGCGACCGCTCGTGATCGCCGGTCGAACAATCAATCCCGAGGACGTCCTCGGACCGCCCGACGGCGGCAAAAAACTCGTCGTGGTCGGCGACACCGAGACCACCGATGGGCTATCCAGGCATGTTGCTGATGCCGACATGCTGGTGATCGAAGCGACGTTCCTCGATCGCGACGCTGACACCGCGCGGAATTACGGCCATCTCACCGCGGCAGAAGCGGCCGCGCTTGCGGTCGCTGGCAATGTCGGGCAGCTCGTGCTGACCCATATGTCGGGGCGCTATCAGGACGACGAAATCCTGGCGGAGGCGACGCGGATATTTCCGAAGACCCGGATCGCCACCGACTTCGATCACATCGTCATCTAGGCTCAGCACCTACCATTTCGGATTTCGGCTCCGACTGCGGCGGTTCTCGGATCGGATGCTTTCTGCTAATGCAGAGTGGATAACGGAGTGAGCCGGACTAATGCCGTTCAATCGACTTCATGTGCCGCAGGGTTTGGCCATCGAGACGTGCCAGGCCATCAATGCCTGTCTCCACGCAAGCCTCGTGGCCACCTGTGGCGTGAACCCGGACGATGATTTTTGTTTGATCTCACGGTATCCCGCAAGCGACATGATCTGCCATCCAACGTTTCTGGGAGAGCGTGATCCGAGGTCGACCATCTTCATTGAAGTGACGCTGCTCGCGGGCCGCTCCGACTCGCAGAAGGAAGCACTGTACAAGGACGTTCGCAGCCGGTTGGCCGGGATCGGCTTCGACCCGGCCAATTCGATCATCTTCCTGACCGAGAACAGGCCGATCGACTGGTCCTTCAGCGAAGCTGGCTCGGTCAAATCGGTTCTCGGACTCTAGCCGGCAAACGCGCTGCACATTCAGCCCCGACGGCCCCCACTTGCCGGACCCCGCGGGCTCGTCATCTGAAAAACTCGCCGACCCAGTTGTGCCTGACAGCGTCGAGGTGCCAGCCGAGGGCGCGCCGCGCGTTCGGCGCGGGGGCCGGCACGTCGTTGCGGGCATGGCCATCGGGGCATCTCGCACTGTGGGCGTGACGCCCCTCGCTGCGCAGTCGAAACGTCCCGTCCGCCTCGAAAAGCCGGCTGTAGCCGTCGGTCGGGAAGAACGTTCCTGCGATCGGGAAATCGGTCGGCTGCTGCCGAACCATGAGGAACGTGATGTCCTGCGCCGTTTCCGACAGCAGGACTCCGACGGCCGTGTTGATCGGCGCGAGGCCGATCGGAGCGTCGACTTCTGGCGCAAACTTGCCCGTGGCGCTCGCGATGGTGATGAACTCCGAGTTCGGACCGCAGCGGGATACGATGATCCATCGTCGGACCCTGCGTCGGATCGAAATCGGTCGCTGATAGGTCGCGAACGAAAATTCCGCAGCCATTGCAACGACAAAACCGTTTTTCCACATGCCGGCTATCGAACCCGTTAGACGCCGGAAGATCATCGCGGGCGGGCGTGAAGCCAGCGTGAATCTTGAGCCTTGATGGGACCGCATGTCTTGACCTTGCGCCGCGCCTTGATGGCATGCTGCTGGTCGAGCGCGCAACGTTCCAGCCAATCCCAATACGACCGATGGATCCATCGAATTCAACCAATCAGTTCGAGCGGTTGGCCGCATGCCTGGCGGGATCGCCGGCGCAGGGCCGCGATGGCGAACTGGAGGTCATTCTCGAGAAGCTTGGATATCTGCCGCTGTCCGGGACGACGCCGTCGGAGCTGCGCAATCGCGTTGCGCTGCTCCAGGCGGCGGCGAGGTTTTCCGATGTCTTCCAGCTCGTGTCCAGCGATGCCCCCGGCGTCGCCTTCTTCGGCGCGGAGATCAGTGCAGCGGGTCTCGACCCCGCCTTCCAGCACCAGGCGCGCTCGAGCGCCTCCGGCGCCGGTCTTTCCCTGCGTCAGGCCTTCGAATCCTGCATCGGCGAGGGGGTCGAGTATCTCTCGCAGTTCGAGACCGGGCAAGACCGGCTTCATCGGGGGCCGATTGAAGACGGGCTTATCGCCTTCGATCCCGCATCCCGGACGGTCCTCTCCGAAATCATGCGGCCATCGGCGTGCAGCGATGTCGATTGGATCGACGCGACGCAACTTTCGAGCGGCCGCCCGGTGCGGTTTCCGGCAGATTTGTGCCTGCGGCGCACGCCGGAGCGGAGCGGGCTCACGCCGCCATTCAGCCTGAGCTCGGGCTGCGCTGCCGGCGCTTCGTTCGAGGCGGCCGCCTTGCACGGAATGCTGGAGCTGGTCGAGCGCGATGCGGCCAGCCTCTGGTGGCGGGGCGGCATGCGCGGACGGCACGTGGCCCTCGAAGGGCCTGCCATGGCGGCGGCCGCGGCCTTTGTTGCGCAGGCGCGTCGCGGCGTCGCGACGAAGCGGACCTGGCTCCTCGACATCACGACCGATCTGGACGTGCCATGCATCGTCGCGATGTCCTGCCGCGCCGACGGACGCGGCTTCGCCTGCGGGCTGGCGGCCCGTCTGGCCGTCGAGAACGCGGTGCGCTCGGCGTTGATGGAGATGAGCCAGATGGAACTGGCCTATGACGTCGTGGAGCAGAAGCGGCGGGAAGGGGGAGATGCGGCGTTGAACGAATATGATCGTCGTCATATCGCACGCAGCACGCTGATCGATGCGGCAAAATGTGAGCTGCTGCATCCGGTCGCACCCGGTCGTCTCGCCGGCGAGGCCTGCCCGGACACGCCGGCGCGGCAACTCGACGCGCTGATCGGGAGACTATCGGCCCGTGGTGTCGAGACGTTTGCCGTCGATTTGACCCGTTCCGGATTCGGGATTCCCGTCGTGCGGATCGCCGCGCCCGCGCTGCAGATGGAGCCGTCCGAAATCGTGACCGCGCGCCTGTCGGCCGCACGCAGCCGGACCGGCGGGGGCGATCTCTATACAGGGGGGATTAGTTTGTTATAGTTGCTTCGATTTTTGCAAGTGCGGCCTGTCGAGGCGGATCCGAAGTGAGCGCTCGAGCACCTCTTTCGAAGTCCCCTGTGGGGGATGGTGGAATTCCAAAGCCGCGCGAAAGCCTGACGATCTCCGTTTTGGGTGGCCTGTCCGTCGCGTTCGCGGGGCGCGAAGTGCGGGTCAAGAGCCGAAAGTCGCGAGCGGTCCTCGGCTATCTGGCCTTGACGGACCGCCACCAGGAAACACGCGAACGTCTGGTCGGGCTGCTGTGGAGCGAGTCCGACGAAAACAAGGCGCGTGCATCGCTTCGCCAGGTCCTCCATGAGTTGCGGGAGACATTCCTGGAGGCGGGATACGACGGGTTGCAGATCGAGAAGATGCTCGTCGAATTGGACGGCGCCGGTCTTCGGGTCGATCTCCTGGATGCCTTGCGCGAGGCCGAAGTCCAGCAGGCGCATCCGCTGCTGATGAGTGCGCCCGGGCTGATGGAGACCCTCCTCGCGGGCCTCGACGACATCGATCCGTCGTTCCGCGTCTGGCTTCTCGCCAAGAGGCAGACCTTCCATGACCGTATCCTGCGTGCGCTCGAGGCCGGCCTCAGGAACGCCGAGCTTCCGGTGGCGAACCGGCGCGCCCTGGCCGAGGCGATCCTCAGTCTCGATCCGACCCACGAGGAGGCATGTCGCTACGCGATGCGGACGCGAGCGGAGGAGGGCGACCTGTCCGGCGCGCTGCGTGTCTACAAGACCTTGTGGAACATCCTCGACGAAGAGTACGGGATGGAGCCGTCGGTCAAGACCCAGCAATTGATCGCCGATATCAAGAACGGCCAGTTCGAGCCCGAAATCCCGTCCGTCGCCGGCGATCCGGTGCAGCGGGACGGCACGCCGGCGCTGGCCTTCCACGAGGCGCCGAACCATTCGCCGGTATTGTCCCGAACGGCAGCCAAGATCGCGATTTTGGTCGACCCGTTCAGCATGAACGGCGTCAGTGCGGACCGTGTCCATCTCGTCACGGGCTTTCGCCATCACTTCATTGCCTGCCTGACCAAGTTTCGCGAGTGGTACGTCGGGGACGGCAGCGCACAGCCGCCTCAGGCGTCCGGGGAACGTGCGGCAGCGTCGCGCTACAGCGTCGCGGCGACCGCCTATCAGGCGGGTGACACGATCAGCATGGTCCTGACCCTGCGCGAGACCGGCAGTGGCGTCTATATCTGGAGCGACACGTTCGAGCTGAATCTCGAGAACTGGTTCGTGGCACAGCAGCGGATCGTGCAGCGCACGGCACTGTCGGTGAACGTCTATCTGTCGACCGAGCGGTTGACGCGCGTGGCCGCTGCGCCAGACGTGTCGCTGGATATCTATGACCGATGGCTGCGTGCGCAGACGATCATCGGAAGCTTCAGCGCCGAACACTGGCGCAATTCGATTGCGGTCCTGACCGAGGCGATCAATGTCGCGCCAAACTTCTCTCCCTGCTACAGCGCGCTGGTTCAACTGAATAACACCGAGCATCTGGTCTTTCCTGGCCTGTTCCGCGATTTGAAGAAGGCGCGGTCCACGCTTGAGCTCGCCAGAACGGCGGTGCAGCTCGATCCCGTCGATTCCCGCGCCCAGCTCTGCCTCGGCTGGTCGCAGGCGATGCTGATGCAATATTCGGAAGCCAGCGCCCACATCGATCTCGCATGCGAACTCAACGGCAACGATCCCTGGACGCTGCTGTCGGCGGCCTCCTGCCAAGGGTTTTGCGGCAATTTCGAACGCGGCAGCGAGCTCGTCGCGGAAGCCCTCAAAGTGTCGTGGACGCCGCCGCCGCTGCATTGGCCGTATCGCGCCGTGCTTCAATTCATGCGAGGCAATTACCTCGATGCGATCGAGGGGATCGACCGGGCCCAGAACGTGGCGAAAACGCTTCCCGGCTGGAAGGCCGCCGCGCTGTTTCATCTCGGACGTACGGAAGAGGCGCGCATCGAGGCCAGCAAATTCCTCGACGGCATTCGCGCGGGCTGGTTCGGCAATACGCCGACCGACCGCAGCATCGCGCGCTGGTTCCTTCATGCGCATCCCATTGCGCGAAGTGAGGATTGGGAACGCCTGCGCGACGGAATCGGCGGCGCAGGCGTCCCGGTTGACGACATCAGGCATCACGCGTGGTGAGCGTCCGATCGCTCACGCGCAGAACTTGATGGTGTACTCGCCGACGCGCTTGGAATGGAAGAGCAGCCGGTCGGCAGGCGTGTCGTTCTTCAGGTTGCTGTCCTTCATGTCGGCCGCGTAGAACGGCGGCATCGGGTACGGCGAGCTGTCCCGGATGGCCTGTTCGGCTTCGTCGATCAGCGCGGCCGGCGGCAGCTTGATGAGCAGCTTGCCGTCGTCATAGTACGACTCGATGAAGACGAGCTCCGTGAACTTTTCGGGATATTTCGCCATCACGTCCGCTTTCAGGAGCTGGTCCTGGAATTCCGCGACCGTGGTCGGGCGCGACTTCGGGTCGCGAGCCCATTTCTTCACCAGCTCGCCCCAGCGATCATAATATTCAACGTCGAACATCTGGAATTTCATTGCGGTCTCCCTTGGCTTTCCGCCGGCGGCATGGCCGGCCGTTGAAGAAGATCGAAATCAGGTCTTGCAGCTTGTCGATATTGACGGCGGACGTCGCTGGCTGTCCTCGGCTGGCCAGCCGGTCCCGCGCCATCGGGGACCGGCCACCAGACTGGCCCATCGTCGACCTCCCAAAGTCAGACGCGAGCGTATTTTCAGCAACGTGATTTGAACGTGAATCGGTCCGCGGGGGCAAACGGCCGGTATGCGTCGGAGTTGCGGGCCGGCGGCGGTCGCCGGGGGCGTGCACTGCATTCACGCGCCATTCACGCTCCGCTTCGCCTCGCTGCCTATGGTGTCGTCCGAAAGCCGGGCGGATCGCGCAACTTGGCAAGGGAGTGAGGCATGGCTGTCCTGCTGAGAAATACCTTCAAGGCCTGGATCGACCGTCCGCCGGACGCACCGGCGAGGCTGGTCATGGTCGGTGACGTCCGGGTGCCGACCGACGGCTGGCAGGCCCGGCTGACCAAACGCTCGCCGCAGGGGATCAATCCGAAGATCCTGATCCTCGACGTCAATGTGCAGCAGCCGGAAGGCGATGCGGCGCTGGAGATCACCACGATCCCGCTCCACTACGAGGAAAGCCCGCTGCAGGACGAGTACGGCCAGGTGATGATTGCAAATGGCGAGGGTGAGATCGTCGTCTATGTCGGGCGCCGGCATTAGCGAGGCGGATCAGGGGTATGTCCCGGTGCTGCAGCGGAGACGACCGCACGCCCCGTGCTCCACCGCGCTTGCCAGTCCAGAGGCGAGCAGGTAGAAGGCTGCCACGCCTGAGCCGTGATTTGCGCCAAACGCGCTTCCGGCCACAGTCGGACGGATCAATAAGTCATTGAATTTGTTCGGCTATTCCGTTGGGGAATGGTGTAACGGTAGCACAACAGACTCTGACTCTGTTTGTCTTGGTTCGAATCCAGGTTCCCCAGCCAATTCCCTGGTCCTCAATTAAGCCGATCCCACGCCAGCGGGCGAACCGCTGTCGTCTTCGCTTGTCCTGGCGTTCCGCCGCAGAATCGTGCGGACTTGCCGGCGGGATGCGGAGGAGAGGGGTCGTTCGTGACAAAATTGGACCACAACAGACCGATCCTCAGGCTCATCGACGACCTCAAGAAGCTTCTCAGCCGAGCCGATTCCGGGGGATCCGATCCGGTTCGATCCGCAGCGCCGCGATTCCAGCCATCGTCCCTGGCTCAGCTCAAGAGGCAGACCGGGTCTTGGGGCGCCCGTTCCCTGGTCGACGCGAAAGCCGAAATACACCGCGCGGCGTGTTCCGTTCTCGTCCATGTCGGCAAACACAATGACGTCCGCGTTGCGACCTGGTTGGTCGAGGCCATTCCGCCGGTCTATCGGAAGTCGGTCCAGGACTGGTTCGAGTCGTTTGGTCCCATCACCTTTGATGGTGGCAAAGCAAGCTTCAATCCAATGAATCCGATCCGGCTCGGCAATGCGATAGACGCACCGTTCTGGCGGCTCAAACGGAGGCGGTGAGGTCCGGCGCGCGACGGTTTGCCTCATCTGAAAATCGTCGCCATGCGTCGGCCCGGCGCGGGTTCTATCGTCCTTGGAGAAGACAACCCAAGGAGATCCGTGATGCCCTATGTCGATGGTTTCGTGCTGGCCGTGCCGAAGGACAATATCGAGGCCTACAAGGCGCTCGCGAAGATGGCGTGCACGGTGTGGATGGAGCACGGCGCGCTCGACTACGTCGAGTGCATCGGCGACGACGTGCCCTATGGCGAGCTGACCTCGTTTCCGCGCGCGGTGATGGCGAAGGAGGATGAGGCCGTAATGTTCTCCTGGATCGTCTACCGCGACCGCGAGAGCCGCGACGCCGTCAACAAGAAGGTGATGGCCGACGAGCGGTTCAGGGACGCCGGGATGCCCTTCGACGGCAAGCGCCTGATCTATGGCGGCTTCACGACGTTCTTGCAGGCGAGCGATGTCGCTGCCTGACGGCGCGGCGGTCGCGCAATTGGAAGGGTCCGCCTTCGAGGCGGCCCTTTCGTTACGCCAACCGGGTTTTCGGCGGCAGCTTGACCATGTCTATATCGGTCCTTCCGCGGAGCGCGCGCACTCTCCACAAACCATCGGCGTGATCCGGTGAGCGAAAGGTCACTCCTTGCCTCTTATAAAAAGGCTCCGATGCAATCGCCCGTCGCAGGTCCGTTTCGAACATCTTTGGCACAGCGGCCCCCGGCTGCCCTATGATTGTTTTCGCAATGCCCGCTGCAAGGTTACCGACGGGAGTGATTATCGGTGGCATAACGATGCCCGTGTGGAGGATGTAAAGCATGCCGGCCAGATAGGCCGCCGCCTCGTTGGCAGATTCTGCTTGACCGGTAAAATTCTCCATATCGACGAAAGCGTGAACGCATTCGTGGATGATCGCGCCCTGCTGAGTTATCTTTGCTCCGTACGTTACGTCCGGCACGACAATAAGATCCTTCTTGAAATTGTATTCGGCCTCACCACCACCCTTTGCGGGCGCAACAACGACTTCGATATCTCCCAGTGCTATGGCGCTGGCGATCTCCTCGAAAGCAAGCGCATCAATGCGCCACACTCCCAGAGTGAATGAGATTTTTCGGGCGGCTGGCGACCTGAGAATGCTGATAATTCTCGCTGTCTGACCGCGGGTTGGATCGGACATAATGAACCACTCCAAGCTTCGGGTTCTTCCGCAAATTCATTTCATGAATGACTGGATGCCGGCGCCTGGACAGAGAGACCCGGCAAACTGGGTCGGAGGGAAGTCGCCGCGTATTCTGCGAGAATACGGGCATGTCAGCGGAAAGACTTTGCCGTGTGATTGATTTTTTCTTGAGATGCGCTTGAATTTTCCAGGTGTGGAGCACCGGCGCGAAGGATGCAGAGCGCGCGCCAGCCGCATTGGCGTCGTCGCTGCCTCTTCCTGCGGCATGGTGGGGAACCCGTTTCACCTTGCCGGTATCCGGCTGACGTGCCATCCTCGCACTGCCAGGGATAATCAAACGGAAGCGGGCGCCCGCCACGGCTTCCAAAAAATCTTGGTCGGGGAACCCCTTTGGGAGGTCTGATTTCATGAATTTGAAGCACGTCACCGGGCTGCTTTGCGCGGCCGCGATGTCCCTCGCGCTCGTCCCTTCGGCGCAGGCGCAGGACAAGGTCGTCAAGATCGGCGTGATCATGCCGATGTCCGGCGGCACCGCCTCGATCGGGGCGCACGCCAAGGCGGCCATCGAAGTCGCCATGGACATCATCAACAACGCTCATCCCGAACTCGGCAGCCTCCCGCTCGCCAAGAACGCGGGGCTTGCCGGCCTCGGCGGCGCCAAGGTCGAGGCCGTCTTCGCCGACAACCAGGGCAACCCCGCCACGGGCCAGAACCAGGCGCTGCGCCTGATCACGGAAGAGAAGGTCGCCGCGGTGTTCGGCTCCTATCAGTCCGGCGTGACGCTGACTTCGAGCGCCATCGCCGAGAAATACGGCATTCCGTTCCTGAACTCGGAATCGGTCGCCGCCAACCTCACCGAGCGCGGTTTCAAATGGTTCTTCCGCACCACGCCGATCGCAACCGACTTCGCCAAGATCTATGTCGACTTCCTCGCCGACATGAAGGCGCAGGGCGCCAAGACCGACGCGATCGCGCTGGTGCATGACAACACCGAATACGGCACCTCGGTCGCCAACACCATCAGCACCGCCTTCAAGGACAAGGGACAGCCGGTCGCGCTCGACGTCGCCTATCCCGTCAACGCCACCGACGTGCAGGGCCAGGTGCTCCAGCTCAAGGACAAGAAGCCCGACGTGATCATCATGATCAGCTACACGTCGGATGCGATCCTGTTCGCCAAGACCATGCAGTCGCTCGACTACAAGCCGCCGATCCTGCTCGCCGACGATGCCGGCTATTCCGATCCGTCCTTCATCAAGGCGGTCGGCAAGATCTCGCAAGGCGTCTTCAACCGCTCGTCCTGGTCGGTCGGACCCTCGGGCTCGCCCTCCGCCATCATCGCCGAGATGTACAAGAAGAAGAGCGGCGAGGAGATGGACGACACCGTCGGCCGCCAGATGCAGGGCTTCTTCGTGCTGGCCGACGCGATCGATCGCGCCGGCTCCACCGACCCCGCCAAGATCCAGGCGGCGCTCAAGGCCACCGACCTCAAGCCCGAGCAGTTGATGATGGGCTACAAGGGCGTAAAATTCGACGAGAAGGGCCAGAACGTCCTGGCCTCGGGCCTCATCATCCAGCTCCAGGATGGCGAGAACTACGTCGCGGTCTGGCCGAAGGGGAGTGCCGAGAAGGCGCCCATGCTGCCCTACAAGGGCTGGTGAGATCGTTCGAAGGCGGGGCCGCGCGCCCCGTCATTCCCAAGGTGATTTGATCAGAGCAACGCCGCTCATGTCCTTTGTACTCGTGCAGGTGATCGCAGGCGGGCTGTTGCTCGGCGCCGTCTACGCCCTGTTCTCCTCGGGCCTCACGCTGGTGTGGGGCATGATGAACATCGTCAATTTCGCGCATGGCGATTTCGTCATGCTCGGCATGTACGTGGCCTATGTCGTCTACACGCTGATGGGAGGCGGGCCGATCCTCGGCGCGCCGCTAGCCACACTGGTGCTCGCGACCGTCGGCATCGTCGTCTATTTCGGCCTCATCCGCGACATCATGAAGGGGCCGATGCTGGCGCAGATCCTCGGCACCTTCGGGCTCGCGCTGCTGCTGCGCTATTCGGTGTTCTGGTGGTTCGGCGCCAATTTCCTGTCGATGCCGCCGGACATCGTCGGCGGCACGTTCGCGTTCGCGGGCCTGCGCATCGAGGCCTCGCGGCTGCTGGCCGGCGTGGTCGCGCTGCTGGTGACGCTCGGCCTGCACCTGCTGCTGACGCGCACCTCGCTCGGCTCGAAGATGCTGGCGGTGGCGGAGGATGCGACCGCTGCGCAGCTCATGGGCATCCGTCCCGACACCATGCAGGCGATCGCCTGGGCGATTGCGGCCGGCGCCACCGGCCTTGCCGGCGCGCTGATCGCCAACTTCTTCTACATCGTGCCGACGGTCGGCGAGACGCTTGGCATCGTCGCCTTCGTCACGGTCTCGCTCGGCGGCTTTGGCAGCGTGCCGGGCGCGCTGGTCGCGGGTCTGTTGATCGGCGTCATCGAGTCGCTCTCCGGCTATCTGATCGGCGCGGTCTACAAGGACATCATCGTCTATGTCCTGTTCCTGTTCTTCCTCTGGTTCCGGCCGCAGGGCCTGATGGGGAAGATGTGATGCGGCGCCTGGTCTGGCTCTCGGTCGCCGCCGCGGTTGCGATCGCCTATCCGCTGCTGCTGTCCTCGCCGTTCCAGCAGCGCCTCGGCGCGCTGGTGCTGCTCTATGCCATTGCCGCGTCCGCCTGGAACATCGTCGGCGGCTATGCCGGGCAGGTGTCGGTCGGCCATGTCGTGTTCTTCGGCTGCGGCGCCTATGCCGCGATGGGGGCCTACGCGAAATTCGGCCTGTCGCCGCTGTTCGGCATTCCCGGCGGCATCGTGCTCGCCGCTGGCCTCGCCGCGATCATCGGCGTGCCGACGCTGCGCCTGTCGGGGCACTATTTCAGCATGGCGACGATCGCGGTCGCCGAGACCATGCGGCTGATCGTCACCAACACCGAATGGCTGGGGGCGGCCGTCGGCCTGTCCGGTCCGGCGGTGCCGCGCAACATCTTCGATCTCTCGTTCCTGTCGTCGCTGCCCTACTACTATCTCTTCCTCGCCATCCTCGTGATCACGCTCCTGATCACCTGGTGGATGACCAACAGCCGGATGGGCTTTTACCTGCGCGCGATCAAGGATTCCGAGCGCGCGGCCCGCTCGCTCGGCGCGCCTGCAAGCCGCACAAAACTCTACGCCTTCATGCTGAGCGCGGCGCTGACCAGCGTTGCCGGCGCGCTCTATGCGATGATGTTCGGTTTCGTCGACCCGGAATCCGGTCTCGGCATCCTGATCTCGGTGAAGATCTTGATCATGGCGGCGCTCGGCGGGGCAGGGCTCTTGTTCGGACCGCTGGTGGGTGCTGCGATCCTGGTGCCGCTGGAGGAGATCTCCAACAGCTGGCTCGGCGGCAAGGGGGCGGGCCTCACCTTCGTGGTCTATGGCGCGATCATCGTCCTGATCGCGCGCTTCCAGCCCGGCGGCCTCCTCAGCCTGCTCACGCGCCGCGGCAAGTCGAAGACCGACAAGGGAGCTGGCCATGCTCCTTGAGGCGCGCGGGATCACGAAGGCGTTCGGCAGCTTCAAGGCGGTGGACGATGCGTCCGTCACGCTGGAGCAGGGCGACATTCTCGGCCTGATCGGCCCGAACGGGGCCGGCAAATCCACCTTCTTCAATTGCCTCACCGGCGACCTCAAGACCACCTCCGGGCGCGTCCTGTTCGAGGGCCGCGACATCACCGACTTCACGCCGGAGCTGCGCGCCGGACTCGGGCTTGCCCGCACCTTCCAGGTGCCGCAGACTTTTGAGGGCATGACGGTGCTCGAGAACGTGATGATCGGCGCCTTCCTGCGCACCTCGCATCGCGCCGAGGCCGAAACCAGGGCGCGGGCGGTGCTGGAGCGTGTCGGCATGAGCCGGCTGGCGGACGCACCGGCGCGCTCGCTCGGCACGCCCGGCCGCAAGCGGCTGGAGATCGCCCGCGCGCTGGCGACGGAGCCGAAGGTGCTGCTGCTCGACGAGGCCATGGCCGGCCTCAACGCCAACGAGGTCAGGCTTGCGATAGACCTCGTCCGCGACATCCACCGTTCCGGCATCACGCTCGTCATCGTCGAGCACATCATGGAAGTGATCATGTCGCTCGCAAGCCGCGTCATGGTGTTCCACCAGGGCAAGGAGATCGCGCGCGGCTCGCCCCGCGAGGTCACATCCAACCCGGCCGTGATCGCGGCCTATCTCGGCACCCGCGCGGCGAAGGCCGCCGCCGGACACACGCCAGTCGAGCTGATGGGCGGGCCCGACCTATGAGCGGGCCCTTGCTCAGGATCGAGCACCTGGAGGTCCGCTACGGCGATCTCATCGGTGTTTCCGACGTCTCGCTGGAGGTGCCGGAGGGCAGCGTGGTCGCGCTGCTCGGCTCCAATGGCGGCGGCAAGACCACGACGCTGAACGCGATCGCCGGCCTCATCCCCGTGCATTCCGGCTCGATCAGCTTTCGCGGCGAGGAGATCGCCGGGGAGCGGGCGTTCGCGATCGTGCGCAAGGGACTGGCGCTGTCGCCCGAAGGCTGGCGACTGTTCGTGCAGCAGAGCGTCGAGAACAATCTCATGCTCGGCGCAACCCCGCTGCACGACAAATCGCGCCAGGCCGCGCTGCTCGAGCGCGTCTACGAGATCTTTCCGCGGCTGAAGGAGCGCCGCAACCAGCGCGCCGGCACCATGTCCGGCGGCGAGCGGCAGATGCTGGCGGTCGGCCGCGCGCTGATGAGCGACCCGAAGCTGCTGATGCTCGACGAGCCATCGCTCGGCCTTGCGCCGGCGGTGGTCGAGTCCATGTACGAGACCTTCGGCCGCCTGCATCGCGAGGGCCTGACCATCCTGCTCGCCGAGCAGTCGATCGAGCTCGCGCTGGAAGTCTCCGATTTCGCCACCGTGCTTCAGGTCGGCAAGAGCGTGCTCTCGGGCACCGCGGCGGCGCTCGCCGAGGATCCGCAGGTGCAGAAGGCCTATCTGGGCGTCGGGTGAGCGCGCTCCGCCTCGCGCAAGCCTGCTACTTGATCTTGTCGTAGGCGGCCGCGAAATCGCCGAGCGGCATCGGGATCGCGATCGACTCCTTGGCCATGTTCTGGAAGAAGACCTTCAACTGCTTGCCGGAGCGGAGGGCTGCGAGCAGGTCCGGCGCAATCGGGGTCGAGGCGTAGCAGCCGCGATTCTCACAGGTCTGGATCTGGAGGTCGATGGCCTTGCCCTCGTCGACCTGGAGCTTTGCGCCGACGGGAAGGTTGAGGCCGAGCGGCAATTGCAGCAGCGCCACCGGCGTGCGGGTATCGGGCGCGACGCGGATGTTGATCAGCACGACGGTCTGGCCGGTCTTGGTCAGTACCGCGTTCTGCTCGATCGCACATTCGAGCGGCGCATCGCGGCTCGGGCTGGTGCAGCGCGCGATCCAGCCCGGCTGTGCCGGCGCGCCCTCGGCCTGGTTCGGCGCCGGCGCAGGCTGCGCCGCCGCGGCCGGAGGCGTAGCGTTCTTCTTGGCACCCTGCTGGGCATGGGCGGCACCCGCCGACAACAGGACGACGGCGGCGAGGGCGACGAGTCTGATGTGCGTAGGCATGGCGTACCGCTTTGGCGTGAACCGAGCGTCGGCTGTAGCGTTGCGGGACGCGCGGTGCAAGCTTACTCGGCGGCTTCCTTGACCGCACCGTGCGCGGTCGTCTCGTGCCCCTTGCCCTTGCCCTTGGCTGAACGGCCCGAGAACAGGTTCGAGAACTTGTCGAGGTAGAGATAGACGACCGGGGTGGTGAACAGCGTCAGCGCCTGGCTGACGATCAGGCCGCCGACCATGGCGTAGCCGAGCGGCTGACGAATTTCGGCGCCGGTGCCGTGGCCGAGCATCAGCGGCACGCCGCCGAGCAGGGCCGCCATCGTCGTCATCATGATCGGGCGGAAGCGCAGGATCGCGGCCTGGCGGATCGATTCTTCGGGCGTCTTGCCGTCGTCGCGCTCGGCCGCGATGGCGAAGTCGACCATCATGATGCCGTTCTTCTTCACGATGCCGATCAGGAGGATGATTCCGATCAAGGCGATGAGGCTGAAGTCGAAGCCGGCCGCCATCAGGATCGCGAGCGCGCCGACGCCGGCCGAGGGCAGGGTCGACAGAATCGTGATCGGGTGGATGTAGCTCTCGTAGAGGATGCCGAGGATCAGATAGACCACGACCAGCGCCGCGAGGATCAGGAGCGGCACGGTGCCGAGCGACTGCTGGAACGCCTGCGCGGTGCCCTGGAAGCTCGAATTCAGCGTCGCCGGCGCGCCGAGATCGGCCATCGCCTTCTGCACGGCTTCGGTGGCCTGGCCGAGCGCGACCCCTTGCGCGAGGTTGAAGCTGATCGTGATCGAGGGAAACTGGCCCTGGTGACTGATCGAAAGCGGCCGAACCGGATCGGTGCTCCAGGTCGCAAAAGTCGACAGCGGCACCTGGTCGCCGGTCAGCGGCGATTTCAGATAGAGCTTGTTCAGGCTGTCGAGACTGCCCTGCATCTCCGGCAGGATCTCGAGGATCACCTTGTAGGTGTTGAGCTGGGTGAAATACTGCGTGACCTGGCGCTGTCCGAAGGCGTCATACAGCGTGTCGTCGATCAGCTGCGGCTGGATGCCGTAGCGCGCGGCGGTGTCGCGGTTGATCTTGAGCTGGACCGTCGTGCCCTGCGTCTGCTGGTCGGTCGCGACGTCGCGCAGCTGCGGCAGCGTCTGCATCTTGGCGAGGATCTTCGGCGCCCAGTCGTTGAGCTCGGCGAGATCGGCATCCTGCAACGTGAACTCGAACTGCGTGCGCGTCGGGCGGCCGCCGAGCCGGACGTCCTGGGCCGCCTGCATGTAGAGGCGGGCGCCTTCGACCTGGTCGAACTTGGGACGCAGCCGCGCGATGATCTGCTGGGCCGAAGCCTCGCGCTGATCACGCGGCTTCAGGGTGATGAACAGGTTGCCGTTGTTGCCCGCCCGGCCGCTGCCGCCGATCGCCATGGCGACGGAGGCGACGTCCGGATCGGCCATGATGATCTTGCCGAGCGCCTCCTGGCGCCTGACCATGTCCTTGAAGGAAATGTCCTGGGAGGCTTCGGACGTTCCCGTGATCAGGCCGACGTCCTGCTGCGGGAAAAAGCCCTTCGGGATCAGGACGAACAGGTAGATCGACAGTGCCAGCGTGGCGAAGAAGATCGCGAGCGTGGTGCGCCGCCAGGACAGGGCATGGTCGAGCACATATTCGTAGCCGCGCAGCATCGCGTCGAAGGCGCGCTCGCTCCACTGGTAGAACTTGCCGTGGGTCACCTCGCCATGGGCGCGCAGGAAGCGCGAGGCCATCATCGGCGTCAGCGTCAGCGACACGAACATCGAGACGAAGATCGTCATCGCGAGCACGACGGCGAATTCGCGGAACAGGCGCCCGATGATGCCGCCCATCAGGAGCAGCGGGATCAGCACCGCAACCAGCGAGATGCTGATCGAGACGATGGTGAAGCCGATTTCCTTGGAGCCCTTGAAGGCAGCGGCGAGCGGCGATTCGCCTTCCTCGATGTAGCGCGTGATGTTCTCGAGCATCACGATGGCGTCGTCGACGACGAACCCGACCGCGATGGTGAGCGCCATCAGCGACAGATTGTCGAGCGAATAGCCGGCCACCCACATCAGCGCACAGGCGCCCAGCAGCGCCAGTGGAACCGTGATGGTGGGAATGACCGTCGCCCAGAAGCTGCGCAGGAAGAGGAAGATGACCATGACCACGAGGGCGATGGTCAGCAGCAGCGTGAACTGGACGTCCTCGACCGCGGCGCGAATGGTCGTGGTGCGGTCGCTGATCACCTCGATCTTGACCGCCGGCGGGATGGCCGCCACCAGGCGGGGCAGGGTCGCCTTGATGCGGTCGACGGTCTCGATGACGTTGGCGCCCGGCTGCTTGAACACGACCAGGAACACGCCGCGCTTGCCATTGGCCCAGGCCGCCTGCTTGGCGTCCTCGGGACCGGTCACGGCCTGGCCGATGTCGCGGATGCGAAGCGGACCGCCGTTGCGGTAGGCGATGATGACGTCGTTCCAGTCCTTGGACTGGGTGAGCTGATCGTTGGCATAGATCGTGTAGGCACGCTTCTCGCCGTCGATGTTGCCCTTGGGGCTGTCGACCGTGGTGATCGCGATCTGGCTGCGCACGTCCTCAAGCGACAGGCCCTTGGCGACGAGCTTGGCCGGGTCGATCTGGACGCGGATCGACGGCTTCTGCTGGCCGCCGATGAAGACCTGCGCGACGCCCGAGAGCTGGCTGATCTGCTGGGCGAGCTGGGCGTCGACGGCGTCGCTGACGCTGGTCAGAGGCAAGGTGTCGGAGGTCGCCGACAGTAGCAGGATCGGCGCGTCGGCCGGATTGACCTTGCGGTAGGTCGGCGGCGAGGGCAGGTTCTTCGGCAACTGGCCGCTGGCGGCATTGATCGCGCCCTGCACGTCGTTGGCGGCGCCATCGATGCTGCGGTTGAGGTCGAACTGAATGGTGATCGACGCCGTGCCCAGGTAGCTCGTCGACGTCATCTGGGCGATGCCCGGGATCTGGGCGAATTGGCGCTCGAGCGGCTGGGCCACCGACGAGGCCATCGTCTCCGGACTTCCGCCCGGCAGGTTCGCGGTGATCTGGATGGTCGGGAAGTCCACCTGCGGCAGCGGCGCGACCGGAAGCAGGGGATAGGCGACGAGACCGACGAAGAGAATGCCGGCCATCAGCAGCGAGGTGCCGATGGGATAACGGATGAAGGGTGCCGAAATCCCGCCCTCGGTCATTCCTGTCGAACCTTGTTCTGGACCGGACCCGAACTTGCCACCGCCGTCGAGACGAGGCTTCCGGGCTGGACCTTGTACTGACCGCCGGTGATCACCTGCTGGCCCGGGCTGAGACCGTCCTCGATGACCGAACGTCCGTCGATGGCGTAGTTGACCTTGATCTTGTGCAGTTCGGCCTTGTTGTCCGGGCCGACGGTATAGGCGTAGAGGCCGTTGGTCGAATGCTGGACCGCGTCATCGGGCACCACGGTCGCATCCTTCAGGGTCCGCACCAGAAGCCGTGTCGACACCGACTGTCCCGGCCACAGCGCGTGGTCCTTGTTGTCGAACACCGCCTTGAGCCGAATAGTCCCGCTGGTCGTGTCGACCTGGTTGTTGATGACGGCGAGCTTGCCTTCGCCAAGCGTCTTCTTGCCGTCGGTCGAGAACGCGATCACCCTCAGCGCGCCGGCCTTCTGGCCTTCGCTGATGTAGGGGAGCTGGTCCTCCGGCGCGGTGAAGATCACCGAGATCGGCTCGACCTGCGAGATCGTGACGATGCCGGTCTGCGTCGAGGCGTTGACGATGTTGCCGACGTCGACCTGGCGCAGGCCCGCAACGCCGGTGATCGGCGCCGTGACCTGGGTGTAGTCGAGCTGGGTCTGGGCGTTGGCGATCGCGGCTTCGTCGGCGGCGATCTGGGCGTTGAGCTGGGCGACGGTGGAGCGCTGGGTGTCGACCCGCTGCGCGGTCGCGAATTCGCCGAGCTTCATGGCGCGCTGGAGTTCGAGATTGGCGTTGGCGAGGTTAGCCTCGTCCTGCGCCTTCTTGGCCTTGGCCTGATCGAGCGTGGCCTGATAGGGGCGGGGATCGATCGACACCAGGAGTTCACCCTGCTTGACGATCTGGCCTTCGGTGAAGGCGATCTTGTCGATCTGGCCGTCGACGCGGGTCCGGACCTGCACGGTGTTGAAGCCCTGAACCGTGCCGAGGCCGGTCAGATAGACCGGAAAGTCGACTTTCTGGACCGGTGAAACGCTCACGGGCACGGCAGCCCGCGGCGCAGCCTTCTGCGCAGTCTGGGTCTTTCCGGCCTCAGGCGGAAAGAAGCGATGCCAGCCGTAATAGCCGCCACCGGCCACGGCTGCGATGATCAGAATCCACAGGAACGGCCGTGACTTTTTCATGTCGATGCGTGTCGGCTTCTATGCCCAAAAGAACGAATTGCGGCGCTGGTAGCTGGTTCCAGCGGGCTTGTATAATACACGCCAAGTTCCAGTGTAAACAGCACTATGGGTTGAGAATCCTAAACAATCGGAAAGCTTTGCACCCCGTAAGCACCCGGTGGCATTGCCTCGTGCCGTGCAGCATTTTCCCGGCGCAAGCGAGCAGGATGCAAGGCCTCGAAAGTGCGCGCGGACCGCGTGCGGCGGCGAAGCGCGAGGCGAGGAGGAGGCCCGCCGGCCTTCGTCCGCGGCGCTTCGGATTTACCGAGGCGAGAACGGTTCTAAGCCGGTGGCGCGGCGCTTCGGTTGTCAGGAGAATCGGCGTCGTCCATATCAGCGTTCGCACACATGGAGCGGGCAATGGACGAACTGAACGGCAAGCTGATCGCGTGCCAGATTCTGATCACGGGATTGATCGCGCGCGTCGCCAATGAGCAGCGCGATCCCTTGCGCTTTCTCACCGACTTCCGCGACGAGATCAAAGCCGTGGTCAACGGCGTCAACATCGCCGGCATGGACAACACCGATCGCGTGCGTGCGGTCGCGCAGAAAACCGTCGATGAATTGTTCTCGCTGATGAAGCCGCCGAGCAGCGACTGATATCGGCGGTATGTGATGGCAGATTTAGCTGCACATTCGCCGTCGTTTTAGAACTGATCCAAACTACGATTTAGAACGATTTCAAAGTTCAGTTTAGAATCGTTGTGATCTGGACGTATTCAAGCTTTCGCGCGGGGCTGCTCGCATTGACCCGCTATATGGCCGCCGATACCAACATCCCATCGTTCGTCGAAGTGAAAGAACGAACAGGAAATTGGGGCGTGTGGTAATGGGGCAGGTGGTCGCACCGAAATCGTTGCGTACGGTCGCAACGTTCAATGTCGCGGATGACAAGTTCGCGGCCGGTTCTGGCAAGACCGTTTCGGCGGTCGCGAGCCTGATCGCGGTGGCGTCGGTGTCGAGCGGCGCGCAGGCGCAGACTTCGAACCTGCCGCCGGTGACGGTGGATGCACCGGTCGAGCGTCCGCGCCCCACCGCCTCAAAGCCCACGGCCGAGCAGGTCCGCGCGCGCAACGCGCTTCGCCGTGCCGCGCAGCGCCAGCAGGCGCAGCAGGGCGCGGCCGTCACGCCGGGTGCGAGCGGCGCGGTCGATCGCAATCCCTACGCGGATCCGGCTGCGCCCTATAAGGTCGACCATGTTCAAGCCGGCGGCAAGTTTCCGGAGAAGCTGGTCGATACGCCGAAGTCGATCACCGTTCTCAGCAAGGAAGTTCTCGAGGACAAGAACGCCACGTCGCTGAAGCAGGCAATCCTCAGCACGGCTGGTGTGACGCTTGGTTCGGGCGAGGGGGGCAACGCATTCGGTGACCGCTTCTTCATTCGCGGTTTCGATGCCCGCAACGACATCTTCATCGACGGCGTGCGCGACGCCGGCGTCAGCGTGCGTGAGAACTTCTTCACCGAACAGGTCGAGATCCTGCGCGGTCCCGGTTCAACGGTGTCCGGCCGCGGCGTTGCCGGCGGTGCGATCAACATCGTCACCAAGCAGGCGACGACCGGGGGCAGCTTCTACAACATGGACAGCACGTTTGGCACCGACCGGACCAAGCGTGTCACACTCGACGTGAACCAGGTGATCGATCCGACGCTTGCGATTCGCGCTGGTGGTCTGTTCCAGGACGCCAATGTCGCCGGCCGCGACTATGTCACCGACAACCGGAATGGCGCCTTCATCGCCACGACTTGGAAGCCGACCGATACAATCAAGATCACCGCCAGCTACGTCCACACCGAACTGACCGGTCTTCCAGACTTCGGTGTGCCGTATTATCGACCGAGCACCGCGTCCACCGCTGGCGGTCCGTTCCCGGATTTCGGAGCGAGCCGAAGGAACTGGTACGGAGCGATCAACCGCGACTTCTATCGGACCGGGCAGGATATCGGCACACTCAACGCGGAAGTCCAGGTTACCCCTGACCTGATACTCAGCAACAAGTTGCGCGCGTCCAATTCGACTCAAAATTACATCGGCACGTTGCCGGAATCACCCTCGCTAAAGGTCCCGCTCTCAGCTTCGACATTGACGTCCAACCCGCAGAGCCGGTTTCAGAGCACAGACGTGCTCGCCAACCAGACCGAAGCGACTTACAAATTCCAGGATGCCGTCGGATTCAAACACACAGCGCTGGCAGGTATCGAAGTCGATCGTGAGACAGCTTCGATCGACAAGTATTTGAATCTCACCTCGGAGGCGACCGGTTTCCCCACAAGCCCATCCGGCTCGCCAACGAACACCAGCGTCTTTTTTCCGCAAAATACATTCCTGCCTTACGACATTCCCTCGCTGTCCGGACTTCCGACCAGGGTGGCGATCGATACCGTCAGCGGCTATGTCATGGATTCCGCCAACTATCGCGATCTGTTGATCCTCAGCGGCGGATTCCGCTACGATAATTACAGCATCAAGACGTCCGGATATGCCACGAATGGCGCGTTTGGCCAGCAGTCGGCCGAGTTCCTGATCCCCAACTTCAATCTCGGCCTGACATTGAAGCCGGCGCCGAACGGCAGTGTCTATGTAGCCTATGCTACCTCGGCGAACCCGGTCGGGGCTGAGTTTGATGGCACTAGTACGGCCTATGGCGGCCTCAATCCGACGCTTCCCGGCGGCAACACGCAGATATTCGGCCCTGAAATAAACAAGGCCATCGAGCTCGGCACTAAATGGGAATTGTTCGACCGTCATCTGCTGCTGACTGCGGCACTGTTTCAGACGACCAAGGAGAACGCGCGAGAGTCTCAGAACATCACGGCTGCAACACCGGCGTCCTTGATACCTGCCGGCTGTTCATTTTCGCCGCCGGTGGGAGCTACGAGCGTATCCTGCATCACTGCAGGTGCGGCCTATCGCATCCGCGGCATCGACCTTGGTGTCGGTGGCAACATCACCGACAAATGGAGCGTGTTCGGCGGCCTCGTGCTGATGCAATCGGAAGTGACGCAGTCGCTGGCGCCGTCAGCCAACAAGGCGTTGTATCCGACCAATGTCGGGCGTCCGCTCGCCAATATCGCGCACGAGTCGTTCAGCCTGCTGTCGAAATATCAGCTCACCGACACCTGGGAACTGGGCGGGCAGGCGGTGTATCGCTCCAAGATCTACGGCGGCACCCTTCTGGCCGCCAGCCAGGGCACGTCGCTCCCGAGTTACTGGCGGTTCGATGCCTTCGCTGAGGCCAAGATCGACAAGCATTGGACTGCAAAACTGTTCGTCAACAACATCTTCGACAAGCGCTACTACGATGCGCTCTATCAGAGCGCGGCGCCGTTCGTGCTCGAAGCGCCGGGCAGGGCAGCCTATCTCGTGCTCTCGGCACGCTACTAAAAGTGACACCATGCTGATCTGCATCCCCCAGGTCCTGAGCAAGCCGGAGGTCGCCGAGTTCCGCCGCATCATGGACGCCAGCGAATGGGAAGACGGCCGCTCCACCGCGGGCGCGCAGTCGGCGATGGTCAAGCGCAACGAGCAATTGCCGCCCGACAGCGAGGTCGCGCGCAAGCTCGGCAACCGCATCATTTCGGCGTTGACGTCGAACCCGCGGTTCCTGGCGGCGGCGGTCCCGCTCCAGATCTTCCCGCCGCTGTTCAACCGCTATGCGGCGGCGAGCGGCCATCATTTCGGCCTGCACGTCGACAACGCGATCCGCGGCGACCGCCTGACCGGCCTTCGCATCCGCACCGATCTGTCGGTCACGCTGTTCCTCAGCGAGCCCGAGGACTATGATGGTGGCGAACTTGTGATCGAGGACAGCTACGGTTCGCACGAGGTGAAGTTGCCAGCGGGGGACTGCGTGCTTTATCCCTCGACCAGCCTGCATCTCGTCACGCCGGTGACGCGGGGGGCGCGGGTTGCATCTTTCTTCTGGCTCCAGAGCATGATACGGGACGATCAAGCCCGCAGCATGATCTTTGACCTCGACACCGCCATCCAGGCGCTGGCGGAACGGCTCGGGCGTGACGATCCCGAAACGGTCAAATTGACGGGTATCTATCACAATCTCATTCGCTACTGGGCCGAAGTATGAAGAACAGATCCTTCCAGGCAAGCCTCGCCGCCGCGTTGCTGGCGGCCGTCTGGCTCGCATCCCCTGTTTCCGCCCAGCAAGCGCAGCCCGCGGCATCGACGCAGCCGCCCGTTTCTGCTCCCGCCGTTGCGCCGCAGCAGGCCGCGGCGCCCGCCGCGCCGGCGACCACCGCACAAGGCGCGTCTTCGGCCGATGCGGCACCATCGGCCAGCACGGCGCCGGCTTCCGACGCGGCGCAGGCCGACGCGGGCGGCCGCAACCTCAAATCGGCCGTCGCCCCGGCCATGAAGGAATTGTCGCCCTGGGTGATGTTCATGTCGGCGGACATCATCGTGAAGGCGGTGATGATCGGGCTTGCCTTCGCCTCGCTCGTGACCTGGACCGTCTTCATCGCCAAGTCGATCGAGCTGTCGGTGGCGTCCGCAAAACTGCGTTCGGCGCTGAAGAAGGTTGCGGAGGCGCGGTCGCTTGCGGAAGCGCAGATGGCGCTCGGCGCCAAGGAAGGCATCTTGCCGTCATTCCTGATTGCTGCATTGCGTGAGGCGCGGATGTCCGCCGGCATCTCCAGTGACACCGGCATCAAGGAGCGCGCGGCCTCGAGCTTCGCCGAGATCGTGCGGGCGGAGCAGCGGCGCATCCGCATCGGCATGGGCTTTCTCGCCACGATCGGCTCGACCTCGCCCTTCGTCGGCCTGTTCGGCACGGTCTGGGGCATCATGAACAGCTTCATCGGCATCTCGAAGTCGCAGACGACCAACCTAGCCGTCGTCGCGCCCGGCATCGCCGAGGCGCTGCTCGCCACCGCGATCGGCCTCGTCGCCGCGATCCCCGCCGTCATCATCTACAACCACTTCGCGCGCGTGACGAAGGGCTATCTCGAACTCGTCAGCCGCGCCTCCGGCGCGGCGGCACGGCTGTTGTCGCGAGATCTCGACCGCAGCCACGGCAGCGTGCATTCGCGCGCGGCGGAGTGAACCATGGGCGCATCGATCGCAGAGAGTGACGTCGACGACGACGATTTCTCCGAGACGCACGACATCAACGTCACGCCGTTCATCGACGTGATGCTGGTGCTCCTGATCATCTTCATGGTCGCAGCGCCGCTGTCGACCGTGGACCTGCCGATCGACCTGCCGACGTCGACCTCGACGCCGCAGAAGAAACCGGACAAGCCGACCTATGTCAGCATCAAGCCGGATCTTTCGGTGGCCATCGGGGAGACCTTCGTCAAGCGCGTCGATCTGGTCCGCGAGCTCGATGCCCTGCCTGACATGGCGAGGGACAAGTACGTCTTCCTGCGCGCCGATCGCGCGGTGCCCTATGGGGAGTTGATGGACGTGCTGGAGTTCCTCAACAAGGGCGGCTATTCCAGGGTCAAGCTGGTGACGCTGGAAGGTGCCCCGGGGGCGGCCCCGCCGCCGCAGGGCGCGCCGGCTGCGCTGCCGAAGCCGTGACCGAGGCCTGATGCCGATGTCCGAACTCGACCAGAAACCGTCCCGGAAGCTGTGGGTCTACGCCGCGCTGGTCGCGGTCGGACTGCATGTCGGCGGCGCCGCGGTGGCGATTGCCAATCTGCGGGGCGAGGAACAGGACTTCATCGCCGATCCGCAGGGGATCGAGGTCGGGTTGGTGTCGATGTCGCCCAACGGCGAGCCCAGCGAATTGCCGCCGGGACCGGACTCGAACGAGTCGGTCGCCTCGCCCGAGCTGGCGGAGCAGAAGGAGGAGCTGAAGGAAAGCAGCCTTCCAAAGGATCTCCCGATGGAGGCGGAGGAGGCCGACCGGGCGGTCACGCAGAACGAGACCAAGAAGCCGGTCGAGGAGGAGACCAAGGAAGCGGTCGTTCCCACCACCGCCTCGGTGGCCTCGCCCGCCGCTGAAGCGACCGCGATGCCGACGTCGGATGCGGAGAAGAAGAGTGATCGCTCGGTTCGCATTCGCCAGGGCTGGGAAAAGGACCTGGTCGCCCATCTCGACCGACACAAGCGCTATCCCAAGGGTCTCTTCAAGGCGGCCGAGCTCTCGGTGCGGCTGACGCTCGACCGGCTCGGGCACGTGGTCTCGGTCGTGATCGAAAAGGGCTCGGGCGATGCGGCCTTCGACAATGAGGCGATCGGGATGGTCCAGCGCTCCGATCCGGTGCCGACGCCGCCGCCTTTGGTCGCCGATGAGGGGCTGACCTTCGTGCTGCCGGTGATCTTCAGAAAGAACGACAAGAAGGGCCACAAGGCCGCTGACGCCTCGCCGCGGCCCTGAGCGCGGGCCTTCAAGGCCGCCTTGGCATTAATGCCAGTAGTAATAGCGGATCGAGACGTAGACCACGACCAGGCAGGCGAAGATCAGCGCCACCGGCAGCGGTCGCTTGTCGGTTCCGCCAAGCGTCCCCGTCCCGAACGGCACAGCCTTCTTCGGCTTGGGGAGCGGGCGCCGGAAGGCGGTAACATTGTCCTTCACGGGCTCGGGCGGCCGGGTCTGGACGTCGGGCGGGTTCCCGGCGCCACCCATCTCCAGATAGTAGGATTTGTAGACCTCGGTGATGGTGGCCTCGGTCGCCTCGGCCTCGCTCATCCGCTCCAGCAGCTTCTTGTAGCCGGCGAGGAACCCCTGCGCATCCTCGGGCAGGGCCGACAACCCGTTCAGCTTGGCCATCATCTTCCAGGTGGCGAAATCGGCACGTGCGCGGGTGTCGGCGCGTCGCGCGATCAGCATATCGGCAGCTTTGACCAAGTTGGCCTCTGGCCCTTCGGCGTGTTTTCGAACGTATCGCTTCAACTACGCGTTGCCGGTCAAAATGAGAACAGCCTGAATCACATAGTCGCACAGCGTTCGCAGTATTCCTGAAATAACATCAAGATTTAGACCAAACTGGGAACCCGCGAGCGGCAGCAGGATCAACAGCGCGATCAGGATCATCATGCCGTAGGGCTCGAGCCGGGCAAGGGGCAGGGCGAGCGGGCGCGGCAACAGCCCGACCGCGACCCGTCCACCGTCGAGCGGCGGAATCGGCATCATGTTGAAGACGGCCAGCACGGCGTTGATCACCAGCGAATTCTTGAGGTTGTCGAAGATCCACCGCGCCGAGTCGATCGGTTCTGAGGGTAGGGCGTGGAATGCGAGCCCAGAGGCGAGCGCCAGCAAAATGTTGGTGGCGGGACCGGCCAGCGCGACCCAGACCATGTCGAGCCTGGGGTTGTTGAGCTTGCGAAAATTCACCGGCACCGGCTTGGCGTAGCCGAACAGGAACGGCGAATGCGCAAACAGCAGCATCGCCGGCAGGATCACCGTGCCGAACGGGTCGATGTGCCGCAGCGGGTTGAAGCTGACGCGGCCGAGCTGCGAGGCGGTGTTGTCGCCGAGGCGATGCGCGACGAAGGCGTGCGCGGCCTCATGGAAGGTGATGGCGAGCAGCAGCGGCAGCACCCACACCGAAATGTTATAGAAAGAAATGTTCACGGCTCGCTTGTCCTGATTTGCCTGCGGCCTTGCAGCGGACCCAGCCAAACCGGTGTGCGGCAACGCTTGAGCTGAAGATGGGGTGGCGGGTCCAGGATTCCATCATGCCGGGATGGTCCCCGGATATTGAATCAGGCCGTCCTCGACTTTCACCCAGGCGAGCTTTTCCGAGACCCAGATGTGCTCGGTCGGCGCAAACGCATTGCGGTCGTCGAAGGTCGCGAGCGCGACGCCCGCCAGCGTGCCGTTGCGTCGCCACGCGAACAGGCGGGTGCCGCAGGTCTTGCAAAACACGCGGTCGATGTTTTCGGATGACGCGTAGCGCCCGGTCTCGCCTTCGACGGTCAGCGCCTTCTGGTCGAACTGCGCGCGGGCGAAGTAGGGCGAGCCCATCGCTTTCTGGCAGAGGCGGCAATGGCAGACGCGGACGTTGAGCGGTTCGCCCTCCGCCTTGAACCGCACCGCGCCGCACAGGCATCCGCCTTCCCGGATCATGATCACCTCAATAAGTCGCCCGGCCACCCGAAATATCGAACACCGCGCCGGTGGAGAAGGCGCAATCCTCCGATGACAGCCACGCCACCATCGCGGCGAGTTCTTCCACCTGCACGAAGCGGGCCTTCGGGATCTTCGACAGCATGAAGTCGATGTGCTGCTGCGTCATCTGGTCGAAGATCGCGGTTTTTGCGGCTGCCGGCGTCACCGCATTGACGAGAATGTCATGCGCGGCCAATTCCTTTCCGAGCGATTTCGTCAGCGCGATCAGGCCGGCCTTGGACGCCGAATAATGCGAGGCGTTGGGATTGCCTTCCTTGCCGGCGATCGAGGCGATGTTCACGATTCGCCCGTATTTCTGCTTGAGCATCTCCGGTACGACGGCCTTGCAGCAGATGAAGGGGCCGTCGAGGTTGATGCGCAGCACCTTGCGCCATTCCTCGAGGTCGGTCTCCCAGACCGGCTTGTTGACCCCGGCGATGCCGGCATTGTTGACGAGGATGTCGATCTTGCCGAAGGCGGCCAGCGTCGCATCGCGCGCCTGCTCAACGCCTGCGGTGTCGGTGACGTCGACCTTGAACACCTTGGTTTCGCCGCCGATTTCCTTGACCGTCTTCTCGGCGAGCGCCGAGTCAAAATCCCAAATCGCGACCCTGGCGCCGGAGGCGACGAAGCGCTCGCTGATGGCGCGGCCAAAGCCCTGTGCGCCGCCGGTGACGATCGCGACGCGGCCGTTGAGATCGATCTTGTTCATGAGGCGCGATCCCCGGGCGTCAGAGCATGTAGCCGCCGTCGACGACGAGGTCGACGCCGGTGGTGAAGGCGCTCTCGTCGCTGCCGAGATAGATCGCCATGGATGCGATCTCCTCGGCGGTGCCGAGCCGGCCCATCTTCTGGCGCGAGATGAACATCTCCTTGCCCTGCGGCCCCTGCGCGGCGGCGCGGTCGAGCATCGAGGGCGTCTCGACGGTGCCGGGACAGATCGAGTTGCAGCGGATGCCCTTGGTGATGAAGTCGAGCGCGACGGCGCGGGTCAGCAGTGAGACCGCGGCCTTGGACGAGCTGTAAACATAACGGTTGGCCGGCGGCCGCAGCGCGGCGCAGGACGAGATGTTGACGATACTGCCGCCGCCGCCCGCCAGCATGTCCGGCAGGAATGCCTTGATGGTCCGGTGCATCGACTTGACGTTGAGGTCGAAGGAGAAATCGAAATCCTCCTCCGAGCAGTCGAGGATGGTGCCGTGGTGGACGAAGCCGGCCGCGTTGAGCAGGATGTCGATCTTGCCAATTCGCTTGGCAAAGGCATTGACGTCGGCGGTGTTGCGCACGTCGAGCTTTGCGACCTCTGCGATGCCCTCGCTCTTCAGCGTGGCGACGCCGCTTTCGTTGATGTCGGTGGCGATCACAGTTGCGCCCTCACGCGCGAATGCGATGGCGCAGGCGCGCCCGATGCCGGCCGCAGCCGCAGTGACGACGGCGCGCTTTCCCTTGAGGCGGTCTGCCATTTTCTTGTTCTCCTTGATTTCCTCGATGCCGTGGCCCGGACGAGCGCGAGCGCGACATCCGGGAGCAAAATTCCCCGGGTGTCGCTTCGTTCACCCGGGCCACGTTTGGGCGTCAGTGATTGTCCCGCGCCACGCCAAAGGTGCCGGCGACGTTCTGGTAGCGCGTGGCGAGCTCCATGCAGGCGCCGGTCGATTGCTGGCCGACGGTGTTGCGGTAGATCTCCTGCCACGGCGTCTGGTTCGGCGGATGCTTGAAGCCGCCCTTGGCCTTGAGCTCAGCGTGGCGCTTCTTCACCTCGTCGTCCGAGATCAGGATGTTGGCGCTGCCCTTGTTGAGGTCGATGCGCACCTTGTCGCCGGTCTTGAGGATCGCAAGGCCGCCATCGGCGGCGGCTTCCGGCGAGGCATTGAGGATCGAGGGCGAGCCCGAGGTGCCGGACTGGCGGCCGTCGCCGATGCAGGGCAGGGACAGGATGCCGCGTTTGATAAGGGCCGCCGGCGGCTGCATGTTCACGACCTCGGCGCCGCCGGGATAGCCGATCGGGCCGGTGCCGCGGATGAACAGCACGCAGCGCTCGTCGATGTCGAGCGACGCGTCGTCGATCCGGTTGTGATAGTCCTCCGGGCCCTCGAACACGATGGCGCGGCCCTCGAAGGCGTTGAGGTCCTTCGGGTTGCTGAGATAGCGATCCCGGAATTCCTTGGAGATCACGGAGGTCTTCATGATCGCTGAATCGAACAGGTTGCCCCTGAGCACCAGGAAGCCGGCGTCCTTCACCAGCGGCTTGTCATAGGCCCAGATCACGTCATTGTCGGGCACCGGCGCATTCTTGCAGTTCTCGCCGATGCCGCGGCCGTTCACCGTGACCGCATCCTCGTGGATGCGCTTGTGCTTCATCAGTTCGCGCACCACGGCCGGCACGCCGCCGGCGCGGTGGAATTCCTCGCCGAGATAGAACCCGGCCGGCTGCATGTTGACCAGCAGCGGCACGTCATGGCCGACCTTCTGCCAGTCGTCGATCGAAAGCTCGACGCCGATATGACGGGCCAGCGCATTGATGTGGATCGGCGCGTTGGTCGAGCCGCCGATCGCCGAGTTGATCACGATGCAGTTCTCGAACGCCTTGCGGGTCAGGATGTCTGACGGTTTCAGGTCTTCCCAGACCATTTCGACGATGCGCTTGCCCGTCTCATAGGCGATCTGGCCGCGCTCGCGATAGGGCGCGGGGATCGCCGCGCATCCCGGCAGCGAGAAGCCGAGCGCTTCGGCGAGCCCGTTCATGGTCGAGGCGGTGCCCATGGTGTTGCAATGGCCGACCGAGGGCGCCGAGGAGGCCACGATCTCCATGAATTCTTCATAGTCGATCTCGCCCGCCGCAAGCCGCTCGCGCGATTTCCAGACGATGGTGCCGGAGCCGGTGCGCTCGCCGGCATGCCAGCCGTTCAGCATCGGGCCGCCCGACAGCACGATCGCGGGCAGGTTGACGGTTGCCGCGGCCATCATGCACGCCGGCGTGGTCTTGTCGCAGCCGGTGGTCAGCACCACGCCGTCGAGCGGATAGCCGTAGAGGATCTCGACCAGGCCGAGATAGGCGAGGTTGCGGTCGAGCGCCGCGGTCGGGCGCTTGCCGGTCTCCTGGATCGGATGGGTCGGGAATTCCATGGCGATCCCGCCGGCCTCGCGGATGCCCTCGCGGACGCGGTGGGCCAGCTCGATATGGTGGCGGTTGCAGGGGGAGAGGTCGTTGCCGGTCTGGGCGATGCCGATGATCGGCTTGCCGGACTGCAGCTCGGCGCGGGTGAGGCCGTAATTGAGGTAGCGCTCCATATAGAGCGCGGTCATGCCCGGATTGTGCGGATTGTTGAACCATTCCTGCGAGCGGAGGTGGCGGCGAGTGCCGTTACCGGCGGGCGCATGCCCATGGGTTGGCTTTTTTGTCATTGGCTTCTCCTGCAATGCAAACACACCGGCGTCGGTCTTCAGGGCTTTGGCGTATGTGCCGCCTGACCGCGCGGGTGGTGGTCTGCCTGGCCGCTGGCCGGCCGTTTCCTCATGGGTCGGATACTAGTCATGGCTACTTGGTAACGCTATCATTTTGTTCGCAGTGCCCGCGCCGGAAAGGGCTGGCCTGCTGTCCGACCGCCGCGACGACGAGCTTTGCCGCTCGATCACCTTGAAGCCGAGATCGAGCACCGGCTGCTCCGGCCGCCGCCCGTCGATCGCCTCGATCAGCATGGTCGCGGCGGTATTGCCCATCTCGTAGCGGTTGGTCCGCACGCTGGTGAGGGTGGGGACGGCGGAGGCCATGAATTCGAGGTCGTTGAAGCCGACGATCGCGATCTGCTCGGGCACGGCGATCTCCCTGCGCCGGCATTCGAACAGGACGCCCAGCGCAAGGTCGTCATTGGCGCAGAACACCGCGTCGATGCCGGGCTCCCGCGCCAGCAGATCGGTGAACAGGGCGCCGCCGAGCGTCACCGAGGTCGGCGTCGCCGTCGTGACGACGAGGCGCTGCTCGAACAAGCCGGCCTCCTTCATGGCGGAGACGTAGCCGTCCAACCGCCGCTGCACCCGCGGATCCATCCGCGCGCCGACGAAGCCGATCTTGCGACGGCCTTGAGCGAACAGGTGCGCAATCGCCGCACGCGCTGCATCATAGTGGGAAAAGCCGATCATCATGTCGACCGGGTTGGGGCCGATCTCCATGATCTGCACGATCGGGCAGTCGGCCGCCTCCAGCATGGTGCGCGATTCCGCGGTCTGGTCGATCCCGGTCACGATCAGCCCGGCAGGCTTCTGCGCAAGGAAGATGCGCAGAAGCTTTTCCTCCTGGAGGATGCTATACCGGGTATTGGAGAGCTGGATCGAATAGCGGCTGCCTTCCGAGGCGTCGTAGATGCCGCGCAGCACGTCGGAAAACACGTTGTTGGTCAGTGACGGAATCAGGACGCCGATCACCTCGGTGCGCTGCGAGGCGAGCGCACGTGCTGCCAGGTTCGGCACATAGCCGAGCTCCTTGGCGGCGCTTTCGACCCGGGCCCGCTTGGCGACCGACAGCGCCTCGGGATTGCGGAAGAAGCGGGACGCCGTGATCGGGCTGACGCCGGCCAGCTCGGCGACTTCCGCCAACCGGATTTTGCCTGACTTGGTGCGTTTTCGACCCATTTGCTGCTCTTAACACAGTCACTCCCGCAAACAAAGGAACGTTGACAGCGCTACCAGCACCGACTAACCAAAGACCAAATTGCCAAAACCGCCCAAACTGCCGACAATGTTGCCCGGTAAGACCGGCTTCGTTCGGTGAAGTCTGAGAAAAACAAGACGGTCGCGGCGCAACAGGCGTCGTGGACTTTCGAGGAGGGAGCTAGATGTCGTCTGTGCAAATCCGCGACGTGCGGAAATCGTTCGGCAATTTTGAAGTCCTGCACGGCGTGACGATCCCGATCGAGGACGGCCAGTTCGTCGTCCTGGTGGGCCCCTCCGGCTGCGGCAAGTCGACCTTGCTGCGCATGCTCGCAGGCCTCGAGAACATCACCTCCGGCACGATCTCGATCGGCGACCGTGTCGTCAACAATGTCCAGCCCAAGGAGCGGGACATTGCCATGGTGTTCCAGAACTACGCGCTCTATCCGCACATGACCGTCGGCGACAACATGGGCTTCTCGCTGAAGCTGCGCGGGGCGAGCACCGAGGAGATCAACAAGCGCGTCAAGCGCGCCGCCGAAATTCTCGCGCTGTCGCCGCTGCTCGAGCGCTATCCGCGCCAGCTCTCCGGCGGCCAGCGCCAGCGCGTCGCCATGGGCCGCGCCATCGTGCGTGATCCGCAGGTGTTTTTGTTCGACGAGCCGCTGTCGAACCTCGACGCCAAGCTGCGCGTCGCCATGCGCACCGAGATCAAGGAGCTGCACCAGCGCCTGAAGACGACCACCGTCTACGTGACCCACGACCAGATCGAGGCCATGACCATGGCCGACAAGATCGTCGTCATGCATGACGGCATCGTCGAGCAGATGGGCACGCCGCTCGAGCTCTACGACAAGCCCGACAACCAGTTCGTCGCCGGCTTCATTGGCTCGCCGGCCATGAACTTCCTGAAAGGTCATGTGCGCGTCAACGGCGTCGCCACCTTCGAGGGGCCGAACGGCGTCAAGCTGCCGCTCAAGAGCGCGCCAGCCGCCTCCGACGGCAAGCCCGTGGTCTATGGCGTCCGGCCCGAGCATTTCACCATCGCCGATGACGGCGCCGATGCCGAGATCATCGTGGTCGAGCCGACCGGCTCCGAGACCCAGGTATTCGCCAAGCTCGGCGGCGAGCAGGTCGTCGCGGTGTTCCGCGAGCGCCACCAGTTCAATCCCGGCGACAAGGTTCGGCTGAAGCCGGATCCGTCGCTGGTTCACTTGTTCGACGACGGGACGGGGAAGCGACTGAACGCATAAGACAGACTTAAGGTCAGACTTAAACAAATCAAAAAATCACCATTGGGAGGACAACATGCAAGACTTTACCCGCCGGGCATTGCTTCAAGGCGGAACGGCGCTGGCTGCAACCGGCGCATTGACTGGGCCTGCACTGTTTGAATTCGCCAAGGCCTGGGCGGCGGAATCGCCGTGGAAGGCGGAGCCGGGCGCCAAGCTCACGGTGATGCGCTGGAAGCGTTTCGTCCCGGCAGAAGACGATGCGTTCAACGCCATGGTCGCCGCCTTCAAGGCGGCCACCGGCACCGAGATGAACGTCTTCAGCGAGTCTTTCGAGGACGTGCAGCCGAAGGCATCGGTCGCAGCCAACACTGGTTCCGGTCTCGACCTCGCCTGGGGCCTCCACACGCTGCCGCAGCTGTTCCCGACCAAGGTCATCAAGATGAACGACGTTGCCGATTATCTCGGCAAGAAATACGGCGGCTGGACTGACGCTGCGGCCATCACCTGCAAGAAGGATGGCGACTGGCTCGGCATTCCCGTGGCGACCGTCGGCGGCTACCTGACCTACCGCAAATCCGCGGTGGAGAAGGCCGGCTTCAAGCAGGTGCCGTCCGATTTCCCGGCCTATCTCGAGCTCTGCAAGGCCCTGAAAAAGAACAACACGCCGGCGGGCTTTGCGCTCGGACACGCCACCGGCGATGCCAACGCCTGGGTTCACAACATCCTGTGGGGCTACAACGGCTGGACCGTCGACAAGGACGACAAGGTCATCATCAACTCGCCGGAGACGGCCAAGGCGCTCGAATATGCCAAGGCGCTGTCCGACACCTTCATCCCCGGCGTCGCCTCCTGGAACGATTCCTCCAACAACAAGGCGTTCCTGTCGGGCGAGCTGTACCTGACCTCGAACGGCATCTCGATCTACATCGCCGCCAAGGACGATGCGACCAAGAAGGATCTCGCCGACGACATCGACCACGCGCTGTGGCCGGTTGGCCCGATCGGCAAGCCGACCGAGCTCCAGCTCGCGGTGCCGATCCTCGCCTTCAACTTCACGAAATATCCGAATGCGGCGAAGGCCTTCGTTGCCTTCATGCTGGAGAAGGAAAACTTCGACAAGTGGCTGACGGGTGCGCGCGGCTATCTCACCCACACGCTCAACGCCTACGATGCCTCGCCGGTCTGGACCGCCGATCCCAAGAACGCCGTGTTCGGCCAGGCCTCCAAGCGCGCCTTGCCGGCCTCCGGCATCGGCACGCCCGGTGAGAAGGCGGCGACCGCGATCGCCGACTTCATCGTGGTCGATATGTTCGCGAACTACTGCACCGGCGCCAAAGACCTCAAGGGTGCGATGTCCGAAGCCGAGCGGCAGCTCAAGCGCATCTATCGCGGCTAACCAGCCGCGAACTGAGCGGGCGGCCGCAACGGCCGCCCGTTTCCTCATTGCGATCGGGATACGACCATGGCTGACGTTGCACTTGCACAGAGAAATGCCAAGTCGCAGGTCCGCGAGGCGAGTGCGTGGAGCCAGCTCAAGCACAACCGCAACTGGCTCGGCTTCTGGTTCATGGTGCCGGCCATGGCCTTCCTGATCTTTTTCCTGGCCTATCCGCTGGGACTGGGCATCTGGCTGTCCTTCACGGACACGCGCATCGGCCGCGTCGGGCACTTCATCGCCACCGAGAACTATGAATGGCTGTGGGATGACGCCATCTTCTGGCTGTCCGTCTTCAACACGCTGCTCTACACGTTTCTTGCGAGCGCGATCAAGTTTGCCATCGGCCTCTATCTCGCGCTGCTGCTCAACGAGCACATGCCGTTCAAGGCGCTGCTCCGCGCCGCCGTCCTCATTCCCTTCATCGTGCCGACCGTGCTGTCGGCGCTGGCGTTCTGGTGGATCTTCGACTCGCAGTTCTCGATCATCTCCTGGTCGCTGAAGCATCTCGGGCTGATCAGTCAGAACATCAACTTCCTCGGCGACACTACATGGGCGCGGGTCTGCGTGATCTTTGCCAACATCTGGCGCGGCGTGCCGTTCGTAGCGATCACGCTGCTCGCCGGCCTGCAGACGGTGTCGCCCTCGCTCTACGAGGCCGCGACGCTGGACGGGGCCACGCGCTGGCAGAACTTCCGCTACATCACCTATCCCTTGCTGACGCCGATCATTGCGGTGGTCATGACCTTCTCGGTGCTGTTCACCTTCACCGACTTCCAGCTGATCTGGGCGATGACGCGCGGCGGTCCGGTCAACGCCACCCATCTGATGGCGACGCTGTCCTACCAGCGCGCGATCATCGCCGGCCAGCTCGGCGAGGGCGCGGCGATCTCCAGCGCGATGATCCCGTTCCTGCTCGCCGCGATCATGGTGTCGTGGTTCGGGCTGCAGCGCCGGAAGTGGCAACAGGGAGAGAGCAATGACTGATCTTCCTGCCTCCAAGGTCGACCTCAAGACCATCCTGTCGACGCCCGCCCGGGTCGATAACAGCGAGGGCATGAGCTATCTGCAGTCGGTGCCGCGCCGGCTCGTGACGCTGTATCTGCCGCTCGCGATCATCGTCGTCGTCCTGCTGTTCCCGTTCTACTGGATGGCGCTGACCTCGGTGAAGCCGGACGAGCAACTGCTCGATCTCGACAAGTACAATCCGTTCTGGACCTGGAATCCGACCTTCAAGCATTTCCACAAGCTCTTGTTCGAGAGCTATTATCCGCACTGGCTGTGGAACACGATGTATGTCGCGGTCTGCGCCACCGTGCTTTCGATCATCGCTTCGGTGCTCGCGGCCTATGCCATCGTGCGCCTGCGCTACAAGGGCGCTAACCTCGTCGGCGGGCTGATCTTCCTCGCCTACCTTGTGCCGCCCTCGATCCTGTTCATCCCGCTCGCCACCGTCGTGTTCCAGTACGGCCTGTTCGACTCGCCGATGGCGCTGATCCTGACCTATCCGACCATCCTGATCCCGTTCTCGACCTGGCTCTTGATGGGCTATTTCAAGACCATCCCGTTCGAGCTCGAGGAATGCGCGCTGATCGACGGCGCCAGCCGCTGGCAGATCCTGATCAAGATCGTGCTGCCGCTGGCGATCCCCGGCCTGATCTCGGCCTTCATCTTCTGCTTCACGCTGTGCTGGAACGAGTTCATCTACGCGCTGACGTTCCTGCAATCGGTCAGCAACAAGACCGTCCCCGTCGCGATCGTCAACGAGTTCGTGGACGGCGACATCTATCGCTGGGGCTCGCTGATGGCGGGCGCGCTGGCGGGGTCGCTGCCGCTGGTCATCCTTTACGCCTTCTTCGTTGAGCACTATGTGTCGGCGATGACCGGCGCCGTGAAGGAATGATTTGCGGGCCGCCGCCGGACCGTCCCACAGGGACGGACGCGTTGACGACCAAGACCAATAAAAAGGAGTAGGCTCTTGCACATTCTGATTCTGGGCGCTGCCGGCATGGTCGGCCGCAAATTGTGTGAACGTCTGCTCCGCGACGGCCGGCTCGGCAAGAATGAGATCACGAAGCTGACCATGCATGACGTGGTCGAGCCGAAGGCGCCGGAGAAGGCGGGTTTCCCCGTCGAGACCGTGTCGGGCGATTTTGCAGTCCCCGGCGCTGCCGAAAAGCTGATCGCGGGCCGCCCCGACGTGATCTTCCATCTCGCCGCGATCGTCTCGGGCGAGGCCGAGCTCGATTTCGACAAGGGTTACCGCATCAATCTCGACGGCACGCGGATGCTGCTCGATGCGATCCGCCTTGTCGGCGGCGGCTACAAGCCGCGCGTGGTGTTCACGTCCTCGATCGCGGTGTTCGGCGCGCCGTTCCCGGAGGCGATCGGCGACGAGTTCTTCCATACGCCGCTGCTCAGCTACGGCACGCAGAAGGCGATCGGCGAATTCCTGCTCGCCGACTATTCCCGCCGCGGCTTCCTCGACGGCATCGGCATCCGCCTGCCGACCATCTGCATCCGGCCGGGCCTGCCCAACAAGGCCGCCTCGGGCTTCTTCTCCAACATCCTGCGCGAGCCGCTGGCCGGCAAGGAGGCAATCCTCCCGGTGTCCGAGGACGTCCGCCACTGGCACGCCACGCCGCGCTCGGCGGTCGGCTTCCTGCTCCATGCCGGCACCATGGACCTCGGCACGGTCGGTCCGCGCCGCAACCTGACTATGCCGGGACTGTCGGCAACCGTCGGCGAGCAGATCGCCGCCTTGAAGCGGGTGGCCGGCGACAAGGTCGCGGCCCGCATCAAGCGGGAGCCCGATCCGTTCATCGTCGGCATCGTCGGCGGCTGGCCGCGCAACTTCAACGCAAAGCGGTCGCTCGAGCTCGGCTTCACCACCGCCGAGAAGAACTTTGACGACATCATCCGCATTCACATCGAAGACGAGCTCGGCGGCAATTTCGTCGCCTGATCCGTGACTGAGCGGGTAGAGTGATGCCAAGCGTTGCCAGCATCGGCGAATGCATGGTCGAGCTCCGGCAGGCCCAGGGTGGGCAATCCGGAGGGCAGGGCGGCGGCCTGTATTCGCGCAGCTTCGGCGGTGACACCCTCAACACCGCCGTCTATCTCGCGCGGCTCGAGGTCAAGGTCGACTATTTCACCGCGCTCGGCGACGATACCCTGAGCGAGGAGATGATCGCGGCCTGGAATGCGGAGGGGGTCGGGACGCGGCGTGTCGCGCGCCTGCCGGGCAAGCTTCCAGGCCTCTACATGATCCAGCTGGATGCCAATGGCGAGCGGCAGTTCTTCCACTGGCGCGACAGCGCAGCGGCGCGGCGGCTGATGGACCTGCCGGAGACGGACGAGATCCTCAACTCGCTGATGAGCTACGACATCGTCTATCTCTCCGCGATCACGCTCTCGATCTACGATGCGGCCGGACGCGACCGGCTGTTCGCGGCGATCAGGCGTTCGCGCCTGCTCGGCACCCGCTTCGTGTTCGACACCAATTTTCGCGCGCGCGGCTGGCCGGACCGCGACGTCGCGCGCGAGGTGTTCGCGGGCGCGTTTGCGACTGCCGACATCGTGCTGACCTCGGCCGAGGATCTGCTTGCGCTCTATCCGGACGACAGCCACGACGCGCTGATGGCGCGGATTCCGGCGCCCGAGCTGGTGTTCCGGCTCACTGAGCCCGTCAGCCTGCTGCGCTTCCCCGGCGGAACGAGCGAGGTCCGCGCCGAACCAATGACGAGACCCGTTGTTGACACCACGGCGGCCGGCGACAGCTTTGCCGCGGCCTATATCGCGGCCCGGCTCGGCGGTTCCGATCCGGTCGAGGCCGCCCAGGCCGGGCACCGGCTGGCGAGCCTCGTGATCTGCTATCCCGGCGCCATCATTCCGGGCTATGCCATGCCGCCGAAGCGGCGGCACCGGCCGGCGCCCTCGCGCCAGGCGACCAAGTAGAAAAGATTGACGCCCATGACCGCAAGACAGGACCAGCTGGCCGCGCTGTTCAAGGCCGCGACCGTCATCCCAGTCCTTACCATCGAGCGCCTGGAGGACGCCGTACCGCTGGCGCGTGCGCTGGTTGCCGGCGGCGTCCGCACGCTGGAGGTGACGCTGCGGACCGCGGTCGCGATCGACGCGGCCAAGGCGATGATGGCCGAGGTGCCCGAGGCGGTGGTCGGCATCGGCACCATCCTCAACCCGGCCGATCTTGCCCGCGCCGAAAAGCTCGGCGTCAAGTTCGGCATCAGCCCGGGCGGCACGCCGGACCTGCTGAAGGCGGCCGCCGACAGCGCCCTGCCGTTCGCGCCGGGGATCGCCACCGCCTCCGAGCTGATGATGGCGCTGGCGCACGGGTTCGACCTCGCAAAATTCTTCCCGGCGGAGCAGGCGGGCGGCATCAAGGGCCTGCGCGCGCTTGGCGGCCCGTTCCCGAATGTGCGGTTCTGCCCGACCGGCGGGGTCGGCGAGGCCAATGCGGCGACCTGGCTCGCCGAGCCCAACGTGGTCGCGGTCGGCGGATCCTGGCTGTGCCCGGCGGCCGAGGTCAGGGCCGGGAACTGGGCCGGCATAACTGCCATCTGCCAGCGTACGCTCAAGGCCCTGAAAGCCGCGTGAAGTCTTGCCATCCTTGGGCTAAGACTTAGCTCAGGCAGAAGATCCCCAAGGGAGAAACAAGCATGACCGCCAGCATCGTCGGATGGGCGCATACGCCGTTCGGCAAGTTCGACACCGAAACCGTCGAAAGCCTCGTGACCCGCGTCGCCAACGAAGCGCTGGCCGATGCCGGCGTCTCGGCCTCCGACGTCGACGAGATCGTGCTCGGCCATTTCAATGCCGGTTTCTCGCCGCAGGATTTTACCGCCTCGCTGGTGCTCCAGGCCGACCCGAGGCTGCGCTTCAAGCCGGCCACAAGGGTCGAGAACGCCTGCGCCACCGGATCCGCCGCCGTGCATCAGGGCCTGCGGGCGATCGCCGCAGGCGCGGCCAAGATCGTGCTGGTCGTCGGCGTCGAGCAGATGACGCGCACCCCGGGCCCCGAGATCGGCAAGAACCTGCTCAAGGCGTCCTATTTGCCGGAGGACGGCGACACCGTCGGCGGCTTTGCCGGCGTGTTCGGCAAGATCGCCAGCTCCTATTTCCAGAAATACGGCGATCAGTCCGATGCGCTCGCCCTGATCGCGGCCAAGAACCACAAGAACGGCGTCGCCAATCCCTTCGCCCAGATGCGCAAGGATTTTGGCTTCGACTTCTGCCGCGCCGAGAGCGAGAAAAACCCCTATGTCGCCGGTCCCCTGAAGCGGACCGATTGCTCGCTCGTCTCCGACGGCGCCGCGGCGCTGGTGCTGGCGGACGCCGGAACCGCCAAGGGCATGGCCAAGTCGATCGGCTTCCGCGCCACCGCGCATGCCCAGGACTTCCTGCCGATGTCCAAGCGCGACATCCTCCAGTTCGAGGGCTGCACCGTCGCCTGGCAGCGCGCGCTGGAAAAGGCCGGCCTTATGCTGTCCGATCTCTCCTTCGTCGAGACCCATGACTGCTTCACGGTCGCGGAGCTGATCGAGTACGAGGCGATGGGCCTGACGCCGAAGGGGCAGGGCGCCCGCGCCATCAAGGAGGGCTGGACGCTCAAGGACGGCAAGCTGCCGGTCAATCCCTCCGGCGGCCTGAAGGCCAAGGGCCATCCGATCGGCGCTACCGGCGTCTCCATGCATGTGATGACCGCGATGCAGCTCGCCGGCCAGGCGCCCGAGGGCATGCAGCTCAAGAATGCCAAACTCGGCGGCATCTTCAACATGGGCGGCGCGGCGGTCGCCAACTATGTCTCCGTGCTGGAGCCGCTGAAGTAGGTTCTGTCGGGTGGGCAAAGGCCCCTTTGCGCCGCGCCCACCTTTTTCTTGCGTTAGATCATGGTGGGCCCGCTTCGCTTGGCCCATCCTACGGCTCCTGATTGATTGGCGAGACGCGCATCATGAGCAACGACTACGAAGACTCCCTCTCCCTCGACGCACTGAACGATCGCATCGCGATCCTCGAGGACAATATCCGCCAGCTCATCGAGCAAGCCGCGGCTGCCTCGGGCGAGCAGAACGAGTCGCGGATCGCCGACCGGATCAACCAGCAGAACGACGAGCTCGACCGTCTCCTCAAGATCCGCGAATCCCGCCAGAAGAAATAGCGGCCTTGGCCGCGCATGCGGCCATACGCGCGCCGCCCTTGCGCGCACCCCGCCGCTGCCTTTAGCTGGACCGAAATCGCGGGGCAGCGCGCCCCGCGCAGATCGGGAGTGAACGATGGGGCCGCTTGCGGGCATCAAGGTCGTCGACATGACGACCGTTCTCATGGGGCCTTATGCGACCCAGATGCTCGGCGACTACGGCGCCGACATCGTCAAGGTCGAGTCGCTCGACGGCGACGTCACGCGCCTGATCGGCCCGATGCGGCATGCCGGCATGGGCCCCGTCTTCCTCAACACCAACCGCAGCAAGCGCTCGATCTGTCTCGATCTGAAGAAGCCGCCGGGGCGCGAGGCCGTCCTGCGGCTGCTCAGGGACGCCGACGTGCTCGTCTACAACGTCCGCCCGCAGGCGATGGCGCGGCTGCAGCTCGGCTACGACGTCGTCTCTGCGATCAATCCACGCCTGGTCTATGCCGGGGTGTTCGGCTTCGGCCAGGACGGCCCCTATGCCGCAAAACCCGCCTATGACGATTTGATCCAGGGCGCGACCGCGCTCCCCGCCCTGATGGCGCAGACCGGGGACGGCGTGCCGCGCTACGTGCCGAATGCGCTGGTCGATCGCATCGTCGGTCTCACCGCCGTCGGCGCGATCTGCGCCAGCCTCGTGCACCGCGACCGCACCGGGCGCGGCCAGCGTGTCGACATCCCGATGTTCGAGACCATGGCCGGCTTCGTCATGGGCGACCACATGGGCGGGCTCACCTACGAGCCGCCGCTCGACAAGGGCGGCTATGCCCGCCATCTCTCGCGCGATCGCAGGCCCTACAAGACCTCGGACGGCTATCTCAGCGTCATCGTCTACAACGACAAGCAGTGGGAAAACTTCTTCAAGGCGACGGGGCGCGACGACCTGCGCGCCGATGCCAAGTTCGCGACCTTCGCCGGCCGCGCCGCCAACATCGACGTCGTTTACGCCGAGCTCGCGCGCATTTTCGAGACGCGCACGACGGCGGAGTGGATCGACCTGCTCACCACGGCTGACGTGCCCGTCATGCCGATGCATGATCTCGCCTCGATCCTGCACGACGAGCATCTGGAGGCGACCGGATTCTTCCCGGTCGTGAACCACCCGACCGAGGGCCCGATCCGCAGCATGAAGGTCACCGCGAGCTGGTCGGAAACCGAGGCCGAGCCGGTGCGGCTGGCACCACGGCTCAACGAGCATGGCGCGGAGATTTTGCGCGAGATCGGTTACTCCGCCGACGAGATCGCCGGGATGGTCCTCGATGGCGTCACCCGCGCGGCGCCGGAGTAGGGGAGACGCCATGAGCTTCATCACCGGCGTGGGCCTCACGCCCTACGGCAAGCATGAAGGCTCAAGCTCGCTCGACCTGATGAGCCGGGCGGCGCAGGCCGCGCTCGACGATGCCGGGCTAAAGCGCGCCGAGATCGACGGCATCCTCTGCGGCTACTCCACCGTCTCGCCGCACATCATGCTGGCCACCGTCTTCGCCGAGCATTTCGGCATTCGTCCGTCCTACGCCCATGCCGTGCAGGTCGGCGGCGCCACGGGGCTCGCGATGACGATGCTGGCGCATCATCTGGTCGAAGCCGGCGTCGCGCGCCACGTGCTCGTGGTGGCCGGCGAGAACCGTCTCACCGGGCAGAGCCGCGACGCCTCGATCCAGGCACTGGCGCAGGTCGGGCATCCCGACTACGAGGTGCCGCTGGGGCCGACCATTCCCGCCTATTACGGCCTCGTTGCCAGCCGCTATATGCATGAATACGGCGTGAGCGAAGAAGACCTCGCCGAATTCGCCGTGCTGATGCGCGCCCACGCTTGCACCCATCCCGGTGCCCAATTCCACGACCCCATCACCGTTGCCGACGTCATGGCCTCCAAGCCGGTGGCGATGCCATTAAAACTGCTCGACTGCTGCCCGGTGTCCGACGGCGGCGCGGCGTTCGTGATCAGCCGCGAACGGACTGGCGAAGCGGGCCTGCGCATTCGCGGCTGCGCCCAGGCCCATACCCATCAGCACGTCACGGCCGCGCCCGCACTCAGCGAACTCGGCGCGGAAATATCTATCGCGCGCGCGAAGGAGGCGTCGGGCCTAGCGATCTCCGACGTGCGCTACGCCGCGATCTACGACAGCTTCACGATCACGCTGGCAATGCTGCTGGAGGACCTCGGCCTCGCCGGGCGGGGCGAAGCGGCCGCGCGGGTGCGCGCGGGGCATTTCGGCCGCGACGGCGCCATGCCGCTCAACACCCATGGTGGCCTGCTCAGCTACGGCCATTGCGGCGTCGGCGGCGCCATGGCGCATCTGGTCGAGGCGCATTTGCAGATGACGGGGCGGGCTGCGACCCGCCAGGTGCGGGATGCCTCGATTGCACTGCTGCACGGCGACGGCGGCGTGCTGTCGTCCCATGTCAGCATGTTTCTGGAGCGGGTGCGATGAGCGAGCAACTGGCCGACTGGACCAAGGGCGAGCAGGCCATCACCTACCAGACCTGCGGTGCATGCAGTCATGTGCAGTATTTTCACCGCGGCTTCTGTGCGGCCTGCGGCGCCTCTGATCCGCACGAGGCCCGCGCCAGCGGCAAGGGCAGGGTCTATGCGGCCTCGCTGGTCTGCCGCGCCGCGACGCCCGGGACGCGCGCGCACGTGCCCTACAATATCCTGCTGGTGGATTGTGCCGAGGGTTTTCGCATGATGGCACACGGCGACAGCGGACTTGCCATCGGCGATTCGGTGACAGTGAGCTTCAAACCGTTTGCGGGAAAGCTGGTGCCGTTCTTTACCAGGGAAACTTAGCGGGATTTCGTCATTCGGGGGCGGTCCGGGGACCGAGCCTGGAACGGGTATTCTGGGCCTGGCTTGTGCGAGAGCCACCCCGGAATGACGAAAACTCTGAAACGCTTAACTCAACGCCCGTAGAACAGGATGCTGGCGATGACGAGCATCGCTGTCACCGCCAGCATATGTGCGAGCGCTCCCGAGGCCGCCCCCTTGGTGGCTTCCTTCATGCCTTGTTCTCCCTAGACCTGGGCGTGACTCATCGATGCGCTGTACTCATGCGCCCGACGGCCAGTTATTTTACTCGGAACACCCCACTTACGATCTCACCGCGATGTGTCCCCACGCGGCGAATATCGACTGTCTCAAGGTCGATCAGCAATGCGGCGGCAATTTGACTCGATGATGTTGCTCCCAAGGTCGCGCGCGAATAGGATTTTGCGGAACCGGCAGCGACAACAAGAATCCAAAGGCTAAAGGAAAATCAGAGACATGGCCCGCATCGACTACAGCGACCCGTCCACGGCGTCCGACCGCACCCGCGAGATCCTCGGCAAGAACCGCAACGCCAACATCTTCCGCATGATGTCGCACTCGCCGAGCTACTTCGAGCAGTACTGCCGCCTCGGCGGCGCCATCCGCCACAAGGGCGAGCTCGATCCCATCGTGCGCGAGCTCGCGATCACGCGCACCGGAATCCTGTGCGAGGCGCCGTATGAAATCGTCGCCCACAAGCGCATCGGCAAGGGCGTCGGCGTCACCGACGAGCAGAACGAGGCCCTGGCGAACTGGCAGGCCGCGACCTGCTTCAACGAGGTGCAGCGCGCCGCGCTCGCCTTCACCGACGAGATCGTGAGATCGAACAAGCCGTCGGACGCGACCTTCAAGGCGATCGCCTCGAAGCTGACGCCGGCCGCCCTGGTGGAACTCCAACTCTCGGTCGGCTTTTACATCATGACTTCGAAATTCCTGGAGACCTTCGAGATCGATCTCCAGCCGGTCACGGAAGTGGTAGGCTGATCCAAACGCCGGCGGCGGGGGATGCTCATGACGATCGATGAATATGCGGCCTGGGCGGCCAGCGTTGCGAAGGTCGATGCACATCCCTCGAACGAGCGTCTCGCCTATCTCGGGCTCGGCCTCGCCGGTGAATCCGGCGAGGCGGCCGACCACATCAAGAAGCTGCTGCGCGACGAGTGGCTCGACCGCGCCGGTCTCGTCGACGAGCTCGGCGACGTCATCTATTATTGGGCCTGTCTGTGTGCGGCGACCGGCCAGCAGCCATCCGAAATTCTCGACAGAAGCGCCGCGAAGATCAAGCGGCGGCTGAGCGAAGCCGCGGGCCGATGAGGCAAGCTGGAGCTGCGCGTTCACCTCTCCCCGCCGGGGAGAGGTCGGATTGCGCAGCAATCCGGGTGAGGGGCTGCCTCGCAGAGCGTTCGCCGTAACCCCTCACCCGGATCGCATCTTCGATGCGCTCCGACCTCTCCCTATGGGAGAGGTGAAGAAATCACGCCGACGTCAGGATATCCACTCTGGCGTTGGCCACGATCAGGCGGTCGGCGAGGAGCTGCGCCAAGTTGCGCATGATGCGCTCGGAGGCGCGCGGATGCTGCTGGCGGAAGCGCTCGAAGTCTTTCAGCGGCGTCTCGAATACGGTCGCCGCCATGTCGGCCGAGACATCGGCGGACCGCGTCGGCTCCAGCAGCGCCATCTCGCCGAAGGCCATGCCGGCGGTCAGCGTCGCGAGCCTGACGCCGTTGGGCAGCGTGACATGCACGGCGCCGCTGCGGAGGAAAAACAGGGCATCGGCGGGATCACCCGCGGTGAGGATTTTTGCGCCGGACGGGTAGGTGCGGACCGTGCAGATCGAGGCAAGATCGCTCAGTTCTTCCTCGGTCAGGCCTTCAAGCAGCGGCTGCTCGGCAAGCTCGGTGGTCTCGTGGAAGTCGATCGAGCCGCCATAGCGGTAGACGATCTGGTCTTCCGCCCATTCGATCGCGGTGTCGAGCAGGTAGTAGTCGCGGACGTTCTTCAGCTCCGCGGTCCATTCCCGCAGGCGGTCCCACTCGCGTGATGTGCGGCTCACCCCGGACAGCACCACCGTGACGTTGAGCGCCGCGAGTTCCTCGAAGGCCTCGGCCAGGAGCCGCGCGCCGGCGCGCGTCGTGGAGGTCACGCGGTGGAGATCGAAGATCACGAATTGCGGCCGCGGTCGTCCGCCGAGCCGGCGCGAGACGTAGTCGACCGCCGACAGCGACAGGCTGCCGACCAGCTCGATGATCCGCACCTCCTCCTCGTGGGCCGCCAGAATTTCGCGCTCCTGCGGACGGCGGACGCGGCGCGACGGACTCTTGCCGACGTGATAGTCGGCGATGATCGCGTTGCGCGCGTCGTCGCTGCGGTTGAGCATGTGCAGGTCGTAATGCGAGGACACCGCCTCGCAGACCTTGATGCCGCGCACGCTGTTGCCGTGCTTGTCGAGCTTTGGCGAATAGCTGCCGAGGCCGAGCCGCGCCGGGAGGGCCGCCAGAATGCCGCCGCCGACGCCGCTCTTGGCGGGAATGCCGATCCGGTAGATCCACTCGCCGGCATAGTCGTACATGCCCGACGACGTCATCACCGATAGCGTGCGCGAGATCGCGTACGGCGTCACGACCTGCTCCTCCGTGAGCGGATTGACGCCGCGGTTGGCAAGGGTCGCCGCCATCACCGCGATGTCGCGCGCGGTGACCAGAACGGCGCATTGGCGGAAGTAGACGTCGAGCACGGCGGCGACATTGTCGGCGATCACCGCATTGGTCTTGAGGAGGTAGGCGATGGCGCGGTTGCGGTCGCCGGTCTGGCTCTCGGAAGCGTAGACCGCCTCATCGACGTCGAGATCGCGCCCGGCGAAGCGGCCGAGCGCAAGGCGGATCTGCTCGAAGGCTTGATCGCCCTTGCTCGCATGGATCAGCCCGCTGCAGGCGATCGCGCCGGCATTGACCATGGGATTGAACGGATGGTTGTCGGAATTGAGCCGGATCGAGTTGAAGGGGTCGCCCGATGGCTCGACGCCGATCGCGCTCTCCACGCGGCTTGCGCCCAGGAGGTCCAGGGCCAGCGCGAACACGAACGGCTTGGACAAGGACTGGATGGTGAAGGGTTCACGACTGTCGCCGACCTCGTAGACATGGCCGTCGAGCGTCGCCAGGCTGATGCCGAAATGGGCAGGGTCGGCCTTGCTGAGCTCGGGGATATAGTCAGCGACGTGGCCGGAGGTCTCCGCCGAGAACTCATTGAGGCAATTGTCCAGAAACCGCAGCAAAGGCGGCTTCGAACGGCTCCAGGCGGCTGCGGTCGGCGATTGCGATGTCATCGCCCCTGTTTTGCAACGCAATCAGGGAACACGCAACCCGTCCGGCACCAGGGCTTGCCGCCGGACCAGCACCAGGGCGATCAAAACCGTGGGGACCAGGATGGCAAGGCCGAGCAGGGTGATCTGCATCTGCGACAGCGGCATGATCCCGCCGCCGGGGGTCGCCACCACGAAGCCGCCGATCACCAGCAGCACGCGCAAAGGCCATTCCAGCACCCCGGCGCCGCGGAGGTCGCCGATGAAGGCCTGGTAGCCCTGGATACCGCCGCAGATGAACAGCGTGCCGAACGCCGCCAGCGCCATCAGGCCGAGACCGGCCAGGTACGGGCTCGGTCCCTGCAGCACCAGCGCCGGATTGAGCACGAAGAAGAACGGGATGAAGTAGATGATGCTGCCGACCCACATCGATTCCCAGCCCGTCTTCATCGCCGGCGAGCCGGCGATGCCCGCAGCGGCGAAGGAAGCGATCGCGACCGGCGGCGTGATCGACGACAGCATGCCCCAGTAGAAGATGAACATGTGCACCGCCATCCTGTTCAGCCCGAGCTTTTCGAGCGCCGGCGCCACCAGGATGGCGAGGAAGATGTAGCAGGCGGTCGTCGTCAGGCCGAGCCCGAGGATGAGACTGGTGAGGGCGCACATGCCGAGCAGCAGGAAGGGACTGTCGCCGGCGATATGCAGCAGGTCGTTGGCGAGACTCGACACCACGCCGGTCATCGAGAACGCGCCGATCAGGAGGCCGCAGCCGGCGAGGATGCCGACGAGTTCGACGAAGGTGCGGCCGTTCACCTCGAGAAATTTGCCGATGGTCGCCAGCGTCCAGCGGGTGTCCCTGGAGAAGAACTGGTTGAGCACGAGCAGCAGCGCGGTGGCGTAGAACGGCGCGTGGCTCTCGCGCTTGAAGTAGAGCAGCATCACGATCAGCAGCGCGATGACGAAGACGTAATACCAGCCGTCCCTGATCGTATCCATGACCCGCGGCAGCTCGGCGCGCGGGATGCCCTTCAGCTTGTGGCGCGCGGCGTAGGCGTCGACCTGCATGAACAGGCCGACATAGTAGAGCGCGGCCGGAATGATCGCGGCCACCGCGACGTCGGCGTAGCTGACATTGAGGAACTGCGCGATCACGAACGCGGTCGCGCCCATCACCGGCGGCGCCAGCACCGCGCCGGTCGAGGCGCAGGCCTCGATCGCGCCGGCATAGGAGGCACGAAAGCCGCTCTTCTTCATCACCGGAATGGTCATGGTGCCGGCGGTGAGCACGTTGGAGATGATCGAGCCCGACATCATGCCGAGCAGGCCGCTGGCAAAGATGCAGACTTTCGCCGCGCCGCCGCGGAAGGTGCCGCACAGCGCGAAGGCGAGGTTGATGAAGAATTTTCCCGCGCCCGTCATCATCAGCGCAGTGCCGAACACGAGAAAGCCGATCACGGTGTCGGCGAAGGCCTGGATGGGAATGCCGAGCAGGCTCTCGCCGGACAGCACGTGATAGGCGGTCGCCTGTTCCAAGGTCGACTGCGTACCGCGGAAGGGACCGAGCCAGCCGACTTCGGCAAACAGCGGGTAGACGGTGAAGGGGAGGACGCTCAGCAGCAGGCTCCAGCCGCCGGTGCGGCGCAGCGCCTCCATCAGCATCACCCACATCACGAGGCCGGCAGCGGTCACATTGTTCGGCGCGCCGCCGAATTCCCAGCCGGCCTCGGCCGCCTTGCGCACGCTCGACATCAAGAGCAGCGCGGCCGCGAAGGTCATGGCGAAGCAGGCGAGATCGTACCAGGGAATGCGGTCGAGCGGCGCGCGCTCGGTGCCCGGAAAGATCAGGAAAGTGAACGGCAGCATCAACGCGATCAGGAGATAGAAATATTCGGTGTTGAGCTGGGTGTAGCCGACCAGGAAGCGTAGCGAGAATTGCTGGTTGATGCAGAGCAGGATCGTCGCCGCCGTCGCCGCCACCAGCATCCAGCGCCAGCCGCCGCGCAGGGTGCGGACCCGCGTCACCTCGGCCTCCTGCATGTTGCCGGCAGCGTCGTGCGGATCCTCGAACACGACCCGCTTGTCTTGCGCCTGCGGGTCGGTGGAGGCGGACAATGACGACATGATCGATCCCACGCGTGAATTGCTGGACGTTGTGAACTAGTCGTCGAATCCGTTCGGCATGTCGGCTTTCGTAAGCGCGGCCGCGCGCGCCTTCATCCAGCCGGCGAGGAAGGCCTTGTCGTCCGACGGCGGATTGGACTTGCCGTAGTCGGCCCACGCCGTTGCAAGCACCTCCTGGCGCTTGATGAGCTTGGTGTTGTACGCCTCCTGCGCATCGCTCCATTGGCCGGCTTCCTTCAGCGCCTTCACCGCGCCGGGATGCACGGGGACCACCCAGTTCTTGGTCTGCCGGTCGGCGGCAAGGCCCCCGGCGCCGGGCGCGGAGTCCTTGTAGGCGTCGTAGTTGACGATCATCGCCTTCGTCATCGCGTAGACCTGGTCGGCAGGCTGCCCGGCATAAACGACGAAGATCGGGTAGGGGTAGTTGCCGAGCTCGATCGGCTTGTCGGGCGAAATGCCGGCGCCGCAGGTTGCAAGCTGCGGGAAGAAGAACGAGCCGACCTTCTGCATCCGTGCCCAGCCCTCCTTGTCCTTGGCCGGCAGCGGCGGCCAGACCAGGCCGCGTGGCGATGTCTCGGCTTCCTTGGCGGGGCCGGTGATGGTGGTGCCGAAGGCCGCATCGGTATCGTTGTTGACCAGGCCCTTCCACATCGCGCCGTAGCTTGCGAACTCGACGATCTTGACGTCGCTCTGGGTGAGGCCGGCGAAGGCGAGCACCGCGAGCGAATTCTGGTTCAGCGCGGGCGATCCGACCACGAAGCCGACGCGCTTGCCCTTGAGGTCCTTCAGCTCCTTGACACCGGCGTCGGCGGCGACGCCGAGCGAGCCGCAATTGCAGTCGACGCTCGAGAGCGTGAGCTGCAGCGCCTGCGGCCCCCATTCCCTGGCGCCGAACTCGAACACGCCTTCCTGCGCGAAATAGGTGCCCGATCCCATCGCGGAGGCGACCGCGCGCTTGGCGCGCAGCGGCGCAAGGCGTGCGACGTCGTTGCCTGCGGGGAGCACGCGCACGTCGGTGCCGTACTTGTCCTTCATCATCTTGCCGACGCCGACCGCGATGTTGAAGCCGGCCGTTCCGGTGTCATAGGCGGTGAACGTCATTGTCGCCGGCAACTTGATGTCTTCGGCGGATGCATAGCGTGTAGACGCAAAAGAAATGCCCGCCACCAGGGCAGGCGCGAGCATGAACAGCCCACGAAGCATGTCTCCCTCCCATCGCCCTCGCTTTTGCCGCGAAGACTTTTCTTGTTTGAAACAGATCATGTCATCGGCCATCGGCGATGGCAACGCCGTACCGAGGTCCCGACAGATTGTCGCGGAAACTGCGGTTAATGCGCCCAATTCACGACGATCGCGATCGCCTGTCGATCGGCCACGACATCGTCGAGCTCGACGAGAAGCTACGTGATCGTGCCACTCGCGGGCGAGGTCACGGGGATCTTCATCCTCATCGTTTCGACGACCACGACGTCGTCGTCATCGGCAACGGTTCCTCCCATTTGCACTGGCATTGCGCAGATGCGTCCCGCATTTCGGTGACGATCTTTATCTCTGGCATGCCAATTCCTTTTTGTTGTCGGCGCAAAATGGCTGAGGTAGCTTCGTCTGCAAGTGGAATTTAATTCCGCAGAGCGGAACAAACGGTAGGGACCATGGGACGACGTTCGGAGCGGCTGAGTAGGCAGGGAATGCTCGCCGGCGATGCCGGCGAGGGTGATGTCATCCAGGTGGTGTCGCGCGCATTCGACGTGCTGCGATGCTTCGAGGGCCATGAGGCGCGGCTCGGCAATCTCGAGATCTCAAATCGCTGCGGCCTGCCGCGCTCGACGGTGTCGCGGCTCACGCACACGCTGACGCGAATGGGACAGCTCGTCTATCTGCCGCGCGACCAGAAGTACCGCATCGGCCCGAGCGCGATGGCGATGAGCGCCTCGATGATGAAAGGCGCGCAGTTGCGCAGCATGATCCGGCAGCGGCTCGAGGAAGTCGCCGAGCAGCTTCCGGGCACGGTCGGCTTCGTCGTTCCCGATCGCTTTCAACTCGTCTATCTCGAGTTCGCGCGCTCGCCGACCGCGCTCGGCCTGCACGAGGGCATCGGCAGCCGCCTCTCGATGGCCTCGACCGCCGCGGGCGCGGCCTACACCGCGGCGCTGGCGCCGGAGGTCGGCGATGCCCTGATCGCGGACATGGAGCGGGAAGCCTCCGAAGCGGCGAAAATCCTGAAGCCCCGCATCGAGGCCAACCGGCAGTCGCTGCACGAGCGCGGCTATGTCGTGGCCTGCGGCCTGTGGAGTCCGCATATCAACGGGCTTGCGGTGCCGATCTGGTCGCCGCAGTACCAGACCTTCGTGGTGACCACGATCGGTCTGCTGTCGGCGATGTATGACGAGCAGCGGCTGCATGCCGAGGTCGCCCCGCTGATGGTTGCGCTCGGCCGCTCGGTCGGCAGCCTGCTCGAAGGCGCGGAAGGCGACGTCTTCAACAGCCGGGTCCCGCGTAAACCGGTCGCAATGGCCGTGCACAACAATAACAAGCCGATGGTGTCGGAGGGCGTGAATGAACTGGAAGCCGGAACTCGACGAGCTCGCCCGGCGCGAAGCCTTCGCGCGGGAGATGGGCGGCGTTGACAAGGTCAAGCGACAGCATGACCAGGGCCGGCTGACTGTTCGGGAACGCATCGACAGATTGATCGACAAGAGCAGTTTCCACGAGATCGGTGCCGTCTCCGGCATCGGCCAATACGACGGGCAGGGCGAACTCCAGAACGTGACGCCGGCGAACTGCGTGTTCGGCCGTGCGCGTCTCGACGGCCGCACCGTGGTGGTGGTCGGCGACGATTTTACGGTGCGCGGCGGCTCGGCGGATGCGTCCATTTCTGCGAAGCCATTGATGGCGGAGGAGATGGCGCACGATCTGCGCCTGCCCATCATCCGCATCATCGAGGGCTCCGGCGGCGGCGGCTCGGTCAAGACCATCGAGACCAAGGGCGCGGCGAACCTGCCGGGCGGCATCGGCGGCACCCGCTGGTATCGCTTCACGACGGAGAATTTGTCGCGCGTGCCGGTGGTGGCGCTCGGCCTCGGCTCGGTCGCAGGGCTTGGCGCGGCGCGTCTTGCCGCCAGCCACTATTCCATCATGACCAAATCGTCGGCGATGTTCGTCGCCGGTCCCCCGGTGGTGAAGGCGCTGGGACAGAACCTGTCGAAGGAGGAGCTCGGCGGCGCCGAGATCCAGACCCGCGCAGGCGCGGTGGATCATGCCGTCGAGACCGAGGAGGAGGCGTTCGCCTGCGCGCGGCGCTTCCTGTCCTATCTGCCGTCGTCGGTCTACGAATTGCCGCCGACCGTTCCCTGCAGGGACAATCCGGAGCGCAGCGACGAAGCCCTGCTGAACGTGGTGCCGCGCAACCGCAAGCAGGTCTACAAGATGCGGCCGATCGTCGAGTCCGTCGTCGACAAGGGCTCGTTCTTCGAGGTCGCGAAGAATTTCGGCAAGCCGATCATCGTCGGCCTCGCGCGGCTCGAGGGCAGGGCGGTGATGGTGCTTGCCAGCGACAGCTTCCACTATGGCGGCTCCTGGACCGCGGATGCCTGCCAGAAGGTGGTGCGCTGGGTCGATTTCGCGGAAACCTTCCACCTGCCGATCGTCTATCTCATGGACTGCCCCGGCTTCATGATCGGCCTCGATGCCGAGAAGGCCGCCACCATCCGCCACGGCGTCCGCGCCATGGCAGCGGTCAACCAGACCACGGTGCCGTGGTGCACGGTGATCCTGCGCAACGCCTTCGGCGTCGCTGGCGTCGTGCATCAGCCGGCCGACCGCTTCTCGATCCGCTACGCCTGGCCGTCGGCCTATTGGGGCTCGCTGCCGCTCGAAGGCGGCATCGAGGCCGCCTATCGCGCCGATATCGACGCCGCCGAGGACAAGGCGGAAAAGCTGAAGGAGATCGAGGAGCGGCTGAACAAGCTGCGCTCGCCGTTCCGCTCCGCCGAAAAATTCTGGGTCGAGGAGATCATCGATCCCAGGAAGACACGCTCGCTGCTGTGCGAGTTCGCGCGGCTCGCGGAGCCGTTGCGAAAAGCGGGGCCGCCGGAGAACATGACGATCAGGCCCTGAAAAGCTGGCTGCCGGTCTGCCTCCATCTCTGGTAAGATGGTATCGAGAACGCGACCGGGAGGATTCGTCCATGTCGGCTGCCGATGCGAAGCTCGTCCGCACCATGTGCCCGATGAATTGCCATCCGACGTTCTGCGGCATGCACGTCGAGGTCGAAGGCGGGCGGCTCAAGTCGCTCGCCGGAGACAAGGACAATCCGGACAGCGCCGGTTTTCTCTGCGTTCGCGGGCGCGCGACCGCCGAGATCTTCGGCAATCCGAAGCGGCTGCTCCATCCCCAAATTCGCGACGACCGCGGCAGCGACGTCTGGCGTCGCGCAAGCTGGGACGAGGCGCTGGATTTCATTACGAAGCGGATGCGATCGGCCGGGCCCGAGGCGGTGGGTCTATGGGCTGGCCATGGCGGCTTCACCGTGAGCGGGGCCGCCACGGTCCAGTTGATGCAGCGCTTCGCCAACATGTACGGCTGCCAGAACTGGCACCCCGCGATGGTCTGCTGGGGCCTTGGCGGCTTTGGCGTCGGCCTGTCGGGCGCGCTCAAGGTCAACACCAAGGAGGACATGGCCGCAAATTCGAACATGATCGTGCTCTGGGGCGCGAACATTTCGAGCCAGCCCAATACGGCCCGTCACATCGTTGCGGCCCGGCGCCGGGGAGCCAGGGTCGTCACCATCGATGTGAGGAGAACGGAGGCAGCCGCGCAATCGGACGAGGTTCTCCTGATCAGGCCCGGCTCGGACACTGCGCTCGCGCTGGCCGTGATGCAAATCATCGTCACCGAGAAGCTCTACGACGCTGCGTTCGTCGAGGCTCACACAATCGGCTTCGCGGAATTGTCGTCTCACGTTCTGCCCTTCACCCCGGCCTGGGCATCGGCAGAGACCGGTCTCGACGAGGACCGGATCGCTTCTTTTGCGCGCGCCTATGCGTCGACGCGACCGGCCATGATCCTGCTCGGCGGCAGCTCGATGCACAAGAGCGCCAACGGCTGGCACGCAGCGCGTGCGATCAGTTGCCTTCCGGCGCTGACCGGCAATTTTGGCGTCGCGGGCGGCGGCCTCGGCCCGCGTCATGGCGCCCACAGCGTGGCCTTGCGCAACCTGAACGCAGGTCTGGCGCGCCGGCCGGGCAATTATATTCCCAACCAGATGCCCGACATCGCGAAGACATTGTCCGACGGAGGGCTCGAGGTCCTGCTGCTGCTGGGCACCAACATGCTGTCGTCCTTCGCGGACGCCGGTGAGATCGCCCGCGGTCTCGACAAGACAGGGCTCGTCGTGTGCGTCGACCTGTTCATGAACGAGACGGCGCGCCGCTTCGCCGACGTCGTGCTGCCCGGAACCGCCTGGCTCGAGGAATTGGGATTCAAGGTGACCAACACGCACCTCTATTTGATGGAGCGTGCCGTCGAGCGCGAGGGCGAGACCCGTCCCATCCACGAAATCCTGGCCGGTCTGGCGAAATCGCTCGGGCTTTCCGACTTCTTTCCATGGGCTTCGATGGAGGAGGTAGTCGATCTCATCCTGGACGATGCGACCACCGGCCACGCGACGGTCGCCTCGCTGCGCGCGGCCGGCGGCTTCCTGCCCCTGAACGTGCCCGCGGTCGCCTATGCGGACCGGAAATTCGATTCACCGTCCGGCAAGATCGAATTCTCTTCGCCGCGCGCGGCAGGGCTCGGACTTCCGCCGCTCCCGGTGCACGCGGGCGACAGGGCTTCGTCCTATCCGCTCTCGCTGAGCTTCGGACGGACGCTGACGCATTTTCATTCGTTCTACGACGAGGGCCGGGCGCTCGCGTCCCTGGCGAAGCACAATGTCGGCCCGCAACTCCTGATATCGCCGGCTGACGCAGAGGCGCGCCAGCTCGCGAACGGCGATGCGATCAGGATCTACAACGAGCGGGGAACGTTCGCGGCCAAGGCCTGCGTCACCAGCGACGTCAAGCCCGGCGTGGTCTGGATGCGCGATGGCTGGGTCGGCCTGAACGATCTCACCTCCGGCGATGCGGTGCTGACCGGAGACGCCCTCAATCTCTTCCACTTCTCCGTCGGCCAGTCGGACTACGGCGCCCGCGTCGAGGTCGCGCGAGGGGCGGCGTAGAGTTTTCCGCCGTCGATCAGACCCGCAGTACCTTGCCGGGATTCATGATGTTCTGCGGATCGAGCGCGCGCTTGATGGTGCGCATGATGTCGAGCTCGGTCTTCGAGCGGTAGTGACTGAGCTCGTCGAGCTTGTCGATGCCGATGCCGTGCTCGGCCGAGATCGAGCCGTCCATGGAGGTGATGAGATCGTTCACGGCCCGCGTGATCGCGCCGGTGTACTGGTTCAGCGTCTGCTGGTCCATGCCCTTGGCCGCCTTGAACGAGAAATGCAGATTGCCGTCGCCGATATGTCCGAGCGGGTAGGGGCGGATGGTCGGGAGAATGTCGAGCACGGCCTTGAGCCCCTTGTCGATGAACTCCGGAATCCTGGAGATCGCCACCGACACGTCGTAGCTGATCCCCGGACCCTCGGCCCGCGACGCCTCGGCGACGCCTTCCCGGATGCGCCACATGTTGCGCGACTGACTTACCGTTTGCGCGATCACCGCATCAAGCACGCGGCCGGCCTCGATCTGGCCGGCGAGAAATTGCTCCATCTTGTCGGACATGCCGTCAGTCCCGTCCTGCCGCGCCCGCGAAGACGACCATTCCAGCAGCAGGTACCAGGGCGTATCCGCCTTGAGCGGATCCTGGGTGCCCGGAATATGGCGCAGCACGATGTCGATGGCGGTCCGGCTCATCAATTCGCACGAGCCGACATTGTCCTCGGAGGCCGCGTGCGCCTCGGACAGGATCTCCAGCGCCGCGCGAGGATCGCGGACGGCCAGCCATGCCGTGCTGACGTCCTTCGGCGCCGGCCATAGCTTGAGCACGGCCTTGGTGATGATGCCGAGCGTGCCTTCAGCGCCCATGAAGAGATGCTTGAGATCGTAGCCTGTGTTGTCCTTCTTGAGCGCGCGCAAGCCGTTCCAGACCTCGCCATTGGGCAGGACGACCTCGAGCCCGAGGACGAGATTGCGCGCATTGCCATAGCGCAGCACCTGCACGCCGCCGGCATTCGTCGACAGATTGCCGCCGATCATGCACGAGCCTTGCGCACCGAGGCTCAGCGGCAGGAACCGGTCGTGACTGCTTGCCGTCTCCTGCAGCGTCTGCAGCACGCAGCCGGCCTCGACCGTCATCGAATAGCCGACGGCATCGACCTCCAGCACCCGGTTCATGCGGCCGAGCGACAGCACGATGCCGGTGTGCGCGGGCCACGGCGTGGCCCCGCCCATCAGGCCGGTGTTGCCGCCCTGCGGCACGATCGCGATGCCGTGCTCATGGCAAAGCCTGACCACCTTCGCCACTTCCTCGGTGCTGCCGGGCCGCACGACGGCACCGGCACCGCCCACCAGCAATCCGCGCCAGTCCGTCACGAACGGCTGCTTGCCGTGCTCGTCCTCGATCAGGCCTTTCTCGCCGACGATCGCGCGCAGCGCCTCGCGCATCGCGGCGGTCAAGGGCGTGGTCGGGATCGTGGGTTCGGATACGACAGCCGGCATTTGTCTCCCCTGGCACATCTTGATGTGTACTGAGCGCGCGAAGCGCGCGGGCCATTGTCCACGTTTGAGCGGTGAAGTCTAACCGGTTTTCCGAAAATTCCGGGGCCGAGGAGATCGCCGATCCGCGAAAAGAGCGGCCACCGCGTGACCCGTCTCAATCTAGCCGCCAGCCGTCTGCGACGAGGGGGTGGCATTCATAGATTTGCAAATTCGGATAATTAGAAGTCGCGCCGGTGGGATCCGGATTGGCGTGGCCTCGCTGCGGTTATCCGGAAATGCCCGTTAGCGGACATAGGTAGCCCATTTCGGCCGTCCTGCAGGCCAATTTCAGCCAAACTGTTATTGGTTTCTCGCTGACGGGGCAGGGCCAATCCTTGGAGTCCTGCAATGTTCAAGCGAGTTGTTTCCGCGTGTTTGTTCGTAATCGTCGGTTCCGTCACCTCTGAAGCACGACCCTACCGCGTTCTCCAAGCCTCCGAATGCAACGTGACCATGCCTTGCGATTTCTCGAATTCGCAGCCGCGGCGCGAGCGGGTGTCCAGGTCTTCTGTGTCCAGATATTCTGTGTCCACAACTTCATTGCAGGCTTACCGTTCAACGCGGATGACGGTGACTAATGCCGGCACCGCTGCCACGACGGTGGATGTCTCTGGAGCACGTATCGTCGGCGGCCGTCCGGCCGGATGCCCTCGGTCCTTCTGCGGCTGTGGTGCCGCCTTGCGCGTGTTTGGCCGACACGTGCCGCAGCTGAATCTTGCGGCCAACTGGCTGCGTTTTCCGCGCACCGCGCCGGCACCGGGAATGGTCGCGGCCCGGCGCGGACACGTCTTCGTCCTGGAGCAGCACCTCGGCGGCGACGTCTGGATGGCCTACGACGCCAATTCCGGCGGCCACGCAACGAGGATGCACGCGCGCTCCCTGCGCGGCTACACCGTGGTCAACCCGCGCGGCGCGGCGACATGATGGGAGCTGCTTGCCTGCCGAGCAACTAGCCGCGAGCGGGTCTGCTCGGCGGGCCGATCGACCCGGCACCGCCGATCCATGTGCCGACGACGTCGAACTGCGCAGTGAAGGCGACGAGGTCCGCACGGTAGCCGGGCGCGATCCGTCCAAGCTCGGACCCGAGGCCCAGGAATGCCGCAGGCGTTCGCGAGGCCATGACGAGGGCATCGGCAAGCGGAATTCCGAGCAGCGCAACCGCGTTGCGCACGGCCTCGATCATGGTGAGGTGAGCGCCCGCGAGCGTGCCATCGGGGCCGGTCAGGCGATTGTCGCTTAGCGTGATCTGTCGTCCCTGCAGCGTGAATTGCCGGTCGTTGGTGCCAACCAGCGGCATGGCATCGGTCACCAGCATCAGGCGATCGCGACCCTTGCACCGGAACGCAATCCGCAAGGCGGCGCGGTCGACATGGATGCCATCGCAAATGATTCCCGCAAACAGCCGGTCGTCATCGAGTGCGGCGCCCACCAGTCCCGGCTCCCTTCCGTTCAACTGCGACATCGCGTTGAACAGATGGGTCACCCCGGTGACGCCGTGATCGGCCGCCTGGCCGATCGCGGCTCCGGTCGCATCGCTGTGGCCGGCCGCGACACGCAATCCGGCGGCGATCAATTCATCGACCATGGAGGCGGGCACGCATTCGGGGGCCAGAGTGACGACCGAGCGGCCGCGGCTCCCGAACCGCTTGATCGCGGCGAGGTCGCGCTGATCTGGCACGCGGATCTCGGCCTCGGGGTGAATGCCCTTGCGGGACTTGTTGAGGGCCGGCCCTTCGAGGTGAAAGCCGAGCACGCCTGGAATCTCCAGGCAGGCCGCTGCAACCTCGGCCAATTGCGCAATGACCTCGCTGCAATCGGTGATGAGGGTCGGCAGGCAGCCCGTGGTTCCCGCCTTGCGGTGTGCCTCGACGATGCGCCGGACGCCCCTCGTCGTCGGCTGGTCGTTCAGGAGGACGCCGCCGCCTCCGTTCACCTGCACGTCGATGAATCCAGGGGCAAGGATCGCACCTGGGGGAAGGTGAATCGAATCACGCGCAGCCGCGCCGAAGCTGACGGCTTGAATCCGCCCGTGCGAGATCGTGATCGATCCGGGGCCGCGCATGTCGGCACCGTCGAAAATCTGCGGCGCGGCAATCGTAAGAGGGGCGTCAGACCCAGCGTCGTGCATTGAGGGTTCATCCGGGAGCGGCGGTCACGGACTCGTGAGGCGAGTCCCGCGCCAAGGATTCATATACACCAAGGGCGTCGGGGGACCCGCAACGAAACCTTGGCGTTAACCGTCCATGGGAACGAAAGGTACCACTTATCTCGGCATTGACGGTGGTGGAACCCGCTGCCGCGCCCGGATCGTGGACGAAAACGGCGGGATCCTTGGTGAGGCGGTGTCCGGGCCTGCCACGACGCGGATCGGCGTCGAGAAGGCGTGGCGGTCGATCATGGCGGCCGTCGAAACGGCAGCCGCACAGGCCGGGCTGACGCGCGAGGATTTCGCGCGGATGCATGCCGGAATTGGCCTCGCCGGTCTGGGCCGCCGGGGCGCTGAAGCGGCGCTTAAGCTGATCGCGCATCCATTTGCCTCCGTCGTCTTCATCAGCGACGGCCTGGCTGCCTGTCTCGGTGCACATGGCGGCGCGGACGGTGCCATCGTGGTCGCCGGCACTGGCTCGGTGGGGGTCGGCCTGTTGGACGGCCGCGAGATCCGTCTCGCCGGTTACGGCTTTCCCGTGTCGGACGAAGGCAGCGGTGCCGACATCGGCCTGCAGGTCGTTCGACTGGCGCTGCGGGCCGCGGACCGGCGCGCCGAGCTGACCCCGCTGCTGTCAGAAGTGCTTGCGGCCTTCGATCACGATCCCTTTCAGGCGGTGGCCTGGTCGGAAGAGGCCAGGGCCACCGATTACGCCGCGTTCGCGCCAATCGTGATGCGGCACGCCAATGAGGGCGATCCGGTCGGCCGCCGCGTTGTCGAGCGCGCGGCCGATGCCATTGGCGATCTGCTCGATCTGTTCCTGGCGCGAGGCATTGAGCGGCTCTCGCTGGTTGGGGGGCTCGCCGATCCGATTGCGCCCTGGCTGACGCCTGACCTGCGCGCCCGCCTGAAGCGTCCCGATGCTGATGCCGCAGCCGGCGCGTTACTGGTGGCGCGAGGGCGCCTCGGCGTACCCACGAGAGAGACTGAGCATGAACAGGCTTCAAAGTTTCGCATCTAGAGGCGGGCGGATCAGCCAGATGGCCACCGAAGGCGTCGATCCCCGTTTCGCCGATCTCGATGCATGGTCGCTGACATCGGCGATGGAAGCCATGTGGGAGGGCCAGCTCGCGGCTGTCGCGGCGATCGGCCCGGCACTTCCTGCCATCACGGCGGCGACCGAAGCGGCCGAAGCGGCGCTGGGCGATCGCGGACGCATCGTTTATGTCGGCGCCGGCACCTCGGGGCGCGTCGCGGTCCAGGACGGCGCCGAGCTGACGCCGACCTTCGCCTGGCCGAGCGAACGCGTCTGCTTCATCGTCGCCGGCGGGGACAGCGCGTTCGTCACCAGCATCGAGGGCGCGGAGGACGATGTCGACGATGCGGTCAGGCAGATCACCGCCGCGCGGCTGACGCCGCAGGACGTGGTGATCGCCGTTGCCGCCAGTGGCACGACGCCGTTCACGGTTGCAGCGCTGCAGCAGGCGGGTGTTTCCCGTTCGGTGACAATAGGCGTCGCCAACAATCCCGGCACGGTGCTGCTGACCTCGGCGAAGTTTCCGATCCTGATCGAGACCGGTCACGAGCTGATCGCTGGCTCCACGCGCATGAAGGCCGGCACCGCGCAGAAGGTCGTGCTCAATCTGATCTCCTCGGGGATCATGCTGCGGCTCGGCCGGGTGTATCGCGGCATGATGGTGAACATGCTGCCGACCAACGCCAAGCTGAAACGGCGCGCCGAAGCCATGGTGGCGCAAATCGCGGACTGCGATCCGTCGCGGGCGGCCCGCGCGCTCGAAGAGGCCGAAGGAGACATCAAGACGGCGGGACTTCTGGCACTGGGTGTCGATCGCGCCGACGCCGAGGCCATGCTGAAAAGCTGCGCCGGCAACCTGCGTCGCGTGTTCGCCGAGCTCGCCGAGGACCGGCCTCCCGAGGACGTGCCGGGGCGCGAGCAGGACGGAGCGCCTTAGCCATGGCGACGTCCGCGATGGCAAGCGAGATCGGTGAAAGCGCCGATGTCGTCGCCAGAATTGTTCGTAATCGCGCCGCCACGCGCGACATCGCGCAGCGCATCGGGACTGGCTCCGCCCCGCTGTGCGTCGTGTGCGGCCGGGGCAGCTCCGGGCATGCCGGGGTATTCCTGCGATACCTCGTCGAGACCCGGCTTCGGCTTCCGGTGTCAGCCAGCGCGCCTTCGGTGATCACGGCCTTTCGCACGCCATTGATGCTGCGTCATGCGTTGTTCGTCGTGATCTCGCAGTCCGGACGCAGCCCGGATCTCGTCGCGGCGACCAAATCGGCGCGCGATGTGGGTGCCCGCACCGTCGCGATCGTCAATGCGGCGTCCTCGCCGGTGGCTGCAGCAGCGGAGTTCGTCGTTCCGATCGAAGCCGGCGAGGAGCACTCGGTGGCGGCGACCAAGACCGTGATCGGCTCGATGGCCGCCGGCGCCGAACTGGTCGCCGGGCTCGCGGACGATGACGCGCTGCGCGCGGCCCTCGACAGGCTGCCCGAACGCCTGCACCGCGCCATGGCGCTCGACTGGTCGGGGATTGCCGGCGATCTCGCCCGCGCGTCCGCCGTATTCGTGGCGGCGCGGGGCCTGGGCCTCGGCTCGGCGCGGGAGGTCGCGCTCAAGCTCGCGGAAATCCTGCGCATTCCCTCCATCGGCGTGAGCGCCGCAGAGCTGCAGCATGGGCCGCGCGCCGCCCTGTCGTCGCGCACGCCGGTCGTCATGATGCGCATCGCGGATGAAACAGCGGCCGCGGTGGACGCGCTGGCGGAAGAACTGCGCAGGGCGAAGATCAATGTGCATCTTTGCGGCGGACCGCAGGGCTCGTTACCCTGGCTGACCGGGGATGACCCCGCCACCGATGCGATCACCATGCTCGTTCCGGCCTATCGGATGATCGAGCAGGCAGCACGCGCCTGCGGATTTGACCCGGACCATCCGCCAAGCCTCACCAAGATCACCGAGACGTTCTAACGGTGACGCCGCAGTGTCCGGCGCCACCACCACGACAACCGACTAGGCCATCGCAGGCTTTGGTTGCGGCTTCGGCTGCCGCGACAGCGCCAGCACGATCAGGGACGCAAACACGCAGAGTGCGCCGGCGATGAAGAAGGCGGGCAGATAGCTCGAGAGCACCGTGCGCGACAGGCCGGCGCCGAACGCGGCTGCTCCCGCGCCGAGCTGATGGCCGGCGAAGATCCAGCCGAACACCAGGTTGGCGCGCTCCGGCCCGAATTTCTGCGCGGTGAGGCGCACCGTCGGCGGCACCGTGGCGATCCAGTCGAGCCCGTAGAACATCGCGAAGACGGAGAGGCCGTAGAACGAGAAGTCGCTGAAGGGCAGGAAAATCAGCGAGAGCCCGCGCAGGCCATAGTACCAGAACAGCAGCCAGCGATTGTCATAACGGTCCGACAGCCAGCCCGACATGATGGTGCCGAAGAAGTCGAAAATGCCCATCGCAGCGAGCAAGCTCGCGGCCTGTACCTGCGGGATGCCGAAGTCGAGGCACATCGGGATCAGATGGACCTGGACCAGGCCGTTGGTCGAGGCGCCGCAGACGAAGAAGGTCGCAAACAGGATCCAGAACGCGCTCGACTTCGAGGCGTCGCGCAGCGTCCCGAGTGCGACCGCAGTGATCGACCCGCTGCTTGGGGGCGGCGCGGGCAGGGGCTCGGTGCCCTCGTCGCCGAACGGCCTCAAGCCGACGTCGCTCGGGCGGTCGCGCATCGCCAGCAGAACCGCCAGCGCGGAGACGCAGAGCATGATGCAGACGAAGCCGAGCGCCAGCCGCCAGCCGAAACGTTCGGTCAGGCTTGCAAGCAGCGGCAGGAACACGAGCTGGCCGGTGGCGACGCTTGCGGTCATGATGCCGACGACGAGGCCGCGCCGCGCGGCGAACCAGCGCGTGGCGATGGTGGCGCCCAGCACCAGCGCGGTCATGCCGGTGCCGATGCCGATCACGACGCCCCAGAGCGCGACGAGCTGCCAGACCTCGCTCATGCCGAGCGAGAGCACGAGCGCGGAGACGACGATGAGCTGGGCGGTCAGCGTGACGTTGCGCAGGCCGTAGCGGTTGAGCAGGGCCGCGGCAAACGGCGCCATCAGCCCGAACAGGATGAAACGGATCGAGAGCGCGGACGAGATCTGCGCCGTGCTCCAGCCGAACTCCTTCTGCAGGGGAACGATGAATACGCCGGGCGCTCCGACCGTGCCGGCGCTGATCAGCGCGGCGAGGAAGGTGACGCCGACCATCACCCAGCCGTAGTGGATATTGCGGCGGGACAGTGCTGCCGCGAGCCAGTTCGAAATCATTGGGCCTCGATCTTGATGGGCAGGTTTTGAAACACCTGCGCGAGGTTGCAGGATGGCACGGGAACAGTCTGTCGAAAATGACGGAGTTCCCTCATTTTCGGACTTTCTTGGGTCAACGCGTGAGACGCTCCACGGCGATCGCGGTGGCCTCGCCGCCGCCGATGCAGAGCGCAGCGACGCCGCGCCTGAGATTGTTCGCCTCCAGCGCATGCAGCAGCGTCACGATCAGCCGCGCGCCGGTGGCGCCGATGGGATGGCCGAGCGCGCAGGCGCCGCCATTGACGTTGAGCCTGTCTCGGGCGATGCCGAGATCGCGCTGCGCCGCCATCGCCACCACGGCAAAGGCCTCGTTGATCTCGAACAGGTCGACGTCGGAGGCGGCCCAGCCGACCTTGTCCAGCAGCTTGCGGATCGCCGGGATCGGCGCGGTGGTGAACCATTGCGGCTCCTGGCTGTGGGTCGCGTGGCCCTTGATCTCCGCAAGCATCGGCAGACCATTGCGATCGGCGAGCGAGCGTTTCGCCAGCACCAGCGCTGCGGCGCCATCGGCATTGGCGGAGGAGGCGGCCGGCGTGATGGTGCCGTTGGCGCGGAACGCCGGCTTCAGCCCCGGGATCTTTGCCGGATCGACCTTCAGCGGATGCTCGTCATTGGCGATGATGCGGGGGCCTGCCTTCTCGTTCAGCGTGATCGGCGCGATCTCGGCCCTGAACGCGCCGCCCTCGACCGCCTTGCGGGCGCGGCTCAGCGTCTCCATCGCATAGGCGTCCTGGTCCTTGCGGGTGAATTGATAAACTTCCGCAGTCGCCTCGCCGAAATCGCCCATGGAGCGGCCGGTCTCGTAGGCGTCTTCGAGCCCGTCCATCATCATGTGGTCGATGATGCGGTCATGGCCGACGCGGTAGCCGCCGCGCGCCTTGGCGAGCAGATAGGGCGCATTGCTCATGCTCTCCATGCCGCCGGAGACGACGATATCGGCGGAACCGGCGCGGATGATGTCGTGGGCCAGCATGGTCGACTTCATGCCGGAGCCGCAGACCTTGTTGACGGTGGTGGCGCCGGTCGCATCGGGCAGACCGGCTCCGCGCGCGGCCTGGCGCGCCGGCGCCTGCCCCTGACCGGCGGGCAGCACGCAGCCCATGAAGACCTCATCGACCTTCTCGGGCGCAAGCCTGGCGCGCTCCAGCGCCGCGCCGATCACGTGCGATCCGAGCCTGTGCGCGGCGAGCGGCGACAATTCGCCCATGAAACGGCCGAGCGGGGTGCGGGCGGCGGAGACGATGACGACGGGATCGGCGGCTTCGGCCATGGCTGGCTCCCAGCGATGTTGAGTAAGATTATGGTCATCATATGATGCGGCGCAAAAAATGCAACCGCGGGAGAGATGAGAAATTGTCGTGGTTCGGATGAGATTTGTTGTGGCGCCTACCGCTTCCGGTTCACGAACGCGTTCATCAGCCGCGTCGGCTCGTCCGTCAGGAACGATTCGCCGAACACCTTGACGCTGAGGTTGACCGACTCCGTCAGCGGCAGTTCCTCCCACTGCCGCAGCAGCGCCTTCTGCGAGCGCAGCGCCGCGGGGCCGCATTCGAGCAGGGCCTTCACGACATGTTCGATCTCGGCATCCAGTTCTTCCGCCGGCGCGACCTTGTCCACCAGTCCCCAGGCGAGCGCCGTCGGCGCGTCGATGTTTTCCGCCGTCATCACCAGCCAGCGGGCACGGGCCCAGCCGATCAGGCGCGGCAGCAACGCGGCGTGGATCACCGAGGGGATGCCGACGCGCACCTCCGGCATGCCGAAATGCGCATCATGGGCGGCGATGCGGAAATCGCAGGCCGCCGCCACCTCCAGCCCGCCGCCGAGGCACCAGCCCGGCATGCGCGCGATCACCGGCGCAGGGAAGGCGCGCACGGCCTCGCAGAGGTCGCGCAGGCGGCTGATGAAGGCCTCAGCCGACGTCTGGTCGAGCTTCGCCATTTCCTTGATGTCGGCGCCGCCGATCATGCTCTTCTCGCCCTGGCCGCGCAGCACCACGACGCGGATGGCCGGATCGGTGGCGAGTTGCTGCAGGCCTTCGCGCAACCCATCGGTGACGGGGGAGCTCAGGATGTTGAGCGAGCCGGCATTGCAGATCGTGACATGAACGACGCCGCGCGCATCGCGCCTCACGCCGCAGTGATTGCCAAGCATTTCCATGGTGCGATCTCGAGGGGTTCGTGCGACCGCGCGGGGCGCGTCGGCCGGGGCCACTTCCGGGCCGAAACACCCGTTTTGTCAAGCGGCGCGAAGACGGAGTTGCCAGGACCATCCTCGGCAAGATAGAATGATGAATATCATATAAAAGGAGCAGCTCGTGGACGAAGCCGATCAACTCGACCTGTTTTCCCCTGAGCGCCGCCGCGAGCGCGTGGTGGACTGGCAGGTGCCTGCACCGGTTGCGAAGGTCGCAATGCGCCTGTCGGGCATGGACGCCATGCTGGGCATCCGCGACGGCCGCCTGCCGCCACCGCCCTTCGCAAAACTGATCGGCTTCGTCATGGCCGTGGTCGAGCCGGGCCGGATCGTGATGGAGCTGGAGCCGCGGGAGGATCTGGAAAACACCATCGGCCTCCTGCACGGGGCGACGGCGTCCGCGCTGATCGACACAGCGATGGGCTGCGCGATCTCGACCCGGCTCGAGCCCGGGCAGGGGTCGGTGACGCTGGATCTGAAGCTGACCTTCCTGCGTCCGCTGTCGGTCCGGTCCGGGCTGATCTCCGCCGAAGGCAGGGTGATCAAGCTCGGCCGCCAGACCAGCTACGCCGAAGGTTTCGTCCGCGACGGCAAGGGGGTGCTCGCCGCCCATGCCACCGCAACCTTTTCGATGATCGGCAATGTCTGAACGCGAATTAATTCACCGTCTGGTCCATTTCTGTGCTATGACATGATCTCCGACATTCAATGAGATCCGCATGCGCTATTCCCGGGAACACAAGCAGGAGACCCACGACCGCATCGTGAGGAAGGCCTCGGTGCGGCTGCGCGAAAAGGGCGCCCACGGCATCGGTGTCGCCGACCTCATGAAGGAGGCGGGCCTGACCCATGGCGGTTTCTACGCCCATTTCGACTCCCGCGAGGCGCTGGTGATCGAGGCCTTTGCCTACGCCATGGACCGCTCGATGGAGATCTGGCGCAAGATCACCGACGATGTCGCGCCCGAGAAGCGGCTGGCGCTGATCGCCGAGAACTATTTGTCCACGCTGCACCGCGACAATCCCGGTCATGGCTGCTCGATCCCTGCGCTCGGCGCCGAGATCGCCCGCGAGAGCCCGAAGACGCGAAAGGCCTTTGCCGGCAAGCTCGACGAGATGATTGAGATGATGGCCGACTACATCCCGAACCAGCCGCGCAAGGCCGCGCGCAAGCAGGCGATCGCGACGCTGGCGGCGATGGCCGGCACCATGCTGCTGGCGCGCATCGCCGGCTCCGGCGAGTTGTCGGACGAGGTGCTCAAGGTCGGCAAGGACAGCGCGCTCGAAGGCGCCAGGCGTGAACCGAAGGTCGCAGCGGCGAAGAAGCCGAAGCAGGGCTAGGCGCTTCAACGCCCCGCAAACAACGCCCGCTCGCGTTCCACGATCTCGCCGATATAATCCGCCACCGCCCGGATGCGGGCGAGATCCTTGCTGTCGGCGTGCATCAGCATCCAGAACGTCCTTGTGATCGACACCTCCTCCGGCAGCACGGGAACGAGCTGCGGATGGTCGCTCGCCATGAAATGCGGCAGCACGGCAATGCCGAAGCCGGCGAGGGTGGCGTTGAGCTGCGCGATCAGATTGGCGCTGCGCAGGCGCGCGGAGATCCGCGGCGAGACCTGGGGCAGATAGTCGAGCTCCGGCGTGAACAGCAGCTCCTCGATATAGCCGACGAAGCGATGCTGCGGCAGATCCTGCCGCGAGGCGATTTTCGGGAAGCGGTCGAGATAGCCGGGCGCGGCATAGAGCCCGAGGCGGTAGTCCAGCAGCTTGCGGCCGACGATGCGGCCTTCCTTCGGCATGGTCAGGCTGATGGCGATATCGGCCTCGCGCTTGGACAGGCTGAACAGCCGCGCGGTCGCCACCAGTTGCAGATCGAGATCGGGATAGCGGTCGGCGAAGGGCGCGAGCCGCGGCGCCAGGAAGGCGGTGCCGAACCCGTCGGGCGCGCCGATCCGCACCGTGCCGGTGAGCCGCGCCACCGAGCCGCCGACCTGCTCCTGGTTGGCGACGATGGTCGATTCCATCGCTTCCGCGCTGTCGGCGACGCGCTGGCCGGCTTCGGTGAGGAGGTAGCCGGTCTTGCGCCGGTCGAACAATTTTGCCGAAAGGTGCCGCTCCAGCCGGTCGACGCGGCGGATCACGGTGGCATGATCGACCCCAAGCTGTTTTGCCGCAGCCGAGACCGAGCCGCCCCGCACGATGGCCAGCACAAAGCGAAAGTCGTCCCAGTCGATGGTGCCTTGATCCAGCATTTTCGCACATCTATGGTGCATTATCTCAGACTTGAATCCTATAAAATGCAGGTCAATAGGATTTGTCAAAGCGATCTAACCCTGTTCCCTGGGAGGACTTCATGCGCGCAGTCGGGCACTTCATCGGTGGCAAGGAAGTAAAGGGCACCTCGGGCCGCACCGCCGATGTGTTTGAGCCGATGACCGGTGACGTCCAGGCCAAGGTGGCGCTGGCCTCCAAGGCCGAAGTCCGCGCCGCCGTCGAGAACGCCCGCGCCGCGCAGCCGGAATGGGCCGCCACCAACCCGCAGCGCCGCGCCCGAATCATGACGAAATTCGTCGAGTTGGTTCAGCGCGACTATGACAAGCTCGCCGAGCTGCTTGCGCGCGAGCACGGCAAGACCGTTCCCGACGCCAAGGGCGACATCCAGCGCGGCCTCGAGGTCGCGGAATTCGCCTGCGGCATTCCGCATTTGATGAAGGGCGAGTACACGGAAGGCGCCGGCCCCGGCATCGACATCTACTCCATGCGCCAGCCGCTCGGCGTCGTCGCCGGCATCACGCCGTTCAACTTCCCGGCCATGATCCCGATGTGGAAGTTCGCGCCCGCGATCGCCTGCGGCAACGCCTTCATCCTAAAACCGTCCGAGCGCGATCCCGGCGTGCCGATGAAGCTCGCCGAGCTCATGATCGAAGCGGGCCTGCCGGCCGGCATCCTCAACGTCGTCAACGGCGACAAGGAAGCGGTCGACGCCATCCTCGACGATCCCGACATCAAGGCGGTAGGCTTCGTCGGCTCGACGCCGATCGCGCAGTACATCTACGAGCGCGCAGCGCAAACCGGCAAGCGCTGCCAGTGCTTCGGCGGCGCCAAGAACCACGCCATCATCATGCCGGACGCCGACATGGACCAGGCTGTCGACGCGCTGATCGGCGCGGGCTACGGTTCGGCCGGCGAGCGCTGCATGGCCGTCTCCGTCGCCGTTCCCGTCGGCAAGACCACCGCCGACCGGCTGATGGACAAGCTGATCCCGCGTGTCGAGTCGCTCAAGATCGGCACCTCGATCGACCCGTCGGCCGATTACGGCCCGCTGGTGACGCGCGAGGCGGTCGAGAAGGTGAAGAGCTACATCGACATCGGCATCAAGGAAGGCGCAACGCTCGCCGTCGACGGCCGCGGCTTCAAGATGCAGGGCTACGAGAAGGGCTTTTATCTCGGCGGCTCGCTGTTCGACAACGTCACCAAGGACATGCGGATCTACAAGGAAGAGATCTTTGGCCCGGTGCTGTCGGTCGTGCGCGCGCACGACTACAAGGAAGCGCTGGCGCTGCCATCCGAGCATGACTACGGCAATGGCGTTGCCATCTTTACCCGCGACGGCGATGCCGCGCGCGACTTCGCGGCCAAGGTCAATGTCGGCATGGTCGGCGTCAACGTGCCGATCCCGGTGCCGATCGCCTATTACACCTTCGGCGGCTGGAAGAAGTCGGGCTTCGGCGATCTCAACCAGCACGGCCCGGATTCGGTCCGCTTCTACACCAAGACCAAGACGGTGACCTCGCGCTGGCCGTCCGGCGTCAAGGAAGGCGCGGAGTTCTCGATCCCGACGATGAAGTGATCCTTCCTAGAGCGAGGCCATGATGCAGTTCGCTCTGAACGAGGATCAGGTCGCGGTGCGCGACATGGCGTTGGCGTTTGCGGCGGAGAAGATCGCGCCGCACGCCTTGCGCTGGGACGAGGAGAAGCACTTTCCCGTCGACGTGATGCGCGAGGCAGCAAGCCTCGGCATGGGCGGGATCTACATCCGCGACGATGTCGGCGGCTCCGCCATGACGCGGTTCGACGCGGCGCTGATCTTCGAGGCGCTGGCGACGGGCTGCCCGACCACCGCGGCCTTCATCTCCATCCACAACATGGCGTCCTGGATGATCGATGCCTTCGGCAGCGATACCCAGCGCCACAAATGGCTGCCAAAGCTCTGCACCATGGAGCTGGTCGCAAGCTACTGCCTGACCGAGCCGGGCGCAGGCTCCGATGCGGCGGCGCTCCGCACCCGCGCGGTGCGCGACGGCGATCACTACGTCCTCAATGGCCAGAAGCAGTTCATCTCCGGCGCCGGCGGCACCGATCTGCTGGTCGCGATGGTCCGCACCGGCGGCGACGGCCCCGGCGGCATCTCGACCCTCGTGATCGACGACAAGACGCCCGGCGTCTCGTTCGGCGCCAACGAGCGCAAGATGGGCTGGAACGCGCAGCCGACCCGAGCGGTGATGTTCGAGAACGCCCGCGTGCCGGTCGCCAACCGCCTGAGCGAGGAGGGCGTCGGCTTCAAGATCGCGATGGCCGGCCTCGACGGCGGCCGCCTCAACATCACGGCGTGTTCTCTTGGTGGCGCCCAAACTGCGCTCGACAAGGCGCGTGCCTACATGAAGGAGCGCAAGGCCTTTGGAAAGCGGCTCGACGAATTCCAGGCGCTGCAGTTCCGCCTTGCCGACATGGCGATCGAGCTCGAGGCTGCCCGCACCTTTCTGTGGCGCGCCGCGGCCGCGCTCGATCGGAAGGACGCTGATGCCACCATGCTCTGCGCGATGGCAAAACGCTTCGGCACCGATGTCGGCTTCGAGGTAGCCAACCATGCGCTGCAGCTTCACGGCGGCTACGGCTATCTCAGCGAGTATGGCATCGAGAAGATCGTGCGCGATCTGCGCGTGCACCAGATTCTCGAAGGCACCAATGAAATCATGCGGCTCATCGTGGCGCGCAAACTGATCGAGGGCGCGCGATGAACGCGGTGGAAGAGGGCGATCTGATCGCGCGCGTCGAGGGCGCCGCCGGTGTCATCCGGCTCAATCGTCCGAAGGCCATCAATGCGGTGACGCTGGAGATGTTTCGCGACATCGAGACCGCGCTCGACCGCTTCGAGGCCGACCCCAATGTCGCAGTGATCCTGCTGGAAGGGGCGGGCGAGCGCGGGTTGTGCGCCGGCGGCGACATCCGCGCGCTCTGGGAGAGCTCGAAGGTCAACGGCGACCTCGGCAAGGTGCTGTGGCGCGAGGAGTACATCCTCAACGCCCGCATCAAGAAATTTCCGAAACCCTACGTCGCCTTCATGGACGGCATCGTCATGGGCGGCGGCGTCGGCCTGTCCGCCCATGCCAGCCACCGCATCGTCACCGATCGCACCAAGCTCGCGATGCCCGAGGTCGGGCTCGGCTTCTTCCCCGATGTCGGCGGTACCTACTTGCTGTCGCGCTCGCCCGGCGAGATCGGCACATTCTTTGGCCTGACCGGCCAGACCATGAATGGGCCGGACGCGATCCACGCAAAATTTGCCGATTGGGTCGTGTCATCAGCCGGGTGGCCGGCGCTGCGCGCAGCGCTGACCAAGCTGCGCCAGGGCGCGAGCGCGGCCGATGTCGGCGCGCTCATCGAGGGCTTCGCCACAGGCGAGACGGCGGGCCCGATCGCGGCGAAGGAGCCCGCGATCGACGCGCTGTTCAGCTTCGATCGCATGGAGGACATCGTCGCCGCGCTGACGCGCGACGGCTCGGAATTCGCGCTGGCGACGCTGAAGACCCTCAGCGAAAAATCGCCGCGCGGCATGGTGGTGACGCTGAAGCTGCTGCGACTCGCCCGCAAGGCAGCAAGCCTGGAAGAATGCCTGGTGCGCGAATATCGCGCCGCGCTGGAAGTGTTCCGCAGCGACGACTTCCGCGAGGGCGTGCGCGCTGCCGTGATCGACAAGGACCGTAACCCGAGCTGGTCGCCGCCGCGCATCGAGGACGTGACGCCGGCGATGGTTGCACCCTATTTCGCCGAGATCGGCGCCGACGAATTGAAGTTCAACTAACAACGCTACAGCGGAGGGAAACGAAGATGGCCACGATCGCATTCATCGGTCTCGGCAATATGGGCGGCCCGATGGCGGCCAACCTGGTCAAGGCCGGCCACAAGGTGGTGGCGTTCGATCTCGTCGAGGCCTCGCGTGCGCAGGCCAGGGCCGATGGCGCCGGCATCGCCGAGAGCGCATCAGCCGCGGTGAAGGGCGCCGATGCCGTCGTCACCATGCTCCCCGCCGGCAAGCACGTGCTCGGCGTCTGGAACGACGTCGTTCCCGCCATGGCCAAGGGCGCGCTGATCATCGATAGCTCCACCATCGACGTCGAGAGCGCGAGGGCCGCGCACGCGCTCGCGGCCAAGAATGGCGTGCTCTCGGTCGATGCTCCCGTGTCCGGCGGCACCGGAGGCGCCAAGGGTGCGACGCTCACCTTCATGTGCGGCGGCGAGGACAACGCCTTCGCGGCCGCCAGGCCCGTGCTGGAGAAGATGGGCAAGAAGATCGTGCATTGCGGCGGCGCCGGCGCGGGGCAGGCGGCAAAAATCTGCAACAACATGATCCTCGGCATTTCCATGATCGCGGTGAGCGAGGCGTTTGCGCTGGCTGAAAAGCTCGGCCTCTCGCATCAGGCGTTGTTCGACGTCGCCTCGACCTCGTCGGGCCAGTGCTGGTCGCTGACGTCCTATTGCCCGGTTCCGGGCCCGGTGCCGACCTCGCCCGCCAACAACGACTACAAGCCGGGCTTTGCCTCGGCGCTGATGGTCAAGGATCTGACGCTGGCGCAGGACGCCGCCAAGGCCGCGGGCGCGGCCACGCCGCTCGGCAAGCATGCCCAGGAGATCTATCAGTCTTTCGACGCAGCCGGCCAGGGCGGGGTGGATTTTTCGGGAATTATCAAGCACGTTAGGGGGCTAGCCGGGAAAGCCTAATGACGACATTTCAGGACGCGCGCGCGTTTCTGCTAAAACACCGCACGGATTACGAGACAGCGGTCAAAGACTTCCGCTGGCCCGATCCGGTTCCCTTCAACTGGGCGCTCGACTGGTTCGACGTGCTGGCGAAAGATGCGGACGCTGCGGACCGGCCCGCGCTCTGGATCGTCGATGCCGCGCAGGACAAGCAGACGAAGCTGTCCTTCGCCGCGCTTTCGCAACGCTCCAACCAGGTCGCAAACTTCCTGCGCGCGCAGGGCCTGAGGCGTGGCGATCATCTCCTGCTGCTGCTCGGCAACGTGGTCCCGCTGTGGGAGACCATGCTGGCGGCGATAAAGCTCGGCGTCGTCGTGATTCCCGCGACCACGCTGCTCACCGCCGAAGAATTGCGCGACCGGCTCGATCGCGGCAAGGCGAGGGCGGTGGTGGCCGCGCAGGACCAGGTCGCGAAGTTCGCGAGCCTCGGCGCCGGGAACATCGTCCGCATCGTGGTCGGCACAGCTTCCGAGGGCTGGCTCGCTTACGACGAGGCGGCGAAGGCTCCCGAGAGCTTTGCGCCTGACGGGCCGACCAACGCCGACGACCCGATGCTGCTCTATTTCACCTCGGGCACGACGGCCAAGCCGAAACTGGTGCGGCACAGCCAGCGCAGCTATCCGGTCGGGCATCTCTCGACCATGTACTGGATCGGGCTGAAGCCTGGCGACGTCCATCTCAACATTTCCTCGCCTGGCTGGGCCAAGCATGCCTGGAGCTGCTTCTTCGCGCCGTGGAATGCGGGCGCGACCGTGTTCGTGGTCAACCAGCCGCGCTTCGACGCCAAGGCACTGCTGGCCACCATCGGCCGCTGCGGCGTCACCACGCTGTGCGCGCCGCCGACGGTGTGGCGGCTGTTCATCCAGGAGAACCTTGCCGCGTTCAAGGTGAGCCTGCGCGAAGTCTGCGGCGCCGGCGAGCCGCTCAACCCGGAAGTGATCGACCAGGTGCAGGCCGCCTGGGGCCTCACCATCCGCGACGGCTACGGCCAGACCGAGACCACCGCGCTTGCCGGCAACTCGCCGGGCCAGAAGATCAAGATCGGCTCGATGGGCCGTCCGCTGCCGGGCTATCGCGTGCAGGTCAGCGACGCCGACGGTAACCCTGCGAAGGAGGGCGAGGTCACGCTGAAGCTGGGCGCTGACCGTCCCGCCGGCCTGATGCAGGGCTATCAGGGCGACGACGGCAGGCTGTCCGGCGCCGAGGGCGAGCTCTATCGCAGCGGTGACGTGGTATTCGCCGATGAGGACGGCTACCTCACCTTCGTCGGCCGCTCCGACGACGTGTTCAAATCCTCCGACTATCGCATCAGCCCGTTCGAGCTGGAGAGCGTGCTGCTCGAGCACGAGCTGGTCGCGGAGGCCGCCGTGGTGCCGAGCCCCGATCCGATCCGGCTCGCCATCCCCAAGGCCTATGTGCTGCTGACGGCGGGCGCGGAGCGCTCGCGCGAAACTGCGCTCTCCATCTTCCAGCACCTGCACACGCGCCTTGCGCCGTTCAAGCGTATCCGCCGCGTCGAGTTCGTCACCGAGCTGCCGAAGACGATCTCTGGAAAAATCCGCCGCGTGCAGCTACGACGGCTCGAACGCGACGACGACCGCAACGATTCCCTGCGCGGTCGCGAATTCCGGGAAGAGGATTTTCCCGAGCTGCCGAAAACACGGAGTGAGACCTAAGTGAACGAAGTCTGGAAGAAGCCGCCGATTTCCCTCGAAGCCTATCAGGCCATGGTTGGAAAGGAGATCGGCGTATCGAAGTGGCACCTGGTCGACCAGCCGCGCATCGACACCTACGCCGACGTGATCGAGGATCACCAGTTCATCCACGTCGATCCCGAGCGTGCGAGGAAGGAGACCGCGTTCGGCACCACCATCGCCCATGGCTTCCTCACGATGTCGCTGCTGTCGATCATGTCCTATGAGGTCATGCCGGTCATCGCGGGCACCACGATGGGCGTCAATTACGGCTTCGACAAGCTGCGCTTCATTTCGCCGGTGCGGTCGGGCAAGCTCGTCCGCGGCCGCTTCGTGCTGGCGGAGGCGAAGCTCCGCAAGCCCAACGAGTTGCAGTCCCGCACCAACGTCACGGTAGAGATCGAAGGCGAGGACAGGCCCGCGCTGGTCGCTGACTGGCTCGGCTTGATTTATTTTGCGTAAATCTCCCCGTCACGGCCGGGCTTGACCCGGCCATCCATCGCTGCTCAAAAGCTGCCCAAAGTCGGAGCTTACCCTCTCCCCCTGTGGGAGAGGGTGGCTTCGCGGAGCGGAGCCGGGTGAGGGGTATCTCTCCGCGATCTCGGCTGCCGCGAGATACCCCTCATCCGGCGCTTGCGCGCCACCTTCCCCCACAAGGGGAGAAGGAAGAAGCAGGAAACACACAATGGCAATCAGGTTCGACGGACGCGTGGCCATCGTCACCGGCGCAGGCAATGGTCTCGGAAAGGCGCACGCGCTCGGACTGGCCAGCCGCGGCGCAAAAGTCGTGGTCAACGATTTCGGCGGCGCGCGCGACGGCAGCGGCGGCTCGCTCTCGCCGGCCGAAGCTGTGGTCGAGGAGATCCGCAAAGCCGGCGGCACCGCGATGGCCGACGGTGCCGACGTCTCGAATTTCGAGCAGGTCACCGCCATGGTCGAGCGCGCGACGAAAGAGTGGGGCAGCGTCGACCTCTTGTGCGCCAATGCCGGCATTTTGCGCGACAAGTCGTTCGGCAAGATGGAAGCGGCCGATTTCCAGAAGGTGCTCGACGTGCATCTCGTCGGCACCTTCTATTGCTGCAAGGCGGCCTGGGCCGGCATGCGCGACCGCAACTACGGCCGCATCGTGCTGACGACGTCGTCCTCCGGCCTGTTCGGCAATTTCGGCCAGGCCAATTACGGCGCGGCCAAGTCCGGTATGGTGGGCCTGATGAACGTGCTGGCCGAGGAGGGCCGCAAGACCAACATCCGCGTCAATATCATCTCGCCGACGGCCGCGACGCGCATGACCGAAGAGCTGCTGCCGCCGCAGGCGCTGGCCCTGATGAAGCCGAACGCGATCACGCCCGCCGTCGAGTACATGCTGAGCGAGGATGCGCCGACCCGCACCATCATGGGCGCCGGCGCCGGCTCCTTCGCCGTGATCAAGATTCTGGAGAGCGAAGGCATCAACCTGCCGGAAGCCGAATGGACGCCGGACGCCGTTGCCGCCCATTTCGCCGAGATCAGCGACATGTCGAAGGCGAAGGCGCTGACCGGCGCATTCGAGCAAACGCAGAAGTATGTCGCGCAGGCTGCGGCACGGGCGGCCATCAAGCTCTAGCCGTCATTCCGGGGCGCCCGAAGGGCGAGCCGGAATCGCGTTCTCCGTCATGCCCGGGCTTGTCCCGGGCATCCACGTTCTTGGTGCGCAAAGACGTGGATGGCCGGGTCAAGCCCGGCCATGACGAGCTGTTCTTTTGGCACCCGGCCTGGCCTAAACTCCCGCCATGACCACTGACCCCCACATCGCCGTCATCGGCGCCGGTCCCGCTGGATTGATGGCAGCGGAGGTGCTGGCGCAGGGCGGCGCCCGCGTCACCGTGTACGACGCGATGCCGTCTGCGGGCCGAAAATTCCTGATGGCGGGACGGGGCGGGCTCAATCTCACCCACAGCGAGCCGCTTGCGCAGTTCATGGCCCGCTATCGCGAAGCCACGCCAAGACTGCAAGCGGCGATCGAAGCGTTCTCTCCGGATGCGCTACGCGCCTGGAGCGAGGCGCTGGGCCAGCAGACTTTCGTCGGTAGCAGCGGGCGCGTGTTTCCAAAAGCGTTCAAGGCCTCACCCCTGCTGCGCGCCTGGCTGCGGCGGCTCGATGCGAGCGGTGTGCGCTTCGCCTTTCGCCATCGCTGGAGCGGCTGGGACGAGCACGGCCGTTTGCTGTTTCATACTCCGGATGGGCAACACGCTGTCGACGCCACGGCAACAGTGCTCGCACTCGGTGGCGCAAGCTGGCCGCGGCTCGGCTCGGATGGCGTCTGGGTGAAGTGCCTCGCAGAGAAGGGAATTGCGATCTCAAAACTGCGCCCAGCCAATTCCGGCTTCACGGTCGCCTGGTCCGACGTGTTTCGCGACCGCTTCGAGGGCCAGCCGCTCAAGGGCGTGGCGCTGACGGTCGGCGCGCACACCGTGCGCGGCGAAGCGATGATCACACGCAACGGCATCGAGGGCGGCGCGATCTACGCGCTGTCGGCGGAGCTGCGCGAGGCGGTGCTGGGCCTCGGGCAGGCGATCCTGACGATCGCGCTCCGGCCCGCTCTCGACACTGCCGCGCTGACCACGCGCCTGTCGGGCATGCGCGGCAAGCAATCGCTGGCGAACTTTCTGCGCAAGGCCGCGCAATTGTCGCCGGTCGCCATCGGCCTGATGCAGGAAGCGGCCCTTGCATCCGGCCGGCCGCTGGCGTCGTTCGCGCCGGCCGAGCTTGCGCATCTGGTGAACGCGATTCCGGTTCGGCTCACTGGGGTAGCTCCGATCGATCGCGCCATCTCGACCGCGGGCGGGATCGCCTTCGACGAACTCGACGAGCACTTCATGCTGCGCAAAGTGCCCGGCGTGTTCGCCGCCGGCGAGATGGTGGACTGGGAGGCCCCGACCGGCGGCTACCTGCTGCAGGCGTCATTTGCGACCGGTGCTGCCGCGGGCAGGGGTGTATTGACGTGGATCAACCGGTCTTAGAACGCCGCCGCCCTTCGAGGGCCGCTGAAGAAGCGGCCACCTCAGGGTGACGGCTACGCGAGAGCATCATCCTGAGCTGGTTTGACGAGAGCGTCATCCTGAGGTGCGAGTGGCGCGATGCAAGGCATCGCGCCGGGAGCCTCGAAGGATGCGCGGGCGCTCCGATGCCTACCGCAGCTTCCCCCGCGCCGCGACCGGCAGCGTGCCGATGATCTCCTCGCCGCGCACCATCACCACCTCGTCCATCATGTTGACGACGACGCAGACGTGGTTCGGCACGATGCGGACGACGTCGCCGACATTGGGGCGCGTGTTGCTGCGGGAGAGGTCGAGGAAGCCGTGCTCCTCGGCGAACTTCGCGATTCGGGCTTCGGGGTGCTCCAGGATCAGGCCGTGGCCGTCGAGGCCGCCGGTATCCGTCGTCAGCGTCTTGGAGCCGGCATCCAGAATGCCGCGCTCGGGCGCGGCACGGCTCACCACGGTCGAATAGATGTGCAGCGCGCAGTCGTCCCAGGTGGCGACGCCGGCCGCGACCTGCATGCGGTCGTTGTAGATGTAGGTGCCGAAGCGGTGCTCGGTGCCGCCCTTGAGCTTGCCGAGGTTCTTCAGGTTCGGCGTACCGCCGGTCGAGACGATCTTTGCCTCGAGCCCATGCGCGCGCACACCGGCGAGCGCCTCGTCGTAGAATTTCTGCGCGTCGGCCCAGCCGGTCTCGGTCGGATACATCATGAAGCCCGCGAATTGCAGGCCCTTGGACGATGCAATCTCGCGCGCCAGTGCAACGGCCTCAGCCGGCGTCTCGACGCCGGCGCGCTTGCGGCCCGTGTCGCATTCGACCACGACCGAGAGCGGGCGGCCTGACGCCGCGGCAGCTTTGGGCAGGCCGGCCACGACCGTCGAATTGTCGGCGGCTACCGTCATGTTGGCTTTCGCCTGCAGCGCGCCGAGCCGCGCCATCTTCTCATCGCCGAGCAGATTGTAGCTGATCAGGATGTCGTCGATGCCGGCATTGGCCATGATCTCGGCCTCGCCGAGCTTCTGGCAGGTGATGCCTTTCGCGCCGGCCGCGATCTGCATCCTGGCAATCGTCGGGTTCTTGTGCGTCTTGATGTGGGGACGGCTGGCGATTCGGGCGTCATCGCAGGCCTTCTGGATCCGCGCGATGTTGCGCTCGACCCTGTCCATGTCGATGACGGCGCAGGGCGTGCCGTATTCGCGGGCGATCTTTGCGGCGAGGGGAGTCGTCATGGAAGTCCCTTGGTTGGCGCGCATTCTGATCGCAAAACCGGTGCCCACTTTTGCGGAATGCGCGCTATGCCTGTTCAATCTCTTCGCGGAGCAGTTCGAGTTCGAGCCAGCGCTCTTCGGCGACGGACAGTTCTTCGTGCGCCCTGGCGATGGCGGCGGACGTATCGTCGAATTTCTTGCGATCCCTGGCGTAGAGATTGGGATCGTCGAGCACGGCTTGCAGCCTGGCAATATCGGCCTGCAGCGTTTCCATCTTCTTCGGCAGCGTTTCCAGCGCGTGTTTCTCGTTGAAGCTCAGCTTCCGCTTGGGTGCGGAGACGGGAGCGGCGGCACGCTCCTCCTTCTTTTCCACGACCGGCTGCGCCTTCGCGTTCTCGCGCTTCAGGTCCGCGCCGCGCTGCGCCAGCATGTCGCTGTAGCCCCCGGCATATTCGATCCACTTGCCGTTGCCCTCGGGCGCGATCACGGAGGTGACGACGCGATCGAGAAAGTCGCGGTCATGGCTGATCAGGATCACCGTGCCCTCGTAGTCGCCGAGCATCTCCTCGAGCACGTCGAGCGTTTCGAGGTCGAGGTCGTTGGTCGGCTCGTCCAGCACCAGCAGGTTCGATGGCTTGGCCAGTGCGCGCGCCAGCATCAAGCGGCCGCGTTCGCCGCCGGAGAGCACCTCCAGCGGCGTGCCGCGCTGCTCCTGCGCGAACAGAAAGTCCTTCATGTAGCCGACGACATGCTTTGGCTTGCCGCCGACCATGATGTGGTCGCCGCGGCCGCCGGTCAGCGCCTCAGCCAGCGTCGATTTCGGATCGAGGCTTTCGCGGTGCTGATCGAGGGTTGCCATCTCGAGGTTGGCCCCGAGGCGCACCGTGCCGGAATCAGGCGCCGCGCCACCGGTGAGCAGATTGACCAGCGTGGTCTTGCCGGCGCCGTTCGGTCCGATGACACCGAGCCGGTCGCCGCGCTGGATGCGGGTGGAGAAATTCTCGACGATCTTGCGCATCCCATAGGCCTTGCTGATGCCCTTGGCCTCGATTACCAGCCTGCCGGATTGCTCGGCTTCGGCCGCGGCGAGATTGGCGCTGCCGGCCGTGCCGCGATAATTGCGCCGCTGGTCGCGCAGCGCATGCAAATTGGCGAGACGCTTGACGTTGCGCTTGCGCCTTCCGGAGACGCCGTGGCGCAGCCAGTGCTCCTCGTCCACGATCTTGCGGTCGAGCTTGTGCTGGTCGCGCTCTTCCTCGGCCAGCACCTCGTCGCGCCAGCTCTCGAACGAGGCAAAGCCGCGGTCGATCTGCCTGATGCGGCCGCGGTCGAGCCAGGCGGTGGAGCGCGACAGATGGCTGAGGAAGCGGCGGTCGTGGCTGATCAGCACCAGCGCGCTGCGGCGGCTGTCGAGCTCCGTTTCCAGCCACTCGATGGTGGAGAGATCGAGATGGTTGGTCGGCTCGTCCAGCAGCAGGATGTCGGGCGAGGGCGCCAGCACCCGCGCCAGCGCTGCACGGCGGGCTTCGCCGCCGGAGAGATCGTGCGGGTTCTCCTCGCCGGTAAGCCCCAGCTGCTCCAGCAGGTAGCGCGCCTGGTGGTGGTCGTCGCCGGGCGCGAGCCCCGCCTCGACATAGGCCAGGGTGGTCTTGTGGTCGCCGAAATCCGGCTCCTGCGGCAAATAGCGGACCGTCGCGCCGGGCTGCACGAAGCGCGTGCCGGAGTCGGGCTCGACGAGACCGGCGGCGATCTTGAGCAACGTGGACTTGCCGGAGCCGTTGCGGCCAATCAGGCAGACGCGTTCGGACGGCGCGACATTGAGCTCGACGCCCGACAGCAGCGGCGTGCCGCCGAAGGTCAGCTTGATGTCTTTCAGTTGGATCAGCGGCGGCGCCATGGTCAGCTCGCTGCCGCCTGGCCGGCGCGGCGGCGCTGGATCCGGCGCAGCGTCTGGTCGAGCGCCGAAAGGAAGGCGGAGCGGTCGCGCGGCGCGAACGATCGCGGGCCGCCGGTGACTTCGCCGGCCGAGCGCAGATCCGTCATCAGATTGCGCACCGCCAGCGTCATGCCGATCGACTCCTCCGTGAACGGTTTTCCGTTCGGCGCGATCACATCGGCGCCCGCTTTCACGCAGCGGCTGGCCAGCGGAATGTCCGAGGTCACGACGACGTCGCCCGGCCGGGCCCGCTCCGCGATCCAGTCATCGGCCGCGTCCATACCGCTGCCAGCGGCGATGCGCTCGATGAGGGGATCGTGGGGCACGCGAATGAAGTTGCCGGCGACCACGCTCACGGGCACGCCGTGCCGGAGCGCCACGCGGTAGATCTCGTCCTTCACCGGGCAGGCGTCGGCGTCGACATAGATGCGGGTGGGGGTGTCGGTCATTGGCGGCGTGGTACCCCATTCGAGGCCCAAAGGCGAGGGGATTGACCGGTGTTCCCGCCGGCCTACGATCGGCCCGGAAACAGCAGGAATACAGGGAAGGTGACCCCATGCCGAACCGGTTAGAGACCTGGCGCGTCGCGGCCTACAACACCGCAAAACAGTCGGAAAACAAGATGCACGACGATACGGTGGCGCGCCGCTTCGGCTTCTCCGGTGGCCTCGTCCCGGGCGTCGATGTCTTCGCCTACATGATGCACGTGCCGCTGGCGCGCTGGGGCCGTGACTTCCTGTCACGCGGGCTGGTCGAGGCCCGCTTCATCAAGCCGGTCTATGATGGCGAGACCGCCGATGTCGACGCGACCGAGCACAACGAGCTTCTCACCATCGAGGTGTTCAGCCGCACCGAGCTCTGCGCCACGGGAACGGCCTCGCTTGCGGCGGACGTGCCGGCCGTTTCATTGAGCGACTATGTCTCTGTCCCTCCGGTGGCCGAGCGCAAGCCGGTCAGCGCGGCGACGTTCGAGACCGGCAAATGGCTGGGCACGACACCCCGCCGCTGGGCCGGGCAGGATGCAGCCGGCTATCTCGCCGACATCAGGGAGACCGATCCGATTTTTGCGCGCGAGGGGCTCGGCCACCCCGGCCTGATCCAGCGCGTCATGAACCGCGTGCTGGTGGACAACACGATTTTGGGCCCGTGGATCCATGTCGGCAGCCGCATGCAGCTGCTGTCGGCCGCGCGTGCCGGCGACGAGATCGTTGCGCGGGCGAAAGTCACCGCGAACTACGAGAAGAAAGGCCACCGCTTCGTCGAACTCGACGCCCTCGTCGTCGCCAACGGCACGACGCCGCTCGCGCATTGCCAGCATACCGCGATCTACCAGCCGCGCGAGCAGGTGGCGGCGTAGGCTCTTCACCTCGCCCCGCTTGCGGGGAGAGGTCGGCGCGAAGCGCCGGGTGAGGGGGAGCTCCCCCGGGGGTGGTGACAGACGACTCGCGGAGAGTCCCCCTCACCCGAAGCCCTCGCTGCGCTCCGGCTTCGACCTTGTGTCCGAAAAACTTGCCAGAATGTGCGAACGGGCGGTTCTGACCAACCGCCCGTCGCTGGAACTGAGCC
>NZ_JAFCJJ010000010.1 GCF_018131015.1 Bradyrhizobium diazoefficiens
GTCTGCTTCACCGCCATCGCCATTCCCCCAAAGGTCAGCCATAGGGAATCACAATTGACGAATTACGCAACAGGCCCACAAGGGGAGAGGGTGCAGCTCGAACGTGGCGCTAGTTTATCACGCCCGCGGCGCGCAGCGGACGTAGACCATGTTGCCGTAGCGGGTGGCGGCGTCCTTGTCGATGAAGCGGGTGATGAGGACGCGGCCGTCGAAGGAGACGATCTCGCGGTCCTGCTCGCCGGGGGTCGGACCGGCCGGCCCGATATAGTTCTTGCCGCTGGGCGAGCCCTTCAGCCGCAGCTCCTGCGGGGTCGCCTGGTCGGCCAGATGCATGATCACGCCGCCGGAGGAGCCGGCGGTGATCACGTAGGGATTCTTGCACTGGGCCCGCGCGGCCGCCTCGGTGCGGGCGCGGTCGGCCGGGTTCTGGAACGAGGCGAGACCCCAGCGGCCGACGATCTCGTCGGCGCGGATCGTCGCCGGCATTTCCGGCGCGACGCCCGGCTCGGCCTCGGGCGGCGGCGAGGACGAGAAGGACGGCAGGTTCATGCCGCCACTGCAGGCGCCGAGCAGCAGCGCCAGGCAGGAAATGGCGGCCAGGTTGGCGACCGTGCGCGCGTGAGCCGAACTGATCATGGCATTCCCCCGAACAAGACCATGGCCGCACCCCTCCCGCAGCCAAGCGCAAAACCGCTGCCGGAGCAATGACGTCGTGATATACGCCGCCGCTCCAAACGAGTTTCCAGTGCCACCATCCTATATCCGCCTCACCAATCGCTTAACCACCTTTGCTTGACAGGATCGCGGCCAAGCCATATTTCCGGTCGCACTATTAGCACTCGGAAAGACCGATTGCTAAGCGCGCCGTTCGACCCTCGCGCAGAGGGTGGACGGCAGCCGCCCTACCCCACTTCCGCTGATTTCCGAAAAAGCGAGCCTCCAAAGGGAAACGTCATGGCTAAGTCCAAATTTCGTCCGCTGCATGACCGTGTCGTGGTCAAACGTATCGATGCCGAGGAAAAGACCAAGGGCGGCATCATCATTCCCGACACCGCCAAGGAAAAGCCGTCCCAGGGCGAGGTCGTCGCCGTCGGACCCGGCGGCCGTGACGAGGCCGGCAAGCTGATCCCGATCGACCTCAAGGTCGGCGACCGCGTGCTGTTCGGCAAGTGGTCGGGCACCGAGGTCAAGATCGACAATGAAGAGCTCCTGATCATGAAGGAGTCGGACATCATGGGCGTGATGGCCTAAGGCCGCAGCCCTGAACCGCCGCTGAATGCCATGCCCGGATCGCGGAGGTCCGGGCATCCATCGTTCCGCCGGGCTCGATCCGCGGACCAGATCCAGCACCAAACAAGACACAGCACGAAACACGAGGGATTGCAGACCATGGCTGCCAAGGACGTCAAGTTCTCCGGAGACGCGCGCGAACGCATGCTGCGCGGCGTCGACATTCTCGCCAACGCCGTCAAGGTGACGCTCGGCCCGAAGGGCCGCAACGTCCTCATCGAGAAGTCGTTCGGCGCGCCCCGCATCACCAAGGACGGCGTCACCGTCGCCAAGGAAATCGAGCTCGAGGACAAGTTCGAGAACATGGGCGCCCAGATGCTGCGTGAGGTCGCCTCCAAGACCAACGACCTCGCCGGCGACGGCACCACCACCGCCACCGTGCTGGCCCAGGCCATCGTGCGCGAAGGCGCCAAGGCGGTTGCCGCCGGCATGAACCCGATGGACCTCAAGCGCGGCATCGACAGCGCTGTTGCAGCCGTCATCAAGGACATCGAAAAGCGCGCCAAGCCGGTCGCCGCCTCCTCCGAGGTCGCCCAGGTCGGCACCATCTCGGCCAATGGCGACGCCGCCATCGGCAAGATGATCGCGCAGGCGATGCAGAAGGTCGGCAACGAGGGTGTCATCACCGTCGAGGAGAACAAGTCGCTCGACACCGAGGTGGATATCGTCGAGGGCATGAAGTTCGACCGCGGCTATCTGTCGCCCTACTTCGTCACCAACGCCGAGAAGATGACCGCCGAACTCGAGGACGCCTACATTCTCCTGCACGAGAAGAAGCTGTCGGGCCTGCAGGCCATGCTGCCGGTGCTTGAAGCCGTGGTGCAGTCCGGCAAGCCGCTCGTCATCATCGCCGAGGACGTCGAGGGCGAGGCGCTGGCCACCCTGGTGGTCAACCGCCTGCGTGGCGGCCTCAAGGTCGCCGCCGTGAAGGCGCCGGGCTTCGGCGACCGCCGCAAGGCGATGCTGGAGGACCTCGCGATCCTCACCGGCGGCCAGCTCATCTCGGAAGAGCTCGGCATCAAGCTCGAGAACGTCACGGTGAAGATGCTCGGCCGCGCCAAGAAGGTGGTGATCGACAAGGAGAACACCACGATCGTCAACGGCGCCGGCAAGAAGCCCGACATCGAGGCCCGCGTCGGCCAGATCAAGGCGCAGATCGAGGAAACCACCTCGGACTACGACCGCGAGAAGCTGCAGGAGCGCCTCGCCAAGCTGGCCGGCGGCGTCGCGGTGATCCGCGTCGGCGGCGCGACCGAGATCGAGGTCAAGGAGAAGAAGGACCGCGTCGAGGACGCGCTCAACGCCACCCGCGCCGCGGTGCAGGAAGGCATCGTCCCCGGCGGCGGCGTCGCGCTGCTGCGCGCCAAGAAGGCGGTGGGGCGCCTCACCAACGCCAATGCCGACGTGCAGGCCGGCATCAACATCGTGCTGAAGGCGCTGGAGGCCCCGGTGCGCCAGATCTCCGAGAACGCCGGCCTCGAAGGCTCGGTCGTCGTCGGCAAGATCCTGGAGAACAAGTCCGAGACCTTCGGCTTCGACGCCCAGACCGAGGACTATGTCGACATGGTCGAGAAGGGCATCATCGATCCCGCCAAGGTCGTGCGCACCGCGCTGCAGGACGCCTCGTCCGTGGCAGGCCTCCTGGTCACCACCGAGGCGATGGTCGCCGAGCTGCCGAAGAAGGAAGCTCCGCCCGCGATGCCGGCCGGCGGCGGCATGGGCGGCTTCTAAAGCCCTCCGTTCCATAGCAACGATGCGAAGGCCGCCTCCGGGCGGCCTTCTTTTTTGGCGACCTTGGCGGCTGCGCTTTCCGATTCAACCGGCGGCCAAAACCAACTACGGTGACGCGCCGATTCTGGTTGTTTTGAGCAGGATCTTTCCGGAAGCAATTCACACCTGTCCGGGTCATGCCCCATTGCGCGAGGATTCATCGATGCGTGCGCTTCCGGTTTGTTCGATAGCCCTTCTGGCGGCCCTGCTCGCCGTCCCACCCGATGTCGCCTCCGCCCAGATGAAGCTGTCGCCGAAGGCCACCGCGCCCGGCGGCACGGAGACGCGCTATTTCACCTCGATCGACGGGCTGATGGACGGCAATGCCGACGTGATCCTGAAGGAGACACGGCAGGGCAAGACGGTCACCGCGGCCGTGCTCGACGTCTGCTACCCGGTCTCGGCAAAAAGCCCCGACCGCAAGGACCGCTTCGTCGTCAATCTCCAGGTCGCGGGCCAGACGCTGACCGGCACGACGCAGAGCCTCGGCGAAAAGGCGCCGGTCACCGTCAAGCTGACGCGCAAGCCGACCGGCGACACTTTCGAATTCCGCGGCCAGATCGCCATCGGCCAGGCGGTGACCGAGGTCACCTCGCCCGACAATTCCGATCTCAGCGAGAAGGAATTTCTGGACAACCAGACCACCGACGACGGCATCACTGCCCAGCCGAAGGATTTCACCGACGTCTCGCCGGAGGCGATCGCGGTCAAGGTCAAGCTCGACGCCGCGACCGAGTTCCTGAAGAGCCTGAAGGGCCAGGATGTCGAGGTGACGCTGGCGAGCCTCAGCGTCGGCTGCGAGGCGCTGCGCGCCGGCGAGCAGACCCTCAACATGTCGGTCGATCCGGAGCGCGCGGTCGCGCTGCTGGCGAAATTCAAGGCGATGCCGGGCGTCACCGCTGCGGGCTGGACCGCAGGGATCACCGAGATGGACCGCACCATCCGCATTGCCGCCGCCGACTGGCGTGACGGCGACAGGATCAACCGCGACAAGCTCGCGACCGCCGTAGCGGGCGTGCTGAGCAAGACGCTCGCGGCAAAGCCGGTGTCGCAGAGTTTCAGCCCGATCACCGGCAAGCTCAAGCTGGTGTTCAAGCGGCCCAACCAGGATTTCCCGGCGCTCGAGCTCACCGACACGATCGAGGTCGCGGGCCTCGTCTCGCCGGACAGGCCGGGCTCTACCGATCGGCTGATGCTGTGGATCGGCAGCCCCTCCACCACCACCGCCGACGAGAGCACCGGCGCCAAGCTCAACGTGTCGGATGAAGGTGTGGCGGACGAGGAAGGCGACCAGCCCGACGACGGCGTGATTCAGGCGCTCGCGAAGGAATTGAAGGGCCAGCGCTGGGACGCCGACAAGTCGGTGTGGAAATAGACTCTCGTGCCCCGGACGCAGCGCAGCGCTGCTTCAGCGGTGCGCTGCAGAGCCGGGGCCCAAAAGCCTCAAAGCGAAGTCGCGGATAGAATCTGGGTCCCGGCTCTGCGTCGCAGCGCTTATCGCGCTGCGCTTGTCCGGGACACGAGAGACCTAGTTCCCCGTCGTCCGAAACCGCAGCGACTTCGGGCCGATCAGCGTGAGCACCTCGCCCTGGCGCTTCCAGGTCTCGACGGCGCTGAGCGCAGCGACGAGGTCGTCGTCGGCCTGAGCCCTGGCCGGCGGGCAGGAGCGGTCCTGGATCGGGCCGGGAACGAAGATCACGGTGTTTCCGGCAACCGAGAACTGGCCCTTGCCGCCCTTGCACCAGAGCTCCAGCACCACCTCGCCATTGTCGCCGATCTCGATGTTGGGGATGCGTTTCGAGCCGGGCTGCGGCACCGCCTCCAGCGTCATCTCGGCACCGAAGGGAAACCCGTCCTGGGCCTGCGCGGCGGCCGGCATCGCCAGCACCGCGACCATTGCGCACAGCATCCTGAACGAAACCATGAGACCTCTCGACCGACCGATTTGCCGCACTTCTATAAGACGGCAGCGGCGATGAGAAGGTTCGCCAGCTCCAAAAGCAAAATCCCCGCGGGAGGCTCCCGCGGGGATTCGCATCAGGTCGGGCTGTTGGCTGCTACTTCAGCACGAGCGCCGTGAACGGGTAGACATAGGCCTGCAACGTCACGAGCACACCGACCAAGCAGGCCAGCACGATCGAGTGCCAGAACACGAAGCGCAAGATCGTACCCTCGTGGCCGTACCAGTTGGTCGCGGTCGAGGCGACCACGATCGACTGCGCGTCGATCATCTTGCCCATCACGCCGCCGGACGAGTTCGCAGCGCCCATCAGGATCGGCGACAGGCCGAGCTGCTCGGAGGTGATCTTCTGCAGATTGCCGAACAGCACGTTGGAGGCGGTGTCCGATCCCGTCAGCGCCACGCCCAACCAGCCGAGCAGGGTGCCGAAGAAGGGATAGAGCACGCCGGTTGCCGCAAACGCGAGACCGAGCGTCGCGTCGACGCCGGAGAGTCGCGTCAGGGTGCCGATCGCGAGCATCGCCGAGATCGTGATCAGCGAGATCGCGCACAGGCGGATGGTGCGGCCGTACTCGGTCACGAGCTTGCCGGGACCGACGCCCATCAGGAAGCCGGAGATGATCGCGGCGATCAGCATGCCCGTACCCGTGAAGGACAGGTAGGTAAAGCCGAACACCGCGCCCTCCTTGGTCGGCCCCGGCGCGACCGGCGGCATCTTGTTGATCATCTGGTGCAGCTCGGGAACGGGATAGTTCCAGACGAAGATCGAGTTCGCCCAGGTCTTGAAGGCTCCATTGCCCCAGACCAGCATCACGATGCAGACGATGATCCACGGCAGCAGCGCGCTGAACAGCTCGCCTTGCGTCAGCGGCGTCTTGTCCAGCGGCTTTGCCGCGGCCATGGTCGCGGCCGATTCGTCATTGCCGCGCAACGCCGGCGAGAGCCAGAGCTGCTTCGGCTGCCAGACCCGCAGGAACAGGATCAGCGCGCCCATCGAGATCAGTGACGCGCCGATGTCGACGATCCAGGGATTGATGTGGTTCGAGATCACATATTGCGGGATCGCGAACGACACACCGGTGACGAGGATCGCCGGCCAGACGTCCTTCATGCCCTTCCAGCCCGCAAACGCCCACACCACCCAGAACGGCACGATCAGCGAGAAGAACGGCAACTGCCGTCCGACCATCGCGCCGAGGATATAGGGGTCGAGCCCGGTGACCGAAGCCAAGCCCTGGATCGGCGTGCCCAGCGCGCCGTAGGCGACCGGCGCGGTGTTGGCGATCAGCGACAGGCCGGAGGCCGCGAGCGGCGAGAAGCCAAGGCCGATCAGGACGGCGCCGGTGATCGCGACCGGCGTGCCGAAGCCGGAGGCGCCCTCGAAGAAGGCTCCGAACGAGAACGCGATCAGCAGCAATTGCAGCCGTCGGTCCTCGGTGACGCCGCCGACCGCACGCTTCAGGAGTTCGAAGCGCCCGGTCGTCACCGTGACCTGGTAGAGGAAGATGACGTTAAGAACGATCCAGCCGATCGGGAAGAAGCCGGTGACGATGCCGAGGATCGAGGCCCGGATCGACATGTTGGCCGGCATCGTGAAGACGAAGATCGTGATCAGGTTGGTCACGATCACGGCGATGATCGCCGCGATATGCGCCTGGACGCGACCGCTCGCGATCAGGACCAGCAGTGTGACGACGGGGACCGCCGCCGCGATGGTCGACAGCACCGGGCTGTGCAACGGGTCATAGACTTGATTCCACATGGTCTTCCTCCCCCACGCATGTTGCGGCAGGCGGCCCGCGTGGACTGCCAAGCCTGCTTGACGCCTGGTAACGATAACCCCCCGAGCTGGAGGCGAATTCCCCGCGGATAGAGTGGTTCCCGACCGCTCACAAGCCCGCGAAATCCCGGAGCCCCCGCCCCTGCGTCATTCTGTCCATGCTAGGGTCGTAGTGCGTTGTATGCCAACGCAAATTGCAGGATTTTCGACTTTAGTCTAAGCGCATCCCACAGTTGTCCCAACCATTTCGGCTTTGGGCCGTTGTGCACGTCCCTCAGGAGACCAAGCTCTGTGAAGAACATCCGCGCCACGCTCGCGATCGTCTGGCGAATCGCGATCCCCTATTTCCGGTCCGAGGACAAATGGGCCGGCCGCGGCCTGCTCGCCGCCGTCATCGCGCTGGAGCTCACCCTGGTCGCGATCAACGTGCTCCTCAATCAATGGCAGAACCGGTTCTACAGCGCTCTCCAGGCCTACGATCTGGATCAGTTCGTTATCGAGATCTGGATCTTCCTCGCGCTCGCCTTCACCTACGTCGCGGTGGCCGTCTACAAGCTCTACCTGAACCAATGGCTGCAGATCCGCTGGCGGCAATGGCTGACGCAACACTATCTCGGCGAATGGCTCGACGGCGCCACGCACTACCGCATGCAGCTCCGGGGCGACGCCGCCGACAATCCGGACCAGCGCATCACGGACGACGTCAAGAATTTCGTCGAGCAAACGCTCGTCATCGGCCTGGGCCTGCTGTCGTCGATCGTGACACTGGCCTCGTTCGTCGTCATCCTCTGGGGACTGTCCAACAAGGCGCCCCTGCAAATCTACGGCACCGATATCGTCGTCCCCGGCTTTCTGGTCTGGTGTGCGCTGGTCTACGCGATCCTGGGTACGGGACTGACGCACTGGATCGGTGCGCCGCTCATCAACCTCAATTTCGAGCAGCAGCGCTATGAGGCCGACTTCCGCTTCAACCTGATCCGCGTGCGCGAAAACTCCGAGCAGATCGCCCTCCTGAAAGGTGAGAGCGCGGAGCGGGGGAATCTCCTGCACCGTTTCGGCTACGTCATCGCCAACTGGTACGCGATCATGAGCCGGACCAAGCGCCTGACCGCCTTCACCGCAAGCTATGGTCAGGCTGCGACGATCTTTCCCTACGTGGTGGTGGCTCCGGCTTACTTCGCCAAGCGAATTCAGCTCGGCGACATGATGCAGACCGGCTCGGCGTTCGGCAGCGTGCAGGACGCGCTGTCCTTCTTCGTCACCGCCTACCGCTCGCTCGCGGAATGGCGCGCGGTTGTCGCGCGTCTCGACGGGTTCGAGATGTCGGTCGACTCGGCAGCCAATATCGCGGCGAACGAGCCGACCATCGGCCTTGCGTCATCCAGTGGCGGCAAGACGATCGCACTTGAGCAATTGCTGGTGAAGCTGCCGAACGGCGAGCCGCTGGTTGCGGCAGATGCCTTCACGGTCCAGCCGGAAGAGCGGGTGCTGGTGACCGGCCCGTCCGGCTCGGGCAAGTCGACGCTGTTCCGGGCCATTGCCGGCGTCTGGCCGTTCGGCACCGGGACCATCGCCATTCCCGAGAAGGCCAGGCTGATGATGCTGCCGCAGCGGCCGTATTTCCCGATCGGTCCGCTTGGCGATGCCGTGACCTACCCGGCCGGGCGCGGCACGGTGGCGCCGGAGAAGATCAAGGGTGCGCTCACGGCTGTGGGCCTGCCGAAGCTGGCGGCGCGGCTCGACGAGGACGGTCACTGGAACCGGACGCTGTCGCTCGGCGAGCAGCAGCGCCTGGGGCTCGCCCGCGCCCTTCTGCACACCCCGGACTATCTGTTCCTCGACGAGGCCACTGCCTCGCTCGACGAGCCTTCCGAGAACCGGCTCTACCGGCTGCTGGCAGAGAAGCTGCCGCAGGCCACCATCGTCTCGATCGGGCATCGCTCGACGCTGGACGCCTTCCATAGCCGCAAGGTGACGCTGGTGGAGGACGGCGACATCCACGTCCTCGGCGATGCCGGCGCCGCGGCGAGGACCGAGCCGAGCGCGGCGCGCTGAGACGGCCCAAAGCAAAAGGGCGGCAGGTTGCCCTGCCGCCCTCGCCACGTCCGGTTCGGACGGAACTTACTTCAGGTTGGTCATCGCCGTCAGGTCGAACGAGAGCTTGGCGATACCGGCCGCGCCGCACCAGTTCGAGCCGGCGCCGCCCGGGTTGATCGCGGTCACGTTGGTCGTACCGGTGGCGTTGAAGGCGCTCGTGAAGGCGTTGCAATCACCCTTGTTCAGGTCGGTGTCGGAGTAACGCAGATCCAGCGTGAACACCTTGTAGGTGAAGCCGATACCGATGTTCCAGGTGTTGTAGTCCTTGTAGGGAATGCCGTTGGCAAAGACCGTGCCGGCGCCGGTGCCATAGAAGGCATCTGAAGTGCCGAACCACTGACGGCCGAACTCACCCGACACATACATGCCGACGCCCGAAGCGCCGAAGACCGTGCTGGGCGCGGTGTACTTGGCGGTCAACGAAGCGTAGTTGCCCCAGGCACCCGAGTTCAGGAAGTTTGGCGAGTAGTATTCGGTCGCGCCGACCGTGAAGCTGTCGTTGATGGTGTAGTTCACCTTGCCGTAGACTTCGAAGAAGCTGACGTCCTTCTTCATTACGTTGCCGTCGGCGAGGAAGATGGTCGTGGTGCTGACCGCGCAAACGTTGCCGCCGGGAATGCCGCCGGTGAGCACGTTGTCGGCGCAGCTTCCACCCGGATACAGGTAGCCCCAGATGCCGATGTCGAAGGCGAACGCGCCGAAGGTCGGGCGGATACCACCGTAGATGTCGACTTCAGCGGCGGCGCGGTTGGCAAAGGAGATGCTTTCCGCCGACACGCCGACGTAGAGCTGAAGGTCCTTGTTGATGTTGTAGCGCGGCTCGAAATAGGCGGCGACGGACGGCTTGTGGTTCGACTGGGTGACGCCGCGGAAGAGGTAGTCGTTCATGATCGCGCCGCCGAAGGCGATATCCCAGGGGTCAAAGGCGGGCGGCGGCGGAGCCTTGATTGCCTTCACGGGCATGTCTGCCGCGAAAGCCGAACCCGTCACCATTGCCAGCGCCGTTGCCAACAAAGCTACTTTTTTCATTTCAATCCCCATCACCAGTCCTCAAACCCCAGCCGGCCTCCCGGCACCCCCCAGGGCATGTGGTACCGCTATTGACCAATGCGTTACGGCGGTAATCTGGAGCCCCGGCGCCACACAGTGAAGCCAAAAACACGGGCATCTGCCGACTTTTTGGGCTTTCTGACGATTCCACGAAAGGTTGTCGGCAGGTGTTGCTTCCAAGGCACATCTTTTGAAGTCCGAAGCGCGCCGGAAGCCCGTATTATTACGATGCCCTGTGGTGGGGCGTGACCCGGCCGCCACGAATCGAGCGGGAGCCAACCCCGCCCCTCAACGAGCCAGGCCCTGGCGATGCAAAAAGGCCGCGGCGTCACCACCGCGGCCCTGTTGTTTCACATCGCGTTCTCGGCGGGGGAAGGCGCCTCGCGCTAGCCTTCGGCCGATGCCGAATCCCCGGCGGACGGCATCGCCCAGCTCGTCTCCGCAGCGGGCTCGGGCGCGGGCGGCGGCGCTTCCGCCGGAGCTGCTGGCGTCACCTTGGCCGCGCTCTTCCTGGGCGCCGCCTTCTTTGCAGCCTTCTTGGCTGCTGCCTTTTTCGGAGCGGCCTTCTTGGCTGCCGCTTTCTTCGGGGCGGCCTTCTTGGCCGATTTCTTTGCCGATTTCTTGGCTGATTTCTTGGCTGTTTTCTTGGCCGACTTCTTCGCGGTCTTCTTGGCAGCCTTCTTCTTCGAAGCCTTCTTCGCCGCTACGACCTTCTTGGCCTTTTTGGCCTTCTTGCTTTTTTTCTTCTTCGCTTTCGCCATCGTGGTCCTCCTGTTGCCGCCGAACAATGGTCGATCGGGCGCCTTCAGCCGTCACCCCGGGAGGAAAGCTCAGCGCGACGAGGTCAATGCCGGCCGCGAACCGCCCGTAGCCCAATCGAGAAGCTCAATCGTGTGTACGACCGGAACTGACGTGCCACTGGCAATCTGCACCATGCAGCCGATATTGCCCGCGGCAATCATGTCCGGCTTGACACTCGCGATGTTGGCGACCTTGCGGTCGCGCAACCTGCCCGCAAGGTCGGGCTGGAGAATGTTGTAAGTCCCCGCCGAACCGCAACACAAATGGCTCTCCGGCACATCTTTCACCACGAATCCATTCTTGGAAAGCAATTCTTTCGGAAGGCTCGTGATTTTCTGCCCGTGCTGCAACGAACATGCGGAGTGATAGGCGACGACGATGTTGTCCTGTCGCGCGGTCGGCGCGAGTCCGAGACCGGCAACATATTCGGTGATGTCCTTGGCAAGCGCCGAGACGCGCGCGGCGTCGGCGGCAAGCTCGCGGTCCTCGCGCAGCAGATAGCCGTAGTCCTTGATCACGGTGCCGCAACCGGAGGTCGTCACCAGGATGGCATCGAGCCCCTCGCCCGCGGCCTCCTTCCGCCATGCCGCGATATTGGCGCGCGCCCGCGCAAGCGCGTCCTGATCGTCCCCGACGTGATGGGTGAGCGCGCCGCAGCATTGCTCGTCCCGGACCAGGACGACCTCGATGCCATGGCGGGTCAACAGATTGATGGCGGCCTGGTTGATGCGCGGCGCCAGCACCTGCTGGGCACAGCCCTGCAGCAGCGCGACCCGGCCGCGCTTCTTGCCGAGCGCCGCGAACACCCTGCCGGCGGAGGGGCCCGGCGGCGGCAGGCGATCGGGCGCGAGCGCCAGCATGGCCCTGATCCGCTGGATCAGGCCAGGCGTCGCCGACGGGCGCGGCGTCGGCAGCAGGACGGCGAGCGGCCGCGCGATCCGCGCCAGCCGCATGCTCAGCCGAAACAATCGCGGGTCCGGCAGGACGAAGGCCAGCAGGCGGCGCAGCAGCCGGTCGGCGAGCGGCCGCTGGTAGCGCTGCTCGATCCTGACCCGGGCCTGGTCGACGAGGTGCATGTAGTGCACCCCCGAGGGACAGGTCGTCATGCAGGACAGGCACGACAGGCAGCGATCGACATGCTTGACCACCTCCGCCGTCGGCGTCTGGTCCTTCTCCAGCATCTCCTTCATCAGGTAGATGCGGCCGCGCGGGCTATCGAGCTCGTCGCCGAGCAGCACATAGGTCGGGCAGGTTGCGGTGCAGAAGCCGCAATGGACGCAGGCGCGCAGGATCTTGTCGGCCTCCGCGATATCGGGGTCGGCGAGCTGCGCGAGTGAGAATTCAGTCTTCATTCAGCCAGCGCCCCGCCTCAAGCGTCCCCGGTTCAGAATGGACTTCGGATCGAAACTGGCGCGGACCCGCTCGCTGAGGGCCGCAATGCCCTCGGCTTGCGGATGAAACACGTCGATATTGCCCCTGACGTCCTCGGCCGCCCGGATCAGCGTGGCATGTCCGCCAAAGGCGTTCGCGCGCGACCGCACCGCCGGCGCATGCGCGTCGGCCTTCGGTGGCAGCGCCGCCCAGATCAGCCCGCCGCCCCAGTCATAGATCACGTCGCCCCCGGTCTCGCGCGCCAGTTGCGCGCCGAGTGCGGCGCCGGAAGCCGGCGGGCAGACGATGCGCCAGACCGGCCAGGCCGCCAGCGCGCCGCTGGCGGCGAACGGCAGGACGTCGCGGATCATGCCCCACAGCGCCGCCGAGGCGGCATCCTCGACCAGGGTCGCGGTTCCAAACGGCGCCAGCAATTCGCGCAGCGAGCCGGCGCGATGGGCGGCAGAGGCGGTGATGCCCTCGAGCCGCAGCAGCGTCAGCGGCTCGCCCTGTCCGGCGATGTCGCCGAGGCCCTCGGTCCCGGCGCGGAACGCCGATTTCGGCAGGTGCGCGGCACCGGAGACGTCGTAGGGCGAGCCGAGCGCCGCGGTCATCGCCTTGTTGGCGACGGCATCGTCGAGCCCGCGCAGGAGCAGCGTCCGCTCGGCCTCCGGCTTCGGCATCACCTTGAGCGTGACCTCGGTCATCACCGACAGCGTGCCCCAGGAGCCCGCCAGCAGCTTGCAGAGATCGTAGCCGGTGACGTTCTTCACCACCTTGCCGCCGGTCTTGAAGCTGTCGCCGAAGCCCGAGACGGCGTGCGCCCCGAGCAGATGATCGCGCGCCCCGCCCGCCCGGATCCGCCGCGGGCCGGCCAACCCCGCCGCGATCATGCCGCCGATGGTGCCGAGCGCGGGGGTGCCGAGCAGCGGCGCCGTGTCCATCGGCTCGAACGCGAATTGCTGGTTCTTGGAATCGATCAGCGACAGCACATCGGCCAGCGGCGTGCCGGCCTGCAGCGTGACGATCAGCTCGTTGGGCTCGTAGGCGGTCACCGCGTTCAGCGCCGAGAGGTCGAGCACCGCGTTGGTCGCCATCGCATGGCCGATGCCGCGCTTGGAGCCATGGCCGATGACCTCGAGCGGCTGCTCATTGGCAATCGCCGCCCGCACCACATCTTCGACGTCCCTGGCGTCTCTGACCCTGAGCGTATCCACGGGAAAAGGCGGTAGCCAAATTCCCGGCGAAAATCAAATCTCTCACGCGCCGAGGCAAGGCAGGCCGCCGCCAAGACACTGCCAGGACACTGCCAGGACACTGCCAGGACACAACATCGTCACTTCGCTCACCATCGAACCATCAGCTTGCAAACTTCGCTATTGATCGAATTGTTCCCGACGCCCTCGCAAAGGAGTTCCAGCATGAGCGAACAGGCAATGAACCAGCAAACAGTCAGCGAAGCGACCAGCGGCGGCGGCCTTCTGGTCGTGGCGCAATGGGAAGCCAGGGAGGGACAGGCCGACAATGTCGCCGAGATCCTGCGCGGCTTTCTGCCGGAAGCGCAGAGCGAGCCCGGCGTGAAACTGTTCCTGATCAGTCGCGGCACCGAGAATCCGGCCCAGTTCCTGTTCTATGAACTGTTTCGCGACGAGGCCGCCTTCAAGGCGCACCAGGACAGCGCGCATTTCAAGAGCCATATTGCCGGCCGGGCGCTGCCGCTGCTTGCGAAGCGCGAGCGCACGCAATACGCGCTGATGTGACGGCAGCCCGCACGCCGCGGTTCAGTCCGGACCGCGGCGGCGGCCGCACGAAATGATGGCGCGGCCAAGTCCCTCAGAACCGCGGGATGTCCGGAAACGCGAGCTTGCCGGCATGGACATGCATGCGGCCGAGCTCGGCGCAGCGGTGCAGGGTCGGAAACACTTTTCCGGGATTGAGCAGGCCCTGCGCATCGAAGGCGCATTTCAACCGCTGCTGCTGGTTGAGGTCGACCTCGCTGAACATCTCCGGCATCAGATCGCGCTTCTCGATGCCGACGCCATGCTCGCCGGTGAGCACGCCGCCGAACTCGACGCAGGCCCGCAGGATGTCGGCGCCAAAGGCCTCGGCGCGCTCGATCTCGCCGGGCTTGTTGGCATCGTAGAGGATGAGGGGGTGCAGATTGCCGTCGCCGGCGTGGAATACGTTGGCGCAGCCGAGCTGGTACGTTTCCGACAGCTCGCGGATGCGGGCGAGCGCCTTCGGCAGCGCGCCGCGGGGAATGGTGCCGTCCATGCAGAGATAGTCGGGCGAGATGCGCCCGACCGCCGGGAAGGCGGCCTTGCGGCCCGCCCAGAACAGGTTGCGCTCGGCCTCCGAGGTCGAGATCTGGCAGGTGGTCGAGCCGCAGGCGTTCGCGATGGCCTCGACGCGGCTGATCAGCTCGTCGACCTCGACGCCGGGCCCGTCGAGCTCGATGATCAGGAGCGCCTCGACGTCGAGTGGATAGCCGGCATGGACGAAGGCTTCCGCAGCGTGGATCGCGGGCTTGTCCATCATCTCCATGCCGCCGGGAATGATGCCAGCGCCGATGATCCGCGCCACGCATTCGCCGGCCGCCTCGACTTCCGCGAAGCCGACCATCAGCGCGCGCGCCGTCTCCGGCTTCTGCAGGATGCGCACGGTGATCTCGGTGATGACGCCGAGCAACCCCTCCGAGCCGGTGATGACGCCCATCAGATCGTAGCCCGGGTTCTCGCACCCCTTGCCGCCGATGCGCAAGATCTCGCCGCTCATCAAGACGATCTCGCAACCGAGCACGTTGTTGGTGGTCATGCCGTATTTCAGGCAGTGCACGCCGCCGGAATTCTCGGCGACATTGCCGCCGATCGAGCAGGCGATCTGCGAGGACGGATCGGGCGCATAATAGAAGCCGGCATGGGCGACCGCCTGGCTGATCGCGAGGTTGGTGACGCCGGGCTCGGTGACGACGACGCGGTTGTCGAAATCGATCTCGCGGATGCGCTTGAACTTTCCAAGCCCCAGCAGCACCCCGTCTTCCAGCGGCAGCGCGCCGCCCGACAGCGAGGTGCCCGAGCCGCGCGGCACCACCTTGATGCCCTGCGCGGCACAATATTTCAGGACCAGGGAGACCTGCTCGGTCGTGTCGGGCAGAACCACGACCATCGGCGGCTGCCGGTAGGCGGTCAGCCCGTCGGATTCATAGGCCCGCATCTCGGCAGGCGTATCGATCACGCCCTCACCGGGCACGATCGCGCGCAGCGCGGCCACGATCTCGGCGCGGCGGGCGAGCACCGCCTGGTCGCTCGCAGGCATCATGATGGCCATGTCATATCCTTCCGGCTCGCGGCGAAAGACCAATTTGTTACGCCAAATCAACCACGTCCGCGGTGGTTTGGGTAGGCCATCCGAAAGTCGGAGCCGCGATCTTCGGCGAGTTCGCTCTGGGACAAGTAGGAAATCGTGAAACCTGTCATGGTTTCGCGGCTTGTCCCGGCCGGGCGGGCCTGCCAAAACCGGCAGACCCGGCCATCGCCGACCAGGCACGAGATTGACCGGGCTGGACCCACCAGGGAAGACGAAGAGCATCCGATGAAAAAACTGACCTTTGGCACACTGATGATTCTCACCGTGGCTGCCGCCGCACCCGCCGCGATGGCGCAGGACGTCGCAGCCGGCAAGACGTCGTTCAACAAGTGCCTGGCCTGCCATGCGATCGGCGAAGGCGCCAAGAACAAGGTCGGCCCCGAGCTCAACGGTATCAACGGCCGCAAATCCGGCACCGCGCCGGACTACAGCTATACGGACGCGAACAAGAATTCCGGCATCACCTGGGACGAAGCGACGTTCAAGGAATACATCAAGGACCCCAAGGCCAAGATCCCCGGCACCAAGATGGCGTTCGCCGGCATCAAGAACGAGACCGAGATCAACAATCTCTGGGCCTACGTCTCGCAGTTCGACAAGGACGGCAAGGTCAAGCAGTAGGCGTGGTCGGCGGCCGCTAATCGGCGGCCGCCTTTGCCGGGACGATCCGATCGATCATCGTCTCGATCTCCGTCTTGACGAGATCCGGCACGGCGTTCTGCACCATGTGGCCGAGCTCGGGTAGCACGATCAGCTTCGCGTTGGGCACGGCGGCTGCAAACGGGCGCGCGTGGATGCTGGTCCTGACGGTCTTGTCGGGCTCGCCGGCGATGATCGTGACCGGCACCCTGATCTCGCTGTAGCGCGCCACTTGGGCTGCGACCGCCGCCTTGAGCGTCACCAGATCATAGGCATTGGCGATGAACTCGCGCGGGCGCAGCAGCAATGGCGTCGCGGAGTCCTTCACGAAACCGTCCGGCATCATCTGCGGCAGGAAGACGTTGCGCGCACCGGACCCGGCGACGAGATACCCCAGCGGCAGCGTGATCGTGTAGGCGAGCAACGGGCCGATCACGGGGGTCGCGATCAGTTCGTTGTAACGGCCGACGCCGCCGCGCCAGGGATGGGTGACCGGCGCCAGCATCACGAGGCCCGCGACCCGACCCGGATGATCGAGCGCCAGGCGCGCGCCGAGCGCGCCGCTCCAGGAATGCACGACGAAGACCGCACGGTCGATGCCGAGCTCGCGAAGCGTCTCGTCGATCATGCGGGCCTGGATCTGCGGCGTCGAATCCTTTCGTCTCGCGCGCGTGCTCCAGCCGTGGCCGGGGCGGTCGATCAGGATGACGCGATGGTCCCGGGCGAGGAGCTCGCCGAGCGGACGCCGCATCGCTTCGAGGTTGGAGCTTGCGCCGTGGAGCATCACGATCGGCACGCCCGCATGGCGCGGGCCGATGTCAACGACGTGGAGCGTCGCGCCATCGACGGCGATCATCCGGCCCTGTGGCGGAAAGGCGCGCTGCACGGCGAACACGCCCGCCTGCGTGGCGAGCGCCAGCACGGCCAGCGCGGCCACGACTGATATCACGATCATGGAGAGGGTCCGGACGATCCAGGGCACATGTTAGCTACGAATCCTGGCAGGCGGCAGTTTCGCCGGGATCCGGCGCAACCACCCAAAATGCCGGGGCTGTGGATATGTGCAGAATTGCCCGGCGGGAAAATTTAATGGAATCAACGGATCTTTGGAACGGTCCGCAAGGTGTGAACCACTTCATGCACTCGTCATCGCAACTTCCTTATAATCGCCACGGTCGGTTCAGCCATCTAGGCGCGGGTGGGGGCGCCGATGCCTTCTTGCAACCTCGGGGATGCGGGAAAGACCGGCAGGATTGTCCTGGTTCGAACCGGAGGATTTTTCGATGAGTTTCAGATCGAACGACACTGCGATCGACGAGATCGTCGCGAGTTGCAGCGGCGACCTGCGCGGTGCCGTGCGGGCCCTGCTCCTGATCAACGAGCATCTGGAGGCGGAGCTTGCCAGGGCCTACGCCGCAGCCGCGGATCACGGCCTCGCCGAACGCAGCGGCAGCGTCCTGCACTGAGTTGCAGGCGACCTCACAGGTCCTGTCCTAGATGTCGCGGCCCTCGACCTTTTCGGTCAGCGCCTTGACCTGATCGGGGATCTTTTCCAGGTGCGGGTTGATCGCGAGCGCCTTGCGGTAGGCCTCGAGCGCGCGCTTCTCGTCGCCGACCTCCTGCATGATCATGCCGAGCCCCGCGAGTGCGCCGAAATGACGGGGCTCCCGGGTCAGCACCTCGCGGATGTCGGCGAGCGAGCGGCCGTAGTCGTTCTTCATGTAGTAGAGGGTGGCGCGCCGGTTCCAGGCCTCGATGTAGTCGGGCCGGAGCTTGATGACGGAATCCAGGAGCTTGATCGCGACGTCGATTTTCTGTCCGTCGACCGCGGTCTTGGCGCGGGCCATCAGCAGCGCCGCGGTATCGCTCGGGGTCTGGAGCCAGATCGCCCAGATCCGCGCCTCGACGTGCTTGGCGCTGGCCTCGTCAGGCGCCGCCTTCAGCGCGCCGAACAGGAAATCGAGATTCTTGCCGCGATCGACCTTGGGAAGCTTGGCTGGCGCCTCGGGCAGCTTCTTCTGCTTGCCGGGCGGGGCTGGCGGATCGTCCTGCGCCAGGGCTGGAACGACCAAGGACGGCGCGAGGCCGACGGTTCCCAGAACGAGGGCCAGACACAGGGTTCGCGCGAAACAGAATCTCACTGCCATGGTGAAAGTCTAAACGCGCAAAGCCGCCCTTGCATAGCAGGGGCGGCGTCAAACTCGTGTGAGACCGTGGTCTTGCGGAGCGCGCGCGAAGGCTGCCGCGAGGACGATATCAGCCGTGCTGATATCAGCCTTGCCGATATCAGCCTTGGCGAGCCTTGAAGCGGCGCTGCACCTTGTTGATCACATAGACCCGGCCCTTGCGGCGGACCAGGCGGTTGGCACGGTGACGACCGCGCAGCGATTTCAACGAGTTACGGACCTTCATGGCAGAATCCTGAACGTTCGAAAGGCCGTGTTCGGCACTACCGTTTCGGCACGCGCGAATGTGGCAAAATGAGATTTTTCCCGCCGGCGGACCGACCGCCCGGGACGGGGCGGTTCTTAAGCCATGGAGGGCGCGCGTGTCAATGCAAACGGCCCGTTCCGGGCGGCTTTAACCACCGATCGAGCGGAGAAAGGGCTGAAACGGCCCTTTCAGGCCGGAAATTCGATCATGGCCTCGCCGGTTGCCACGCGCTCCTGGTCCTGATTCCGCACCACCACATCGATGAGGACCCACCGCGCCTTGGCCGTGACCTGCTTGGCCTTGATGATTCCCGAGGGGCGGATGGTGTCGCCGGGCCGCACCGGCTTGACCCAGCGGGTCTCCAGCCGCCGGTGGATCGCGCCGGCCGGATAGGCCCAGTCGGTCAGCATGCGCGTGATCAGGCCAAAATTGTTCATGCCGTGCATGATCACGCCACCGAACTGCGTCTTGCCGAAACTGCCCTTCATGTACTCGTCGTCGAGATGCAGCGGGTTGTAATCGAGCGAGGCATCGGAGAATAGGCGGATGGACTCGCGCGTCACCGCGAAGCTCGCCCCCTCGATCGTGTCGCCGGCATTGAGGTTTTCGAATGTGACGGTCATCGCACCCCTCCTTCAAGCCGGCCGGATGGTCCAGCCGCGGCCGGAACAGATGACGTCGCCGTTCTGGTTGAAGAAGACGTTGTCGTGCACCACGAACAGCCGCTCGCGCTTGATGAACTTGTCGAGCGCCCGCGCCTGCAGGGTGATGACGTCCCCGGGGCGCGCCGGGATGTTGTAGCTCCACGACTGCCCCGCATTGACCGTGCCGGGCGATCGCATCCAGTCGTCGGCCGGAGTGCACGCGAACATCAGCATGATGTGGATCGAAGGCGGCGCGATCAGCCCGCCATAGCGGGTCGCCCTCGCATAGGCCTCGTCGAAATAGAGCGGATGGGTTTCGCCGACCGATTTGCAGTAGAGCTCGATCGCCTCGCGCGTCAGCGTGTAGGGAATGGTCCTGCGCGGCTCGCCGGGAACGATGTCGTCCCACACTTTTCGCGATCCGGCATCCTTCCAGAAATCAGTCTCGAAGGCCTGCGCCGCTGCCATGCTCCCCCCCACCTTCTTGTTGCCCAGACCATAGCGCAGGGTCGGCCATGCACCAAAGCTGCCGCAGGGCGCTTGCCAAATTCGTTATATGATATAATCAATTTGGCAACCCGTCGGGAGGAAACCCATGCCGAAGCTGAAGCTGCCCAATATCGACGATGTCGTCGCGATCGACATCCATACCCACGCCGAGGAGCCCTGCGGCACCCATCCCGACGACGGCTATGACGACTTCCAGGCGCAGATGGCGGACTATTTCAAGTCGCCGCACAAGCATCCGCCGACCGTGCCGGAGACCGCGGCCTATTACCGCTCCAAGAACATCGCCGCGGTGATCTTCCCGGTCGATGCCGAGCGCGAGACCGGCTTCCGCCGCTACAAGAACGAAGAGATGCTGGAGATCGCCTCCGACCATCTCGACGTCCTCATTCCCTTCGTCTCGATCGACCCGCACAAGGGCAAGATCGGGGTGCGCGAGGCGCGCAAGCTGATCGAGGAATACGGCGTGCGCGGCTTCAAATTCCATCCGACCATGCAGGGCTTCTATGCCAACGACCGCATGGCCTATCCGCTCTACGAAGAGATCAACAATGGCGGCGCCATCGCGCTGTTCCACACCGGCCAGACCGGCGTCGGCTCGGGCATGCCCGGCGGCATGGGCATGCGGCTGAAATATTCCAACCCGATGTACATGGACGACGTCGCGGCGGATTTCCCCGACCTCAAGATCATCCTCGCCCACCCCTCCTTCCCCTGGCAGGAAGAGGCGCTGTCGGTCGCGACCCACAAGCCGAACGTCTATATCGACCTCTCCGGCTGGTCGCCAAAATACTTCCCGCCGATCCTGGTGCGCTACATCAACTCGATCCTGCAGGACAAGATGCTGTTCGGCTCGGACTGGCCGGTGATCACGCCGGACCGCTGGCTGTCGGATTTTGCCAAGATCGAGATCCGCGACGAGATCCGGCCGAAGGTGCTCAAGGCGAACGCGCGCAAGATCCTAGGAATCTAGGCGTGTCCTCATAAATCGGCGGAGCCGCTTACTCGCTTGCAGCGGCTCCGCAGCGGAAGGGCGATCCTCACGCTCGCATCCCGATCGCTGGCCGAAATGGCGGATCGCTCTCGGGCGATGGGATCGAAGCGTAATGATCGAAGTGCATCGCGCAGGTCGCCTGCCCCTGGCTCATCAAGCCTAGGCTGGCCGCATAGCCGAACATGGTCATGAGTGGCACGATCGCATCGATGGCGACAGCCTCGTCTGCGACGTCCGTGACGTGAACCTGCCCACGCCGCAACCTCAAATCATCGGCAATGGATTCTGCAAATGCTGCCGCTGTCACCACCTCGACCTTCATGATCGGTTCGAGCAGGACCGATTTCGCCATATGCAGGCCTTCGCGGAAGGCTCTCCTCGTGGCGATCTCGAAGGCGAGCACCGATGAGTCGACATCGTGATATCTGGCGTCGATCAGCTCGACCCCGACATCGATCACCGGAAAGCCCGCAACGACGCCGCAAGCCAATACATCCTGCAGACCTTTCTCGACGCCAGGGAGATATTTCCTCGGCAGTGCACCCTCATCGACCTTTGACTCGAAGTGAAAGCCCTTCCCGGGATCGCTCGGTCCGACGCCGAGCTTGACGGCAGCAAACTCGCCTTTGGGACCGTAGATCTTCTTGTGAGTGAAAGTCACCTCGGCCCGTGTGGTGGGACGCTCGCGAAATTACGACCTGCCACGCGCCGACATTGACGGCGATTCCAGGAGCCCGGACAAGAAGATCGATTTTGCGTTCGAGATGAGTTTCGCTCATTCCCCTCAGTACGGTCTGACCCGACCCAGGATCGAGCAACAGGATGAACGGAGCATCCTCGGCGGCAAGCTTGGCAAGCACGGCTACGAGTTTCTCACGCTCCGTCAGAGACGCCGCCTCGATAGCGACCTCAACCAGCAACGGTTGCCTGATGACATCATCCTGCATCTGGTCGACCTCAAACCTGCGTTCCGGATTGCTTTCTACTCTAGCATCGGTTGATCGACCATTCCTGCAGGACAAGATGCTGTTCGGCTCGGACTGGCCGGTGATCGCGAACTACGCACGACGTCCGCCAACAGGCGGACGTCGCCGCGCCCTGGGATCAGTTCACGCTGGCCAGATAACCCGCCAGAATGGTGCGGCTCTGGCTGAGCGTCTCGATACGTTCGTCGATCAGGCTGACCTGCTGGGCAAGTATTCTTCGCAGCTCGTTGCACGGCGTGAAGGCCGGGTCGTTGTTCCGCACGCACGGAAGCAATCGCTGGATCGTGTCGAGCGTCATCCCGGCCGAACCAAGCATCTTGATGCGCCGTACGGTTTGCTCCTCCTCCGGGCCATAGTCGCGGTAACCGGCGTGGGTCCGCTGCGGCGCGAGCAACCCTTCGCCTTCGTAGTATCGAAGCATTCGGACGCTGACCCCCGTCCTCCGGGAGAGTTCGCCAATTTTCATCTGTGAGCCTCTTGACCCTGACAGCACTGTCAGACCGTACAGACTCTGCTCATCCAAGTGAATGCCGCTTGAGAGGGAGCAATGATGAAAGCCTACCATTTGAATAGCCATGCCGGGGCCGGCCAGCTCGTGCGAGCCGAAATCAGCAAACCCGAACCCGCCGAAGGTGAAGTCCGCATCCGGGTCGAAGCGGCAAGCCTGAACTACCGGGACCTTCTGATCCTCGACCGCGCCGGTCAAAACCAGCTCAACGGCCGCGTGCCGCTCTCCGACGGTGCGGGCGTGGTGGACGCCATCGGCTCCAACGTCGCGAATTGGCACGTCGGAGACCGCGTCGCCGCGTCGTTCTTTCGCGATTGGATCTCGGGGCCGTTCAAGTCCAGTTATGTTTCGTCGTCCCTGGGCGGCAATACGATGGACGGAATGCTGGCAGAGTATGTCGTGCTGCCGGCAACGGCGCTCGTCCCCGTACCGCCGCACCTGTCCTCGGTCGAAGCGGCCACCTTGCCCTGTGCCGGCGTCACGGCCTGGCATGGCTTGATCACGCGCGGCGGGATGGGCAAGGGCGACACGCTGCTGGTCCAGGGAACCGGTGGCGTCGCGCTGTTCGGCCTTCAATTCGCGGCGGCGCTCGGCGCGCGCGCAATTGTGATCTCATCCTCGGATGAGAAGCTCGCCCGCGCCACGACATTGGGCGGCTCGATCCTCATCAACTACCGCGACACGCCCGACTGGGACGCCGCAATCATGAAGGCCACGGATGGCGAAGGTGCCAGTCACATTCTCGAACTCGGCGGCCCCGGGACCTATGACCGATCGCTGCGATCCGTGGCCTCCAGCGGCAAGATCGTCCAGATCGGCGTCCTGACGGGGTTCGGCCCGAAGCCGGATCTTGCCCGGCTGCAATGGGAGAATGCCGACATCATCGGGGTCACGGTCGGATCGGTCGAACATTTCACGGCGATGAACAGGTTTCTGACCGAACATGCGATCCACCCGATCGTGGATCGAATCTACGGCTTCGAGGAAGTCCGTGAAGCCTATGCTCACCTGCGGAGCGGCTCGCATTTCGGCAAGGTCGTCGTGAAGCTTTAGAAGCCAATATCTCATGGGCCGAGGCGCCCAATTCACTTTCCTTTGTTGGATCGACATCGCAGCGCCTAGTATAGTCCATGGGCCCGCAACGATCCCGGAGGACCGGCCAATGAGCATCAAAGCCGTCGTCTTCGACGCCTACGGGACGCTCTACGACATTCAGTCGGTCGCGGAGATCACCGAAGACGCGTTTCCGGGCTACGGCGAGATCATCACGCAGGTCTGGCGGATCAAGCAGATCGAATACACCTGGTTGCGCTCGCTGATGCGGCGCTACCAGGATTTTGCCGCTGTGACCCGCGACTCCCTCGCCTACACGCTGCGCGTGCTCGGCCTTGCTTATGAGAACGAGGCCTTTGAGCGCGTCGTCGAAAAGTATCTGCATCTCGACCTCTATCCGGATGCGACGGGCGCGCTTGCCGCGTTGAAGCCGCGAAAACTCGCCATCCTCTCCAATGGCAGTCCGGACATGCTGAATGCGCTGGTGCGCAACTCCGGCCTCGACGGCCTGCTCGATGCCACCATCAGCGTCGACGCGAAGAAGATCTTCAAGCCGAGCCCGGAGGCCTATGAGCTGATCGGCGAGGTGCTCGGCACCGCGCCGGACGAGGTGCTGTTCGTCTCCTCCAATCCCTGGGACGTCGCCGGCGCAAAGGCGTTCGGGCTGAGCGTCGCCTGGATCGAGCGCGTCACGCCCGAAGCGATGGCGATGGCTTGCGTCGAGAACGAACTCGTGGCACCGCTGACGATGTTCAAGGCGATCCGCACCCAGATGGACGAGCTTGGCTTTGCGCCGGACCACCGCGTCCGCTCGCTCTCCGAGCTGCCCGCCATCGCCGTCCGCCCGTAAGACTGGAATGAGCTGACTGGAATGAGCCTTCAATCCGTTCGCGCCTTCTTCGCCGAGAATGCCCCCGACATCACCGTCATCGAATCCCCGATCAGCTCGGCGACGGTGCCGCTGGCCGCCGAAGCCTATGGCGTCGAGCCCGGCCGGATCGCCAAGACATTGTCCTTAAGGATCGGCGAGCGCGTGATCCTGATCGTCGCCGCCGGCACCTCGCGGATGGACAACAAGAAGGTCAAGGCGGCGTTCGGCGGCAAGCCGAAGATGCTCGGGCTGGAAGAGGTCGCCGAGATCACCGGCCACGAGGTCGGCGGCGTCTGCCCGTTCGGGCTGAAATCGCCGCTGCCGATCTATTGCGACGTCTCGCTGAAGGCATTCGACATCGTGGTGCCGGCCGCCGGCTCGACCCACAGCGCCGTACGCATCGCGCCCGAGCGTCTGGCCGAGCTCGTCGGCGCCGAGTGGATCGACGTTTGCGAGCACCGGCCTTGAAGCATGGGACGGCGATGCCTGATGCATTTGCCGTAAAGAGCGGCTACCATATCGTCCATGACCGATGACAAGGTGAAACGACGCCTGACCACCGTGCTGTGCGCTGACGTGCACGGCTACTCCCGTCTCATGGAAGCCGACGAGGCGGGAACGCTGGAGACGCTTCGCCGCTATCGCGCCGCCATTGCGGGACTGGTGCAGCGCCACGACGGACGAATCGTGAATACCTGGGGCGATGCCGTCATCGCCGAGTTCGCCAGCGTCGTCGAGGCCGTGCAATGCGCGGTCGAGATTCAGCAGGAAATTGCCAGCCAGGAAATGAATTCGCCTCACCCGAGCCCGATGCGGTTTCGCATCGGCATCAATCTCGGCGACGTGATGGTGGACGGCTCGGACATCTATGGCGACGGGGTCAACATCGCGGCGCGGCTGCAAGAGCTTGCCGATCCCGGCGGCGTCGTGATCTCCGCCTCCGCCTACGACCAGGTGCACAAGAAGCTATCCCTTGGCTTCGACTGTCTCGGCCAGCAACCTCTCAAGAACGTTGCGCCCGTGGTCAGCTACCGGGTGACCATGGGCGGCCGAGCCGCTCAGGCCGACCGGAGCCCTCCTCCCAGAGGGGATGCAACTCCGGTTTGGAAAGATTTGCGAAGTGACAACCGGCACGCGCCGCCTTCCACATGGATGGGCTTCGTCTCGGACTGGTTTGCGAACCTGCCCCGCCCGGTCGCGGCGGCGTTGACGATTTCGGGCTTTCTGATTCTGATCAACCTGTTCACCAACACGAACAGGATCTGGTTCCACTGGCCGGTCGCGGCAATCCTCTTCAGCGTCATCCTGATGAGGGCGCTGCGAAGAAGAGAACGTCGAGCCAGCCGGGATTGAAGCGGCGCGTTCCTGCGGCCGCAGCCGCTCCGCACTCATGCTTCAGTTGTCGTCGTCATCGTAATAGGGCCGCGCTGGCGCGGCGGGAGGCGGCGGCGCGTTGCTGCGCGGCGATGGCGCGACGCGATTGCGCGGAGCCAGCGGCTGCACCTGGTTGTTGGACTGGAACACCGCACGGCAGCCGCTGGAGAGCTGCGGCGTGTTCTGTTGCAGGCAGGCCACGATGCGGTTCACATCGGGGATCTGATCGCTGCACAGGCGCCACACGTCCGGTGTGCAGGCCATCTGCTGTTCCATGGTTCCGCGATATTCTTCGGCGGAGGCCGCGCCTTGCACGACAATGCCACCGATCGCGAGCGCCATACCCAGCGCAATCCGCTCTGTTCGCATGTCCCGATCCTTCCCGATTTCCTCGGAGTCTGACCAATCAATGAGGCGCGAGACGGTTCTGAACCAACAACAAAACGTGACAACGCGGCGGGAACCTACTCAACCTTGCCGATCTTCTTCACAGCCGCGATCAGCCGCGCGCTGTCGGCCGCGACGAATTCGGAGAAGGCCGGCGCGTCCTGATAGGCGACGAGACTGCCCGAGGCCTCGAAAGTCTTGAGAACGTCAGGACTCGCCATCACCTGCGCCATCGCCTCGCGCAGCCGCGTCGCGATCGGTGCAGGAAGCGAACTCTGTGCGAACAGCCCGGCCCAGATGTACATCTCGACGTCCTTGTAGCCGAGCTCCTGGAACGTCGGCACGTCGGGGAAGCTCGCGACGCGACGCGCGCCGCAATTACCGAGCACGCGCAGCTTGCCGTCGTCGACCTGCGGTTTCAGCGTTCCCGGTGCGGCCGCGATCGCCTGCACGGTACCACTGAGGATCGCGGTGAGCGCGGGACCCGCGCCGCGGAACGGCACATGCAGCAGCTTGATGCCGGCGCTGTTCGCGAACATCTCCATCGCCACGTGCAGCGTGCCGTAGGGACCCGAAGAGCCATAGGTGATCTGGCCCGGCCGCTTCTTGGCATCCTCGACGAAATCCTGCGCCGTCTTCCACGGCGCCGACGCCGGCACGGCCAGCAGCGTGGGATCGGCAAGCACGCGCGCGATCGGCATGAACTGCGAGACTTCATAGGCGACGGGACGCTCGAACAGCCGATCGGCCTCGGGAAGCACCGCGAGCGAGGACAGCGTCATCAACAGCGTATAGCCGTCGGGCTCGGCGCGCGCGGCCGCGGCATTGCCGACCGATCCGCCGCCCCCGCCGGCGCGGTTGTCGACGATGACAGGCTTGCCGAGGATCCGCTCCAGCGCCATCGCGACCGGCCGCGCCGCGAGATCGGCCTGCCCTCCGGCCGGAAACGGCACGATCATGGTGATGTTGCGCGCGGGATAGGTTTGCGCGAAGGCCGTGCGCGGGATCACGATCTGCGTAAGCGGCAAGGCTGCGGCGGCACGCAAAAGGTCACGGCGGTTCATCGGCGGTTTCCCCAATATGATTTTGTTTTTCGTTCAGGACGTAGAGTAGCGATATCCCGTGGCGGCGCAAAGCGCCCGTGCCCCCGGATCGGACTTACACAGCCTTCCCGCCCTTCTTCGGTCGTCGCTTGCAGGTGCCGGGCAGTCTTGCGGCGAGGAAATCGGCGAGCGCCTCGACGCGCGCGGGGCGCGGGCCGCCGGGCGGCGTCACCAGGTGCACGGCGCCTTCGGCCTGCTTCCAGTCCTTCAGGATCACTTCGACCTCGCCGGACGAGATGGCCTCGCCAACGATGAATTCGGGCAGCTCGGCGATGCCGAGACCGGCGATCAGCGCCGGCATCACCGCCTCGCCATTGTTGACGCGAAGCTGGCCGCCCGGGCGCACGCTGGCCTGCTCGCCGGCGGAATTGCTGTAGTGCCAGACGTTGGGCGTCGACAGATAGGCGTAGCTGAAGCATTTGTGCTCGGCCAGATGCATCGGATGCGTCGGGCGGCCGTGCTTCCTGAGATAGGACGGCGCGGCCACCGTGAAGCGCGGCATGGTGAAGAGCCGCCGCGCGATCAGCGAGGAGTCCGGCAGCCGCGCGATCCGCACCGCCATGTCAAAACCGTCGCCGATCAGGTCGACGGTCGCATCGCTCAGATGCAGGTCGACCGAGACTTCCGGATAGGCCTCGAAAAACGCCGGCAGCAGCGGCGCTACCGCCTTGATCCCGAAGGTCATGGGCACCGCTAGCCGGACCAGCCCGCGCGGCGCCACCGATTGCGCCAGCGCCTCGTTCTCCGCCGCCTCGCCGTCGGCCAGAAGGCGCGTCGCGCGCTCGGCGAGCTTGTGGCCGGCATCCGTCAGCGCGAGCCGGCGCGAGGTGCGATTGAACAGGCGGGCCCCTAACCGCTCCTCCAGCCGCGTCACCGCCTTGGACACGGTTGCCTTGGACATCGCGAGCTCGCTCGCTGCGGCCGCAAACGACCGCAGCTCCACGACTTTTGCGAAAATCGCGAGCGCCTCGAAATCGGGAAGGTTGGACATGGGACGACCCGTTCTGATGTTTTTGGAAACAATGTGTTTCAATAGTTTCTATTTCTATACCACAGGCGGAGGCTTATCCAAGCGTCATCAGAAATTCAGGACTGGAGACATCCAATGACCAAGAAGCTCTCAGGCAAGGTCGCCCTCGTCACCGGCGGTTCACGCGGCATCGGCGCGGCATCAGCCCGTGCGCTCGCCGATCAAGGCGCCGACGTCGCCATCAGCTATGTCGCCTCGCCCGAAAAGGCCGAGGCCGTCGTCACCGAATTGAAGGCCCGCGGCGTCAAGGCCCGCGCCTACAAGGCCGATCAGGCCTCCGCCAAGGACGTCGATCAACTGGTCAAGAACGTCGCCGGCGATTTCGGCCGCCTGGACATCCTCGTCAACAATGCCGGCGTCGCCGTCGGTGGCCTGATCGATGATGCCGCGACCGACACCGCCGCGCTCGCCCGTCAGGAGGACATCAACGTTCACGGCGTGATCGCCGCGATCCGAACGGCTTCGAAGTTGATGGGCGAAGGCGGCCGCATCGTCACGATCGGCTCGGGTATCGCCACGCGCGCCTCCTTTCCCGGTCTGGCCGATTACGCGGCAACCAAGGCTGCAATCGTCGGCTACTCCAAGGGCGCATCACGCGACCTCGGACCGCGCGGCATCACGGTCAACGTGCTGCAGCCGGGCTCGATCAATACCGACATGAACCCCGACGACGATCGGGATTTTGCGGACGCGCAGCGCAAGCAGCACGCGCTGCAGCGCTTCGGAACCGCGGAAGAAATCGCCGCCGGCGTCGTCTTCCTGGCGAGCCCCGAAGCCTCCTTCGTCACCGGCACCGTGCTCAATGTCGACGGCGGTTTTGGCGCCTGAGATTTCACCTCAATCAAGGACTACGCAAATGATCGAACTCAGACCTTTCGCAAAGCTCGGCGGCGCCGATCACGGCTGGCTCAAGGCCAGGCATCATTTCTCCTTCGCCGACTATTATGACCCCAACAACATGAGCCATGGCAGCTTGCGGGTGTGGAACGACGACGAAATCGCGCCGAACACCGGCTTTCCCGCCCATCCCCACGCCAACATGGAGATCATCACCTATGTGCGCGAGGGCGCGATCACCCATCAGGACAGCCTCGGCAACGAGGGCCGCACCGAGGCGGGCGACGTGCAGGTGATGAGCGCCGGCAGCGGCATCCGTCACTCCGAGTACAATCTGGAGCCGACCAGCACGCGGATCTTCCAGATCTGGATCGAGCCGACCGCGCGCGGCGGCCAGCCGACTTGGGGATCGAAGCCGTTCCCGAAGGCGGATCGCTCCGGCAAGCTCGTCACGATTGCGAGCGGCATCGAGGGTGACGTCGACGCGCTGCCGATCCGGGCCGATGCGCGGGTGCTCGCCACCACGCTGAAGGCCGGCGAGAGCGCCGAATACGCGCCGCAGAAGTCGCGGCACCTCTATCTGGTTCCGGCGGCCGGATCGGTCGAGATCAACGGCGTGCGCGTCAACGCCCGCGACGGTGCCGCAATCCGCGACGAGGATCGGCTCAAGATCACGGCCCTGGAAGACACCGAGCTCGTGCTCGTCGACGCGGCGTAACGAAGATTTCCGTCGTGGCCGGGCCTGTCCCGGCCATGACGCCCCAACAAATAGCGATCAAGCCCACTCAACGGAGACCACCATGACCAAAGTTCTCGTCCTCTATTATTCCGCCTATGGCCACATCGAAGCGATGGCGAATGCGGTCGCCGAAGGCGCGCGCGAGGCCGGCGCCACCGTCGACATCAAGCGCGTGCCCGAGCTGGTTCCGGCCGAGGTCGCCAAGGCCTCCTATTACAAGCTCGGCCAGGCCGCGCCCGTCGCGAAGATCGAGGACCTCGCCAACTACGACGCGATCATCATCGGCACCGGCACCCGCTTCGGCCGGATGGCCTCGCAGATGGCGAACTTCCTGGACCAGGCGGGCGGGCTCTGGGCCAAGGGCGCGCTGCACGGCAAGGTCGGCGGTGCCTTCACCGCGAGCGCGACCCAGCATGGCGGCCAGGAGACCACGCTGTTCTCGATCATCACCAACCTCTTGCATTTCGGCATGGTGGTGGTCGGCTTGAATTACGGCTTTGCCGGCCAGATGAAGCTCGACGAGGTCACCGGCGGCGCTCCCTATGGCGCCACCACCATCACCGGTGGCGACGGCAGCCGCCAGCCCAGTGCCAACGAGCTCGCCGGCGCACGCTACCAGGGCCGCCAGATCGCGGAGACTGCGAAGAAGCTGCACGGCTGATGTGATTGGGGCGGCATTCCCTTGCAGGAATGCTGCCCCGTTATCGCATTGGTTTGCCCATCGCCCGCGCCGCAAGCGCGGCGAGCTTCGGATGCCGGCGCAGACCTTGCGCGGCGTGGTCGCGCAGCGCATAGGGCAGCCCGCGCCAGGACAGCGCGACGCTGACGTCGGTCAGCGGCACCGGTTCAGCCCCGAAGCGGCGCTTGTAGTCCTGATTTCCGATGCTGAGATCGAAGCGACGCACGCCTTGCGCATGCAGGGCCGCCATGGTGCGTTCGGTCACGAGCAGCCCGGGCGAGAAGTTCGCGAAGGTCCTGCCGGTATGGCTGATGCGGAGCAGGAAGTAAGTCGCGCCGTGCCTGACGCCGAGCGTGGAGGCGACGATGCCCTTGTCGCAAACCAGCGCCGAGACGACGGCATAGCCTTCGGCAACGCCCTGGCGCGCGACCTCGCGATAGAAACCGGCGTGAATGTCGTCGTTCAGAACGAACGGCGAGCCGAGCTCTCTCATTCGCTCTTCCTGCTGGACGTCCATCACGTCGAGGATCTCTCGCGCACGCGCGACATCCGCGGCGATCTCGAACCGCGCGTCGCCGAACCGGCTGAACACGCGCCAGCAACGCGGCAGTTGCATGCGCCGGATCGACGCCCGATAGGCCGCATAATCGTCGCCCGTCAGCACGACGTTGCCGTTGACCGAGCAGGAGCCGGGACGGCCGAGCGACACCAGGGGGTTCGGCTTGCCGCCGATTTGAGCCGGCATCTTCTTCAGGCGGAGCAGATCGAAGCGGTCGGGAAGAGCGCGCAGCCCCTCGACCAGCGCGTTGCCGATCGCCTGCATCGCAGCCGCATCCAGTACGGCATCGGGCGCAAGGATCGGCGCGTTGTTGTCGGAGACACCGAGGTCGGCAAATTCGACGACGCGGATGCCGCCCTTGACGCGGCTGACCATCGGAACGAGCGCGACGTCCTTGCCGGTCGCAGCGTCGGAGATCACGGCGATCAGCGGCGCGGCGTCATGAAACGCCTCGTACCAGGCGGCGAGCCAGTAACCATGCTGAAAGGCCGTGCGATGACCTGAGTTCAGGCGCAATGCGGCCCGCCGCCAGTCACGCATGAAATCGACTGAGATTTCCGCCGTGCTGGACACCCGACCATCTGGTTGCTCGAGGCTGAGAAACGCCATTCACAGGGCATACAGTTACTGAATGTTTTCAGATAGATTATGTTTTGCCGCACCTTACAAGTTACGTTGCTGCTTATCGTTAAGTCGACGACGTCGCAGGCAGCGCGGCGCCCTCCGTGTCCCGATATGAAACGTGGCCGACCGCCGCACTGCGACAAGTTGTCAGCGATTGGGTTCCGACCGCACACATTGGAACCTGGCCAGAAAATGCAGGCCCGCCGCGGCCAGCGCGAACATGAACCAGATCGGATTCTGCCGTTCGAGCAGGAAGGTTTCCGTCGTCCCGTAGAACAGGCCGAACAGCCAGATGGTCAGGAACAGCTTGCCCAGCGCATTGCTGCGGTTGTGAGCCTGGATCACCTGGAAATTGCGCAGCGGCGCGAGAACGAAGACCAGGATGACGAGCAGCAGGCCCGGCAGGCCGATGGTGATGGCGAGGTCGAGATAGCTGTTGTGGCTGTGCGCGGCGGTCACGGCCCATTCGGAGCCCTTGGCCGTCTGCCGCTCGGTGACGTCGTCCCAGAATGCCGCATAGCCATGGCCGAGGACCGGCTTTTCGGCGACCGCCGCCAGCGCGAACTCCCAGATGTCCGAGCGGCCGGTGAAGGTCGGGTCGACCGGCAGCATTCGCGTAATGGTGCCGAGCGCAGGACTCATGACGCTGCCGACCGTCAGCAGGTTCATCACGATCAGCGGCGCGAAGCAGATCATCCGCTTCAGCCACAGGCTGCGCGTGACGTAGACCAGCGACGCCAGCGCGTAGACCACGAGGCACAGCACGGTGGATGTCTTGCCGCCGGTGAAGATCAGGAAGACGCCGGCAAGGGCGGCGATCGCCGGCCCCATCACGAATGAGCCGACAGCGCCGAGATAGATGCCGACATAGACCAGGATGGTCATGACCGGCGAGGCGACGTTCTTGTGGCCGAAGCTGCCGCGCCAGTCGCCGGCGAGCTGCGGCTCGGTGATGTCGAGGGCGGAGTGGATCGAATATTGCGGCGCGAGGAAGATGCCGAGATAGCACAGCACGAGCAGCACGAGCGCGGCTGCGCCGAGGCACCGATTGAAGCTCCGCTGCGTCGGCGGCAGCAGCGGCAGCAGGACCGCGAGCGAGGTCACGCTCGTCGCCAGCAGGAAGCGCTGGATCGAGACCTCGCGGCTCTCGGAGAAGACCACGTTGATTGCCATCCAGCCGACGAGGCAGAGATGCAGCGGGGTCACCAGCGTCTTCAACGACGGGGCATCGGTGGTCAGGGTGAACAGCGCCGCGACGGCGGCGAGCAGCCCGAAGGAGATGTAGTTCAGCGCCATGCGGCCGCCGACGACGTTGGCAACGTCCTCGCTGCGCAAGTCCGGGAACGGATCGAGCGTGATCATGACCAGCAGCACGGCCGCGACCGCAACGAGGCAGCGCGCCAGCCGGCCGACGTCGATCTTCGCAAGCTCCTCGCGCAAGGCGCGGCCGGGCGATCGGGCCTCGACGTCGGTCATGTCTGCGGCGCTGCGATCCATGGCTCGGGGCCGATAGAAGGGGACATCTCCGTCTAACCCATCCCCGTTAACCATCCGTCAACCAGCAGGCCGGAAGCGGCGGTGAGCTTCTGCCGCCGCGCCACGCTGCACGCGATCTCGTAATATTGCAGCGCGCGCTGCTCCAGCGTGAGGTTATCCATGATGTAGCCGCGCGGATCGAATTTGCCGGCGGTGCAGCCGGCCCAGAACTCCGCCCAGGATGCCTCGAAGCCGGCGCGATCGGCGAAGGTGAGGCCACAGCGGTCGTCCCAATAGGGCACCGAGGAGACCGGCGCGAACTGGACGCGGTGCGGGAAATAGTCCGGGTCCCGCCACGGGCCGCCGGGATTCCAGGCGAGCACCGGCACGCCGCAGGACAGGGCCTGCTGATAGGCGATGCCCTGGCTCTCGTTCTGGCAGAGGAAGATCATCGCGCGCGAACACGAAAGCGCGGCCTGAAAATCTTCCTCCTTGTAGCTGCCGTAGCGCAGCTCGACGAAGGAGCGGCCCTCGCTGATGAGGCGCGCGCGGACCCGGTCAACCAGCTCCGGCACGTAGCGCTCACGGTCCCAATGGACCTTGTCATAGATGAGGACGTCGACGGTCTTGTCACGCGGGCGCGACGGCGACCACAGATCGGTGTCGATGCCGACCGGCCAGGCTTCCGTCTCGGGCCAGTACGGCCGGTACATGTCGGCGTACCAGGGCCCGGGCACCACGACCTTCTTCACCGGCAGCCGCTTGAACAGCTCGGGATCGTCCAAGGGATGGTTGTGGGCGGCGACCCCGAGCAGGATCGGGTTCTTCCAGGCGAACTTGTCCAGCAGGAAGGTGCGGCCGATGATGCAGGCGACCTCCTCCGGATGCTGCGCGACGTAGCCGTAGTCGTTGACGCGATAGCGGATGCCGAGCCGGTCGAGCCCCACGCAGAGATTGAGGAAGACGCGAAGCTGCCCGCTCATGCGCGGCTCGCCGAACAGCATGCGGCGCGCCATGCGCCGCAGGTGACGGTCGCCGGGAAACCAGCGATCGTCCTTGTCCTCGTAGAAGAGGTTGAGGACCATGGCGTCGGGATCGTAATCGAATGTCTTTGCGGGCAATGGATCCATCCGCGGCAATCAGGTCGTCATTCTCGCATGAGACCGGGTGTCGCACCTGTCGAAAGCTGCGACAGACTTAACGCCACAGGCTTAACGCTAATTGACGAAACCGGTGCCGGGGGGAGCTTCGTCGCAATGATTTGATCCTTGTCGGGGTATCATTCGCGGCCGCCACGGCTGCGATTGCCGGGAAGTTAACGGATCATTGAAGACGGGCCATCGCTTGACCGCCACCGAAGCCATGCTCGATGCACCGAATGCCGTCCCCGCTCCGGCGGCGCGCGCGGCGCTGCCTGCGGTTACCGTCGTCATCCCGGCCAGGAACGCCGCGATCTATATCGGCCGGACCATCGACAGCGCGCTGACGCAGAGCGGCGTCACTGAAATCGTTGTCGTGGACGACGGCTCGACCGACGACACCATGACGATCGTGCGCTCGTACCGCGATCCGCGGCTGCGCCTGATGACGAACGATGGCGGCGGCGTATCGGCGGCGCGAAACTTCGGCGCGCGAAACGCGCGCGGTAGCTGGCTGATCTTCCTCGACGCCGACGACCTCTTGCGGCCCGGTGCGGTGACGGCGCTGCTCGAGGCCGCGAGCGCCGCGCCGCGCGCGGTCCTGGTCTATGGCGACTACAACACGATCGACAGCGCCGGACGGCAGATCGGCCGCCGCAATCTCCTGAAGGGACGCCGCAAGCCCACAGGCGACGTGCTGGAGCGGCTCGCCAGCGGCAATTTCATCGTCAATGGCGGCATCGCGCTCGTCAGCGCCGAGGCGTTTCGCGCCGCCGGCGGCTTCGACGTCACGCTCAGATATTGCGAGGACTGGCACTGCTGGTGCCGCCTCGCCGCCATCGGCGAATTCGCGTTCGTGCCAAGACTCCTGCTCGACTATCGCGTGCACACCGCCAGCACCATGAATGCCGCAATGCGAACGCCGCAGGATTTCTTCCCCGCGGTCGCGCGCGTGTTCGACGATCCCCTGATCCTGGCCCGCCTGCCCGCGAACGCGGTCGCCCGGCTGCGGCAGGCCGCCGGAATCCATCTCGTCACCTATTCGGCGACACAAGCCGTCCGGTTCGGCCGGTACGGCGACGTGGTTCGCTATCTCGGTCTGATCGGCCGGCGCTCGCTCACAGCGATGCCGCGGTCGGCGCTCAAGGTCGCCCTCGCCTTTTTGGGAATCTGAAACACCGCAGCGTCAGGACACGATGCGAGAGGCCTCATAAGGTTTCGGCTCGATGCCGAAGGCGGCAAGTGCTGCCCCCAGTGCGACCAGCACGGGATGCATCGCGACCACGGCCCGCGATGCCGCCAGCAGCCGGGCGCTGCGAACCGCCGCGAGCGGCAGGCGACCAAGCATCTGCGCGAACACGAGGGCGCGCGCCGCCGTGCCTTTCGCGGCCTTGAACTGCACGCGATAATTGATCGCACCAATGCGCAGGCCGCGCCTGGCGATCCAGCCGAGGCTGGTGCGGCCGTGCGGCACGGTCTCGGTGATCACCGCCTCGGCCGTCCAGTGGAAATTCATGCCGGCATCGCGGCACCGCACGAAGAAATCGCAGTCGCCGCCGCCGAGGAAATTGAAGCGCAGATCGAAGGCGGGACTGCCGAGCCGGTCGAAGGCCGCACGCGTGATCAGGCAGTTGCCGCAGCCATAGATCAGCGGCACCGCGCCGGTGTAGTCGTAGGCGGGGCAGAAGGCGGGATGGCGCGAAAGCCAGGGCTGGCTGTCGTCCTCGAACAGCGGCAGCACGGGTCCGCCGACCACGTCGGCGCCGGTCGCTTCCGCGGTGCGGACCATCAGCTCGAGCCAGTCGGGCGAGGCGATCTCGTCGTCGTCGATCATCAGGAAGCGAGTCGCCGCCGGAAACAATGCCTGCGCGGTTTCGAACGCGGCGTTGATGGCCTGGCAGTTGCCCTGCCGCGTCTCGACCAGGCAAATGCCCTGGAGCCTGCCGTCGGCCAAGAACTCCGCGGCGACCGGCGCGCTCTCGCGCCGCGCGGCGTCGTTCTCGACCATGACGACCGCAAAGGAGCGCGGCGTGCGCTGGCGCGCCAGCGATTCCAGCGTCAGCCGCAGATGCTGCGGCCGGCGGAAGCAGGGAATGCAGACGACGATGCCGACCGAGAGGTCGATGACGCGCGAACTCGCGGCGACCTCCCGGTTGGGATCGCGCACAGAATCCGAGATCCGGCTCGCGGAGAGGTCGGTCGGGATCAGCGTCATGGCGTCCTCAATGTCGGAGATTCATTGAAAAAGCCCTGCCTCGGTCGCATGCCGCAGTGCCGTCCCGCGGCGGCACAGCGGCGCAGGACAGATCCGTGCCAAAATGGGCTGCCGGCCGTGGCGGCAAATCCGCGATAGTCCGCTGACATTTCGACAACCACCTGCGCTCGGTCGTGTTCGGGTGACTTGCTTGCGAATTCCTTTGCGCGTGATCGTGCAATTCGCAGTCCAACCCGCTGTCGGCGGCGCCACACGTCCAATACCGTAGTTAACGCACATCGGCATTAACCCGAATGAAAGCACTGCGACCGGTGGCGCCGCGCGGCATCGGATTTGCTCTTCGGGGGGCTGAGATTTTTCCTGTAAATTTGAGTCGAACAAGCGCGGTCAGAAAACATGAGCAAGTCGATCGATTTCGCGACAGCATCCGGGATCCAGTCGCCCGCGCAGACCCAGGCGCTGCTCGACCTGGTCGCCGGCGAGGCCCGCGACAGCCTGCTTGCCGTTCACGAGACGCTGCGCCGCGAATTGCCGCAAGGTCCCCTCGCGATCTACGAGGCCGGCGGCGGCTCGTCGAGCTTCCTGCCCGTCGACGTGCTCGGCCGCAGCCATGTCACCGTCGTCGACATCGACGAGGACCAGATCCGCAACAACAGCTACGCGCAGGAGGCCATCCTCGGCGACGTGCAGACTTACCGCTTCGGCGAGGGCACTTTCGACGTCGTGATCTGCTACAACGTGATCGAGCATCTGCCCGACGTCGAGGCGGCGCTGCTCAATTTCCTGCACGCGCTCAAGCGCGGCGGGATGATCCTGATTGGGGCACCCAATCCGCACTCGTTGTCCGGTGTCGTCACCAAATACTCCCCGCACTGGTTCCACGTCTGGTTCTACCGCCACATCCGCGGCATCAAGACCGCCGGCCTGCCGGGCGAGGCACCGTTCCCGACCTTCTTCCATCCGCTGGTGACGCTATCGCGGCTCGAGACGTTTACCGCCGCCCATGGCCTCGAGATGATCTACCGCCGCGAGGTCGAAAGCCCGCGCTATCCCGAGATGCGCCAGCGCAAGCCGCTGTTCGCCGCCCTCGTCGACGCCGGCGCAGCGCTGCTGAACGCCGTGCTTCCGCGCGGCACCGACGTTCGCCGCGGCGACTATCACGTCATCCTGCGGAAGCGCTGAGGGCCATGTCCGCGCAGCCTCAAAGCCACGCCGCGATGCCTGAAGCGCGCGCGCGAGGCGGTCTGCATGGTAACGAACCGTTAATCTCTGAGCGGGGCGGCTCCAAGAGCAGCCCGCGCTTAAACGCTTTGTTTGCCATTTCGGTGAATAGTCCCCCGGTGAGTATGGTTAATTTTCCCTGTTGCGTTGATTGCGCGCCTACATCCCCTGCGCAGGGCGTAAAGCGGAGAGTAACCCCTCAGCCCGCGGCCGTTGGAATGAAAGCTGGGGATCATGCTTGACTATAACCAGCCGATAGACCGGGCCGGCCCGCAAGGCCCGCAGCAGAGGTCGGACGCCAGCTTCAACGTGCTGGAGCTCGTCACCCTGCTCTGGCGGCGCAAGATCGCGATTGCCGCCGCGGCACTGATCGGCGCGAGCCTCGCCGTCACCATCGGCAAGAGCCTCACGCCCCGCTACACGGCGACTGCCCAGCTTTATGTCGATCCGCGCGAGCTGCAGCTCGTCGATCGCGAGCTTACGCCCCGCGCCCAGGACGTCTCCGGCATGTCCATGGTGGTGGAGAGCCAGGCGCGCCTGATCACGTCCAACAGCGTGCTGCTCCAGGTCATCAAGCAGGCCGGGCTGGAAAACGATGCCGAATTCGGCGGTGGCGGCGACGGCAAGAGCCTGATGTCGGCGCTGCTGGGCGTGGTCGGCCTCCAGCTTCGCTCGCCCAGCGCGGCGGAAACCAGGGAGGTGCAGCTTGCGGCGCTCGACGCGCTGAACAAGCACATCACCATCCGCAAGACCGAGAAGAGCTTCATCGTCGACGTCGAGGTCTGGTCGACCGACCCCGCCAAGGCGGCGATGCTCGCCAATGCCCTGACCAGCGCCTATCTCGCGGAGTCCCGCAATTCGCAGGCGCTTGCCGCACGGCGCGCCACCAATGATCTCTCCGGCCGGCTGAAGGAGCTGCGCGAACGGCTGCGCAACGCCGAAACCGTGCTCGCGACCTACAAGGCGCAGAACAATTTCGTCGGCACCCAGGACTCGCTGATCTCCGACCAGCAGCTTTCCGCGAGCAACCAGCGCCTCGCTGCGGCGCGTGCGGCGACGCTGGATGCGCAGGCCCGCTTCGACCAGATCGAGGCGACCCGGCGCACGGCGGCGGATGCGGGCGCCATTCCGGAGGCGCTGCAATCGCCCACGATTGCAAACCTGCGCGCGCAATATGCCGATGCCCGCAAGAAATATGCGGAGCAGACCGCCGAGCTCGGCCCGCGCCATCCGGCGCTGCGCCAGACCGAGAAGCAGGTCGAGGACCTCAAGCGCACCATCAGCGAGGAGATCGAGCGCTTCGCCCAGTCGGCGAAGAACGATCTGACGCGCGCCCGCGACTTTGAGGCCTCGCTCAACCGGGCGCTGGAAGCACAGAAGCGGCAGAGCGTGCAGCTCAGCCAGGCCGCCGTGCGGCTGCGCGAGCTCGAGCGCGAGGCAGAGGCGAGCCGCGACGTCTATCAATCCTTCCTCAAGCGCTCGCGCGAGACCGAGGAGCAGGAGAGCCTGAACACCTCGGCCGCCCGCGTCATCGGCGAGGCCACGGTGCCGCAGCGGCGCTCGTTCCCGCCGGCGATGAGCCTGTTCGCCATGATCGGCTTCATCTTCGGCGCGCTCGCCGCCGCCTGTTGGTTCGTCGCCGCCGAGCATCTGTTCGCCGGCGCGACCGCTCCCGAGCCGGGCCGCCGGGACCACACGCCGGCGCCGGAAACCGCCAGGACACCGCCGAAGGTCGATGCGCCTCCACCACAGCTTGCGCTGGTCGAGAAGCCCCTGATCGCCCGTCTCCAGGAGGCCGACGTGATCCGCACGCTCGGCGGCATTCTCGCCACCGGCGGCGGCGCCGATCTGACCCGCATCGGCTGGCCGACGCTGCGCCCCGGATTTCCGCTGACGACGCTGCTCAACGCCCTGCGCGACATGCGCGCTGCCGCCGCGCGCCGCGCCGTCGGCAAGGCGATGCCGGTGATCGCGCTCGTTGGCGCCGGCGAGACCACCGGGCGCAGCGTCACCGCGCTGAACTTCGCGCTGGCAGCGGCGCGCGACGGCGCCCGCGTGCTGATGATCGACGCCGATCATCAGGCGCACGAACTCTCGAACCGCATCGACCGACCCGGCAAGAACGAGCCGGGCAAGCTCGGCTGGCTCTCGATCGGCAGCAAGGCCGCGCGCGAGATCAAGACAGTCAACGGCATCTCCGTGCTTCCGGCCGCCGAGAGCGATGCCGGCAAGGCCGCGGACGCCATCCGCAAGGCGGTTGCGCAGGCGCGCGCCGTCGGCGGCTACGATCTCGTCGTCCTCGACGGCCCGGCGATGCCGCTCTCTTCCGCCGGCCGCAAGCTGCTCGCGGCCGCCGATGCGCTGGTCGCGGTGCTGCCGACCAGCCTCGACATCAACGAGAGCATGGAAGAGATCCTGACCGCGCTCGGCGGCGCCGAGCGCAAGCTCGCCGGCGTCGTGCTCGACGAACTCGCCCCCGCAACCCAATCGCGCCAGCGAGGCAGGCAATATGCTTGAACGTCGCGTCAATCTGGACGGACGGGCCGCCACGGCCGACGTGCCGCGGATCACCGTCGGCGGCCTGCGCATGGCCGCCCTCGACCTGGAAGCGACCGCCGATTTCATGATCGAGGCGACCGCTCCTGACAGCCGCATCGGCCGTCCGCTGTTTCTCACCTCGGCCAATGGCGAGGTGCTGGCGCGCTGCTCGACCGAGCCGCAGACCGAGCGCCTGTTCCGCGCCGCCGACCTGATCAATGCCGACGGCCAGCCGCTGGTGACCGCCTCGAAGCTGCAGTCCTGGTTTCCGCTGCCCGAGCGCGTCTCGACCACGGACCTGTTCCACGTCGTCGCCAGCAAGGCGGAGGCGACCGGCCGCACCTTCTACATGTTCGGTGCCAGCGAGAGCGAGAATGCAGCAGCCGTCGAAAATGTCCGGCGCTTGTATCCGGACCTCAGGATCGTCGGGCACAGTCACGGCTATCTGCGCGGCGAGGCGCTGCGCGCGAAAGTCGAGGAGATCAACGCGCTCGCGCCGGATTTCCTCTGGGTCGCGCTCGGCGTGCCCAACGAGCAGGCATTCGTGGAGGAGTTCACGCCGCTTCTCACCAATGTTGGCGTTATCAAGACATCCGGCGGCCTGTTCAATTTCTTGTCAGGCAGCCGCTCGCGCGCGCCGCAATGGATGCAGAAGATCGGGCTCGAATGGGTGTGGCGCACCTTGCTCGAGCCGCGCCGCCTGTTCTGGCGCTATTTGACCACCAACCCCCGCGCACTCTATCTTCTCTTCAGCCGGAACCGGCCCCTCAATCGCTGAAGAGACGTAGAGTGACGACATGACTGACCGACCGACTGTCCTCGTTACAGGAGGCGCGGGCTATATCGGCTCGCATGCCTGCCGCGCACTGGCCGCGGCCGGCTACCGGCCGATCGTTTATGACAATCTTTCGACGGGCCATCGCAATTTCGTTGCCGGAGAGCTCGTCACCGCCGATTTGCTCGACGGCGCCGCGCTGGCGCGCGCCTTCGCCGAGCACAAGATCACGGCGGTGATGCATTTCGCGGCAGCAAGCCTCGTCGGCGAGTCCATGACCGACCCGCAGAAATATTACATCAACAATGTGCAGGGCACGCTGTCGCTGCTGCAGGCGATGCGCATCGCGGGCTGCCATCGCATCGTGTTCTCCTCGACCGGCGCAGTCTATGGCAATGCCGATTCCAAGGCACTGCCGGAGGATTTTCCCTGCGCGCCGATCAACCCCTACGGCGCGTCGAAGTGGATGATCGAGCGCATGCTCGCCGATTACCGCTCAGCCTACGGTTTCGGCGCGTTCTGCCTGCGCTACTTCAATGCCAGCGGCGCCGATCCGGCCGGCGGCATCGGCGAATTGCGCGACAACGAGACCCATCTCATTCCGCGCGCCATGATGGCATTGCAGGGTCACGTCGATTTCGCAGTGTTCGGCGACGATTACGACACGGCCGACGGCACCGCGATCCGCGACTACATCCACGTCACCGACCTCGCTGCGGCGCATGTCGCGGCGCTCAAGCTGCTGGAAGGCGGACATGCCGGCGGCAGCTTCAATCTCGGCACCGGCTCCGGCTTCTCGGTACGCGAGATCCTGACCGCGATCAGGCAGGAGACCGGTCGCGAGGTGCCTCACACCGTCAAGCCGCGTCGCGCCGGCGATCCCACCTATCTCGTGGCCGACCCTTCTGCCGCGCGAAAAGTGCTGAACTTCGTGCCGCGCCATTCCGACCTGCCGACGGTGATCAAAACCGCCTGGGCCTGGCACCAGAAGGCGCATCCGCTGAAGGCCCGGTGAGACGAATCTCACCGGAACCTCGGTGCTTCTGACCGGACTGCCGCGATTAGAGCGGCTTGATCTGTACCTTGCGGAATTTGACCACGCCGGACCCGTATTGAAGGGCGAAGGGTCCGCTCGCGTGCTTGGAGTCCTGCACGTCCACGGTCTTCTGGCCGTTCAGCGTGACCGTGAGATGCGATCCCTGCGCGGTGATCTCGTAGGTGTTCCACTTCCCGGCCGCCTTGGGCATCGGCTCGACCTTGGCAACGTCCACGATTGCACCCGTGCCATAGGTGGGATCGGGCCGCTTGTCGAAGATGTTCACCTCGTAGCAGATCTTGGAGTCGATCTTGTCGCTGGCGTCGCAGCGAATGAAGATGCCGCTGTTGGCTTCCTCGTCGGTCCAGAATTCGGCCTTGATCTGGAAATCCTTGTAGCTCTGCTTGCTGACCAGATAGGAGAGATCCTTGCCGTCGAGCTTGTCGGCGACCAGCGCGCCATCCTTCATGGCCCAGTTCGCCTTGCCGACCTCGGTCCAGTCGCCCATCTTGCTGCCGTCGAGCAGGGTGACCCAGCCATCGCTCTGGCCTTGTGCGGTCTGCGACCAATTCAGCGCCGCCATTGCGGCCACTAGCCCGATCGCGAGAACAGGCAACTTCTTCATGTCGTTCACTCCCCCTCGTTTGTTGCGGCGTTGCTCCGCCGGCGCGACAAACTAGCATCCCGGACGATGGCGTAAATCCATTTCCGATGTTGCAGGTGCGTTGAGGCGAGGTACGGCACCGACGGTATCAAGGCCGGTCTGCGGCGATCAGACGACGGCGCGCTTCGGCTGTGATGGCAGGCCGTCCTCCGCGGCCGGATCGGGCTCCGGCTGGAGCGGCGGCGCGACGGGCAGCGTCAGCGGCCGCAACAGTTCCGCCATCTGCGGCGCCGGCAGCGGCCGGGAGATCAGGAAGCCTTGCATCTCGTCGCAGCCATGAGTGCGCAGGAACGCCTCCTGCTCGGCATTCTCGACGCCTTCGGCCACCACGGTCATGCCGAGCGCCTTGCCCATGCTGATGATCGCCTGCGCGATCGCCTGGTCCTCCGAATCCTGCGGCAGGTCGCGCACGAAAGAGCGGTCGATCTTGATGGTGTCGATCGGGAAGTGCTTCATCAGCGACATCGACGAATAGCCGGTGCCGAAGTCGTCGATGGCGAGGCGGATGCCGCGGCTCTGGATGGCGTCGAGCACCTTGAGCGCGCGTCCGACATTGCGCATCATCATGCTCTCGGTGACCTCGAGTTGCAGCAGCACCGGCGACATGCCGCTCGCCGCCAGCGCCTCGTCGACGTCCTCCAGCAGATGCTCGTCGACGAACTGCCGTGGCGACAGGTTCACCGCCATCGACAGCGGCAGCAGACCGCGGCGCTGCCAGGCCATCGCCTGCGCGCAGGCCTCCTTCAGCACCCAGCGACCGATCGGCACGATCAGGCCGGTTTCCTCGGCGAGCGGGATGAACTGCGCCGGCGAGACGCTGCCGAGCTCGGGGTGGGTCCAGCGCAGCAGCGCCTCGACGCCGGTGATCTGGCCGGTCTCCATGTCGACCTTGGGCTGGTAGTTCAGCGTGAACTGCTCGCGCTCGAGCGCCCGGCGCAGCGCGCTCTCCAGCGACAGGCGCTCGATCGACTGCGTCTTCACCTCCTTGGAGAAAAAGCGATAACCGTTCTTGCCGTCCTCCTTGGCGAGATACATCGCCATGTCGGCGTTCTTGGTCAGCGTCTGCGCGTCGGCGCCGTTGGCCGGGTACATCGCGATGCCGATCGAGGCGGTGGTGTGGCACTCGTGGCCGGCGAGCTGCATGGGCTGGCCGAGTGCCGCGAGCACGCCGGTCGCGATGCGCTGGACGTCGTCGATATCGCCGCACTGGTCGAGGATCACCACGAATTCGTCGCCGCCGAGGCGTGCGACCACGTCGCTGGCCCGCAGCGTGCCGCGCAGCCGGTTCGCCACTTCGAGCAGGAGCAGGTCGCCGGCCTCGTGACCCAGCGAGTCGTTGATGACCTTGAAACGGTCGAGATCGATGAACAGCACCGCGAAGCGGTGATCGTGACGCTGCGCCGCGCCGATCGCCTCGCGCAGCAACCCGTTGAAGGTCTCGCGGTTCGGCAGATCGGTCAGGCTGTCGTGCGAGGCGAGGTACTCGATGCGCTCGTCCGCCCGGTTCTTCTCGTCGGCGCGATCGAAATTCTCCATCGCGAAGGAGACGTTGTCGGCAAGACGCTGCAACAGCTCGACGAATTCGCCGGTGAATGTGTCCTGCTCGGTCGACATGTAGATCATGACACCGACCGGCTTGTCGTGCGTGATCAGCGGGAACGCCGCGCCGGAGCGCGCTTTTTCCGGGTGCAGGATGGCGTGGAAGGCGCTCACGCGGCTGTCGTTGACGTAGTCGTTGCTGACGCAGGGCTGGCGGGTACGGAACGCCGTGCCGCTCATGCCGCGACCTTCGGGACGGTCGGCGTCGATGGAGAGACGAACGTTTCTCGTGGTCTCGGCGGACGGCCCCGCGGCCGCGGTGATCGCGAGCTGATCGCTGCCGTCCTTGAGGAGCGCAATGGTGGTCGAGGTGAACTTGCCGCCTGTGGAGGCGGCCTGGCACACCAGCTCGAACAGCTCAGTGCGCGACTTGGCCCGCACGATCGCTTCATTGGTGGCGCTCAGCGCCGCGAACATGCGCGTCAGGCTCTCCTTCTGCGCTTCGGTGCGGGCCTTTTCCTCGGCGCGGTCGAAATTGTCGAGCGCAAACGACACGTTCTCCGCCAGCCGCCCGAGCAGCTGAACGAGGTCGGGCGTGAACGTGCCTTCGTCCGGGGACAGGAACAGGAGGATGCCAACTGCCTCCGTGTCGTTCCTCAACAGCGGGAAGCAGCCGCCGGACCTCGCACCTTGATCGCGCGCGACGTGATGCCAATGCCGCGTGCGAGCATCCGTGAGCACGTCGTTGGCAACGCTGGGAGCTCGCGTACGGAACGAGGTGCCGGCAAGGCCCCGCCCCTCCGGTTCTTCTTCCGAGGTGGAAAACCGCCAGTTCTTCACGTGATCGGTGCATTGCCCCTTGGTCGCAGCGATGTCGAGGCGGCGTCCGCTCGGATCAACCATCGCGATGGTTGCGGACGTGAAGGTGTCGCCGAGCACCGCCGCTTCGCACACAGCGTCGAACAGTTCCGCGCGGGTCTTCACCCGCATGATGGCTTCGTTGGTCGCGCTCAAGGCCTCGAGCATGCCGCGGAGGCGGTTGCGTTGCATTTCGGCCTTCGCCTTCTCGTCGGCCCGGTCGAGATTCTCGAGGGCGAAGGCGACATTGGCCTGGAGCCGCTGCAGCAGCTCGACGAATTCGGGCGTGAAGGTGCCGCGTTCCGGCGAGCTGAAGAGGAACACGCCTTCGACGCGATCTCCATTGAACAGCGGCAGCGCTGCGGATGAGCCGATACCGGACAGAAAGGCGTTCGACACCCAGGGCTTGATCCGCTCGTCCGACAGCACGTCGTTGCTAATGCAGGGCTGGCGCGTGCGGAAAGCCGTTCCCGTCAGCCCCCGGCCTTCAGGCACCTGATCGGAGATGGAGAACTTGAAGGTGCGGACCCTGTCGGCGCTTGGCCCGTAGGAGGCGATGACGCGGAGCAACTCGGCATGGTGGTCGACGAGGGCGATGGTCGCCGAGGTGAACTTGGCGCCCTTCGCAGTGGCCTCGCAGACGAGGTCGAAGAGTTCGGCCCGTGAGTGCGCGCGCAGGATCGCCTCGTTGGTGGCGCTGAGCGCGGCATACATGCGCGCCAGGCGCTCCTCTTCCGCGGCGATCAGGGCCTTTTCCGCATCGCGGCCCAGATTTTCGATGGCAAAGCACACGTTCTCGGCGATGCGCAGCATCAGCGCGACGATCTCCTCGTCGGCGGCCCAGGAGGGGCTGAGGAAGGACAGCATGACACCGATGCTCTCGCCCTGCCTGATCAGGGGCGCCCCGACGCAGGCCGCAACGCCCGAGTTGGTGGTTGCCTGCTCCCACGGTGTACCCTTGGTCCGACGGGCGAGATCGCTTTCGACCTGGGGCTTCTGAGAACGGAAGACCTCGCCGCAAATACCGCGGCCGTGGGGATTGCCGGGATCGGTGGAGTAGCGGGCCCGGGCGACCAGCCCGACATTTTGACCGGTGCCGGCGACGGGTTTCAGCCAGTGGGAGCCAGGCTCCTTGAGCAGAACAAAGGACGCGAGCGACTTGCCGCCGTGAACGGAGGCGTCGCAGACGAGCTGATACAGCTCCTGCTCGGTCTTGGCGCGCAGGATGGCCTCGTTGGTCGCGCTCAGCGCGCCGAACATGCGGTTGAGCCGTCGCGCCGCCCGCTCGCCGGCCTGCCGCGCCGTCTCGCGCGCAAAATTGTCCAGGGCGTAGGAGATGTTTGCCGACATCCGCTCGAACAGCGACACGATCTGCGCATCGAGCAAGCCGACCTCGCCGCGGGTCACGAACAACACGCCGACGCTTTTGCCGCCGCAGAGCAGTGGCAGCGCCGCCGCGGCGCCGACATGGGCCTCCTCGGCGTGCTTGCGCCACGGCAGCAAACGCGGATCATTCAGATAGTCGTTGCTGGTGCACAGCTTCTGGCCGCGAAATGCTTCCCCGACGACGCCGGAGCCCTCCGGCGTATCCGCCTCGGTCGAGATCTCGACCGCGTGTAGCCGCGCCACTTCCTCGCCACAGCCGGCGGCAAAGCGCAGCCGATGGCTGCCCGGCTCCGCCAGGAACACCGCAACCGCCGTGAAATCCCCGCTCGAAAACCCGGCGTCGCAGACCTTCTGGTACAGCTCGTCCGGCGATGTCGCGTAGAGGATCGCCTCATTGATTGCGCTCAGCGCCGCGAAGGTGCGTGCGAGGGTCGTCGCCACGATCTCAACTCCCGGGCATTTCTGCCTATTTCTCCCGGTCGCTGTTATGAACGGCCATCGCCTAAGTGGTCGTTATTGCGCAGTCAAAAGCGCCGATCAGAGTGAACGAGCTGCGAACGGGAGGCTGCAAAGTGTTGAAAATCCCGCCGCGCGGGAAGCAAGGACGCCCGCCCCCAGACGAAAGGCGCGTCCTGTTTACGAATTTGCAGGCCTGCCTTGGTTTACGGGAGATTGATATCGCGGCGTTGCTTTGAGACGATGGCTCCCAACAACCGCCCGCCAAGGGGCGATGATCGAGGGAACGCCATGCCGATCGTCAAGGCCGACCGCCTCACGCGCGTCAGCGCCGCACTGCTTCGCGCCGCCGGCGCCTCCCAGGAAGAGGCCGACGCGGTGGCTGTCGGCTGCGTCAACGCCAATCTCGCCGGCCACGATTCCCACGGCGTGATCGCGGTTCCGACCTATATTGACCGCATCAAGGCCGGCCACATCGTGCCCGGCGCCAAATGGACCATCGTCCAGGAGACGCCGACCACGACCGTGATCGACGGTCATTGGGGCTTCGGCTTCCATGTCAACGCCAGGGCCATGGCGCTGACGATCGAGAAGGCCAAGACGGCGAATGTCGCCGCCTGCACCGTATTCCGGCAGAGCCATGTCGGCCGGCTCGCCGCCTATCCGCTGATGGCGATGCGCGAAGGCATGATCGGCATTGCCACCGCCGATTCCGGCCGCTCGCCGAAGCACGTGGCGCCGTTCGGTGGGCGGGAAGCACGGCTCGGCACCAACCCGATCTCGATTGCGGTGCCATCGGACCTCGAAACGCCGTTCTATCTGGACATGGCAACCTCGGCGGTCGCGGCCGGCAAGATCCAGCTCGCGGTCGCCCGCGGCGAGGAGATCCCTACGGGGTGGATCATCGATGCCGAGGGCCGGCACACCACCGATCCGACGCAGTACCGCAAAGGCGGCGCGCTGCTGCCGCTCGGCGGCAGCGAGGGCTACAAGGGCAGCGGTCTCGCCGCGATGGTCGAGGTGCTGTGCGGGCTGCTGACCGGCCTCGGCTTCGGCGTCGAACCGACCGGGCGGCACAATGACGGCTGCTTCATGGCGGTGTTCAACGTCGCAGCATTCCGCCCGCTGAAGGACTTCAAGCGCGAGGTCGCGGACTTCGCGCGCTATCTGAAATCGACGCCGCCGTCGGAAGGCAGCCAAGGCGTCTACTATCCCGGCGAGATCGAGGGCGTGCGCGAACAGCAGCGCCTGCGCGACGGCATCGAGGTCGAGGACGCGACCTGGGACAGGCTGCGCGCACTGGCGCACGAATACGGACTCGCTACGACGCTCGATCTGGCCTGAAGGATTTGGAGAACAGCATGACACGGCAGATGGTCCTGGTCGGTTTCCTTCAGGCGCAAAACTGCACCAATTTGCCGAGCTCGTGGCGGCATCCGGACTCGCGCGCGGATTCGATGTCGGCGGATTATTACCAGGAGATCGCGCGAATCCTCGAGGCCGGCAAGTTCCACATGGCGTTCTTCGACGACCGCCTGGCCATGCCGGACCGCTACGGCAACGACCACGCCCACACCGTCGAATACGGCATCCGCTGCGTGAAGATGGATCCCCTGATCGTGCTGACCACCATGGGCATGGTCACCGAAAAGCTCGGGCTGGGGTCAACCTGTTCGACCACATATTACGAACCCTTCGACGTCGCTCGCCGCTTCGCCACGCTCGACCTGATGTCCGGGGGACGCGCCGGCTGGAACGTCGTCACCTCGCTCAATGACGGCGAGGCGCTCAACATGGGCCGCGATTCCCATCCCGAACACGACTCCCGCTACGACCGCGCCGACGAGTTCATGGAGGTCGTGCTCGGCCATTGGGACACCTGGGAGGACGGCGCCCTCATCATGGACAAAAAGAGTGGCCGCTTCGCCGATCCAAGCAAGGTGAAGCGGCTCGATCACAAGGGCGCGGCTTTCAAGTCGCGCGGGCCATTCACCGTGCCGCGCTCGGACCAGGGCCACCCCGTCATCATCCAGGCCGGCGCCTCGGGCCGCGGCCAGCGCTTTGCCGGCCGCTGGGGCGAGGTGATCTTCACCGCCGCGCGCAATCTTGCCGGCGCCAAGGAAGGTTATGCGGCCGTGCGCAACGAGGCCGCGAAGGCCGGTCGCGATCCCGACCAGATGTTTCTTTGCAATCTGACGACGCCGGTCTGCGCCGCCACCAAGGCCGAAGCCGAGGACAAGATGGCGCTGATCAACAAACTGCCGCTCGAGATCGACGCATTGTCGCTGCTCGCCGAAGCCCTCAACTACGATTTCGCCTCCAAGGGTCTCGACGAGCCGCTGACCACGGACGAGCTGAAGAGCATGCAGGGCATTCTGGGCATCCGCGACGGCGTGCTCAAGACGTCAGGCAAGAGCAATCCGAGCGCGCGCGACTTCGTCACCTTCTCCGGACGCGGCCAGGTCCACGACGCGATGGTCGGCGGCCCGAAGGAGATCGCGGACAAACTTGAAGAAATGTTCGTCGAGCGCGGGTGCGACGGCTTCGTCATTGCCGCGACCTACGTGCCGGGGTCCTACGCGGACTTCGTCCAGCATGTCGTGCCGGAATTGCAGCGCCGCGGCTTGTTCCAGAAGGACTATCGCGGCAAGACGCTACGCGACAATCTCGGGCTCAAGCGGCCGGCCGCCGGCGCCTGGAAGACACGACCGCGCGATGCCGCGGAATAGCAACGAGGATACGACATGCGCTGGCTGAAATTTTCCGCCTCGGGCAAGACTTCCTGGGGGATCGTTGAGGGCGACCAGGTGATCGCGGTGGACGGCGATCCGCTCAGTGACTGGCAGCGCACCTCGCGCACGCATCCGCTGTCGCAGGTCAAAATCGAGCTGCCGCTGATCCCGCGCACGTTCTATTGCGTCGGCCTGAATTATCTCAAGCATCTGAAGGAAGCTGCCGACAAGGCCGGCACGGTGCCGGCCGTCCCCGACCGGCCCGAGATCGGCTATCGTGCCCAGAACGCGCTGATCGCCCATGACGAGGACGTCGTGATCCCGTCCTTCGCGACCGAGAAGATCCACTATGAGGGCGAGCTCGCCGTCGTCATCGGCAGGAAGGTCAAGCATCTCACCGAAGCGAACGCGATGGATTGCGTGTTCGGCTACACCATCGGCAACGACGTCAGCGAGCGCAGCTGGCAAAAGGCCGACCGCGGCCTGTGGCGTTCCAAGAACGCCGACACGTTCAAGCCGATGGGCCCCTGGATCGAGACCGAGGCCGATCTTGCGACAATGGAGACCATCGTCCGGGTCAACGGCAAGGAAAGCAACCGCTTCCGCACCAACGACATGATTTTTGGCGTGGTGCCATTCCTGGTGGAGCTGACGAAGTATTTCACGCTGTGGCCGGGCGACGTGATCTGGATGGGGACCGATGGCGCCTCGCCCGATATCAAGCACGGCGACGTCGTCGAGATCGAGATCACCGGTATCGGCACGTTGCGCAACAGGTTTGTGCGGGAGGGGTAGTAAGCACCGATGAAAAAAATCAAAACGGCAGCGCGACGCTCGTCTTGATTTCCTTCAGCACCACGTTGCTGCGGACATAGCGGATGCCGGGAATGCGGAACATGAACTCGTCGAGGAAGCGGTTGTAGGCGGCCATGTCCTGCACGACGACGCGCAGGTGATAGTCGGCATCGCCCGTCGTTGCAAAGCACTCCAGCACCTCGCGGCGCTTGCTGACCCGGGACACGAACTCGTCGACGAATTTGGCGTCGTGCCGCTCCAGCGAGACATGGAGGATGGCGGACATCGTGAAGCCCGCCTGCTCGCGCGCGAGCAGCGCAGCATAACCCTGGATGACGCCCCCCTCCTCCAGCGCGCGCACCCGGCGCCAGCAGGCCGAGGTGGACATGCCGACGGCATCGGCGAGCTGTTGGTTGGTGGCGCGGCCATCCTTCTGAAGGTGCGCGAGAATCTTCGCATCCTGGTCTTCGACCATAAACTTCCCTCATTTCGGTAGAATCTACCTCATAATAGGCATATTTGCAAAACTCTACCGAAATTTCGGTGAAATCGGGATAAATAGGTAAGACCTACCATCAGCTACGGCCTAACCTTCGCCCGGCAGGATGCCGCGGAGGTCCGCCATGGACGCCATTCCATCGCTCGACGCCTACGAGCTCTCCGACCGCTACGACCGCGAGGAAGGCCGCGTCTTCCTCACGGGCACCCAAGCCATCGTCCGCATCGCGCTTGACCAGGCGCGGCGCGACCGCGCGCGCGGCCTCAACACCGCCGGCTTCATCTCCGGCTATCGCGGCTCGCCGCTCGGCGGCATCGATCTCGAGCTCTGGCGCATCCAGCAGCGACTGAAGCAGGACAGAATCGAATTCCTGCCGGCCGTGAACGAAGACCTTGCCGCGACCGCGGTGCTCGGCTCACAGCAGGTCGAGACCCAGGCCGACCGTGAGGTCGATGGGGTGTTCGGGCTATGGTACGGCAAGGGCCCCGGCGTCGACCGCTCCGGCGATGCGCTCAAGCACGGCAATGCCTACGGCTCCTCACCGCATGGCGGCGTGCTGGTGGTCGCCGGCGACGACCATGGCTGCGTCTCCTCCTCGATGCCGCACCAATCCGACGTCGCCTTCATGAGCTGGTTCATGCCGACGCTGCATCCGGCCGATGTCGGCGAATATCTGGCCTTCGGTGAATATGGCTACGCGCTGAGCCGCTTCTCCGGCATGTGGGTCGGCTTCAAGGCGATCTCGGAGATCGTGGAATCGGGCGCGTCCGTCGCGCTGCGCTCCTCGCGCAGCTTCGCGACGCCCGACTTCACGCCGCCGCCGGGCGGCCTGCACTATCGCTGGCCCGATCTGCCCGGTCCGCAGATCGAGGAGCGGCTGGAGGCGAAGAAGCACGCGGTCTACGCCTTCGCCAAGGCCAATCCGATCGATCGCCACATCTACGACATCCCCAACGCCACCTACGGCATCGTCACCACCGGAAAGGCGCATCTCGACCTGATGGAGGCGCTGCGGTTGATGGGCCTCGATGAGGCCGCGTGCCGCAGCATCGGCATCGACATCTACAAGGTCGGCATGGTCTGGCCGCTGGCGCTGCACGACGCCATGGACTTCGTGAAGGGCAAGCGCGAGATCCTCGTGGTCGAGGAGAAGCGCGGCATCATCGAGAGCCAGTTCAAGGAATATTTCTACGACTATCCGGGGGCCAAGCCCGAGCGCATGGTCGGCAAGCACGACGAACAAGGGGCGCGGCCGATCTCCTGGATCGGCGAATTGTCGCCGCGCGCGCTCGCGGCCGTGCTGGCGCGCCGGCTCGACCCGCTGTTTCCGGGGCTCAATCTCGCCGCGCGCGCAGCCGCCCTGTTACCGGAAGCCGCGCGCATGATCGAGATCGCCGGCGCCACCCGCACGCCCTATTTCTGCTCGGGCTGCCCGCACAACACATCGACAAAGGTGCCGGAGGGCTCGAAGGCGCTGGCCGGCATCGGCTGCCACTTCATGGCGAGCTGGATGGACCGCGAGACCTCCTCGCTGATCCAGATGGGCGGCGAAGGCGTCAACTGGGCAGCCTCGTCGCGGTTCACCGGCGGCAAGCACATCTTCCAGAACCTCGGCGAAGGCACCTATTATCACTCGGGCTCGATGGCGATCCGGCAGGCCATCGCCGCCAAGGCCAACATCACCTACAAGATACTGTTCAACGATGCCGTGGCGATGACCGGCGGCCAGCCCGTCGACGGCCCCGTCAGCGTGCATGCCATCGCCCACAGCGTCCGTGCCGAAGGCGTGGCGCGCATCGCGCTGGTGTCGGACGACCCCGCGCAGTTCTCGCCGGCAGACCTGCCAATCGGCGTGAGCCTCCATCCGCGCGAGGAGATGGACGCCGTGCAGCGCGAGCTGCGCGGCGTTACCGGCGTCTCGGTCCTGATCTACCAGCAGACCTGCGCCACAGAGAAGCGGCGCCGGCGCAAGCGCGGGCAGATGACCGATCCCAAGCGCTTCGCCTACATCAACGACCTCGTCTGCGAAGGCTGTGGCGACTGCTCGGTCGAGTCCAACTGCCTCAGCGTCGAGCCCCGGGAGACGCCGTTCGGCCGCAAGAGCCGGATCAACCTGTCGTCCTGCAACAAGGATTTTTCCTGCCTCAACGGCTTCTGCCCGAGCTTTGTGACCGTCGAGGGCGCCGCGCGACGGAAGAAGAGCGCGAGCCAGATCGACGCAGTCGGCCGTGCGGCCACGCTTGCGCTGCCCGCGCCCGCAACACTCGACCGTCCCTACGACCTGCTCGTGACCGGCGTCGGCGGCACCGGCGTGATCACGGTCGGCGCGCTGATCGGCATGGCCGCGCATCTCGAACGGCACGGCGTCTCGGTGCTCGACTTTACCGGCTTCGCCCAGAAATTCGGGCCCGTGCTGAGCTACATTCGCCTTGCGGCGTCTCCCGAAGCGCTGCATCAGGTCCGCATCGACCAGGGCGCGGCCGACGCGTTGATCGGCTGCGATCTCGTGGTGAGTTCCTCGCCGAAGGCATCCGGCACCTATCGCCGCGGCACGTGCGCCGCGGTCAACACTGCGGAAATGCCGACCGGCGACGTCGTCCGCTTCCGCGATGCCGATCTCGCCTCGCCAGCCCGCCTGCGCGCGATCCAGCAGGTCATCGGCAAGGACAGGCTCGAAACCATGAACGCCAATGCCCTGGCCGAACGCCTGCTCGGCGATGCCGTCTATGCCAACATCATCCTGCTCGGCTTTGCTTGGCAGCACGGACTGGTGCCGGTCTCGCTGCCGGCGCTGCTGCGCGCGATCGAGCTCAACGGCACGGCCATCGAGCACAACAAGCAGGCCCTTGCCTGGGGCCGGATCGCCGCGGCCGACCCGGACTCCTTGCCGAAGGTCGATGAAGCACCGAAGGCCGAAACGCTGGATCAGCTCATCGCACGGCGCGCCGACTTCCTCATCGCCTATCAGGACGCCGCCTATGCAGCGCGCTATCGATCAGTCGTGGAGAAGGTTCGCGGCGCAGAGACCGCCCTCGGCAGCGAGGCTCTGACCGAGGCGGTGGCCCGCTCGTTGTTCAAGCTGATGGCTTACAAGGACGAGTACGAGGTGGCGCGCCTGCACATGCAAGGCGGATTCTTCGACGAGTTGAAGCGCGAATTCGAGGACGGCTTCAGCATCCGGTATCACCTCGCCCCACCCTTCCTGCCGTCCGGGCGCGACGCCCGCGGCCGTCCTCGCAAGCGCGCGTTCGGCCAGTGGCTCCAGGCGCCGCTCGGCATGCTGGCGCGGCTCAAGGGATTGCGCGGAACGGCCTTCGATCCGTTCGGCTACACCGCGGAACGACGCGCCGAGCGCGAGCTGATCGGCTGGTATGAGGGCCTGATCGCGCAAATGCTCGGCCACCTCGACGCCGCGCATCTGCCCGATCTCGTCGCCATCGCCAAGGCGCCGATGGAGATCCGCGGCTACGGCCCGGTGAAGGACGCCGCCATTCAGAAAGTCATGACCGACGTTGAGCGCCTGGCCACCAGGCTCGATGCGACACCGCCCGCTTCGGCGTCAGGAGCCAACCGTCAGGCTGCGCCTGGCGTCGGGTGAGATCCAACCCATCACGAACGTGGCGACGGCCGCGACGGCGACATTGAACAGCAGCGCGCCCAGACCGACATAGAAAGTATGGTTGGCGCCGCCAATGGCAATGCTGGCGAGCGGTTTCAATCCATTGCTCCAGGCCGTCCACGAACCCCAGCCGATCCCGACGGCCCAACCCAGCAGGAGACCCTCAGCCCTGAACCAGCGCGTGTAGAGGCCGAACACCAACGCCGGCAGGGTCTGGAGAATCCAGAGGCCGCCCAGAAGCTGGAGGTCGAGCGCATATTGCGTCGGCAGGAACAGGATGAATGCCAGCGCGCCGACCTTGACGACCAGCGACGTGATCTTTGCCACAGATGCCTCGCCCGCGTGGGTGATGCCGGGATTGACGTAGGATTTCCAGACGTTGCGGGTGAACAGATTGGCCGCGCCGATGCTCATCACTGCGGCCGGCACCAGCGCACCGATCGCGATCGCGGAGAAGGCGAAGCCCGCGAACCAGGATGGGAACAGCGTCTTGAACAGCATCGGAACGACATCATTGGGCGAGGCGACCTTGATCTGCGCGGCGTGGGCCATGTAGCCGAGCAGCGCGATCAATCCGAGCAGCAGCGTGTAGGCCGGCAGCAGGATCGCATTCTTGCGGATCGTATCGGCCGATTTCGACGCGAAGACACCGGTCAGCGTATGCGGGTACATGAACGCCGCCAGCGCCGAGCCCAGCGCGAGCGTGCCATAGGCCAGCATCTGCTCGGGCTTCAGAAGCAGCCCGGTATTGCCGCCCTTGGCCGCGAAGGCATCGTTGGCCGCGGAGAACACTGCGCCGTAGCCGCCGAGCCTGGCCGGCACCACGATCACCGCCACCAGCACCACGATATAGATCATGACGTCCTTGACGAAGGCGATCAGGGCAGGCGCACGCAGGCCGGAGCTGTAAGTATAGAGCGCGAGGATGACGAAGGCCGCGACGATCGGGAGTTCGCCCGAGATGCCCATCGCCTTGATGACGACCTGCATGCCGATGAGCTGAAGCGCGATATACGGCATCGTGGCGACGATTCCGGTCAGCGCGACGACGAGCTCGAGCGCCCGCGAGTCATAGGTGGCATGGACGACGTCGGCCGCCGTCACATGGCCGGCAGCATGCGCGCGCTTCCACAGCACCGGCATCACCGCGAACACGAAGGGGTAGACGATGATGGTGTAGGGCAGCGCAAAGAAGCCATAAGCGCCGACCGCGTAGACCAGCGCCGGCACCGCGATCACGGTATAGGCGGTGTAGAAGTCGCCGCCGACAAGGAACCAGGTGATCCAGGTCCCGAACTGGCGTCCGCCCAATCCCCATTCGTCGAGATGTGCGCTCACCTCGCCCGTCTTCCAGCGGGCAGCGACGAAGCCCATCACGGTGACAAGCGCAAAGAAGAAGGCGAAAATCGCGAGCGCCAGCCAGTCGGTCTGATCCGTCATGGCGCGGCCCTCACTGGGTTTCGTCAGGCGCGCGGCTGCGCCAGACCAGCCAGATCAGCAGCGAGGAAATCGGCACCCAGGCGAGCTGATACCAATAGAAGAACGGGAAGCCGAACAACGATGGCTCGGCAAAATTGTAGAAGGGGACCCACAGCAGGCCGATATACGGCAGCAGGAGCAACATCCACATCGCGGGCCTCCGGTCCTTGGGCCGGCGCTCGCGCCGGCTTCCCGTTTCTCAACGAAATCGGAACCGGATTGTTGCGTTCACAATTGCGGTTGCTGTTGTTGCGGCGCGATGCAGGTGGTCCGGCGTCGCTAGGAATAGGGATTGATCAGCTTCTGCTGCTCGGCGCTGTGAAGCGCAATCATGTCGATGAAGGTCCTGACCTTTGCCGACAAATGATGCCGGTGCGGATAGACCGCGTTCATCGACATCTCGACCGGGCGATATTCAGGCAGGAGGCGCACCAGCCGCCCCGCTTCGAGATCGTCCTGGATGAGAAACCCGGCCATCAGGCAGACGGCTGCGCCCTCCAGCGCCACCTTGCGCAGCGCCTCTCCGCTATTGGTGACGAAGCTGCCGGAGATGCGGACCGAGGCCGGCGCGCGCTTGCGATCGAAGAAGCGCCATTCATCGCCAAAGGGATAGTTCAGGTGCCGGCCACAATTATGCGTGGTGAGATCGTCGAGCCGCTGCACCCGGCCGTGCCTGTCGAGATAGGCGTGCGAACAGCACAGCACATGCCGCCAGGTGGCGAGGCTGCGCACGATCAGGCTCGAATCCGGCGGCGGGGTCATGCGCAACGCGACGTCGTAGCCTTCCTCGATGAGGTCGACGTCGGCCTCGCCCATGCGCAGGTCAATCTTGAGTTCGGGATAGGCCGACAGCAGTTTCGCCACGACCGGCGCGACGAACGGCACCATGTGGGTCGCGACATGAATCCGCAGCGTCCCGCGCGGCACCGACTGCAATTCGCTCGCGATGTCGTCGGCCTGTTCGAGATCGCTGAGGATCTGTGTCGCGCGGTCGTAATAGGTTTTGCCGATTTCGGTGAGGCTCACCTTGCGCGTGGTGCGGTTGAGCAGTCGCACCCCCAGCCGGTCCTCGAGCGCCTGCACATGGTTGCTCACCATCGTGGTCGACATGTTGAGCCGGCGGGCTGCGGCCGAGAAGCCGCCGCTTTCGACCACCCGGACGAAGGCGGTGAGACTGCCGAACCGGTCCATGACGAAAGAGCCCGATTATCCGATGATACTGGATAATGCTTCCAGTTCTTTCGGGATTATCACAAGCGCCGTGACAGCGCATCTTCCAGCACATCAACAGGGCGCCATCGGACCGGCGCCTTGGGAATTCCGAGGATGCCATGTCGAACGCTTCCTATGTCATTGAAACCAAGGAAAAAATCAATTTTCGGCCGTCCCGTCAGGCGATCAAGCGGGCGGCCCTGGGCCTCGCGCTGGCGCTCGGTATCGCAGTCGCCGGGGCCTACGGCTACGATTACCTGAAAACCGGCCGCTACCTCGAATCCACCGATGACGCCTATGTGAAGGCAGACTCCACGATCATTGCGCCGAAGGTCTCGGGTTACGTCGCGAAGGTGCTGGTCAGCGACAACGAAGAGGTCAGAGCGGGCCGGGTGCTGGCGAAGATCGACGACCGCGACTTCAGGGCGGCGCTTGACCAGGCCCGCGCCGACGTCGCCGCCGCCGAAGCCTCAGTGCGCAACATCGACGCCCAGCTCGAACTGCAGCAACCGGTCATCGAGCAGAGCACGGCCGATGTCGCGGGGGCGGACGCCAATCTGAAGTTCGCGCAGGAAGAGCGCGCCCGTTACGACGACCTGATGAAGTCGGGCTCCGGCACGATCCAGCGCGCCCAGCAGACCGACGCGGCGCTGCGTGCCAGCAACGCGCAACTGCAGCACGCGAAATCAGGCCTCCTGGCCGCGCAACGCAAGGTCGATGTGCTGACCACCCAACGCGCCCAAGCCACCGCTCAACTCGACCGCGCCCGCGCGGTCGCGCAGCAGGCGGCACTGAATCTATCTTATACCGAGATCGCTGCGCCGGTCGACGGCACGGTCGGCGCCCGCAGCTTGCGCGTCGGCCAGTTCGTGCAGGCCGGCACGCAATTGATGGCAGTGGTGCCGCTCGATGCGGTCTATGTCGTCGGGAACTTCAAGGAGACGCAGCTCACACATATGCGTCCGGGCCAGCCGGTCGAGCTGCATGTCGACAGTTTTCGCAATCGCACGCTGCGCGGCCACGTCGACAGTCTTTCGCCGGCCAGCGGGCTTGAGTTCGCGTTGCTGCCGCCTGACAATGCGACAGGGAATTTCACCAAGATCGTGCAGCGCGTGCCTGTGAAGATCGTCTTCGACGACCATGTCCTGACCGGCCTGCTGCGGCCGGGCATGTCGGCGGTACCGACGGTCGACACCAAGGCAACCGCGCTGGCCGAGCGCGAGACGGCCCGGCATCTCGCCAACAACGCCGGCTCTTCGAACGGCGGCTAAGTCCGCAGACCGGATTATCAACTTCCGCCGGACAATCCTTCCCGCGTTTCCTCGATTATCGAAACCATCCGCCCAATGCATCCTGTCTCCGCACCCGAGACGAGGCTTCCATGAGCACGCTCCAGCCAACCACCAATGCCGCATTAGCTATCTCCGCTCCCGCTGCGGAACCGGCCACGCCCTCCATCCCGGCCAGGACCTGGATCGCGGTGATCGGCGCCACGCTCGGCGCCTTCATGGCGGTGCTGAACATCCAGATCGTCAACGCCTCGCTTGCCGACATCCAGGGTGCGATCGGCGCCGGCATCGACGACGGCGACTGGATCTCGACCTCCTATCTGATCGCCGAGATCGTGGTGATCCCGTTGTCCGGCTGGCTCGCGCAGGTGTTCTCGATCCGCATCTACCTGCTCACCAACGCGGTCCTGTTCCTGGCTCTGTCGGTGGCCTGTGCGCTGGCGCAGGACCTGCCGCAGATGATCGTGCTGCGCGCCGTGCAAGGTTTTACCGGCGGCGTGCTGATCCCGATGGCCTTCACGCTGATCATCACCCTGCTGCCGCGTGCAAAGCAGCCGGTCGGCCTCGCGCTGTTCGCGCTCTCGGCGACGTTTGCGCCGGCGATCGGCCCGACCATCGGCGGCTATCTCACCGAGAATTTCGGCTGGCAGTACATCTTCTACGTCAACCTCGTGCCCGGCGCGATCATGGTCGGCATGCTCTGGTACGCGCTCGACGCGAGGCCGATGAAGCTCTCGCTCTTGCACGAAGGCGACTGGGCCGGCATCATCACCATGGCGATCGGCCTGTCTACGCTTCAAACCGTGCTGGAGGAGGGCAACAAGGACGACTGGTTCGGCTCGCCCTTCATCGTCAAACTGTCCGTAATCGCTGCTGTCGCGCTGACCGCCTTCCTGGTCATCGAGCTCACGGTGAGGAAGCCGCTCCTCAATCTGCGCCTGCTGGCCCGCCGCAATTTCGGCTTCGGCATGCTCGCGAACTTCCTGCTCGGCATCGCGCTTTACGGTTCAGTGTTCATCCTGCCGCAATATCTGTCACGGATCCAGGGCTACAACGCCGAGCAGATCGGCATGGTGCTGGCATGGACCGGCCTGCCGCAGCTCGTGCTGATCCCGCTCGTGCCGCGTCTGATGCAGCGCTTCGATGCACGTATCATCATCGGCGTCGGTCTTGCGCTGTTTGCGGGCTCGAACTTCATGAACATCGATATGACGAGCGACTATGCCGCCGATCAGCTCCTTTGGCCCAACATCGTCTGCGCCGTCGGACAGGCCCTGGTCCTGGCGCCGTTGTCGGCAGTTGCAACCGCCGGCATCGAGGCGGAGAATGCGGGCTCGGCCTCCGGCCTGTTCAACATGATGCGCAATCTCGGCGGCGCCGTCGGCATCGCGCTGCTGCAGACCGCGCTGACCAAGCGCGAGCAGTATCACTCCAACGTCTTGATGCAGTCGGTCTCGTTGTTCGAGCAGGCCACGCGCACGCGGCTGGAGCAGCTCACTCAATACTTCACCAATCACGGCGTCCCCGACCGCGCCGATGCCGCGCATCGCGCCTATGTCGCGATCGGCCATATCGTGCAGAAGCAGGCTTACATCCTTGCCTTCAGCGATACCTTTTACCTGCTCGGCATGGCGCTGATCGTGGCCCTGATGGCCGTCCTCGTCCTCAAGAAGCCCGGCCACGGCTCGGCCGCCGGCGCCCACTGACGTCAACCCAGCAAGCAAGGAGAACGACCATGAAACCCCGCATGAACTTCTACCAGGCCGCTCCAGAGACCATGAAGGCGCTGATGGCGCTGGAGGAGCAGATCCAGTCGACGGGTCTGGAAAAATCGCTGATCGAGCTCGTCAAGATCCGCGCATCGCAGATCAACGGCTGCGCCTTCTGCATCAACATGCACACCGAGGATACCCGCAAGCGCGGCGAGACCGAGCAGCGCGTCTATCTCCTGAACGCCTGGCGTGAATCACCACTCTACACGGAGCGCGAGCGCGCCGCGCTGGCCTGGACCGAGGCGGTGACGCTGATCGCGGACACGCATGCGCCCGACGACGTCTACGGAGCGGTCCGCGCACAGTTCTCGGACGCGGAGACAGTGAACCTGACCGCGCTGATCGGCGCGATCAACGCCTGGAACAGGCTCGCCATCGCCTTCCGCGCGGTTCACCCGGTGAAAGTGAAGGCATCTGTGGCCTAGGCTAGGCCGCGCGCCTCGGCGCAGGTCTCGTAGGGTGGGCAAAGCGCAAGCGTGCCCACCATTCTTTCGGTAAGATGGGAAAGAAGAGGTGGGCACGGCGCAAGTGCGCCTTTGCCCACCCTACGGCAGTGGAGAGCTTGGCCTAGACCGCCGTCGCCTTGGCGAACTCCACGTAGATCTCGCGCAGGCGCGTCGCCATCGGACCCGGCTTGCCGTCGCCGATCTTCTTGCCGTCGATCGCGACCACGGGCTGGACGAACAGCGAGGCCGACGTTGCAAACGCTTCCTTGGCGGCGAGCGCCTCGTCCACCGTGAAGGACCTCTCCTCGACGCGGAGCTGACGCTCCTCGGCGAGCGCCACCACGGCCTTGCGGGTGCAGCCCGGCAAAATCGCGTTGGAATTCTTCCGCGTCACGATGACGTCGTCCTTGGTCAGGATGAACGCCGAGGACGAGCCGCCCTCGGTGACATAGCCGTCTTCCAGCATCCAGGCTTCGCCCGCGCCGGCTTCGGCCGCGGCCTGCTTCGCCAGCACCTGCGCGAGCAGCGCCACGCTCTTGATGTCGCGCCGCTCCCAGCGGATGTCGGGCACGGTGACCACATTGATGCCGGTCTTGGCCGAGGCGGCATTGATGATGTCCTTCTCGGAGGTGAACATCACCAGGCTCGGCTTGACGTCCCCCTTGGGAAACGCGAAGTCGCGGCCCTGGTCGGCGCCGCGCGTGACCTGGAGGTAGACGAGGCCGTTCTTGACCTTGTTGCGCGCGATCAGCTCCTTCTGCAACTCGGTGATGCGCTCGACCGTCTCCGGCAGCCTCAAGCTGATCTCGCCGACCGAGCGCTCCAGCCGCGCCAGATGCGAGGCGTTGTCGACCAGCTTGCCATCGAGCACGGCCGAGACTTCGTAGATGCCGTCGGCGAACAGGAAGCCGCGGTCCAGCACCGAGACCTTGGCGTCCGAGAGCGGAACGAATGAGCCGTTGACGTAGGCGATCGAGTCCAAGGTGGGTCTCCTGACGGGAAGGTGATTTTCTCACCCGTATAGGAGATTTGGCGAGCCCGATAAACCCTCGATCGGTCATTCCGGGGCATTCGCGGAGCGAATGAACCCGGAATCTTGAGATTCCGGGTTCGCGCTACGCGCGCCCCGGAATGACAATCGCGATTAATGCGACAAGATCTTCGACAAAAACTTCTGCGCGCGGTCGCTGCGCGGCTTGCCGAAGAAATCGTCCTTCGGCGCGTCCTCGACGATCTCGCCGCGGTCCATGAAGATCACGCGGTTGGCGACCTTGCGGGCAAAGCCCATCTCGTGGGTGACAACCATCATGGTCATGCCTTCACGGGCAAGATCGACCATGACGTCGAGCACCTCGCTGATCATCTCGGGATCGAGCGCCGAGGTCGGCTCGTCGAATAGCATGGCGATGGGGTCCATGGCGAGCGCGCGGGCAATCGCGACGCGCTGCTGCTGGCCGCCGGAGAGCTGCGCCGGGAACTTCTGCGCATGCTCCTTCAACCCGACGCGTTCGAGCAGGGCCATGCCCTTGGTCACCGCCTTGTCGTGGGCCCGGCCCAGCACCTTTTCCTGGGCGAGGCAGAGATTGTCGATGATCTTGAGATGCGGGAACAGCTCGAAATGCTGGAACACCATGCCGACGCGCGAGCGCAGCTTCGACAGGTTGGTCTTGGTGTCGTTGACCTTGATGCCATCGATGCTGATGTCGCCCTTCTGAAAGGGCTCCAGCGCGTTGACGCATTTGATCAAGGTCGACTTGCCCGAACCGGAGGGGCCGCAAACCACCACCACCTCGCCCTTGGCGACGCTGGTGGTGCAGTCGGTCAGCACCTGGAAGGTCGGGCTATACCATTTGTCGACGTGGCTGATTTCGATCATGACGGCCCTAGCGAATGATGGCGATGCGCGACTGCAGGCGGCGAACGCCGAACGACGCGATACAGGAGATGGTGAAGTAGACGATTGCGGCGAACAGGTACATCTCGACCAGGCGTCCGTCGCGCTGCGCGACCTTGCTCGCGGCGCCGAGGAAATCCGTGATCGACAGCACGTAGACCAGCGAAGTGTCCTGGAACAGCACGATGGTCTGCGTGATCAGGACCGGCAGCATGTTGCGGAAGGCCTGCGGCAGCACGACGTAGCGCATGGTCTGGGCGTAGGTCAGGCCGAGCGCGCTGGCCGCGGCCGGCTGCCCGCGCGAGATCGACTGGATGCCCGCACGCATGATCTCGGAGAAGTACGCCGCCTCGAACATGATGAAGGTGATCAGCGAGGATGCGAACGCACCGACGCTGATCGGGCGCGAGGCGCCGGTCAGCCACTGCCCGATATAGGGCACCAGGAAGTAGAACCAGAAGATCACCAGCACCAGAGGCAGCGAGCGCATGAAGTCGACATAGAGGCCGGCGATGCGGCCGAGCAGCTTGAGGCCGGACAGGCGCATCAGGGCCAGCGCGGTGCCGAAGACGAGGCCGCCGAGCGCCGCCAGCGCCGTCAGCGTCAAGGTGAAGGTCATGCCCTCGTAGAACAGATAGGGCAGCGCGCGGCGGATGACGTCGAAATCGAAATTGCCGAGCATCGCCTATTTCCCCGTGATGTAGCCGGGGATCGCGACCCAGCGCTCGAGGAAGCGCATGGCGGTCACGACGACGGCGTTGACGAGGAGGTAGAGGATGGTCGCGGCGGTGAAGGCCTCGAACACCTGGAACGAGAATTCCTGCATCGATCGGGCCTGGCCGGTCAGCTCCAGAAGGCCGATGGTGATCGCGACCGCGGTGTTCTTGATGGTGTTGAGGAACTCCGACGTCAGCGGCGGCAGGATGATGCGAAACGCCATCGGCAGCAGCACGTAGCGATAGCCCTGCACGGTGGTCAGGCCCAGCGCGGTCGCGGCCATGCGCTGCCCGCGCGGCAGCGAGCCGATGCCTGCCTGCAACTGCACGGCAACCCGCGCCGACATGAACAGGCCGACGCCGATCGCGGCGGTCCAGAACGGCGCATTGGGCAACTGCTTCAGCCACAGGCCGGCGGCCTTCGGCAGCAGTTCCGGCAGCACGAAGAACCACAGGAACAGCTGCACCAGCAGCGGCATGTTCCGGAAGAACTCGACATAAGCGAAGCCGAACCAGTTGGCGCCTTTCGACGGCAGCGTGCGCATCACGCCGACGATCGAGCCGGTGATCAGCGCGATGACCCAGGCCAGCGCCGCGGTCTTCAGGGTCAGCGCCAGTCCTGACAGCAGCATGTCGAGATAGGTGCCGGTCCCCATCGGGTTCGGCTGGAAGAAGATTCCCCAGTTCCAGTTGTAGTTCACGTGTCCCCCGCGCGAGCGCGCCCTTCAGAGAAGCCCCGGTCGCCTATGCAAATGTCCGGCCACTCTGGTGTCAAGAGTGGCCGGACATCATTCTGATACTAAAGGTGGATCGGGGACTTACTTGTAGTCGTCCGGATTCGGCGAATCCGAGGGCTTGGCGAACTCGTTCTTCAGCTCGGCCGAGATCGGGGTGTTGAGGTTGAGGCCCTTCGGCGGGATCTTGGCCATGAACCACTTGTCGTAGATCTTCTGGGCCTCGCCGGAGGTGTAGAGCGCAGCGGTCGCCGCATCCACCACCTTCTTGAAGGCGGCGTCATCCTTGCGCAGCATGATGCCGTAGGGCTCGGGCTTGGAGAACGCATCCTTGGAGATGTCGTAGTCGCCCGGCGCCTTCGAGCCGGCAACCAAGCTTGCGAGCAGGATGTCGTCCATGACGAAGGCGACCGCGCGGTCGGTCTCGACCATCAGGAAGGCTTCGGCGTGATCCTTCGCCGGGATGATGTTGGCGCCGAGGCTTTTCGCGACATTGGCCTCGGTGAGCTGCTTGATGTTGGTGGTGCCGGCGGTCGAGACCACCGTCTTGCCCTTGAGGTCGTCGATCGACTTCAGTCCGCTCGACTTCTTGAAGACGTAGCGGCTGGCGGTCAGGAAGTGGGTGTTGGTGAAGGCGACCTGCTTCTGGCGCTCGGCATTGTTGGTGGTCGAGCCGCATTCGAGGTCGATGGTGCCGTTGGCCATCAGCGGAATTCGGGTCGCCGAGGTGACGGGGTTGAGCTTGACCTCGAGCTTGTCGAGCTTGAGCTCCTTCTTCACGGCGTCGACGATCTTGTAGCAGATGTCCATCGCGAACCCGACGGGCTTCTGGTTGTCGTCCAGATAGGAGAACGGGATCGAGGAGTCGCGGAAGCCGAGCGTGATGGCGCCGGTGTCCTTGATGTTCTTCAGCGTGCCGGTCAGCTCTTGGGCGCCGGCCTGGCTGACGACGAAGGTCGCGGCGAGCGCGAGGCCGATGTGACGGAAATGTTTCACTTTTTCTCCCCTTTCAGGATGATGCGGCGGGATGCAAGCACAAATCGGAACGAAATAGAATGTAACCTTTTGACTGGATCGCGGCTCAGGTTAACGGCTCAGCTCAGTGGCCTCGGCAATGCCCCGAGATCCCAGAACAGGCCGGCCATCACCGTCAAGGCCTCTTCGGTCAGAGGCAGCAGAATGTGTTCATTGGGCGCATGCTGGGAACAACCGGGATAGGAGTGCGGGACCCAGATCGTCGGCAGGCCCAAAACTTCCGAAAACACGTCGTTCGGCAGCGAGCCGCCGAAATTCGGCAGGACGGCCGGCGCCTTTCCGGTGGTTTGCTTCACCGAATCCGCCGCCCATTTGATCCATGGGCTGTCGAAATCGGTGCGCGAGGCGGCAAAGCTCTGCGCCCCCCGCACCTCGACCATCGGAAAGCCTTTTTGCACCACATGCGCGCGGATCGCCTCGACCAGACCCTCGACCCTTGTGCCGACAACGAAGCGCAGTTGCAACACGGCATTGGCGTGACCGGGAATGGCGTTCGCCGGTTTCTCGATATTGCCCGACGACATCGCCAGCACTTCCAGCGTGTTCCAGGCATAGAGCCGCTCGGCGTCCGACAGGCCTTCCTCGCCCCAGTTCTCCGCCAGCGCCGGCTCACCCTCCGTCGGCACCACTTGCACATCGGCGAGATAGCTGCGGATCTGGTTGGTGAGGCGCGGCGGCTTCAGGGCGTCGAGCAGGAGACGGCCATGGCCATCGACCAGCGTGGAGATTGCATTGACCAGGATGGTCGCGGGGTTGGCGAGCACGCCGCCCCAATTGCCGGAATGATGTCCGCCGTCGCGCAAATTGACATCGAGATGAATGCGGATGCCACCGCGGCAGCCGAGGAATAGCGTGGGGCGGTCCGCCGACAGGCGCGGTCCGTCGGAGGCCATGAACAAATCGGCCTTGAGCGCGTCGCGGTTGAGATCGCAGACCTTGCCGAGATCGGGAGAGCCGATCTCCTCGCCCATCTCGACGATGAATTTGGCGTTGAAGCCGAGCTTGCCGCCGCGGGCGCCGCGGACCGCGCGCAGCGCGGCCATGTTGATGCTGTGCTGCCCCTTGTTGTCGGCGGTGCCGCGGCCATAAAGGCGCGAGCCGGAAACCGTCGTACGCCAGGGATCGCGGCCCTCGCGCCACTCGCCCTCCATGCCGTCGACGACGTCGCCATGGCCGTAGATCAGCACGGTCGGCAGTGACGGGCTCTCATGGTGCTCGGCGAACAGGAACGGCGCCTTGCCGCTCGGGGATTCGACGATGCGGCTCTCAAAATCGAGCGCGGCGAAGGCCGGCTGCATCTCCTTTTCCAGGTAGGCGCGGAGCTCGGTGCCACGCGCCGGATTCTGGCTCTCAGTCCGGTAGGCGACACGGCGGTCGAGTTCGACGAGGAATGCGCCGGATTTGAAATCGTCCCGGGCGCGGGCAATGGCGTCGGCTCTGGTCATGGCTTCTTTTTTGGACTCTCGGACGAAGGACCTTAGCCGAGATGGGCTGGGCTTCGAAAGTGGCGGGGACAGGATAGTTCTTTGAGTTGTTCTTGGGATTTCGTCCTTGCTCTCTTGAGATTGGCTTGCCAAGGGCGGGAGTGCCCTTGATTTTGATCTTGCCAACGACAAGCCATATGCAAGAACGTCATGCAAGAACGCCGCCAGATTGGGGCGCAGATCTATCATTCGAAGAGCGCCCGGTACAGGGCGCCGGGGGACCAGCATGGCCAAGCAGATCCGACTCAACGCGTTCGCGATGAACTGCGTCGCGCACCAATCACCGGGGCTATGGACCCATCCGCGCGACCGCACCGCCGAATATAACCGCCTGCCCTACTGGATCGCCCTCGCCAAGACGCTGGAGCGCGGCCGTTTCGACGGATTGTTCCTGGCTGACGTGCTGGGGGTCTACGACGTCTATGGCAACAGCCCTGACGCGGCCTTGCGCAACGCGGCGCAGACGCCGTCGAACGAGCCGCTGCTGCTGCTCTCGGCGATGGCGGCCGTGACGAAGAATCTCGGCTTCGGCGTCACCAGCAATCTCTCGTTCGAGCCGCCCTACCCGTTTGCGCGGCGGATGTCGACGCTCGACCATCTCACCGAGGGGAGGATCGGGTGGAACGTCGTCACCGGCTATCTCGACAGCGCCGCGCGCGGCGCCGGCAAGGACAAGCAGACCGGGCATGACGACCGCTACGACATCGCCGACGAATATATGGAGGTCGTCTACAAGCTCTGGGAAGGCAGCTGGGAGGACGATGCGGTGCTGCGCGACCGCAAGCGCGGCATCTTCACCGATCCGAGCAAGGTTCATCGCGTCAATCACGAGAGCGCGAACTACCGCATCAACAACACCATCCATTTGAGCGAGCCGTCGCCGCAGCGGACGCCGGTGCTCTACCAGGCCGGCACCTCGCCGCGCGGCCGGCAGTTCGCGGCCAAGCACGCCGAATGCGTGTTCATGTCGGGACCGTCGGCCAAGATCATTGCGCCGCGGGTCTCCGCGATCCGCCAGGAGGCCGCCGCACTTGGCCGCAACCCGGCGGAGATCCTGATGTTCAACATGATGACGATCATCCTCGGCAACACGGAAGCGGAGGCGGCGGCGAAGTATGCCGACTACCGGTCGCACATCAATCCGGAAGGTGCGCTCGCCCTGATGTCGGGATGGACCGGCATCGACTTCTCCGGCTACGAGCTCGACCAGCAGGTCCGCCATGTCCAGAACGATGCCGGCCGCAGCGCACTCGACAACGTCACCCGCGGCGACCCCGACCGCGTCTGGACCGTGCGCGACGTCATCGAGCATGTCGGCATCGGCGGCGCGGGTCCCGTGGTGGTGGGCACGCCCGAAAGCGTTGCCGACAAGATCGAGGACTGGTTCGAGAAGACCGACGTCGACGGCCTCAATGTCGCCTTTGCGATCTCGCCCGGCGATTTCGAGGACATCGCCGACATGCTGGTGCCGGAATTGACCAGGCGTGGGCGCTACAAGCCGGAGTATGCCGAGGGCACGCTGCGGGAGAAGCTGTTCGGTCAGGGCCGCGCGAGGCTCGACGCGCCGCATCCGGCGGCGGGGTATCGGGTGGGAAGGAAGTAGGTCTTTGCTGGGGTGTATTGCGGGAAGTTGCGCCACACTTTCCGCCGTCGTCCCGGCGAAGGTCGGGACCCATAACCACAGGGAGCAGTTTGGCGAAGTCTGTCGTTCGGAACTAGTACCACTCACAACCGATAGATCACGCGGTATGGGTCCCGGCCTTCGCCGGGACGACGACGTGAAAGCATTTGCGCCGCCACATCGTCATGACGGCGGTGGACGTGGCTACACCTTCCCGTCCACCATCACCTCGATCAGCTTCGTCCCCGGCCGGCCAAACGCCGATGTCAGCGTCGCCTTCAACTCGCGAGGATCACTCACCTTGATCGCCTCGCAGCCGAGCGCCTTTGCCACGCCGGCAAAATCCACCGGCGGATCGGCGAAATCCATGCCGACGTAATTGTCGTCGCCATGGAAGGCGAGCAGACGCTGCTTGATGATGCGGTAGCCGCCATTGTTGGCGATGACGACGTTGAGCGGCAGCTTGTGATGCGCCGCCGTCCACAGCGACTGGATCGAGTACATCGCGCTGCCGTCGCCGGAGAAGCACACCACGGGACGATCCGGATTGGCGATGCTGGCGCCGACCGAGGCCGGCAGGCCCCAGCCGATGCCGCCGGAGGCAAGGCCATGATAGCCATAGCGGTCGCGGTGCGGACGCAGCGCGGTGAGCTGGCGGCTAGACGTGAGCCCTTCGTCGACGAGGATGGCATTTTCCGGCATCGCCTCGACCATTTGCAGCACCAGGAAATCCGGATCGATCGGCGCACGGCCGGCGCTCTTGCCGATCTGCTCGACCAGCGCAGCGCGCCGCGCGCTCCAGTTCTTCGGTGCGAGCTCGGCGAGACGCTGTCTTGCGCGGCTTCCCAATGCCGCGCCGCCCATCTCCTTGAGCACCGGGAACAGGGCGCGCAGCGTTTCCCTGACGTCGGCCTTGAGCGCGATCTCCGCGCCAAAATTCTTGGCGATCTCCCAATCGACCAAGCCGATTTGCACGATCGGCAACCCATCTGGCAGCGGGTCGACCTCGCTATAGACCGACATGCGCACGGGATCGCCGCCGAGCGCGATCAGGAGATCGTGCGGGGCGAGCGTGTCGCGCGCCATTTTCTGCACCCGCGCCAGCGTGCCCATGAAGCTCGGGCTCTCCGACAGGAAGTGCGCCCCATAGGGCGTCGAGGACTGGTAGGCGGCGGCGCCCAGCATCTCGGCGAGTTCGGCGGCCTCCTTCAGCGCGTCGCTCTTGACCACCTCGTCCATGGTGACGAGCACGGGGCGCTCGGCCTTGAGGAGGCGCGCGGCAAAGGCCTTCAACGCCTCGTCAGACGGCTTTGTGCGGGCATCGATTCGGGTGGAGCGGCCGAGATCGATCCCCGCCTCGCTGTTCAGGATGTCGCCCGGCAGCGAGACGAACACCGGCCCGGTCGGCGGCGTCATCGCCACCTTGGCGGCGCGGCGCACGATGCGCGGCAGATCCTCCAGCCGCGTCACCTCGACGGCCCATTTCACCAGCGGCTCGGCCATGCGCACCAGCGGACCGTAGAGCACGGGCTCCATCAGGCCGTGGCCCTGCTCCTGCTGGCCCGCGGTGAGGATCATCGGCGTGCCCGTGAACTGGGCGTTGTAGAGAGAGCCCATCGCATTGCCGAGGCCGGGCGCGACATGGACGTTGCAAGCGACGAGCTTGCCGGAGGCGCGGCTAAAGCCGTCGGCGATCGCGACCACCAGGCTCTCCTGCATCGCCATCACATAGGTGAGGTCGGGATGATCCTTCAGCGCATGCATGATCGGCAGCTCGGTGGTGCCGGGATTGCCGAACAGATGCGTGATGCCCTCGTCCTTGAGCAGCGCGAGAAAGGCGGAGCGGCCAGTGATCCTGTTCTTCATGTTTCCTCCAGGCCCCGCGGGCGTTGCCGCAAGGTGAAGGCATGATGGCCGAAGTTTTGGCAGGCGCGCAAGGAAGCGCGGTCATGGCAGCCTTGCGCCGGCGCGTGCAAGCTGGGAACATGCCCAGGTGTCAGCCTGTACGGGGAGGACCCGATGGCCTATGACGAGAGCACCGCCGCGCGGGTGCGCATATTGCTGGCGGGCCAGCGCGACGTCGCGGAAAAGAAGATGATGGGCGGCCTTTGCTTCATGGTGAACAACACCATGTGCTGCACCGTCAGCGGCCGCGGCGGCATGTTGATCCGCGTCGGTCCGGAAGCACACGCGCGCATGCTGCAGGAGCCGCACACGAGCCCGATGGAGATGCGCGGGCGTATCATGACCGGTTTCGTTCGCGTCGCGCCGGAAGGCTATCAAAGCGACTCCGAGCTGAAGACGTGGGTCAAGCGGGGCCTCGACTTCGTAGCAGCCATCCCCAAGGAAACAAGATCGAAGAAGGCGGCGCCGCGCAAGGCTGCAGCCAAAACAAAGGCCGAGACAAAGACTAAAACTGCTCCTCGCGGCCTAGCTCGAAAGGGTCCTCGCCGCTAGCGCGCTTGCGCTTTTTCGAGCGCTGCCAGACCACGCCGGGAAAGCCCTTCAGCGGCACCAGCGGCTCGCCGGTATAGGCCCATTCCTGCAGCTCCTCGATGGCGATATGATAGAGCGGCTGGCGGCCGGTGCGCTCCTTGAAGAGCGCGCGGGGGATATTGACCATGTGCGGGCCGCGCGGACGCTCATAGGCGATCGGCGTGCCGCAATGCGAGCAGAAGCTGCGCGCGGTCTTAGTGGCCTTGTCCTCGTAACGCGTCAGCGCGGTCTTGCCCGAGACGATGCGAAACCGCTTTTTCCAGCTCCCGACATAGGTCGCATAGGCCGCGCCATGAGCGCGGCGGCTGCTTGCGGAATGATCGTGCCAGGCCCAGCGCGCCGGGATGTCGATCTCGAAGCAGACCTTGCCGCACAGGCACTGGCCGGTGGCGATTCCTGCGGCGGCTGCGGCTTTGGCCATGGTCTCTCCTCATGTGATTGCGCGCGACAATACACGATTGTCATTCCGGGGCGCGACGAAGTCGCGAACCCGGAATCCATTGGGCGGCAAGCCGGGACGTGAAATGGATTGCGGGTTCGATGCTCCCGGGCCGCGCTTTGCGCGGTCACGTCGCTTCGCCCCGGAATGACGGGGGCGCCTACGCCGGCGTCAGCTCGTCATACGCCGGATAATCCGTATACCCCTTCTCCTCGCCGCCGTAGAACGTCGCGCGGTTGTACGGCGTGATCGGGTAATCGTGCTGCAGGCGGCGCGGCAGGTCGGGGTTGGAGATGAAGATACGGCCGAAGGCGATGATGTCGGCGTGGCCCTCGGCGATCGCGGCATTCGCGCTCTCGCCGGTGAACCCTCCCGCGGTCATCAGCACGCCGCTGTAGAGCGGACGGAACAGCACCATCGCCGAGGGCACATTCTGCCAGTTGACGTCGGCGCGGCCGGCGCCGCTGGAGCGCGGCTCGATGAAGTGCAGATAGGCAAGGCCGAGCTTGTCCAGCGCCTTCACGACGTGGGTGTACAGCGGCATCGGATCGGGCTCGCCGGAATCATTGGCGATGCCGTGCGGCGACAGCCGGACGCCGACGCGGTTCGCGCCCCAGACGTCGATCGCGGCCTGCGTGACCTCGAGCAGCAGCCGGGCGCGGTTCTCGATCGAGCCGCCATATTGATCGCTGCGCTGATTGCTGCGCGATTGCAGGAATTGCTCGAGCAGATAGCCGTTGGCGCCGTGGATCTCGACACCGTCAAAGCCAGCGGCGAGCGCGTTCTTCGCGCCCTGCCGGAACGCCTCGACAACGTCCTTGACCTCCGCGGTCTCCAGCGCGCGCGGCGTCGCCGAGGCCGAGACCGGCAGCTGGCCGCCATGATAGGAGGAATGCGAGACGCGACCAACATGCCAGAGCTGGAGGAAGATGATGCCGCCCTTGGCGTGCACGGCGTCGACCACCTTGCGCCAGCCGGCAATTTGCGCCTCCGAATAGATGCCGGGCGTCGCCGGGTTGCCGCGGCCATGCGAGAGCACAGGAGACGCCTCCGCGATGATCAGGCCGCCCTTCGTTGCGCGCTGGCCGTAATATTCGGCGTTGAGCGGCCGCGGCGCAAAGTTTTCGCGCTCGGCCCGCATCCGGGTGAGCGGCGCCATCGCGACGCGATGCGCGAGCTTGTACGGACCGACCTGCAATGGTTTGAACAACGCCGGAAACTTCATTTGGACCCCGAATGGATATGGAAGGACGCCAATCATATAGCGAAGGGCGGCTCCCGGAAAAGGCGCCGCCCCGTGAAAGCAGATATTCCCTCCCGCGGAACGCAGGAGGGAATGCGCGTCAGGCCGTCTTGATCCAGACGGCCTTCACGTTGAGATATTCCTCGACATGCTGCTTGCCGGATTCACGGCCATAGCCGCTCATCTTGTAGCCGCCGAACGGCATGGCCGGGTCCATCGCCTGGTAGCAGTTCACCCACACCGAGCCGGCGCGCAAGGATTTCGCCACCGCATGCGCCTTGCTGACGTCGCGCGTCCATAGCCCCGAACCGAGGCCGAAGGTGGTGGCGTTGGCGCGCTTGACCAGCTCGTCCATGTCCCTGAAGGCGATCGCCGAGATGACCGGACCAAAAATCTCCTCCTGCGCAATGCGCATGTTGTCCTGGACGCCGGCGAATACGGTCGGCGAGACGAAGAAGCCCTTCGCCAGCGCGCCCTCGGTGACGCGGCCACCGCCGGCGAGCGCCTTTGCGCCTTCCTTCTGGCCGATGTCGAGATAGCCGGTGACGCGCTTGAGCTGATCCTCGGACACGAGCGGGCCGATCTGCACATTGGGATCGAGGCCGTTGCCGACCTGCAGTTTCTTGCCGAACTCGGCGACGCGGCCGACGAACTCCTCGTAGATCGACTGCTCGACGAACAGGCGCGTGCCGGCGCTGCAGATCTGCCCCGAATTGGCGAACACCGCCATCGCGGCACCGGGCACGGCCGCATCGAGATCGGCGTCGGCAAACACGATGTCCGGCGACTTGCCGCCGAGCTCGAGCGAGACGCGCTTGAGATTGCCGGCCGAGGCCCGGATGATCGACTGGCCGGTGACGTGAGAGCCGGTGAAGGCGACCTTGTCGACGTCGTGATGCGAGGCGAGTGCCGCGCCCGCGGTCTCGCCGTAGCCGGGCACCACGTTGATGACGCCCGCGGGCACGCCGGCCTCCATTGCGAGCTCGGCGATGCGCAGCGAGGTCAGCGGCGCCTCCTCGGCGGGCTTCAGCACCACGGTGCAGCCGGTTGCGATCGCCGGACCGATCTTCCAGATCGTCGCCGTGAGTGGACCGTTCCAGGGGATGATGGCGCCGACGACGCCGACCGGTTCCTTCAGCGTGTAAGAGAATATCTCGCCGGGCAGCGAGTTCTCGACGGTCTCGCCATGGATCGCGGTGGTCTGGCCGGCATAATAGCGCAGCATGCCGACGGCGCGCAGACGATAGGCCCGGGTGCGGCTGAGCGGGGCGCCCATGTCGAGCGTGTCGAGCTGCGACAATTCGTCAAAATTCTTCTCGACGAGGTCGGCGAGCCTGAGCAGCAGGTTCTGCCGCTCGAACGGCTTGACCTTGCTCCAGGGACCTTCGAAGGCACGGCGGGCGGCCGCGACGGCGCGGTCGATGTCTTCCTTGTCGCCCTCGGCAACCGTCGCAAGCAGTTCACCGGTCGCCGGGTTGCGGCTCTCGAAGCGCTTGCCGGAGACGGCGTCGACCCACTTGCCGTCGATCAGCATCTGCTTGTAGGACCCGTTGGCGAACGGATGGCGCGTGATCGGAATAGCCTGCGACACAGCCATGGCTTCACTCCCTGATAGAGCTGATTGTTGGGTTTCGATCTGACGGGATCGTTCGATCAAGGAGGATACAGCGCGCCCGGATGGGCGTAAAGTCGGCGGGGAACGAAGACCTCCCATGCCGACTTGTGCAGGGTCGAGCGAAGCTCATGTCAGGGCTCGATCGCGCATAACGCTGTTTCGGAGCCCGCCATGCCGCATCCCGTCATCGCCAAGGACAATGTCGCCGTCGTCACCGGGGGCGCGTCCGGCATCGGGCTTGCCGCCGCCATGGCCTTTGCGCGGGCCGGCATGAAGGTGTGCATCGTCGATGTCGACGAGGCGCGGCTGCAGGAGGCTGCAACAAAACTGTCATCCGTTGCGGCTGCCGCGAATGTGATGACCTCCGCGGTCGATGTCAGCAGGGCAGAGAGCGTGAAGGAACTGGAACGCGCCGTGGGCGCGCATTTCGGCGGCACCGACCTGCTCATGAACAATGCCGGCATCCAGCCCGGCAGCACGCTGTTCGGCGAGATCGACAACTGGCAGCGCATCATCGGCGTCAACATGTGGGGCATCATCAACGGCTCGCGCATCTTCGCGCCCAACATGATCGCGCGCGGCAAGGCCGGCCTCATCATCAACACCGGCTCCAAGCAGGGCATCCCACCCCGCCCGGCGATCCCGCCTACAACGTCTCCAAGGCCGGCGTGAAGGCCTTTACGGAAGCCCTCCAGCACGAACTGCGCAATACCAAGGACTGCCACGTCACCGCGCATCTGCTGATCCCGGGCTTCGTGTTCACCGGCCTCACCGCGAAAGGCCGCACCGAAAAGCCGGCCGGCGCCTGGACGCCGGAGCAGACCATCGATTTCATGCTGGCGCGGCTCGAGGCCGGCGATTTCTACATCCTCTGCCCGGACAATGACGTGCCCCGCGCCCTCGACGAGAAGCGCATGCTGTGGGCGGCCGGCGACATCGTCGAGAACCGGCCGCCGCTGTCGCGCTGGCATAAGGATTATGCCGACGCGTTCACGAGGTTCGTGAAGGGAGAGTAGGCGTCGCCGTCTACAGCGTCTCTTGCTTGTGCCCGCAGTTCTTGCAGGCGAACTTGACCCGGGTCTGGCCCTTTTCCGCCTGGACCCGGTTCGGCGCGCCGCATTTGCCGCAGACGGCCTCGATGCGGGTCGAGCCTTGCTTGACAACGATGGTCTTCTTTTCCATCGATTCGCGGATCAGGCGCTCGGCCTCCTCGCGCAGCGATTGTTTCGACAAAGCTCGTCTCCGCCTCTGGAAAGCGCGAGAGCCATATCGCACCTGCGTTCAAATCACAATTGGCAAAGAGTACTCAGACCTCGACAATCACGTAACTGTCTTCGACATGCACCGGAAACGTCTCGGCCATGTACGGCCCCTTCTGCAGCTCGTCGCCGCGTTCCACCGCAACGGGATATGACCTTATCTTGAAGCGCTTCGGGTCGAACCAGGACTGGCCGTTGCGCATGTCGAACTCCCAGCCATGCCAGGGACAGCGCAGCATCTCGCCGACGCGCGAGCGCTGATAGACGCCCGGCTCGGGCGAGGTCAGACGGGCGACGCAAGCCGCCTTGTCCAGCGGCGCGCCCTCGTGCGGGCAGCGGTTCAGAAGCGCGAAGAACTCGCCATTGACGTGGAACACGACGATATCGCGGCCCTCGATATCGACGACCTTGTTGCCGCCGGGTGGGATCTCCGAGGTGGACGCGACGATGTGACGGGCCATGCTGGTCTCAGAACTTGTAGACCGCGCGGGCATTCGTGCTGAAGATCTTCTTCCTTTCCGCCTCCGTCAGCGGCGTCTTGAAAGCGAAGCGCGGGTCGTCGAAATCCCAGTGCGGATAGTCCGACGAGAACAGCAGCCGGTCGATGCCGACCCATTCGATCAGCGCACGCAAATGCCGCGCCTCGTCCGGCTCGTCGATCGGCTGGGTCGTGAACCAGAAATGCTCCCGCACATATTCCGACGGCTTGCGCTTGAGATGTGGCACTTCGCTGCGGAAGCGTTCGAAATGCTGGTCCATGCGCCACACCGCCGACGGGATCCAGCCAAAGCCGCCCTCGATGAAGACGATCTTCAGTTTTGGAAACCGCTCCGGCACGCCCTCGATGACGAGGCTCGCAAGCTGCGCCGCAATGGTGTGCGCATTGGACTGGTGCTCCTCGACGTAATAGGACGGCCAACCACCGCCGGTCGGCGCATGCCCGCCATAGCCGCCGACGTGAATGCCGAGCGGCAGGTCGAGTGCCTCGGCGCGCTCGTAGATCGGCCAGTAGCGGCGGCGGCCGAGCGGCTCATTGGCGCGCGGCGAGACGTTGATCTGGATGTACTCGCCAATCCTGGCGCAGCGCTCGATCTCGGCAAGCGCGAGCTCCGAGCCGTCCTGCCCGACCAGGATCGAGGCCTTCAGGCGCGGATCGCGATGCGACCAGAACGCAAGCTGCCAGTCGTTGATGGCGCGCTGGATCGCGGCACCGAATTCCAAATTCTGCTGCGAGAAGATGAAGAGATCGAGCACCTGCAGAATGCCGAACTCGACGTCGAGCGGGTCGAGATGCTGCTTCTGCATGAAGGCGAGGTCCGAGCCGGGCGGCCCGCCGGTCGGTGGCCAGGCATCGCGGCGCGCGATCAGGGGGGAGGAGCGCGGATAGGGCGTGGTGTAGAGATAGGGCGTGCGCAGATGGCTGCCATATTCCTTCAGATGCTGCTGCCAGCGTTTGGGCAGGAACTCGTCGAGATCGTGCACCGAGTGCAGGCTCGGATGCACGTCGCAATCGACGATGCGCAGCCGCGTTGCGGCCGGCTTCTCGTCGTCGCGCAGCGGACGGTCGATGACTTCACTCATGCGAACCTCCAATGATCAATTCAGCGAAAGCCGCGGAAACGTCTCCAGCGGATTGTCGACGCACATCTTCGCGATGATGCGCTGCGGCAGGTTCGGCGGGACCGGATCGTCGCCGTCGAACTGCCAGTGCGGATAGTCGGACGCGAACAGGAACATCTTGTCGGAGCCGATCTGGTCGATGATCTCCTCGACGCTTTTCGCGTCCGCCGGCGCATCGAACGGCTGCATGGTGACGCGAAAATTGTCGCGGATGATCGCGGCCGGCTCGCGCTCGACCCAGGGCACCTCGACGCGGACGCCGCGCCAGGTCTTGTTGGCGCGCCACATGAAGGCAGGCAGCCAGCTCACGCCGGATTCCATCAACACGACCTTGAGACCGGGATATTTGCCGAACACGCCCTCATAGATCAGGCTCAGGATCTGGGCCTGAAACGCCTGCGCTTCGACGAAGTAGTATTCGTAGCGGTGCGACGGCCAGCCGGCCGAGCTCGGCGCCTGCCGATATTGCGTGCCGGCGTGGATCGCGAGCGGCAGCCTGTGCTTTTCGGCGAGCTGGTAGACCGGCCAGAAGTGCCGCCGTCCGAGCAGCGTCTCGCCTTGCGCCAGCACCAGGATCGAGACGAAGCGGTTGTCGCCGGCGCGACGCTCGATCTCCTCGATCGCCAGATCCGGCGCCTGCATCGGCACCACGATGGAGGCGCGCAGCCGCGAATCGCGCGACAGCCACTCGGCGGCGATCCAGTCGTTGATCGCCCTGCAGAAGTCGGCCGCCATGTAGGCGTCGAACACGGCCTGCGCGCCATAGAGCACGTTGAGGATCGCGTGGCTCGCGCCCAACTGGTCGAAAGCGCCCTTCTGCAGCATCGCGAGGTCGGAGCCCGGCTTGGCGCCATTGGCCGGCCGCCAGTCGGGGCGGCCCGACAGCGGCATGCCCGGCGGATAGGAGGTGAGGTCGAGGCCGTCGATGGCGCGGCTCACCACCTGCTCTTTCCAGTGATCGCTGAGATAGGGCAGCAGCGTCGTGCGCGTGCCGCCGATCGCCGGGTGGATGTCGCAGTCGATCCGCGTCACCGCCATGAACGCTTCCTCGCGCAGCCTTGTTGGCGGCGCTGTCGGCACCGCCCGCACAGAGTGCTCCGGACCATGCCGAGGTGCAAGGGCGCAGGCTGGCGCGAACCGTCATGGCTCGGTTGCATTTCGCAGGCGCGATAGGCGGTCAGGCGGACGCGCGGCCCGGCGCGCCGGCGTCCGCCATGATCAGGATCCTCTGCACCAGCGCGATCGCGGTCTCGGTGGCGGGATCGGCGGAGATCACGGGAATGGCGAGCACGAGGATGTCGACCGGGTCCGGCGAGAGCACGACCAGATGCGTCGCGTTGGCCGCCGCCATCAGCGACACCAGCCGTTCCACGCCGGGATCGCCTTGAGGATGTCCCCAGGGCGCGTCCGACCGCCGCAGCACCCGATGCGTCGAGAGGCGATTGTGCAGCAGCAGAGGATCGTAGGCGGCAAGATCGTCGTCGCGATAGCGCTGCGCGCTCTCGAACAGCGGATGGTGCAGCAGCTCCGCGATGAGCTGGTCGCGCGTCGTTGCCGGCGAGATCGCGACCGAGCTCAGCACGCCCGGCGCGCGGGCTTCGAGAAAGGCCCGCAGCGTGTCCGTCATCAGGCCGATCGTCAGCACGCCCGAAACGGCGATGGCGCAGAAGCGCGCGGCCTGCGCGGCGTCGACGTCGGGGGCAACGAACGCAGCGGCGAGCCCGAGCAGCGCCGAGCTGACGAGCCGGAGCACGGTCAGGAGCACGCCGTGCCAGCGCGCTTCGCCGCTGCTTCCGGCGATCAGCACGGCGGTCACCACGAGCAGCGCACCGAGCGCGCCGAGCCGGACCGGGATGTCCGGCATCAGCGCCGTGAAATCCGTGACGATGAAGGGCAGAACGATGAGAGCGCCGACCGTCATGCGATCGATGCTGCGGTTTTCGGAGGCCAGCAGCGACGCCCGGTCGCGCGTTGCAAGCAGGAATGCGCAGGCGGCGATGGCGCCGAGCTGGAACAGCGCCAATGCGACGGCGTAAGCCATGTCGAGATGGCCAAGACCGAGCGCCCCGCCAAGGCCGAGCACGACGGCGCCGATGATCACGGCGAGTTTGAGCGCGCGGGGCGCGTGCCGCCGCAGCAGGCCCTCGGTCACGATCAGCGCGCCGAAGGGAATGGCGGCGGCGGGAATGACCGAGAGATCGTCGAGCAGGCTGCTGCCGGTCAGCCAGGCGGTGCTGCGGACCAGGAACAGCAGCGCGACGATGCCGAGGGCGATCACCAGGCGTAGGGTCAGCGGGTTGCGCGCATCGCGGTGATGGAGCGCGAGCATGGCAACGCCGAGGCCGATCACGCCGCAGACATTGACGATCGCGTTGGCGATAATCGCGGACGTCATCGGCTGCGCTCCTGCCAGGCCCGCAGCGTGCCGAAGGTCCTGCTGTCGTCGAGCCAGTGGATCACGGGCAGCACCAGCCGCTGCAGGGCGAGCACGAACGATGCGACCAGCAGGCCGGGCAGCGAGCGGTGCGGCACCTGCTCGAACAGATAGGCTCGGGCAGCCGCGAGATCGATCCGGCCGATCTGGAGAAAGTCATCGCCGCGGTCGTAGTTCAGCTCGCGGGCACAAAATTCGGCATACTGCGGGTCGCGATGTTTCGGCGCGTCGTCGAACGTCTTCTTCAATGCATCTGAGCCGCCCGTATAAGCGTCCGTGATGACAAAACGGCTCTCGTCGAAGCCGGCCTCGTCGCCGACGCCGAACACGGCGCGATGCTGCCGCATGATGCCGCGCGCGAGCTGGAGATGGGCAAAACTCTGGCGCGCCTCGGGTCGCGGCGACGGATAGACGTCGGAAAAGGTCTCGCAGACCATGCCGACCACCGACGGCACCTGGGTGACATTGGAGATCCAGCGCTGACGCAGGCCGTCGCGCAGGAACAGCACCAGGGTGGTCAGGCCATAGAGCACCCAGGACAGTCCCTGCCCGCGCGCATCGGGATCGACCATGACGAGCCCGAGATGGGTGACGTCGACGGGCGTGCCGTCAAGCTCGACCTCAATGACCGAGAGCGCGTTGAACGCGATCGGGCGGCCGCTCGCCTCCTCGGAGATCAGCGTGACGATGGCGCGCGACAGGCGCTCGCGCTCGCCCGAGAAGATGCCATAGGTGAGGTCGCTGGCCGGCAGCGTCTTCGCCGCGACCGTGCGGAGCTGCGCCACCAGCCGGTCGAGCTCGTCCTGTGGCAGCGACAGGCCCGGACTCTCGACGATCCGGGTCACTTGGCCGGGATGGGTCCGCAAGCTGAGGTCGATGGTCGGCTGGGCCAGGGCCTTGACCCAGAACGCGGCGTGGCTGTGCAGCCGTCCGACCGCGTCCCGGACCCGTCCCACGTTCCGCTCGTTGCGAGATGCCGCCATATCGCCCGCCCGTAATCCAGCACCGTTCTTCGCGCGAGGCTGTTAAAGGAGCGCGATGATTACAACTGTTCCAGCGGAGACAGAGTAAAGGAATTGTTGCGCCGGCGCCAAACCGGTGCAAGTCCGACAGGGCGGCGGATGCTCTTGCACCCGCCGCCCCGAAAATCGCTGAGCCGGCTCGCTTGCGTCATGCTGCCTTAGGCTGCCTTGGAGACTTCCATCAGCAGCCGCTCGGCCTTGGCATCCTCGATGCGGTTCACCAGCCGGCTGCTCTCGTGGTTGTCGCGCACCGTCTTGGTCAGGGTGACGCAGGTCTGGATCAGCATCGCGATGCCCATCGTGAGGTAGCCCTTCATCCAGAGGTCGATCGGCAGGAAGAAGACGCCGAGGGCGACGAGGAATGCCGAGGCTGCGAAGGATGCGTAAGTGAAGGTCACCCAGGCGCCGCTGTGGGGTTGGCCGTTCTGGTTCATGATCGTCTCCTGTTGGTTCGAATGATGATTGGGTTTGTGTTCAGGCAGTCGGTGTGCGCTTGGACTTCAACCGCGCCAGCACGTCGTCCGCGGTCGTCTTGAGCCGGGGGCCAAAGCCCTGCTCGGCGAGTTTTTCGGCGGTGGCGAGCGGGCCGGTAGCCGCGTCGAGCTCGACCAGCGCATCGTCGGCGGCCTGGGCCTCCATTTGCCGCTCGCGCAGACGCTTCAAGGTGCTCTCGGCTTCCGGCAGAGTGGATTCATAGGGCCGCGCCGCCTCGATGCCGCTGCGGCGAAGCGAGCGCACCGCTTCCGAGGCGCGGGCCACGCGACGGCCGCGATCGAGCTCGGTGATGCGGGCCTGCGCGCTGGCAACGTGGCGCTTCAGCCGGGCGATCTCGGTGGCGAACAGCGCGCGCGCCGTCAGCGCCGCGTCGCGGTCGGCCTCTAACCCGGCGATGGCCTCGGCCGCCTCCCGTGCGAGGTCCTCGCGGCCGCCGTCGAGCGCGGCAACCGCGCGGGTCTCGAGGTCGGCGATGCGCGCGACGGTCGCCTCGAGCTTGCGGCCCTCCTGCTGGTCCTGCGCGATCGCCAGCGCCAGCGTCCGCTTGCTGCGCTCGACGGCTGCGGCCGCATCGCGCATCTGCTGGTCGAGGATCAACAGGGCGGTCCGGTCTTCCAGCTCCTCGCCGGCGGCGGCCACACTGCCTCGGAATAGCGTCACTACGGTCTTGAACATTCTCGGCTCCCTGCTATGAGCGTTGCTCATGGGTTCTTTGTAGCATATCTTGAGCATCGCTCAAGATAAATTTGAACAACGCTCAAGAAATTGGTTAAGACATGTCTAAGGCCATGGAACGTCGAGAGAAACTTCGTGTCGCCCTGATCCAGGCGGCGGAACGAAGGATGGCTGAACGGGGCTTGGCCGGCCTGAGGACGCGAGACCTCGCCCAGGAGATCGGCTGCGCCAATGGCGCGGTCTACAATCTGGTCGCCGATGTGGACGAGCTGATCCTGCGCGTCGGCTCGCGCACGCTGGCCCGGCTCGACGCGGCGCTCAGCGCCGCAGAAGACACCGGCGAGCCCTCGCCAGAGGCGACGCTGGTCCGCATCGCGATTGCCTATTGCGATTTCGCCGCCGAAAATCTTGAGCTCTGGCGCGCCCTGTTCGAGCACCGCATGGAGCCCGGCAAGGAGGTGCCGGACTGGGCGATCAGCGAGCAGATGGAGCTGTTCGGCCACATCTACCGCCCGCTCGCGGCGCTGTTTCCGAAGCGGAATCCGCAACAGCTCGGCATCACCGCGCGCAGCCTGTTCTCGGCCGTGCATGGCATGGTGGCGCTCGGGCTGGAGCAGAAGCTCGTCGCCGTCCCCCTGCCGGCGTTGCGGAACGAGATCGCGGGCCTCGTCCGCGCGATGCTGGTCGGGATGATCGCCCGAGAGCGATGAGAGCCTGCGCGTTATCGGGCCACCGGTTGATCCGAAGCCGCCACGGTCGAATTGATGGTGCGACCGGCCGAAAGCGACCGCTCCAGTCGTCCCTCGCTCGCGCGCAGCATCGCGGCGTCGAGCTCGCCGCGCCGCGATGCCTCCAGGGCGCAGACGAACACGCGGTAGAACTGCGCGCCGTCATAGGCGACCAGCAGCCGGTCGACGCCGGCGTTGATCGCCTCGACCACGGCCTTGCAGACATCGTTCTGGTAGATCGCGCCCATCACGAGGTCGTCGGTCATGACCAGACCCTGATAGCCCCATTTCTCGCGAATGACGCCTTGGATCACGCGTTTCGAGTGCGAGGCTGCGCGATCGGGATCGACCGCGGTCAGCGTGACGTGGCCGACCATGAGCGCGCTGCGCGATTGCGCCAGCACCTCGCGGAACGGAATCCAGTCGGAAGCTTCGAGCTCCCTGACCGGCGTATTCAAATTGGCGCTGAAATGATGCGTGTCGGTGCGCACGCGGCCGATGCCGGGAAAATGCTTCAGTGTCGCGCCGACGCCGGAGGCCTCCAGCCCCCGCACGTAGGCACTCGCGATGGTGCTGACCACCACGGGATCGGTGGCAATCGCGCGCTGGCCGATCAGGGTGTGGAAATCGAGCCGGTTGCGCCGGACCGGCGGCTTGAGGTCGAGCACCGGCGCGAGATTGAGGTTGACGCCGAGCCCCGCGAGCTCGCGCCCGTGGATGCGGCCAAAATCCTCCGCCCTGGCCTGCTGATCGTCGGGCGCGAGCCCGCTGAGCGTCGCCAGTGCCGGCAGTTTTGTCAGCGGCGGCGCGAGATGACCGACGATGCCGCCCTCCTGGTCCGCGGCGACGACCAGCGGCGGCAGGGCGGCGGCGCGCCGCCTGTCCTGGAGCGCCGCGATCTCGGCGCGCAGCGCCTCGGCGGTCCGGCCGCGAATGTTGTGGCGGGTGACATAGACGCCGCCGATCAATCCCTGCTCGGCCAGGCGCGCGACCTCGGTGAATGATGAATATCCCACCATGAAATGGGGCCCGAGTTGCCGCGCCTCAGCCGCGCTCGCTGCAAGAACATCGCGCTTGCGCAACTCGAATTTCAGATGCGCAGCCGCCATCAAAGGCGGCGGCAGGCACCAGAGCATCACGAGCAGTTTTCCGGCGAATTGGCGCCCATGCCCGCGACGAAGCAGCACCATGACGATTGCGATGCATGCGAGGACGAGCGCGACGTTTCCGGCGCCGCGCAACGCCAGCAGATAGGGATCGTTCTTGTTGAAGGCCGTGAACGCAGCGACAGGCGCCGCCAGCCAGAGCAGGATGAGACCGGTACGGCGGAGGAATTGCATGGGATACATCACGTGTGAGGGATGAATGTTTCGCACCTATCAAGGCGATTTGCCTTGCGCGAGGGGCAAACACGCGCCTGCACGAAAACTGCAAAAGACTCCTGAAACCGTGCAAACGACGATCCCGCCTTCTGCACAAGCGCCAGTCAGACTTCGTGGCGTCACCATCCACGAAAGGTCTTTTGGACATGACGAGCCTGGCTTCAACGATCGCGGCGGACCTTCAACCGATCAGGCATTCCTCGATTCCGGCCAAGGTCGGCTCCGTGCTGGCGCTGGCCGCGCTTTCCGACTTCCTGTTCTATGGTCAGCGCATCGGGCTGTCGCTCACGCTGTTTGCGATCGCGATCGCCTGCGTCTCCGCGCTCTTCAATCACGCAGCCGTGGATTTTCGGCGCGCGGCGGCAAGCGCGGCCGTTCTCGGCGCCGGCCTCGCGCCAGCCGTCGAGGAGCTCAATCCGCTGTCGTTCCTGATCCTCGTCGCAGCACTTGCTGTTGCACTGCTGATCGCGACCAATCCGGACACGACGGGGCTCGCGGACCGCGGCCGTGCGCTACGCAACCTCGTCCTGTTCGGACCACTCAGATTCTTCCCCGAAGCGCTCCAGGTCTTCAACTTGTCGGCGTTCACCCGCGGCATCGCGCTCTGGCTGCTGCCAGCCGCGCTCGGCACCGTCTTCGTCGCGCTGTTCGCCGCGGCCAATCCGGTGATCGAGCAGTGCGTGTCGTTGCTCAACCCGAAGCTCATCCTTGAATATGTCAGCATCCCGCGCGTGCTGTTCTGGGTCATGATGCTTGCGCTGGTCTGGCCGTTCATCCATGTGCGCTGGCGGCGCGGGACAAGCGCGACCGCAGCCGTCGTCGAGGGCCCGGAGCCAGAGCCTTTTGCGCCGCTCCTCTTCGTTGAATTCCTCGACGCCTCCACCGTCCTGCGTTCGCTGATCCTGTTCAACCTGCTGTTCGCGGCGCAGTCCATTCTCGACGGCCTCTATCTCTGGGGCCACGTGGCGCTGCCGGCCAACATGACCTATGCGGCCTATGCCCATCGCGGCGCCTATCCGCTGATTGCAACCGCACTGCTCGCCGCCGCCTTCGTGCTGGTGGCGATGCGTCCGGGCGGTCCGGCCGGGAAATCGAGGGTGATCCGGCCGCTGGTCTATCTCTGGGTCGGCCAGAACGTCCTCCTGGTCGCCTCCTCGATCCTCCGCCTCGATCTCTATGTGGACATCTACATGCTGACCTACTGGCGCATCGCGGCCTTCATCTGGATGGGCCTGGTGGCACTCGGGCTGATCCTGATCGTCGCCCGCATCGCGCTCGACAGGTCCAACCGATGGCTGGTCGGCGCCAACCTGATCGCGTTGACGATCGTGCTGTATGGCTGCTCGCTGGTGAACTTCGACGCGTTCGTTGCCGACTATAATGTCGCCCATAGCCGTGAAGGTTCGGGCAAAGGCCTATCGATCGATATCAATTATCTTACGCAACTTGGGCCACAGGCATTGCCGGCGATCGAGCAAGTGATCTCGCTTCGTCCCGACATGGTATACATAGTTGGTCTTGCCGAGGCGCGTGATCGGCTTGTAGAAACGCAACGGCTGGATATGGCTTGGCGAGCGTGGGGCTTTCGAAGCTGGCGACTGCAACGGAGGCTCGACGCGCAATCAACCAGCCAGCCCAGCCAACCGGCAGGATGAAGCGGAGACAGTCTTGGCGCATCGCATTCTCTTCGTCGACGACGAGAGCCACATCCGCGAAGTCCTCCGCGTCGCGCTGAAGAAGGCCGGCATGGACGTGATCGAGGCGCGCGACGGCAAGGAGGCACTCGCCCGCTTTGCCGCCGACCGGCCCGACCTGATCGTGCTCGACGTCGGCATGCCCGAGTTCGACGGCCTCGACGTCTGCCGCGAGGTGCGCAAGGGCTCCAACGTGCCGATCCTGTTCCTCTCGGCGCGCGACGAGGAGATCGACCGCGTGCTGGGCCTGGAGATCGGCGGCGACGACTACGTGACGAAGCCGTTCAGTCCGCGCGAACTGGTGGCGCGGGTCAACGTCATCCTGCGCCGCCTCGGCGCCCGCAACGGCGAGGCCAAGGCGGGACCGGGGGCGCTGTCGCAAGGCGGTCTGCTGATCGACCCCGAGCAGCATGTCGCGACCTTTGCCGGTACGCCGCTGAAACTAACCGCGATCGAGTTCGGGATTCTGCGGGCGTTCCTGACCCGTCCGACCTCGGTGTTCAACCGCGAGCAATTGATGCGGGCGGCTTATCAGCTCAACATCCAGGTCTCCGACCGCACCATCGACAGCCACATCCGCAACATCCGCGCCAAGCTGGCGCAGCTTTCCTGCGACAACGTCATCGAGACAATCCATGGCGTCGGCTTCAAGCTCGGCCGCTGCGAGAACAAGGCATGAGCGCGGCGCCCGACAAATGGCGGCCCTCGCTCGGGCTCTTCATCTTCGCGGTGCTGACGACCGTCGCCGTGCTGCCGCTGGTCGGCCTATTCTTCTTCCGCCTCTACGACAACCAGCTGATCCGCCAGACCCAGGCCGAGCTGATCGCGCAGAGCCGCGTGCTGGCGACGATCTATGCGCAGGAGGTTGCGGCGAGGCTCGGCAGCGGGCTCACGCTCGGCGCCGAGGTGCCGCCAGGCGTGCTGCCCGACCCCGGCGACCAGGTCACGCCGATCCGTCCGGCGCTCGACCTCACCGCCAACGATTTGTTGCGGCGGCGGCCGGATGCGCGCGCAGCGCCGCAGGCAGCGGAGCCGGCCTATGTCGAGATCGGCGCAAGACTGACGCCGATCATCCGCGAGACCCAGAAGGTGACGCTGGCGGGCTTCCGCATCCTCGACCCGCATGGCGTGGTGATCGCCGGACGGCAGGAGGTCGGGCAGTCGCTCGCCCATATCGAGGAGGTCGCCGACGCGCTACGCGGGCAATACCGGGCCACCTTGCGCAACCGCGTCCCGGACAAGCCGCCGCCACCGATCTATTCCTTCAGCCGCGGCCTCGGCGTGCACGTGTTCTCGGCGATGCCCGTCATCGTCGACAACCGCGTCGCGGGGGTGATCTACACCACGCGAACGCCGAGCAACATCTTCGACCATCTCTACCAGGAGCGAGGCAAGTTCGTGCTGGCCGGGCTTGCCGTGGTCCTCGGCACGATCGCGATCGGCCTCGTGTTCTCCCGCACCATCACGCTGCCGATGCGCGAGCTGATCGATCGCGCCGCGCGGATCGGCCGCGGGGATCGCGAGGCGTTCCAGCCGCTCCGGCATTACGGCACGCGCGAATTCGCCCAGCTCTCGCACAGTTTTCTCGGCATGGCCGAGCAGCTCGCGCGCCGCTCCGACTACATCGCGACGTTCTCGGCCCACCTCACCCACGAGCTGAAATCGCCACTGACCTCGATCAAGGGCGCGGCGGAGCTGTTGCAGGATTCATTTCAGGGCAAGCCCGGCAGCCTCACCGCGGCCGAGCAAAACACCTTCATCGCCAACATCCTGTCCGATACCAACCGGCTGGAAGCGATGGCGCAGCGGCTACGGGAGCTCGCCCGTGCCGAGAGCCTGCCGCAGAACGAGCGCACCGGGCTGGCGCCGGTCATCGATGACCTCAGAAACCGGTTTCCGGCGAGTACCATCTCGGCAAGCGGCAGCCTGGAGCGGCCGATCGGCATGTCGGGCGAGAAAGCGCTGATCGTGCTGTCACACCTCGCCGACAATGCCGTGCGGCACAAGGCGAGCACGATCAGGCTGGAGGCGGTGGACGAGCGGACGACCTTGAGGCTCACCGTGAGCAATGACGGCGAACCGATCTCGGCGCCGAACCGCGATCGGATCTTCGACGCCTTCTTCACCACACGTCGGGATCAGGGAGGTACCGGGATGGGGCTGGCGATCGCGCGCGCGGTGATGGCGAGCCATGGCGGCACGATCAGGCTGAGGCCGACCGACGAGGGCGCCGCCTTCGAGCTTCAGTTTCCGGCGGCCTAGATGGCGAACACCCAGGCGGCGACGATGGTGCCGATCGTGACCAGTCCGGCGATGGTCCAGCCCGCGGCGTATTCCAGTTCAGGATGGCCGGTCGCCCGCATGATCTCGGTCGGATCGGCGGTATGCTTCCACTGCTCTGCCATGACAGCCTCGCGCGTTTTTTCCCGCGTCGTATGTAAGTCGCGACAGCCGCCAAAAGGTTCCATCACGGAAGCGCGAGGAGTGCTTTTAACGGCCGGGGACGAGCGGAGGCCTTTTCCCCACAGGACAGATTTCCCAACTCCGATTGCATGCTAGATTGGACTGCACGTCGTCATGGGCAGGAGGAAAGCATGGCCGACAACAAGGCGAAGCGCGGCGGAGCCGATCGCGCGCTGATTGCGCTTACCGAGAAATACGAAGTCGCCTACTGGTCGAAGAAGTTCAAGGTCACGCCGGCCAAGCTGAAATACGCCGTCAAGAAAGTCGGCCACTCCGCCAGGAAGGTCGAGGAATACATCAAGCTGCAGAAACACCGTGCCTCCGACAAGAGCCGGATCGCGCTGAGCCAAGACTATGAAGTCCGCTACTGGTCGAACAAGTTCAAGATCACGCCCGCCAGGCTGAAGTCTGCCGTGGCTGCGGCCGGACATTCCGCCAAGAAGGTCGAGGCATATCTCTCGGCCCAGAAGGCGGCGAAGAAGAAGAAAGCCAAGACAACGGCGAAGAAGTCCGCCAGGAGCGCCGCCAAGCGCAAGAAAGCGGCCTGACGCACGTCGACATTAGGTGCCGTACTGCCCTCACGCGGTTTGCCGTGCGGGAAGCGTCTGCGCTCGACTCTTTCTGAGGTTGTAAGCTAATTTCGGTTCCATTCTGACCCTATGCGGGATCGTGCGGGCCGGCCCCGAACGGCCATGCGGCATTTTCTCGAAGGATATTTTCGATGCGCTCCCTGTTTGCGCAGCTGAACCGGCGTTACGGCCCGCGGATTTCGAGCGCCGAGCATCGACGCCGGATCAAGGACAAGCTGGACAGCCAGCCTCCCATGCCGTCGCGCCAGCCATTCGCCGCGCGCCTGGCGCTGGCACGATCGCGTCCCAAAGTTGCGATCGTCGGCGGCGGCTTCGCCGGCCTGATGGCCGCATCCGAACTGGTCGGACATTGCGACGTGACGCTGTTCGAGGCGCGCGACCGCTTCGGCGGCCGGGTTTTCAGCAAGCGAAAGCCGAGCGGGATCGTCGAGGCCGGCGGCGAGCTGATCGGCTACAATCATCCGCTCTGGCTGTGCCTCGCCCGGCGCTTCGAGCTCGGTCTGTCCGTCATCACCTCGGACACGAATTTCGACGCGCTCCACCTCGACATGCCGCTATATCTCGACGGCCAAAAGCTGTCCGAGGACCAGATGAAGCGCGTCTATCGCGAGATGGACAAAGCCATCAAAGGGATCAGCCGGCAGGCCGCGGCGATCGATCCCCACCAGCCGTGGCGCGCTGACGGTGCAAAGAAGCTCGACCGCAAGCCTGTCTCGAAATGGATCGCCGGCCTCCGCTGCTCAGCACTGACCAGGCTCGCGATCACCGAGCAATTTTCCAACGATGGCGGCCAGCCGACCGACCAGCAGAGCTTCCTCGCCAACCTCGCCGTCATCGCCGGCGGGCGAATGAAGAACCAGAACGATGCCTTCTTCACCCAGACCGAGACCTTGCGCTGCTCGGAAGGCAATCAGGAGCTCGCCATTCGCCTTGCCCGCGAAATCATGGACAGGGGGGGCAGCACCTCGTTGTCGACGCCGGTACGCGCCATTCACGTCGAAGCCGAAGGCGTGACGCTCGCGTTCGACGCGATCGGCGACAAGACACCGCGCAGCCCATTCGCGGCGGACTACGCCATCCTCGCCATACCGCCGAGCCTGTGGCCGGCCTCGCCCTCCGCCAGGATCACGATCACCCCCGAGTTGCCGCGCGCCTACTACGTCACGATGGGAACGGCGGTGAAATATCTCAGCCCGCTGAAGAAGCGCTTCTGGATCGGCGAAGGCCTGGCGCCGACCTCGACGTCGAGCCGTTTCGGCGTCACCTGGGAAGGGACGGACAACCAGATCGGCCCGCCCGACCGTCCCGTCGAACTCAGCCTGTTTGCCGGCGGCGGCGTCGCGAAGGAAGCACTCGCGCACTACGGATCCGGCGGCCAGCAGGAGGTCGACGCCTTCTATGCCCCGCGCATCAGCGACGTCTACAAGGGATATGTCGAGCAGCTGGCGGACGAGCCGGAGTTCATGGCCTGGCCCCGCGACGAATGGACCGCCGCGGGGTATTCCTGTCCCGCCCCCGGCGAGGTCTGCCGCGCCGGGCCGCTGCTGGAGAGGGGATTCGGCAAGCGCCTGTTCTTCGCCGGCGAGCACACCTGCTTTGCCTATTTCGGCTACATGGAAGGCGCGCTTCAGTCGGGCAAGACGGCGGCCGGCGCCGTGTTGAAAGCAGCTTCGGGATCGTCCGCAAGGCGCGCATGACTGCAGCTTCTGTCGGTCGAGATGCCGTGACCGGAAAGGAGAAACGTGAATGAAATTCATGAAGACGGCCTGCACGGTCGCTGCGTTCATTCTGACCGCCGCCACCACCATCGCCGGCGCCTCCGGCGCCACGCCGGCGAAAACCTCGGGTTCGACGGCGCTGGCGCTGGCCGGCGTGATCGCGCCGCTGTCGCCGGACCTGTCGCGGGCCGAGAAGAGGGCGGTCGCGGTGCTGTTCGCCGGGAGCAGCGACGTTCCCTACAAGAAGCCGGTCGTGGTGACCGCGGACAAGATCGTCTGCCGGACCGGCAATGTCGACATCACCGTGCGCAGCTGCGAGGTCACGTTCGGCAAGAGGGTCAAGACCGTGAACGGCTCCACCGCCAACGAGATCTTCGCGACCGAGGCGCTAGCCGGCGTTCCCTCCGATGGGGCGGCGGGATCGAATTTCGAGAGCCTGACCAAGCTGAGCTGCACGATCGACCCCGACGCCATACGTCGGAAGGACGGCAGCGGCGCCGACTGCACGTTCCAGCCGGCGAATTGAGCAAAGGTGCCGTGAAATCGCCTCAACACCCCGCCAATTAATGAGACGAATTGAAAGGACGCCCGACGAGCCAGCCAGGATGACCCGCGCAGGGCCGCCACCGACATGAAAAACTGCCTCGCATTCTTGCTTCTGCTGACCGCGACGGCAGCGTCCGCACATGGTCCGCTGCCGGCCTCGCCGATCGCGCCGACCGACCTTATCCGCGTGGGCCTCACCGACTCCGACACGGCTGCCGGCGGGACCGCGCGGCTGTGCGAGCAGGTCACCTTCTCGCGCGGCCTGCGCTACGGCGAGAGCGTAGCCAACGTGCTCGATGTCGCCACCAGCGCGACCAGGGCAGACACCCCGCGGCCCGTGCTGCTGTTCGTGGCGGGCGACACCTTTACCGGCGACCGCGCGACGCCCGACCTGTCACGTGAGATCCGGGACCAGGTCATGTGCTTTGCCGCACGCAACGACATGATCGGGGTGCTGGTCAACTATCGCCTCGCCCCTTCGGCAACCTGGCCGGTCGGCGCGACCGATGTCGCGGCGGCGCTGTCCTGGGTCCACGGCAACATCGACCTGTTTAACGGTGATGCCCGCGAGATCGTCGCAGTCGGTTACGGCGCCGGCGCCTTCCACGTTGCGACGCTGCTGGCGCATCCCGAGTTCCAGGCGGACCGTGCCGACGTCGCGGCGGTCGTGCTGGTGTCCGGGCTCTATCGCGCCGGCAAGGACGCGAGCGACACGGTGCAGGCCTATCTCGGAACCGACGCCACCCAATATGACAAGCGGTCGGTCTTTCCCGGCATCCTCAATGTCGATGTGCCGATCCTGCTGGCTTGGCCCGCGGATGATTCAGCAAGCCTGGTGGCACAGGGCGAGACGCTGAAAAAGACGCTCTGTGGTGCCGGCCATTGTCCACGCGCCTCGCTGCTGCGAAGCCGCGACGGCATCGCCGCCGCCTTCGGCCTCGACGGTTCCGGCGACAGCCTCGCCGAGCCGACCCTGCTGCTCGTGCACCAGCTCGAGGCGCGCGGCCTGCCGTAACGGCGCGTTGCCGGCGACGGCTTAGACCATTTGCTGGACCACCCCTCTCCCCCGCCCTCCCCCACAAGGGGTCCCACAAGGGGGGAGGGAGCGCAGCGGCGTGCGCGGCTCCATTGTGCGCTCTTCCTGCGCCCTGTCGGATCGAGTCATTCGCCGCAAGAAAGGTGCGTTCCCTCCCCCCTTGTGGGGGAGGGCCTGGGAGGAGGGTGCCACACGGCGCACTCTCAGTCGATGGCGCGTCAACGCGCCTGCCACTTCCCGCGGCCGTGCGCCATTTTGAAGCGAGCCGGCAATCCACAGGATCGACAAAGGCTTGACCTAGATCAAGCGGCCCCGGGGCGGATTGCGCCGAGCTTGCCGGGGGGCCAATGTCAGGGGATGTCGAACATGCGCGTCGTCGGCAGGATGCTGTTCGTTTCGATGATCGCCTTGGCATCGCTCGGGGCGATGTCGCAACGCTCCGAGCAATCGGCGAGCGACAACGAGATCCGCATCGGCAACGTCATGCCGTATTCGGGACCGCTCTCGGAGTTCGGTGCCATCGGCGAGGCCGAGGCCGCCTATTTCGACATGATCAACGCCCGCGGCGGCATCAACGGCCGCAAGATCCGCTTCATCACCCGCGACGACAATTCCGACCCGGCGGCAGCAACGGAGCTGACCCGCAATCTCATCGAGAAGGACGACGTCCACTTCATGTTCGGGTCGTTCGGAACGCCCGGCAATCTCGCCACGCGCTGGTATCTGAACGAAAAGAAAATCCCGCAGCTCTTCGTCGCCTCCGGCGACGAGGAACTGAGCCAGGCCAAGGCGTTCCCCTGGACCATGGGCTGGCAACCCTCGTTCAGGTCCGAGGGGCGCATCTACGCCAACTATATCCAAGCCTACTACCCCCGGAAGAAGATCGTCGTGCTCTGGCAGAACGACCAGTTCGGACGCGTGCTCTACAAGGGCATCCAGGAAGGTCTTGGCGACCTGAACCGCAACGTTCTCGTCGACATCGCCTTCGACATCACCGATGAGCATCTCGAGGGGCACGTCTCGATCCTCAAGCGTGCCGGCGCCGACATCTTCGTCTTTCTCGGCGTGCCGTCGACGGCGTCCAAGGTGATCAAGCTGGCGGCGTCCCTCAACTGGCACCCGGTCATCATCGTGAACGACGCCTCGGCCTCGATCGCCAATGCGATGGCGCCTGCGGGCCTGGAGAATTCGGCCGGCGTGATCTCGGCGGCCTTCCTGAAGGATCCGAGCGATCCCGCATGGAAGGACGATGCCGGGATGAAGGACTGGTTCACCTTCATGGACCGGTACCATCAGGTCGAAAGCACCAACAGCAGCGCGGCGCTCTATGGCTACGCCGCGGCGGAGGCGCTGACACAGGTCCTGAAGCGATGCGGCGACGACCTGTCGCGCGAGAACATCATGCGCCAGGCGGCCTCGCTCAGGGATTACAAGCCTTCCGTCGCATTGCCCAACATCAGGATCAGCACGTCGCCGGACAGCTACCTGCCGTTCAAGCAGATGCGGCTGGTCCAGTTCGACGGCCGATCCTGGCAGCCATTCGGCGACGTGATCGAGACCGCGTTCACGGAAGGTGCGAAGCGGTAACGCCGACGTCCAGCTCCTACTCCTTGCGGCCTTCGTCAAGGAAGGCCTGGACCGCCTCAAACAGCTTGACCCGGTTCTTCTCCATGATGATGGTGTGAGTGCCTTCGGCAAGTTCGACGTAACGTTTGCCAGGCGAGTTCACCAGCAACGGAAACAGTGTCTGCGCCATGTAAGGTGGCGTATCGCGGTCCCACTCTGCATGAATGAGCAGGGTCGGCACCGTGATCCTGGCCGGGTCGTAGTATGCCTTGCCGGCCCCCGTGAACTGCTGCCCGTCCTGAACGACGCCATTCGGAGCCCGGACAACGGCAGGGTTCATTGCCGCTCCGACCGGATCGGTGGCGAACGTCGCATCGGCCCAGGCGTCGAACCATCCCGGCGGAATCAATGAGGCCTTCTGGTCGTCGGCAACGCCGGTGTACCAGCGCTCCTTGGCCTGCTCTCTGGTGACCATCCGGTAGGCGCCAAGCTTGCCCGGGCCCGCCTGAACAAGAGAGGGCGTCTGGCGTATCCATGCCGGCGCATAGAGAACGAGGCGTTCGACCTTGGACGGATTCTGGGTGGTGTAGGTTGCCATGAGAGTGGTCCCCCATGACCAACCGAGCAGATCCAGCTTGCGAATGTTGCGCCGCTGCAGGATGTAGTCCACGACGGCTCCGATATCCCTGACCGCAGTCTCGCCCGTCACGATGGGCGGATTTGCCTCGGGCTTGTCAGCCATTTCCGGAGGGCGGGTGGATTTCCCGTAGCCACGGATATCGAGAAGCCAGACGTCGTAGCCGCGAGAGGCGATGTACTCCATCCAGGACAGCCCATCCAGCTTGAGATCGAATGCCGTCTCGGAGGGATAGGTCGCACCATGGACATACAAGACCGTTTGTTCCGGTCTGAATGCGGTCATGTCCGCCGGCCGCTTGTTGCGAACATAGATTTCGATTCCCGGATCACCCGTCTTCACCATCGCTTCTTCGGTCACGAGTGGTCTTGACTGGGCCAGGGCTGGAGCGCCGAACAAAACAGCTGCCAAAAAGCCAACGAGAATGGGTGCGTGCATGGCTGGTCTCCCTTGGCTCCTGGCTTCTCGCCAGGTTGGCGGAAGCTTAGCCCCTCGTTGAAATGGTTCAAGGCCGAAAGACCGGACCGGATTACCCGAACCGTAGCGAATTGGACTTAAGATCGGTTGGCCAGGCTTTCCGTTTCATGGCGGATGCCTAAGATCGGCATTCGACCTCCATTCCGCTGCCGGGAGACCCCATGTCCGAGACCGTCCGCATCAGACGCTTCAACGCCCGCCCCGTGATCGTGCCGATGAACCTGCCGCTCAAAACCTCGTCCGGGGCGGTCGCGAAATCCCCGCTCGTCCTGATCGACTGCGAGACCGACCAGGGCGCGGTGGGACATGCCTATCTGTTCTCGATCACGCCCTCGGCGTTGAAGCCACTGACGGCGATGGTCGCGGAAATGTCGGAGCTGATCGCCGGCGACGAGCTGCTGCCGTTCGAGATCGAGCGCAAGCTGACCCAGCGCTTTACCCTGCTCGGGCTTGCCGGCCTGCAGCGCCTGGCGCAGTCGGGCATCGACATGGCGGCGTGGGACGCACTCGCCCGCACACGCGGGTTGCCACTCGCCCGCCTGCTCGGCGGCGCGCCAAAACCGGTCAAGGCCTACAATTCGAAGGGGCTCGGGATCATGCCGGTGGGCGCCGCGGTGGACGAAGCGCACAAGCTGCTGGCCGAAGGTTTTCAGGCCGCAAAAATCCGCGTCGGCCGGCCCGATGCGCGGGAGGATCTCGCCGTCGTGCGCGCGATACGCAAGGCCGTCGGCGATGAGGTCACGCTGATGTGCGACTACAACCAGGCGCTGACGGTCACCGATGCGATCCGCCGCGGCGAGATGCTCGACGACGAGGGGCTGACCTGGATCGAGGAGCCGATCCGCCATGACGATTACGAAGGCTGCGCCCGCATCGCGGATGCGCTGCGCACGCCGGTCCAGATCGGCGAGAACTTCGACAGCGCCTTCTCGCTGCAGTCCGCTTTGGCCGCGGAGGCCTGCGACTACGTGATGCCCGACGTGCAGCGGATCGGCGGCGTCACCGGCTGGCTGCGCGCCGCTTCGCTGGCGTACGCCGCCGGCATCGAGATGTCGACGCATCTGTTCTCGGAGGTCAGCGCGCACCTGCTCTGCGTGACGCCGACCGCCCACTGGCTGGAATATGTCGACTGGGCCGATGCGGTGCTTGCGACGCGGCTGACCATCAAGGACGGCTTTGCCGTGCCGAACGAGGAGCCGGGCAACGGGATCGCGTGGGACGAGGCGGCGGTCAAAAAATATCTCGTGAGCTGAACCGGCCGAGGTCCGGCCTGCGCTCACGCGTAGGAAAAGCCCGGCTTGCCGCGAACGAAGCCGTTGGCGAAGGCGACGCCCGGATAGAGCCCGGACAGGCGGCCGCTTGCCGCTTCGGCTGAGCTGCGCCCATCGAGCACGTCGCGAAAGGTCTTTGCGATCTCGACCATGTCGCAATCCTGCGGCGACAGCCGCAGCGAGCCCACTCCGGCCTCGCGCAGCGTCTCGATCTCGCCGACCAGGCTGGTGCAGGCATGGGACAAGGTCTGGACGCCGTTGATGGTCAAAAAATCCTGCTGGTCGAGCGTTTTCAGCGCGAGCCCGTCCGGGTCCTGTTCGCAGACGAAACGGCAATTGTCCTTGGAGAGCTTGTGAAGCCGCGCATGGTAGCAGCGGGCGGAGATCGCCAGCGGGACCCGGCCGAAGGCAAATATTTCGACCACGGTGTCAGGCAGCGCCGCGGCGATCACCGCCACCGACGACAGCGGCAGTTCGGGCGGCAGGCAGATGCGCGCCGCGCCCTCGCGGACGTGGTAGGCCGCGCAGGTCTCGTTGTAGATGTTGACGAAGGGGCCGATGGCGTGCGGCCGGCCCTTGAGCGACTTCAGGCAGGTCAGGTCGTTGACCTCGACCAGCACGTCGTCGGCTGCGCAGAGCTCCCCGATCTGGCGGCGCTCGCGCCGCAGCGACACCAGGATCAGCGAACCCAGCAGCACCTGCTTGCCGGCCCCCTGCAGGCGTTCGATCACATCAGGCAGATGGTCCGCGAAGAACGGCGACCGTTTCGAGCACACGATCTCGCCGACGGACACGACGTCGACCGGCGCCTCGTCGGCGATCCTGAAGTAGAAGTCGCGCCAGCGTTCCGGCGCCCAATTGTAGAGAACCGGGCCGAGACTAAGCTGCATCGGGATGTCTCTCATTATCGCCATGTCTTGCGGTAGGCGCCGAGCGTGGAGGCCTGGCCCTCGGTGAACGGCTTCAGGCTGACGATGTCCGCCTCGTTTCCATCCTCCAGCGTATCGAGCGCGCGTCGGAAGTGACGGACCACGCTCTCGATATAGGCGCGTCCACGCTGGCGACCCTCGATCTTCAGCGCGGCGACGCCGGCGCTGCGCAAGCCCTTGAGCAGCATGGTGGCGTCGAGGCTGACCGGATCCTCGAAGATGTAGCCATCGCCATGCGCGGTCGAGAAGCGGCCCTTGCACAGGGTGGGATAGCCGGCGGCTTCCTGCGGGGCGAAGCGGTTGATGGTGAAGCCGCCGAGCCGTGACGTCGTCCCCTGCGCGGTCTCCTCGTAGGCGACATGGCTCGCCGGCGAGCAGACGCCCTGCATGTTCGGCGACTTTCCGGCGGCATAGGACGACAGCGAGCAGCGTCCCTCGGCCATCACGCAGAGGCCGCCGAATACGAACACCTCGGTCTCGCAAGAGACCTCGCGGGTGATCTCGGCGATCTCCGCCACGCTCAGCACGCGCGGCAGCACAACGCGGCGGGCTCCGAAGCTCTCGACATAGAAGGCGATGGCATCGGGATTTGCGGCCGCGGCCTGCACCGAGACGTGCAGGCGCTGGGTTGGATGGCGCCTTGCGACATAGTCCATCAGCCCGATGTCGGCGACGATCAGCGCGTCGGCGCCGGCATCGACGGCGTCATCCGCGGCCCGCTGCCAGAGCGCGACCGACGCGGCGCGTGGAAACGTGTTGATGGCGACGAGGATCCGTGCTCCGCGACTGTGAGCGAACGCGATGCCCTTGCGCAGCTCGTCGCGGCTGAAGTTGAGGCCCGGAAAATTGCGCGCATTGGTCTCGTCGTTGAAGCCGCAGTAGACGGCATCCGCGCCCGCGTCGATGGCGCTCCGCAGCGCGGACGGTGTCCCGGCGGGACAGATCAGCTCCATCAGCGGGACTCCCGCGGTGCTGTCAGCCTGTTCCGCGCGATCTCGAACGAGCGCCGGGGCGGTTCGCCCAGCGGGCCGAACAGGGACGCGAGCTCTACGGCCAGATCGAGCCCTGCGTCGTCGATCGTGTTGCGCAAGGCGAGCACCGCCTCCATGTCGCCCTCGATCATCAATTGGCGCGAGAACATCAGCGCATCGCCGTCCACCCGGCCCTCGACCAGCGCCAGCAAATTCGCGAGCGAGGCCGAGACGCAGGCATCGAGGCGTTGCGGCAGTTCGCGCACGACCGCCAGTCGCGGCGGGGCGGCCTCGACGATGAAGGCGAACGGCAAATCGAGCGGCCTGATTCCGAACCGCGCCCGGCGGTGCTCCCCCAGCCGGTCGAGCAGGCCGGGATTGCGCCTCACGATCCGCTGCAGGAAGCCGTCGAGGGCGAATTGCAGCGGCAGCAGCGGCAGCGGGCGTATCGCAAGCGCGAGCAATGGCGGGATTGTCGGCAAATGGCCTGACGCAGCGGACGGATTCATCATCGGACCATCTGAGCCGAATACGCGCCGTTGTATTTGAGCGGGAACAATGAGGACAGAAATCGCCGCGGCTAGCTTCCGCTTTCCCGGGAGATTGTCCTCTTGCAACGTGACGTTCCGCGCTTTCGCGACCTATCCGACTTCCTGCGCTTCCTCGAGACCAGGGGACAGCTGCGCCGCATACGCGAGCCGGTCTCCGTGGTCCACGAGATGACCGAGATCCACCGCCGCGTCATCGCCGAGCACGGCCCTGCATTATTGTTCGAGCGCCCGGTCAAGGCCGACGGATTGCCGTCCGACATGCCGCTATTGACCAATCTGTTCGGCACCGTGGAGCGAACCGCCTGGGGCATGGGCATCAATCCGGGCCGGCTCGACGAGCTCGGCACGCTGATGGCCGAGCTGCGCGCGCCGCGGCCTCCGCACGGCATACGTGACGCCTTCCGCAAGCTGCCGCTGGCGCGGGCCGCGCTCGCGACCCGGCCACGATTGCGCCCCGCGGCCCCAGTGCAGGATCGCGCCGTGATGGGCGAGGACATCGATCTCACCAGACTGCCGGCGCAGATCTGCTGGCCGGGCGAGCCCGCCCCCCTGATTACATGGCCTCTCGTCATCACTGCGCCGCCGGAATCGGCGGCCGGCGATCAGGAGGAGAATGTCGGCGTCTACCGCATGCAGGTGCTCGGGCGCGACCGCGCCATCATCCGCTGGCTCGCCCATCGCGGCGGCGCCAGGCATCACCAGCAATGGAAGCAGCTCGGCCGCGACATGCCGGTCGCGATCGTGATCGGCGCCGACCCCGCAACCATTCTTTCCGCAGTGCTGCCGCTGCCCGAGACGATCTCCGAGCTCCGCTTCGCCGGCCTGTTGCGGGGCGAGCGCCCCGAGCTGACGCCCTGCCTCACCGTTCCGCTCGAGATCCCCTCCACCGCCGAGATTGTCATCGAGGGTTTTGTGTCGGCCACCGAGACGGGCGCCGAGGGGCCCTATGGCGATCACACCGGCTACTACAATTCGGTCGAGGAATTTCCGGTGCTGCGCGTCACCGCCATCACCTCGCGCCAGCAGCCGATCTATCTCTCGACCTTCACCGGCCGCCCGCCGGACGAGCCCTCGCGGATCGGCGAGGCCTTGAACCGGCTGTTCGTGCCGCTGATCCGGCAGCAATTCCCCGAGGTGGTCGATTGCTGGCTGCCGCCCGAAACCTGCTCCTACCGCGTCGCCATCGCATCGATCAGGAAGCGCTATCCCGGCCAGGCGCGGCGGCTGATGCTCGGCCTGTGGTCGATGCTGCCGCAGTTCAGCTACACCAAGCTGCTGATCGTGGTCGACGACGATATCGACATCCGCGACTGGCGCTCGGTGATGTGGGCGGTCACGACACGGAGCGACAGCTCGCGCGACCTCGTCACGCTGTCGGACACGCCGATCGACTATCTCGACTTCGCTTCGCCGAAGTCCGGCCTCGGCGGCAAGCTCGGCATCGATGCCACCACCAAGATTCCGCCCGAGACGGATCGCGCGTGGGGCGAGCCGCTGGCGATGGATCCCGCCGTGATCGCCCGGGTCGATGCGCTATGGCCTGCGCTCGGCCTCGACGGAATCGCCGGCCTGCAGATGCGCGAGCCCGCATGAGCGAGCGGCACGGCGTGGTCGTCGGCATCAGCGGCGCCTCGGGCGCGGCCATCGGCGTGCGGATCGTCGAGCACCTGGCGCAAAATCCGCGCTGCGCCGTGCATCTGGTGGTCTCGCCGGCGGCCGAGCGGACGCTTGCCGAGGAGATCGGTACCACCGCGCTGCCGCGGCTGCGGGCCCTTGCCTTTCGCGACCATGCGCCGTCGGACGTCGGCGCCAGCATCGCCAGCGGCTCGTTTCCGGTCAGCGGCATGATCGTGGCGCCATGCTCGATCCGCACGCTGTCGGCCATTGCCTGGGGGCAGCTCGACAATCTGCTGGTGCGCGCCGCCGACGTGCAGCTCAAGGAGCGGCGGCGCCTCGTTCTCCTGGTACGCGAGAGTCCGCTGCATCTCGGCCATCTCCGCGCGATGGTCCAGGCCACCGAGATCGGCGCCATCATCGCGCCGCCGCTGCCCGCCTTCTATCTGAAGCCGCAGTCGCTCAGCGACGTCGTCGATCAGATTGCCTGCCGTGCGATCAATCTGCTCGGCCTCCCCGACGTCGCGGTGCCGGCACAGCAATGGCACGGCGAGGACGCCGGCCGGACCTAGGCCTCAGCGCGCGGCAGCGTTGAGGTCCATTGTCTCGAGCAGGCTGTTCTGGCGCCAGTCGATGAAGGCGTCCTTGAGCCTGCCGATGATTCCGGCATGCTCGGGCACGCCCCAGAGATTGCGCTGTTCGAGCGGATCGGTCTCGAGATCGAACAGTTGGCCATCCGCAGCGCCGTGGATGAACACGACCTTCCACCTGTCGTCGCGCACCATGGTGATCAGCCGCGCCCCGGTCATGGCGACGTCGCCGGCCTGCTCGCTGAAAACGATGTCGCGACCCGCCCACGCCTCGCCCTTCAGCGCCGGAAGCAGGCTGCGCGCCTGGAACGGTTTTGGATGCTGCGCACCGGCGAGATCAAGAATCGTTGGACCGAGATCGAACAGCTGGCATTTCTCGCGGACCCGGCGCCCGTCGGCGAACAGCCGGGGCGACCAGAACAGCAGCGGGATGCGGGTGACGGGCTCGTACATCGACCATTTCTGGCTGAGGCCGTGCTCGCCGAGATTATCGCCATGGTCCGACATGAAGACGACGACGCAATTGTCGATATAGCCCTTGTCGTCCAGAACCTGGAGCAGCCGGCCGATCTGCTCGTCGATCATGGTGACATTGGCGTAGTAATGCGCGCGCAGACGGCGCATTTCCTCATGCGTGGGGGCGAGCTTCCACGACACCGCGTCGTGGTCGACCTCGGTGTCGTGACGGCGCTTCTCCTTCAGATAGTCCGGCAACCCCTCGATCTCGGCGTCGGTCGGCTGCGGCACCGGCAGGTCGTTGCGGGCGAGATAGTGCTCCAGATATTCCGGCAGGGGATCGTAGGGCGGATGCGGCCCGGGCAGGCCGATCTGCATGAACAGCGCGTCGGGCCTGGGGCGGGTCTCCAGCCACCACATCGCGGTCTCGGCGACGAAGATGTCGGGATGCAGTGATTTCGGCATCTCCCAGGTGAACGCGCCCATGCGGTCACCGTAATCCGGCAGGCTGCGATAGCCCGCGCGCGACGGTTTTGTCAGCTTGTGCGCGGCAAAGGCCTTGTCGAGCTCGTCGGCGAACCAGCGTCCCTCGAAGAAGCGGTCCTTGTTCTCGACCACGAAGCGTTCGTGGAAGCCGGCCTTGGCGTCGTAGGGGATGGTGTGCATCTTGCCGACATTGACGCAGTGATAGCCGGCCTCGGCGAGTTGGCTCACCCAGGTCTTCTGCCAGTGCTGCCCGTTCTTCAGCACACCCGAGGCGTGCGGATAGAGGCCGGAGAACAGCGCCGCGCGCGAGGGCACGCAGCTCGGCGCATTGATGAAGCAATTGTCGAAATAGACCCCTTCGCGCACCAGACCATCGAGATTCGGTGTCTTCATGTGGGGGTGCCCGGTCGCTGCGATCGTGTCGAAGCGCTGCTGGTCGGTCATGACCAGGATGATGTGGGGCTTTGTCACGGCGGCTTTGTCCTGCGGGGTCGTTGCTGGGAGAAGATATGTCTGACATAATAATTCTTGTCAAACCCGGCACCCTCGGACTATCTTGCATAAATAGCCGCGTTCTTCGCAGCCTTTCGTTCGCGCTGGAAATAAATCAGACATTTAACCTCGCGGAATCCGATTACCGTGGCAGAGCCTGACAGCAACGACAATCCGCAGTCGAGCGCGCAGGTGGCCCGCGCGGTGGCGCGGCTGATCCTGACCGGCGTGTGGCGCGAGGGCACGACGTTGCCGCGCGAGATCGAGCTTGCCTCCCGCTTCGACGTCAGCCGCGCCTCCATCCGCGAGGCGCTGTCGCTGCTCAAGGCAAAGGGGCTGATCGCCTCGAAGCAGAAGGCCGGCACCCATGTGCGCGCGCGCTTCGACTGGAACATGCTCGACGAGGAGCTCCTGAATTGGACATTGTCGGCGTTGCCGACGCAGGAGTTCGCCAAGCAGATCATGGAGGTCCGCCGCATCGTCGAGCCCGAGGCCTGCGCGATCTGCGCGGTGCGCGGCACCGATGAGGATTTTGCCAGGATCGAGCGCGCCTATCGCGGCATGGATGCGGCCGGGATGGACCGCGTCGCCTATGCCGAGCCCGACCTGCAATTCCACCGCGGCATTCTCATCGCCACCGGCAACGACTTCCTGATCGCCTTCGGCGCCACGGTCGCCGCGGCGCTGCGGATGTCGTTCAACCTGTCGACCACGAATCCCGGCGCGCCGCGAAAAAGCCTGCCCTATCATCGCGCGGTGCTCGACGAGATCTGGGCGCGCAATCCCGACGGCGCGCGCCAGGCCATGCACAAGTTGATGGATCTCACCGAACAGAACATCGTCTCGGCCCTGTCGCGCCAGAAGAAGCGGGACACCGAGGATGAGAGCGCCCGCGGCAGACGAGCGCGTTGAAGCCGGCAAAACAACAAGAGTGAGGGAGTAAACGATGAAGACCGTATCGCGCATGAGTTCGATCACGCGGCGCAAGCTGCTCGAGGCCAGCGCGGCCACCGCGGCGCTCGCGGCATTCCCGGCGCCGCTGATCGCTCAGACGAAACCATTCGCCGGCGTCACCCTGCACGGCGCCTCGTTCCAGCACCGCTTCTTCACGCTGCTGCAGAAATACATTCCCGAGTTCGAAGAGCAGACCGGCATGAAGGTCGACCTCCAGCTCTCGGCCTTCCCGGTCTACAACCAGCAGGCCAATCTCGAGCTGTCCTCCGGCGGATCGGCCTACGACTTCGTCAACGTCACCTTCATCCTCGCGGCGCGCTGGGTCGCGGCGGGGCTGCTTGCCGATCTCAATGAGTTCACGAACGACCCGAATTTGACCCCGGCCGAGTGGAATCCCAAGGACTTCGTCGAGGGCGCGCAGGTGCCCTATCGCGACGCCAAGGGCGGCACCTACGGCTATTCCTGGGAAGGCGGCGCGATGCTGATGGGGCTGTCGCGCATGGACCTCATGGAGAAGAAGGGCCTGAAGATTCCGAAGACCTTTGCGGAATTGCAGCAGGTCTGCGCCGAGATCAACGGCACCGACGGCGTCGCCGGCATCACCTCATTCCAGCTCCACCACTGGAACCTGCCGCCCTACATCCAGGGCTTTGGCGGCAACATCTTCAAAAAGCCGCCCGGCGACATCATGCCGGCGCTGAACACGCCGGAGACCATTCAGGGCATCGAGTTCTATGCGAACCTCTTGAGGAGCGCGCCAAAGGGCGTCCTCACCTATACCGAGGACCAGGCGCGGCAATCGCTGCTCACCGGACGCGCCAACATCTTCATCCACTCGAGCGCGTGGGTGACGCCGATCCTGCTCTCCGAGGAGAGCAAGGTGAAGGAGACTTCGCGCGTGGTGCGCTCGCCGGCCGGTCCCGTGCACGACCATCCGGCGTCGAACAGCCAGGGCCTCGGCATTCCCAAGAACGCCAAGAACAAGAAGGCGGCGTGGGAATTCATCAAATGGGCGCTCTCGCCCGAAATCTCGATGCGGCTCGTCAAGGAGCACGGTCATTCCTCGGTCTGCCGCCGCTCGATCATCACCAGCGACGACTATCGCAAGCTCAACACGGTGAACGGCCAGGACCTCGGCGCGCTCTATCTCGAGGTACTGGAGCTGCCGGCCAAGGGCGACAACTACATGGCCTATCGCACCGTGAAGGAATTCCCGATCGTCGGCGACGTCCTCAACAAGACGTTCGAGCAGGTCGCAACCGGCCAGCTTCCGGCCAAGGACGCGATGAACGCGGCGCAGGACCAGGCGATCGCCGCGCTCCGCCGTGCCGGGACCCAGCTTTGAGCCAGAGCGGAATTGACGGAGAGCGCCGAAGGTTCATCGCCTTCGCGCTCGCGCCGAGCCTGATCGTGCTGTTCGCGGTCGCGGTGCTGCCGGCGATCTATCTGGTCGTGACGAGTCTCACCCCGTTCCAGCTGACGACGCCGGGCTCGGCCACCGATTTCAGCGCGCCCCTGCGCAACTACGCCCTGCTGCCCGGCGATCCCCGCTTCGTCAATTCGCTTGCCGTGCAGGCCAAACTCTCGTTCTGGGGCGTGCTGTTCCAGGTGCTGTTCGGCATGCTGCTGGCGCTGCTGCTCAACGTGCCGTCACGCTTCGTCGAATTCGCGCGCACCTTCTTCCTGATCCCGATGGTGCTGCCGCCGATCGTGGTCGCGGTGATCTGGAAGCTGATCTACACGCCCGACATCAGCCCGCTCTATTACGCCGCGCAGGCCCTGCACTTCACCATGCCAGCGCTGACCTCCAGCGTGGATTTCGCGCTGACCGCGATCATCATCGCCGACACCTGGGAATGGCTGCCCTTCACCTTCCTGATGGTGCTGGCGGCGCTCCAGACCATTCCGAACGAATATTCCGAGGCCGCGCTGGTCGACGGCGCCAGCACGCTGCAGATCTTCTGGTACGTCACCCTCCCCTTCATCACCCCGATCCTCGTCGTCTCCGGCATGTTCCGCCTGATCGACAGCGTGAAGGCGTTTCCGCTGATCTTCCTCCTGACCAGCGGCGGCCCCGGCACGGTGACGGAAGTCACCAACTACTATGCGTATCTCCTCGCCTTCGACACCAACGAGATCGGCTATTCCAGCGCGGTGACGGTGGTGATGCTGCTGCTCGTCGCCGGCATCAGCCTTGGCCTCGTCTGGATGGGCCGCCGCCGGGAGGCGCTGGCATGAACACGCCGTCCTCACGCAAGGCAACGCCGGGCCGGCTCGCCGCGATCACGGCAACCCTGCTCGTCCTGCTCTCGCCGTTCCTCTGGCTGCTGCAGATGAGCTTCAAGACCAACGACCAGATCCTGCAATTCCCGCCGCCGCTGATCTTCACGCCGACGCTGGAGCACTATTCTGCCCTCTGGCACAGCGCGTTCTCGGCCTCCTTCGTCAACAGCCTCTCCAGCGCCTCGCTCTCGACCGCGCTCGCGCTGCTGCTCGGCGTGCCTGCCGCCTACGCCTTGTCGCGCTGGGCCGGGCGCGGCAAGCATGGCTTGAGCTTTGCGATCCTCGTGACGCGCATGGCGCCGCCGATCGCGTTCACCATTCCGTTCTTCCTGTTCTACCGCTGGATCGACCTGCTCGACACCATCACGGGCCTGGTGCTGGTCTACACCAGCTTCAACCTGCCGCTGGTGATCTGGATGATGCAGCCGTTCTTCGACACCATCCCGGTCTCGCTGGAGGAGGCGGCCCTCGTCGACGGCGCGCGGACGCGCACGGTGTTCACCAGGATCGTGTTGCCGATGGTGACGCCCGGCATCGCCGCGACCGCGATCCTGTGCTTCCTCTATGCCTGGAACGACTTCTTCTTCGCGCTGATCCTGACCCGGACCAATGCGCGCACCGCGCCGGTTGCCGTCGTCAACTTCATGAACTACGAGGGCTGGGAATGGGGCAAGATCGCCGCCGGCGGCTCGCTGGTGATGGCGCCGGTGCTGATCTTCTCGCTCGCCGTGCGCCGCTATCTCGTCAGTGGGTTGACGGCCGGCGCGGTCAAGGGGTGAGGTCAAGCGCTGGGCATCATTGCGAGGGCGCCTGAAGCAGACTAACCATGCCCATGACCACATGGCGCCCTCACCCCCATATCCGCGTCGTCGCGATCGGCCTGCACTGGCGGGACGGGCGGCTGCTTGCGGCCGAGGTGCGCGATGATGCGGGGCGGATCAAGGGCGTGCGTCCGCTCGGCGGCGAGATCGAGTTCGGCGAGAGCTGGCGTGCCGCCCTCTTGCGCGAATTCAAGGAAGAACTCGGCATCGACGTCACCATCACCGGCGAGCCGCTGATGATGGAGAACATCTTTGCCCACGAAGGGGCGACCGGACACGAGGTGATGTTCGTCACCGAGGTCGCGTTTCCGCACGGCGCGTTCGGCGGTCAGGATCGTATCGATTTCCGCGAGGACAACGGGGAGGAGATCACCGCCCGCTGGTTCGATCTCGCCGACCTCGATTTGCCTGATGGCCCGAGCCTCTATCCGATCGGGCTGAAAGCCTTACTGATCGGGACCGACAACACGACAGCGACAAAGCTCTCAGGCCCGTCATCCTGAGGTGCGAGCAGCGTAGTGCATTCGCACTGCGCTGAGAGCCTCGAAGGATGAACGGCCCGGATGCAGCCGGGCCGTCGCCCTTCGAGGGCCGCTGAAGAAGCGGCCACCTCAGGGTGACGGTGACAAAGGTCCAGCTACCACGCTTCCGCGCCGGGGATCTTCCTGCGCACCGCCATGCGCTGGATCCAGATGCAGCGGCGGACGGACCTGTTGGAGCGGCCAACGGCGGATATGCCCTCGCCGGCCAGCAGCAGCGGCGCCGCGCTCTCGCGCACCGCGCGGCAGCGCTGCAGCTCCGCCTGCCAGTCGATGATCGCGGCCGACGCGCCCGGCGCCATCAGCGCCAGCATGACAGCAGCAACACCGATCGTCCGCATCGTCCCCATTGCCTTCACTGCGAGCCGCCGCCGTCGCGCCGGTAGCGGAAATTGCAGTGATCCGCGCCCTGCATGATGGTCTGGGTGCGCGTGAGCCTGACGTCGGAACCGAACCCTTCGGCGGTCGCAAAGTCCGCGGTGCAGACCAGGAGGAAGCCGAGCTCGGGCGCGCCCAGCGCCTTGTAGAACTCGGCATAGGCGCATCGCCTCACGTCGAACGCGAAAGTATCTTGCGTCTGCTCGATCACGTCATAGGCGAGCGCGTCGTCGCGCGCGTAGGTTTTGAACGCGGACGCGACGGCCTTGCCGAGATCGGTCTCGTTCTTGGTCTTCCAGAATTGTTCGCCGAAGCCGCGATAGAGGTCGCCGAGCGCCTTGCGCACGATCGCGTTGGCGCGGGCTTCGCCCAGCTCGGCCTGCAATGCCCTCACCAGCGGCACCAGCACCTGGGCCTGGATCTTGGCCTGTTCGATGACGGAAACGCTCATGACGTCCTCGTTTCTTGGGCTACGACCCTAGCGCTGATGGTGCGAAGCGCAAGGCGGGTTCCGGGCGGCGCGGCCTGATGTCTGAACCATGACAGAATTTGAAGCGAGATCGATCTCGCATGTGCGAATGTCATCCGGCACTTTCGCGGACACTCCATCGCTTCTCAGTGTGTGGTTCAGGTCACAGCAAAATCGATCGCCTTGGCCTAGAGTGCCCCTGCATGGCCGCAAACAAGGTAACGGCGGTACGCACGAGGCTGGCACCAAGATCAACAGCTACGGACTTATGAGGCCGCCAGGGTGAAGAACCCGGCGGCTTTTTCCTTTTTCGCAAGCATGATGGGCATCGCAAGGACCTCATCCTACGGCTGCCCGTTTTCCGCGGGGTATGCCAGGCGGCCGCCGGGCAACGCCTGCGCCGCCGGATTCATCTCGGCCTGCTTGACCTGTCCGGGCCCCAGAATGTGAAACACGGTCTCGCCGGCAGCGAGCAGATAATCCGTGATGATCCGCCGGTGGCATCGCCACCACAATGTTTCCGCGCACATGATGGCGCAGCGCTGCGCCTGTCCGAGCTCGCGCAAGTGCGCGAAACCGTCGCGAAAGTCCTCGCTCATGGCGTGGTCGGCGTAGTTGTGAAAGCTGACGTTCTCCCAGAAGGCGTTGGTCTCGCGCGCCACCTCGCGCTTGCGGCTGCGCAGGCCGCCGAGGGAGGCGATGTGCTCGTAGCCGATCGACACGACTGCGAGCGATCGCGGCAGGGTCTCGCGATTGTACTGCGGATTGGTGCGCGAGCGGGGCACGGTGCGCACGTCGGCCACAAGGGTGACGGTGCTCTCCTGCATCAGCTCGACGAATTGCTCGATCGAGCGGGTGGCATGACCGATGGTGAAGAAGGGATGAGCCATGAGACGCCGTCTGCTCGCCTTGCGCCGTTCAGCTCCGCAGCCGCCGCAGCGCACCGCCCTTATGCAGCGCGACGTGATCGGTCTTGTCGCTCTTGATTTCATATTGCGGATCGTCCGGCGTGGCGCGGTGGACGTATCCCTTGTAGTCGACGTCTTTGGTGTGCACGCGCAGGACATGGCCGCGCACCCGACCGGCCTCGGAGTTCCAGCTGACGTGGTCGCCGCGCTTGAAGGTCTTGCTGGTCGGCTTGCCGGAATGCCTGGTCATGACGAAGCAATGCGGGACCTGGGCGGCTGTTCCGGCAAGGCGGAGCAAGACCCGCCCTCTCACGGCCAGAGCGCGCCCTGAACCCAAAGTTGAAATCACGATCGATTCACGCAGTTGCGTTCAACCTGTCATCCGGCGAGCGACGTGACGCCCGCTTGATACGCCTGATCAAGAAATGCGCAGCGGACGCTGCGTGAACGAGAATTTGTGCCCGGCACCGGGCGCAAGCACCTGAAGCAACGGCGAATACATCGGCCCGGAACGCAGGCCCGGGGAAGTGCCGGCATCGATCATCTTGGCATCACGAGGATCATCATGGACGAGCCCAAGCCACTCACCAGCGCATTTTCCAGGACCGCGAACTTCTCCATCCACCAGGTGGACAATGTGTTCAGGGAAGCCGCGCAACCGGCGGCCGCGGCCGCCGCCGCGCCCGCCCTTGCGCCCGTCATCCTGCCGCCCCTGCTGGGGCCGCTGTCGGCGTTCACGGGCACATTCACGGGACAGGGCTTCAATACGATCTTCCGGCCGGACAGCACGGCCACCCCGACGCCGATGCCGGGACCGATCAGCACCTCCGATCCCCCCGACAACGTGCTGGAGCTCAACCTCACCGACGAAACGATGTCCTTCTCGAACCCTCTCGGCTCGATTCCCAATCGCGGCTCGGGGCCGCAGGCGGACGCGTTCCTGAACGGCGTGCCGTATCTCCAGACCATCAACGACGTGACGACAGGAACGCCGGTCGGCATCCATTTCGAACCCGGCATCTGGCTGGCGGTGCCGGCCACCACCAATCCGCACGAGCCATTCACGGTGGCCCGCATGGCCTCGATCCCGCACGGCACGACGATCACCGCGCAAGGCACCGCGCTGCCGGCCGTCGCCGGCAAGCCGACGATCGCGGCGGTCGACATCACGCCGTTCCTCAACGGCAATCCGGCCAACAAGTTCACCTTCCAGAACCAGACCGCCGCCAACAAGACGACGCGCCGGCTGCCGCAGGACCTCACCGCACTGATCGCCTCCGGCAAGCTCACCCAGGCCATGATCACCGACCCGAACACGGTGCTGCGCAACCAGATCGCCCATCAGACCATCACGCAGACCATCGTCATCGAGACCTCGACCAGGCCCGGCTCGCCGCTGTCGGGCGGACCGTTGCCCGCAATCGCCTCGCCCGGCCCGCATCCGCAGGCCCCGAACTTTGCCGGCGGCACCGCGAACATCGCGTTCCTCCAGGGCGTGCCCAACCCGACGCCCGGCGGAGCGGGCTCCAACTCCAATGCCTTCCAGATGGATGCCGTGTTCTGGATCGAGACCGTGGTCTACGACATCGCGGTGCCGAAGCTGCCGCCGGGCGCGCCACCGGTGATCCTGCAACCGGTCCAGCAGGGCACGGTGCCGCTGGTGCCGAGCTTCGTCGCCGCGATCCCGTTCGTGCCGAACAAGGGATTTGCGGGCGGCCACGTCAAGGTGGCGACGACCCAGATTCAGTACTCGCAGAAGGTCATGCTGGATTTCAACGGCCTGACTTGGCCGCATGTCTCGGTCGCATCGCTGGTGCCTGCCGCGCCGGTGCCGATCCCGAGCAATCTGCTGCCGCTGACGTGAGGGCTGAGGCAGCGTCGAGCCCGGATGGCGCGCAGCGCTGTCCGGGCTACGCACTACGGCTGCGCGCTTTAGGTTGTTGTTTGCATGATCTTTTCGGAAAACCGCTTCGCACTTTTCCGGATCATGCCTTAGAACGGAATCGTTAGCCCCGGCGTCTTCGCCTGCGCCTTGGTGTAGGCGACGCCGTGGATCTTGATTCCGTTCTGGTCGAGCAGCGAGATGATGCCGCCCTGGTTCGACAATTGCATCGGCGCCTGAACGACGATTGCGAGCGTGCCGCCGGCGGCGATCTTGCCTGACAGGGTCATCTTGTTTTTCTGCTTGTCGGCCAGCAGCCAGCCCGTGAGATCGACGTCGCGGTCAGCCGTGTTGAGCAGCGTGACGACCTCCCGCTCGGGCGTCTTCACGGCGTTGACGAGGGCCGCGATGATGCGCACGAGGCCATCCGGCATGTCGCCGGTCGGGACCGGAGGAATCGGCGATGGCGGCTGCGGCGGGGTGCCGCCGCCACCGGGATCGATCGGATTGCCGGTCTTGTCGTCGGTGTGCCAGGCCTGCGTCTGGAATTTGAGGAGCACGGCCGTCCACAGGTTCTGATCGGGGAATTCGAACACGAGCCCGCCGTCCTGCCACGGCCCGTTATCGCTCGCAAAACTGCCAGACGGATTGCCCTGGTTCATGTGGATGTCGTGAATGCCGCGTCCGGGGCGGAAGCCGAAATAATTGTCGGCCTTGGTCTCGGGCCCCCAGGTGTCGCCGAACGCGTAGATCATCGCGCGCTCGTCCGAGAGGGCGCGCTGCACGAACTGGTCGATCTTCTCGTTGAGGTCGTTGTCCGGCCCGGGCACCGACAGCGGCAGCGGCACCATCTCCTGCGGTTGCAGCAGATTGCCGCGAATGAAGTCGAGCGCGAGGCCGCCCGGCTTCGGCGGCTGCGGATGCAGTCCCGGCGCGAGTGCGGCGAGCCCATCGGTGATCGGATGGACGAAGCGCGAGCGCACCAGGTACTCGACCTCGCTGCCGTCGGCCGACTGTACGTTGACGGCGATGCGGTAATCCGCGTCAGCGGCGACCAAATGGACCTGATAATGCGGCGACTTGCCGGAGCCGAAACGCATCGCGACCGGACGTCCCTTGAGGACGGAATAGTTTTTCAGCGGCATCGCGCTCCCCCTGCTCCAGGTTGCGGCTGCACCGGATCGACTGTTCAACCTTAGCCTGCCGGTCGTGACGATTCCATGGCTGGAACGAAATTCCTTTCCGCACCTCCGACCCAGATACCGATCTCTGGCGTCACCTCGCCCGGTTCGTGATGCCGTGCTGACCTATGTCCGGATCAACGCGAGCGGCCGCCGCAGTCGAAGCCTGCATCGGCTGTCCGGAACGACTTTCGTGAAAATTATCTTCCCGCCGACCGGCGTCAGGACCGCTTCGCAAGTTTGGTGCGATCGTGGCTTGCCGAGCCGAAGCTCGCGGCGGCAGCCCGCCTGCGCTCTTCGGGCTTCGGCGCGACATCCTTCTCGGGCTATTGCGAGTGAAGATCGTGGCTTGCCGAGCCGAAGCTCGCGGCGGCAAGTCCGCCTACGCCCTTTGGGCTTCGGCGCGACATCCTTCACTCGCTTCGCGAGCGAAGGATGGTGGGCACGACAGGGATCGAACCTGTGACCCCTACCATGTCAAGGTAGTGCTCTCCCGCTGAGCTACGTGCCCTAGAGGTCATTTCATCGATGGGGTCCCTATAACGGCTCAGGGGAGCGCGCGCAAGGACGGAAGGAGCCGGATTCAGGCCGCCAGCATCTTGTTCACTTCGCTGACCAATTCGCGCAGGTGCACGGGCTTGGACAGCACCTTGGCATTCTTGGGGGCGTCCGAATCCGAATTCAGGGCCACCGCGGCGAAGCCGGTGATGAACATGATCTTGATGTCGGGGTCGAGTTCCGAGGCCCGGCGGGCAAGCTCGATACCGTCCATCTCCGGCATCACGATGTCGGTGAGCAGCATCTCGAACGGCTCTTCCCGCAGCCGCTGATAAGCGGCCATGCCGTTGTCATGGGAAGAGACCTGAAAACCGGCGTTTTCCAGTGCCTTGACCAGGAAACGGCGCATGTCGTTGTCGTCTTCGGCGAGCAGGATCTTTGGCATGGCAGGAAACGTCGTATCCCAAGGAGGAGATCAGCAGAGGTCACTAAGCCCGACAGAGGGTAAATTTCGGGTGAAAATCTTAACCCTGTCGGTTCGCACGACCCGCCCTTTGTGAACCGGAACGCGCTCTGAATCAATCGAGCCGCAACCGCAATTCCGCAGCCCGACGCCAGCAGGGTTAAGAGGTGTTCCAGGGCCGGTCACACTTTTTCGCTTGGCAGAATGGTTGCGATTCCGGACAATGACGACACATAAGAGCCGCTCGACTGGCCGAATCACGTCGATCCGGACCCTGCCGGATCCAGTGCCAAGGACGACGCTAAGGGACGAAGCCCCAGAAGATGACCCGGTTTGACGGCGAGGTTTCGCCAGCCTTCGAGATCGTGGAGCCCGCCGAGTGGCGCGCACCGATCATCTTCAACTCGCCGCATTCCGGCTCGACCTATCCGGACGACTTCCTCGTAGCCTCGCGCATCGATCTGCCGACGCTGCGCCGCTCGGAAGATTCCTTCATGGACGAGCTGATCGGCCACTTGAGCGATCGCGGCTTTCCGACCGTGCGGGTCAACTTTCCGCGCTCCTATGTCGACGTCAATCGCGAGCCCTACGAGCTCGACCCGCGGATGTTCTCCGGACGTCTGCCGAGTTTTGCCAATACCCGCTCGATGCGGGTCGCGGGCGGGCTCGGCACCATTCCGCGCGTGGTCGGCGATGGCCAGGAGATCTACCGCGACCGCATCCTGGTCGATGACGCGCTGGCGCGGATCGAGACGCTCTACAAGCCCTATCATCGCGCACTGCGGCGGCTGATCAACAAGGTGCATCAGATGTTCGGCACCGTGGTCCTGGTCGACTGCCATTCGATGCCTTCGGTCGGCGTCAGCCGGGACGAGCCGCGCCGGCCCGACGTCGTGATCGGCGACCGCTACGGCACGAGCTGCACGCCGCTGTTGCCGGACCGCGTCGAGGAGACCATGAGCGGGCTCGGCTATTCGATCGGCCGCAACAAGCCCTATGCCGGCGGCTTCATCACCGAGCATTACGGCAACCCGGCGAGCGGCCTGCATGCGGTGCAGCTGGAGCTCAACCGCGCCATCTACATGGACGAACGGCGGCGCGAGCGCGGACCGCGCTTTTCGCAAATCGCCTCCGACTTCGCGGTGCTCGCCGACGTGCTGGCGAGCACGATCCCGTTCGGCGATCTCGGCCCGTTCCAGGCCGCTGCGGAATAGACTTAAGCCGTCCACGAACCATCGTGCGTTTGGCGCGATCACGTTTTCACTTCGAAGACGCATCGCGCCTGAACTGAAGACAGCACCCAAGAAAAAAGGGCCGCTCGCGAATGACGCAAGCGGCCCAAGTCTAGGGAGGAAACGCCCAAGGAGGGCAGCGGTAACGCGAGGCGCTACCGCACCGCAACAATATGCGACCGCGGCGCACAAAGCGCAAGGGCTTTTGAACGGTTTTCCATGCAATTCGCGCATGGCTCGGTTGCTTCCCGAGAAACCCAGATTCAGTTTCTTTGATAAGGAAATTCAATGGGTTGATTGGTGTTTGCATACGAACGAGGCAGCACCGGAACTAAGCTTTTAACGCCATGATCGGTATTTGTTCAGCGGATGACTGAGGTGAGGCAGCTAGTGGCGGCATCCAAAATACCAGGGTGCAAGATCAAGACAGCGCTGCCCGCAAGCGGCGATTTGAGCTAGGCAGATGCAAGCTTCACCCGACTTTCGCTTTGAGGATCAGCCGTGACGGTGATCGACTTCTCCGCCTTCATCGGTCGGCTCGCCACCGCCTCCGGCGAAACCATCCTGCCGTTCTTCCGCACCTCGCTGTCGATCGACGACAAGAGCAAGACCAAGGATTTCGACCCCGTGACCGAGGCCGACCGCGCCGCCGAGGCGGTGATGCGGCGGCTGATCAAGGCGAGCTTTCCCCAGCACGGCATCGTCGGCGAGGAATTCGGCAACGAGCGCGAGGACGCCGACTATGTCTGGGTGCTCGACCCCATCGACGGCACCAAGTCCTTCATCGGCGGCTTTCCGATCTGGGGCACGCTGATCGCGCTGCTGCACAAGGGCGCACCGGTGTACGGCATGATGCACCAGCCCTTCATCGGCGAGCGTTTCTCCGGCGACAACGGCTCGGCCAATTACAAGGGCCCCTCCGGCGAGCGCCGGCTCCAGGTCCGCCGCTGCGCCTCGCTGTCGGAGGCGACGACCTACACCACGAGCCCGCTGCTGATGAACGAGCGCGACCGCGCCATCTTCGGCCGGATCGAAAAGGGCGCGCGGCTGTCGCGCTATGGCGGCGACTGTTACTCCTACTGCATGCTCGCGGCGGGCCATGTCGATCTCGTGGTCGAGACCGAGCTGAAGCCTTACGACATCGCGGCGCTGATCCCGATCGTGACCGGCGCCGGTGGCGTCGTCACCACCTGGGAAGGCAAGCCGGCGCAGGGCGGCGGCCGCATCATCGCGGCGGGCGATCCGCGCGTTCACGAAGAAGCACTGAAGCTGCTCAACGGATAGACACGAAAAAGGGCCTGCATGAAAACCCGGGGTCGCCTGCTCCTCGCAATCCTGCTTCTGCTGCCGACACTCGCCTCTGCCCAGAATTTTCCAGCCAAGCCGATCAAGCTGATCGTGCCGTTCCCGGCCGGCGGTCCCAACGACATCATCGCGCGCGTGGTCGGCCAGCGCATGTCGGAGTTGTCGGGCCAGCCGGTGCTGATCGACAACCGCGGTGGCCAGGGCGGCGTGCTCGGCACCGACGCGGTCGCCAAGAGCCCGCCCGACGGCTACACCGTCGCCATCACCTCCGCCGGCGCGCTCGCGATCAGCCCGAGCATGGAGAAGGTCGCCTACGACACGCTCTCCGACCTCACCCCGATCACCCTGGTTGCGACCGTGCCGGAAATGCTGGTGGTGGCGACCAACGTTCCCGCCAGGAACATCGGCGAGCTGATCGCGCTCGCCAAGGCGCAGCCCGGCAAGCTCAATTTCGCTTCCACCGGCCCCGGCAGCCTGCCGCATCTCGCCGGCGAATTGTTCAAGCTGGCGGCGAAGATCGACATCGTCCACGTGCCCTATCGCGGTGCTGCGCCCGCGGTGAACGATCTTCTGGGGCAGCAGGTGCAGATGACCTTCCTGGACCTGCCGATCCTGCTGCCGCAGATCAAGGCCGGTGCCCTGAACGCCATCGTGATCGGCTCGGCCGCGCGCGTCCCGACCGCGCCTGACGTGCCGACCACCGCGGAAGCCGGCTTCCCCGACCTGCGCATCGAGAACTGGTACGGCATGGTGGCGCCAAAGGGCACGCCGAAGGAGATCGTCACCGCGCTGCATGCGCTGGCGACCAAGGCCATGGCCGATCCCGCAGTGAAGGACAAGCTCGCGGCCCAGGGCGCGACACTGGTCGGCGATGAGCCGGAGCATTTCCGCGCATTCATCGCCGACGAGACGAAGAAGTGGGCGAAGGTGATCAAGGACGCCGGCGTGGAGACGGCGAAGTAGTCGAAGGCTGTTGCCACACCGTCATGGCCGGGCTTGTCCCGGCCATCCACGTCTTTGCCGCGGCACCAAGAACGTGGATGCCCGGGACAAGCCCGGGCATGACGAGTTTGCCGCGCTCCTCACACCGCCTCCGCCCGCAAATGCTCCACCAGCAGCTTCGCCGGCCTTGGCAATGTCCTGAAGCTGCGTGCGCAGATCACGAGCTTGCGGTTGGCCCACGCGTCGCGCAGGCGGACCATGGCGATCGGCATCAGCTTTGCGCAGCGGCGGGCGGCGGCTTCGGGCACCAGCGCAACGCCGACATCGGCGGCGACCATCTGGCAGATCGCGTCGAAGTCGCGCAGCCGCGCGCGGAAATGCGGACGCATGCCGAGCCGCGCGGCGTGCTTTGAAATATGCATCTGAAGCGCGGTGGCGCTGGTCAGGCCGACGAAATCGCAGTCCCCCGCCTCCTGGAAATCGATCTGGCGACGGCCGGCAAACGGGCCGCGGCGGGAGGTCACCAGCGTCAGGCGGTCCTCGCTGAAGCGAAAACGCTCGATGTGGCCGGGCAGCGCGTGCTCGGCGGCGAATCCGAGATCGGCGGCGCCCGCCGTGATCGCGGCCGCGATGTCGGTGCTCTCGCGCTCCTCGATGTCGATGGCGACGTCGCGATGCTCGCGCAGGAAGCCGGCGAGCGCCTTCGGCAGATGCTCCGACAGGCCCGAGGTGTTGGCGAGGAAATGCACGCTGGCGCGCACCCCGCTGGCAAAGCCCGCAAGATCGCCGCGCATGGCGTCGACCTGGTGGATCACGAGCCGCGCATGATCGAGCAGGCTTTCGCCTGCCGCGGTCAGCTCGACGCCGCGGCGCCCGCGCTTGAGCAGGGCGACGCCGAGCGCGTCCTCGAGCCCCTTGATGCGCGCGCTGGCCGAGGCGAGCGCGAGGTGCGACCGCTCCGCGCCGCGGGTGATGCTGCGCTGGTCGGCGACCGCAATGAAGAGCTGGAGATCGACGAGGTCGAATCGCACGCGCGTGTCCTCCAGGACTTAGCCTTCGTGCCAGACGAAGGCTGTCTCCGTAACCTCCAGATTGTGCCGGGATACGGTTTCGGTCAATGTGGCCGGCATGATCGACCCGCTCCTCGTGCTCATCGCCGCCGTGTTCCTGATCGCCGGATTCGTCAAGGGCGTGATCGGGCTCGGCCTGCCGACCGTCTCCATGGGCCTGCTCGCGGTCAGCATGGCGCCGGGACGCGCGATCGCCATCGTCATCGTGCCCGCCATCGTCACCAACATCTGGCAGACCTTCGCCGGCCCCTATCTGCGCGACATCCTGAGACGGCTGTGGCCGCTGATGATCGGCACTGTGATCGGGTGCTGGCTCAATGCCGGCGCGCTCACCGGGCCCCATGCGCGCTACGGTACGATCGTGCTCGGCGTGCTGCTGGTCGTCTACGCGATCATCGGGCTCAACAAGTTCAAGTTCCACGTCGCGCCGCAGAACGAGAAATGGGTCGGCGGCGTGGTGGGCGTTATCACCGGCGCGATCTCGGCCTCGACCGGCGTGCAGGTGATCCCGTCGATGCCGTTCATGCAGGCGATCGGCATGGAGAAGGACGAGCTGGTGCAGGCGCTCGGCGTGTTCTTCACCACGGCAACGCTCGCGCTCGCCTTCAACCTCACCGCCGGCGGCCTGCTCACCCCGGCCAATGCCGTGCCCGGGGCCATCGGAATGGCGATGGCCTTTGCCGGAATGTTCATCGGCCAGTCGGTGCGGGCGCGGATGCCGGCTGAGGCGTTTCGCCGCTGGTTCCTGGTCGCGATGATCCTGCTCGGCCTCTATCTGGCCGGCGGCGCGCTGCTGAAGGAATTTGCCTGAGTTACCGCGTCTGAAGCATCGCGACGCGGACGCCGAGATAGATGAAGAAGCCGCCGAGCGCGCGATTGACCCAGGCGATCGCGCCCGCCGAGTTCCGCAAACCGTTGGCGGCCCTGGCCGCGAACGCCGCCAGCACCAGGCACCACAGCGTTCCCGTGCAGATGAAGATCAGGCCGAGGGTCAGGAAGGCGAGCGGCTTGTGCGCGGCGTCGGCTGCGACGAATTGCGGCAGGAAGGCCAGGAAGAACAACGCGACCTTGGGATTGAGCGCGTTGGTGAAGACGCCCTGCAGGAACACCCGCCGCAACGAGCTCCGCACCGGCTCGTCAATGCCGGGCGCGAGCGCCGGGCGCGACCACAGCATCTGAAGCCCGGTCAGGACGAGATAGGCCGCGCCGACGAGCTTCAGGATCGAGAATGCGGTGGATGAGGCCATCAGCAGGGCCGAGAGCCCGATGGCTGCTCCCGCGACATGGAAAAAGCAGCCGCAACTGATGCCGAACGCGGCCGCGGCCCCGCCGCGCCACCCCATCTGCATGCTGCGACCGATAACATAGACCGAGTCCGGGCCCGGCGTGATGTTGAGCAGCACGCCCGACAGGACGAACAGCCAGATCTCGTGAATGCCCAGCATGAAGGAGGCTCCCGCCGCCCGCCCGCGGGCGGCCTCAGGCATCCGGGCTTAGTCGGTTCGCTCCCTGCCGTCCACAGCCGGGACTGCACGGGATTTGAATCGAATTTGCATTGCGGATCGCACTTTCGCTCGGCCGCATCTGCTCTATAAAGACAGGGTTCTTGAAATGCGGGATTCGCGGCGACTGCCACATCATGGCCGGTCGGCGCCCCCTTGGAGCTCCGGGGATATGGAAAGACGCCTGGCCGCCATCGTCTGCGCCGACGTCGCCGGCTATTCGCGCATGATGGGCCAGGACGAGGCCGGCACCCATGCGGCCTTCAAGGCCCATCGCAGCGCCATTCACCCCATCATCCTCAATCATGGCGGCCGGGTCGTGAAAAACACCGGCGACGGCTTCCTGCTCGAGTTCCCGTCCATCGTCGGCGCCACCGAGGCCGCGGTCGCGATGCAATCGCTGATGGCCGAGCGCAACCACCATCTGCCCGCCGAGCGCGCCATGCAGTTCCGGCTCGGCATCCACATGGGCGACGTCATCGCCGACGAGGACGAGGTCTTCGGTGACGACGTCAACATCGCCGTCCGTCTCGAATCGGTCTCGAGCCCGGGCGGCTTCGCCATCTCGGGCAAGGCCTATGGCGAGGCGAGCAGGCATCTCAGCGTGCCGCTGGTCGATGGCGGCAACCACCGTTTCAAGAACATCAAGGACCCGATCCCCGTCTGGACCTGGACGCATGAGGGCGCACCTGCGCTCGCGCCCGGGCAGAAGGAGGCATCCGCCCTCTCGCAGCAGTACCGCACCGCAATCGTCGGGGTGCTGCCCTTCGCCAATCTCAGCGACGCCCAGGACGAATATTTCTCCGACGGCCTGACCGAGGACCTGATCCACGCGCTGTCGCTGCAATCGTTCTATCGCGTGCTGGGCCGCAACTCGACCTTCGCGTTCAAGGGCAAGAATGTGAGCACCCGCCTGATCGCGCGGGAGATCGACGCGACCTACCTGATCCAGGGCTCGGTGCGACGGGCCGGCGCCAAGATCCGTGTCACCGCCGACCTGGTCGCGCCGGAGACCGGCGAGCAGCTCTGGACCGGCCGCTACGACCGCGACATCGGCGACCTCTTCGCGATGCAGGACGAGATCACCACCAACCTGTCCGCCGCCATCGCCACCGAGATCGTCCGGGCCGAAGCCTCCGCGCCGGCGCGGCTGTCGACCGACGTCTCCGCCTGGGACCGCTTCCTCAAGGGCCTGTCGCACTACTACCGCAACACCAAGGAGGATCTGCACGCCGCCATCGACCTGTTCCGGGAAGCCATCGCGCTCGATCCCAAACTGTCGATCGCCCATGCCTATCTGGCCACGATCCAGATCCAGAGCATCCAGTTCGGCTGGGTCAAGGGCACGCGCGAGATGTGGGCCGAGGCCATGAACCTCGCCGAGACGAGCGTCCGGCTCGACCCGCGCTCGTCCTTCGCGTTCTCGATCCTGTCCTGGGCGCACGGGATGGAAGGGCACTATGAGGCGGCGATGGACGCCGCCAGGCGCGCGGTGGCGCTGAACCCCTACGACATGGGCGCGCGCGGCGTGCAGGGCATCTGCCACTTCATCATCGGCGAGCACCGGGAAGCGATCGCACTGTTCTCGATGGCCGCGCAGCGCGACAACAGCGACCCGCGCTATCAATGGGCGGGGCTGAACGCCTTCAGCCACTACCTCGTCGGACAATATGACGCGACCCTGTCCTGGGCCCGCGAGCAGCTCTACATCAACCCGAACCACATGCAGGCGCTGGCAATCCGTGCCGCGGCGCTGGCGCAGCTGGGACGTACCGGGGAGGCCGCCGAGGCCACCGAGGTTCTGATGCGCAACTATCCGAACCTGAATCTCGAGCGTCACCTGCGCAATTTTCACTGGAAGCGGCCCGAAGACATCGCGCATTACCGCGAGGGACTGTTGAAGGCGGGCGTGCCGCTCGGCAAGCTGACCCTCGTCCAGAGCGACATCAAGCGCGCCGCCGAATCCTGAGGGCAAGCCGCGCGCCCGGGCCGGTCTCACCCCCTGTTTTATTGACACGGCAGCGAATTCAGCCACACTTCATCACACGCTGAAGTAGCATATGGTCCTCCGGCCGGCGCTTGCTGTCTGTTAAACCTTTTCGACGTTCTATCGGCGCGGCTGCATTTCCGATTCGTTTCTTTTCAGGACTTTGACCGATGGATGATTCCCGCAAGAAGCCCTTCGATCCCTCAATCGAGGTCTCACCGAACAACCCCTGCCCGTTCCTGCGCGGCCTCGTCGGCGAGGGTTTTGTCGACGGCGGCACCGTCCCGCTCAACACGCTCTCGCAGACCATCGCGAATGCGAGCGGCGAGAAGGGCCTGAAGAAGGTTTTGGCCCGTATCCAGGTCCGCGGCATTGCGCTCATCGCCAACGGTCTCGGCCACATCTTCAAGAGCATCTGGTCAGGCGCGCAGCTCGACGCGCTGCGGGGCGGCCCGCTGGACAAGCACGGCGCCGGCTCGCGCATCCTCGGCGTCGACGGCAAGGTCAACGAGGACCAGATCACGCGCCTTGCTAGCTTCGGCCGCGACTACACCGATCCGAACGGCGGAGGCATCGAGCGCGGCCTCAACGCAGCCGAAATCGACCTCTTCATGCGTGAGAACCTCAAGCGGGCCGGCGATGCGGCGAAATGGTACTACCCGCTGCTGATGAAGTTCGAATGGCCGGTCGTCCTCAAGATCGTCGGCAAGGGCGAGGGCGAGGACCGCTATCTCAGCGTCACCGACGTGCGCACGCTGTTCAACGAGCGCAAATTCCCCGCTCGCATCAACCAGCGGATCGTGTCGCAGCCGATATTGTCGGCCTGCGCGATGCGCTTTCGCACAGCGCTCGGGCTCGCAGCGCTTCTCCTTGCGATCGGTCTTGCCGTCATCGTCGCGGTCGCCGAATTCCCCAACCAGGTCCGCGCCATGCTGCCGCAGAAGGGAGTCCTCGCGCAGCTCATTCCGCCGCCCTTGCCCGCCGTTCCGGAAACCACGGCCGCCTACTGGCTCGAGCAGAACTGGTCGCTGAAGGACCGGCACTGGTTCCATCACGCCAGCCAGGGCACCGCGACGTTCCCGGTGCCCTATCGCTGGTTCGTGGCGCTGGAGCAGCCGCGCCTCAGCCTGATCTTCCGGCCGGGGATGATGAAGGACAGCGCCTATCTCGAGCAATTCGGCTTCATCCCGAGCCCGCAGTCGATCCAGACCGACGCCACCACGCTGCGCCGTTTCGGCTACGCCAATGTCTATGAGACGACGCAGGCGGCGGACTGGTCGACCGGATGGACGGCGGCGGAGAATGTCGACGGCCTGCCGGTCGGCTTCGCGCGGATGAGCGGCGTCGTCGATCCCGCCACGGGGCGTCGCGAAGAGGACAAGATCGGGCTGACCTGCGCGGCCTGCCACACCGGCCAGATCCATTACAAGGGCATCGACGTGCGCTTCGACGGCGGCGGCGCCATGACCGACCTGAAGAAGCTCGAGCTCGCGACCGGCCTGTCGATCGCCTACACGTTGTATGTGCCGTTCCGGTTTGACCGCTTCGCCGATCGCGTGCTCGGTCCCGATTCGGGCAAGGCCGACCGCGAGGCGCTGAAGCAGAAGCTGAGTGCGACCGCCAGCTTCCTGATCGACTGGGCCAAGAACTACGAAAAGACGATCGAGGACAAGAAGACCTGGGACGGCAGGCAGCAGCAGGACACCGAGGAAGGTTTCGGCCGCCTCGATGCGCTCAACCGCATCGGCAACCAGGTGTTTTCGCAGGATTTCGCGCTCAGCGGGGTCAAGGGATTCGAGAAGAACCTGCACGCCCAGGACGCTCCGGTCAGCTTCCCCGCGATCTGGACCGTGCCGTGGTTCAAATTCGCCCAGTACGACGCCTCGATCGAGCAGCCGCTGATCCGCAACGCCGGCGAAGCGCTGGGAGTGACCGCGCTCTTGAACCTGTCCGACGCCTATCCGCAGGACCGGATCTGGCGGTCCTCGGTTCACATCAACACGCTCGGCTGGATCGAGGACATGCTCAGGGGCGCCGATCCGTTCAAATCGGCCAAGCCTGAGTTCAGCGGCCTGCTGGCGCCGAAATGGCCGTCGCAGATCCTCGGCGACGCCTGGAAGATCGATCAGAAGAAGGTCGAGAACGGCCGCAAGATCTACACCGAGATGTGCGCCGGATGTCATCTGCCGGCCGTGAGCACCGACGGCTTCTGGTCCTCGAAACATTGGGAGCCAAGCGGCGACGGCAAGGTTTTGAACGCGGTGACGATCCCGACCGACGAGATCAGGACCGATCCCGAACAGTCCCGCGTGCTGACCGACCGGATCGTCGACGTGCCCGGCTTCCTGAAGGTCAATACCGCCGACCTCCAGACCTGGTGGCAATGCGACATCCCGACCGCAAGCTCGCAGACCGAAATGGTCTACGCGCTCGGCCTCATGACCGTCGTCGACCTCGTCGCCCGCAAATGGATGGACGACGAGAAGACCCCGGACGCCGAGCGAGCGAAGCTGTGGAATCTCGCGCGCAAGAACTGTCTCAATCCGGCGCCGGGACCACGCTACCGCGCACGGCCGCTCAACGGCATCTGGGCGACCGCGCCCTATCTGCACAACGGCTCGGTGCCCTCGCTCTACTGGCTGCTGAAGCCGGCGAGCGAGCGCCCGCAGAAATTCTGCATGGGCCGCCGCGACTACGATCCGGTCACCGTCGGCTTCGTCGCCGACGAGCAGTGCAAGACGGGCGAGACCCAGTTCTCGGCGATGGGGGCCGACGGCAAGCCGGTCCAGGGCAACAGCGTGCTCGGCCATTCCTTCGAGCTAAAGGAAGGCGAGCCGAAGCGCCCCGGCGTGATCGGCCGCATGTTCAAGGACGACGCCGAGCGCTACGATCTGATCGAGTATCTGAAGACGCTGTAGTGCGCTGCATCGTCATTGCGAGCGCAGCGAAGCAATCCAGAATCTTTCCGCAACGGTAGTCTGGATTGCTTCGTCGCAAGAGCTCCTCGCAATGACGGAGACTCTTACTTGAACAGCGGCGTGCCCGGCACGAAGGCGTCGAAGGCGGCCCAGAACTGGGCGCGGTAGCGGTCCTGCTCCTGCAGGATTTCGTGCTTCGAGCCGGCGATCACGAGGTGGGAGCCCGCGCGCAGATGATAGGCGAACTCCTCGATCGCCGCGGTCGAGACCACGGTGTCGTTGGAGGCCGCCAGCATCAGGATCGGCTGGCGTATCTCGGACGGATAGTTCATGCCTCTGAAGGTGTTCATGGCGCTGAACGACGCGTCGGCCCAGGCCACCGTCGGCGAGGCGAGGCCGAGCGTCGGATCCTCCTCCAGGATCGCAACGTTGCGCGCGTAGCGCACGGGATCGCTGGTCAGGGGATTGTTGATGAAGGGACCGAGCCCGGTGAGGCGGTCGCTGCCTCCGGGGACGTAGGAGCCGCCCCGGCCCAGCAGCCGCAGCGTCTTGAGTAGTGCCCGCACCGGGAACGAGGTGGCGCGGCCGGGCAGATCGATCATCGGCGCCGACAGCACCATGCGGTCGAACCAGCGCTTGCCGGCATGGGCGAGGCGCAGCATCACCGCGCCCCCCATGGAATGGGCGAGCGCAAAATAGGGCGGCGGGCAATCCGGCAGCACCACCTGCTGCACGAAGGTCTCGACGTCGATCTCGTAGTCGGAGAAGGAGCGCACATAGCCCTTGCGCACATCGCGCAGGCGCCGCGAGGAATGACCCTGCCCGCGCCAGTCGATCATCGCGACCGCAAAGCCGCGGTCCCGCAGGTCGCGCACCGTCTCGAAATATTTCTCGATCTGCTCGCTGCGCCCGGTGAAGACGCAGACGGTGCCCTTGCGATTCGCCGGCGGCGCCCAGCGCGCAAAGCGCAGCTCCACGCCATCAGGGGTCTTGATGGTGCCGCTGACGACGTTTTCGGGAACGGGGTTGGACGGTATCGAGACCAGCGTCATGATGGAGTTGCGTGGGCGCAAAGTGCTGCAAATCAAGGGGCAGGCGCGCCGAAAAGGCGCGAATGCCGCCCTCTTGAACGCCGTCTGGTGCCACCCATATCACCTTCGTGCAGGCCGCTACCAGTGTTTCGGAACCGGAACACAAGGCTGCACACAGGCCCGGCCCGATTGGCGGGCGGGTTATCGAAACAGTCGCTCAATGGAGGACTTGACCATGCGTGCCCAGGATCTGACCCCGTTCTACCGTTCCACCGTCGGCTTCGACCGCCTCTTCAACCTGCTCGACCAGGTGGCCTCGGACGGCAGCCCCGGCTATCCCCCCTACAACATCGAGCGCACCGGCGAGAACGCCTACCGCATCACCGTTGCGGTCTCCGGCTTCTCCAAGGACGAACTCTCCCTCGTCGCGAAGGAAAACACGCTGACGATCAAGGGCGAGAAGGTCGCCAATGAGAACTCGAAATCCGAAGTGCTCTACCGCGGCATCGCCGCCCGTGCTTTCGAGCGCGCCTTCCAGCTTGCCGACTTCGTGCAGGTGAAGGACGCCTCGCTCGAGAACGGCCTGCTCCACGTCGACCTCGTACGTGAGATTCCCGAGGCCAAGAAGCCGCGCCAGATCGCGATCAACACCGGCGCGCCGAAGGCGCAGGTGATCGAGAACTCGGCCGCGCAAGCCGCCTGAAGCACATCGACAGCCCTCCAGGCTTGCGAAAACGCCCCGGTGCCCCGGGGCGTTTTTTCGTTTTTCAATCCAGCCCCTGCGCGGCCGGCATGTCCTGCGTCGGCAGGATGGTGGGCGCGGGCTTGGCCTGGCCGACGGTTGGCGCGGCGGCTTGGGCATCCTCGGCCGGCTTTGCCTGCACGGCAGCGGTCTGCTGCGCGGGCTGAGCCTGCGACGCCGTAGGTTCTGCCGGCTTGGCGGCGACGAGGGGGTCCCGCGGCGGCGCGGCCTTGGGCAACGGCACGGTGCGGCTGGCGACATGCGGGATCGGAGCGGGTGGCCTCGGCGGGCCGCCGCGGACCATGGTCGGCGCCGGCAGTGCGCTGTGGGGACCGTAGGCCGCCACTGCGCGCTCGTCATAGGCCGGCGCCATGCCATAGGCGTCGGCGGCCGGCAGGAAGCGCAAGATCCGCCCGTCGCGGGCGTCGATCACCAGCCGTCCGTCGTCTCCACGGCGGTCGATCACCGCAATGGTGTACACGCCGCCGCGCAGGCGCGGGATGCCGAGCGGCGAGAAGCCGTTTTCGCGCAGCACCGCATAGACCTCGGTCGAGGGCAGCAGCGCCGACGCCGGGCCGCGCTCCTCGTAGCCGTAGCCGTAACGCGGCGGCGGAGCCGGTGCGATGTCCGGCGGCGCGTAGGGCCCGTCGAAATCCGACACCGCGATAGTGGCCCCTCCCGCAATACCGTTCGCCGGAACCTGAGCCAAAACCCGGGAGGGCCCAGCGATCACGGCCAGCGCCAGCGTGGCGGCAGCCACACATCCTGTGAAAAACTTCATGGTCAAAGCGCTCCTGTCAGGCCCCCGAATGTCACGCGCTCTTTCGCTTCTTGCGGCGTGACGCGCCTTTCGAGGGCTGATCCGAAGCTTCACCGGGGATTCCGGCGTCGGCAGGGCCGGATCAGGGCGTGTTTGCTTCAAAACGGGGGCCGCGCGCCATGCGGAAAGCGGTGGTTGACCCCGAGATTGACTCTTGGGGAATCGGGACTTGTGCGCGCTTGTGTGCTAGACAAAAATTTGGCAAGGTGAGTGTTAGGACAGGAAGACTGTCTCATTTTGCTTGCGCTCCCGGCATAGGGATTGCAACGAAAGTCGGTGCTTTCGAGCGCCAGGAAGGCAACAGGCAAAGCCGTTCACGGGGACGTGGAGCGCCTTGGCCTGAATTTAAGAAAATGCGGCTCGCTAGCGGACGAGCGGTGACCCAGAGGCGGGTGCCGCGGTACGCCCAAGGTGCGCCGAAGAAGGCGGTGAGGCAGCTTGCCGCACGGAGAGGACAGGACAATGAACGGGTCGCAATTCGAGCGCGGAAACATCGTGGCAGAACAGCTGTCGGCGACGGTCGCCTCGAAAACGACCGACCCGATTCAGGAACACAATTCGCGCCCCAAAGCCGAAGGCCTCTACGATCCAAGCCTGGAAAAGGATTCCTGCGGCGTCGGCTTCATCGCCAACATCAAGGGCAAGAAGTCCCACGAGATCGTCTCGGACGCGCTCAGCATCCTCTGCAATCTCGAGCATCGCGGCGCAGTCGGCGCCGACCCGCGCGCCGGTGACGGCGCCGGCATCCTGGTGCAGATCCCGCACGCCTTCTTCAGCCGCAAGGCCAAGGAGCTCGGCTTCGCGCTGCCGGCGCCCGGCGAATACGCCGTCGGCGCGCTGTTCATGCCGCGCGACACCGCCTGGCGCAACGTCATCAAGAGCATCATCGCCGACCAGATCAAGGAAGAAGGCCTGACGCTGCTCGGCTGGCGCGAGGTGCCGACCGACAACTCCTCGCTCGGCGTCACCGTGAAGCCGACCGAACCCGCCTGCATGCAGGTGTTCATCGGCCGCAACGGCGGCGCCAAGACCGAGGACGATTTCGAGCGCCGGCTCTACATCCTGCGCAAGTCGATCTCGCAGGCGATCTACCAGCGCCGCGACCGCGGGCTTGCGGGCTATTACCCATGCTCGCTGTCCTGCCGCACCGTGATCTACAAGGGCATGTTCCTGGCCGACCAGCTCGGCAAGTACTATCCCGACCTGCACGAGAAGGATTTCGAGAGCGCGCTCGCACTCGTGCACCAGCGCTTCTCGACCAACACCTTCCCGGCCTGGTCGCTGGCGCATCCCTACCGCATGATCGCGCATAACGGCGAGATCAACACGCTGCGCGGCAACACCAACTGGATGGCGGCGCGCCAGGCCTCGGTGAGCTCCGAGCTCTACGGCAAGGACATCAACCGGCTCTGGCCCATCTCCTACGAGGGCCAGTCGGACACCGCCTGCTTCGACAACGCGCTCGAATTCCTGGTGCAGGGCGGCTACTCGCTGCCGCACGCCGTCATGATGATGATCCCGGAGGCGTGGGCCGGCAATCCGCTGATGGATGAGAAGCGCCGCGCCTTCTACGAATATCATGCGGCGCTGATGGAGCCGTGGGACGGCCCCGCCGCGATCGCCTTCACCGACGGCCGCCAGATCGGCGCGACGCTCGACCGCAACGGATTGCGGCCGGCGCGCTATCTCGTGACCAAGGACGACCGCATCGTGATGGCGTCCGAGATGGGCGTGCTGACGATCCCCGAGGACCAGATCATCACCAAGTGGCGGCTCCAGCCCGGCAAGATGCTGCTGGTCGACCTCGAGCAGGGCCGCCTGATCCCCGACGACGAGATCAAGGCCGAGCTCGCCCGGAGCCATCCCTACAAGGAGTGGCTGGAGCGGACCCAGATCGTGCTGGAGGAGCTGCCGAAGGTTCCGACCACCGGCGTGCGCTCCAACCTGTCGCTGCTCGATCGCCAGCAGGCGTTCGGCTACAGCCAGGAAGACATCGCGATCCTGATGACGCCGATGGCGGCGACCGGCGAGGAAGCGGCCGGCTCGATGGGCAACGACACCCCGATCTCGGCGCTGTCGGCCAGGGCCAAGCCGCTGTTCACCTACTTCAAGCAGAATTTTGCGCAGGTCACCAACCCGCCGATCGACCCGATCCGCGAGGAGCTGGTGATGAGCCTCGTCTCGATCATCGGACCGCGGCCGAACCTGTTCGACCTGCAGGGCCTTGCCACCACCAAGCGCCTCGAAGTGCGCCAGCCGATCCTGACCGACGCGGACCTCGAGAAGATCCGCTCGATCTCGGAAGTGGCGGAGTCGCACTTCAAGTCGCGCACGCTCGACACCACGTTCCACGCCGGCCTCGGTGCGGCCGGCATGGACCAGGTGCTCGACGAGCTCTGCGCGCGCGCCGAAGGCGCGGTGCGCGAGGGCGTCAACATCATCATCCTGTCCGACCGCATGGTCGGCTCGGACCGCGTGCCGATTCCCTCGCTGCTGGCCTGCGCCGCCGTGCATCATCATTTGATCCGCACCGGCCTGCGCACCTCGGTCGGCCTCGTCGTCGAATCCGGCGAGCCGCGTGAAGTGCATCACTTCGCCTGCCTTGCCGGCTACGGCGCGGAGGCGATCAACCCCTATCTCGCGTTCGAGACCATCATCGCGATGAAGGACCGCCTGCCCGGCTCGCTCGACGACTACGAGATCGTCAAGCGCTACATCAAGTCGATCGGCAAGGGCCTGCTCAAGGTGATGTCCAAGATGGGCATCTCGACCTACCAGTCCTATTGCGGCGCGCAGATCTTCGACGCCGTCGGCCTCAAGGCTGACTTCGTCGCAAAGTTCTTCGCCGGCACGCATACCCGCGTCGAGGGCGTGGGTCTGGCCGAGATCGCGGAAGAGGCCGTTCGCCGCCATGCCGACGCCTTCGGCGAGGCGCTGGTCTACAAGAGCGCGCTCGATGTCGGCGGCGAATATGCCTATCGCAGCCGTGGCGAGGACCATGCCTGGACCGCGGAGTCGGTCGGCCTGCTCCAGCACGCCGCGCGCGGCAATTCGCAGGAGCGCTATCGCGCTTTCGCAAAAATCCTCAACGAGCAGTCGGAGCGGCTGCTGACGCTGCGCGGCCTGTTCCGGATCAAGAATGCGGAGGAAGAGAAGCGCAAGCCCGTGCCGCTCGACCAGGTCGAGTCGGCCAAGGACATCGTCAGGCGTTTTGCCACGGGTGCGATGAGCTTCGGCTCGATCTCGCGCGAGGCGCACACGACGCTCGCGATCGCCATGAACCGGATCGGCGGCAAGTCGAACACCGGCGAAGGCGGCGAGGAAGCCGACCGCTTCAAGCCGATGCCGAACGGCGATTCCATGCGCTCGGCGATCAAGCAGGTCGCCTCGGGCCGCTTCGGCGTCACCACGGAGTATCTCGTCAACTCCGACATGATGCAGATCAAGATGGCGCAGGGCGCCAAGCCCGGCGAAGGCGGCCAGTTGCCCGGCCACAAGGTCGATGCGACCATCGCAAAAGTCCGGCACTCGACGCCGGGCGTCGGCCTGATCTCGCCGCCGCCGCACCACGACATCTACTCGATCGAGGATCTGGCGCAGCTCATCTACGACCTCAAGAACGTCAACCCGACGGGCGACGTCTCGGTCAAGCTCGTCTCCGAGATCGGCGTCGGCACGGTGGCCGCGGGCGTTGCCAAGGCGCGCGCCGACCATGTCACCATCGCGGGCTTCGAGGGCGGCACCGGCGCTTCGCCGCTGACCTCGATCAAGCATGCCGGCTCACCGTGGGAGATCGGCCTTGCCGAAACCCACCAGACGCTGGTGCGCGAGCGGCTGCGCAGCCGCATCGTGGTCCAGGTCGACGGCGGCTTCCGCACCGGACGCGACGTCGTGATCGGTGCGCTGCTCGGGGCCGACGAGTTCGGCTTCGCCACCGCGCCGCTGATCGCGGCCGGCTGCATCATGATGCGCAAGTGCCACCTCAACACCTGCCCGGTCGGCGTTGCGACCCAGGACCCCGTGCTGCGCAAGCGCTTCACCGGCCAGCCCGAGCACGTCATCAACTACTTCTTCTTCGTCGCGGAGGAAGTCCGCGAGATCATGGCCTCGCTCGGCTTCAGGACCTTCAACGACATGGTCGGCCAGGTGCAGCTGCTCGACCAGACCCGCCTGGTGGCGCACTGGAAGGCCAAGGGCCTCGACTTCTCAAAGCTGTTCGTCAAGCAGAAGGAAGAGAAGGGCCAGAAGATCTATCACTCCGAGCGCCAGAACCATCATCTGGAGGCCGTGCTCGACCGCTCGCTGATCGAGAAGGCGACGCCCGCGCTCGACCGCGGCGCGCCGGTGAAGATCGAGGCCGCGATCAACAGCACCAACCGCTCCGCGGGTGCGATGCTGTCGGGTGCGGTCGCCAAGATCTACGGCCATGCGGGCCTGCCGCATGACACCATCCATGTCAGCCTCAAGGGCACCGCCGGCCAGGCCTTCGGTGCCTGGCTCGCGCGCGGCGTCACCTTCGATCTCGAGGGCGAGGCCAACGACTATGTCGGCAAGGGCCTCTCCGGCGGCACGATCATCGTCAAGCCGCCGAAGAACAGCGGCATCGTGCCGGAAGAGAGCATCATCGTCGGCAACACCGTGATGTACGGCGCGATCGAGGGCGAGTGCTACTTCCGCGGCGTCGCCGGCGAACGTTTTGCCGTGCGCAATTCCGGTGCGGTCGCGGTGGTCGAGGGCGCCGGCGATCATTGCTGCGAATACATGACCGGCGGCATCGTGGTCGTGCTCGGCAAGACCGGGCGCAATTTTGCCGCCGGCATGTCCGGCGGCATCGCCTATGTGCTGGACGAGACCGGCGACTTCGACAAGCTGTGCAATCTCTCGATGGTCGAGCTCGAACCGGTGCTGTCGGAGGAGCTGATCAACGCCGGCACCTATCATCACTCCGGTGACCTCGAGGCGCATGGCCGGGTCGACGTGTTCCAGAACCTGCTCGATTCCGACGTCGAGCGACTGCACGTCCTGATCACGCGCCACGCCAAGGCGACCGGCTCCAGGCGCGCCGCTGACATCCTCGCCAACTGGAAGGAATGGCTGCCCAAATTCCGCAAGGTGATGCCGGTCGAGTACCGGCGCGCGCTGCGCGAAATGGCCGCCAACGCGGACGCCGAGCCGAAAATCGCGATCGGGGCGTAAGGACATCGCACCCCGTCATTGCGAGCGAAGCGAAGCAATCCAGACTTTCTTCCGCATACACTGGATTGCTTCGTCGCTACTGAGCAAAATTGCTTCGCAATTTTGTCACGAGCTCCTCGCAATGACGGCGGGGAAGAGACAGAACGAAATTAAGCGGCAGGGACTTCGGGTTTAATGGGCAAGATCACGGGTTTTCTCGAAATCGAACGGCACGACCGCAAGTACACCCCGGTCTCCGAGCGCGTGAAGCATTACAAAGAGTTCGTTGTTCCCTTGAGCGAGAAGGAGGTGCGCGACCAGGCCGCGCGCTGCATGAATTGCGGCATCCCCTACTGCCACGGCACCGGCTCGGTCGCGCCGGGCACGCCGGGCTGCCCGGTCAACAACCAGATCCCCGACTGGAACGACCTCGTCTACCAGGGCAACTGGGAAGAAGCCTCGCGCAACCTGCATTCGACGAACAATTTCCCGGAGTTCACGGGCCGCATCTGCCCGGCGCCTTGCGAGGCGTCCTGCACGCTCAACATCGACGACAACCCGGTCACCATCAAGACCATCGAATGCGCCATCGTCGACCGCGCCTGGGACAATGGCTGGCTGAAGCCTGAGGTCGCAGCCGAGAAGACCGGCAAGAAGGTCGCGGTGATCGGCTCGGGACCTGCCGGCATGGCCTGTGCGCAGCAGCTCGCGCGCGCCGGTCACGACGTGCACCTGTTCGAGAAGTACGCCAAGGCCGGCGGCCTGCTGCGCTACGGCATTCCCGACTTCAAGATGGAGAAGGGCATCATCGACCGCCGTGTGACGCAGATGGAAGGCGAAGGCGTCACCTTCCACTACAACAGCCATGTCGGCGTCGACGGCAATGTCGATCCCCGCACCATGCTCAACGACTACGACGCGATCGCGCTGACCGGCGGCGCGGAAGCCCCGCGCGACCTGCCGATCCCCGGCCGCGATCTCGACGGCATCCACTACGCCATGGACTTCCTGCCGCAGCAGAACCGCCGCGTCTCCAATGAGCCGCTCGGCGGCGTCTCCGACATTCTCGCCGGCGGCAAGCATGTCGTCGTCATCGGCGGCGGCGACACCGGCTCGGACTGCATCGGCACCTCGCTGCGCCAGGGCGCATTGTCGGTGACCCAGCTCGAGATCATGCCCGCCCCGCCCGAGCGCGAGAACAAGGGCCTGACCTGGCCGAACTGGCCGCTGAAGATGCGGACGTCCTCCAGCCAGGCCGAAGGCGCGGTGCGCGAATTCGCGGTGCTGACCCAGAAATTTTCCGGCGAAGACGGCAAGGTCAAGAAGCTGCACTGCGTGCGCGTCGACGACAAGTTCAAGCCGATCGCGGGCACCGAGTTCGAGCTCGACGCCGAGCTGATCCTGCTCGCGATGGGTTTTGTTCATCCCGTGCACGAGGGCCTCTTGAAGCTGCTCGCGGTCGACCTCGACCCCCGCGGCAACGTCAAGGCCAACACGCTGGACTACCAGACCTCGCGGCCGAACGTGTTCTCGGCCGGCGACATGCGCCGCGGCCAGTCGCTGGTGGTCTGGGCCATCCGCGAAGGCCGGCTGTGCGCACGGTCGATCGATACGTTCCTGATGGGGAAGACGGATCTGCCGCGCTGAGTGAGGCGCCAGTTGCGATAGCTCAGAGGTAGACAAACAATCCGCTGTCGTCCTGGCGAAAGCCAGGACCTATACCGCGGAGTCTATCGATGGCCACGGTCGCAGTACCGAACTGCCAATCTTCGCCAAACACCTCCCTGGGGTAATGGGTCCTGGCTTTCGCCAGGACGACACCTGAGGGCTTGGCTAGTCCGCGCCCCTCTGCACGCGCAGTCTAGTTCTGCAGCCTCACGCCCAGCATCACCACCGTGCCCTGCGAGCTCGAGCCCGGCTGGTTCGAATCCAGGATGTCGTGGCGCAGCGTGCCCTTGATCCAGAAGCTGCGGTTGAGCTTGTAGATCAGATTGCCTTCGAGCGAGTAGGTCTTGTCGTTGCGGTTCTGGCCCTGGTAGTCGTAGGTGCCGTAGGTGAACTTGCCGACCGCGGTGAGCCAGCGGCGGAGGTCGTGGTCGACCTCGGCGGCATAGGTGCGCACCAGCACGCCTGAGGAGCCGGGGATCGTGGTCTCCGCGATCTGGGTGTCGGTGAAGAATTTCACCGTGGTGAGGCCGCTGGCGTTCCAGATCAGCGAGCCCGCGGTGAGGAAGCCGGAGAGCTGGCTCAGCCGCGGATCGACGTAGTTGCGCGCGGAATAGCCGACCGAGACCTCGCCGGTGAGGATGCGCGAGAACTCGAAGGACGAGCCGACCCTGGCGTAGCCGCCGTTCGAATCGCGGAAGTAGCCGTTGCGGTCGGCGGCAAGATCATGCACGCGGGTGTCGCCCTGGACCTCCACGAACGGTTTCAGCCCGGGCTTCAGCTCGTAGGAGAATCGCCCCACCCCGCCATACTGGTTGAAGTCGCGGTCGTTATTGGCGAACGTCGAGCCGTCGGTGAGCTTCGAGTTGGTGTAGGCGGTGCGATCCACCGTTGCGCCGGCCGCGACCTGGAAGCGGTTGAAGGTCTGGTCGACGCCGAGGGTGGTGCCGAAGCTCGCGTAGATCGGGTATTTCTGCAGGCCCGCCTGCACGTTCGGACTGCCGGGATTGTCGGTGGCGACGCGCAGGCGGAGCTGCGAGGTGAGCTTGAGGTCGCGGTCGACGTCGATGCGGCCGTCGACATGGCCGTTGAAATCGGGGCGGTCGATGTCGACCGGCGACGGCGAGGCAAAGCCGTCGATCGTCGCCGGCATGTTCTGGGTGTAGGTCGAGAACGAGCCGCGCAGATCCGCCACCAGCGCGTGGCGTTCCCAGTCGGACACCACGAGAAGGTCGGGCGCGACGACGATAACCGGCGAGCCGACCGGCTTGTTGAGGCGCGCGGGGTTGCTGTCGTAGCCCGCGGACAGCTCGAGCCCACCCTTGATCAGAAAGCTGCCGGCATAGTCGCCGACCGCGCCGAAGGGGTCCTCGTCGAGCCTGAGGCGGCGGCGCAGCGGCTGGCCGGGGACTGTGCCGGCCATCGCCGGCGGCAGCGGCGCCCTGTTCGCCGTCTGCGACGGCGGCGGCGCGATGCGCGGCGGGCCGAGGCTGGCCGTTTGCGGCGTGGCCGGCGGCACCGGCGAACCCGGCCCCGCGGCCCGCTTCGGCTTCGGCTGGCCCGGATAAGACTTTGGTTGCTGGCGCTTGCGGTTGAGCGAGTCGTAGCCGGCGCTCGCCGCGCCGTTGGCGGCGGGCAGGCCATAGGTCGGGACCTGGCCGACGCGCGAGGCCGCCGGAGCCGACTGGCTCCTGCGGAGATCAGCAGAGGGATCCGGCGGCGTCGGGATCGCATCCGACGGCGCCTGCGGCACGCCCGCGGTGCGGCGCGTCGGCAGCGTCTCGGGCGAGGCGAAGCCGCCGCGATTGGGATTGAACAGGTCGGGCGTCAGACTCTGGGCGGCCGCCGGCGCGCTTTCCAGCGCGGCCAGCACGAGGCACGGCAAGGCGGCGCGCAACAGATGCACGCTCTTGCTCCGGCCTCTGCCTGGAGGCGACCCCACGATGGATTAACTCCAACGAAATCAAATACTTCGTCGATAGCCCGTCCGCGGTGTCGCGGGAGGTATCGTTAAGGGAGTTAAAACAATTATGGTTAATGACCGGTTGAGGGCTCAGCGTCCCTGCGTCGCCTCGCCGCTTCTGCCGTGCTAAGCAAGCGCCCAGCGGGGCGATCGCCCCACCCTCCTGGATCAGAGCATGCCGAGTTCGAAACCGCTGATGACCCAATCATCCGGCCCCACCCCGACAAGCGTCGAATCCGCGCTCCGCACGCTGGAGGCGGAAGGCGGCGGCATCAACGCGCTCGCAGCCGCGCTGCGCGGCCCGCTGGGCGAGACCTTCGCCAGGGCCGTCGACCTGATCCGCAACGCCAAAGGCCGCGTCATCGTCACCGGGCTGGGCAAGTCCGGCCACATGGGACGCAAGATCGCGGCGACGCTGGCCTCGACCGGCACGCCCGCCTTCTTCGTGCACACCGCCGAAGCCAGCCACGGCGACCTCGGCATGATCACGACCGACGACGTCATCATGGCACTGTCCTGGTCCGGCGAGCAGCCGGAGATGAAGAACCTCGTCAACTACTCCGCGCGCTTTGCCATTCCCATGATCGCGGTGACGTCGAATGCGGCCTCCTCGCTCGGGCAGGCCGCCGACATCGTCCTCGAACTGCCGAAGGCACGCGAGGCCTGCCCGCACAATCTGGCGCCGACCACCTCGACGCTGATGCAGGCCGCGATCGGCGATGCCATCGCGATCGCGCTGCTCGAGGGCCGCGGCTTCACCGCGCTCGAATTCGCGCATTTCCACCCCGGCGGCAAGCTCGGGGCGATGCTGAAATTCGTCCGCGACTACATGCGCACGGGCGCCGAGATTCCGGTCAAGCCGCTCGGCACGAAGATGTCGGAGGCCGTGGTCGAGATGTCGGCCAAGGGCCTCGGCTGCGTCTGCATCGTCACCGATGCAGGGGAGCTCGCGGGCATCATCACCGACGGTGATCTCCGCCGCAACATGCGGCCCGACCTGCTCACCGTGACGGTCGACGACATCATGACGCGACAGCCCAGGACCGTGCCGCCCTCGATGCTCGCCAGCGAGATGATCGAGGTGCTGAACACGCGCAAGATCACGACGCTGGTCGTGACCGAGGCTGACAAGGTCGTCGGCATCGTGCATCTGCACGATCTCTTGCGCGCGGGCGTCGCGTAGTTTTTCCTGTCATTCCGGAAACCGCGCCGCCTTCTCCTCCAGCGGCAGTCTCAGCCCGTTCGCCAGATACGACACCGTGCGATAGAAGCCGCACAACAGCATGATCTCCAGGATCTGCGCCTCGTCGAAATGGGTCGCGAGCGCTGCAAACTCGGCATCGTCGAGCGTCGCGCGGTGATGCAGCGCATCGACCCCGGCGATCAGCGCCTGCTCGGCCGCCGACCAGCATGACGATTTCGCATCCCCCTGTACGGTGGCGCGAACCTCATCTTCCGCGAGGTGCGCGGCGCCGGCGAAAATCGCGACATGCACGCCCCATTCATATTCGCATCCGTTCAGCGCGCAGGTGCGGTCGATGACGATCTCGCGCTGGCGCAGCGAGAGCGGTCCGGGGTCGAGCAGGCCGCCGGCGCGGAACTTGTCCCAGGCGCGCCGGTGTCCCGCCATCACCCGGAACAGCATCAGCGGCGGCGCGCCGCGCATGATGCGGTCGAACTGCTCGCCGATTTCCGGGGGATAAGGCGGCTCGAGCGGCGCGATGCGCGGCGCCGGGGACGATAAGGCAGAAGACATAGGCCGGCCTCCTTGCTACAATTAACGTAGCATAACGCTACATTATCCGTAGCAAACCGCAAGAGGGGCGACATGGCGAAACAGGCCACATCGAGCGCGCGCCGCGTGCGCGGATCGCGCACCGGCCGCCCGATCATGGCGCTGCTCGATCTGCTCGGCCGGCGCTGGTGCCTGCGGATCCTCTGGGAATTGCGCGGCGATCCCCTCACCTCGCGCAGCCTGCGCGCAGCCTGCGACGAAGCTTCCCCGACGGTGCTGCAGGCACGGCTGACCGAGCTGCGCGATGCGGGCTTCGTCGAGCTCGGCGAGGCCGGCGGCTACAGCCTGACGCCGCAGGGGCGCGAATTGTACGAGACCTTCATGCCGCTGAGCCGGTTCGCGGAGCGCTGGCGGAAGTAGGAGACGCGGCGGGCGCGCTCCGAGATCACTTGGGAAGACATTCGACGTTGTAGGCGATGATGACCTGCGCCGGGTCGGCCTTGCCGAGGGTCTTCAGGTCCTCCAGGCCGGCTCTGAGCCTGGCGCCCGCATCCTTCAGGCTGCCTTCGAGCGTCGACTTGGCAGCCCGGCACCGCTCCTCGCTCGAGAACTCCTGAAACACCACGTTGGGGAACAGCCTCCATTCCGCCCGGTCGTTGGTCGCGGCCGGGTTGATCGAGTATGAGAAGACGTACATCAGAACCCACATCGGCATGCTCCATCCATGATGGCGGACGGCATGCGCCCGATGCCGGCGGGACGACCCCCGCGCATTGCCGCGGCGCTGGTCATGCCGGGATGACAGTCCCGCTCCATCGGGGAGCCATGATCTAGATCAACGGGGCTACGCCGCGGCCACCGTCAGATTGGCGCCGTCCACCTGCACCACCTTCACCCGCGTGCCGGCCGGCGTATCCGGCCCCGCGACGCGCCATACGGTGTCGCCGATGCGCACCGTGCCCGAGCCGTCGATGATGGGCTTCTCCAGCGTGAACTCGCGGCCCAGCAGCGCCTCGGTGCGCCGGTTGAGGAAGGGGCTGGTGTTCGCATCCAGCTTCGGCCGGGCAAGCCGGCGCCAGACCGGCACGGCCGCGGCTGCGAAGATCGCGAACATCACGAGCTGCATCTGCCAGGCCGGATGCAGGCCGAACGAGATCAGGCCCACCAGGATCGCGGCGAGCCCAAGCCAGAACAGAAACACGCCCGGCGCCAGCACCTCCAGCGCCATCAGGATGAAGCCGAAGATCAGCCAGTTCCAGGTGCCGAGCGATACCAACATGTCGGTCATGACACGACCTCCATAAATCCCGTTACTGCTGCGGCACCGAGGGCGGCGTCGGGCCGGACGCCGGCACCGAGCCGCGGCGGGCGGCGGCCGCGGCGGACGCCGCACTCTCGCCGAATGTGGCCTTGGCGATCTCGCCGATGCCGGCGAGGGAGCCCAGCAGGCTCACGGCCTCCACCGGCAGCATGATGATCTTCTGGTTCGGCGCGTCCGCGAACTGGCCGAACGCCTTGATATATTTGTCGGCGATGAAATAGTTTAGTGCGGCGACGTCGCCCTTGGCGATGGCTTCGGACACGACCTGCGTCGCCTTGGCCTCGGCTGTTGCGAGACGCTCGCGCGCCTCGGCGTCGCGCATGGCGGCCTCGAGGCGGCCTTCGGCCTGGAGCACCTGCCCCTGCTTGGCGCCTTCGGCGCGCAGGATCTCGGACTGGCGCTGGCCCTCGGCGGCGAGAATGTCGGCGCGCTTGACGCGCTCGGCCTTCATCTGCCGGCCCATCGCCTCGACGAGATCGGCGGGCGGCACGATGTCCTTGATCTCGATGCGGTTGACCTTGACGCCCCAGGGCGAGACCGCGGCGTCGACGACGCGCAACAGGCGCTCGTTGATCTCGTCGCGATGCGACAGCACCTGGTCGAGGTCCATCGAGCCCATCACCGAGCGGATGTTGGTCATGGTCAGGACCGTGATCGCCTGGGTCAGGTTGGCGACCTCGTAGCTCGCCTTGGCCGCGTCGAACACCTGGAAGAAGGCGACGCCGTCCACCGTCACGGTGGCGTTGTCCTTGGTAATCACCTCCTGCTCGGGAATGTCGATCACCTGCTCCATCATGTTGATCTTGCGCCCGACGCGATCGAAATAGGGCACGATGAGATTGAGCCCGGGGCTCAGCGTCTGGGTATATTTGCCGAACCGCTCGATGGTCCAGTCATAGCCCTGAGGCACCGTCTTCACGCCGGCGATCAAGGTGACGATGACGAGCAACACCAGGACAATCGCGAAAATATCGAAACCGCTCATATCTCCTCCAAGGCGGGAAACAAGGCAGGAAAAGCCCTTTCCCGCGCTGTCATTGGTCGGGGTCGCGATCCCCAAGGTTCAGCAGTCGCGAGTAACGTCGGTACAGGCGCAATTGTGCACAAGACGCGCGGCGAGGGAATGGTCACGTTTATGTATTTGCGAAGCGCCCTTGAAAGCCTGTGGGCGCAGACCTAGCGGCAAGGTTACCGGATTCGGTCATGACGCACGCCGCGGTCGGCCGCGGCGATCCATCGGGGTCAGATCCAGCCCTGAAGCTCGCGCAGCACCAGCGTTCGGATCACGTCCATGCCGGGCTCGCTGTCGTTGAGGCAGGGAATCGCGGAAAACTGCTCGCCGCCATTGTGCCGGAAAATCTCGGCGTTCTCCTGCGCGATCTCCTCCAGCGTCTCCAGGCAATCGGCAGCAAAACCCGGCGTCACCACCGCGATGCGGCGCACGCCCTCCTTCGCCAGGCGCTCCATGGTCTTGTCGGTGTAGGGCTGGAGCCACTCGTCGTTGCCGAAGCGCGACTGGAAGGTCAGCAGCAGCCTGGTTTCGTCCATGCCGAGGCGGCGGCGCAGCGCCGTGGTCGTGGCGACGCAATGATCCCGATAGGGATCGCCCTTGTCGACATAGGATTTCGGCATGCCGTGGAACGAGGCGACGATCAGCTCGGGGACGAATGGCAGCGTCGCAAGATGCGTCTCGATCGAGGTCGCGAGCGCCTCGATATAGGCCTCGTCCTCGTAATAAGGCGGTGTCACCCGCAGCGTCGGCTGCGCGCGCAGGCGGGCGAGGACGCGGAACACCTCGTCGCAGACGGTCGCGGAGGTCGAGGCCGAGTATTGCGGATAGAGCGGGACTGCGAGGATGCGCTCGCATCCCTTCGCGATCAGCGCGTCGATGCCCGACTGGATCGAGGGATTGCCGTAGCGCATCGCCCACTCCACGACGACATGTGCGCGGTCGGCAAGCGCTGTGGCGAGCTTGTCGGCTTTCGAGCGCGTGATGGTCTTCAGCGGCGACTCGTCCCGCTCCTTGTTCCAGATCTTCTGGTAGTCGAGCGCCTTGGTGCGGGGGCGGCTCCGCAGGATGATGCCGTTCAGCACGAACTGCCAGACCAGGCCCTGGTCCTCGATGACGCGGGGGTCGGAGAGAAATTCCTTGAGATAGACCCGCACGCCCGGGGCGTCGGCGGTATCGGGCGTACCGAGATTGACCAGCAGCACGCCGACGCGCGGCTGGGACGGCTGCGCGGCCGATGGCGCGGTCATATTGGGGGCAATCGTCGTCATGGCCCGTGGGTCGCGCGTTGCTCCGAACTTGTCAAGATGAGCCCGGCACCGCTAGGGTCTGCCCAAGCGGGGGAGGCAGGATGACACTCGCGGAATTGTGCGTGCTTGGCGCGCTGCTGCTCTATCTGGCGACGATCGTGTCGATCAAATGGCTCCGGTTTCGCGGCTTCGACAACGCCCGGCCGCGCGACCCGGCGTTCTATGGAGACGCCTTCGCGCAGCGCGTGCTCGGCGCGCACCAGAACGGCATCGAGAGCTTTCCCTTCTTCGCCTTCGCGGTGCTGCTCGCCGAATTCCGGGAATCGCCGCAGCGCCTGGTGGACGAGCTCGCAGTGCTGTTCCTGATCGTGCGGATCGCCTATGTGCTGACCTATCTCGGCAACCGCCCGACGCTGCGCTCCATCCTCTGGAGCGCCGGCCTTGCGATCAATCTCGGCATCTTCTTCATGCCGGCACTGAAGCGGTTTCTGCCGGTGTGAGATTCTCCCGCTATCGTGTCCCGGACGCGCTGCAGCGTGCAACGCTGCGGCGCAGAGCCGGGACCCAGAAGGGCCATGCACTCCGCCACTGAAAGATGGGCCCCGGCTCTGCAGCGCACCGTCAAAGAGACGCTGCGCTGCGTCCGGGGCACGAGAGCCCGGCCTAGAAGCACGTCGTCCGTTCGGCCGCGAGGTAGCCGAACAGCAGGCCCGCGCCGAACAGCAGCACGAGGCCGGCGGCGCCGAACTCGATCCCGCGCATGAACAGCGCGCCGCCGCCGTCGCGCCCTCCGCTGAGGCGGGCGGCAAGGTCCTTGGCGGAGACCGCGACGACCGCGATGGCCGCCACCGTGATCGCGGTGCCGAGCCCCATCAGCAAGGTCGCGGCGATGCCGGCCCAGAACAGACCCTGGGCGAGCGCGAAGACCAGGACCAGGATCGCGCCCGAACAGGGGCGGATGCCCACAGTGAGGATCGCGGCAAAGCCGCGACGCCAGCCGCCGGGACCGGCGAGCTCACCCGGCGCCGGGCCGTGGGAATGGCCGCAATGCTCGTCATGGACGTGATCGTGGTCATGATGGTCGTGGTCATGATGGTGATGACCGTGATCGTGGTCATGCGGCGCGCCGGCGATCGCAGGCACCGGCCGCTCCGCCTGGAGCGCGCGCATGAAGGCGCCGCCCTTGACCCAGACCAGGCGCAGGCCGAACAGCGCGATCAGGCCATAGCTCGCGATCTCGATCGCACCTTCCGCCTTGCACATGGTCTTTGCGGTCGCGTTCAGCGCCCAGGCGCAAATCCCGACGATGAGGATCGCCACCAGCGCCTGCATCAGCGCCGAGGCAAAGGACAGCGCGATGCCGCGCCGCGCGGTCTCGCGGTTGGCGACGAGGTAGGACGCGATCACCGCCTTGCCGTGGCCGGGGCCCGCGGCATGGAAGACGCCGTAGGCGAAGGAGATCAGAAGCAGCGTCCATACCGCCGAGCCGTCGGATTTGGCGGCCCGGATGGTCGCCGACATCTGGCGATAGAATTCCGACTGCTTTGCCAGCAGCCAGCCGACGATCCCGCCGGCCTCGGGCTGGGTTGCTTGAGCCGGGCGCGGCGCGCCAAAGGGGTTTTGCGCGAGGAGATCGTGAAGGGCTGCATCCGCCGCGCCCAGCACGAGGACGAGCGCGGCGCAGGCGAGCAGCCCGCGGGCGATCGGGGCATGAAGCCGGCCGATCAAGGGCAATCCACCGTGATCTTGTTGGCGAACATCAGGCCGAAATTGGAGTTCTCGCCATTCATGAAGGTCTGCTCGTTGAGCTTCTGGGCGCTCGCGGTGCCGTCGCTCGGGCGCTCCAGCTTCATCTGGCAGCCGGCGGGGGCGCCGACCAGCTTGACCGGATTGTCCTTGGCCATCTGGAAGTCGATGAAAAAGGAACGGTCGAACACCTCGAGGACGAGCTGTTTGGGCTTGACCGGGTTCTTCAGCGGCAGGGTGAAGTGCAGCGTCAGCACGGCGTCCTTGTAGTCCAGGAAATAGTCGACCGGCTCCTGGAAACGCTCCTTCTTGCCGTCGGCGCGCGCGAAGGTGAAGTAGGCATATTCCTTCAACGACTCGACGTTGGTCTGCGCCAGCGGCACCAGCTCCTCGCTTGTATACGCGCCCTTGGTCTTGCTCTCGAGCCCCTGCACCGCATAGCTGGAGAACATGTCGTCGAAGGTCCAGGCGTGGCGAACGCCGGTGATGGTGCCGTCCGCGGCATAGAGCAGTTCGCTGGTCGCGGTGATCCAGACATGGGGATGGGCGCGCGCAGCACCCGCAACGAGCGTCATCGCCGCAGCGAGCAGCAAGCCGAACAGAGCGCGCATGCCCATCAGGCCGCCTTGGCGGCGTCGAGCAGGCCGCGGCGACGCAGCAGCGCGTCGGGTTCGGGCGGCCGGCCGCGGAAGGCTTCATAGGCGGCCTCCGGATCGACCGATCCGCCGGTCGAGTAGATGTCGTCGTGGAGGCGCTTGGCCACGGCTGGATCGAAGATGTTGCCGGCCTCCTCGAACGCGCCGAAGGCGTCGGCGTCCATCACCTCCGACCACATGTAGCTGTAATAGCCCGCGGCATAATGGTCGCCGGAGAAGATGTGGCCGAACTGGGTCGGCCGGTGGCGCAAGGAGATCTCCTCGGGCATGCCGATCTTCTCCAGCTCGCGTCTCTCGAAGGCGCGGACATCCTGCGCGGCTGCGGCCGGCTGGGTGTGGAACTCAAGGTCGACCAGCGCCGAGGAGACGAACTCGACGGTGGCAAAGCCCTGGTTGAACTTTCGCGCGGCGAGGAAGCGTTTCAGCAAATCGTCCGGCAGCGGCTCGCCGGTCTGGTAGTGGCGGGCGAACTGCTGCAGCACCTCGGGCCGCTCCTGCCAGTGCTCGTAGAGCTGGGACGGCAGCTCGACGAAGTCGGTGAACACGGAGGTGCCCGACAGCGACGGATAGGTCACGTTGGAGAGCATGCCGTGCAGGCCGTGGCCGAACTCGTGGAACAGGGTACGGGCATCGTCCGGCGACAGCAGCGAGGGCTCGCCGCCTGCACCCTTGGCGAAGTTGCAGACATTGATGACGAGCGGCGCGATCTCGCCGTCGAGCTTCTGCTGGTCACGCAGCGAGGCCATCCAGGCGCCGGAGCGTTTTGACGGCCGGGCGTAGTAGTCGCCGTAGAACAGCGCCTTGTGCTTGCCGTCCGGTCCCTTCACCTCCCACACCCGGACGTCCGGATGCCAGGCCGGAACGTCCTTGCGCTCCGCGAAGGTGATGCCGAACAAGCGGGTGGCGCAGTCGAAGGCCGCAGCAATCATGTGATCGAGCGTCAGATACGGCTTGATCGCGGCGTCGTCGAAATTGGCGCGCTGCAGGCGGAGCTTTTCGGCGTAGAAGCGCCAGTCCCAGGGCGCGAGCTTGAAATTGCCGCCCTCGGCCGTGATCAGCGCCTGCATCTCGTCGCGATCGGCAAGCGCCCGCGCGCGGGCCGGCTTCCAGACCCGCTCCAGCAGGCCCCGGACTGCATCCGGCGTCTTGGCCATGGAATCCTCCAGCCGGTAGGCGGCGAAGGTCGGGTAGCCCAGCAGGTTCGCGCTCTCCTCGCGCAGCTTCAGGATCTCGACGATGGTCGTGTTGTTGTCGTTGGCATTGCCGTTGTCGCCGCGGGCCGTGAAGGCCTTGTAGACCTTCTCGCGCAGGTCGCGCCGCGCCGAGCTCTTCAGGAACGGCTCGACCGAGGAGCGCGACAGCGTGACGATGGCCTTGCCTGCCATGCCGCGCTCTTCCGCCGCAGCCTTGGCGGCCGCCACGAAGCTCTCCGGCAGGCCCTGGCGATCGGCCTCGCCAAGCTCCATGAACCATTCCTGCTCGTCGCCGAGCAGATGGTGGCTGAAGCCGGTGCCGAGCTGGGCGAGCTTTTCGTTGATCTCGGCCATCCGCGTCTTGGCCTCCTCGGAGAGGCCGGCGCCGGAGCGGTGGAAGCGGGTGTAGGTGCGCTCCAGCAGGCGAAGCTGCTCCGGGCTGAGACCGAGACTGGTGCGGCTCTCGTGCAGCCTGGCGATGCGGCCAAACAGCACGGCATTCATCATGATCGGATTCCAGTGCCGCGCCATCCGCAAGGAGACCTCCTTGTCGATCTCCAGGATGGCCGGGCTCGAATGCGCCGAGACGAGGTCATAGAAGACGGCGGCGACCTTGGTCAGCAGCTTGCCGGAGCGCTCCAGCGCCGTGACGGTGTTGGCGAAGTCCGGCGCGGCCGGGTCGTTGGTGATCGCCGCGATCTCCGCGGAATGGTCGGCGAAGGCCCGCTCGAAGGCCGGCAGGAAGTGCTCGGGCCTGATCTCGTCGAAGGGCGGGGTCGCAAACGGCGTCACCCAGGCCTTCAGCAGCGGGTTGGTCTCCGAGTCCGTAGTCTGACGGGGTTCTGACATCGCGCGTTCCGATTTCTAAAGAGATTTGCCGATTTCTGAGGAGATTTGTTGGGGCCAGCTATAGCACGCGATGGGGCTTTTTTGGGCCATTTGGCCTTGCTCCCGCCCGGCTTTTCGGGGAGATTGCGGCCCTCGAAGCCACGGACCATGAGCCCATGAACGCGCCTGCCTCCTCCTCCCGCCAGATCGTCTGGCCGAGCGTCATCACCGTCATCAGCGCCGCCATCCTGATCGGCGCCGAGGTGTTCGGCGCAGCGTTTGCCGGCGGCTGGGCGCTCGCGATCCTGTTCGGCCTCGGCGATCAGGGCACGCACATCCTGCAGGCCGTGCTGTTCACGCTCGGCGTGCTGGTGATGACCGCCTTCATCCGCGCGGCTCAACGCGTCGAGCCCTTCACGAAGCGCGGCTGACGCGCGCACGCGCGCGCGACGCTTGAAAACTTAACGCACGTTCATCTTCCGCGTCGCTCGCGCAACACTGCGCAAGCAGATGTTAGGCAATTCTGTTCTCAGCCTAAAAAAAATCTTGCGAAGCAGTTCCAAAACGCTTATGTGCGGAATTGCCCAATTTCGCACGTGCCTGTGGTCGTGTGTCAGTCGGTAGGTATCCGGACAAGAGGCCGGACAGCCGCCAAGGGGTGAAGAAGCCGAGGGGCTCTTCGGAAGTGCGGAAGTCGGAAGACCGAAGTCTCAGGACCAGGTCTGAAGGCGACAGCAAACCCGGAGCGTCCAGCATCTCTCTCAAAGAGATGCCCTGTCGAAGGTGACTTCGCTCTTTGCAACCGTGACTGGCAGCCGGAGGCGAACCGGCGCACCCCGCTCTCAACGGGGGACGCGACTTAAAGCAACGACGGATCGGGCTTTTTTGGTCTCTACCGGCATTCCAACGCCGGCCCGGGCTACTGAAAAGGCTTGTCCTTCATTGCCAGGTGAGCGGGCGGGAAACTCTCCCAACCAATCCACGGCAGCACAGTCTGGTTTGAGTCTTTTGGCCTCGACGCGCCTCCATCGCGCGATGTGGCCGGAACGCTCTTATCCGACGTCACGTTGATGCGGTCCTGTCGCTAGGGCCGTTGGAGAGTGCCATGACGGAACGTATCCAGGAATTCCTGCGCAACCGCCGCAAGGACGGCCTCGACACCGAGCCCTGCCTCGTCGTCGACCTCGAAGTCGTGCGCGACAACTACCAGAGCTTCGCCCGGGCGCTGCCCGACAGCCGCGTGTTCTACGCCGTCAAGGCGAACCCGGCGCCGGAAGTGCTGGCCCTGCTCGCCTCCATGGGCTCCTGCTTCGACACCGCCACGGTCGCCGAGATCGAGATGGCGCTGGCCGCGGGTGCGACGCCCGACCGCATCTCCTTCGGCAACACGATCAAGAAGGAGCGCGACATCGCGCGCGCCTACGCGCTCGGCATCCGGCTGTTCGCGGTGGATTGCGCCGCCGAGGTCGAGAAGATCGCCCGGGTGGCGCCTGCCGCGAAGGTGTTCTGCCGCATCCTCTATGACTGCGCCGGCGCCGAATGGCCGCTGTCGCGCAAGTTCGGCTGCGACCCGGAGATGGCGGTCGAGGTGCTCGACCTCGCCAAGCGCTCAGGGCTGGAGCCGTGCGGCATCTCGTTCCATGTCGGCTCGCAGCAGCGCAAGGTGAAGGCGTGGGACCGCGCGCTGGCGATGGCCTCGCAGGTGTTCCGCGACTGCGCCGAGCGCGGCATCAACCTCACCATGGTCAACATGGGCGGGGGCTTCCCGACCAAGTACCTGAAGGACGTGCCGCCGGTCGTCACCTACGGCCGCTCGATCTTCCGCGCGCTGCGCAAGCACTTCGGCAACCAGATTCCGGAGACCATCATCGAGCCGGGCCGCGGCATGGTGGGCAACGCCGGCATCATCGAATCCGAGGTCGTGCTCATCTCGAAGAAGAGCGACGAGGACGAGGTGCGCTGGGTCTATCTCGACATCGGGAAGTTCGGCGGTCTCGCCGAGACGATGGACGAATCGATCCGCTACGCCATCCGCACCCGTCACGACGGCGCGGAGATGACGCCGTGCGTGCTCGCGGGCCCGACCTGCGACAGCGCCGACGTGCTGTACGAGAAGAACCCGTATCTGCTTCCGGTGACGCTCGAGATCGGCGACAAGGTGCTGATCGAGGGGACCGGGGCCTATACCTCGACCTACTCGTCGGTGGCGTTCAACGGCATCCCGCCGCTGCGGACCTACCACATCTGATCCGCCTCTCGGTCTGAGGCCTGACGAACCCGGGAGCCGGCCCGCCGGCTCCCTTCCAGACATTGCCATTCTGACAACGCTTGAGCCCGCGCGCCTTCGGTCGCGCGGATCCAAGCGGGGACTGACGCGCCATGACTGCTTTTCGGACGCCACAAGTCGCCCTCACCTCGAAAGCCGCTCCGTTCGCGATCCGCAGCGAGCGTGCTGCCGACGTCGCGATGCGCGAAGCGCTGCTCGATGCCTGCTTTGGCGAGAATCGCCATGGCCGCACCTGCCAGCGCCTGCGCGACGGACGCGCGCCCGCCGCAGGCCTTGCCCTGTCGGCGATGCGCGAGGGGACGCTCGTGGGTACCGTGCGGCTATGGCATGTCAGCGCCGGAGGCAGGCCCGCGCTGGTCCTCGGACCCTTGGCGGTGGACCCTGCCTGCCGCGAGCTCGGGATCGGCGCCGCGCTGATGCATCAAGCGCTGGCCGCCGCCCGGGCGCGCGGGCATGAAGCCGTGATCCTGCTGGGCGATGCCCCCTACTATGCCCGCTTCGGCTTCTCGGCGGAGAAGACCGGCGCGCTGTCGCTGCCCGGCCCGTTCGAGCGCGATCGCCTGCTGGCGATCGAATTCGCCGACGGGGCGCTCGACGGCGCCGCAGGGATGATCGTTCCGACCGGAACGGTCCTGCCCAAACGGAGGGCGGTTCGCGCCCTCCAGGCGCACGCGGCCTGAGGGATTACCATGATGGCGACGACCGAAGCCGCGTCGCGCGGCGACGCCCGGCCGCGCGGGCGTTGATCCCACATTTCCTTTGGGGTTGCGCAGGCCCCAGAAACGCCCTTTAACCCCACGAAATTCCCCCTTCCCGTCGAGGCTCACGACCATGACCCGTCGCCTGATCTCCACCGGCTCCCCGCTCGAGAAGACCGTCGGCTACAGCCGTGCCGTGATCGACGGCGAGTTCGCCTTCGTCGCCGGAACCACCGGCTATGACTACGCGACGATGACGATGCCATCAGATGTCCCGAGCCAGTCACGCAACTGCTTCAAGACCATCGAGGCCGCCCTGAAGGAGGGAGGCTTCGAGTTGGCCGATATCGTCCGTGCGACCTACTACGTCACCGACGCGAGCTACATCGATGCCCACTTCGCCGTCTGCGGCGAGGTGCTCGGCGACATCCGGCCGGCGGCGACGTTGCTGGTCGTCTCCGCCCTCGCCAGGCCCGAGATGAAGGTCGAGATCGAAGTCACCGCCAAGCGCCGCGGCGCCTGAAAAGCGCCGCGGCGCCTGATCCCTCACCAATTGCCCGACAGAACTTTCCGGAGAAACCATCCCATGAGCCCTCCCTCGCAGATCTACGCGAAGATCACCGGACCCATCGTCATGGTCGGCTTCGGCTCCATCGGCAAGGGCACCTTGCCGATGATCGAGCGGCATCTCGATTACGACAAGTCGCGCGTCACCGTGATCGATCCCAAGGACGAGGGCCGCAGGGCGCATTGCGAGAAGCAGAACGTCCGCTTCATCCAGAAGGCCGTGACAAAGGACAATTACCGGGAGTTGCTGACCCCGCTGCTCACCGAGGGCGGCGGCCAGGGCTTTTGCGTCAACCTCTCGGTCGACACCGGCTCGACCGACATCATGGAGCTCTGCAACGAGCTCGGCGCGCTCTACATCGACACCGTCAACGAGCCCTGGCTCGGCTTCTATTTCGATTCCACGAAGGGCCCGGAGGCGCGCTCCAACTATGCGCTGCGCGAGGTGACGCTGGCCGCCAAGAAGGCGCGCCCCGCAGGCTCGACCACGGCCGTCTCCTGCTGCGGCGCCAATCCCGGCATGGTCTCCTTCTTCGTCAAGCAGGCGCTGCTCAACGTCGCCGCCGACCTCAAGCTCAATGCCCCCCGGCCGAAGACCAGGGCGGAATGGGCGGACCTGATGCGCCAGGCCGGCATCAAGGGCATCCACATCGCCGAGCGCGACACCCAGCGCTCGAAGAACCCGAAGGAGCCCGACGTGTTCGTCAACACCTGGTCGGTGGAAGGCTTCCTGTCGGAAGGCGTGCAGCCGTCGGAGCTCGGCTGGGGCACCCATGAGAAGTGGATGCCCGAGAATGCGCGCACCCACGAAGCCGGCTGCGGCGCCGCCATCTATTTGATGCAGCCCGGCGCCAACACGCGCGTGCGCACCTGGTGCCCGACCCGCGGCGCGCAGTACGGCTTCCTCGTCACCCACAACGAGTCGATCTCGATCGCCGATTACTTCACGGTGCGCGACGCCGCGGGCAAGGCGGTCTACCGGCCGACCTGCCACTATGCCTATCATCCGGCCGACGATGCCGTGCTGTCGCTGCACGAGATGTTCGGCCGCGCCGCGAAGATGCAGGAGAAGCACCACATCCTCGACGAGAACGAGATCGTGGACGGCATCGACGAGCTCGGCGTGCTGCTGTTCGGGCACGACAACAACGCCTACTGGTACGGCTCGCAGCTCTCCATCGAGGAGACCCGCGCGCTCGCGCCCTATCAGAACGCCACCGGCCTGCAGGTGACCTCCGCCGTGCTCGGCGGCATGGTGTGGGCGCTGGAGAACCCGAACGAAGGCATCGTCGAAGCCGACGAGATGGATTTCGATCGCGTGCTGGAGATCCAGCTCCCGTATCTCGGCCCGGTGAAGGGCTTTTACACCGACTGGACGCCGCTGACGGATCGCCCGGGACTGTTCCCGGAGGACATCGACACGTCTGATCCCTGGCAGTTCAAGAATATCCTGGTGCGGTAACCACTCCGCCGTCATGCCCGGGCTTGTCCCGGGCATCCACGTCTTCCTTTGCGCGGTGCCGAGAACGTGGATGGCCGGGACAAGCCCGGCCACGACGCAGCTCTAAATCAAAAAACATCGAAAACAACCCCATGCACCGATGCCAAGGCCCTGGCCGAACTGCGATTTCGGATTTTGCAAAATCCGCTTGACGCGTCGGGCAAAACGGTGGCATGATGGCATCATCCCATCATCCCGCGCGCCGTCTCCGACAGCGCTGACGAGGGTCGCGTCCCGTCATCCCCTATTGCAGCAGAACCGGCATGTTGAGCGGGCCGCGGAAGCCGAATCCGTGCCAGCGAACGCTCGCGGGATCAGGCAAGGTCATGCGGGGAAAGCGCTCGAACAGCATGGGGAGAAGGATGGCGCCGACCGTCCGCCGCGACAGGTGGGCGCCGGCGCAGTGATGCGGGCCGTTGCCGAAAGCTTGGTGAGGATTGGGGTCGCGCAGCGCGTTGTAGTGCTCGCCGTCCTCGAAGACGTCCTCGTCGCGGTTGGCGGACGCCTGGATCGTCATCACCGTGTCGCCCTTCGGGATGAAGCAGCCGCGAATCTCGGTGTCTTCCATGACGAGCCGCGAGCTCGCCTGGATCGGCGCCACCCAGCGGACGCCTTCCTCGAAAGCGGATCGCCATTTGTCGCCGTCCCGGACGGCTTCGAGCTGGTCCGGGTTGGTGAGCAGGCCGAAGACGATCGTCAGGAGCGCATCGCGCGGCTCGTTGATGCCGCCACCGATCGCGATCTTGACGTTGGCGATCATCTGGCTTTCCGGAATAGGACTAGCCGCGTTCACCATGAAGGACAGCGCGGAGGAATCCGGCTGGATGCGAACGCGTTCGATGTTGGCACGGATGCACTCATCCATCTGTGCGTTGGCGAGGTCGGTTGCTTCGAAAGGTCCCGGCGTCCAGCCGAAATTGCCGGCGCCGTCGATCAGGGTCTGGGACCAGCGCTGCATGTCCTCATCGCTCGCGTCCGGAACGCCCATGGCGTGGGCCAGGATCCGCGCGGCGATGGGACCTGCGAGCGTGGGGAAGAGATCGACCATTTCGCCGCGGGGCAACCGGTCGAGATATTCGCCGGCTAGTTTCGCATAGAGCGGCGCCCAGACGGCCTCGATCGTCTTCGGCATCAGGGCCGGCATCATCGCCATCCGCTCGCTGCGGTGCTCGTCGTGGTCCTTGCGCATCAGCGTATGGGCCAGGAAGGCGCGCTTCATCGGCGTGTTCGGATCGTCGGAGCTGAACAGCGCCGCGTTGTCCTTCACGACTTTCGTGTCGGCAGCCTTGGTGAGGAAGGTGCGGCCCACGGATTTGACCCGGAGCACGGGCGCTTCGCGTCGCAGCCGCCGGTAGATCGGATAGGGATCGCGCGTGAGCTCCGCGATCGAAATGGTCTCGTCGAGGGGCGCCAGGCTCGCGGTCGGCATGGAGTGATCCTGTGGGGGATGCAGGCCGGTTTCCGTTGTCGGATCATACACCGGGCCGCAGCGTGATGCCCGCTACTTCTGCTGGATCGGCGGTGCGACCTTCTCGGCGGGGGCCGGCGGCAAGGCTGGCTTGGCCGCGCCTTGCGTCTGCGGGTCGGGGCGTGCGGGCTCGGGGGCCGGCGTGGTCGGCCGGTCGCCGCCGGGTTTTGCCTCGGCAGGCGTCTTGTCCTGATCGTTGGAGGGCGTGCCCTGGAGCGGCTGCGTCGCCTGCGCCAGTTCCGTCCGCTGCTCGGCCCGGATCTGCGCCAGCGACATGCCCGACACCACGACGCCCGCTGCAAACAGCGCGCAGGCAATCATCAGGTCCACTTTCAGTCTGCGCTCGCGATCATTGCCGGTCATGTCGATCACCGCATCTGTCCACGGGATCAACGAAATCGGCCGGCTCCAGTTCCGTGCCGTCAGGGGGCTGGAACCGCCCTGATGCGCGAAAACGCCGCAATCACTCCGTGGTGCTGACTTCCCAGGTGGCATGCCGCACGCCCGGCAGATGCTGGAGGCCGGTCGCCACCGCGTTCAGCTCGTTCGGATCGACCGCGGTCGCGACCAACTTTGCGACGATCTCAAGGATGTCGTCGCCGATCTCGACCAATTCGATATCGGCGACCGGATAGTTCGCGGACTCGAGCCGCTCGACGAGGCGATCGCGCATGTCGGGCAGCGCGTCGGTCGCGACCGCGAGCTTGAAGTAATAGGTCGCCTCCAGCGCCTTCTCGTTGAGCGGGATGCGGTTGATGGTGTTGACCAGCGGGCGCAGCAGCGTGTTGCCGGCGATCACGAACACGGTGAGCGCGGCAGCCTGCGCAATCATGTCGGCACCGGCGCAGGAGCCGACCGCGGCCGAAGCCCACAGCGTCGCCGCGGTGTTGAGGCCGCGCACGTCCATGCCCTGCTTCATGATGACGCCGGCGCCGAGGAAGCCGATGCCGGACACGACATAGGAGATCACCCGCACCGCGCCGCCGGCGCCCGCCAGATGCATGGCGAGATCGACGAAGGCGGCGGCCCCGACCGCGACCAGCACGTTGGTGCGCAGGCCCGCGGTGCGCTGGCGATATTGCCGCTCGGCGCCGATCAGCGTGCCCAGCACGAAGGCCGTGAACAGGCTGACCAGCGTGTCAGCGAAGTCGGCAAGCTGGAAGGTGGTCAGAAACCGCATGGATTGCGCCGCCGTTTGAGAGATGCGGTAGGGTGGGCAAAGGCGCGCTCTTCGCGCGACGTGCCCACCACTTTGGCTCGCGGAGAGATGGTGGGCACGGCGCAAGGGCGCCTTTGCCCACCCTACGGCCGGAACGATGACAGATTAAAGCTCCAGCAGGCCGGCGTCCCCGCTTTCATCGGCAAAGGCCAGCAGCGTGCCCTTGGCGTTCCAGGCCAGCGCCGCGACCGGCGGCGTGCCGTTGCGGCGGACCAGGATCTCGGCGCCGTCTTCCAGCCGCACCATCAGCACGGTGCCGTCGCTGTAGCCGGCGGCGAGGATGTCGTTCTTCGGGTGGCAGGCAACCACCGAGACGCGCGCCTGCAGCGGCGCGAGCATCGCGGGCTCCTTGCCCATCGGGCCGTCCTTGCTGGCAAACGGCCAGATGATGACGGTGTCGGCGCCCGAGGTCGCCAGGCCCTTGCCGCCCGCGCTCCAGGACATCGAGCGGACGCGGCCGGGATAGCCGGTCATGCGCATGTGGCGGTTATCGGCCAGCCGCCAGCCGTGCAGCGCCGCCTCGTGCATCGAGGTGACCAAAAACTTGTTGTCCGGGCTGAAGACCACGCCGAGATGCGAGCCGGCCCAGGGCAGGAATTCGGCCGAGCCTTCCATGTTCGGAAACCACAGCGTCGCGCCGTTGTAATGCGCGATCGCAAGCCGCAACCCCTTCGGCGCGAACGCGAGACCGCCGACGGTCGAGGGCACGTCGAGCGATTTCTCTTCGTTCTTGCCGCTCTTGACGGTCGCCGTCTTGCCGGCCGACCAGGCGAAGGCGCCATCGGGATGCAGCGCCACCGCATCGATCCAGCGCCGCTTCGGATCCGTCGCCAGCAGCGTCACCTCGCCCTTGGCGTCGAGCGAGACGACCTTGCCGTCGTCGCCCCCCATGACGAGGCGCTTGCCGTCGCTAGCCGTGGAGAGGATGCCGCCGCTATGCACGGCGACGATGCTGATCTCGCCCGTGGCGTCGACTAGCGCGACGTTCTCCTCACCGCCGACGAAGGCGGCGCGATCCCTGAGGAAATGCACCGACGTCACGGCCATGCCGAGCGCGACCGGCTTGACGCGATCGGTGACGGAGACGATCGAGGCGGACTCGGGGGCCGGTGTGAACTCTTTCATCACGAGACGATGCAGCTCTCAAAACCCTCGCGAATAGCCTTTTCCGGCAATTCGCGGCCGATGAAGACGAGGCGGCTCTCGCGTGGCTCGCCCTCCTTCCACTTCCGCTGGTGGTTGCCCTCCAGCATCATGTGGACGCCCTGGAAGACGTAGCGGTCGTCGTCGTCCTGAAAGGCGAGGATGCCCTTCGAGCGCAGGATCTTGCCGCCCTCGACCTGCACCAGGTTCTGCAGCCAGGGCATGAACACGTTCGGATCGAGCGGCTTGTCGGTCCTGAGCGAAAGCGACTGCATGTCCTCGTCGTGATAGTGCTTCAGGCCGTGACCGTGATCATGATGGTGGTGATCGTGATCATGGCCGTGGTGGTGATGATCATGGTCGTGATCATGGTCGTCGGCCTCGAGAAAATCCGGCTCGATGTCGAGGATGCGGTCGAGGTCGAAGGCGCCGCGGTCGAGCACGTCGGCGAGCGCCACCGAGCAACGCTCGGTGCGGTGGAGTTTTGCATAGGGGTTGATGCCGCGGATGCGGGCCTCGACCTCGGCGAGTTCTGGCTTGGTGACGAGATCGGTCTTGTTCAGCACGATGACGTCGGCGAACGCGATCTGGTTCTTGGCCTCGGGCGCGTCCTTGAGACGATCGGACAGCCATTTGGCGTCGGCGACGGTGACGACCGCATCGAGCCGCGCGTTCTTCTGCACGTCCTCGTCGACGAAGAAGGTCTGGGCGACCGGGGCGGGATCGGCAAGGCCGGTGGTCTCGACGATGATGGCGTCGAACTTGCCCTTGCGCTTCATCAGCCCGTCCATGATGCGCACGAGGTCGCCGCGCACGGTGCAGCAGATGCAGCCGTTGTTCATCTCGAACACTTCCTCATCGGCGCCGATGATGAGGTCGTTGTCGATGCCGATCTCGCCGAATTCGTTGACGATGACGGCGTATTTCTTGCCGTGGTTCTCCGACAGGATGCGGTTCAAGAGCGTGGTCTTGCCGGCGCCGAGATAGCCGGTCAGGACGGTCACGGGAATTTTCGGGGCATCAGACATAACAACTCCGCAACGTCGGGTTTTTCCGCGCGACGCGAGGCGGGGTGGCCCCTGCCCTAATGGTCCAGCGCGCTGGTCAGGGCCTTTATATTGTGCCTGACCATGTCAATGTAAGTGGGTGCAGGCCCCTTTTCGCCGGTCAAACCGTCCGAAATCAGGGTCCCGCCGACCTTGGCGCCGGTCTCCGCGGCGATCCGCCGGATCAGCCGGTCGTCGCTGATATTCTCCAGGAAGACCGCCGGGATCTTCTGGGCCTTGATCTGGCCGATGATGGCAGCGACGTCCCGGGCGCTGGGCTCGGTCTCGGTGGAGACCCCCAGGGGCGCAATGAACCGGATGCCGTATTCGGCGGTAAAATAGCCGAAAGCGTCGTGGGTGGAGATCACCCTGCGCCGCTCCGGCGGGATCTTGGCCATGGCCTCGCGGACCTCGCGGTCGAGCGTGTCGAGCTTGTCCAGATAGGTTTTTGTCTGGGCACGGAAGGCCTCCGCGTCATCAGGACTGGCAGCCGCCAAGGCGTTGGCGATGTCGGTCACGTAGATCCTGGCGTTGGGGACGGACTGCCAGGCGTGGGGATCAGCGGTCGAGCCCAGCTTCAGCGGCGCGACGCCGGCGCTCGCGGTGACCAACTGCGCCTTGCTGCCCGAGGACTGCAGGAGGCGCGGCAGCCAGCCCTCCAGCCCGAGCCCGTTGACGATGACGAGCCTTGCCTCTGCGATCCGCTTCGCATCACCGGGCGCCGGCGTGTAGACGTGGACGTCGCTGTCCGCGCCTACCAGCGTCGTCAAGTTGATGCGGTCGCCGCCGACATTGCGGACGAAATCGGCAAGGATCGAGAAGCTCGCGACCACGTTGAGCCGCTCGGCGGCGTGCAGCGGCGAGGCGATCAGCAACAAGGCCGAGAGCAGCAGGAAGCGCATGGCTCAGGCTTCCAGATGCCGGCCGGGAAACATCTGTCTGACGATGCCGCCGACGCGGCCGAACAGGACGGAGATGATGTAGATCACGCTCGCCACCAGGATGATCGCGGGACCCGAGGGTACGCGGGTCTGGAACGACAGCACGAGGCCGGCATAGCCGGACGCCGCGGCGGCGATCACGGCAATGCAGATCATCGCGGTGAGATCGCGCGACCAGAACCGCGCGATGCCGGCGGGCAGGATCATGAGGCCGACCGCCAGCAGCGTGCCGAGCGCCTGGAAGCCGTTGACGAGGTTGATCACGACCAACGCGAGGAAGGCGAGATGCGCGGGCCCCCCCGCGCGGCTCACGGTGCGCAGGAACAGGGGATCGACGCTCTCGATCACCAACGGGCGGTAGATCACGGCGAGCACGAGCAGCGTCACCGTGGCATTGAAGGCGACGACCAGCAGCGTCTGGTCGTCCATGGCGAGGATGTTGCCGAACAGCACGTGTAAGAGGTCGATATTGGTACCCTTGATCGAGACGATGCTGACGCCGAGCGCCAGCGACGCCAGATAGAAGGTCGCGAGCGAGGCGTCTTCCTTGAGCCCCGTCGAGCGCGCCACCACGCCGGCGAGGATCGCGACCGCAAAGCCCGCGATCAGCCCGCCCGCCGTCATCGCAAACAGATTGAGGCCGGACAGCAGGAAGCCGATCGCAGCGCCCGGCAGGATGGCGTGCGCCATGGCGTCGCCGACGAGGCTCATCCGCCGCAGCATCAAAAACACGCCGATCGGCGCGCCGGCGACCGACAGGGCGATGATGGCGGCGAGCGCGCGCCGCATGAACTCGAATTCGGTGAAGGGGCCGATCAGCGCGTCATAGAGCATCTGCGATCACGCCGCCCGCGAATGGCCGTCTTCGGCGCAGGCCGTGGCGCTGTCGTCGAAGGCTTCGCACATCCGCATCGCCACCATCAGGTTTTCCGGCGTCAGCACCTCCGCCGTCGGACCCCAGGCCACGGGGCCGCGCGCCAGCACCAGGGTCTCGCTGAAATGGGTGCGCACCATCTCCATGTCGTGCAGCGCGGCGAGCAAGGTGCGGCCCTCGCCATGCCAGCGCTTCACCAGCGCGAGCAGGTCGGTGGTGGTCTTGCTGTCGATGGCGTTGAAGGGTTCGTCGAGCACGATGAGGCGCGCATCCTGCAGCAACACGCGCGCGAACAGCACCCGCTGCATCTGCCCGCCCGAGAGCGTGCCGATCGGGCGGTTCTCAAAACCGTTGAGACCGACGGCGGCGATGGCGCGCAGAATTTTTTCACGCGCGGCTTTGCCGATGCCGCCGAACAGGCCGGTCCCGCGCCACAGCCCGGTGCCGACGAAATCGAACACCGAGATCGGAAAGCTGCGGTCGATCTCCGCGCTCTGCGGCAGATAGGCGATGTCGCGGCTATCGAGACCGCCGAGATGGATGCTGCCATCGAGCGGTTTGAGGATGCCGACGATGCCGCGCAACAGGGTGGACTTGCCGGCGCCGTTGGGGCCGATCACCGCGACCAGCGCGCCCGGCGCGACCTCGCCGCTCAGATGGTGCACGGCCGGATGGCGGTCATAGCCGAGCGTGACGTTGTGGAAGTGGAGCTGCGCCATGCCTCACCTCATCGCCAGCAAGACCATGGCCCAGAGCACGGCGCAGACGGCAGCTGCCGCCGCAAGGCGCGCCGCCATGGTCATGCGCAGGATCGACCAGGGCGCGGCCTGCGCCGGATGCGGCGAGGCCGCATCGTGGACATGGGCGTGGGTGTGGTCGTGCCCATGCGCATGCCCGTGGTCAGGGTCACGGGAATGGGAATGGCCGCGAACGTGATCGTGGTGATGGTGGGGCTGGGACGCGGCGGGAACCATGCCGGGACGTTATATTATAACATTACGGCTGTCCACGGCCGCCTCAGGGCTTCCCGATCACGGCCGCGATGGCGGCCGCCAGGAACGGGAACGGCACCGAGACCGCGCAGCGGAACCAGACGAAACGGGCCGGCATGAACGGGATTTCCCACAAAATCACCCGCTGGAAGGCAAACAGCGCCCAGGCAACGACATAGGCGACCACCTGCGGCACCCCGCCGCCGGATTTCAGCGCCACCGCGCCGATGGAGAAGCCGATCACGGGACCGCCGGGCGTGGCGGCGCCGGCGACCACGGCGGCCGTTACCCCCAGCCAGCCCGAGTCCGGCCCGAGCCAGCCCGTGATCACCTCCTGCGGGATGATGGCGGCGATGTAGCCGGAGCCGATCACCCCTAGCGCGATCCGCGGCACGATATTGACGAAGTCCATCGCGCCTTCGCGCAGCGAAGCCACGAAGACCGGGCGGCCGCGGCGGAAGGCGATCAGGCCGACGCCGATGACCGAGCCCCACAGCAAAATGTCGATGAAAAGCGCAGCGCTCAAGTCTCGTCGTCTTTCGTAGGCAGCTTCCGATAGAGCCGGACATAGACGAAGCGGCCGAGCGCGCCTGCGAGCACCGGCAGCGGCAGCGAGATCAAAATCCGCCAGAGTGTGAAGTCGGTGCCCATGATCGGGATTTCCCAGGCGACCGCCCGGCCATAGCCGATCAGGGTCCAGCTCACGACCATGGCGATGACGGCGCCGAAATCGGCGCCGACCGCCAAGAGCGCGCTGCCGACGGGATAGACCGTGAAGGGGCCGCCCGGCAGGATCGCGCCGAAGGCGGTGCCGATCAGAAGCCCCATCAGGCCGGATTTCGGACCCAGCGAGCGCGAGACCTTTTCGTGCGGCAGGATTTCCGAGATGAAGGCCCCTAACAGGCAGCCGGCCAGCACGCGCGGCAGGATGCCGGAGAACAGCGAGAGGTCGTGGGTCAGAATGTCGAGAACGCCGTCGGTGCCGTCACGCCGCCAGACCAGGGCCGCGCTGACCGCGACCAGCACGGCGATGAAGATGGTGGACCAGCCGATCGGCTTGCGCGCCCGTCCCGGCCGCGGCTCGGACTCGGTGTCCTCGGCAGGATTTTTGGGGGAAGGGTCTGACAATTGGGATGGGCTCGAAGGTGATGCCCGTCCTGATTAAGGGCGGCGTCGAGGGGAAGCAAACGGAACGATGACATCACTCATGCGCAACGCAGCACAGGGCCATGCGGGGCACGCTCGATCCAAGAACTCGTCATGCCCGGGCTTGTCCCGGGCATCCACGTTCTTAGCGCCGCGCTAAAGGTCGTCATGGCCGGGACAAGCCCGGCCATGACGATGTGGAAGCGTCTGTGCACACATCCTCGACTGCCAGTTGCGATTGCCTGCCGGGCATGGACCAATTCCGCACGGCAAAAAGGCGGCCGCGCGTGGGCGACCGCCTTTCTCGTTTCTGACGGCGTAAGGCCCTACGCCTTCTCGAACAGGGACTCGACGTATTCCCAGTTCACGAGGTTTTCCACGAACGCCTTCAGATAGTCCGGACGGCGGTTGCGGTAGTCGATGTAGTAGGAGTGCTCCCAGACGTCGCAGCCGAGGATCGGCGTGGCGCCGTGCACCAGCGGGTTCTCGCCGTTCGGGGTCTTGGAGATTTCGAGCTTGCCGTTCTTGACTTGGAGCCAGCACCAGCCGGAGCCGAACTGGCCGACGCCGGCCGCCTGGAAGTCCGTCTTGAACTTGTCGAAGCCGCCGAGGTCCTCGTTGATCTTCTTCTCGATCTTGCCCGGCAGCTTGGTGCCGCCGCCATTGGGCTTCATCCAGCTCCAGAAGTGGATGTGGTTGTAGTGCTGGCCGGCATTGTTGAACACGGCCGGGTTCTTGCCGAACGAGCCCTTGACGATCTCCTCAAGGGACTTGCCTTCCCATTCGGTGCCCTTGAGCGCGTTGTTGCCGTTGGTGACGTAGGCCTGATGATGCTTGTCGTGGTGATATTCGAGCGTCTCCTTCGACATGTACTGGCCGAGGGCGTCATAGGCGTAAGGGAGTGGGGGCAGCGTAAAGGTCATGGGTTGTTGTCCGCGAACTGGTGGGGAACAGGCTTAACGGGGACCCTTATAGAAGGTTCCTCGGCTGCAAAATACCGCCAATTTTGTCAAAAGGCGTGATTGGGAGCGCATTGCCCGTTTGCCTCCGGGGCGCGGATGGAATTAAATCCCGAGATTATCATTGCGAATGAAATGTTTATCATATTGGGGGGTTGAAATGTCCAAGTTCAAGTCCGCCTGTATTTTCGGCATTCTCACCATTCTCGTCGCGTCTCACCCGGCAAGCAGCGAAGCGGCCAGCGTCACCGTGCGAGCCAAGTTCTCCTTCGACGCGGTGGCCGATTGCATGCAGCCTTCCGTCAGGGATTTTCCGGTGCATGCCGAGGGCACCGGCACGCTCTCGACCGACCGCACGGCGACGCTCGACATGGACTCCAATGTCGAGGGGCGCGTGCAATATACGGCGAAGCTCGGGGCCAAGCCGACGGAAGCGATCGGCGGCTCCGCCTCGTTGCGCGTGGCGGGCAGGCACACCCTGAAAGCCGTGCGCGAATATCCCAACAACTACATCATCGTCTACATGACGGTGAGGGGCAATTCCTGCGCGCTGCGGATCGAGAACCGGCTGAAGCCGGGCAAGCGGCAATACGCCTTCCAGGGCAATATCGGGACCGCGCTCTGCTCGAAACCGCGGATCGTGCGCGCCGAGTGCGCGCCGTATTGACCGGCTGCTACTCGCAGAAGGAGCTGCCGCCGTAGACGAAACAGCGGCCGCCGCCTCCCCGCGCGCGCCGCGGGGCGGCGGCCTTGCGTTCGGGCCGCTTCTCGCAGGTGTTTTTCGGGCCGAGCAAATAGCCCTCGTCGCAGACGATCTTGACGCAGGCCTCGCCGCTGGCGCGGAAGCCACGGTCGCATTCGAGCGGACAGACGCGCCCGGCCTTGGCGCGAACGCTGTCCAGCGCGTCGAGGCTTGCCAGCCTGACGTCGAATTTGGTGCCGGCCTTGTCGTTGAACGCCGCGAGCGCCCGCCGCGCGGAGGCGTCCCAGTCGCCGCCGACCTCGCCCGGCTTGCAGCCGACCCGCTTCAGCTCGGCCTGAAGCAGCCGTGGCAGGTCCGGCGGCGGCTTCTGGGTGGTTTCCGCAGCCGTGCGGGATGCGGCCGCGGCCTCGGCGAGCGCCAGCTTCTCGGCAGGCGTCGGCGGCTCCACCGGCGGAGGCGGCGTCGGCTTTGCTTCGGCGTTTGCCTCCACCACAGCCGGCTTGCCCTGCTCCAGCTTGTTGCGCTGCGCCCGGGCGAGATTGGCATAGAAGCCGCTGGGATGGGCCGCGATGAAGGAATCCCAGGCCTCCTTGGTACCGACGCGCTCGGCCAGCTCGTAGTCGCCGCGGATATCGGCGTTGGCGTTGGCCGCGGGCGCCGGCGCCGCCACCGGCACCAGCGCGACATCGTTGCCGCCGAGCGAGCCATAGACGAGCGGCTCCTGCTTGTTGCCGGTCGCATTCAGCACCTCGTCACGCACCAGCCTGAACGCCTTGCCCAGTTCGAGACCCGGCGTCCCCAAATGCTTCAGCAGCGCGGACGCGAAGGGACTATTCCCCGAATTCCCGTCCAGCGCGATCGATCCGCCCTTCGCCGCAAAGGCAATGAGGGTGTTGGGCTGCGCCGGCTCGACGCGCGCAAGACCCCGCGCCAGCGTGCGCGAGGCCACCGTCCGCCTCATGCTCTTTGCAAACGGATTGTCCCGGCAGGCATCGAGGATGATGAGCCGCAGCTGCTTGGCCGGCTCGACGGCCTGCAGGATGCGGTCGAGCGAAATCGCCTCGTCATAGGCGTCGGTGTCGCGCTCCAGCACGGCATCGACCGGAACGAGATAGTTGATCCCGTCGACCTCGATGCCGTGGCCGGCATAGTAGATCACGGCGACGTCGGCATCGCGCGTCTTCTCGGTGAATTCGCGCAGCGCGCGGCGCATCTCGGTGTTGGTCAGGTCGCGGCGGCTCTCCACCACGTCGAAGGACGCCTTCCTGAACAGGTCCGCGATCGCAGCGGCGTCGTTGGCCGGATTGGCCAGCGCACCGACATTCTGATAGCTGGAATTGCCGACCACGAACGCCACGCGCTTGTCGGCCATCGCCGGGCGGCTGGCGCAGCAAACCAGCAAGACCATCAGCAGAGGAGCGACCAGCCGGCGCATCGAAACCCCCGTGTCCCCACCGGGCAAGCATAGCACCCAGCTCTATCCCGGCAACCGGCCGCCGTCTGTGATAGAAATCACTGGTCCCCTGCCGCCCCGCAACAAATCCGCGACCGACATGAGCATCGAGATCGACATTCTGAACGGCGACGCCTCCTGGCCGATCGCCGAGCCGCTGCACCAGGCGGTCTGGGGCCCGCACATCGTCGAGAAGCTGCCCTGGGGCCACGTCCAATGGGCCAATGCCGATCTGCGCGTGCTGATCGAGACACCCGAGGACGGGCTCGTCTGCCATGTCGGCATCTATTTCCGCACCGTCACCTGGAATGGGCAGAAGGTCCATATCGGCGGCATCGGCGGCGTCTGCACGCGCGAGGATCGCCGCGGCCGCGGCCATGCCACCATGGCGATCGAGGCGGCGATCCACACCATGCGCGCCAACGAGGCGGTGCGCTTCGCGCTCTTGTTCTGCGAGCCGCACAACGAGGCGTTCTACCGGAAGCGGAGCTGGCTGCCGTTCCAGGGCGAGGTCTATTGCGAGCAGAAGGAGGGGCGGATCCGCTTCACCCACATGGCGCCCTACGTCTTCAACATCGTCCGCGCGCCGACGCTCGGCACCATCGACCTGTGCGGCCTGCCCTGGTGAGGACCGGCACGGGGGCTCGTGTCCCGGACGCGCTGCAGCGTGAAACGCTGCTGCGCAGAGCCGGGACCTACGTTGCGATGGCCCCGGCTCTGCAGCGCACCGCTCCGGACGATGCTTCGCATCGCCTGCGCGCTGCGCTGCGTCCGGGGCACGAGAGCTGAGTCATGCCACCATCGCCTTCAGCGCCGTCGCCGCCGAGGCGTAGCCGCCGCGCGCGCCGTCGATGAAATGCACGTGGTCGCTGCGCAGCGCCGATGGCGTGAAGCAGGTCATCATCGCGGCATCCTGCCGGTGCAGGCCGTAGCGCACGACGCCATCGCGCGCAGCCGCCGCGAGGCGCTCGCTCAAGGCGCGCTCGAGCTCGTCCGTGCAGTCGAGGATCATGCGCAGACCGTCGTCATATTTGCGGAAGTCCGAGTTCTCGACCACCTGCTGCTTGTAGAGTTTTGGCACGAAGCCGCCGGCCTTGATGTCGAAGCGCATCAGGAGATAGACGAAAAGCGTGTAGGCGAGCACGCTGGCGCGGCGCTTGAACAGCGGCCCGCGGCGCGTCGCCCGCGCCTCGTAGTCGTACCCCTGCGGCGGCCATTTCAGCTCCGGGCCCTGCGGCGGCACCGGCCGGCCGGCGTCCGGGCTGCGCTCGACCAGATGAATGACGTCCTCGATCACCTTGCGGAAGGCGAGCGGGTCGGCGCCGCGCGCCGGCATCACCAGCACCGACAGGATCAGTCCGCGCGAGGCCGGCATCACCTCGAAGCGGCAGGACAAGCCGGAGAGATCCGGCTGCGTGCCGGCGGGCGCCGGATCGACCGCGAACTCGCCGCGCTTCATCGCGGCGTCGGCCCATGCGAGCCCGCCGCCGGAGAACATCGCGTAGGACAGATTGGCCGACGGGCCGAAGCGCGCGACACGCACGTCGAGACCGTGGGCGCGGATGGCGGCGAGCGGCACCAGCGCGACGCGCATCTTCAGGTCGAGATCCTCCCGCACCCAGGTCGCGGTCGCCGCCAGCGCCTCGCGGGCACGGTCGAGATCGTCCGGGGCGACGGCAAAGCTCGCGCCGTCGCCGCCGAACACGAAGGGAAATTCCCGCCCCTCCAGCGCATTGGTCATCGCCGCGATCACGGCCGCGCCGGCCATGTTGACCGCCTTGTAGCGCTGCGCCGCGATCGCCTTGGTGGAATCGACGATGTCGGCGACCCCGATGCTCCAGTCGTCCGGCAGCGGCGAATAGAGCTTGGGCTCCATCAGGCTGGTGAAGCCGCGGAACACGGGGATGCTGCCGTAGAAGGATTTGCCAGGTGTCATCGGGGATGCCGGATGGTTGGAAAGCGCCTTCGAAGGAGATACGGGGCGGAATCGATCCGGGTTCGCCTTCGAAGTCCCGATCATTGGCCGAAATGGAGGCGGACAACAAGATCGTGCCGCGCTGCAATGACGCCGCGGTTTTTGATCGGCATCAAACAGCCGCGCCGGGAGAGCGAATACTGTCCTCTTCAGGGGTATGCGAGAGGGAGAACGTGGGATGTCAACGCCGGTCGACACGATTGCCTCGGCCGCCATCAGGATCGAGGAGCAGGCCGTGCACGAGATCGAGAGCCTGCTCGACCCCGGATTGCCGGCCGACGAGCGCGAGCGGCGCATTCGCCGCCTCACCGAGGGACCGCCGGAATTCTCTCAGGAGCGGGTCGACCTGCCAAAACACCGGGCGTGAGCGCCTAGTGCAGCTTCTCGTCCTCGCGCTTGCGCAGGGCATCAAGCGACGCATCGTGGCAGCCGACCAGGCGCACGAATTGCTGCGGATACATCTCGTAGCCGTGACCGCCGGAATTCTGGTTCGCCATCGGCGGACAGCGGACATCTTTCACGCGCGCCTGCTCGGTCCGGCTTTGGCTTGAAGCGGTCATGTCTGATCTGGCCATCGACTGCTCCTTGGACTGCTCCCTGTCGATTAGGGCAGATCGATTGACGTAACCCAATCGATTGCGAGGCATCTTACGACCAAATCCGGCTCGCTGTCATTGAGCCGGATCAACGCAATTGTGGCAGCCCGGTTCCGGTTACGCGGTGTTGCCGGCATCGATGGTGAACACCGTGCCGGTGACGTTGCGGCCGCCCTCGCCGAGCAGATACTCCACCATGCGCGCGACATCATCGGTCTCCGGCAGGCGGCGCAGTGCGCTGCGGCCGGCGATGCGCTTGCGTCCCTCGTCGGAGAGATTGTGCGTCAGCTCGGTGTCGATGAAGCCCGGCGCCACCGCATTCACGGTGATGCCGAGCTTGCCGACCTCGCGCGCGAGCGAGCGGGTGAAGCCGGTGGCCGCCGCCTTGGTGGCGCCGTAGACGGAGAGGCCGTTGTAGCCGGTAGTCGCGATGATCGAGGAGATGTTGACGATGCGCCCGGCGCCATCCGCCATCATCTGCCGCGCGACATATTTGGTGAGGATGATCGGCGACAGCACGTTGAGCTGCACCAGCGCCTCGATCTCGGAATTGTGCATGGTGGCGAGCAGGCCCTCGGTGCCGAGGCCGGCATTGTTGACGAGGCCGTAGATCGGGCCGAACGCGTCGCGCACGCTCTTTGCGAAGGCCGGGATCGCATCGATGACCGCGAGGTCGCAGGCGCGGAAATGCAGCCGTCCCTCGGCGGCGGCGATGGCCGCCTTGAGCTCGTCGCTCTCGCGCCGTGCGGCGGCGATCACATTGTAGCCGGAAGCGGCGAGACGCCTGCCGATCGCAAGCCCGATACCGCGACTGCCGCCGGTGACGAGGACGTTATGCATCGGTGCGCGCCAGTTTGCCGGCCGGCGTGACGTCGAGCGCCTCGACGAAGCGGATCACCGCCGGCACCTTGTGGGAGGCGAGCTGGCTGCGGCACTGCTGCAGGATCTGGTCGCGGATTTCCTTGGCCCGCGCCGGATCGGTGCCGTCGGCGAGGATCACGTCGGCCACCACGATGCCGCCGGTGATCGGGCTCTTGCGCGATTTCGCCCGCGACATCCGCACGTCGCCATGGCGGTTGATGACCGCCTCGATCTCCTCGGGATGGACCTTCAGCCCGCCGATGTTGATGATGCCGCCGCGGCGGCCGACGAAATAATAGCGGTCGCCGCGCAACTCGACGATGTCGCCGCTGTCGACGAAGCCGTCGGCATCGGTGAGGGCTGCGGCATTACGGCCGATATAGGCGTGCGCGGTGCGCGTCGAGCGGATGCGCAGCGAGCCGTCGACGACCTTCATCTCGACGCCGTTGCGGTTGCCGAGATAGTTTTGCGGAAAGCCTTCCAGCCCGTCGTTGACGGCGAAGCCGACGCCGGCCTCGGTCGAGGCATAGGCATGGCCGATGGAAGCGTCCGGGAATGCCGCCTTCAGGCCGTCGAGCACGGCCTGGTCGGCGATCTCGCCGGAGAGGCGGACATAGCGCGGGGCGAACTGCGCGGCCGCGCCGCTCATCAAAAGCTTGCGCCAGTGCGAGGGCGTGCCCGAGATGTGCGAGACGCCGCGCGCATTCAGCCGCGCGACATGATCGGCGAGCGCCTCGTGCGGATCCGACAGCACCATCGAGCCGCCCGACAGGACGGCACGGAGGAAGATCTGCAGGCCGCCATAGCGGCGGATGTCGTAGAACGTGGCCCACACCGGCGCCGGTCCCTTCGCAGGACCCTCGGCGACGATGGCGCCGGTCAGCGCTTCCAGGCTGTGGCCGACGATTTTCGGGACGCCCGAGGTGCCCGAGGTCAGCATCAGCCATTCGGTGGCGCGCTCGGTTGAGGCCGGCGCGGCGGCTTCAAGCGGCAATCGTGCGGTGACGACCAGCGGCACGCCGTCCCAGGAATCGGGCTCGTCAGTGACGACGGCGTCGATGCCGGCATCGGCCATCAACGCATCGAGATGCGCCGGATTGAGATCGGGCGGACACAGCAGCATGCGGCGGGCGATGCCGTCGAGCTCGATCATGGCAAGGCCCGATCGGAGCTGGTCGGACAATTTCAGCAACACCGCGCGGCCGGACAGCTCGCGCAGGCGGCCGCCCAGAACCGTTTGCGACAGGACGTCGGTCAGCGACACGACGTCGTGCGCGTCCGACAGCGTGCGTCCCTTCAGCTCCGCGCCGAGATGGTCGCGGAGCGCAAATATCTCACGCGGGGACATTTTCGTAGGCCCGCACGAAATCGCCCACGGTGGCGGGGAACGCGGCGTCCTCGGCAATGGTGAAGGGATCAACGCCGGTCTCGTCCTCGAGGCGCGCGACCAGGATCGCGAAAGCGAGCGAGTCAAAACCCGTCTCGTGCAGGGACAGGTCGTCCGTGAGCTCGGGAAGCGTGACGTGCTGCTCTTTGGCGATCTGCTGGATCGCGTCAATAACCCTGGACCTGACCGACATGGCTGCCTCTTGGTTAATCAAATGTTGGCGTTATGGCGGCTCTTCATGACCGCCTCCCCATCGCCGTCTGTTTACCCGACAGAAGTAAATGGCCTCTTGGACAATTCAGATAAAATTGGACCCATCTCCCGATTTCGTCCGGCTACAGCCGGATCGCACCATCAACAATCCGTGCGTATGCGTCCCGGTCCAGCGCAACATAGGCGCCGGATGTCGGCTCGAGCATGAACAGCGGATCAGAGATCGCGTTCGGGTCGAACCCTTCGCGCGCGAGCTCGCCTTTCTTCTGCTTGAAGGTCTCGGTCGCATCGAGCTCGCGCGAGATGCGGACGAAAACCGGGCGCGCGTAGACCGGCAGGCGCTGCGCGAGATGGGCGGGCAGCGCGGCGATGTCGAAACCTTCGTTGACGACGATGGCGCTCATGCCGGCGCGGCCGTCGGCGCCGGGAATGGCGACGCCATAGGTGGTGGCGTCGATCACGCCGGTGAAGTCGCGTACGGCATCGTTGACCTCCGACGTCGCGACGTTCTCGCCCTTCCAGCGGAAAGTGTCGCCGATGCGGTCGACGAAATGGAAGAAGCCCTTGTCGTCGAGCCGCATCAGATCGCCGGTGCGGAACCAGGCATCGCCCTTGGCGAAGACGTCGCGCAAGATCTTCTTTTCGGTCTCGCCGGCATCGGTATAGCCCTCGAAGCGGCCGCCGCCCTGCTCCGCCCTGCCGATGCGGCCGATGGCCTCGCCGGCCTCGCCGCGGGCGCAGGCGATGCAGAACCCCTCGTCATTGCGCAGCGGCGCGCCGCTGTCGGGATCGAGCCTGACGAGGCTTGCGGGAAACCGATGCGCGAGCAGCGGCGGAATGCGGCCGATCGCGCCGACCTGGCCCTCGACGTTGAACAGCGAGAAATTGCCTTCGGTCGCCGCATAGAATTCGAGGATGCGGGGAATGGCGAAGCGGCCCTGAAAATCCTCCCAGATGTCGCCGCGCAGGCCGTTGCCGCAGACCATGCGCAGGCGATGGCAGCTCTCGTATTCCGAGGGCGGCGCCTTGAGCAGATAGCGGCAGAGCTCGCCGATATACTGGAACAGCGTGCAGTCGTGCCGCACGATGTCGGACCAGAAATTCGAGGCGGAGAATTTTTCGGCGATCACCACCGAGCCGCCGGCCGCCAGCATGCTGCACGGCGCGACGATGCCGCCGACCGAGTGGAACAGCGGCAGGCAGTCATAGAGGCGGTCCTGCGGGCTCGCGCCGGTGAGGCCTGCGAACCAGAAACCCCAGTTGAGGATGCGGCGGTGGCTGATGCTGGCGGCCTTGGGCAGGCCCGTGGTGCCGGAGGTGTAGATCAGGAGCGCGCGGTCGTCGATGCTGACGTCGCCATGCTCGTCCATCGAGAGCGGACCGTCGTCGAGCGCGGCCAGCGCGACGTCGATGGCGCGCTCGCTGCTTGCATCGCCATGAGTCCAGATGCTGGCTGCGGTCTTGAGATGCGGCGCCGCCCTCTCCAGCGTCTCGGTCAACTCATGCGCGACGATGATGTGGGCAGGCCTGGCTACGTCGATGCAATGCGCGAGCGACTGTCCGACCAGCCTGGTGTTGAGCAGCGCGGCCACGCCGCCGACGCGGCTGATGCCGAGCCAGGCGGCGACATAGTCGATGCCGTTCGGCATGAGCAGGGCGACGGTGTCGCCCCTGGCCAGTCCGACCGAGCGCGCCCAGCGCGCATAGCGGGCGATGCGTCGCGACAGGCCGTCATAGTCGAGGGTTGCCTCGTCCATGACGAGCGCGACGCGCGCGGGCTGACGCCGGGCCCAGTCGTCGACGACATCGGCAAACAGCCGGCCTGGCAGCTTCTCGATCCGTGCGGTGAGCTCGATCGCCTTCAGCCAGATCTTTGAGGCCGAGGGCGCGCGCGCGGCCTTCGGTTGCTCGATGACGCCGGTGGTCATGCCGTTAATCTCTCGGGCCGTGCCTGATGAATGGCGGCAGCTTAGCCCCCACGCCCTGCCCAGATGTTAAGAGACAAGGTAAAAGGGGCCCGGGCGAAGATTAACTGCAGTGATCCGCCTCAGCGGGCGGTCAGTACACCTTCTTGTGCTTCCGGCGCGGCGGCGGCTCGTTGAAGGCAAAATAGGGATTGAGGTCGCAGCTGGCCGAGCGTCCCATCGCCGTGGCGCGGCACTGCGGCAGCGACGTGAAGGAACAGTCGTAATAGTCCCCGCCGCCCCGGCCGCCGCCTGTGTAGATATGCATGCAGACGGGGTAGCGCGGATCATAGGTCTGGGCACCGGCATCCGCCGCCACGAACAGCGTGGCGATCGCAGTGAGGCTCAGAAGAAGCGGGCGCATCGGAAATCCTCGAATCGATGACAATGGCAGGCGTTATGCGATGCCGATATGGCACAATGACGCGCAAGAAGCGATCGTTCCGGATCAAGGCTCTCTCGCTTGTGACACGCGGTGAAACACAGGGACATCGCGCCGCAGCAACAGGAAAGCGGGAAGGCTCTCTATTTCCGGCCTGCAAGGAACGCATATCTCGCAGCAACCGTTCTTGGACAAAGGTCGCAAGCTGGCGGGACAGGATTCCGTTCGCAGGCGGGAGCGAACGGACTAGTCTTTCGCAGACAATTCCGGCCCCGGACCGACGACGTTCCAGGGCGATCAACAAGCATATGGGCTGAAGGAAACGCACTTTCGCACGCGGGTTCTCGCGTGCGGCTCCGCGTGTTGCGCGCGGAGAAGATGCGCTGGCAGGCCGGTGGTCTCAGGGCATGCAAGAGAGCTTCTCGTCTCCGTTCATCCGCTATCCGATCGGCACCTCCCTGCTGATGGCGGGCATCCTGTTCGTGGGCCTCGTGGCCTACCCCCTGCTGCCGGTCGCGCCGCTGCCCCAGGTCGACTTTCCGACCATCCAGGTCTCCGCATCGCTTCCCGGCGGCAGCCCCGAAACCATGGCGTCGTCCGTGGCCCAGCCGCTCGAGCGCCAGCTCGCGCAGATCCCCGGCATCACGCAGATGACCTCGACGAGCTCGCTCGGCTCGGCCTCGATCACCCTCCAGTTCGACCTCAACCGCCTGATCGATGCCGCCGCCAACGACGTGCAGGCCGCCATCAACGCGGCCAGCGGCCAGTTGCCGAAGAACCTGCCTTCGCCGCCGACCTACCGCAAGGTCAATCCGGCGGACTCCCCGATCATGATCCTGTCGGCGACATCAGACACGCTGCCGCTGACCTCTGTCAGCGACCGCACCGACGCCCAGCTCGCGCAGCAGATCAGCCAGCTTCCCGGCGTCGCCCAGGTCTATGTCGGCGGGCAGCAGAAGCCCTCGGTGCGGGTCCAGATCGATCCCGCCAAGCTCGTCGCCAAGGGATTCTCGCTGGAGGACGTACGCGGCCAGATCGCGATCGCGACGGCCGACAGCCCGAAGGGCAATATCGACGGCGCGCGGCGCGCCTACACCATTTACGCCAACGACCAGCTATTCGAGCCCGCGCACTGGAACGACGTCATCATCGCCTATCGCAACGGCGCGCCCTTGCGGATTCGCGACATCGGCGAGGCCGTGTCCGGCCCGGAGGACATGAAGACCGCGGCCTGGGCCGACGGCAAGCGCGGCGTATTCCTGGTCATCTTCAAGCAGCCCGGCGCCAACGTCATCGAGACGGTCGACCGCATCAAGGCGAAACTGCCGCGGCTGATCGCGGCGATTCCGCCCGCGATCAAGATCAAGATCATCAGCGACCGCACCATCACCATCCGCGCCGCGGTGGAGGACGTGCAGATCACGCTTCTGATCACCATCGTGCTGGTGGTGATGGTGATCTTCATCTTCCTGCGCAGCTTCTGGGCCACCATCATCCCGAGCATCACCGTGCCGCTGGCGCTGCTCGGGGCCTGCTCGCTGATGTGGGTGTTCGGCTACTCGCTGGACAATCTGTCGCTGATGGCCCTGACCATCGCGGTCGGCTTCGTGGTCGACGACGCCATCGTGATGCTGGAGAACATCACGCGCTATGTCGAACGCGGCGAGAGCCCGCTCGCCGCCTCCTACAAGGGCGCGGCCGAGATCGGCTTCACCATCGTCTCCATCAGCATCTCGCTGATCGCGGTGCTGATCCCGCTGCTCCTGATGGGCGGCATCATCGGCCGGCTGTTCCGCGAATTCGCCGTGACGCTGTCGATGGCGATCCTCGTCTCGCTCGTTGTGTCGCTGACCCTGACGCCGATGATGGCCTCGCGTTTCCTGCGCGATGACCACGAGGCGCGGCACGGCCGCTTCTACCAACGGAGCGAGCGGATGTTCGAGCGCCTGCTCGGCGCCTATGAGCGCGGGCTGGACCTCGCGCTGCGGCACAGCTTCGTCACGCTTCTCATCTTCTTCGGCACGGTGGCGCTGTCGGCATGGCTGTTCATCCTGATCCCCAAGGGGTTCTTCCCGCAGCAGGACAACGGCTTCCTCACCGCGGTGTCGGAGATGCCCCAGGACATCTCCTTCACCGAGATGAAGCGCCGGCAGGAAGAGCTCAACGCCATCGTGCAGGCCGACCCCGCCGTCGACTCCATCGCCATGTTCATCGGCGGCGGCGGCACGGCGCTGAATTCGGGGCGCATGTACATCACGCTCAAGCCGATCGCGGAGCGTGGGGCCAATGCACAGCAGATCATCGCAAGGCTGCGGCCGAAGCTCGCCGAGGTCGAGGGCGCCCGCCTCTACATGCAGGCCTCGCAGGACGTGCGCCTAGGGGGCCGCGCCACCCGCACCCAGTTCGAGTTCACGCTCCAGGACGCCAATCTCGCCGAGCTGAACGAATGGGCGCCGAAGATCCTGGCCGGCATGAAGGACCTGCCGGAACTCCGCGACGTCGCCACCGACCAGCAGACCGAGGGCACGACCCTGCAGCTCGCGATCAATCGCGACGCCGCCGCGCGCTACGGCATCCAGCCGCAACTGATCGACGACACGCTCTACGACGCCTTCGGCCAGCGCCAGGTGGCGCAATATTTCACCCAGACCAACAGCTATCACGTGGTGCTCGAGATCACGCCGGCGCTGCAGGGCAAGCTCGATACGCTCGACAAGCTCTACATCAAGTCGCCGCTGACCGGCGACCAGGTCCCGCTTTCGGTAATCTGCAACTGGACCGACGAGCCGGTGCGGCCGCTCGCGATCGCGCACCAGGGCCAGTTTCCGGCGGTGACGATCAGCTTCAATCTCGCCGAGAATGTCGCGCTCGGACAGGCGACCGGCGCGGTGCTGCGCGCGGTCGGCGAGATGGGCGCGCCGCCGACGCTGTCGACGAGCTTCCAGGGCACCGCGCAGGCGTTCCAGCAATCGCTTGGCACCGTGCCGATGCTGATCCTCGCCGCTCTCGTCGTGGTCTATCTGGTGCTGGGGGTGCTCTACGAGAGCTACATCCACCCGCTGACCATCCTGTCCACGCTGCCGTCGGCCGGCGTCGGCGCGATCGCGATCCTGATGATCTTCGGCTTCGACTTCAGCCTGATCGCGCTGATCGGCGTCATCCTGCTGATCGGCATCGTCAAGAAGAACGGCATCATGATGGTGGATTTCGCCATCGCGGCCGAGCGCGAGCAGCATCTGACGCCCGAGCAGTCGATCCGCCAGGCCGCGCTCTTGCGCTTCCGGCCGATCATGATGACGACGATGGCCGCACTTCTCGGCGGCGTTCCCCTGATGCTCGGCACCGGCACCGGCGCCGAAATCCGCCAGCCGCTCGGCTATGCCATGGTCGGCGGCCTGATCGTGAGCCAGGCGCTGACCCTGTTCACGACCCCCGTCGTCTATCTCTATCTCGACCGCTTCTCCAACCTGCTGTCGCGCTGGATGGCGAGGAAGCCGCAGGTCGAGGAGGTGCACGAGGAGCGGAAGGACGCGGCGGAGTAGCCGGGACGACGCAGCATTCGCGATCGTCATGGCCGGGCTTGTCCCGGCCATCCACGCGGAGCCGCATGTGACCAAAGACGTGGATGCCCGGGACAAGCCCGGGCATGACGAGCGGAGGGTGGCGTACGTTCGCCTACCCGCCCAGCCCCTGCAGCACCAGCCGGTTCAGCCGCGCCGCAAACGCGGCCGGGTCCTCGGGCAGCTCGCCGTCCAAAATCTGCGCCTGTTCGAGCAGGAGCAGGCTGAGATCGTCGACGTCCCTGGAGCCGGCCTGGGCCCTGGCGATCGCGACCACCATCGGATGGCGCAGATTGATCTCGAGCACCGGCCTGGTGCGCGTGCCGCGGTTCTGCTGCGCCAGCAGGCGCTCGAGCTCGCGGCTCGGGCCCTGGCTGTCGGCGACGAGGCAGGAGGCGGAGCTGGTGAGGCGCGACGATGCCTTGACGTCGCTGACGCGCTCGCCGAGCGCGGCCTTGATCAGGGCGATGGTGGCGGCCTCGTCCGCCGCCGGCTCGTCCTTGTTCGCCTCGTCCTTGTCGTCGAGGCGCGGGATCAGGTCGAGATTGAGATCGCCCTGGCCCAGCGACTTCAGCGGCTTGCCCTCGAACTCCATCGGCATCGAGGTCCAGAAGGCGTCGACGGGATCGGTGAGCAGCAGCACCTCGATGCCGCGCGCCGTTGCCGCCTCGAGCCGCGGATTGGATTTCAGCCGCTCGATGCTGTCGCCGACGAGGAAATAGATCTCGGTCTGGTTCGGCTTGAAATCGGCGATGACCTGCTTCAGCGAGCGCTTCTCGCCGCTGGTGGTGGTGAAGCGCGACAGTGCGAGCAGCTTCTCGCGGCGCTCGAAATCCTCGTAAATGCCTTCCTTCAGCAGCGCGCCGAAGGCGTCCCAGATCTTTGCAAAATTCTCGGCGTCCTTCTCGGCGAGGCTTTCCAGCTCGTTGACGACGCGCGTCGCTACCGCCTTGCGGATCTGGGCGAGCTGCGGATTGTTCTGCAGCATCTCGCGCGAGATGTTGAGCGGAAGATCCTCGCTGTCGACCACGCCGCGGATGAAGCGCAGATAGCCCGGCAACAGATCGGCGTCGTCGGTGATGAAGACGCGGCGGACGTAGAGCTTGACGCGGCCCTTGCGCGAAGGCTCGAACAGGTCGAACGGCTTCTGCGACGGCGCGAACAGCAGCACGGCGTAGGAATAGCGGCCCTCGGCGCGATAATGCAGCGTCATCGCGGGATCGTCGAAGGCGGAGGCGATCTGCTGGTAGGCCTTCTTGTAATCCTCCGCCGTCAGCTCCGATTTCGAACGCTGCCACAGCGCGCTCGCCGAATTGATCTGGCGCGGCTCGCCTTCTTCCGGCACGAGCTCGATGGGAAAGAGAATGTTGTCGGAATAGGCGCCGACGACGCGCTCGATCTGGTAGGTCTCGAGATACTTCTTCGCGTCGTCCTTCAGGTGCAACACGATCTCGGTGCCGCGGGTGACGCGCGCCGCATCCTCTTCGCCGGCACGGGCGATCTCGAAGCCGGAACCGCCGGAGGACGTCCAGGTCCAGACGTCGCTCTCGCCGGCGCGGCGGCTGATGACGACGATCCTGTCGGCGACCATGAAGGCGGAATAGAACCCGACGCCGAACTGGCCGATCAGGCCGAGACCGTCCTTGGCTTCCTTCAGCTTCGACACGAAGGCCTTGGTGCCGGAGCGGGCGATGGTGCCGAGATGGTCGATCAGCTCCTGCCGCTCCATGCCGATGCCGTTGTCGGCGATGGTGAGCGTGCCGGCGGTCTTGTTCGGGATGATCCGGATCTTGAGCGCGTCGCCCTCGCCGAGCAGCGCCGGATTGGCGATCGCCTCGTAGCGCAGCTTGTCGCAGGCGTCGGAGGCGTTGGAAATGAGCTCGCGCAGAAAGATGTCGGTCTCCGAATAGACCGAGTGCACCATGAGGTGCAGAAGCTCGGAAACCTCGGCCTGGAAAGGCTGCGTATGCGTAGCCGTATCGGACGTCGTCATGCGTTTACCCGGTCAAAAGAAAGGGGAGGAACCCGGGATATAACGCGACGGGATAAGGGATCAAGTGGAGTGTGGACGGTACCCTTCTCGTGCAAGGCGCAAGAGGCGATCAGCCCCGCGGCCGCGACGCACAATCAGGTTACGCAGCGACCGGGCTGGAGCAGCTTGGCGACTTCGGTCAAGGAGCTGACCATCGGCTCGCAAGCGATCGGCCTGTTGCGACCCTGCTTCTGCAGCAGGGGAGCGGGCTTGGCGTTGCCGCTTTCGATCACGGCCGGCACCCGCAGCAGCACGGACGTATCGGCGAGATCGTTCAGCCGCATCGTCACTGTGCGAGTGGGAACCGCTGCCGGCCGAAGGGGGGTAATGCGGTCCGCCTTGCTGGCGCGATTGACGACATCAGCGGCGACCGACTTGCTGGAAACGGCCTGCCAGCGGTCGGAAAGGTCATGGCCGGAGGCCAGCTGCACGGCGCCCAGCGTCGCGGCAAGCGCGACTGCACCCAGAAATACCTTTTGAATCTGTGACATGACGGTTGGTCCCTCGCCCCATGGCGATCGCGGGAACAACGCGGCAAACGGATCGGCGGTTCTGGGCAGCTTCGATCACATAACCGTGTACGAAAATGACACAGGATGCGGCAAAAAAAATCGCAGCCCGCCTGGAACGACTTCCGCAGCTGCGAGTCGTCTCAACAGCCGGCTATTCCCCCCTGCCCCATAAGCCGGCGACGTAGGGCGCGACTGTGGTGATGCCAGTCGCGCCTTACTTTTTTTGGCGGAAGTTCTTTTCTTTTGGCGGAAGTTCTTTTCGCTACCGCCATCGCCAGGAGCTGGACAGCCGGTCCGCCTCGCCGATGAGCACGCCGCCAGGCACATTCCGAAGTCGGTTTGCTAATGGCGGGTCGCCCAGAAGCGACGATCGGCCCAACGGACTTCCTGTCGATAGAACGCCGCGCGATGATTGACATAGGCGTCTCGAATGCGGGCGACCTCAGCGGCGTATCCCGAGAGCGCGCCACCATCTCCCTCGAACCAGCGTTGCGCCGCCTCGGCAGCGGACAGGCCGAGATACAGCGCATTGAACAGGCCTTGCGCTGCGATCGGATCGAATGCGAGTGCGGCGTCGCCGGCCGCCAGCCAGTTCTCGCCGGCGGCCGTTTCGAGCCAGGCCCCCTGCGCCGCGCAGTAGCCGCGTTCGCCATGATCCCAGCCGGAATCGAGCAACAGACCTCCGAGCATCGGCAATCGCCGCGCTCGCGCAAGCAGCAGCGGGAGCGTTCGGCCGTCACGGGCGGCAGGTAAATCGGCGTCGGTGTGGAACGCCAGGATGCCCGCCTGCTCCGGCAGCGGCGCGGCATACCACCATCCGTCGGCTTCGGCTTCGACCTGAACACAGCCGGCGGGCAGCGCGACATTTCGCGCTCTGATCCACGCACAGGCAAGCTTGTCGTGGACATGGCGAGGACCGGCGACTGAAGTGAGCTGACGCGACCCGCGGCCGGCCGCATCGATCAGGAGACGACTCTCGGCACGGTATGTCCTGCCCTGTCGCTCGAACCTGACCCGCCAGCCTTGCCCGGCGCGCTCGACGCGCACCACCTTCGCCGGTGACAACAGGCCGGCACCGCGCCGCGAGGCCTCATCGCGCATTTGCCGCTCGAATACGACACGATCGATCTGCCAACCGTGGCCGTCGGGACTCGCCAGCGCGTCGCGGATCTCGGGCTCCGGCCCTCCCCACGCGCTGCGCAGCGCATGCCTGGGAAGATGTCCGCTCCTCACGAAGGCGTCGAGCAGGCCCATGTCGGAGAGCAGGTGCCGGGCGGCGCCCGGCAGCGACTCGCCGATGCGCCAGGACGGCGCCGCATTGGCTTCGAGCAAAAGCACGCGGCGGAACGGCGCCAAATTGAGGGCCGCAACCGACCCGGCCGTTCCAGCGCCGACGATGATGGCATCGAACTGCAAGACTTACCTGACCTGAAGACTTATCGGATTTGTACCGGCAGTCCGTGCGGGAAGCGGTTCAGCTTCACGATATCGGCCGTTCGCGTTGCGGCAGCGGTCACGTGGGGGGCGCCCGCCGCTGCCTTCACGGTTGCAGGCATGATGTGCTGGTCTTCCACTTCGATCACGCGTGGAAACGCATCGGTGTCGGTCGGTCCGTCGAGCTCCTCGACAACACCGAGCTTGCCGAATTCGCCGACCATGGTGTTGATCTGGACGACGTAGTCCGGATTCTGGATCGGTTCGATCCAGCTCGCGCGCCTGGCGAAGGCCGCCTTGCGGGCGTCGAGGCTTTCCTTGGGGTTCACGACGATCTGGTAGTCTGCCTGGCTCAGGACTTCGTTCGGGACCCGGGCAGGCCAGAACGTCGGGGCATAGGGATCATAGGATTTGTCGTATCCCCCGAGGCAACTCGCCGTATCGGTCTGCCACGGCACCGCCATCCAGCGGGTGATGCCGCCCGCCTGCTGTTGCCAGAGCGGACCGTTGGGCGTCTTGACACTGTCGCTCGTCAGCGTCCTGCGGGGTTTCGGCGGCGTCCATCCCTCCGGCGCATGCAGAATGCGGAACGGCGCCATATACATGGACGCGGTCCGCATCGGCCATGTCATCTCGCAGCCGGGATGAAACGCGTCGGCGAGGCAGAATTCGAGCGCCGCGCGGGTCAGAACGTCGCCCTGCTGCTTCACCGGGACGTCCTCGATGGAAGCTGGCGGCCGATGGTTCGGATCGTAGTCGGCCTCGAAAATTCCCTTCGCCCATTGCGCCAGCATGAACAGCTGCAGATCGGTCAGCGAAGCATTCTGTCGGGGCGTCTGCGCCGCCGGAATGTTCATGGCATCGCCGTACATCCAGGGCCACGGCTTCGGCGACCAGGAATCGACCTCGAAGCGCCGGAACGAATTGGAGATCGTCTGCCGCTCCTGCGCATGTTCCGCTGCCGCGCTGGAAAGGCGCGAGAGCGCTTCGGGCGAGGTCAGATCGAACACGCCCTGCCAGCCGAAGCCGGCGGCAAAGCCGGCATTGACCCATTGCAGGCCCGCCATACGCTGAAAGACCGGGAGGATGTCCTGCATGAACGAGGGGCGTTCGGGCAGCTTCAGGCTGTTGGACTTGACCGCGACGTCGCGCATCAGATCCCACATCGTGCGCACCGATTTCCGCCGCGGGCCGTAATTGGGCGGCGTCACCACGACCCATGCCGGCGTGACCTCGAGCAGCTTGCCGTCCAGGCTGACATCGGCGGTGACAGGCCCGTCCGAGGTGTCGTCGAACCAGCCGTCATTGTTGGCGAAGTCCTTTGCCGCGCTGCCATCATGCGAGGCCGATACGCCGCGCCCGCCGAGCACCAGCAGGCGGGCGGCGGCGTCGGTGAATATCTCGCCGAGATAGACCGTCCTGTCCATGAACGCGCCGCTGTCGAACAATGCCGGCTTGGCGTTCGCACCGGTCACCGATCTCGGCCCGGGCCGAATCGCAAGCTTGCTGCGATCGGCGATCGTGGAATTGCGCAGCACGGTCGGCGGCGCGGATGCCGCTTCCGGAATGTCGAGCGCCAGCTGGAAGGTGTACCAGGCCGCCTTCAAATTTGCGAGTTCGACATGCCAGGTGATCTTTGCGCCGGTGCCCTCGCCGCTCAACTCACGAACGATCTCGCCCGCAGCGTTGACGCCGTAAATTCGAAAGCGCGCGGCCTGGCGCTTCAGCGCACCGGTCTTGTCGCGATAGCAGCCGGCTGCAAGCCGCGGAGGATCCGGCACCTCGGGACCGACGACATAGTCGGACTCGCTGTTTCCGACGCGGGCGATGCCGATCGCAGGATAGATGACGGCACGCACGATCTGGTCTGCTGCTGCGGGGCCGGTCATGAATTATCTCCTCGGAATGCGCGAAATGAAGAACTCGATCTGGTAGGCCCGACTGCACCGGCCGCCGCGCCGATCACGACACTCGCTTCGGGTCGAGAATCTCGAAATCATTCCCAAAGAGGAAATTGGTGAGCGCCTCGGCAAATCGTGGATAGCTGCAGATTCGGCTCCTCTGCATCGAAGCTTTCGAGAGACGCCGTCGTGAAATTCGTTCGTTTTGAAATCCTATTGATCGATAGCATCGCAATTTAGATTGTGTGTCAATAAGCTTCTACCTCTGATGGCTCAATGCGCGCCTCTCCGTCTTCCTTACAAATCTCCGCTGACAATGGCCTCGGCCGCGTGCCTCACTTCCCCTTCCCAGCCAGCCAGTCCCGGCCCTCGCCGTAGAGCTTCTCGACTTCAGGTCCGATCAGGCCCGGCATGTCGCGCTTGACCTTGTACCCGATCAGCTCCTGCATGTAGGCGAGGTGGCGATAGCCTTCGGGCAGGCCAGCCAGCGCGGTCTGGTCGAGGCGGAGGGTTGCTGCAGGGTCGACCGGGTCGATGCGGTCCTTCTCGTAGATCGGCTGGCGGCGGACGATGCCCCATTTTCCCTGCCGCTTCTCCAGGAAGTCGTAGAAGCGGCCGGTGCAGACGACGTCGCAGAGCACGTCGTGCACCAGAGCCCGCTGCGAGATCGTCATCTTGGTTTGCGCAATGGCCCGCTCGCCTGCGAGGTCGATGCTGGTGCCGCCGAGGAAATGCAGGATGCGCACACCCTTCGCAAAGCCCTCCTGGCTGACCCGCATGAAATCCCGCGCGGGCCCCTGAAACCAGGTGGCGGACATCCAGCCCTCCTCGTGCCAGACGGTGGCAAAGCGCTCCCAGTCGCCGGCATCGCGCCACACCGCCCAGTTCTCAACGAGGTCGCGAATGGCGAGACGGTCGAGCAGCGGCTGGTCCATGGGCACATCTCCGATTGGGGGATGCAGGACGTATGGGCGGCGAACGCGATGCCCGTCAAGCGGCACGAAAAATCCGGCGCGCCCTGCGGCACGCCGGATCAGATCGTTTCGCCAGATAACAGGCCTCGGGCGCCTTGTTACGCCGCGGGCGCTTTTGGCGCGCGGTTGCGCGAGTTGCGCTGGAAGAACAGCGCCTGGCTCGCCACCGCCGACACCATCGCCGGCTGGAACGGCTTTGAGATCAGGAACGCCGGCTCGGGACGCTCGCCGGTGAGGAAGCGCTCCGGATAGGCGGTGATGAACACGACCGGAACCTCGAAGGTGCGCAGCAGCTCGTTGACGGCGTCCAGGCCCGACGAGCCGTCGGCGAGCTGGATGTCGGCGAGGATCAGGCCCGGCCGCTTGTTCTTGGCGAGCGCCACCGCATCGGCATGGGTGCGGGCGACGCCGACGACATTGTGGCCGAGGTTCTTCACCAGGCTCTCGAGGTCCATGGCGATGAAGGTCTCGTCCTCGATGATCAGCACGTCGGTGGCGATCTCGGCCGCCATCTCGCGGCCGGCGGCGTCGGCCAGCCGCCTTGTCTCGGCGACGTCGGTGCCGAGCACGTAGGCGACTTCCTCTTCCGAAAATCCCTCGAGCGACAGCAGCAAGAATGCCTGCCGCGGCAGCGGCGTGATGTTCGACAGCCGCCGCTCGGGCGGCATCGGCAGGGTTGTCACCTCGGAATCGTCATTGACCGAGACCGAATTCCAGATCTGGGTGAACAGCCGGAACAGGCCGGCGCGCGGCCCGTGGCTCTCGTCGAGCACCGACGGATCCCCCAGCATGGCTTCCAACATGGCTGCGACATAGGCGTCACCGGAGGCCTGGCTGCCCGTAAGGGCACGTGCATACCGGCGCAACAACGGCAAGTGCTCAGCAACAAGCTGCGAACGGGACATCCCCACTCCATTCATCATCTTCGGGCCAAGCTTACAGGCATCGAGGGAGGCCCGGGTTCCCCCGCTGGGGCTGATTACGCCTCAGATCAAGAAAAGTTCCGCAGCGTGCGGAACTTTATCTGCCACCTCGCATTACACCCTACCAGGGAACGGCTCCCGGTTGAGAAAACTTCTCTATTTTGCAGTCACTTAACTCGGGGAAACGTGGAACAGGTCATGAAAGATCTCAAGTCTCAAGCCAGCAAAAGCACGACCCCCGGAAAGGGAGGCCTCACGCCAGAGATCCAGTCACGGATCGGACACCAGTTGCGCGCCATGTACGACGACGTCGTGCGGCAGGGGGTTCCCGACCGTTTCGCGGAACTGATCAAGAAGCTTGATGCACAGGGAGGCACTCCCCAAGATAGTGCCAATGGGGGCTCCAACGACAACAATGGGAGGGATTAATGCCTCTCACGGACTCCCTGCGTAACGACATCCTGGCGGCCGTGCCGAGCCTGCGCGCGTTCGCCATCTCTCTCAGCGGCAACGCCGACCGCGCCGACGATCTGGTGCAGGAGACGCTGCTGCGGGCGCTCGCGAACATCGACTCGTTCCAGCCCGGCTCCAACCTGCCGGCCTGGCTGTTCACGATCCTGCGCAACCTGTTCCGCTCCGACTATCGCAAGCGGCGGCGGGAGGTGGAGGACGCCGAGGGCAACTACGCCAAGACGCTGAAGACGCAGCCCTCGCAGAACGCGCATCTGGAATTCGAGGAGTTCCGCACCGCGCTCGACAAGCTTCCGCAGGACCAGCGCGAAGCCTTGATCCTGGTCGGCGCCTCCGGCTTCTCCTACGAGGACGCGGCCTCGATCTGCGGCTGCGCAGTCGGCACGATCAAGAGCCGCGTCAACCGCGCGCGCTCGAAGCTCGCGGCGCTGCTTTATGTGGATGGCGCCGAGGATTTCGGGCCCGACGAGACCGTGCGCGCCGTGATCGGCGGCAGCGGCGGATAGCGGCTGGCGTCAAGCCAAAACGGACCACCATCGAGGCGGCCGCTGGCGCGGCCGTCTCGACGCGTGTCCGGATCACTCCTCGACGAACGTCACCGTGTCGGCAACGCTCGCGCGCGAGGTGCGGTAGCTGTTGACCTTATGGTCGTTGTCGGCATAGCCGAACGAGATGCCGCAGACGACGCGGCGGTCGTCGGGCAAATTGAAGTGGCGGCGGATCAGGCCGGAATGGCGTGCCAGCGCGGCTTGGGGAATCGTGCCGAGCCCGAGCGCCTGCGCGGCCAGCATGAAATTGGAGACATAGGCGCCGCAATCGATTGCACCGTAGATGCCGAGTGGCTCGTTGGTGTGGATCACGGCCACATGCGGCGCGCCGAAGAAATTGTAGTTCTCCAGCGCCTGTTTCGCGTAGGCCATTTTGTCCCCGCGGGCGATGCCGAGCGTGTTGTAGAGCTGAAAGCCGCTCTCGCGGCGGCGTTCGAGATAGACCCCGACATATTCGCGCGGCGGCGTAAAATCGTGATCGTCCCCGGCGCCGCTTGCGGCTTCCGCATAGATCGCCTTGCGGAAGCGCTCCCTGGCTTCGCCGCTCGCGATCAGCACCTGCCAGGGCTGGCTGTTGCACCATGACGCCGTGCGCTGCGCGGTCTTCAGAACATGCTCGATGGTGGCGCGATCGACTTCCCTGGGCAGGAAGGCGCGGACCGAGTAGCGCTCGTTGAGGAGCTCTTCGAGCACGGAGATGCGGTCTTCGTTGGAATGACGGGCGTTGGGCACTTTGGCATCCATGGCTTGACTCGCTTTCGTGCCCCGGGGCGCGACGCAGCGCGCTATGGCGATGCGGCGCAGAGCCGGGGCCCATTGTGGCTCCTGGGTCCCGGCTCGCGCTTCGCGCGTCCGGGACGATAGGGATCACCGTCCCTTGGTCGGGATCTTGTTGTACGGCACGTCCTTGTCGACGCGAATGTCGCCGGGCAGGCCCAGCACGCGCTCGGCGATGATATTGCGCAAAATCTCGTCGGTGCCGCCGGCAATGCGCATCCCCGGCGAGGACAGCAGCATCTGCTGGAACTGGCCGTGCGTGGTTTCCTCGGCATCGGCGGTGAGCACGCCGGCAGCGCCTTGCAGATCCATGGCGTAGGCAGCGATGTCCTGCAGCATCGTTCCCGAGACGAGCTTGCCGATCGAATTTTCCGGGCCCGGCCGCTCGCCCTTGGACAGCGCCGAGATCGCGCGGTAGCTGGTGTATTTCAATCCGCTCGACTTCACCGCCCAGCTCGCGAGCCTGGAGCGCACGGCGGGATCGTCGATGGCGAGCCCGTCCTCCAGCATCAGGTTCGAGCAATAGTCGAACATCTCGGGCACGCCGGTCGCAAGCCGCGCGCCGATCGACATGCGCTCGTTCATCAGCGTGGTCAGCGACACGCTCCAGCCCTCGCCGACCGCGCCGAGACGCTGGCTGTCCGGGATCACCACGTCGGTGAAATAGACCTCGTTGAACTCCTGCATGCCGTTGGCCTGCCTGATCGGCCGCACTTCGACGCCCGGGCTCTTCATGTCCAGGAAGAACATGGTGAGGCCCTTGTGCTTGGGCACGTTCGGGTCGGTGCGGGTGATCAAGAGGCCGTAGTCGGAGTAATGCGCGCCGGAGGTCCAGATCTTCTGGCCGTTGATGATCCAGTTGTCGCCCTGTTTTTCCGCGCGGGTGCGAAGGCCGGCAACGTCGGAGCCGCCGGCGGGCTCGGAGAACAGCTGGCACCAGATCTCCTCACCGGAGGCGAGCTTCGGCAGATAGCGGCGCTTGTGCTCTTCGCTGCCCCAGGCCATCACGGTCGGGCCGCACATGCCCTCGCCGATCTGGAACGGCTGGGTCAGTTTGCCGTAGACGCCCTCCTCCTGCTGCCAGATCACCTTCTCGATCGGGGTCGAGCCGCGTCCGCCATATTCCTTCGGCCAGTTCAGGCAGGCCCAGCCGCCGTCCGCCTTCTTCTTCTGCCAGGCCTTGCCGACCTCGACCATGTCGTGCCTGGCGAGGCGGATGCGGCCGAGCGAGGATGTCGACAGTTCGGCCTCGAGCTCCTTCGGCGCGTTGGCATCGATCCATTTGCGCGCGGTCTCGCGGAACGCGGCTTCCTGCGGCGTGTCGTCGAAATTCATCTTCGCACTCTCCTCTCTCGTGCCCCGGACGCGGCGCAGCGTGAAACGGTGCGCTGCAGAGCCGGGGCCCATTGTGGCTTCTGGGTCCCGGCTCGCGCTGCGCGCGTCCGGGACACGAACTCATCGTCCCTTCGTCGGGATCTTGTTGAACGGCACGTCCTTGTCGACACGGATGTCGCCGGGCAGGCCCAGCACCCGCTCGGCGATGATGTTGCGCATGATCTCGTCGGTGCCGCCTTCGACGCGGGTGCCCGGTGCGCGCAGCAGCATGGCCTGGAAGCGGCCGGCGAGCTCGGCATCCTCGGGGCCGCTGACGACGCCAGCCGCGCCCTGCAGGTCGAGCGCGTAGGTCGCGACGTCCTGGATCATCGAGCCCGCCACCAGCTTGCCGATCGAGTTTTCGGGACCGGGCCGCTCGCCCTTCGACAGCGCCGAGATCGCGCGCATGCTGGTGTAGCGCAGGCCGCTCGCCTTCGCCGCCCAGCTCGCAAGCTTCGAGCGCACCGCGCGATCCTCGATCGCAGGACCGTCGTCGAGCATCAGGCTGGAGCAATAGTCGAACAGCTCCGGAAAGCCGGTCGAGACGCCCGCGCCGATCGCGCTGCGCTCGTTCATCAGCGTGGTCAGCGAGACGTTCCAGCCGTCATTGACCTCGCCGAGACGCTGGTGATCGGGAATGCGGACATTGGTGAAATAGACCTCGTTGAAGTCGGAGGCGCCGCTCGCCTGCTTGATCGGCCGCACCTCGACGCCCGGGCTCTTCATGTCCAGGAAGAACATGGTGAGGCCCTTGTGCTTGGGCACGGTGGGGTCAGTGCGGGTCAGCAGGATGCCGTAGTCGGAATAGTGCGCGCCCGAGGTCCAGATCTTCTGACCGTTGATGACCCAGTCGTCGCCGTCCTTCTCGGCGCGGGTGCGCAAGCCTGCGACGTCCGAGCCGCCGGCGGGCTCGGAGAACAGCTGGCACCAGACCTTCTCGCCGGAGGCGAGCGGCGGCAGATAGGTGCGCTTATGCTCCTCGCGCGCGAACGCCATCATGGTCGGCCCGCACATGCCGTGGCCGATGATGAACATGCCGGAGAGCTTTCCGAACGGGCCCTCCTCCTGCTGCCAGATCACGCGCTCGATCGGCGACGAGCCGCGGCCGCCATATTCCTTGGGCCAGTGCAGGCAGGCCCAGCCGGCATCGGCCTTCTTCTTCTGCCATTCCTTCGCCACTTCGAGAATGTTGGCGTTCTTCAATTGCGTGCGGCCGAGCGAGGATCTGCGCAGCTCCTCCTCGTATTGCCTGGGCGCGTTGGCGGCGATCCAGGCGCGGGCGGTCCTGCGGAATTCGGCTTCCTGCGGGGTGTCGTCGAAGTTCATGGTGTCATCTCTCGGTTCGTTCCCCGGACGCTGCGCAGCACGAAGTGATGCGCTGCAGATCCGGGGTCCATTGCGGCCCCTGGGTCCCGGCTCTGCGAAGCGGCACTGTCGTGCCGCATCGCGTCCGGGACACGTGCGGCGGGCTTACGCCGCGTTCTTCTTGCGCATGCGGTCGATCAGCTGGTCTTCCCAATAGGACAGGCTGCCGAGCCCAAGCGCCATGGCGTTGGCGCGGCGGTAGTACATGTGGCAGTCGAACTCCCAGGTAAAACCCATGCCGCCGTGAACCTGGATGTTGTTCTTGGCGCAGTGCTGGAACGCCTGCGTCGCGCTGATGCGCGCGGCGGCTGCCGCTTCCGGCAGTTCGGCGGCGTTGGTCGAGAGCGCCCAGGCGCCGTAATAGCTGTTGGAGCGCGCCAGCGTCGCCGAGACGTACATGTCCGCGAGCATGTGCTTGACCGCCTGGAACGAGCCGATCTGGCGGCCGAAGGCGATGCGGTCGAGTGCGTAGTCGCGGCCCATCTCCAGCGCGCGGTCGGAGCCGCCGACCTGCTCGAAGGCGCACAGCACCGCGGCACGGTCGAGCACCTCTGTGAGGATGCCCCAGCCTTCACCGGCCGCACCCAGTGGCTCGGCCTTGCAATCCTTGAAGGTGATCTCCGCCTGGCCGCGGGTCGGATCGAGATTAGTGAGGTTCTTCACCTCGACGCCGCCGGCCTTGAGGTCGACAATGAACAGGGAAATATCGCTGTCGCGCCCGCTCGATCCCGTGCGCGCGGCCACCACCGCGAAATCGGCGATCGCGCCGTCGGCGACGGGCTTCTTGACGCCGTTGAGCACGCCGTTCGAAGCCGCCAGCTTGACGTTCTTCGGCGACGGATTGCCCTTGCCCTCGAACAGCGCCAGCGTGCCGATCGCCTCGCCGGCAGCGATTGCCGGCAGCCATTTCTTCTTCTGCGCGTCGCTGCCCGCGATCAGCAGCGCTTCCGCCGCGAGATAGACGGTCGAGGAGAAAGGCACCGGCGCGTTCGCACGGCCCATCTCCTCCGCGATCACGCAGAGCTCGAGATGGCCGGCGCCGGCGCCGCCGAATTCCTCGGGGATCGCGACGCCGAGGAAGCCCATCTCGGCAAGGCCCTTCCAGAGCTCCTTGTCGTAGGGCGCCTTGCCGTCGAGCACGACACGCACCGCCTTGGGCGAGCACTTCTCGCTGAGGAATTTGCGCGCCTGGTCGCGCAGTTGCTTCTGGTCGTCGGAGAAATCGAAGTTCATGGCGCGTGTCCGTGTTGATGATGTCTGTTACTTGAGAATGATGACGTCCTGGTCAGGCTTGTCGGCATAGAGCCGCTCCACCAGCGCGGCGCGGCGTTCGAGGCCAGCGCGCTGGTTGATGTAGCCCTTGTCGGTGAGCTCGTTGCCGTCGATCGAAGGCGGCTCGGCCATCAGCATGGCGCGGGCGACGACGCGGCTGCTGGCGCCGTCGCACTCCCTGTTGTGGGCCTCCAGCCCGCGCCTGAAGCAGGCGATCACCGCGGGGTGCTTCACGGCCTCCTCGAAGCTCAGATCGGGATTGCCGGTGAGCTGACGGCAGGCATGCAGGTTCGGCCAGGCGAGCAGGCCAATGAAGGCGCGATCCTGGCCTGCGACCAGCGAGTCGTGCACCACGGGCGTCGCGGCCGCGATCGCATCGGTGCGGAGCGAGCCGACATGCACGAAGGTGCCGGTGAAGAGCTTGAAGTCCTCGACGACACGCCCGGCGAAGATGATGCCTTTCACCGGGTCAGCATCGTCGACGAAGATGCCGGCATCGCCGATGCAGTAATAGCCTTCCTCGTCGAACATCTTCTTCGTCAGCTCGGGCTGGGCGAAATAGCCGGGCGTGACATTGACGCCGCGCAGGCGCAGCTCGTATTTCGAGCCGGACGGCACCATCTTCAATTCGACGCCGGGGAACGGCAGGCCGATCAGGCCGACGCGCTCGGTGTCCCAATAGGTGCCGGTCGAGGTCGGCGCGGTTTCGGTCGAGCCCCAGCCGGTGTAGAACACGATGCGCTCGCCGGTGGTCTTCACCGCAAGCGCCTGCATGCGGTCATAGAGATCGTCCGGCAGCCGCGCGCCGCCATAGGCCATGATCGAGAGATTTTTGAAGAAGGAGCGACACAGCGCGTCGTCCTTCTCCATCGCGGCCGCGAGCGCGGCGTAGCCGGCCGGCACGTTGGCGTAATAGGTCGGCGAGATCTCGCGAAGATTTTTGATGGTCTCCTCGAGCTGGCCCGGCAGCGGCCGGCCGTCGTCGATGTAGAGCGTGCCGCCCTCGACCATAACGGGGTGGAACGCGGCATTGCCGCCCATGGTGTGATTCCAGGGCATCCAGTCGAGCACGACCGGCAGCGGGCCGCCCGCGCGCGGCCGCACCTGCATCATCATCGCGGCATTCGCGCACATCATCTTCTGGGTGTTGATGACGGCCTTGGGCATGCCGGTCGAGCCGGAGGTGAACAGCAGCTTGCCGACCGTGTCGGGCGTGATCTTTGCGATCGACGCGTCGACGGCTTTCGTGACCTTTGTCTGCGCGAGTTCGGCAAAGCTGACGCTCTCGATGCCCTCGCATGGCCGCGCGACGTGAACGACGGTGACGCCGGTGAGATCGAGCGCCTTCAGCGCCTTCTCGAAGGTCGGACCGTCCTGCACCATCACCACGGCCGGCTTGATCAGGTCGAACAGGTATTTCAGCTTGACGTGGTCATGGCTCATCAGGGAGTAGGCCGGGGACACCGGCGCAGCCGGCGAACGCGCCTGCATCGCGGCCTGGGTCATCAAGGCATGCTCGATCGAATTGCCGGACAGGATGGTGACGGGCCGGCCGTCGATACCGAGATCGAGCAGCGCCTGCGTCAGCGCATCCACGGTGCGCTTGGCCTCGCCGTAAGTCACTTTTCGCCATTCGCGATCGGGACCGCCGCGCTGGGCGAGCCAGACGCGCTCGGGCGCTTCCTTCGCCCATTTCGCGAGCGAGGCCGGAAGATGCTCCTCATAAGCCTGCAGGGGAATGCGCGACTTCAGCACCATCGTGCCGTCGGCGCGACGCTCGACGTCGATGTCGCGCGCGAGCCACTCGACCTTGCGAAAGGCGGGCTTCGTCATCACCGCCGCCGCATTCCCACTCATTTTGCGTCTCCCGGAATTAAATGCCCTTTGCGGATCATGTCGTTTCAGCGCTTGATATAGACAGGCTTTCGCTTCTCGAGGAAGGCCCTGATGCCTTCCGAAAATTCGTCGGAGCGGCTGCACAGGATCTGGTTGCGATCCTCCATCGCGATCGCCGCTTCCAGCGATCCGGCATCGACGCTCATGTTGAGGCATTCCTTGGACAGGCGCAGGCCGACGGGCGAGGCCGCCATCATCGCCTCGACATAGGGTTCGGCGGCGGCATCGAGCCTGTCCTCGTCGACGACTTCAGAGACGAGCCCGACCGCGAGCGCGCGCTCGGCGCCGATGAAGCGGCCGGTGAGGATCAGCTCGGACGCGACGGAGACACCGACGAGGCGCGGCAGGAAATAGCTGGTGCCGATGTCGCAGCCGCCAAGGCCGAGCTTGATGAAGGCACAGTTCATCCGCGCCGATTTCGTCGCGATGCGGATGTCGGAGGCCAGCGCCAGCGCGAAGCCGCCGCCGGCGGCGGCGCCCTGCACCAGCGACAGGATCGGCTGCGGACAGCGCCGCATCAGCATCACGATGTCGGCGATGCGCCGCTGCGAATCCAGGGACTCGGTGACCCCGGGCGGCTCCTGCTGCCCGGCGCGGCGCGCCATCGCCGCCTTGAGGTCGAGACCTGCACAAAAATTCCTGCCCGCGCCCTTCAACACCACCACGCGCGTATCGCGGTTGCGCTGCAGGCCCTGGAAATAGACGTTGAGCGCGTCGATCAGCGCGGGATCGAGCGCGTTGAGGCTGTCGGGCCGATTGAGCGTCACCCGGTCGACGCCGTCGTCATGCTCGATCAGCAGCGGTTGGGACATACACAGTCTCCCCATCGTCGTTCTGGACAAGCGAGCGGAGCGAGCGCTGATCCAGGACCCATAGCCACAGGCCCGATTTGTTGGACCACCGGAGTTGGCCAAGCTCGCGCTTCAACTGACGCCGGTGGTAATGGGTCCTGGCTTTCGCCAGGACGACGGCGGAGTTACCGCGGCGCCATGCGGATGGCGCCGTCGAGGCGGATGGTCTCGCCGTTGAGCATCGCGTTCTCGACGATATGCACGGCGAGCGAGCCGTATTCAGCGGCGTCGCCGAGGCGCGTCGGATGCGGCACCTGCGCGCCGAGGCTCTTGCGGGCTTCTTCGCTCAGACCCATCAGCAGCGGCGTCAGGAACAGGCCGGGCGCGATGGTGTTGACGCGGATCTTCTGGCTGGCGAGATCGCGCGCGGCCGGCAGCGTCAGGCCGACGACACCGCCCTTCGAGGCGGCGTAGGCGATCTGGCCGATCTGGCCTTCATAGGCGGCGACGGACGCCGTGTTGATGATGACGCCGCGCTCCTCGCCGATCGGCTCGATCGTGGCGAGACGCTCGGCGAACAGCCGCAGGCAGTTGAAGGTGCCGATCAGATTGACGTTGATGATGCGCGCGAACTTTTCCAGCGGGTAGACGCCGTCGCGGCCGACGATGCGCTGCGAGCCGCCGATGCCGGCGCAGTTCATCAGCACGCGGGCGACGCCATGCGCGGCTTCGGCCTTGGCGATCGCGGCCTTGATCTGCTCCTCGCTGGTGACGTCGGCATGGAGGGCGACGCCCTTCAGTTCGGCGGCGACCTTCTCGGCATTGTCCTTGTTCTGGTCGATCACGCCGATCTTGGCGCCCTTGGCGGCCATGGCGCGGGCAGTCGCGGCACCCAGGCCCGAACCACCGCCGGTGATGAGAACGGCCACGTCTTTCAACTGCATCGCTAGAACCTTTCCTTGAACTTTTTCTTGGGCGTTTCTTCTCTAGACTCGATACGATCCGGCCGGATTATCCGGCGGCGGCCGCTTCCTCGGCTTGCGTGAGGATGCCGCCGCAGATCAGCGTTTCCATGTGCTTGATATATTGCCGGCAGACTTCGTCGGTGACCGGACCGACGCCGGTCGCGCGGGACATCGCGTGCCGGCCGAAGAACAGGTGATCGCAGGCGCCGATCAGGCTGGTGTAGAACAGCACCGGATCGGTGGCGCGGAACTCGCCGCGGCTGACCCCTTCGTCGAGCAGGCGGCGATGAAAGTCGAGCAGCGGCGCGACAAAGAACTTCGAGACCTCGTCGGCGGACGCCGCGCTGCTTTCATGCAGGAGGTAGTGGATCAGCCGGTTCATATACGGGAACCGGTAATAGGCGCGGATGATGCCGGCGATGTGCAGCTTCAGCTTCGCGGTCGACGTGATCGGCTGCGACAGCAGATATTCGAGATTGGTGACCTCGGTTGCGGCGTCGCGCGCGAGCAGTGCCAGCAGCAGGCCGTCCTTGTTGCCGAAATGATATTTGACCAGCGCGGCGTTGGCGCCCGACTTCTGCGCGATGTCGGACAGCGAGATCTCGATCGAGGTGCGTTCGATCATCAGTTCGCTCGCAGCCACGAGCAATTTCTCTGCCGTGGAATTCTTTCCGCCGGGGAGCTTGTTCGGTACGCTAGTAGTCACTGAAATCCCTGTACGCGCCGCATGCGCGCGTGCAGATAAGCCGAAGCAGCGCCTCATCACAAGAGTTAATTGATCGATTGACTAAACGATCCCACGCCACTTAAATCCGCGCCCGACAATCCAATTCAGAACAATCGAGGGAGATACCGACATGGCCGAGGCTTACATCGTCGCCGCCGCGCGTACCGCCGGCGGGCGCAAGGGGGGCCGCCTCGCCGGCTGGCATCCGGCCGATCTCGCCGCGAAGGTGCTGGACGAGCTGGTCGATCGCACCAAGGTCGATCCCGCTTTGGTCGAGGACGTGATCATGGGCTGCGTGATGCAGGTCGGCGAGCAGTCCAACAACATCGCGCGCAACGCGATCATGGCCTCGAAACTGCCGGAGAGCGTGCCCGGCACCTCGATCGACCGCCAGTGCGGCTCCTCGCAGCAGGCGCTGCACTTCGCGGCGCAGGCCGTGATGTCCGGCACGATGGACGTGGTGATCGCGGCCGGCGTGGAATCCATGACGCGCGTGCCGATGGGCCTGTCCTCGCAGCTCCCGGCCAAGAACGGGTTCGGCAAATACAAGAGCCCGGGCATCGAGGCGCGGTATCCCGACATCGTGTTCAGCCAGTTCACCGGCGCCGAGATGATGGCCGAGAAGTACGGCCTGTCGAAGGATCAGCTCGACGAATATTCCTACAACAGCCATCAGCGCGCGATCGCGGCGACGCAGGCAGGTCACTTCAAGAAGGAGATCCTGCCGCTCGAGATCACCCGCGCCGACGGCACCAAGGACACCCACCACATCGACGAGGGCATCCGCTTCGATGCCACGATCGATGGCATCAAGGGCGTCAAGCTGATCGCCGAGAACGGCAAGCTGACTGCTGCAAGCGCCAGCCAGATCTGCGACGGCGCCTCCGGCGTCATGGTCGTCAACGAGCGCGGCCTGAAGCAGCTCGGCGTCAAGCCGCTCGCGCGCATCCATCACATGACCATGGTCGGCGGCGACCCCGTGATCATGCTGGAAGCGCCGCTGCCCGCCACCCAGCGTGCGCTGGCGAAGGCCGGCATGAAGGTCGACGATATCGACCTGTTCGAGGTCAACGAGGCCTTCGCCTCGGTGCCGACGGCGTGGCTGAAGACCACCGGCGCCGATCCGGCGCGCCTCAACGTCAATGGCGGCGCGATCGCGCTCGGCCATCCGCTCGGCGGCTCCGGCACCAAGCTGATGACGACGCTGGTCCACGCCCTGCACCAGCGCGGCAAGCGCTATGGCCTGCAGACCATGTGCGAAGGCGGCGGCATGGCCAACGTCACGATCGTGGAGCGGCTGTAGGCCGCGGCGACAAATCAAACCGTCGTCCCGGCGAAGGCCGGGACCCATAACCACAGCAGCCTGTGGTTATCCGGGCCGGGGCGACATCGCGTTTCAACAATCTGGATCGGTGGTTATGGATCCCGGCTTTCGCCGGGATGACACCGTTTTTGTTGCGAGATCTCGACCATGACCCATCCCTCCATCCACGCCCGCACCACGCCGGACAAGATCGCCTATCAGATGGCCGGGACGGGCAAGGCGATCACCTACCGCGAGCTCGACGAGCTCTCGAACCAGGGCGCGCAATTGTTCCGCTCGCTGGGACTGAAGGCCGGCGACCACATTGCGCTGCTGATGGAGAACCGCCTCGCGTTCATGGAGATCTGCTGGGCGGCGCAGCGCAGCGGGCTCTATTACACGGCGATCAGCCGCTATCTGAAGCAGGACGAGATCGACTACATCATCGGCGATTGCGGCGCCAAGGTCGTGATCACCACGCCGAAATGCGCCGACCAGATCAAGGAGCTGCTCAAAGGCAGGACCGGCGGGCCGATCTTCTACATGGTCGATGAGCCGCTGCCCGGCTTCCGCTCCTACGACAAGGAAGCAGCCGCGCAACCGACGACGCCGATCCCTGATGAGGTCGCCGGCTACGACATGCTGTATTCGTCGGGCACCACCGGCCGCCCGAAGGGCATCAAGAAGGAATTCGAGGGCCTTGCGATCGACGTGCCCAACGCCTTCCTGCGCGTGCTCTGCGCCGACATGTGCGGCATGAACGCCGACAGCACCTATCTGTCGCCGGCGCCGCTCTATCATGCGGCGCCGCTGCGCTTCAACATGATGGCGATCGTGCTCGGCGGCACCTCGATCATCATGGAGCATTTCGACGCCGAGGAGTTTTTGAAGCTGGTCGAGAAGTACAGGGTGACGCAGTCGCAGCTCGTGCCGACCATGTTCGTGCGCATGCTGAAGCTGCCGGACGAGGTTCGCACCCGGTACGACGTCTCGACGCTGAAGGGCGCGATCCACGCCGCCGCGCCCTGCCCGGTCGACGTCAAGGCCAGGATGATCGAATGGTGGGGGCCGATCCTGATCGAGTACTACGCAGGCTCGGAAGGCAACGGCGTCACCGTCTGCAACTCGCAGCAATGGCTGGAGCATCGCGGCAGCGTCGGGCGCGCCGTGGTCGGCAAGATCAAGATCCTGGACGAGAACGACGAGGAGCAGCCGGTCGGCGAGATCGGCACGGTCTACTTCGCCGATGCGCCGGCGTTCACCTATCACAACGATCCCGAGAAGACGAAGAAGGCCTACAACGCCAGGGGCTGGTCGACGCTCGGCGATGTCGGCTATCTCGACAAGGATGGCTTCCTCTTCCTCACCGACCGCAAGTCCTACATGATCATCTCGGGCGGGGTGAACATCTACCCGCAGGAGACCGAGGACGTGCTGATCACCCATCCCGAGGTTGCCGACGTCGCGGTGTTCGGCGTGCCGAACGAGGAGATGGGCGAAGAGGTCAAGGCGGTGGTGCAGCCGCACGACATGAATCGCGCGGGCAAGGAGCTCGAGGTCGACCTGATCGCCTTCTGCAAGACGCGCCTGTCCGCCATCAAGTGCCCGCGCTCGATCGATTTCGAGCCGGAGCTGCCGCGCACGCCGACCGGCAAGCTGGTGAAGCGCCATTTGCGCGACCGCTACTGGCCGAAAACGGCGGCAAAGATCTAGCCGCCCCCTATCCGTCCCCTGGAGCCCGGCTCCCGGGGAGGAAGCAGCGTCAGAACTCGTTGGCGATCTTCGACAGCATCACGATCAGCGCCTCGCGGTTGGCCTGGCCGAGCAGGTCGTTGAGGCGCGATTCGTGCTTGGTGGCGACGAGCTTCTTGGCGCGGGTCAGCACCGCCTTGCCCTTGTCGGTCAGCACCAGGATGTGGGAGCGGCGGTCGTTGGTGGAGCGAATCCGCGTGCAAAGGTCGCGGCTCTCCAGATTGTCGAGCATGGCGACGAAGTTCGGGCGCAGGATGCCGAGCGTGGAGGCGATCTCGGTCTGGTTCCGGCCCGGGTTCTTGTCGACCAGCAGAAGCACGGAGAACTGCGCCGGCGTCAGCTGGAGCGAGGCCATGCAGCGCAGGAAGTTCTCGAACACCTTGAGCTGCGCCCGCTTGAGGACGTAGCCGAGCTGCTCGGAGAGCTCGCCGAGCTGGAGCGCCTCGCCCTGGACCTCCGGCGCCTCCTTGCGGCCCTTGGCATCCCCGGCTTTTTCAACGGTTTTGGAAACGGTCATCGCCTCGTGCTCGTAATCCCGCTAAGTTCGGGACGGATCGTGCGCCGCCCTTGATGTTATATTTGATAATTGTTATGGACCATATCAAATATCGTCAGCGCATTTCAATGGCTGTGAGCGGACCATCCACCGCAATCGCGGAGACCGGTCCGGCTCTTTGAGGGGGGCGTCCGGCTTGAACACCACCATCATGCTGTTCCTCGTACAGGACGGCATTACCAATGGCGCGATCTATGCGCTGCTCGGACTGGCGCTGGTGCTGGTGTTCGCCGTCACCCGCGTCATCCTGATTCCGCAGGGTGAATTCGTCACCTATGGCGCCCTGACCTATGCCTCGCTGGCCTCCGGGCAGATGCCGGGCACGGCCAAGCTGGCGCTGGCCATGGGCATCGGCGCCTTCGCCTTCGACCTGTTCGTGGCGCGCCGGGCGCTGCACGCGCGGCCGGTGCTGAAGAGCTTCCTCGCCAACGTCGTGCTGCCGGCCATCGTGCTGGCGGTAACCCTCCAGATTGCGGCCCAGAAGCCGCCGGTGGCGGTCTGCATCGCGCTCTCGCTGGTGATCGTCGCGATGATCGGCGTTTATCTCTACCGGATCGCGTTCCAGCCCTTGGCGCACACCTCGGTGCTGGTGCTGCTGATCGCCTCGGTCGGCGCGCATCTGGCGCTGCAGGGCCTGGGACTGCTGTTCTTCGGCGCCGAGGGTCAGCGCGGACCGGCGGTGCTCTCCGGCGCCTTCACCGCGGGCGCGCTGCGCTTCACCGGCCAGAGCATCACCGTCTACGCCATCACCATCGCCTTCATCGTCGGCCTCTGGCTGTTCTTCGGCCTGACTCTCTACGGCAAGGCGCTGCGCGCGACCGCCGTGAACCGGCTCGGGGCGCGGTTGGCCGGCATCCGCACCACGCTGTCGGGACAGATCGCCTTCCTGCTGGCGTCGGTGATCGGCGCGCTGTCGGGCATCCTGATCGTGCCGATCACCACGCTCTATTACGACAGCGGCTTCCTGATCGGCCTGAAGGGCTTTGTCGCCGCGATCATCGGCGGCCTCGTCAGCTATCCCCTGACCGCGGGCGCGGCGCTCGTCGTCGGCATCGTCGAGGCGTTCTCGTCCTTCTATGCCTCCAACTACAAGGAAGTGATCGTTTTCATGCTCTTGATCCCCGTGCTGCTGCTGCGCTCGCTCGCCGCGCCCGCGGTCGAGGAAGAGAAGGACTGAGGCTTAAGATGCAGGGCCGACTTCCCATTTTCATCTTCGCGCTGGTGATGGCAGCGATCCCGTTCGTCCCGGGCATGCCGCCGTTCTGGATCGTGCTGCTCGACAATATCGGCCTTGCCGCCCTCGTCGCGATGGGCCTCGTGCTGCTCACCGGCGTCGGCGGCCTGACCTCGTTTGGACAAGCAGCTTTCGTCGGTTTCGGCGCCTACACCACGGCGGTGCTGACCACCGCCTACGGCCTGTCGCCCTGGCTGACGCTGCCGCTCTCGCTGCTGGTCAGTGGGCTGTTCGCGGTATTGCTCGGGCTGATCACCGTCCGCCTCTCCGGCCATTACCTGCCGCTCGGCACCATCGCCTGGGGCCTCGGCCTGTTCTATCTCTTCAGCAAGCTGGAGTTCCTCGGCCGTAACGACGGCATCTCGGCGATCCCGCCGCTCTCGATCGGCGCGTTCAAAATGCTCTCGCCCGGCTCGATCTATTACGCGATCTGGGCCGGGGTGATCATTTCGGCGGTGCTCACCATGAATCTCCTGGACTCCCGCACCGGCCGCGCCATCCGCGCGCTGCGGCGCGGGCACGTCGCGGCCGAGGCGTTCGGCGTACGCACGCCGCGCGCGAAGCTGCTGGTGTTCATCCATGCCGCGGTGCTCGCCGGCCTGTCCGGCTGGCTCTACGCCCACCTCCAGCGCGCGGTGACGCCGACGCCGTTCGGCGCGCATGCCGGCATCGAATATCTCTTTATCGCGGTGGTCGGCGGCGCCGGCTATGTCTGGGGCGGCGTGCTGGGCGCGGCGATCGTCGTGATCCTGAAAGAGGTGCTGCAGAGCTATCTGCCGCTGCTCCTGCCCGGCTCCGGCCAGGTCGAGACCATCGTGTTCGGGATCATGCTGGTGGCCCTGCTGCAGCTTGCGCCCGGCGGCGTCTGGCCCTGGCTGATGTCGCTGCTGCCCGAGCGCAGCGGCGGCAGGAAGCCGGACACCTCGCTCAAGCTCGATGCGCGCCCGCGCTCGCCCGGCCAGTCCAACGTGCTGCTCCAGGTCGACAAGGCCCGCAAGCAGTTCGGCGGCGTGGTTGCGGTCAACAACGTCTCGTTCGACGTCCAGGCCCGCGAGATCGTGGCGCTGATCGGGCCGAACGGCGCCGGCAAGAGCACGACGTTCAACCTGATCACCGGCGTGCTGTCGGCGACGTCGGGCTCGATCTCCGTGCTCGGCAACAAGGTCGACAACGCGCCGCCGCAGGAGATCGTCAAGCTCGGCATCAGCAGGACCTTCCAGCACGTCAAGCTGGTCCCGGACATGACCGTGCTGGAGAATGTCGCGATCGGCGCGCATCTGCGCGGCCAGTCCGGGCCGGTCTCCTCGATGCTGCGGCTCGACCGCGCCGACGAGGCAAGGCTGCTTGCGGAAGCCGCGCGCCAGATCGAACGGGTCGGGCTCGGCGACCAGATGCACCAGCTCGCGGGCTCGCTCTCGCTCGGGCAGCAGCGCATCGTCGAGATCGCGCGCGCGCTGTGCGTCGACCCGATGCTGCTCCTGCTCGACGAGCCGGCCGCGGGCCTGCGCCACATGGAAAAGCAGCGGCTCGCTTCGCTGCTGCGCGAACTGCGCGACGGCGGCATGAGCGTGCTGCTGGTCGAGCACGACATGGGCTTCGTCATGAACCTCGCCGACCGCATCGTGGTGCTGGATTTCGGCACCAAGATCGCGGAAGGCACGCCGGCCACGATCAAGACCAACCCCGAAGTGATCAAGGCCTATCTCGGAGTGGCGGCATGAGCTCACTGTTGTCCGTCACCGATGCGCATGTCGCCTATGGCAAGGTCGAGGCCGTGCGCTCGGTCTCGCTGGACGTCGGCGCCAACGAGATCATCACCATCGTCGGCGCCAACGGCGCCGGCAAGACCACGCTGCTCTCCGCCATCATGGGCATCCTGCCGCTGAAGGGCCGTGTCACGTTCGCGGGGCGGGACCTCGCGGGGCTCGAGATCGAGGACCGCGTCGCGATGGGGCTCGGCCTCGTGCCGGAGCACCGCGAATTGTTCGTGACCATGAACGTCGAGGACAATCTCGAGCTCGGTGCCTTCCGTATCGAGAAGAGCCGGGCGAAGGCCTCGATGGAGCAGGTCTACACGCTGTTTCCGCGGCTGAAGGAGCGTCGCAAGCAGCTCGCCGGCACGCTCTCGGGCGGCGAACAGCAGATGCTGGCGATGGGCCGCGCGCTGATGGGGGCGCCCAAGCTGTTGATGCTGGACGAGCCGAGCCTGGGTCTCGCACCGATCATCGTCGCCGACATCTTCCGCATCGTCACCGAGCTTCGCGCCAGCGGCGTCTCGGTGCTGCTGGTCGAGCAGAACGCGCAGGCCGCGCTGAAGATCGCGGACCAGGCCTATGTGATGGAGCTCGGCGAGTTCGTACTGAGCGGAAAGGCGAGCGAGATCGCGGCCAATGAGCGGGTGGCGGCAAGCTATCTGGGCTTCCAGCACGAGGCCGCGAGCGCGTTGTAGTCCCGCGGGTTTCCCTTCGCTAACGCCGCCGGTCGGCCGGCTTCTTCCTGAACCTGACGCTCTGGCCGTCCGGCATCCGCGTCGCCACGAAGCCGGCGGCGAGGCAGGCTTCGCGTTGCGGCATCTGGATGTCGGGGCTGCGCAGGCTGTCCCACCACGAGGCACGCAGCGCGGCGCGCGGCAGCGCCGCGCCGATGATCTCCTCGATCTGCTCAAAGCTCAGCACGAATTCCGCCTGCTTCTGGCGCGTCAGGTATTCGCGTAGTGCGTCGTAGTCGTTCACCGTCGTCCTCTGTGCGCTTGTCCGAAGCCCAACCTGCTCAAGGCCGATGTCTCCGGTAACCCATTCTTAACTCATTGCCGCAGCGCCGTCCCGGCTTAAAGACTACGCAATATTTCGCGTGCATCCACTAAAGGCGGGAGCAAACGATGCTGTCTGGATGGCGCGAAGTCACGGCCCGCCGGCCGTGGCGGATTTCGGCGAAGCTGCTGGTCGTCTCGTCCGTGGTGACGGTGATCGGCTTTTCCGCCATTTGCGTCAACGTCATGCTGGACATGCGTCGCGGCGAGGAGGCGCTCGCCCGGCAGACGCTCGAAAACCTGGCCACCTCGATCGAATCCGACATCAGCCGCAACATCGAGATCTACGATTTGTCGCTGAAGGCGGTCGCCAGCAACATGCTGCTGCCCGAGATCGCCACGGTCTCGAAGTCGATCCGGCACCTCATCCTGTTCGATCATGCGACCACCGCCCGGCATTTCGGCGCCATCCAGGTCTACGATGCCGACGGCAAGCTGACCATCGACGCGTCCACGCTCGATCCGGCGCCGGAGAACCGCGGCGACGAGGACTATTTCAGGGCTCACCGCGACAACCCCGACGCCGGACTGTTCATCAGCCGGCCGATGCTGTTCCGCGGCGCCTATGCGGTCGTGCTGAGCCGGCGCATCAGCGACGCCGAAGGCGGTTTCCTGGGAGTCGTCGCCGGCTCGATCCGCTTCAGCTATTTCCACGAATTGTTCGAGCGGCTGAACCTCGATCCCGACGACACCATCACCGTGCTCAGGCGGGACCGCACCATCATGATGCGTCGGCCATTCGACCTCGACATCATCGGCAGGAGCCTCAACTACCGCGACGACTGGAAGGCCGACAATCTGCGGGTCGGGGCCTCATATTCCGGCCGGGGCCCGGTCGATGCGATCCCACGGCTCTATGCGCGCAGCGGCGACAGCGGCCCGCTGTTCGTCGTGGCCGGCAAGCCCCTCAGCAGCGTGCTTGCTCTCTGGCACAAGGAGGCGCTTCGCATCGGCGCCGTGGTGCTGGCGCTTGCGCTGTTCATGCTGGTGTCGACGATCGTGCTCGCCCGCGAGATCGGCCGGCGCGCCGAGGCCGAGCGCAAGCTCGAGGAGATGGCGACGACGGACGCGCTGACGGGCCTGCGCAACCGCCGCAAGTTCGACCACATGATCGACCTCGAATGGCGGCGCGCCATGCGCCAGAAGACGCCGGTCGCGCTCCTGATGATCGATGCCGATCACTTCAAGGCCTACAACGACACCTTCGGACACCAGGCCGGCGACCAGGTCCTGGTCGGCATCGCCATCTGCATTTCCGATTCCGTGCGGCGGGCCGGCGACTGCGCCGCGCGCTACGGCGGCGAGGAATTCGCCGTGCTGCTGCCGAACACCTCGGCCGTCGACGCCTTCAAGGTCGCCGAGACGATCCGCGGCAAGGTGCAGGGCTGGTCCGACGACGGCGCGACCTCGACCGTCTCCTGCGGCATCGCCAGCCTCGTTCCCGCCGCCGGCATGGATTGCTCCATCCTGATCACCGCCGCCGACAAGGCGCTCTATGCGGCGAAAGCCGGCGGCCGCAACCAGTCCGTGGTCGCGAGCATTCCGAAGCTGTCGCTGGTGGCGTGAGCTTGTTGGTTAGCGGCGAGCAGCGAGCCTAATCATCGGTGTCGTCCTGGCGAACGCCAGGACCCATTACCCCAAGAAGAAGTCGTGACGCGATCTGATAACCACGAGTCTTCGCCAAATGCCTTCCTGGGGTAATGGGTCCTGGATCGGCGCTCCGCTTCGCTGCGCTTGTCCAGGACGACGTTGAGGGGAGAGCGGAAATGCGCCCGCCCTACTCTCCCAGATACTTCTTCATCTCGGCGATCAGGCCGTCGCGCAGGTCGGGGCGCTTCAGGCCGTAGGCGATGTTGGCGCGCAGGAAGCCGGCCTTGGAGCCGCAATCATGGCGCTCGCCCTCGAACTCGACGCCGTAGAATTTCTGCGATTTTGCGAGCCCGATCATGGCGTCGGTGAGCTGGATCTCGCCGCCGGCGCCGCGCTCCTGGGTCTCCAGTATCTCAAAGATCTCGGGCTGCAGGATGTAGCGGCCGGTGATGGAGAGGTTGGAGGGGGCGGTGCCCTTGGCCGGCTTCTCGACCATGCCGTCGACCTCGAACATCTTGCCGCTGCGTTTTCCGACGCCACAGATGCCGTACTGGTGGGTGAGATGATCGGGCACCGCCTCGACCGCGATCAGGTTGGACTTCTCGCCGAGCGACGACGCCATATCGATCATCTGCTTCAGGCAGCCCGGCGAATTGAGCACGAGCTCGTCGGGCAGCACGACCGCGAACGGCTCGTTGCCGACGATGTCGCGCGCGCACCAGACCGCATGGCCGAGGCCGAGCGGCGCCTGCTGGCGCGTGAAGCTGACGGCGCCGGCTTCCGGCTGGTTCTGCGCCAGGATGTCCTGCTCGGCCTTCTTGCCGCGCTGGAGAAGCGTCGAGTCGAGCTCGAACATCCGGTCGAAATGATCCTCGATGACATTCTTGTTGCGGCCGGTGACGAAGACGAAATGCTCGATGCCGGCTTCCCTGGCCTCGTCATAGACGTACTGGATCAGCGGCTTGTCGACGATGGTCAGCATTTCCTTCGGCATCGCCTTGGTGGCGGGCAGGACGCGGGTGCCGAGGCCGGCGACGGGGAATACGGCTTTGCGGATTTTCATGGGATTGATCGAATACCTGAGCGTGAAAGAAGCAATGCACCTTGCTAGCTTGTTTGCAGCCGCGAACAAAGGCGGATGTAGGGCTCAGCCCCTCCCCGAATTGAGAAAAAGGCCGCCACCAAAATTTCACCTTTGTTAAGCTATTGGCAACCGTAACCGGGCCTCCTGAAGGCGGATTTTCGGCCGGACAGGTGGGATATGATGCAATCGGTGGCAGCGCAGGCAAAACGTGCCGGATTCGTAATCGGCGCGACGATGATGATGGCCGCCCTGCTGCCGGCCGGCGCGCGCGCCCAGGCGCAGAACGGCCTTTCGAACCTGTTCGGCGGCATTTTCTCCGGCCCGAACCCGGCGCCCTCGCAAACACCGCCGGGCGGCGCGCAGACGGGAGCTCAGCCCTGGAGCGGCGAGGACGGCGCCTCCGGCCATCCGCTGATGACGGCGGCGGCGATCCGCGAGGCGGCCGGCAATTTCAACAATTGCGTCGCCGGGATGTGGCCCGATGCCGCGCGGCGCGGCGTCACGCAGGAGAACTTTCAGCGCTTCACCGCAGGCCTCGCGCCCGATCTGCGCATCATGGACCTGATGGACTCGCAGCCCGAGTTCACCAAGTCGATCTGGGACTATCTCGACATCCTCGTGAACGACAACCGGCTCGCCAAGGGCAAGGAAGTGCTCGCCAAATACAAGGCGCAGTTCGACGCCACCGAAAAGGCCTATGGCGTCGATCGCTATGTCATCGCCGCGATCTGGGGCATCGAATCCAACTACTCGACCCAGATGGGCGACCGCAGCGTGCTGCAATCAACCGCGACGCTGGCCTGCATCGGCCGCCGCCAGGCCTATTTCAAGGACGAGTTCCTCTCGGCGCTGGAGATCCTCAACCGGGGCGATCTCAGGCCCGAACAGTTGCGCGGCTCCTGGGCCGGCGCTTTCGGCCCGACCCAGTTCATGCCGACCGCCTTCAAGCGTTTTGCGGTGGACGGCGACGGCGACGGGCGGCGCGACGTCGTCGACAATCCCACCGACCTGATCGCCTCCACCGCCAACAATCTGAAGAAGGACGGCTGGCAGACCGGCCAGGCCTGGGGCTACGAGGTCGTGGTGCCCCAGGGCTTCAACTACATGCTGGCCGATCGCGCCAAGGCGATGACGATCGCGCAGTGGGAGAAGCTAGGGCTGAAGCGCCCGACCAACCAGCCCTTCCCGCACCCGGCCGAGAAGGCCTATTTGCTGGCGCCCGCCGGCGCGCAGGGACCAGGCTTCCTGATGCTGCAGAATTTCCGCGTCATCATGAAGTACAACCCGGCCGAAGCCTATGCGATGGCGATCGGCCATTTCGCCGACCGCCTGCGCGGGGGGCAGCCCTTCGTGCAGCCCTGGCCGCGCCAGGAGCGGGAACTGTCGCGCACCGAGCGGCTGGAACTGCAGCAGCTTCTGGCCCAGCGCGGCTTCTACAAGGGCACGCCCGACGGCCAGTTCGGCGGACAGACCCGGGAGGCGCTGCGCAACTTCCAGGCCTCGATCGGCGTGCCCGCGGACGGATTTGCCTCCTCTGACGTGCTGGAACGGCTGCGCGGACGGTAAAATCGCGCTGAAAGTAACCCTGAACGGGAATTTTGGCGCCTGCCCTTGACGCCGGCCGCCGATCCTCGGTGTATGGCGCAAAGAATCTGCACGAGAATCTGCCCGTTTGCGGCCGGATTTCGTTATTATATCGAGCCCATTCCGCCCCTGTTGCGCGTGCCCGAGATCGCATGTCGAAGCCAAAGTCCCTGTTCAAGGTGCTGACCGAAACCGGCCCGCTGATCGCGCTGGGGACGGCGCTTGCGATCCTGGTGTCGGTCGCAGGCCCCGCCTCGGCGCAGTTCTTCAACTTTCCCGGTTGGGGCGGCGGCTCGCAGCAGCGGTCGGCCCCGCGCAGTGGCGGCTGGTTCGGCGGCGACTTCTTCGCGCCGTTCCAGCAGCAGCAGCAACAGGCGCCGCGCCAGGACTTTTCGCGCGCGCCGGCGCCGGCCAAGCGCGAGACGATCCCCGAGAAGAACGTGCTGGTGATCGGCGACTCCATGGCCGACTGGCTCGCCTATGGCCTGGAAGACACCTATGTCGAGCAACCCGACATGGGCGTGATCCGCAAGCACAAGACCACGTCCGGCCTGATCAAGTATCAGCCGCGCGGCGAACCATCGGACTGGGCGGCTGCTGCGAAGGGCATCCTCGAGACCGAAAAGCCCGACGTGATCGTCGTGATGCTCGGCCTCAACGATCGCGTCGCGATCCGCGAGGCTGCTCCAGACAAGCCGGACAAGGCGGCCGACAAGAAGAACGACAAGGGCGCACGCGCCAAGCCACAGGCCAAGCCCGCCGACGCCAAGCCCGAGACCGCTGCCAAGCCCGAGGACAAGCCGGCGGTGGATACCGACCTGCCGCAGGACGACGCGGAGAATGCCGACGCGACGCCGAGCGCAGCGCCGGAGAAGACCGCGCGCTCGCCCAATGGCCTCTATGAATTCCGCGACGATCGCTGGGTCGAGCTCTATGGCAAGAAGATCGAGGATCTGATCGGCGTGCTCAAGGCCAAGGGCGTGCCGGTGCTCTGGGTCGGCCTGCCGGCGATCCGCGGACCCAAGGGCACCGCTGACATGCTGTTCCTCGACTCGCTCTATCGCGAAGGTGCGGCCAAGGCCGGCATCACCTATGTCGATGTCTGGGACGGTTTTGTCGACGAAGCCGGACGCTTCCTGATGAAGGGCCCGGACTTCGAAGGCCAGCCGCGCACGCTGCGCTCGTCCGACGGCGTCTATTTCACCAAGGCGGGCGCGCGCAAGCTCGCCCATTATGTCGAGCGCGAGATCACGCGCCTGCTGGTGGGACGCTCGGGCCCGATCGCGCTGCCGAGCGAACCGGCAACGCCCGACACCAGCGCCGAGCCCGGCAAGCCGGCGCCGCGGCCGCTCGCGGGACCGATCGTGCCGCTGGTTGCGGCCTCGATCTCGGCCGATCAATTGTTGGGTGGACCGGGCACGCGTCCCGCCGCCGTCGACGCGCTCGCCGCAAGGACGCTGGTGAAGGGCGAGCCGCTGACGGCGCCCGCAGGCCGCGCCGATGACTATTCCTGGCCGCGCCGCGAGGTCGGCCGCGAACAGGCCAAGGGCGACACGCCGGTGGCGGCGACGTCGCCCGATGGCGGCGCTGCCTCTTCCGGCCCGGCAGGCACGCCAGGCGCCGCCGCTGCGATCGCGCCGCCCAAGCTTGCGCCGAAGAAGCCACCGGTGCCGCAGCAGCCGGCGCAGGCAAATCCGTCATGGCGCGATTTCTTCGGCTTCGGCTCGCCGCAACCGCCGCGTCAACTGGCGCCGGCGCCAGGACCGCGCAATCCGAATCCGCCCCCCGCGATTCCGCGGCCGCCGGGCAATGTCGGACGATCGGCGGAAATGCAGCGGTAGTTTGTCTCGTGTCCCGGACGCGGCGGCGCAGCACCCCTTGGTGATGCGACGCAGAGCCGGAACCCAGCTCGCACGACATTCACAAAAAGAATGGGCCCCGGCTCAGCAACACGGCGTTGTCGGACGATGCTACGCATCGCCTAGGCCGCATTGCGTCCGGGGCACAAGACATGTGTGGCGTATCGCTCAGCTGTAATAACGCCAGCGCGGCGGCGGGCGGCGGGCGGGCCGCGACATCAGAAGCGCGAGCGCAAAGCCGATGCCGCCGGCGACGAGCAGCGCACCGAGCGGATTGTCCTGCACCTTTTTCGAAAGTGCCTGCGTACCATCGCGAAGGGTCTCGCCGCTGTTCTCGTAGGCGTCCTTGGCATAGCTTGCCGCGGTGTCCGTGGCGTCGCGCACGGCGTCCTTGGCCTGGCCATAGAGATTCTGCACGGTGCCGGCGGCTTCGCGTGCCTTGCCCGACGCCTGGCTCTGCGCATCGCCAGCGAGATCACCGATGGCGCCTTCCGCGCGTCCAGCGAATTCCTTGGCCGATCCGACGATCCGATCCTTGTCCATGATGCTCCTCCTCGGGGGTCTGCCCAAGTAACCGATCAGGAGCAGCGCAGTTCCATCGCGCCTTGAGAGTTTGACCTACAGAATGAGACCGCCGTCGACGACCAGGGTCTGGCCGATGATGTAGGACGACAATGGCGAGGCGAGGAACAGGGCCGCGCCCGCCATGTCGGCCGGCGTGCCCAACCGCCGCAGCGGAATGCGTGCCAGCGCGCCTTCGAGCCGCTTGGGATTATCGGTGGTCACCTTCGTCATCTTGGTGTCCACGAGGCCGGGGGCGATGCCGTTGACACGAATGCCATCCTCGGCCCAGGCCTCGCCCAGCGTTCGCGTCAATCCGACCGCGCCGGTCTTCGAGGCGTTGTAGGCGGGATTGCCCATGGTGGAATGATAGGCCGCGGTCGAGGACACCATGATCAGCGCGCCCCTGGCATCCCGCAACATGGAATGAAACCGCGTCGCGCAGGCCATCAGGCTCATCAGGTTGACCTCGACGACCTTGCGGAATCCTGCCATCTCGAATTCGCCGCGGCGATAAATCACCGCGCCTTGCGCGAGCACCAGGATGTCGAGGCGGTCGAAGGACGGCGTGAAGGCTTCGATCGCGCCGGCATTGCTCACGTCGAGCTGCGCGTAGGAAAGACCAGCGAGATCGGAGCCCTCCTCCGGCGAATATTCCGCTGCGTGAGCACGCGTGCCGCAAACCGCGACTTGCGCGCCCCGGGCGCGAAACGCCTGCGCGATGCCGTTGCCGATGCCGCTGGAACCACCGACCACCAGCACCTGCTTGCCTCTGAAATCGAGCTCGTTCGCCATCGCGGCCTCCCCTTTTATTTTGCTTGTTTGACCTGTCTGCGGATCGATGTCAGCCTTGTCAATCTCATAACAAGAAACAAGCGCGGCGCGAGGAAACAGCATGTCCGAATTCAAGGAGCTCAGCCGGTCCGTGAAGGGCCTGACCGTTCTCGTCACCGGCGCGGCCAGCGGCATGGGGCGCGCGACCGCGCGCGTATTCGCCGCCGAGGGCGCGAACGTCGCCGTCACCGATTATGACGAGCAAGGCTCGCAGGCCGTCGCGAAGGCGATCGCGGCAAGCGGCGGATCCGCGCGGGCCTGGAAGCTCGACGTCGCCGACGGCGGCGAGATCAAGCGCGTGGTTGGCGACGTCGCCGCGCATTTCGGCGGGCTCGATATCGTCGTCAACAATGCCGGCATCTCCGTGCGCGTCGGAATCGACGATGAGGCCTACGAGGACGCCTGGGCCAGGGGCATCGCCGTGATGCTGACGGCGCATCCGCGCATCATCCGCGCCGCGCTGCCGCACCTGCGCAAGTCGAAGAGCCCGCGCATCGTCAACATCGCGTCCACCGAGGCGCTCGGCGCCACCGCGCTGCACAGCCCCTACTCGGCGGCGAAGGGGGGCGTTGCGAGCCTCACCCGCTCGCTTGCGGTGGAGCTCGGCCGCGAGGGCATTACCGTCAACTGCATCTGCCCGGGCCCGATCCGCACCGCGATCACCGACCGCATCTCCGAGGAGCACAAGACCATCTACGCCAAGCGCCGCACAGCACTCGGCCGCTACGGCGATCCCGAGGAGGTTGCGCACATGACGCTGAGCCTGTGCCTGCCGGCCGCGTCCTTCCTGACGGGCGCCGTGATCCCGGTCGACGGCGGGTTGATGGCGCGCAACGCGTGAGAGGCATGCGCGACTGGCGTTGACATCGCCGGACGCGCGAGTAGCCTTTTGTCCGACAGGGCGGGACCAACCGCCCGCGGTTCGCGGGAGAGACGCCATGACGATCGCCATCCGACAACTTCACAAGCACTTCGTCGGCGAGGTCTCCGGCCTCGACCTGCGCAAGCCTCTCACAGCGGATGAGGCGCGCGAAGTCGAGGCGGCGATGGACAAATACGCGGTGCTCGTCTTTCACGACCAGGACATCACCGACGAGCAGCAGATGGCGTTCGCACTGAATTTCGGCCAGCGCGAGGACGCGCGCGGCGGCAACATCACGAAGGAAAAGGACCACCGGCTCCAGTCAGGACTGAACGACGTCTCCAATCTCGGCAAGGACGGCAAGCCGCTCGCGAAAGACAGCCGCGCCCATCTGTTCAATCTCGGCAACTGCCTGTGGCACTCGGACAGCTCGTTCCGCCCCATCCCGGCAAAATTCTCGCTGCTGTCGGCGCGCGTGGTGAATCCGAAGGGCGGCAACACCGAATTCGCCGACATGCGCGCGGCCTATGACGCGCTCGACGGCGAGACCAAGGCGGAGATCGATGACCTCGTCTGCGAGCATTCGCTGATGTATTCGCGGGGATCGCTCGGCTTCACGGAATACACCGACGAGGAGAAGGCGATGTTCAAGCCGGTGCTGCAGCGGCTGGTGCGCACGCATCCCGTGCATCGCCGCAAGTCGCTGTATCTGTCATCGCATGCCGGCAAGATCGTCGGCATGAGCATGCCGGAAGGACGGCTCCTGCTGCGCGACCTCAACGAGCACGCGACGCAGGCCGAATTCGTCTATGTCCACAAATGGACGCTGCATGATCTCGTGATGTGGGACAACCGCCAGACCATGCACCGCGTCCGCCGCTACGACCAGTCGCAGCCCCGCGACATGCGCCGCGCGACGGTGGCGGGGACCGAGCCGACGGTGCAGCAGCAGGCGGCGGAGTAAGACTACTCAACAACCGGTGTCATCGCCCGGCTTGACCGGGCGATCCAGTACTCCGAGACATTTGTGATGGAATCGACGGGCCGCGGCGTACTGGATGCCCCGGTCAAGCCGGGGCATGACAGCGGTGGGTGACGCGCGACGCCGAGGGCGTCGCTCCAGCTACGCGTGTCCGGCCTCGTTCGAGAGCATGCCGGGATCGATGCCGATCTTGCGCAGGGCGCGGCCGTACTTCTCGTCGACGTCGTCGCCGAAGATCAGGTCCGAATCGGCGTCGCAATGCAGCCAGCCATTGCTCTGGATCTCGCTTTCAAGCTGACCCGGCGCCCAGCCGGCATAACCGAGCGCGAGAATGGCGTGCTTCGGCCCGGAGCCGTTGGCGATCGCGCGCAGGATGTCGACGGTCGCGGTGAGGCAGACGCCGTCGTCGATCCGGAGCGTCGCGTTGTCGATGTAGAAGTCGCTGGAATGCAGCACGAAACCGCGGCCGGTATCGACCGGGCCACCGCGCAAGACCTTCATGCTTTCGGCGTTCTCGGGCAGCTTGATGTGCTCGCCCTTCTTGATGATGCCGAGCTGCTGCAGCAGTTCGGGAAAGTCGATGCTGCCGGCCGGATGGTTGACGATGATTCCCATCGCGCCTTCCGCCGAATGGGCGCAGAGATAGATCACCGAGCGTTCAAAACGGGGATCGCCCATGACGGGCATCGCGATCAGGAGCCGGCCATCGAGATAACCGGCCGAATTGGGCGGCGCCGGACCTTTGCTGCGCGTGCTTTCGCCCGTTCTCTTGCCTGAGGGAGCCATCGGTGAAGCACTCCGGTTTCAATTCCTATCCTGATGTCGGACCGGGCCGCTGTCAAATCAAGGCTTGCAGCGACTCGATTCCGGTGCATCCATCACAAGCAATTCAATGGTTTGCCGCGGGGTGACCCGGTAAAGACGTGCCATGCTCACAAGAGTTCCCATGCGTGCGGCGATTGGCGTAGCGACAATCGTGCTGACCTCGTCGCTGGCCCTCGGAGCCCGCGCCGACGACGCTTCGCCGTGGCAGCGCGATGGACATTCCGCGGTGCGGCTGCTGGCGGGATCGCGCAGCGGCGCAGTCCTGCTCGGCGGTATTGCCTTCCAGCTCCAGCCGGGGTGGAAAACCTACTGGCGCATGCCCGGCGACTCCGGCGTTCCGCCGCGATTCGACTTCTCCAGGTCGGACAATGTCGAAGCGGTGACGGTGATGTGGCCGGCGCCCCTGAAGTTCGACGACGGCGCGGGCGGTCATTCGATCGGCTATCACGACCAGATCGTGCTGCCCTTGCGCATCATCGCCAAGGCCGCCGACAAGCCCGTGACGCTGCGGGCCGAGATCAATTACGCGGTGTGCGAAAAACTCTGCATTCCCGTCGAGGCCAACGCCGAACTCGGCTTCAACAGCGTCGCCTCGACCGAGGACGCCAATTTGCGTGCCGCACTGGACACCGTGCCGAAGCCTGCCAACATCGGCGATCCCAATCCGCTCACCATCCGCGACGTCAAGCGCGACGGGCCCAAGAATGTCGTCGTCGACGTGGTCGTGCCGGACGACCGCCACGTCAACCTGTTCGTGGAGGGGCCGACGCCCGACTGGGCGTTGCCGATCCCTGCTCTGGTCGAGCGCAGCCCATCCGGGGTCAAGCGATTTTCCTTCGAGCTCGACGGGCTGCCGCCGGGCGCCAAGCCCGACGGCGCGGCGCTGAAGTTCACGCTGGTCGGGCCTGAGAAGTCGTACGAGTTCAACACGAATCTGCAGTAGTTGTCGTCCTGGCGAAAGCCAGGACCCATAACCACCGCAAATAGTTTGGCGAAGGCTGGTGGTTGTCAGCTCGCACAGCATCTTCTCCCTGGGGTAATGGGTCCTGGCTTCCGCCAGGACGACGTTGGTAACACCCAACCTAATCTTAACGAATGGTTGCTAATCCCTTTGCTGCCGCAGCATGCGGGGCGCCTGGGGATTTTCGACGTGGCCGTGATGGACGCACAACCTGGCTCGACAGGATCGGCCGGCCTTATCGCGCGGCTGCGCGGCAGGCTTGCGGGCGGATCGAGCGAGGCCTCGCTGACGCGGCGGCTGGCCGGCACCATCTTCGTCATTCGCGTGATCAGCGCCGGCCTTGCCTATGTCTCGCAGGTCCTGCTCGCGCGCTGGATGGGCACCTCCGACTACGGCGTCTATGTCTATGTCTGGACCTGGGTGCTGCTGCTCGGCAGCATGATGGATTTCGGCATCTCGGCGTCCGCGCAGAAGATCATTCCGGAATACCGCGCGGGCGGCGAGCGGGCGCTGCTGCGCGGCTTCCTGTCCGGCAGCCGCTGGCTGACTTTCGCGGTCTCGGCGCTGGTGTCGCTCGGACTTGCCGGCATCGTCAAACTGCTGTCGCCCTGGATCGATCCGGCCGCGGAGCTGCCGCTCTATATCGGCTGCATGACGCTGCCTGCCTTCGTCGTCGCCAACACCCAGGACGGCATCGCCCGCTCGCATGACTGGATGCAGCTCGGCCTGATGCCGCAATTCATCATCCGCCAGGCGCTGATCATCGGCATCACGGCGTGCGCCTTCCTGCTCGGTTATCATGTCGGCGCGGTCGCCGCGATGGTCGCAAGCCTGGGTGCAGTGTGGATCGCGATGACCGGGCAAATGGTGGTGCTGAACCGCAAGCTCGCGGCCCATGTCGAGCCCGGCCCGAAGGCCTACGACGTCCGCGGCTGGCTCGCCGTTTCGCTGCCCATCCTGCTGGTCGAGAGCTTTTACCTGCTGCTCTCCTACACCGACGTACTGGTGCTGCAGCAATTTCGCCCCTCCGACGAGGTCGGCGTCTATTTCGCCGTCGTGAAGACGCTGGCGCTGGTCTCGTTCATCCATTATGCGATGTCGGCCACGACCGCGCACCGCTTCGCGGAATACAATGCGCTTGGTGACAAGGACCGGCTGTCGGCCTATGTCGCCCATGCCATCAACTGGACGTTCTGGCCGTCGCTGGCAGCGACCATCGTGCTGCTCGCATTCGGCAAGCCCCTGCTCTGGCTGTTCGGGCCGCAATTCGTGGTCGGTTACGACATCATGTTCGTCGCCGCGATCGGCCTCGTGGTGCGCGCCGCGATCGGACCGGTCGAGCGCCTGCTCAACATGCTCGGCCAGCAGAAGATCTGCGCGCTTGCCTATGCGCTCGCCTTCGCGATGAACCTCGTGCTCTGCATCGCGCTGGTACCAAGCTACGGCGGCCATGGCGCCGCCGCCGCGACCTCGATCTCGCTCAGCTTCGAGACGGTGCTGCTGTTCTGGATCGTACGGCAGCGCCTCGGCCTGCACGTTCTCGCCTTCGGCAAATAGGCGCTCTTCGTCTTCGGCTGCTCGCTTTGGGCCGAGGAACGGCCTTTCGCGGCGCGTCCGGGAACGAGGCAAAACGCCTCCTCTCGCGAATCTGGCAGCACAATTTTTCTTATTCCGCGGGAGCCATTGCAACTCCGTGAAAGTTTATTCTACGTCGTCTTGCCCAACCGACGAGATAAACCTAGATTCTCCCAGACATGATTGATCCGCTCTACGTCGCCTCGGGATTTGGCGTCGGCCTGCTTGTTGGCATGACCGGCGTCGGCGGCGGCTCGCTGATGACGCCGCTCCTGATCCTGCTGTTCGGCATTCATCCCTCCACCGCCGTCGGCACCGACCTGCTCTACGCCGCCGCCACCAAGACCGGCGGCAGCATCGTGCATGGCTGGTCGCGCAGCGTACACTGGCCCGCGGTGCTGCGGCTCGCCTGCGGCAGCATTCCGGCAAGCGCGTTGACGCTGTTCGTGCTGTGGAAGCTCGATCTCAGGGGCGATGCCGAGCGCAACCTCGTCAACCTGGTGCTGTGCTTCGCACTGATGCTGACGGCGACCTCGCTGATCTTCCGCAAGTCGATCATGGAGCGCTATCGCAAGCGCCTCGAGCACGTCGACGAGCGCACGACCGCGATCGCGACCGTCGCGACCGGCATCGTGCTCGGCGTCCTGGTCTCGATCTCATCCGTCGGCGCCGGCGCGGTCGGCGTGACCGTGTTGCTGCTGCTCTACCCGCGCCTGCCGATGGCAACCATCGTCGGCTCCGACATCGCGCATGCGGTGCCGCTGACGCTGGTGGCCGGAACCGGGCACTGGATGCTCGGCTCGGTGGACTGGCACCTGATGGTCGTGCTGCTGATGGGGTCGCTGCCCGGCATCGTGCTCGGCAGCTACAGCGCGACGCGCGTGCCGGAGACGGTGCTGCGCCTGGCGCTTGCCTCCGTCCTCGTCGTGGTCGCCAGCAAGATCATGTTCGCGGAATTGAACCTGTCGTCCGTGATCGTCACCGCACTGGCCTGGAGCCATTGAGAACGAAATCGCCACCCCATTCTCACTGTCATCGCCCGGCTTGATGTTCAGCCCGGGGACATGACCGACGGGTGTTCGGGGACATAGCCGACACTTTTCCCGCTCGCCAAGTCGATGATAGCGACTTGGTGGGCGGCGAAGAAGACCCCGTATTGCGCCCTGTTCGCCGAGGGACGGATGGCAAGGCGCTCACCGCGGAAGGCCTGCGGGACCTTCCAAAGGCGTCCCATGAAGCTGACATAGGCCTTGGTCGTGGAGACGCGGCGCACGATCTCATGGCTGTCATATTCGACCTCCGGCAATCGATCGGGCATGGAGCGCTGGCTCGGCCGGTACCGACTTGCCGGGACTTGTTGTCCGAGCGCCTCATGCGGCCGTTCGAAGTTGTAGACTTCCCGCCAGGCATCAAAAGCACGCTGCGTCTCCCTGAGATCGCGAAAGCGTCGTAGTGCAAAGACCTCCGCCGCGAGCGTGCGATGGAACCGCTCGTTCTTGCCGCGGCTTTGCGGGTGGTATGGGCGACTGTGGATGACGGCGATGCCGAGCTTGAGCAGCCACACCGAGAACCGCGTCCAGTGCTCGCCGGAAGGATCACCCCAAGGTGAGCCGTTGTCGACGAAGAAGGCCTCTGGCAAACCGTAGTGGCGGAAGGTTTTCTCCAAGCGGTTGCGCACGGTATCGGTGCGCTGATCGGCGCAGGCTTGTAGGCACAGATCGTAGCGCGAGTGGTCGTCCACCACCGTCAATGGATGGCATTGCGCATCGTTGCCGAGCCGAACCCAGCCTTTGAAGTCCATCTGCCACAGCAGATTGGGTGCCGGCATCTCGAAGCGTTGGCTTGCCACCGCCCCACCGATCGCCGGTTTGATGCGGCCGGCTCGGCGCAAGATCTCATGGACCGTCGAAACGGCCGGGGAAGGATTGCCGTCACGTTCCAGACAATGAGCTATCTTGCGAGCTCCCCACGCCGGATGAGCATCGCGCACTGACAGGATGCGCTCTTCAAGCTCGCAATCGGTCCGCCCCGGGCTCGAATGCGGCCGGCGCGATCGGTCTGCAATGTCCCGATCGGCTTGCCATCGCGCAAGCCATTTGTAGCCTGTATCAGGATGGATATTGAACCGCCGGCAGAGCTCCCGCCGGTTGGCTCCCTCCTGCATCGCAAGCCGGACAAATTCCTGCCGCTGATCCATCACCGACACCTCTCGCCAGGGCATGGACTTGGCCTCCCACGCTGCCAAATCCATGCACTATGATGTGTCGGCTATGTCCCCGAACACCCGTCGGTCATGTCCCCGGGCTGAACA
>NZ_JAFCJJ010000011.1 GCF_018131015.1 Bradyrhizobium diazoefficiens
CAGCCACAAGATGCTCCAGGCCAGATGGAACAACGACTTCCTTCTCTCCGCACTGGCCCATCTGCGATAGCCCTACCTTGTGGGGGAGGGTCAGGGAGGGGGGTGCCGCACGGGGATTATTCCGTCAGGCACCCGCATCCTCAACAACCAGCACCTTTTCCTGGGCTACCCCTCTCCCTAGCCCTCCCCCACAAGGGGGGAGGGAACCGACCTTTGTCGGAGCGCTAGCTGAATCTCATCCGGGGAGGCGCAAGCCCAGCCGTCCGCCTCAGGCCACCGCCGCCGCGATCGGGCGCGGGCTCACGACATATTCGCGCAGCACCTTGTCCTGCGCGTCGACCTCGATCAGCGCGACGTCGTAGGTCCAGAGATCGGCGAGATGCTGCAGCACCCGCTTGGCGTCGGTCTCGTTGAGCTGCGAGCCCTTGATGACGTGGTGATGCAGGATCAGCCGGCGGTCGCCGGACAGATCGACGTCGACCACCTCGATGTTGGCGTCGATGTAACCGACGTCGTGCTGCCGCGCCAGCTCGCGCCGGACCCGGCGGAAGCCGCGATCGTCGTGGATGGCATCGACGCGGATGCCGGCGCGCTCTTCGGGATCGTCGTGGAGGTGGAACATGCGGAACTGCCGCATCAATTTGGGGCTCAGGAACTGGCCGATAAAACTCTCGTCGCGATAATTGGCCCAGACGTCGCGCAGCACGCCCATGACGTCGTTCCTGCCGGCGATGTCCGGGAACCATTCGCGGTCCTCGTCCGTCGGACTGGCGACGATGCGCTCGATGTCCTGCATCATGGCGAAGCCGAGCGCATAGGGGTTGAAGCCGGAGAAACGGGGATCGTCGAATTCGGGCTGGAACACCACATTGGTGTGCGACTGCAGGAATTCGAGGAAGTTGCCGTCGGTGAGCCGGCCCTGCTGGTGCAGCTTGCTCATGATGCGGTAGTGGACGTAGGTCGCCGTGCCCTCGTTCATCACCTTGGTCTGGCTCTGCGGATAGAAATACTGCGCGATGTGGCGGACGATGCGCAGCAGCTCGCGCTGCCAGGGCGCCAGCCGCGGAGCGCTCTTCTCGAGGAAATAGAGCAAATTCTCCTGCGGCAGGCCGAGCAGCTTGCGGCGCCGCTCGATGCTGAGCGCCGAGCGGCTCTTGGCCGCGCCCTTGGGCACGGTGCGCCAGAGATCGTTGAAGACCTCCTCCTCGTGCTGGCGGCGGCGCCCTGCCCGCTTCTCCTCGGCGCGCAGGTCGAGCTTCTTCTTGCCGGGATAGCGGTCGATGCCGTGCGACATCAGCGCATGTGCGGCGTCGAGCGTGCGCTCGACCTCGGTGCGGCCGTAGCGCTCCTCGCACTGCATGACGTAGTTCTTGGCGAAGTCGAGATAATCGAGGATGCCGTCGGCGTCGGTCCACTGCTTGAACAGGTAGTTGTTCTTGAAGAAGTGGTTGTGGCCGAAGGCGGCGTGCGCGATCACCAGCGTCTGCATCGTCGCCGTGTTCTCCTCCATCAGGTAGGAGATGCAGGGCGAGGAGTTGATCACGATCTCATAGGCGAGCCCCATCAGGCCCTTGCGGTAAGAGGCCTCGTGGAACGCGAACTGCTTGCCGAACGACCAGTGCTTGTAGAACAGCGGCATGCCGACGGAGGAGTAGGCGTCCAGCATCTGCTCGGCGGTGATGACCTCGATCTGGTTCGGATAGACGTCGAGGCCGAGATCCTTCATCGCCACCTCCTCGCAGGCATCGGTGATGCGCTGCAAGGTGTGGAAATCCCAGTCCGCGCCTTCGAACAATCTTTCCGTCATGGAGCGGCTTTCTCCTGGGCAGTTTCGCGGCGCTGGAACAGGTCGTGGAACACCGGAAAGATTTCGCTGCGCTCGCTGACCTTGCGCATCGAGAGCGGCGCGCCGCTGTTGCGCAGGCGGTCGTAAAGGGTCCAGAGCGAGGAATCGGACAGATCGAAGGCGCTGCCTCCGGATTCCCCGACCTCGAGATAGGCAAAGAACTGGCAGACCGGAAGGATCTTCTCGGTCAGCAACAGGCCGGTGAGCTCGCCGTCGGAATAGGAATTGTCGCCGTCGGAGGCCTGCGCGGCGTAGATGTTCCAGTCGGCCGGATTGAAGCGCTCGCGCACGATCTCGTGCATGGCGGCAAGCGCGCTGGAGACCAGCGTGCCGCCGGACGCCGGGCCGTAGAAGAAGGTCTGCTCGTCCACCTCCTCGGCGCGGTCGGTGTGGCGAATGAAGACGATCTCGACATGCTTGTAGCGGCGCTTCAGGAACACGTAGAGCAGCATGTAGAAGCGCTTGGCGAGGTCCTTCATGTGCTCGGACATCGAGCCGGACACGTCCATCAGGCAAAACATCACGGCCTGCGCCACCGGCCGCGGCACCGTCTCGAAGCGGCGGTAGCGGATGTCGAGCGGGTCGATGAAGGGAATCCGCTTGGACTTCGCCTTCAGCTTTTCGAGCTGGGCGATGAGCACCAACCGTTCGTCCTCGTCTGTGCATGCGGCGATCGCGGCTTCCAGCTCTTCCATCTCCTCCTTGCGGGGACGCCTGAGCGCGATGCGGCGGGCGAGGGCGAGCTTCACCGTCCGGCTCACCGAGATGTTGGCGGGCGAGCCCGACGTGGTGTAGCCGGCGCGCTGGAGGCCCTCGCTCTCGGTCTGCGCGATCTTGCGCTTGGCGAGATCCGGCAGCTCGAGGTCGTCGAGGAAAAGATCGACGAATTCGTCGCGGGACAGCACGAAGCGGAAGGCGTCCTCGCTGTCGCCCTCGCCGGGACCGGACTGCTTGGAGCTGCCCTGGCCGGAGCGCTGCAGATAGTCGCCCTCGATGAACTTCTTGTTGCCGGGCAGCACCATGTCCCGCGTCCCGCCCTCGCGGCGGAAACGCGGCTCGTGCATGCCGTCGAGCGGGATCGTGACCTCGCCACCCTCCAGAACGTCCTTGATGTCGCGTTCCTGCGAGGTCTTCTTGACGGCGCCCTGCACCAGCGTTTTGGCCCGACGCAAGAACCGCTGCCGGTTCTCCAGACTCTTGCCGCCTGGATTCAGGCGCCTGTCAATAATGTGAATGGCCACTTTCCCATCCGCCTCAACCGGCCTGCTTCACGCGCATGTACCATTCGACGAGCCGGCGAACCTGGCGCTCGGTGTAGCCGCGCTCCACCATGCGTGCGACGAACTCGCCGTGCTTCTTCTCCGTCTCGCCGTCCTTCTTGGACCCGAAAGAGATGACCGGAAGCAGGTCCTCGACCTGAGAGAATATCCGCTTTTCGATCACATCGCGAATCTTCTCGTAGGAGGTCCAGGTCGGATTCTTGCCGCCATTCTGGGCCCGCGAGCGCAGCGAGAACTTCACGACCTCGTTGCGGAAGTCCTTGGGATTGGCGATTCCGGCCGGCTTCTCGATCTTGGTCAATTCCTGGTTCAAAAGCTCGCGATCGAGCAGTTGTCCGGTATCGGGATCCTTGAAGTCCTGATCCTCGATCCAGGCGTCGGCATAGTCGACGTAGCGATCGAACAGGTTCTGGCCGTAATCCGAATAGGATTCGAGATAGGCCTTCTGGATCTCGTTGCCGATGAACTCGGCGTAGCGCGGCGCGAGCTCGGCCTTGATGAATTCGAGGTAGCGCTTCTCGACTTCCTCGGGCAGCTGCTCGCGGCGGATCGACTGCTCCAGCGCGTACATCAGGTGCACGGCGTCGGCGGCGACTTCCTGCGGATCGTGGTTGAAGGTCGCAGCCAGGATCTTGAAGGCGAAACGGGTGGAGACGCCGTCCATGCCCTCGTCGACGCCGGCGGCGTCGCGATATTCCTGGACGCTGCGCGCCTTCGGATCGGATTCCTTCAGGCTCTCGCCGTCATAGACCCGCATCTTGCCGAACAACGTGGAGTTCTCGTGCTTGCGCAGGCGCGACATCACGGAGAAGCGCGCCAGCGTCTCCAGCGTCGACGGCGCGCAAGGAGCGGCCGCCAGCTCCGAGCCCTGGATCAGCTTCTCATAGATCTTCTGCTCTTCGGTGACGCGCAGGCAGTACGGCACCTTGATGACGCAGATGCGGTCGATGAAGGCCTCGTTGTTCTTGTTGGACTTGAAGCTCGCCCACTCGGCCTCGTTGGAGTGCGCGAGGATGATGCCGGTGAAGGGGATCGCGCCGATATTCTCGGTGCCGATGTAGTTGCCCTCCTGCGTCGCGGTCAGCAGCGGGTGCAGCATCTTGATCGGCGCCTTGAACATCTCGACGAATTCGAGGATGCCCTGGTTGGCGCGGTTGAGGCCGCCGGAATAGCTGTAGGCGTCGGGATCGTTCTGCGCGTAGGTCTCGAGCTTGCGGATGTCGACCTTGCCGACCAGCGAGGAGATGTCCTGGTTGTTCTCGTCACCGGGCTCGGTCTTGGCGATCGCGATCTGGCGCAGCCGCGACGGCTGGATTTTCGCGACCCTGAACTGGGAGATGTCGCCGCCGAAGGCTTCCAGCCGCTTGTAGCACCACGGGCTCATCAGGCCGGTGAGGCGGCGGCGCGGAATGCCGTATTTCTCCTCCAGCATCGGGCCGAGCTGATCGGGATCGAACAGGCTGAGCGGGCTTTCGAACACCGGCGAGAGCTCGTCACCGGCCTTGAGCACGTAGATCGGATGCACCTCCATCAGCGACTTCAGCCGCTCGGCGAGCGAGGATTTGCCGCCGCCGACGGGACCGAGCAGATAGAGGATCTGCTTGCGCTCCTCCAGGCCCTGCGCGGCGTGCCGGAAGAAGCCGACGATGCGCTCGATGGTCTCTTCCATGCCGTAGAAGCCGGCGAAGGCCGGATAGGTGCGGATCGTGCGATTCAAAAAAATACGGCCAAGGCGTGGATCCTTGGCCGTGTCAATCGTCTGGGGCTCGCCGATCGCAGCTAGTAGCCGCTCGGCTGAGTTCGCGTATTTCATGGGATCGCTTCGACACGATTCCAGATATTCCGCCATCGACATGTCGTGCTGGCTTCTCGCCTCGAACGACCGAGCGAAAGCGTTGAATAGAGAATCGTTGTACATGATCCCTCTCCGCATGAGTTCCGCCACACGACTGACTGAAACGTACGCAGCGACCGGACCGTTCCTTAGCGCCCGTCTCGAATCAGCGTGAGCACATAACGATCATTCGACACCCGAGGGCCTTCTTCACGCAACGCACAACGTAGGCATCGGGTGAGTTACGAACAGGCACCTGCCTGTTATTTATGCGAATCTATACCTGTATTCGCTAATTTCCAGCAAATGTCGTCACACGGCAACATCCGGGCATTACCGGGGATACGTCATCCGGCACCGCAACATAACCGCCGGCCGGCGGCTTCTTTATGACGCCGGCGCGGCCAATGCTTGCGCGATCAAGCGTGCCTGATGAACGCGATGCCGCCGCAATGCGGTGGGTGAATTGCTTGCAACATGAACAGACGCGTCGGTGTCAACACGATCGCCCTGTGGCCGCGGCAATCTTCAGCCGAAACATCCGCAATCAAATCCTTCGGCACAAACTCATTGCCGATGCGGATGTCGTGGACAGGCTGGCGTTACGCAAAGCCAGTTGGGCCAACGCGCGTTGGATACCGACCGGCCGGCCCCACATTGACGCAACATGATTACCCGCCGTCGGGATCGCTGCGATCGCAACGGCGTTACACCGGGAGTATGATGCCGCCAGGCTAGATTGGTTCCCCCCCGGGAGCATGTTAACAGGACCATAGCGCGTCTGGACTGGCGCTGGAACCCCTCGCCCGCAGGCTTGGAGAGAAGAAACATCATGAATCCCGTCAAAGAACTGGAAAAGCACGGACAAGCCGTCTGGCTGGACTTCCTGGCCCGCGGTTTTATCGCCAAGGGCGACCTGAAGCGGCTGATCGACACCGACGGCGTCAAGGGCGTCACCTCCAATCCGTCGATCTTCGAAAAGGCGATCGGCAGCTCGGACGAATACGACGCCTCGATCGGCAAGGCGCTGAAGCGGGGCGACCGGACCGTGGCCGACCTGTTCGAGACCGTCGCGGTCGAGGACATCCAGAACGCCGCCGACGTGCTCCGCCCGGTCTATGACCGCCTCAAGGGCGGCGACGGCTATGTCAGCCTGGAGGTCTCGCCCTACCTGGCGATGGACACCGCAGGCACGGTCGCCGAGGCGCGGCGGCTCTGGAAGGACGTCAATCGCAAAAACTTGATGGTGAAGGTGCCGGCGACGCGGGAGGGCCTGCCGGCGATCGAGCAGCTCATCGGCGACGGCATCAGCATCAACATCACGCTGCTGTTCTCGAAGGCGGTCTATCTCGAGGTCGCCGAGGCCTATCTCGCGGGCCTCGAGAAATACGTCGCCGGTGGCGGCGATCCGTCGCATGTCGCGAGCGTGGCGAGCTTCTTCGTCAGCCGGATCGACACGATGGTGGACAAGCAGCTCGACGAGAAGATCGCCCGCGCCAACGACCCGTCCGAGAAGGAGCGCCTCGCCGCGCTGAAGGGCAAGGTCGCGATCGCCAACGCCAAGCTCGCCTACCAGGACTACAAGCGCCTGTTCGCAGGTCCCCGCTGGGAGAAGCTCGCCGCCAAGGGCGCCAGGCCGCAGCGCATGCTGTGGGCCTCGACCGGCACCAAGAACAAGGACTACAGCGACGTCCTCTATGTCGAGGAGCTGATCGGCCCCAACACCATCAACACCGTGCCGCCGGCAACGCTCGACGCCTTCCGCGACCACGGCAAGCCGCGCGACAGCCTGGAGGAGAATGTCGAGGACGCCAGCCGTGTGCTGGAGGAGCTGGAGCGCTCCGGCGTCTCGCTCGACGCCATCACCGAGGAGCTGGTCAAGGACGGCGTCAAGCAGTTCGCGGACGCCGCCGACAAGCTCTACGGCGCCGTGGCGCACAAGCGCGCGACCGTGCTCGGCACCGCGGTCAACCGCCAGCAATTCGTGCTCGGTGACGCCCTCGGCAAGGCCGTCGCCAGGACCACGGAAGAGTGGCGCGCCTCGGCCAGGATCCGCCAGCTCTGGCAGCGCGACAGCTCGGTCTGGACCGGCTCCGACGAAGACAAGTGGCTCGGCTGGCTCGACAGCGCGGCCAGGGCCGACGTCGCCGACTACGCCGACTATGCCAATCGGGTGAAGGGGCAGAACTTCTCCGACGCCGTGGTGCTCGGCATGGGCGGCTCGAGCCTCGGGCCTGAGGTGCTGGCCGAGACCTTTGCGCGGAAATCCGGCTTCCCGAAGCTGCATGTGCTGGACTCCACCGATCCGGCGCAGGTGCGGGCGATGGAGCAGCGGATCGATATCGCCAACACCGTGTTCATCGTCTCCAGCAAGTCCGGCGGCACCACCGAGCCGAACGCGATGAAGGACTATTTCTACGACCGCGTCGCCAAGGCGGTCGGCCCGAAGGTCAAGACAGGCCACCGCTTCATCGCGGTCACCGATCCCGGCTCCTCGCTGGAGAAGGCCGCCAAGAAGCTCCACTACGCCCGCATCTTCCACGGCGAGCCGTCGATCGGCGGGCGCTATTCGGTGCTCTCGCCGTTCGGCCTGGTGCCGGCCGCAACCGCCGGCATCGACGTCGGCAGGTTCGTCGGCCATGCGCTGACGATGGTCCGCTCCTGCGGGCCGGACGTGCCGCCGCTTGAAAACCCCGGCGTGCAGCTCGGCCTTGCGATGGGCCTTGCCGGCCTCGAGGGCCGCGACAAGGTGACGATCTTCTCCTCGCCCAAGGTCGCCGATTTCGGCGCCTGGGCCGAGCAGCTCATCGCCGAATCGACGGGCAAGGAAGGCAAGGGCCTGATCCCGATCGAGGGCGAGGCGCTGAACGATGCGAGCGTCTACGGCAACGACCGCTTTTTCATCGACATCCGCACCGAAGGCGAGGCTGACGCCGTTCATGACGGACAGCTCGCCGCACTGGAGAAGGCCGGCCATCCCGTGGTCCGCATCCTCATGAAGTCGATCGACCATCTCGGCCAGGAGTTCTTCCGCTTCGAGATGGCGACCGCCGTGGCCGGCTCCGTCCTCGGCATCAATCCGTTCGACCAGCCGGATGTGGAGGCCGCCAAGATCAAGACGCGCGAGCTCACCGCCTCGTTCGAGAAGACCGGCGCACTGCCGAAGGAGAAGCCGGTCGTCAGCACGGCGCAGGCCGATCTCTACACCGACGAGGCCAACGCCACGGCGCTCCGCGCCGGCGGCGCGGACGGCGATCTCGCCTCGTGGCTGAAGGCCCATCTCGCCCGCTCGCGAAGCGGCGATTATGTCGCCCTGCTCGGCTATGTCGCGCGCGACAAGGCCACGATCGACGCGCTGCAGAGGATGCGGCGCGCGGTGCTCGAAAAGCGCCATGTGGCGACCGCAGCCGAATTCGGGCCGCGCTTCCTGCATTCGACCGGCCAGGCCTACAAGGGCGGACCCAACAGCGGCGTGTTCCTGCAGATCACCGCCGATGACGCCCAGGACCTCCCCGTGCCGGGCCAGAAGGCGAGCTTCGGCGTCATCAAGGCGGCGCAGGCGCGCGGCGACTTCGACGTGCTGACCGAGCGCGGCCGGCGCGCGCTTCGCGTGCACCTGAAGGGTAACCTGAAGAAGGGCCTCGCGGCGTTGAACGCGGCGATCTCCGAAGCGTTGAACTGACGAGGATCATTGAGATGCAGCTCGGCATGATCGGCTTGGGGCGGATGGGCGGCAACATCGTTCGCCGCCTGATGCGCCACGGCCATTCGACCGTGGTCTACGACAAGGACGCCAAGGCCGTCGCCGGCCTTGCCGCCGACGGCGCGCAAGGCTCGGCCACGCTGGAAGAGTTCGTCGCAAAACTGGAACGGCCGCGCACGGCCTGGGTGATGCTGCCGGCGGGGCGCATCACCGAGACCACGATCGACACGATCGCGGGCGTGATGCAGGACGGCGACGTCATCATCGACGGCGGCAACACCTTCTGGCAGGACGACGTCCGCCGCGGCAAGGCGCTGAAGCAGCGCGGCATCCATTACGTCGACGTCGGCACATCCGGCGGCGTCTGGGGGCTCGAGCGCGGCTATTGCATGATGATCGGCGGTGAGAAAGCCGTCGTTGACCGGCTCGATCCGATCTTCGCCGCCCTCGCCCCCGGTGCCGGCGACATCCCGCGCACCGAAGGGCGTGAGGGCCGCGATCCCCGTATCGAGCAGGGCTATATCCATGCAGGCCCCGTGGGCGCCGGCCATTTCGTGAAGATGATCCACAACGGCATCGAGTACGGCCTGATGCAGGCCTATGCCGAAGGTTTTGACATCCTCAAGAACGCCAATATCGACGCCCTGCCCGCAGATCATCGCTACGATTTCGACCTCGCCGACATCGCCGAAGTCTGGCGGCGCGGCAGCGTGATCCCGTCCTGGCTGCTCGACCTCACCTCGACCGCGCTGGCCGACAGCCCGCAGCTTTCGGAATATTCCGGCTTCGTCGAGGATTCCGGCGAGGGCCGCTGGACCGTGAATGCGGCGATCGACGAGGCGGTGCCCGCCGAAGTCCTCACCGCGGCGCTCTACACACGTTTCCGTTCCCGCAAGGAACACACCTTCGCCGAAAAAATTCTCTCGGCGATGCGCGCCGGCTTCGGCGGCCACAAGGAGCCGAAGTCCAAGTAAGAGCAACCGAGCGAAGGCCGACAATTCGTGACAAAAGATCCGCAGCCCAAGCGCAAGCCGGAAAATTGCGCCTTCGTCATCTTTGGCGTCACCGGCGACCTGACCCACCGCCTGGTGATGCCATCGCTCTACAATCTCGCCGCCGAGAACCTGCTGCCGGAAAAATTCTGCGTCGTCGGCGTCGCCCGCAAGGGTCAGTCGGATGACGAGCTGCGCCACAGCCTTTTGGAGGGCTTGCGCGAGTTCGCGACCCGCCCCGTGGACGATGTCGTCGCCAGACAGCTCCTGCAATGCGTCACCTTCGTCGAGGCCGACGCCAAGGATCCGCCGTCATTCGACCGCCTGCGCGAACATCTGGATTCGCTGGAATGCGCGCAAGGCACCGGCGGCAACCGCCTGTACTACCTCGCGACCCCGCCGGCCGCGTTCGCGCCGACCGCGCGCGAGCTCGGCCGTACCGGCCTGATGAAGGAGAACGGCGCCTGGCGGCGGCTGGTGATCGAAAAGCCGTTCGGCACCGACCTCGCCTCGGCGCGCGCGCTGAACGCCGAGCTGCTGAAGATCATGGAGGAGCACCAGATCTACCGGATCGACCATTATCTCGGCAAGGAGACGGTGCAGAACATCCTGGTGCTGCGCTTCGCCAACGGCATGTTCGAGCCGATCTGGAATCGCAACCACATCGACCACATCCAGATTACGGTGGAGGAGAAGCTCGGCGTCGGCCATCGCGGCGGCTTCTACGACGCCACCGGCGCGCTGCGCGACATGGTGCCGAACCATCTGTTCCAGTTGATGTCGCTGGTCGCGATGGAGCCGCCGACGCGCTTCGACGCCCATTCGGTACGCTCGGAGAAGGCCGATGTTCTCTCGGCGATCCAGCATCCGAGCCGGGAGGAAGCGCTGCGGCGGTCGGTGCGCGCGCAATATCTCGCGGGGCGCATCGGCGACGACGAGATCCCGGACTATCGCAAGACCGAGGACGTCAAGCCCGGCAGCACCACCGAGACCTATGTCGCGCTGAAGCTCTTGATCGACAATTGGCGCTGGGCCGGCGTGCCGTTCTACCTGCGCACCGGCAAGGCGCTGGCGCACAAGCGCACCGAGGTGGCGATCAAGTTCAAGCAGGCGCCGCTGTCGATGTTTTCGGGCACGGCGGTCGACCGCCTGTCGCAAAACTTCCTCACCATCGGCATCGCGCCGACCGAGACCATCGAGCTTCAGTTCAACGCCAAGATCCCGGGGCCGAGCGTCACCATCGACGGCGTCGAGATGAAGTTCCGCTACGGCGACTATTTCCGCGCCGATCCCTCGACCGGCTACGAGACGCTGATCTACGACTGCATGATCGGCGACAACATCCTGTTCCAGCGCGCCGACGGCGTCGAGGCCGGATGGCAGGCGGTGCAGCCGTTCCTCGACGCCTGGAAATCCGCCGGAAACGACGGCATCGAGACCTACGAAGCCGGCAGCGACGGCCCCGCCTGCGCCGACGAGCTGCTCCGGCGCGACGGCCGAAGCTGGCGGAAATTTTAGCCGTGGCCGCGGCCGAGCAGCCCAAAATGATCGTGGCGGCCGACGCCGAGGCGCTCGCGCTTGCCGCGGCCGACCGGGTAATGGCGCGGATCGCGGCCAACCCTGCCAGGATCGCGATCTGCCTCACCGGCGGGTCGAGCCCGAAACGGCTGTATCAACTGCTCGGCAGCGACGTCTGGCGGAGCAAGATCCCGTGGCAGCGCGTGCACTGGTTCATCGGCGACGAACGCTTCGTGCCCGAAAGCGATCCCCTCAACAACATGGCGGTCGCCCGCGCGACCTTTCTCGATCGCAATGCGCCGCCCGGCCAGATCCACCCGATCCCGACCAGCGCCGACGATCCCGACGCCAGCGCCGCGGCCTATGCGCGCGAGCTGAAGGCCTTCTATGGCGCAGAGCAGCTCGAGCCGGCGCGGCCGCTGTTCGATCTCGTCCTGATGGGCGCAGGCCCGGACGGCCACACTGCCTCGCTCTTCCCCGGCTATCCCGAGATCGAGGAAACTACGCGCTGGGTCGTCGGCGTACCCAAGGCCAATGTCGCGCCCTTCGTGCCGCGGGTCTCGCTCACCTTGCCGGCACTGGCATCCTGCCGCGAAATGCTGTTCGAGATTTCCGGCCACGACAAGCAGCCGATCTTGACGCGCCTCGTCAATGGCGAGACTCTGCCGGCCACACGCGCGCGCTCGAATGGTGAGACCGTCTGGCTGGTCGACCAGGCCGCGCTTGCGGAGGGGATTCGTGGCGGGCGTTAAAGCACCTTGTGCGTTGATCGTGATGGGCGTGTCGGGCTCGGGCAAGAGCACGATTGCGGCGGCGCTCGGCGAGCGGCTCGGCTGGCGCTTCGAGGACGGCGACAGCTTTCATCCCGCGAGCAACGTCGAGAAGATGCGCGCCGGCCATCCGCTCACCGACGAGGACCGCTGGCCCTGGCTCAATGCCATCGCCGACGAGATCGAGCGGGTCTGCAAGCGTGGCGAGCAGGTCATCATCGCCTGCTCGGCGCTCAAGCACACCTATCGCGACGTGCTGCTCCGCGGGCGCGACGACGTCCGCTTCGTCTTCCTGAAGGGCACGCAGGAGCTGATCGCCGACCGACTCGCGCACCGCAAAGGCCATTTCATGCCGCCCGGGCTGCTCACCAGCCAGTTCGACACGCTGGAGCCGCCGGAGCCGAGCGAGCATGTCATCATGGCGTCGATCGACGAAACGGTCGAGGCGATCGTGGACGGCATCGTGCGGCAGCTGAAACTCGACGGCGGGAAACGCTGAGGCCAGAAAAGAGCCATGCCATGACGAAAATCTCCCTCGTGGTCTCCGACGTCGACGGAACGCTGCTGACCAAGGACAAGACCCTGACCGAGCGGGCGCGGGCCGCCGTGCAGCGGCTGCACCAGGCCGGCATCGGCTTCACCATCACCTCCAGCCGCCCGGCGATCGGCATGCGCTTTTTGATCGAGCCGCTGGCGCTGTGGCTGCCGGTCGGCCCCTTCAACGGCTCCTCGATCATCGATCCCGGGATGAAGCCGGTCGAGCAGCATCTGATCCCCGCAAGCGCCGCCGAGCGGACCCTGCAGATCCTGCGCGAGTATGGTGCCGACGTCTGGCTCTTCACCGCCGACAAATGGCTGATCGACAACCCGCGCGGCAAATATGTCGCGCACGAGGAGCACACGATCCGCTCCGAGCCGACCATCGTGGCGGATTTCTCGCCGTACCTCGCCAGCGCCTGCAAGATCGTCGGCGCCAGCGCCGATGCGGCCGGGCTCGCGGCTTGCGAGAAGGCAATGCAGGCGGCGCTCGGCAGCGCGGCGACCGCGGTGCGCTCGCAGACCTATTATCTCGACATCACCCCGCCCGGCTTCAACAAGGGCACGTTCGTGCAGGCGATGGCGCGGCGGCTCGACATCTCCACCGACGCGGTCGCCACCATCGGCGACATGCAGAACGACCTCGCGATGTTCCGCGTCAGCGGCACCTCGATCGCCATGGGCAACGCCACCGACGACGTCAAGGACCAGGCGACGCACGTCACCGCCAGCAACGAGCAGGACGGCTTTGCGGAGGCGATGGAGATGATCTTGAAGTGGAACGGGGCGGGCTGAACGCGGAGCAGGTTGGTTAAACCTCTCCCGCTTGCGGGAGAGGTCGCCGCGTAGCGGCGGGTGAGGGTTTTCTCCTCTTGGGGGCCCCCGCCCAGCGGAGACACCCCCACCCCAGCCCTCCCCCGCAAGCGGGAGAGGGAGCGCACCGCCATCGTGGAAGCAAATCGCCTCGCTCTTACTGCGACCTCTGCACCGCGGGCTTCTCGCTCTGCTGCCTCGCCGCCGACAGATTGTGCGCGGTGTTGATCAAGGCGATGTGGGTCAGCGCCTGCGGGAAATTGCCGGTCTGGCGCCCGGCGCCTGAATCATATTCCTCGGCGAGCAGCCCGACGTCGTTGGCGATGCCGACCACGCGGTCGAGCAGAACCTGCGCCTTGTCGAGATCGCCGGCCAGAACATGCGCATCGGCCAGCCACAGCGAGCACGCCAGGAACGCGCCCTCGATCGGCTGCTTCTCGTCGGACACTTCGCGCGGGTCGTGCCGGAGCACGAAGCCCTCGCGCATCATGTGTCGTTCAATGGCCGCGATGGTGCCGCGGATGCGCGGGTCGTCCGGCGGCAGGAAGCCGACCGCGGGCAGCAGCAGCAGGCTGGCATCGAGCAGGTTCGAGCGGTAGGACTCGACGAAGGTTTTCGCCTCCGCGTCAAATCCCTTGTTGCAGACGTCGCGATGAATGGCCTCGCGCAGCGCGCGCCAGTGCAGCAGCGGCGCCTTGAAGCCGAAGGTCTCGGCGCTCTTGATGGCGCGGTCGAAGGCGACCCAGGTCATCACCTTGGAGAAGACGTAGTGCTTCGGGACGCCGCGCCGCTCCCAGATGCCGTGATCGGGCTGGTCCCAGACCTCGGCGAGATGGTTGAGCACGGCGCATTCCAGCGCCCAGGTGGTCTCGTCATCGAGCTTAAGCTTGGCCATCCGCGACTGGTGAAAGGCGTCGATGAGCTCGCCATAGACGTCGAGCTGGAGCTGCGCATGCGCGGCATTGCCGACGCGCACCGGCTGCGCGCCCTCATAGCCGTCGAGCCAGCCGGCTTCCCACTCCAGCAGCCGGCGCTGGCCCCAGATGCCGTACATGATCTGCATGTTCGACGGCGAACCGGCGGCCGCGCGCAATAGCCAGTTGTGCCAGGCGAGCGCTTCCTCGGTGAAGCCGGAGTTCATCAATGCGAGCAACGTGAAGGTGGCATCGCGCAGCCAGCAGAAGCGGTAGTCCCAGTTCCTGGCGCCGCCGAGCTTCTCCGGCAGCGAGGTGGTGGGCGCGGCTACGATGCCGCCGGTCGGCCCGAATGTCAGCGCCTTCAGCGTGATCAGCGAGCGCATGACGAGATCGTGGTAGTCACCGTCGCGGTTGCATTTGCTGGACCAGTCATTCCAGAATTTTTCGGTCTCTTCCAACGCGACTTTCGTGTCGATCGGCTCGGGCGGATCGAGATGCGAGGGGCCGTAGGTCAGCACGAACGGAATGGTCTCGCCGGCCTTTACCTCGAATTTGGCAACCGTGGTCAGGTCCTCGCCGCGAGTTTCGACCGGCGTGCGCAAGACCGTCATGTCCTGGCCGGCGACCGCCAGCAGCGCGCCATCCTTGCAGCGACGCACCCAGGGAATGTTCACGCCGAAGCCGAAGCGGATGACGAGTTGCATCCGCATCTTCACCGTGCCGCTTACGCCGCGGACCAGCCGCACGATGTCCGAGGCCTTGCCGCGCGGCGGCATGAAGTCGAGCAGCGCAACGGTGCCGCCCCCGGTCTCGAAGCGCGTCTCCAAGATGAGCGTGTTGCCGAGATAGCGGCGTGACGTCGCGGTGACGTCGCCGGCCGGCGCGATCAGCCAGCGTCCGTTCTTCTCGTTACCGAGGATCGCGGCAAAGCAGGCGTCGGAATCGAAGGCTGGCCAGCACAGCCAGTCGATCGAGCCGTTGCGCCCGACCAGCGCCGCGGTCTCGCAGTCGCCGATCAGCGCATAGTCTTCGATCCTCTGCGACAATGTCGTGCAAGCCTTCGGAAATCCCCTGAATTCAACGCCCACCGAGCAGCGAACGTTCCCGCGTCGCGGCCTTCAAAGCCGCGAGATCGACCTTGGCGACGATCTGGTCGAGCGCGACGGGCAGCCGCTGGCGCCAGTTCGGATGCTCGTCGATCGTGCCGGGAATGTTGGGCTGGTCGATCACGCCGAGCAAATCCTCCAGCGACACCGCAAGCAGTCGTGACGGCGTGCGCGACAGGAAGGCGAGCACCGAATAGAGGTCGTTGGCGTCGATGCCGTTCTGCCGCAGGATCTCGTCGAGCCTGCCGAGCGCGTCCCAGCGCGCCTGGTCGTTCTCGCCGGGATCGAGCCCCAGCGAGCGCTTCATCCTGAGGTCGCTGAAGGACCGCCAGCCGGCATAGGTCGACAGGTCATGCGTGTTCAGCGTGACCAGCGCATTGGGCCGGTAATGGTCGAGGCCGCGGAAGTGGCCGGCGTCGTCGCGCTCGAACATCATGACGAGGTAGGACCAGATACCGAAATCCTGCATTGTCTCGCGAAAACCTTCAGGCACCGTGCCGAGGTCCTCGCCGATGACGATGCATTTGTGCGCGGCGCTTTCGCGCGCCACCGCCGCCAGCAGCGCCTCGAACGGCATCTGCACATAGGCGCCGTTGTCGGGCTTGAAGCCGCGCGGCACGAGATAGAGCCGTTTCAGGCCCAGCACGTGATCGAGCCGGATCGCGCCGGCATGCCGCATGGCGGCGGCCAGCATGTCGGCGAACGGCACGAAAGACTGCGCCTCGAGGCCCCCGGCATTGAAGCCGGCAAGACCCCAGTCCTGGCCGATGGTGTTGAGCACGTCGGGAGGCGCGCCGACAGCCAGATGGCGCGAGATCGCCATCTGCTCGTTCCAGGCGTCAAAACCGTTGGACTGCACGCCGACCGCGAGGTCAAGATAGAGGCCGACGCGCATGCCGAGCTGGCCGGCGAGCTCCTTGGCTGCATGCAATTGGCTGTCGGCGGTCCACTGCACGAACTCGACGAACTCGACTTCGCGCTTGTCCGAGCCGTTGCGCAGCGCGGCGAATTTCGCCTCATCCGGCTGCTGCCAATCTTGCGGCCATTCCCACCACGGCCCCGTGAAGCGATGGCGCAGCACCTCGAAGCAGGCGAAGCGGGACAGCAGTGGCGCGCGCGCGGCGCGGAAGGCCTCGAACGCCTTGCGGCGCGGCTCGCTGGCTTTCGTCACGAAGTTGTCAAAAGCAGCGCGCAAGGCTCGCCATTTCAGGGCCGCCATGTCGGCATAAGGCACGCGGTCGCCCTCGCGCAGGCGCGCGGCGGTCGCAGCCATGTCGGGAACGAGGCCGGCCGAGAATTCGGGAATGGCCTCGACGTCGATATAGAGCGGGTTGAGAAACAGCCGGCTGTTCGGCGAATAGGGGCTGCAATCGGCCGGATGATCGTCGAACAGCACATGCAGGGGGTTGAGCCCCACGCCGTCGGCGCCGAGCTGCTTTGCCAGCCGGACCAGACCGGCAAGATCGGTGAAATCGCCGATGCCCCAATTGCGGTTCGAGCGGATGCTGTAGAGCTGCACGGCGAGCAGCCAGCCGCGGTCGAAATCGCCGCCGAAGGCCCGCTCGGGCGCCACGATCATCGGCACCTCCTCGGTCGTCCCTGACGCATCCGTCAGGGTCAGACGGTGGTAACCCAGCGGCAGGCCGGCCGGCCAGGCGATGACCGGCTCATGCGTCTCGCCTTGCGCGATCACATTGGCTTTGCCGGTGATTTTCCACCGGAGCGGGGGCGTCATGGCCGCCAATTCGGTGCGGGCGTTCGCGAGCGCCCGAACCACCACCGGCCCACCGACGAAGCGATAGACCCGCTTCTCCGGCAAGGCATCGAGGATCCGTTTGAGGGCCTCGGGCGCGGTCACCCGCAGCTTGCCGAGGGCGTCGATGAATTCGGACTGAACGCCCTTGATCCGGGCTTGAGCTATGAGATCCATTCGGCACGCAGCTTGCACGCCACCCTGTGACCGGGGGCATCGATTTTAATGAGGGCACAAAAGACGTTAGTCTGGGTTAACTCACGAGCCGCGCCTGCCGTTCCCGGCCGGAACTAATGACACACGAGCGGCTTTCTATAGTGGTATCAAGCGTAGGTTCCCGACAAGGGAAACGGGCCCCTGCTTTCTTGTCAATGGCATCACCGTGAACAAGACAATTCAAACCGTCGAAAGTGCCGCCGCAGGCAGCGCTTTTCTGATTGAAAGCGTCTATCCGCTGGTCGATGGCGGCCGCTTCGCTGTGAAGCGGATCGCGGGCGAGCGGATCGAGGTCTGGGCCGACATCTATTGCGGCGGCGACGCCGCGATTGGTGCCGCGCTGATCTGGCGCGGCGAGCAGGACGGAGACTGGCGGCGTGAACGGATGATCCATCAGGGCAACGACCGCTGGTCCGGCACTTTCACACCCGTCGAGCCCGGGCAATATGTCTATGCCATCGAGGCCTGGACCGACGAGTTCGCCACCTGGCGTCACGGGCTCGAGCGAAAGCAGCTCTCCGGCGCCGACGTCACGCTCGACGCGATCGAGGGCGCCGGTCTCCTGACCAAGGCGCACGGCGCACGGCAGGACGCCGCGGCCGTGATCGTCAGGCAATGCGAAAACTATCTCAGGACCGGTGATGTCGCCCCGCTGCTCGCAACCGAGCTCGGCGACGCCATGGCCGAAAGCCAGTCCCGGCCCGACCTGACCCGTACGCCGTCCTTTCCCCTGATCGTCGATCGCGACAGAGCACGCTTCAGTGCCTGGTATCAGATGATGCCGCGCAGCCAGAGCCAGGTGCCGGGCGCGCACGGCACGCTGCGGGACTGCATTGCGCGCGTGCCCGACATCGCGGGAATGGGATTTGACGTGCTCTACTTCACGCCGATCCACCCGATCGGCCGGACCCGCCGCAAGGGCCGCAACAATGCGCCGGTCGCAACCGACGGCGATCCCGGCTCACCCTACGCGATCGGCGCCGCTGAGGGCGGTCACGACGCGCTGCATCCCGAGCTCGGCACCATCGAGGATTTCCGTGCGCTGGTGGCGACCTGCCTGGAATATGGAATCGAGCTCGCGCTCGACTTCGCCGTGCAATGCTCGCCGGACCATCCCTGGCTGACGCAGCATCCGGAATGGTTCAAGTGGCGGCCGGACCGGTCGGTGCGAACGGCTGACGGGCCCTATTCCGATATCGTCGTTCCGGATTTCACCTCGGTCGACAGGGTCGGGCTGTGGAATGCGTTTCGCGACGTGATGCTGTTCTGGATCGACCACGGCGTGACCATCTTCGCCATCGACAATCACGACACCGCGCCGTTCCAGTTCTGGGAGTGGCTGGTCCGCGACATCAGGCGCCGGCATCCCGAGGTGATCCTGTTCTCCAAGACCTTTGCGCGGCCGAAGCCGATGAAAGGGCTCGCCAAGCTCGGCTTCGCGCAATCCTTCACCTATTTCCCCTGGCGCACCACCAAGTGGGAGCTGGAGCAGTATTCTTGCGAGCTGACCCGCCATCCCGAGCGCGACTTCCAACGGCCGAACCTGTTCGTCAACACGCCTGACCTCTTGCCTTATCACCTTCAGAGCGGCGAGGCCTGGGCGTTCAAGTCGCGCCTTGCGCTGGCGGCGCTGCTGTCGGGCAATTACGGGCTCTACAGCGGCTTCGAGCTGCTCGAGCACGAGGCGGTTCCGGGCCGGGAGGAGTATCAGGACTCCGAGAAGTACCGGATCAGGCAGCGCGACTGGGACAAGCCCGGCAACATCAAGGCCTACATCACCGCGCTCAACCGCATCCGCAACGAACACACGCCACTTCAGCAAACGGCGAACCTGCGCTTCCTTCCCATCGAGGATGGCGAGACCATTGTCTTCGCCAAGGAAGCGACCGACGGCGCCAGCCCAATCATTGCCGCCATCGCCCTCTCGCGCCATGTGCGCGAATTCTGGTTGCCGCTCGGCGACCTCACCATCGACGCCGGCGGCGAACGCCGCCCCGTCGCCGCACTCGAAAACCTCCTCACCGGCGAACGGTCCCGCATCGAATGGGGCGGAATCAAGTTGCGTATCGATCCCGACCGCGATCCGGCGCTCGCGTTCCGCTGCCTGGCGTAGAGGCGCACGCCATGAATGTTCTGTCTTCCGTCGATACCAACAAGGCTGATGCTGCCGAGGTCGTGGACGAGCTGTGGTACAAGGACGCCATCATCTACCAGCTCCACGTCAAGGCGTTCGCCGACAGCAACAATGACGGCATCGGCGACTTCGCCGGGCTGACCGAGAAGCTGCCCTATCTGCAGGAGCTCGGCGTCACCGCGCTGTGGCTGCTGCCGTTCTATCCCTCGCCCGGCCGCGACGACGGCTACGACATCGCCGACTACGGCTCGGTCAATCCCGATTTCGGGACGATGAAGGACTTCAAGCGCTTCATCCAGGAGGCGCAGCGGCGCGGCTTGCGCGTCATCACCGAGCTCGTCGTCAACCACACCTCCGACCAGCACAAATGGTTCAAGCGCGCGCGCCGCAGCCATCCGGGCTCGAGCGCCCGCAACTGGTATGTCTGGAGCGAGAGCGACCAGAAATACCAGGGCACGCGCATCATCTTCACCGACACCGAGAAGTCCAACTGGACTTGGGATCCCGAAGCCGGTGCGTTCTACTGGCACCGCTTCTTCTCGCACCAGCCGGATCTCAATTTCGACAATCCGCGCGTGGTCAGCGCGCTGATCCAGGTGATGAAGCGCTGGCTCGATGCCGGGGTCGACGGCTTCCGGCTCGACGCCATTCCCTATCTCTGCGAGCGCGAGGGCACCTCGAACGAGAACCTCCCCGAGACGCATGCGATCATCAAGCGACTGCGCCAGGAGCTCGATTCGTATTCCAAGGGGAAGCTGCTGCTGGCCGAGGCCAATCAGTGGCCCGAGGACGTGCAGGAATATTTCGGCCGCGGCGACGAGTGCCACATGGCCTACCACTTCCCGCTGATGCCGCGCATCTACATGGCGATCGCGCAGGAGGACCGCTTCCCCATCACCGACATCCTGCGTCAGACGCCGGACATTCCCGCAAGCTGCCAATGGGCGCTGTTCCTGCGCAACCATGACGAGCTGACGCTGGAGATGGTCACCGACGTCGAGCGCGACTATCTCTGGACCACCTACGCCAACGACCCGCGCGCCCGCATCAATGTCGGCATCCGCCGCCGCCTCGCGCCGCTGATGGACAATGACCGGCGCAAGATCGAGCTGATGAACTCGCTGCTGCTGTCGTTCCCGGGTACGCCGATCATCTATTACGGCGACGAGATCGGGATGGGCGACAACATCTATCTCGGCGACCGCAACGGCGTGCGCACGCCGATGCAGTGGAGCCCGGACCGCAACGGCGGCTTCTCGCGCGCCGATCCGGCCCGCCTCTACGCGCCGCTGATCATGGATCCCGTCTACGGCTACGAGGCGGTGAATGTGGAGGCGCAGTCGCGCAGCCTGTCGTCGCTGCTCAGCGCCACCAAGCGGCTGATCTCGGTGCGCAAGTCGACGCTCGCCTTCGGGCGCGGCACCATGACCTTCATCCGCCCGTCCAACCGCGCCGTGCTGGCCTATGTCCGGAAATATCGCGACGAGGTCATCCTCTGTGTCGCCAATCTGTCGCGCGCGGCGCAGGCGACCGAGCTCGATTTGTCGCCGTGGAAGGACCGCATCCCGCAGGAAATGCTCGGCCGCACGCGTTTTCCGGCGATCGGCGAATTGCCCTACATGATCACGCTCGGGCCCTACGGCTTCTACTGGTTCCAGCTCCAGGAGCGCGACAAGTCCGAGCCGGTCGCGCCACGCGCGGTGCCCGAATTCGAGACGCTGGTGGTGCCGGTCAACTCGACCTGGGTCTCGCTCGCCCGCGAGCGCGGCGTGTTCGAGCGCGACGTGCTGCCAGGCTTCCTGTCGCGGGCGCGCTGGTATCCCGAGCACAACCCCAAGCACATCACGCCGACGCTGACCTCGGCGGTGCCGTTCTGCGACATCGGCGACAACCGGCCCTGGATCGCGTTCTTCGCCGCCGAGCAGGATGAGGCCGCGCCGCGCTACGTCCTGCCGATGCAGATCGAATGGGTGCGCTTCGACCGCGAGCGGTTCAACCCGAGGGCGCTCGCCGCCGTGCGCCAGGGCGCGCGCGAAGGCACGCTGCTCGATGTCGCGACCGACCAGATCTTCATCGGCCTGTTCCTGCGCAACCTGTCGCAGAACCTGGTGGTGGAAGAAAACAATCTGCGGCTGGAGTTCAAGCCGACCAGCCTGTTCTCGGACCACGCCGTCAAGGAGCCCGCGCGCATCCGCGCCGTCGAGCAGACGCACAGCACGGCCCTGGTCGACAACCAGTACGTTGCCAAGTTCTATCGCCAGATGGAAAGCGGCCCCAATCCCGAGATCGAGATCGGCTTGTATCTCACCGAGGTCGCCCGCTTCGCCAATGCGCCGGCCCTGCTCGGCAGCGTCGAGCTGGTGGAGGGCGACAGAAGCAGCGCGCTCGGCGTCCTGCATGCCTATGTCGAGAACCAGGGCGACGGCTGGGGCGTGACCGCGTCCTATCTCGACCGTCATATCGACGAGCAGCGGCTTCTCGCGGCGAGCGACAGGCGCCGCGAGAACCAGGACGAGGTACCGTATCTGCACCATCTGGCCCAGACCGGCCGGCGGCTCGCCGAGCTGCATATCGCGCTCGCCGCTGCAAAAGCCGCAGAGCTCGCGCCCGAGCCGACCGACCCCGCACATGTCAAGCGCTGGACCGCCGACCTCAAGACCCGTGCCGAGCGGGTGTTCGAACGGCTCGGCGATAGTCGCAACGGCCTGAGGGAGGTCGATCGGCCGCTGGTCGACCGGCTCACGGCCGCGCGCGGGAGCCTTGACCGGCTCGATGCGCTATTGCCAGCCGACATCGGCGGGTTGAACATCCGTCATCATGGCGACTTCCGCCTCGGACAGACCCTGATCGTGAAGGACGACATCTTCATCATCGACTTCGACGGCGGTCCGCGGCTGCCGCTGGCCCAGAGGCGGCGCAAGGCGCCGGCCGCGCGCGACGTCGCCGGACTGATCCGCTCGATCGATCTCGCGGCAGCCGCGGCGCTCAATCGCGCGCTCGCGGGCGTCCCCGACGAGCGGGGCCGGATCGCGGCTGCGCTCGGCGAATGGCGTGAGCGCGCCACGGCGACGTTCCGCACCGCCTATCGCGAGGCGATGACGGACGGGCGACTGTGGCCGAAGGACCCGCAATTGACGGAAGGCCTGCTGAAGTTTTTCCTGCTTGACCAGGCGTTCGACGAAGTAGCGTACGAGCTATCCCACCGGCCGGAAGGACTTTTCGCGCCGCTGACCGGGCTGCTTCGCCTTCTGTCCGATATCGAGAGCGAAGCGCATGCCTAAACTGCCTGCCGAAGCCTATGCGATCATCGAGGGCCGTCACTCCGACCCCTTCCATTATCTCGGGCTGCATCCCGAGGGCGGCAGGAGCGTGGTGCGTGCATTTCTTCCCGAGGCTTCCAATGTCGAGGCGGTCGGCGAGCATGGCGAGGTAGCCCGGCTCGACCGCGTCCACGAGTCCGGCCTGTTCGTCGGCGCCCTGCCCAATGGCTCCCGACACTATCAGCTGCGTGCAAGGTTCGGCGACAGCGTCGTCGAATTCGAGGATGCCTACCGCTTTCCGCCGATCCTGACCGATTTCGATCTCTATCTGCTCGGCGAAGGCACCCATCAGCGCCTCTATGACAAGCTCGGCGCCCACCCGATGACGCTGGAGGGTGTCGATGGCATTGGCTTCGTGGTGCTGGCGCCGAATGCGCGGCGCGTCTCCGTGGTCGGCGATTTCAACTTCTGGGACGCGCGGCGCCATCCGATGCGGGTGCGCGGCAGCGGTTACTGGGAATTGTTCATCCCGCATGCGAGGCGGGGCGATCACTACAAGTTCGACATCGTCGGGCGACACGGCCATCAACTGCCGCTGAAGTCCGATCCGATGGCCTTTGCCGCCGAGCTTCGTCCGAAGACCGCCTCCATCGTCTTCGACGAGGCGCAGCTCGCACGGCCGCGGCCGGCGCCTGATAGCATCAACGCGCTGTCGGCGCCGATGTCGATCTATGAGGTTCATCTCGGCTCATGGCGGCGCAAGGGCGACAACGAGTGGCTGACTTATCGCGAGCTCGCCGAGCAGCTGCCGGCCTATGCCCGCGACATGGGATTCACCCATCTCGAATTCCTTCCCGTCAGCGAGCATCCCTTCGACGGGTCATGGGGCTATCAGCCGACCGGCCTCTATGCGCCGACCAGCCGCTTCGGCACGCCGGAGGATTTTGCGGCGCTGATCGACGCCTGCCATCGCGAAGGCATCGGCGTGTTGCTCGACTGGGTGCCCGGTCACTTCCCGGACGATCCGCACGGGCTCGGCAGTTTTGACGGCACCGCGCTCTACGAGCACGCCAATCCGCTGCAGGGCCGCCACCTCGACTGGGGCACGCTGATCTACAATTACGGCCGCACCGAAGTGACGAACTTCCTGGTGTCGAACGCGCTGTTCTGGCTCGAGCGCTACGCCATCGACGGGCTGCGCGTCGATGCGGTCGCCTCCATGCTCTATCTCGACTACAGCCGCCCACCCGGCGCCTGGATTCCGAACCAGTATGGCGGCCGGGAAAACATCGAGGCGATCGCGTTCCTGCGCCGCTTCAACACCGAGCTGTTCGCCCGCTTTCCGCAGGCGACTACGGCCGCGGAGGAATCCACCGCCTGGCCGCAGGTCTCGCGCCCCGTCGAGTTCGGCGGCCTCGGCTTCGGCTACAAGTGGAACATGGGCTGGATGCACGACACGCTGAACTACATCAGCAAGGACCCGATCCACCGCAAGCACCATCACGACGAGATCCTGTTCGGCCTGCACTACGCCTTCTCGGAAAACTTCATCCTGCCGCTGTCGCATGACGAGGTGGTGCACGGCAAGCGCTCGATCCTGGGGCGGATGCCCGGCGACGAGTGGCAGCGCTTTGCGAATTTGCGCGCCTATTACAGCTTCATGTTTGGCCATCCCGGCAAGAAGCTGCTGTTCATGGGCGCGGAGATCGCGCAAAGCCGCGAATGGAATCATGACCAGTCGCTCGACTGGCACCTGCTCGAATACAAGTACCATTCCGGCATCCAGGCGCTGATCCGCGACCTCAACCGGCTCTATCGCGCGGTGCCGGCGCTGCATCAGATGGATTGCGACCAGGCCGGCTTCGAATGGCTGATCACGAGCGACGCCAACCGCAACGTCTTCGCCTGGCTGCGCAAGGGGATCGACGAGCACGCGCGGTGCCTCGTGATCGTCAACTTCTCCCCCAACGTCTATCGCAACTACCGCGTTCGCGTGCCGTTCGCCGGCAAGTGGAAGGAGGTGCTGAATTCAGACTCGGCCCATTACGGCGGCAGCAATGTCGGGAACGTCGGGGAGGTCCAGGCCGTTGAGGGCAAGACGCCGGAACTCAACCTGACCATTCCGCCCCTGGCCGCGATCTTCCTCGTTCCGGAAAGCTGACCCATGCGCCTGACTGCCGGATCGCCCGCACGCCTCGGTGCAAGCTGGGACGGACGGGGCACCAATTTCGCGCTGTTCTCGGCCAACGCCGACAAGGTCGAGCTGTGCCTGTTCGACAGCCAGGGCCGGCGCGAACTCGAACGCATCGAATTGCCCGAGCGCACCGAGGATGTCTGGCACGGCTATCTCAACGACGTCTCGCCGGGCCAGCTCTACGGCTACCGCGTGCACGGCCCCTACGCCCCCGAGCACGGCCACCGCTTCAACTGCAACAAGCTGCTGCTCGACCCCTACGCCAAGCGGCTCGCGGGACGGCTGGTCTGGAGCGACGCGCATTTCGCCTACCGCACCGGCTCGCCGCGCGAGGACCTGTCGTTCGACCGGCGCGACAACGCGCGCGGCATGCCCAAGGCCGTCGTGGTCGACGAGACCTTCAACTGGGGCCGGCGCGAGATCCGGCCCAATATCCCCTGGGAAGACACGATCATCTACGAGGCCCACGTCAAGGGGCTGACGCAGAAGCGGGAGGACGTCGCGCCGAACCTGCGCGGCACCTATGGCGGCCTGTCGTCGCCCGCGATGATCGAGCACCTGAAGCGGCTCGGCGTCACCACGATCGAACTGCTGCCGATCCACAGCTTCGTCGACGACCGCGTCCTGGTCGAGAAGAAGCTCGCCAATTACTGGGGCTACAACACGCTGTCCTTCTTCGCGCCGGAGGCGCGCTACGCCCAGGACAACGCGCTGGATTCCTTCCGCACCACGGTCGCGCGCCTGCACGACGCCGGCATCGAGGTGATGCTCGACGTGGTCTACAACCACACGGCGGAAGGCAACCATCTCGGCCCGACGCTGTGCTACCGCGGCATCGACAACGCCTCCTATTACTGGCTGAACCGCGAGAACCCGCGCTACTACGACGACTTCACCGGCTGCGGCTCGTCGGTCAACCTCACCCATCCGCGGGTGCTGCAGATGGTGATGGATTCACTGCGCTACTGGGTCGAGGTCTGCCATGTCGACGGCTTCCGTTTCGACCTCGCCACTACGCTCGCGCGCGGGGCGAACGGCTACGATCGCAGCAACGCGTTCCTGACCGCGATCCGGCAGGATCCGGTGCTCGCGACCGTCAAGCTGGTGGCCGAGCCCTGGGATCTCGGGCTCGGCGGCTACCAGGTCGGCGCCTTCCCCTCGCAATGGTCGGAATGGAACGACCGCTATCGCAGCGCCATGCGCCGCTACTGGAGCGGCGAAGGCAGCCTGATCGGCGACATCTCCAGCCGCATGACGGCCTCCTCCGACCTGTTCAACCACGACGGACGGCGGCCGCGCGCCAGCATCAACCACATCACCGTCCATGACGGCTTCACGCTCGCCGACCTCTTCAGCTACAACGAGAAGCACAACGAGGCCAATGGCGAGGACAATCGCGACGGCTCCAACGACAACCACAGCAACAATTGCGGCGTCGAGGGCCCGACCGACGATGAGGAGATTCTCGCGCTGCGCCGGCAGCTTCGCAAGAACGTGCTGGCCTGCCTGATGCTGGCGCAGGGCATTCCCCTGATCCTGGCCGGCGACGAGGTCGGCAACTCCCAATCCGGCAACAACAACGCCTACTGCCAGGACAACGAGGTCGGCTGGGTCGGCTGGGACAATCTCGGCAATGACGGCGAGGACATGGTCGACTTCGTCGCTCATCTCGCCGACATCCGCCGCAATTTCCCGCAACTCCGCAGCCGCCGCTGGCTCGACGGCGGCCCCGCCGACGGCGTCTCCTACGGGGCGCTCTGGCTGACGCCGTCCGGCGAGGAGATGACGGAGAACGACTGGAAATTTCCCGAAGGCCGGTTTCTCTCCTATGTGATGGGCCCGCTGGAACCAGGGCAGGCCGCGATCTTTATCGTCCTGAACGCCGCCCCGGAAGAGATCGCATTCAGGCTGCCCAAGATGACCGCGTACAAGAGCTGGCAACAGATCCTGAACACGACTGACACCAAGCTGAATACGACCGACTTCCTGCCCGGAAGCGACAGCAAGGCGGCGCCTCGCTCGGTGCTCGCCTTCGCGGGCGCGCTATGAGGCCATCCTTCGGCGCAAGGCCGACCAGGGACGGCGTGTCGTTCCGCCTGTGGGCTCCCGCTGCAAAACGCGTCGATCTCCTGCTCGATGCGCGCCATGCCATGCGGCGCCGCGAGGACGGCTGGTATGTGACCGAGATCGCCGGCCTGACCGCCGGCAGCCGCTACAGCTTCAGGATCGACGACGAGATCGACGTGCCCGATCCGGCCTCGGCTTTCCAGCCCGAGGACGTCTCTGGCCCGAGCGAGGTGGTCGATCACGCCAGCTTCGACTGGCGCGCCACCGACTGGCGCGGGCGGGCGTGGGAAGAGACGGTGCTGATCGAGACCCATGTCGGCAGCTTCACGGCGGAAGGCAGCTACCGCGCGATGATCGACCGGCTCGATCATCTCGCCGCGACCGGCATCACCGCGCTGGAATTGATGCCGCTCGCCGATTTCGCCGGCCGCCGCGGCTGGGGTTATGACGGCGTGCTGTGGTATGCGCCCGACAGCGCCTATGGCCGACCCGAAGACCTGAAGACGCTGATCGACGAGGCGCATCTGCGCGGGCTGATGGTGTTTCTCGACGTCGTCTACAATCACTTCGGGCCCGAAGGAAATTATCTCGGCCGCTACGCGCCGGCCTTCTTCACGGACGTGCACACGCCCTGGGGCAGCGCGATCGACTACCGCGTGCCGCAAGTGCGGGCGTTTGCGGTCGAGAACGCACTGTCCTGGCTCGCCGACTACCGCTTCGACGGCCTGAGGCTGGACGCCGCCAACCACATCATGGCGATCCCCGGCGAGCAATCGATGCTGCAGGACCTCAGCGTTGCCGCGGGCGAGCTTGCCAAGGCCACCGGGCGCCACATCCATCTCGTGCTGGAGAACGGCGACAACCGCGCGAGCCTGCTCGATGCCGCGCAGGAGCCGCCGAACGGCAAGTATCGCGCGCAGTGGAACGACGACTATCATCACGCCTGGCACGTGATGCTGACCGGCGAGCTCGCCGGCTACTATGCCGACTACCAGACCCCGCGCATGGACCTCGCGCGCGCGCTTGCGTCCGGCTTCGTCTACCAGGGCGAGGTCTCGGAATTCTGGGGCAAGAAGCCGCGCGGCGAGCCGAGCGGCAAGCTGCCGCCCGCAACCTTCGTCAACTTCCTGCAGAACCACGACCAGATCGGCAACCGCCCGCTGGGCGACCGGCTCGAAAGCCTGGCGTCGCCGCGCCAGATCGAGGCTGCGCTCGCCGTGACATTGCTCGCGCCGATGGTGCCGATGCTGTTTCAGGGCGAGGAATGGGGCTCCACGGTGCCCTTCCCGTTCTTCTGCGATTTCCATGACGGCCTGGCCGACGCCGTGCGCAAGGGTCGCAGGCGGGAATATGCATGGGCCTATGAGAAGTATGGCGACGAGGTGCCCGACCCGCTCGACCCGGCGACGCTGCAATCGGCCGTGCTGGACTGGACGGGCCGCACCCCGGAACAGGAAGCGCGACTCTCGCTCGTGCGCGACCTGCTCGCGCTCCGCGCCAAACAGATCGCACCACGGATGAAGGGTGCGACCTTCGGCGATGCCGAGGCGAAGGACAACGGCCTGCTGACCGCACATTGGCGCATGGGCGACGGCGCGATACTGGACCTCACCGCCAATCTGTCTGACAGTGAAATCGCGCGTAGAGACAGCTATGCCGGCACGCCGATCTGGGGCGGCGCGGCCGGTGACCGGCTTCCACCCTGGTCGGTGGTCTGGCGCCTCGGAGGTTGACATGCCTCCCGCCATTCCGCTCGCGACCTACCGGCTTCAGCTCACCGCGGATTTCGACTTCGACAAGGCCGCTGCCGTCGTGCCTTATCTCAAGTCGCTCGGGATCACCCATCTCTACGCCTCGCCGGTGATGAAGGCGCGCAAGGGCTCGACCCACGGCTACGACACCGTCGATCACGGCCAGTTCAATCCAGAGCTCGGCGGCGAGGCGGGCTTCGCACGCCTGAGCGACGTGCTGAAGGATCATGACCTCGGCCTCATCATCGACTTCGTGCCCAACCATGTCGGCGTGCATTTCGCCGACAATCCGTGGTGGCTCGACGTGCTGGAATGGGGCCAGGCCTCGCCGCACGCGGTCGCCTTCGACATCGACTGGGATCAACTGGCCTTCCGTGCCCGCGGCGGCGTACTGCTGCCGATCCTCGGTTCGTCCTACGGCGAGGCGCTGGAGCGCGGCGAGATCGAGCTGCGCTACGAGCCGCGCGAAGGCAGCTTTTCCGCCTGGTATTTCGAGCATCGCTTGCCGGTCGCGCCGGAGCGCTATGGCGAGATGCTGCGGATGATCGTGAAGGAGGCTGATGCCGCCGAGACGGAGGCAGGCAGGCGCCTGCTCGCGCTCGCCGCCCGCCACACCGGGCTACGCCGCCCCAATCGCAAGGAAGCCCCCGGCTTCAAGGCAGAGCTCAAGGAGATCGCAGGCGCCGCCGACATCATCGGTCACGGCCTTGCCGCTTATCGCGCTGGCCAGGACCGTCCTGCGCAGACGCTGGCGCTGCATCATCTGCTCGAGCGTCAGCATTACAAGCTCGGGCATTGGCGGCTTGCCTCCAGCGACATCAACTATCGGCGCTTCTTCGACGTCAACGGGCTCGCGGGCCTCCGCGTCGAGGATCCCACCACCTTCGCCGCCACGCACCGGCTGGTGAAGCAGCTCATCACCGAGGGCAAGCTGCAGGGCATCCGGCTCGATCACATCGACGGCCTGCGCGACCCCGCGCAATATTGCCAGCGGTTGCGCCGGCTGGTGCGCGATGCACAGGGCAATGCAAGGCCGTTCTACACCGTGATCGAAAAGATCCTCTGCGAGCACGAGCATTTACCAAGATTTGCCGGCGTGCAGGGCACCACCGGCTATGAGTGGATGAACGCCATCACCCAGGTCCTGGTCGACAGCAAAGGGCTGGAGGCGCTGGACGAGACCTGGAGGCAGATCAGCAACCGCCCGCCGCGGCTTGCGCCTTATGTCAAGGAGGCCAAGCGGCGCGTGCTGGAGACGCTGCTGGCCAGCGAATTCACCGTGCTGACGCGGCTGCTCGCACGCATCGCCAACGGGCACTATTCGACCCGCGACTTCTCCGCCGACAGCCTGCGGCAGGCGTTCGAACTCTACGTGCTGCACTTCCCGGTCTATCGCACCTACCTGACGAACAGCGGCCCGATCGCACTCGATCGCAAGCTGATCGACGACACCATCGCGCGTGCCCGCGCCGAATGGTTCGCCGCGGACGAGGGCATTTTCGACTTCCTGCGCGACGCCCTGACCATGGACCTGCTCAAGCCCGGACGTCCGCCGCACAGCGCCCCGCGCGTGCGCCGCTTCGCGCTGAAGGTGCAGCAGTTCACCGGCCCGATGATGGCGAAGTCGCTGGAGGACACCGCCTTCTATCAATTCCACCGGCTGCTCGCCCTGAACGAGGTCGGCGGCGATCCCGCAAGCCGCGGGCTCACGGTCGCGGCCTTCCACGAGACGATGCGGACCCGCGCAAGGGAATGGCCGCACGGCATGACCGCGACCGCCACCCACGACACCAAGCGCGGCGAGGACGCCCGCGCGCGGATTGCAGCGCTCAGCGAGATCGCCGGCGAATGGACCAGCGCGGTATCGCGCTGGAAGGTGCTGAACGCACCGCATCTGGCGTTGCACGGCAATCTGCGCGCGCCCTCGGCGACCTTCGAGTACATGCTCTACCAGACCCTGCTCGGCGCCTGGCCGCTTGAGGGGCCGACAGACGCCGATTTCGTCGCGCGCATCCAGGCCTATGCGCTGAAGGCCGCGCGCGAGGGCAAGGAGGAGACGAGCTGGCTCAATCCGCACCAGGCCTATGAAAGCGGCTTGAGCAGCTTCATCGAGAAGATCCTCGACCCCGCGCACTCGGCCGAGTTCCTGGAGACACTGCAAACCCTGGCCCGCCGCGTCGCGCTGCTCGGCGCATTGAACTCGCTGAGCCAGCTCACGCTGAAGGCGGCGCTGCCGGGCGTCCCCGACTTCTACCAGGGCACCGAATTCTGGGATTTGTCGCTGGTCGATCCCGACAACCGCCGCCCGGTGGATTTTTCCGCGCGCCACGCAACCCTCGGTTCAGTGGAAACGCCGGATTGGCCGGGCCTGATCGAGGCCTGGCCGGATGGCCGGCTCAAGCTGGCCTGGACGCGATACCTGCTGAGGCTGCGCAGCAAGCTCGCCGACGTGTTCGGCCAGGGCGATTACCAGCCGCTGCAGGTACGTGGCGCGCATGCCGACCAGTTCATCGCCTTTGCCCGCCGCTACGGCCGCAACGCGGCGATCGTCGTGGCCGGGCGGCTGTTTGCGCCGTTCACGCAAGCAGGGCGGCAATGGCCTGCGGTGGAAGGCCTGGACGCCACCATCGACGTCACCGGCTATTCTGCAGCAGGTCTACCCGGCAACGAGCTACCGATCACGCAGGCCCTTCGCGATCTTCCCGTCGGGATCATCGAGGCCCGCATCGCAAGTGCGGCCAAACCGGCACGGCAGCGCGTCCGCGCCTGAGATCTACTTTCCGCCGCCCTTGGTCAGCAGCAATTGCCCGCGCTTGCGGATCGTCGCCTGCGCCATCTCGGCAAAGCGCTGCAACAGCCAGGGCAGCACCACCTGCACCTTGACGTGATCGTCGGCGACGTCGACCTGCCCGCTCGCGATCTGCCCAAGCGCGCGGATGCGAAAATTCATGCTGTCGCCGCTCCAGCGCTCCTCCTCAACTTGAATCACGGGGACGCTTGCGGCGGCACGGCCGAGCCCCGTTTTGAGCCGGCGCACAGCCTCCTCGCGGCCGAGGCGGTGGGGAATGGAAACGACGAGTGGTGCGGACATGATCCCTGCCCCGTGGTGGTTGGGTTCTCACATAGTCATGCCGGCCGGGACCGCAAAGGTTCCATGCAAACTGGGCCGGGGGCCGCGTTTCAAAATCGGAACTTTCAAACCTGCGGCAAGTTGCCCCCCGCACAACGGGACAGGTGCAAACGACCCTTTCAACAAAGGGCTGGAGGAGATTCGCATGTCTATCGGTACGATCATTCTGATCATTCTTGTCATCGCCCTGCTCGGCGGCTTCAGCGGCATCGGCGGCGGACCGTTCTACGGCACGGGCTACTATGGCGGCGGCGGCCTCGGACTCGTCATCGTCATCCTGCTGATATTGCTCCTGATGGGACGGATCTAGCCGGGGACGTCATTCCGGGTCGCGCGCAAGCGCGAACCCGGAATCTCGCGCCACAAACTTCTGGATTCCGGGTCTGCGCCTTGCGCAGCCCGGAATGACGTCTTGAGGGAAGCGTCTACCTCTTTTTCCCCGCAAGCTTCTTGATCGCGGCCTTGATCGACGCGGCCGCGTCGTCATAGCCCTCCCACGCCTTCGATCGTGCCAGCAGGCCCGGCACCGTCCGCACCGTGTAGCGCTTCGGGTCGAGATCGCCCTTCACCTGCGCCCAGGTGAGCGGCATCGACACGGTCGCGCCGTCGCGCGCGCGGGGCGACAGCGCAGCGACCGCGGTCGAAAGGCGGTCGTTGCGCAGATAGTCGAGGAAGATTTTTCCGTTGCGCAGTTTCTTGGACATATTGAGCAGATAGCGCTCGGGATCGTCATCGGCCATCCACTGGCAGACGCCTTGCGCAAACGCCTTGGCCTCCTTCCAGCTCACTCTGTCGCGCGCGCCGTGGAGCAGCGGCACCACGACATGCAGGCCCTTGCCGCCGGTGGTTTTGCAAAAACTGTCCATGCCGATGTCGGAAAGGCGCTGGCGCATCTCCTTGGCGGCGTTCACGACGTCGGCAAAGCTGACGTCGGGCGCCGGGTCGAGATCGAACACCAGCCGGCCCGGTGTGTCATAGGCATCGGGCGCGCAGTTCCAGGGATGCAGCTCGACGCCGCCGATCTGCGCGACCGCAGCCAGGCCCTCGACACGGTCGATCTGCAAGTACGGCTTGCGATCGCCGGAGACTTTTGCGAGCTCGAGCAGGTTCGACGTGCCCTGCATGGCGTGACGCTGGAAGAACTTTTCACCGCCGATGCCATCGGGCGCGCGCAGGATCGAGCATGGCCGCCCCTTCAGGTGCTCGATCATCCAGGCGCCGACCGCCTCGAAATAACGCGCGAGATCGAGCTTGGTGACGCCCTCGCCGTCGCCGCCGTCCGGCCACAGCTCCTTGTCGGGCTTGGAGATGACGACGCCCATCACCTCGGCCGTGCCGGTGTCCTTCGATTTTTTGGCCGCCTTCGGCGCGGCGCGCTTCCTGGCCGAGGGTCTTGCCAGCTCGGTGTCCGCCGGGGCCTCCGCCTCGACTTCTTCTGCCGGCTTGTCCTGCCGCAGGCCCTTGAAGGCGGCCTGGCGGATATTGCCGTCGGCGGTGAAGCCGGCGAATTCGATCTCGGCGACCAGCTCCGGCTTCAGCCAGCGCACATCCCGCGTCTTCTTCGGCGCGTTCTTGCCGCCGAACGGGCTTTCCTTGGCCTCCATGGCCTTCAGCGACGGCATGATGCGCTTGACCGTGTCGGCGCCGAAGCCGGTGCCGACCATGCCGACGAAGGCGAGATGACCGCCGCGATGCACGCCCGCCATCAGCGAGCGGAACTTGCCGTCCGTGGTCTTGTAGCCGCCGATCACGACCTCATGCCCGGCGCGGCACTTTGCCTTGGTCCAGCTTTCGGTCCGCCCGGAGCGATAGGGCGCGTCGAGCTTCTTCGACACCACGCCCTCGAGCTCGAGCTTGCAGGCCGATTGCAGCACCGCGTCGCCCCCGCTCTCGAAATGCTCGACATAGCGGATCTGGTTCGACTTGCGCCGATGCGCTTCCAGCATCTGCTTCAGCCGCGCCTTGCGTTCGCCGAGCGGCAGACGGCGATAGTCGAGGCCCTCGGCGAACAGGAGATCGAAGGCGAAGAAGATCAGGTCGGAGGTCTTGCCGTCCGACAGCGCGGCCTGGAGCGAGGAAAAATTCGGCGCGCCGTTGTGGTCGAGCGCGACGATCTCGCCGTCGATCATGGCGTCCGGCAACGCGGTTGCCTCCTTTGCGATCGATCCGAACTTGTCGGTCCAGTCGAGGCCCTTGCGGGTCAGCAGCCTCGCCTCGCCGCCCTCGACGCGGAGCTGCACGCGGTAGCCATCGAACTTGATCTCGTGACACCAGCCGTCGGCGGCCGGCGGGCGCTCGACCGAGGTGCAGAGCTGCGGCGCGACGAAGTCCGGCATCTCCGAGATCTTCCGGGCGTTGGTGGCGGTCGTGGCTTTCTTCTTCGAGGCCTTGCCAGCCTTCAATGCCGCGCGCGGCGCCGGCTTGACCGTGCGCCCCCTGGTCTCCTCGGCGCGATTGGACTGCCAGACCGCGTCGGGCTTGGTCGTGGCACCTTTGGCGCCCTTCGCCAGCATGAACGGCTTCGGCGCCCGGCCCTTGCCATCGGCGATCTCTGTCATCGCGCGGCCCGAGGCGACCGACTTGTCCTCGCCGAGAATGTCCTCGCTCTCGCTGGCATATTCGTCACGGTGCTTGATCAGGAGCCAGTTGGTGCGCTTGCCGCCGTTGCGGTCGTTGCGCATCCGCACCAGCACCCAGCTTCCATGCAGCTTCTCGCCGTGGAGGGTGAACTTGAGATCACCCTTCTTGAAGCCCGCTTCGGGATCCTCCGATTCCCAGGTGCCGCGGTCCCACAGCATCACCGTGCCGCCGCCATACTGCCCTTCCGGAATCGTGCCTTCGAAATCGCCATAGTCGAGCGGATGGTCCTCGACCTCGACCGCCAGGCGCTTGTCGTGCGGATCGAGCGAAGGCCCCTTCGTTACCGCCCATGACTTGAAGACCCCGTCGAATTCGAGGCGGAAGTCATAATGCAGCCGGGTCGCATCGTGCTTCTGGATCACGAAGCGGCGCTGCCGCGACGGCACAACGGCGGTCTCGCCGGACGGCTCCGGCGTTTTCTCGAAATCCCGTTTCTGACGATATGTAGAGAGTTTTCGCAGCACAGACGGTCCCGCATTTTCTAATCGCGTCAAAAGCCTATCACGGCAAAAGTCGCTGTCGGAACCAAAACCCGGCGGGATGGTTGGGGTTCCAAAACGCCTTGAAATCACTGGAGAATGGAATGGCTCCGCGCGCTTACTGGAAGGGAACGTTGAAGCTGTCGCTGGTGAGTTGCCCGGTCGTGCTTTATCCGGCCACGACCGCGGCCGAGAAGACGCGGTTTCACATGATCAACCGTGAGACCGGCAACCGGCTCAGGCAGCAGATGGTCGATTCCGAGACCGGCGACGTCGTCGAAAGCGACCAGAAGGGGCGCGGCTACGAGCTGCGGAAGGGCAAATATGTCGAGATCGAGCCGGAAGAGCTCGAGGCGGTCCAGATCGAAAGCAACCACACCATCGACATCGAGAGTTTCGTGCCGAGCGAGGAAATCGACCAGCGCTATCTCAACCATCCCTACTACATCGCGCCCGACGGCAAGGCCGCGACCGACGCCTTTGCCGTGATCCGCGACGCCATGAAGGACAGGGATCGCGTGGCGCTGGCAAAAATCGTGCTTACCAACCGCGAGCACATCATCGCGATCGAGCCGCTCGGCAAGGGCCTGCTCGGCACCACGCTGCGCTTCCCCTACGAGCTGCGCGACGAGGACGAATTCTTCGGCGACATCAAGAGCCCGAAGGTCACCAAGGACATGGTCGAGCTCGCCGGCCATATCCTGCACACCAAGGCGGCGCATTTCGATCCCTCGAAGTTCAGGGACGAGTACGAGACCGCGCTGAAGGCGCTGGTGAAGCGCAAGGCCAGCGGCAAGAAGATCGAGCTGCCGGAACCCGAGGAGCGGCCGAGCAACGTCGTCAGCCTGATGGACGCGCTGAAGCAGAGCCTGAAGGGGCGCGGCGGCAGGAAGACGGCGGCGAAATCTCACGCCCGCCGGCCGACCGGGCGGCAGCGCGCCGCGCGGAAAACGCAGCGGTCCACGGCGCGGCAGCGGAAGGCGGGGTAGCCTCTCATTCCCCCGCCTTCAGCCGGTACCCGATCCCAGTCTCGGTCAGCACGAATTGCGGCCGCTCCGGGTCGGCCTCGATCTTCTGGCGAAGCTGGCGCACATAGACGCGCAGATATTGCGCATCCGTCAGCTCGTCCCAGAGCTCTCGCAGCAGGAATCTGTGGGTCAGCACCTTGCCGGCGTGCTGCACCAGCACGCGCAGGAGGTCGTACTCCTTCGGCGACAGCTTGACCTCGCGCTCGCCGACCTTGACGATGCGGCGCACGAGATCGACCGAAAGATCGCCGCTGCGAAACACCGGGCGTTCGCCCTGGACCTGGAGCTGGTGCCGCAAGGCCGCGCGCAGGCGCGCCAGCAGCTCGTCCATGCCGAACGGTTTTGTCAGATAGTCGTCGGCGCCGAGGTCGAGCGCCTGCACCTTGCCGGCCTCGTCGCCCCGGCTCGACAGCACCACGATCGGCACGCTCTCGTTGCGGGCACGGATGGTGCGGAGCAGCTCATGGCCTCCGATGTCGGGCAGGCCGAGATCGAGGATGATCAGCGCGGGCTGCTCGGCAAGCTTGTCCAGCGCGGTCTTGCCATTCGAAGCCTCGAGAATGTCATAGCCCTGCGTGGTCAGGCCCATCCGCAGCAATTTGCGGATCGGAGGCTCGTCGTCAATGACCAGGACCTTGATCGGGGCGGCGCTCATGCGGCGGCATCCAATGCGTGCGTCTGCGCCGGAACCGGCAGGCGGATGGTAAGGACGGCTCCGCTCCGGTCGCTGCGATTGGCGGCGGAGATCGTGCCGTGCATCGCCTCGATGAAGCCACGGGAAATGGCGAGGCCGAGCCCGGTGCCGGGACGGACATGATCGCCCTTCTGCACGCGATAGAACTTGTCGAATACGCTCTCGAGCTCGCCGGGCGGAATGCCGCCACCCTCATCCGTGACCTCCAGCACCACCTGATCGCCCTCGCGCCGGCTGCGGATCGAGATCGTGGTGTCGAGCGGTGCGTATTTCGCCGCGTTGTCCAGCAGGTTGAACAGCACCTGCTCGAACAGCACCGCATCAAGCTGTAGCATCGGCAGATCCGCGGCCAGCACCAGCTCCACCCTGTGAGCAGCGAGGATCTTGGTCGCGCGCCGCAGCGCGCTGCCGACGATTTCGCCGAGATCGTGCAGAGCCGTATTGGGCACGATCGCGCCGGATTCGAGCTTGGTCATGTCGAGCAGATTGGCGATGAAACGGTTGAGCCGCTCGGATTCGTCGATCACCGTGGCAAGCAGGTCGCGCTTTTCGGTGTCGGACAGCGCGCCGGCGAGATCGCGCATGGTGGAGGCTGCCCCCAGCACCGAGGCGAGCGGTGTCTTCAGATCATGCGAGATCGACGTCAAAAGCGCCGAGCGCAGCCGCTCGGATTCGACCGTGCGCCTGACCCGGTCCATGTCCTCGACCAGCAGCACGCGCTCGATCGCGAGCGCGCCCTGGTCGACCAGCGCATCCAGCAGCCGGCGCTGGTCCGGCGTCAGCAGCGGGCCGGTGCGGTCGTCATCGATGCCGATGACGCCGATCGGGCCCCGTCCGGTGCGCATCGGCAGGAACAGCCGTTTTGCGCCCGGCAGTGTGTCCGAGCCGCGGCCGGCGGGACGGTCGTTGCTCCAGGCCCAGTTGGCGGCGGCAAGATCGGCCTGGTCGAGCTGGTCCTCCGGCGGATAGCCCGATTTGACCGTGAGAAGGCCGTCTTCCGGCAGCAGCAGCACGACACGGACCTTGAGCATCAGCGCGGTCTGGTAGGCGGTTGCCCATAAAACGTCGTCGAGCGTGCCGGTGCCGGTGAGCTTGCGGCTGAAGGCATAGAGCTGCTCGGTGGTGCGGATGCGGCCGATCGCGGTGTCGGCCTGGGTGCGCACCCGTCCTGCGACGTTCGAGACGAGCAGCGCAATCAGCATGAAGAAGAAGAACGCCGCGACATTGGTCGGGTCGGTGATGGTGAAGGTGTAGACCGGCGGCAGGAAGAAGAAGTTGTAGGCGAGCGACGATGCGAGGCTCGCCAGCAGCGAGGGCCACAGCCCGTAGCGCACCGCGACCGTCACCACGGCGGTCAGGAAAACGAGGTCGACGTTCTCGATGCCGAAGTGCGGCTTGATCAGGGTGGCCGCGGCAAGGCCGACGGCCGTAACGCCGAGCGCCTTGAGATAGGGCCGCGCGTCAAACTGCTCCGGACGCGCGGCCGTCTGCACCGCCGCTTTCGAAGTCGCCAGATCGGCAAGCTCGTCGCCGGGGATGACGTGAACGCTGATATTGCCGGCACGCCGGACCAGATCGTGCACGACGGAGCCGCGCGTCATCTCGAACCAGCGCGAGCGGCTCGACTTGCCGATCACGATCTGGGTGACGTTGTTGCCTTGCGCGAAGTTGATGACGTCGTCGGCGATGCGGCGCCCGACGGCCGGAATGGTCAGCGCCTCGCCGCCGAGCGCTTCGGCGAGCCGCAGCGTATCGGCCAGCCGATCGCGCTCCGCGTCAGAGAGCTGGAGCGAGCGCCGCGTCTCGATCGAGACAGCCGTGAACGGCGCGTGCAGCCGATCGGCGAGCCGCTTGGTGTAACGCACGAGCCCGGCGGCGCGCGGATCCTCGCTGACGCAGACGAGGATGCGCTCACCGGCGGCCCAGGGACCGGCGATGGCGTTCGCCTGCATGTGGCTGAGGAGCTGCTCGTCGACCCGCTCGGCCGTACGCCGCAGCGCGAGCTCGCGCAACGCGGTCAGATTGCCCGGCGAGAAATAGTGCTCCAGCGCCCGCTCGGCCTGCTTGGGGACGTAAACCTTGCCCTCCTTCAGTCGCTGGATCAGATCGTCGGGCGTGAGGTCGATCAGCTCGATCGCGTCCGCGCGGTCGAACACCGAGTCCGGCACGGTCTCGCGGACCCGCACATGGGTGATCTGGGCGACGACGTCGTTGAGGCTCTCGATGTGCTGGATGTTGACGGCAGTGTAGACGTCGATGCCGCGGGAGAGCAGCTCCTCGACGTCGAGATAACGCTTGGGATGGCGGCTGCCGGCCGCGTTGGTATGGGCGAGCTCGTCGACCAAAGCGAGCTGCGGACGCCGCGCGATCACGGCGTCGAGGTCCATCTCCTCGACGATCTGGCCGCGATAGTCGAGCCGCTTGCGAGCAACCACCTCGAGGCCACGCACCAGCGCCTCCGTCTCGGCGCGGCCATGGGTCTCGACGAAGCCGATCACGACGTCGATCCCGGCCTTGCGCCTGGCATGCGCGCTTTGCAGCATCTCGTAGGTCTTGCCGACGCCGGGGGCGGCGCCGACGAAGATCTTCAGCTTGCCGCTGCCGCTCTCCTCCCGACGCGCCGTTTCCAGCAGCGCCTCGGGCGACGGTCGTTGTTCGGGATCGCGGCGCTCTCGGACCATTTTGCCAATATAGTCATCCGTCCACGGAGAGCCTAGAGCGCTACTTCGCGGCCGCGCGATCCAGCGCGAGATTCAGCGCAAGGACGTTGACCCTGGGTTCGCCGATCAGGCCGAGCAGACGGCCCTGCGTGTTGGCGGCGACGAGCTGGCTGACCGCGCCTTCCGGCATATTCCGCACTTTGGCGATGCGCGGCACCTGGAATTGCGCCGCCTCCGGCGAGATGTCGGGGTCGAGCCCGCTGGCCGAGGTCGTGACGAGGTCCGCAGGCACGGCGACGTTCGGGTTTTCGGCCTTCAGCCGGTCCACGTCCTCCTTCAGCCGGTCGGCCAGCGCCTTGCTGGTCGGACCGAGGTTGGAGCCGCCCGAGTTCGCGGCGTTGTAGGGCGCGGGCACCGTCTTGGTCGAATCGTTCGGGTCCGGCGCCAGCGTCGCCGAGGGCCGGCCATGGAAATACTTGTCGCTCTTGAACTGCTGTCCGATCAGGGCGGAGCCGATCACCTTGCCGTCCTTCTCGATCAGGCTTCCATTTGCCTGCGCGGGGAAGATGGCGCCGGCAATGGCGGTCATCGCCAGCGGATAGACCAGGCCCGTGAGGGCGGTGAGAACCAGCAGCAAGACGATGGCGGGGCGGATTTCTCTGAGCATGTTCGGTCTCCAATTTCTTCCGTCATTGCGAGGAGCGAAGCGACGAAGCAATCCAGGCTGTCGGCCGTGGGAACATCTGTGGATTGCTTCGCTCCGCTCGCAATGACGCGGTTAGGCCAAATGCAGGGCGACGACCGCGAGGTCGATCGCCTTGATGCCGATGAAGGGAATGACGATGCCGCCGACGCCATAGATCAGCAGATTGCGCCGGAGCAGCGCCCCGGCGCCGACCGCGCGATAGGCGACGCCCTTCAGCGCCAGCGGGATCAGCGCGACGATGATCAGCGCGTTGAAGATGATCGCCGACAGGATGGCGCTCTGCGGGCTCGACAGGCCCATGACGTTGAGCACGCCGAGCTGCGGGTAGAACGCCAGAAACATCGCGGGGATGATCGCGAAATATTTGGCGACATCGTTGGCGATCGAGAACGTGGTCAGCGCGCCGCGCGTCATCAGGAGCTGCTTGCCGATCTCGACCACCTCGATCAGCTTGGTCGGGTTGGAGTCGAGGTCGACCATGTTGCCGGCCTCGCGGGCGGCCTGCGTGCCGGTGTTCATGGCGACGCCGACGTCGGCCTGCGCCAGCGCCGGTGCGTCGTTGGTGCCGTCGCCGCACATGGCGACCAGCTTGCCCTTGGCCTGCTCGTCGCGGATCAACTTGAGCTTGTCCTCGGGCGTTGCCTGCGCGAGGAAATCGTCGACGCCAGCCTCCGCCGCGATCGCGGCCGCCGTCATCGGGTTGTCGCCGGTGATCATGACGGTGCGGATGCCCATGCGGCGCAGCTCGGCGAAACGCTCGCGGATGCCGCCCTTGACGATGTCCTTGAGCTGGATCACGCCGAGCAGCCTGCCGTCCTTCGCCACCGCCAGCGGCGTGCCGCCGGCCTTCGATATCTCGTCGGCGATGGTCTGGATCTCACGGCCGACCTCCGAGAGCCCCGCAGGCTGGATCGCGCGCGCGGTGTTGCCGGAGGCAGCGGCCAGCGTCGGATTGCCGCCGACATAGTTGAGCATGGCATCAACCGCGCCTTTGCGCACCGAGGAGCCGCCGGCGTCGACGCCGCTCATGCGGGTCTGTGCCGTGAACGGGATGAAGGTGGCGCCGAGCTCGGCCATGTCGCGGCCGCGGATGCCGTATTTCTCCTTCGCCAGCACCACGATGGAGCGGCCTTCCGGGGTTTCGTCGGCGAGCGAGGCGAGCTGGGCGGCATCCGCCAGCGCCTGCTCGGTCACGCCGCGCACCGGGCGGAAAGCCGTTGCCTGACGGTTGCCGAGGGTGATGGTGCCGGTCTTGTCCAGCAGCAGCGTGTCGACGTCGCCGGCCGCCTCGACCGCGCGGCCGGACATCGCCAGCACGTTGAAGCGCACCAGGCGGTCCATGCCGGCGATGCCGATCGCCGACAGCAGCGCGCCGATCGTAGTCGGGATCAGCGTCACGAACAGCGCGACCAGCACAATCACCGAGATCGAACCGCCGGCATAGGCCGCATAGCTCGGAATGGTGACGGTAGCGAACACGAAGATGATGGTGAGGCCGGCCAGCAGGATGTTCAGCGCGATCTCGTTCGGCGTCTTCGCCCGCTCGGCGCCCTCGACCAGCCTGATCATGCGGTCGATGAAGGTCGAGCCCTGCGCCGCGCTGATGCGGACGCGGATCCAGTCCGACAGCACCTGCGTGCCGCCGGTCACGGCCGATCGGTCGCCGCCGGATTCGCGAATGACGGGCGCGGACTCGCCGGTGATGGCGGCCTCGTTGACGGAGGCGACGCCCTCGATCACCTCGCCGTCGGAGGGAATCGTATCGCCGGCTTCGACCAGAACGATGTCGCCAACCTTCAAGCTGGTGCCGGGCACGAGCCTGAAGCCCCGGTCCGAGACCAGGGAGCCCGTCAAAAGCTTGGCCTGGCTCTCGGTGCGGGTCTTGCGGAGCGTCTCGGCCTGCGCCTTGCCGCGGCCCTCCGCCACCGCTTCAGCGAAGTTGGCGAACAGCACCGTAAACCACAGCCAGAGGATGATCTGGAAGGTGAAGGCGAGGTTCTCGCCGCCGGTGACGAGATCGCGCAGGAAGATCACCGTGGTGAGCGCGGCGACGATCTCGACCACGAACATGACAGGGTTCTTGATCATGGCCCGCGGATTCAGCTTGGCAACGCCCGAGCCGATCGCGGGCATCACGATCTTCGGATCCAGCATCGTTGCAACCGGCATCCGCTTGTTGGGTTTATGGATGGGTTCCATGGAGGTCACTCCGAAAGAGCTGGGTCAGAAGACGTTGCCGGCGTTCATCGCGAGATGCTCGACGATGGGGCCGAGTGCGAGCGCCGGGAAGAAAGTCAGGCCGCCGATGATCAGGACCACGCCGACGACGAGGCCGACGAACAGTCCGCCGGTGGTCGGGAACGTGCCGGCCGAGGGCGGGACGGATTTCTTGGCGGCGAGCGAGCCGGCAATCGCCATCGCCGGCACGATCATGAAGAAGCGGCCGACGAACATCGCGCTCGCCAGCGTCAAATTGTAGAACAGGGTGTTGCCGGTGAGGCCGGCAAAGGCCGAGCCGTTGTTGCCGGTCGCCGAGGTGAAGGCGTAGAGCACCTCGGTGAAGCCGTGCGGGCCGGCATTGGCCATCGAGGCGACGGCGGGCGGATAGACCACGCCGACCGCGGTCCAGCCGAGATACATCAGCGGCAGAACCAGGATCGCGAGCATCGCCATCTTCACCTCGCGCGCCTCGATCTTCTTGCCGACATATTCCGGCGTACGGCCGACCATCAGGCCGGCGACGAAGATCGCGAGCACGACGAACAGCAGCATGCCATAGAGGCCGGCGCCGACGCCGCCGACGATGATCTCGCCGAGTTGGATGTTGATCAGCGGGATCATGCCGCCGAGCGCGGTGAAGCTGTCGTGCATGGCATTGACCGCGCCGCAGGAGGCGGCCGTGGTGATGACGGCGAACAGCGAGGACGCCACGATGCCGAAGCGGACCTCCTTGCCCTCCATGTTGCCGCCGGTCAGGCCCAGCGCATGCATGGTGGCGGTGCCGTTCGCCTCCGCCCAGTAGGTGACGGCCACGCCGGCGACGAACAGCACGCCCATCACGGCAAGGATTGCCCAACCCTGGCGCTGGTTGCCGACCATGCGGCCGAACACGTTGGTCAAGGCGGCGCCGATGGCGAAGATCGACATCATCTGCACGAAATTCGACAACGCCGTCGGATTCTCGAAGGGATGCGCGGCGTTGGCGTTGAAGAAGCCGCCGCCATTGGTTCCCAGCATCTTGATCGCGACCTGCGAGGCCACAGGACCGACCGCGATGGTCTGCTTCGCGCCCTCGAGCGTCGTCGTCTCGACATAGTCGCCGAGCGTCTGAGGAATGCCCTGCCAGACCAGGAACAGCGTGTAGACCACGCAGACCGGCAGCAGCACGTAGAGTGTGGTGCGGGTGACGTCGACCCAGAAATTGCCGATCGTGCGCATCGAGGCGCGGGAGAAGCCGCGGATCAGGGCCACCGCGAGCGCGATGCCGGTTGCCGCCGACAGGAAGTTCTGGTGCGTCAGGCCCAGCATCTGGACCAGATATGAGATCGTGCTCTCGCCGCCGTAGTTCTGCCAGTTCGTGTTGGTGATGAACGAGATCGCGGTGTTGAAGGAGAGGTCCTCGGCGACCGCCGACTGCCCGGCCGGATTTAAGGGCAGCACGGCCTGCAGGCGCATCACGCCGTAGATGATGAGGAAGCCGCCGATGTGGAACAGCAGCATGGCGACCGTATAGGTCAGCCAGTGCTGCTCGCGCCTCTCGTCGACGCCGGAGATCCAGTAGACGCCGGCCTCGATCGGTCGCAGCACCGGCGACATGAACGTCCGCTCGCCTCCAAACACGCGCGTCATGTACCAGCCGAGCGGCTTTGCGAGCGCGACGATGATGACGCAAAAGAGAATGATCTGGAGCCATCCGACCACGGTCATGGAATCAATCCTTCGGGCATGGCGCCCGGCGCAGCAGCGGCACGAGCACCGAAACCAGGCATGCAACGAGCGCGGCGTCCGCCAGCACCAGTTTGACGAGGAGAAGCACGGTCAGAACCGCTCCGGCCGCAGCAATGCGTAGGTGAGATAGATCAGCAGGCCGAACGAGACGGCACCGGCAAGCGCATAATCGAAGATCATGGTCCGCTCCCTCAAAGCCGTTCGCAGGCGTAGGTGTAACCGATCGCCAGCGCGAAGAAGGCCGCACCCAGCGCCAGCATCAGAATGTCCATCATGGAGTTGCTCCTCGGTATCCGGCGCCAGCCGGGACTTTTGACCGTGCTGAAGTGCCAGCACGGGCATAGGTTTTCGAGACGAGGGCCGCGGCGAAGTTATAGGAATCTCATAAAGGCGGATGGGTTGACGCTGGATGGCAACGGCCCCGCGCTTATGAAATCTCTATATCTCCCGCCCCGTCCTCATCTCGCTTTCAAATGCCGCTTTGGCCAATTTGCAAAGGCCGGCCAACTGACCGACGCCAATTACGGGAGGCCTGACATGACCGCAGCTCTCCGAGATTACGATCCGCCCTCGCTCTGCGGGCGCCTCTGCAATGCGCGCACAATCACCCGGACGCTGATGCTCGACACCATCGAGCACGCCTGCCGACGCTTCCCTTCGTCTGGACAGAGCCAATACTCCGCGCGCATCATGCGCCTGATCGATGCCGAGGCTTGGTGCGAGGCAACGCTGGCGCTGATGCAACTCGAGCTGCCGCAGTGGCAACTCCGTCGCATCGCCTATGACGAGGGCGAATGGCACTGCGCATTCTCGCGCGAGCGCGAACTTCCCGACTGGCTCGATGACGCGATCGAATCCCGCCACGCCGATCTTGCACTCGCCTTGCTATCGGCATTCGTCGAAGTCCAAACATTAGCGGTCGAGATGTCGCGACGGAGCGTTCCCTGCGTGTATCCACCGGATCCGCTTTACGAGCCGATCGCTTGCGAGAATTTCAACTGAGCCGGCCCGACGGATGACTTCGCCGGGCGCGACTGCGGTTTGATCAGGGCTTGCCTACGAGGCGAGCAACCGGATGCCTGCCAGGCACGACGCCCCCTTGAGGCCACGCCTGCCGCGGAAAAGACGCCGCCGATCTGGCGCAGTTTCGCGGAACCGTGTAGATCGGTTGCATGAGCACCAGCAGCGTCAATGTCGTCGTCCACCCCCTGGTCCAGCACAAGCTTTCCCTGATGCGGGAGAAGGACCGCTCGACCAAGGGCTTTCGCGAACTGCTGAACGAGATCGGGATGCTGCTCTGCTACGAGGTAACCCGCGACCTGCCGCTCGAGCTGGTCGAGATCGAGACGCCGGTTGCGCCAATGCAGGCGCCGAAGATCGCCGGCAAAAAGCTCACGCTGGCGCCCATCCTGCGCGCCGGCGTCGGCTTCCTCGACGGCATGCTGGCCCTGGTGCCATCGGCACGCGTCGCCCATATCGGGCTTTACCGCGACCCCGAGACATTGCAGGCCGTGGAATATTACTTCAAGGCGCCGCACGACCTGTCCGACCGCACCGTGATCCTGATGGACCCGATGCTGGCGACCGGCAACTCGGCCTGCGCCGGAGCATCCCTGCTCAAGGCTCGGGGCGCGCTCGACATCCGCTTCGTCTGCCTTCTCGCCGCGCCCGAGGGCATCGCGCAGTTCCAGAGCGAGCATCCCGACGTGCCGATCTGGACCGCCGCGATCGACGAGCGGCTCAACGACCACGGCTACATCGTGCCGGGCCTGGGCGATGCCGGCGACCGGATGTTCGGCACCAAGTAGACAGGTTTGCGCGGCCGGATGAGCCAATTCTCGTTGCAATCGCTGATCGACGCCGAGGGCGCCGCCGATCCCGCTTTCGTGTTCGACGGCACGCCGGTCTCGCGCGTGGAGTTTTCGGCGAAGGTCGGGCAGACCGCCGCCTGGCTTGCCGCGCAAGGCATCGGCCGGGGCGACGTCGTGGCGGTCTGGCTGGTCAACCGGGTCGAATGGATCGCGCTGCTGTTCGCCGCAGCCCGCCTCGGGGCCGTCGTTGCCGCTGTGAATACGCGCTATCGTAGCGCCGAGGTCGCGCATCTGCTCAAGGTGTCGGCCGCGAAGCTGATGGTGGTCGAGGCCGCGTTCCGCTCGATCGACTTCGCCGCCATCCTCGCCGGCGTCGCGAAGGACGAGGTGCCCGCGCTGCAACGGCTTGCCGTGGTCGGCGCGGATGCGATCCCGTCCCAATGGCCCTGCGTGCGCTTCGACGTCTTCGAGAAGCCCTCTCCGGCTGTCCCGCCGGGGCAGGATGACGTTGACCTGCCGGTGCTGCTCTACACGACCTCGGGGACGACCAAGGGGCCCAAACTGGTTGCGCATTCGCAGCGGACACTCGCGAGTCACGCGGCCTCCGTCGCCAAGGCGCTAAAACTCTCGCCGCAACGTCACTCGCTGCTAGCCATGCTGCCGTTCTGCGGCACCTTTGGCATGACGGGCCTGCTCGGCTTCATCGCGGCGGGCGCGACCATCCACGTGCTCGACGCCTTCGAGGCGGCGCCGGCGCTGAAGATCCTCGGCGAGCATGCGATCACGCACGCCTTCGGCTCCGACGAGATGTTCCGCCGCATCCTCGCCCTCACCGATACGCCGCGGCCGTTCCCGCATCTCGAACTCTGCGGCTTCGCCGCGTTCCAGCCCGGATGGCGGGAGCTCGCCGCGGAAGCCGAGGCGCGCGGCATGCCGCTCCATGGGCTCTACGGTTCCAGCGAGGTGCAGGCGCTGTTCTCGATCGCACGCACCAGTGACGCCTTCGCCGACCGGATCGAAGGCGGCGGCTGGCCCATGTCGCCCGACGCAGAGGTCCGCGTGCGCGACACCGAGACCGGCGGGCTCGCGGCCCGAGGCGTCTCCGGCGAGATCGAGATCCGCGCGCCGTCGCGCTTCCTCGGCTATTTCAACAACCCGCAGGCCACGCGCGAGGCGATCAGCGCCGACGGCTTCTTTCGCACCGGCGACATCGGCCGGCTGCGCGGCGACGGTGCCTTCATCTACGAGACCCGCGCCGGAGACGCCATGCGGCTCGGCGGCTTCCTGGTTGCACCCGGCGAGATCGAGGACGAGCTGAAATCCTGCGCCGGCGTTGCCGATGCCCAGGTGGTCGCCGTCGACCTGAAGGGCCAGGCGCGCTGCGTGGCCTTCGTGATCCCGTCCACGGAGCCGCCAGCGCAGGAGGCGCTGATCGCGCGATTGCGCGAGCGGCTCGCCGGCTACAAGGTGCCGGCGCGCATCTACGTCGTGGACACCTTCCCCGTCACCGACAGCGCCAACGGTGTCAAGATCCAGCGCGCAAGGCTGCGCACGATGGCGATGGAACGCATCGCCGCGGAATAATCAGTACGACTTGGCGAGGCCGAGAACTTTTTCCGCGATGAAGCTCAGCGCAAGCTGCGGGCTGACTGGCGCGATGCGCGGGATCAGCACTTCGCGCAGGTAGCGCTCGACGTGGAATTCCTTGGCGTAGCCGAAGCCGCCATGGGTCATCACCGCCTGCTCGCAGGCCGAGAAGCCGGCTTCGCCCGCGAGATATTTTGCGGCATTGGCCGCAGCACCACAGGGCATGCCCTTGTCGTATTGCCAGGCCGCCGACATCACCATCAGCCAGGCCGCCTCGAGCTCGACCCAGTTCACCGCGAGCGGATGCTGGATGCCCTGGTTCTTGCCGATCGGGCGGTTGAACACGATTCGCGTCTTGGCGTATTCGGTCGCGCGCGACAGCGCGAGCTTGCCGAGGCCGACGGCTTCCGCCGCGATCAGGATGCGCTCGGGGTTCATGCCCTCAAGGATGTACTGAAAACCCTTGCCCTCCTCGCCGATCCGGTCCTCCATCGGGATTTCAAAGTCCTCGAAGAACAGCTCGTTGGAATCGACGATCTTGCGGCCCATCTTCTCGATCTCGTGCACCTTGATTCTGTTGCGGTCGAAATCGGTGTAGAACAGGCTGAGGCCGTGGGTCGGCGAGCGCACCTCCTCCAGCGGCGTAGTGCGCGCCAGCAGCAAGATCTTGTGCGCGACCTGCGCCGTGGAAATCCACACCTTCTGCCCGTTGACGATGTAGCGATCGTTCTTGGCGACCGCGCGGGTCTTGAGCTGGGTGGTGTTGAGGCCGGTGTTGGGCTCGGTGACCGCGAAGCACGCCTTCTCGCGGCCCTCGACCATCGGCGGCAGCATGCGCTTGCGCTGCTCCTCGGTGCCGAACACGACCACGGGATTGAGGCCGAACACGTTGATGTGCACCGCGGACGCGCCGGACATGCCGGCGCCGGATTCGGCGATGGTGCGCATCATGATCGCGGCTTCGGTGATGCCGAGCCCGGACCCGCCATATGCTTCTGGCACGCAGATGCCGAGCCAGCCGGCATCGGCCAGCGCCTTGTGAAAATCGTGCGGGAAGCCGCCGTCGTGGTCCTTCTTCAGCCAATAGGCATCGGGGAAACCTTCGCAGATCCTGGCGATGGCGTCGCGAATGGCTTCCTGCTGGTCGGTGAGCGCGAAATCCATGGTCCTGATCTCCTCGACGAGAGCCGCGGCAACGCCGGAGGCCTCGCGGCTCCCGGTCCCGTCACGCCATTTCCTGCTTGAGCCAAGCGTGCATCTTCTGTCAAGGATATGAGCAGCGCATGGGGCCATGCGCCAGGGGGAAGAAGCAAAGGGAGCGAGACAGCATGGCCGGGCTCTATTTCGAGGATTTTTCCGTAGGCCAGGAATTCAGGCATCCGCTGACCCGCACGGTGACCGAGATGGACAACACAATGTTCAGCCTGCTGACGCTCAATCCGCAGCCGCTGCACATCGACGCGCATTTTGCTGAAAAGACCGAATTCGGCCAGCGCATCTTCAACAGCCTCTACACACTCGGCATCATGATCGGCATGACGGTCTACGACACGACAATGGGCACCACCGTCGCCAATCTCGGCATGACCGACGTCACCTTTCCGAAGCCGGTGTTCCACGGCGACACGCTGCGGGCGACGACGAAGGTGCTTTCGCTGCGGGAGTCCAAATCGCGCCCCAAGGCGGGTATCGTCGAGTTCGAGCACCACGCACTGAACCAGAAGGACGAGATCGTCGGGAAATGCCGCCGCACGGCATTGATGCACAAGAGGCCAGTCTGATGCGTTCGATGCTGTTCGTGCCGGGCGATTCCCCGCGCAAATTCGAGAAGGCAAGCGCAGGCAACGCCGATGCGCTGATCATCGACCTCGAGGATTCCGTCGTCACCGAGAAGAAACCGGAGGCGCGCGGGCTGACGCTGTCCATGCTGAAGGGCTCCCGCGGTCCGCACCAGCGCTATGTCCGCGTCAACGCGCTCGACACCGGCATGACGCTCACCGATCTCGCCGCGGTAATGCCGGGCAGGCCCGACGGAATCGTGCTGCCGAAATCGCAAGGCGGCAACGACGTGCGGCAGGTCGCGGCCTGGCTCGAAGCACTCGAGGCTGCGGCCGGCATCGCCGTCGGCACGACCCGCATCGTCTGCGTCGCGACCGAAACGGCGGGGTCGATCTTCGGCCTCGGCACCTACAAGGGATGCTCCCCTCGCCTCGCCGGCCTGATGTGGGGCGCGGAAGACCTCTCGGCTTCGCTGGGCGCAACCGAGAAATCGAGCGGTGGCGTGTTCCACAGCCCTTATCGCCTCGCCCGCGATCTCTGCCTGATGGCGGCGGCCGCGGCCGAGGTCGCGCCGATCGACACGGTCTATACCGACATCGACAATCTGGCGGGCCTCGAGCAGGAAACGCGCGCGGCGAGGCGCGACGGCTTTTCGGCGAAGGCGCTGATCCATCCCAAGCATGTCGATGTCGTCAACGCGGCGTTCGCGCCGACGGACGCCGAGCGCATCTGGGCGGAGAAGGTGATCGCCGCGTTCGCGAGCAATCCCGATTCCGGCACGCTGCGGCTCGACGGCATGATGATCGACAAGCCGCATCTTCGCGCCGCGAGGAAGATCCTCGGACAGGCGTAGGTCGCGATAGCGCCTTTACGACGGTGTGCTCCCTCGCCCCGCTTGCGAGGAGAGGGTCGGGGTGAGGGGGAGTCTCCGCGGGGACGGTGAAAGCGAGACTCGCGGAGAGTCCCCCTCACCCGGAATTTGCATTCGCAAATTCCGGCCTCTCCCCGCAGGCGGGGAGAGGCGAAGCAGAACTACGGCGCGACCTTGTCGCTGGTAAATCCGTTATCGTCGAGCGCGCGGCGGACCGTACCGTCGGCCTTGGCGTCACCGAGAAAACGCGCGGCCCAGGCCTTCGCCGCGGTTTTGCCCTTGGGAACGACCACGACGACGCCGGTCGACTGGATCACCTCATCCAGCACCTTCGTTCCCGGCAGCTTTCGGGAGAGGTCTTCCAGGGCGCCCATGCCCATGGCAAGCGCATCGAGCTCGCCCTTGCCGATCAGCTCCGCCGCCTGTTTCGGCTTGACGAACTTGGTCAGCCTGGCCTGTTTCAACGACTTCTCGACCGTGCGCGACGTCGACGTGCCCTCGATGCAGCCGACCCGCATTCCGGCGCGATCGACATCGGCGACGGAGCGGATGTCGGAGCCGGCGCGAATGAGATAGCCGCTCATATAGGCGACGTAATCCGGCCCCTGGTCGACGAACTGCTCGCGCTTGACGTCCGCGGGCATGAAGGAGAGGTCCCAGATGTCCTTGCTGCCGGCGGCGGCGATCTCGTCGGAGCTACGGTATTCGACGAGTTGCAGCGGAACGTGCAGCTTGTCGGCGGCGGCCTTGGCGAGATCGACCGTGACGCCGCGCGGCGTCCCGGTCGCAGGATCGCGTGTCGTCCAGAACGCCGACGCGGCGGGGCCGACGGCCACCGCCACGCGCAGCGTTCCCGTCGGCGCGATGTCGGCGGGGCCCTCGGCTCTCGCACCCGGAGCGCTGGTCATGGCGAGGACCAAGCCCAACGCAGCGATCAAGCCATGGCGTAACATATCGCGCCTCCAGGACTGGACGTCCGCGGATCGATCAGACGATCTTGATCGACATGTCGGGCAGGCCCTCGAGCTTGCACAGCAGCACATCGCCCTTCACCACCGGGCCGACATTTTCCGGCGTGCCGGAATAGATGATATCGCCGGCCTTGAGCTCGAACGCTTCCGAGAGCTTTGCGATCTGCTCGGCGACGCTCCAGATCATCTTGCTGAGGTCGGAGTTCTGCTTCACCGTGCCGTTGATCGCGAGCGAGATCGCTCCCTTCTCGAAATGGCCGGTCTTGCTGGCCGGGTGGATCGGGCCGATCACCGCGGCGTGGTCAAAGCTCTTGCCGATCTCCCAGGGCTTCTTCTCCGCGGCCATGCCGTTCTGGAGGTCGCGGCGGGTCATGTCGAGACCGAGCGCGTAGCCGTAGACGTGCTCGAGCGCCTTGTCGGCCGGAATGTTGGTTCCGCCGGATTTCAGCGCGGCGACCAGTTCGACCTCGTGATGATAGTTCTTGGTCAGCGACGGATAGGGATGATCGGCGACCTCGCCGATCGCAACGTTCTGGATCGCGTCGGTCGGCTTCTGGAAAAAGAAGGGCGGCTCGCGGTTCGGATCCGAGCCGCGCTCGATCGCGTGCGCGGCATAGTTGCGGCCGATGCAGTAGATGCGGCGGACCTGAAACACGCTGGTCTCGCCGACGATCGGGATCGTCACCATCGGCACCGCGAAGATCGGCTTCGGTCCGGCCTGCGCCGCGGCCGGGGTTGCTTCAGCGATGCCCGCCGCCGTCATCGCGGCTGCGGCGGTGAGCACGTCACGTCGAGTCGTCTTTGTCATGGTTCTGTTCCGTTTTCTTGGCCGCTGACTTTCGGCTGTCTCTTCATAGAGTGAAACGCTCAATGGGCCAATGGATCGGGCCGCATCTGCACCTTGTAGACTTTAGGCGAAGCTTCCTTGCCGCCCTCCCCGTGGAAGCTCGCCCGTGTTCCCGTCGTGCTCCACAGGCCACGTCCCTTCCAGCCGGTGTCGGGATCGTCGACCCGGCCGTCGACATTCTTGGTGAAGAAGCCGAGCGGGTATGGATTGCGCAGGTTCACGAACTGGCCGTCGACCAGCGCGAGCAGCGACTCGCTGCCATTGGCGCTTGCAATCGGCACGTTCGCGCCGAGACCGAACGTATTGTAGCGATCGACCCAGACATAATAGGCGTGGTTGGCGCTACCGCTGGCATTCAGTCCCTTGAACTGCGGCCCGGGCATGCGCCAGGTTTTCCAGCCTTCCGGACATTGCTTGCCCTCGGCCGTCGTCGGTCCGTTCAGCGGCCCCTTGCAGAGCTTGCGATCGAAGCTCGCGAGATGTCCGCTGGACAGAACCGTCCACGCCACACCATCCAGCCCCATGTCCAGGCCGCGCGGACCGAACGTGCCCTCCGGCGGCTGATATACCTCGGACAGCGCCATGTTGGCGGGATCGGGACCGGGCACCACGCGAACGAGGTAGCCGGGCTGGTCGATGCGGGAAAAGCCGCTATCCATCGCCTGGCCCCAGATCGAATCGTCGACCGGGCTCGGCATGACGCCGTAGAAGGATGCGGCGATGCGCTTGTCCTTGGCCGGATCGACGGGGTCCTTGTGCTCGACATAGGCATCGCGCTTGCCGTTGCCGTTGGTGTCGATGATCAGCGGCGTCCAGCCCTGCGATTTCACGTCGTCGAGGGTCTCACGATACTGCTTGGTGTTGAGCCAGCCGACCACGCCGCCGCCAAGCCCCGGACCACCGGAGCTCGTCCACAGCGTCTGGTTGGCATCGTCATCGAAATAGAGATGATGGGTCGTGAAGCAGGTGTTGATCAGGTCCCATTTGCCAGTCGCGGGATCGAAGCGCGACAACTGGCGCAACGACGTCGCCTGCGGCGCCACCTTCGCCGGCGGCAGGTCCGAGCCCTGCTTGCAGTAGTCGGGGTTAGCCGGCGGGCGCAGGCGCGCCGTGAACCAGACCTTGCCCTGCTCGTCCATCATCACGTTGTGGATGCTGGTGTGGCCGTCCCAGATCGGCTCGTCGCCCCAATAAGCCGACGGCCCCCGTGGCGCGTCGGTCGACGACGGTGTTTTCGGATCGAGATAGGGATGCTTGATGGTGCCGGCGACGTTCTTCACGGGATCGAGGGTCGGCACGAGATCAGAGCTCTCCTCCGAGGATCCGTAGATCAGGCCGTTGGCGTTGACGCGCGGGTTGCGCTTGTCGGTCGAGATCGCATCGTGCTGGTAACGCGTCGGCGCCGCCCAGTCCCACATCGTGAACACGACATTGCGCTCGATCCCCTTCGGGCGCTCGGGCTTGTCGAAGGGCAATTCACCGCCCGCGATGCGATCGGTCCATTTCGAGAACAGGTCGTAGACCTTCTCCGGGCCCATGCTGGCCAGCACCGTCGCCATGTACTCCTGGGCCTGGCCGGCCTGGGTGCGGACCGCCCACGCGGTATGGGAGTTGGAGCCGTCGGTGAACACCTTCGGGATCTCGCGGATGCCGCGCGTGCCGAGCGCATGGCAGGACTGGCACATGTTCTTGACCGTATCGACCCACTGGGCCTGCGACTTCATCGTCTCCGGCATCTTGTTGCCCTTGTCGCCGGTGCCCGGAAACTCCTCGGGCCTGGGGATGTCGAGCATCGCGTACCAATACATGCCGGGATAGTTCTGGGCGTCCTGTTTTGGCGTGGCCGCGACGGCCTTGAAGTCCAGCACCTTGCCCGGGCGCGCGTCCTGTTGCGCGGTATCCTGCAGGCCGTAGCCGCGCACCCAGACCTTGTAGTTGGCGGCGGGAAGCTCCGGAATGACGAACCGGCCCTGATCGTCGGTCACCACCACCTTCGCGTATTTTGTCGGCAGGTCCCTGGTCTCGGCGATCACCCAGACCCCGGCCTCCACGCCCTTGTCGCTGATCACCTGTCCGCCGATGTCGTTGGCGGATATCTCGACATTCGCTGCCATGGCGGCGCCGGCGTGCAACAGCGCGGTCGCGCCGAGATAGAAGGCAAGCATTGGCGTTGAGCTCAGGAAGGAGCGTCGAAGATCCCGCATCGGCATTTCTCGATTGTTGTCTTGTTGCTTGTTGCTTCATCAGGCGATCAGCACTGTTCTCAACTTTCCGACGTCGTCAAGCCGTTCCAAATGGTCAACCAAATCGATCGACTTTCCCGCCGCTCGCCGCCCAGCGCCGGCACCGCAAAATCGCGTTTTCGTCGCACGAACACCGGTTCTCGCAGCGCATCATACGGATGATGCGCGCTAGGATCAGCCATCCGACAAGACAGGGCCACCACCATGCAGGCCATCCGGAAAATTGGCGTCGCGCTGCTCATCGCCACGTCGCCGGGAACTGGCAGAGGCGCCGAGCTCATCGCGCCCCAGAGCATGCGGGCGATCGGCACGATCGACGCCCGTTTCCAGTCCTACAATGTCGAGATGGTCGAGGTCACCGGCGGCCGGTTCTGGAAGCCTTACGCGCAAGGCGACATGCAGCACGACCGCTACGCTTACCGGCCACCGATCGATCTTTCCAATCCGCGCCTGCGCAAGCTCGCCGCCGCGCTCGGGCCCGCCTATCTGCGCGTCAGCGGTACCTGGGCGAATGCGACGTTCTATGCCGGCGCCGAGAGCCCACCCGTCACACCGCCCGCGGGCTTCAACACCGTGCTTACCCGCGCGCAATGGCGTGGCGTCATCGCGTTTGCGCACGCAGCAAATGCCGAGATCGTGACCTCCTTCGCCGTCAGCCCCGGCAGCCGCGGCACTGACGGCGCCTGGACGCCGGATCAGGCTCAAGGCCTCATTGACTACACGCGCCGGCTCGGCGGCCACATCGCCGCCGCAGAATTCATGAACGAGCCGACGCTTGCGGCGACCAATGGACCGCCGTCGGGCTATGACGCGAAGGCCTATGGCCGCGACTTCAAGATCTTTCGCGACTGGATGCGGCGATCGTCACCGGGCACTCTGATCGCCGGGCCGGGCTCCGCCGGAGAATCCGGCATCACCACGCGCGATCTGCTCGCCGCGTCGAGCGAGAGGCTCGATCGCGTCTCCTATCATCACTACAACACGCTCTCCCCCCGCTGCGGCGTTCACGACGATCCAGCCAAGGCGCTGTCCGAAGACTGGTTGTCGCGCACCGACGCCGCGCTCGCCATCTACCGCGGCCTGCGCGACGAATTCGAGCCGGGCAAGCCGATCTGGCTGACGGAGACCGCCGATGCCGCCTGCGGCGGCAATCCCTGGGACGCGACCTTTCTCGACAGCTTCCGCTATCTCGATCAGCTCGGCCGCCTCGCCAAAGCCGGCGTCCAGGTGGTGATGCACAACACGCTCGCCGCCAGCGACTACGGCCTGCTCGACGAGAGGACATTCCGGCCGCGGCCGAACTACTGGGCCGCGCTGCTCTGGCATCGCCTGATGGGAACGACCGTGCTCGACACGGGTATCGCCACGTCGCCCGGCCTCCACACCTATGCGCATTGTCATCCCGCGACCAAGGGCACAGCGTCCATGCTGCTCATCAATATTTCGCAACGGGGATCGCGCGCCGTGACGCTGGCGGCGCCCGCCGACCGCTATACGCTTGGCGCGCGCCGCCTCCCGAGCGCGAGCGTGCAACTGAACGGCTTGACGCTCACCCTGACCGGCAGCGACGATCTGCCCCGCATCGCGCCGCGAGCGGAGCCAGCCGGCCGGCTTCGCCTGCCGCCCGCCAGCATCACCTTTCTCGTGATGCCTGATGTCGCGGCCTGCCGTTGAGTGACGTCAGGATTTCAGACCGTCGCGCGCCGTCTCCGGCGCCATCAGGGTTGCGATGATGGTGATGATCGACAGTGCGATGATGTAGACCGACACGGCCCAGTACGAACCGGCCCACGCCAGCAGCGCCGTTGCGATCAGCGGCGAAAAACCGCCGCTCAGCGCCGCCGCGACATTGGCACCGAGCGAGGCGCCGCTGTAGCGCACCTGGGTTCGGAACAGTTCCGGCATGAAGGCGGCCTTTGGCCCGAACAGCAGCGCATGGGTCAGCGTCATCGTGACGACGAGGGCGAGCGTGACCAGCGCCGGCTCCCTGGTGTCGAGGAACCAGAACAGCGGAAACGCCAGCGCCACCGAGAACACGCCGCCGGCGAGATACAGCGCCTTGCGGCCAAAGATGTCGGAGAGCCAGCCGGCGAGCGGCAGCGTCGCGAACTCGACGACGGCGGCATAGACCACGGCGTTCAGGATCACCTGGCGCGGCAGGCCGAGCTTCGTCGTGGCGTAGACGACGGTGAAGACGGTGAGGAGATAAGCGAGCCCGACCTCCGACACCGTGATGCCGATCGCGAGCAGGAAGCTGCGCCAGTCGCGTCGCAGCACTTCCCACACCGGCTGTGCCAGCACTTCCTTGCGCTCGACCACTTCCTTGAAATGCGGCGTCTCGACGAGCTTGAGCCGCACGATGAAACCGACGCCGACGAGCAGGATGCTGATCCAGAACGGAACGCGCCAGCCCCAGCTCAAAAAGTCCGCCTCGGTCAACTGTGTCATCAGGCCGAAGATGCCGGTGGAGGCAGCGACGCCGACGGGAAAGCCGATCTGCACCAGGCTGCCGTAGAAGCCGCGGCGGTTGCCGGCGTGCTCGATCACCATCACCACCGCGCCGCTCCATTCGCCGCCAAGCCCGATGCCCTGGACGAAGCGCAGCATGACGAGCAGGATCGGCGCCCAGACGCCGATCTGGCTGTAGGTCGGCAGGCAGCCGATCAGGAAGGTACCGAGCCCCATCGCGATCATGGTCGCGACCAGCATCTTCTTGCGGCCGAGCCGATCGCCATAATGCCCGATGATGGCGCCGCCGATCGGCCGCGCCACGAAACCGACCGCATAGGTCGTGAACGCCGCGAGCATGCCGACGAAGGGATCGAAGCTCGGGAAGAACAGCTTGTTGAACACCAGGGCCGCGGCCGTGTTGTAGATCAGGAAATCGTACCACTCGATCGCGGTGCCGAGTGCGCTGGCCCATACCACATGCGCCGTCGCCGATCTCTCCGTCGCCGCGGCGACCCCCGTTGCTGCCGTCATGTCATACCCCACAATTTCCGGGTGGCATCATGGCCAATCATGATGACGGCTGCAACCTGCGGACGTGTCGGGCACGCTCCGCTCGAGCCCAACCCCTGCTCATTCACCATTGACAAACTTGCTCGCCAATATCCAATTCCAGTCAAAACGAGGTCCGCATGACCGGCGACGACGGCGACGCGATTGAAACTTACGTGTGCGATGTGCTCGTGGCCGGATCGGGGGCCTCCGGCATGTCGGCGGCGATCACCGCACGTTACCGCGGCCTCGACGTCCTGATCGTCGAGAAGGAGCCGCGCTTCGGCGGCACCACGGCGCGTTCCGGCGGCTGGCTCTGGATTCCCGGCACCTCGCTGGCCAAGGCCTATGGCATCGAGGAAGCGCCGGAGCAAGCCCGCACATATTTGCGACATGAGGCCGGCAATAATTTTGACGCGGCGCGGGTCGATGCGTTCCTGGCGGCCGGCCCCGAGGCGGTGGATTTCTTCACCACCAAGACCGCGCTGCGCTTCGACATGCCGCTGGTGTTTCCGGACTATCACGCCGAGGCGCCCGGCGGCGCGCAGGGCGGCCGCTCGATGGTGACGCGCCCGTTCGACGGCCGCGAGCTCGGCGACCTCATCGAGACGCTCGGCATGCCCCTGCCCGAGCTCACAGTGTTCGGCATGATGCTGGGAAGCGGCAAGGAGATCATCCATTTCATGCGGGCGACGAAGTCGCTCGCCTCGGCAGCCTATGTCGCAAAGCGCCTGTCGCGGCACCTCGTGGACGTGCTGCGCTATGGCCGCGGCATGACGCTGACCAATGGCAACGCGCTGGCCGGACGGCTGGCGAAATCCGCCCAGGACCTGAAGATTCCGATGTGGCTGTCCTCGCCAATGCGCGAACTGACGACCGAGAATGGCGCGGTGACCGGCGCGATCGTCGCGCGTGCGGGACGCGACGTGCGCGTCCGCGCGCACCAAGGCGTCGTGCTCGCCTGCGGCGGCTTCCCGCATGACGTCGAACGCCGCAAAAGAATGTTTCCGCATGCGCCGACCGGCAACGAGCATTTCTCACCGGGACCAACCGGCAACACCGGCGACGGCCTGCGCCTTGCGGAAAGTGCCGGCGGGCAGGTCGAGCACCGGCTGCCGAATGCGGCGGCCTGGGTACCGGTGTCGCTGACCACGCGCAAGGACGGCTCGAAGGGCGTGATGCCGCATTTCATCGACCGCGCCAAGCCGGGCGTGATCGCGGTGCTGCGCGACGGCAAGCGCTTTGCCAATGAGGGCAATTCCTATCACGACTTCGTCCAGGCCATGATCGAGGCTGCGACACCCGGCGAGGAGATCGCGGCCTATCTCGTCTGCGATCACCGGACGCTGCGCAAATACGGCCTTGGCTGCGTGCCGCCATTTCCGATGCCGCTCGGTCATCACCTCAACACCGGCTATCTCATGCGCGGCGACACGCTGGATGCGCTGGCGGAAAAGGCCGGCATCGACGCCAGGGCGTTCGCTGACACCGTCAAACAGTTCAATGCGACCGCGCCGCTCGGCCATGACACGGCCTTCGGCAAGGGCTCGAAGGCGTACAACCGCTACCAGGGCGATGCCATGCACGGCCCGAACCCTTGCATCGCGCGGATCGAACGCGGCCCGTTCTATGCGATCAAGATGGTGATCGGCGATCTCGGCACCTATGCCGGCATCGTCACCGACGAGAACGCGCGGGCGCTCGACGCCGAGGGCCGGGTGATTCCCGGGCTCTATGCCGCCGGCAACGACATGGCGAGCATCATGGGCGGTAATTATCCCGGCGCCGGCATCACACTCGGTCCGGCGCTGACCTTTGGCTACATTGCCGGCCGTCATCTCGCCGACAGCGCCGCCAGACGCGACGCGGCGTAGGCGAGCTCACTTCTCCTTCACCGGCACGGTGTAGTTCAGGATCAGCCGGCCGCCATCCGGATAGATCGTCTGCCCGGTGATATAGGACGCATCGTCGCTGGCGAGGAACGCCACGACCGAGGCGACCTCGCTCGGCTCGCCGCCGCGGCCGGCCGGGGTGCGCGACATCACGGTCCGGCGGGCATCCTCCGAGGTGTAGATGGACGATGCCACCATGTCGGTCAGAATCGTGCCCGGCCCGACCGCGACGACGCGGATGTTGTGCGGGGCGAGCGCGACGGCAGCCACCGAAGTGAGCTGCTTCATGCCGCCCTTGGAGATGGCATAGGTCGCAAGCGTCGGGATCGCCAGCAGCGCGTTCACCGAGGACATGTTGATGATGACCCCGCCGCCGCCCTGCGCGATCATCTGCTTCGCCGCGGCCTGCACGCCGAAGAACGCTCCCTTCAAATTGATGCCGATGACGTCGTCGAAATCCTTCTCGGTAATGTCGAGAATGTCCTGGTTGCGCGCCACGCCGGCATTGTTGACCATGATGTCGAGCCGGCCGAATTCGCGGACCGCGGTCGCAATGACGCGATCGACGTCCGCGCGGCGCGCGACGTGACAATGCACCGCATGCAGCTCCCTGGGGCTGCCGAGCTCGGCGACCGTCTTCTCGAGGGCGTCCGTATCGACATCGGAAATGACGACCTTGACGCCGTCATCGAGAAAGCGCTTGGCGCAGGCCTTGCCGATGCCGCGCGCAGCACCGGTAATGGCGGCGACCTTGCCGGACAATTTCATGGCGTTCTCCTTGGCTGCCGCTCAAAGGAAGCGCGTCGGCGCGAATGGTTCAAGCGGAATTTCGGGCGGCTTGCCGCTCAGCAGCTGTGCGACGAGACGGCCGGTGCGGGCCGAGCCGACCAGCCCGACATGACCATGGCCAAAGGCATAGACAATGTCGCGCGAGGCGCGCGCATGACCGATGCAGGGGCGGCCGTCCGGCATGCTCGGACGATGTCCGAACCACATCTTGATGCGCGAGGATGGAATGTCCCTGGGCAGATTCGGGAACATGCTGAAGAGGTGGTCGCGCAAGACCTCGGCGCGTTTCCAGTTCGGCTCGGCCGCAAGGCCCGCGATCTCGACCGTCCCGGCGGCGCGCAGGCCCCTGTCGGTCCAGTTCGCCACCATCTTCGCGTCCGACGCCATGATCGAGCTGCGCGGCCCCACTTCAGGGTGCTCGATCATGACGTGATAGCCGCGCTCGGTTTCGAGCGGCAGCGAATCCCCGACCGATGCGGTCAGCAGCTTTGAACGCGCGCCGGCGGCGACAACGGCGGCGTCGCAGGAAATCGAGCCGGTGTCGGTGACGACAGCGACGAGCTTGCCTCCGTCGAGCTTGAGGCCCGTCGCCCTGGCCCGCACGAGCCTGGCGCCGCTCGAAAGAGCATGAGCGGCGAGCGCGGCGACATAGGCGCCGGGATCGCGGCAGCGGCCGGCCTCTTCCACCACCACGCCAAACGTGTAGCGCGGATGCAGCTCCGGCTCGCGCTGCCGCATCTCGTCGGCATTCAGCTCCATCCATTCGACGCCGACGCGCTTGCGCAGCCGCCAGCCGAGATCGTTGTCGAAATTGCCGCGCGACGGGAAGACGTGCATCACGCCGTTGCGTTCGATCAGTTCGGGAACGCCGGCCTCCTCCGCAAGCTTCCGGTGCAGCAGCGGCGCGTCCTTCAGGAGGTCGCGCAGCGCGAATGCGGTCTTCTCGACGCGCGCCTGGGTCCAGCCCGAAAGCAAGTACCTGATCAGCCAGGGCAAGGCCTTCGGCAAATAGGACCAGCGGATTGCGAGCGGGCCGAGCGGGTCCATCAGATAGAACGGCACCTTCTTCCAGACGCCGGGCTCGGCCGGCGGGATCACCGAATGCGACGACAACCAGCCGGCATTGCCGTAGCTTGCCGCCTGCTCGCCGCCCGGATCGCCCGGATCGATCAGCGTGACGCGATGACCCTCGCGCAGCGCCTCGATGGCGCTGATCACGCCGACCGCGCCGGCGCCGATGATGGCGACGTGGCGGCTCTCAGGCATCGCTCAGGCCTTCACCGCGGGCGCGAAATCCTTGCCGACCGAGATCGCGCGCGGGTCGATGATGCAGTGGAGGATCGACGGCTTGCCCGAGGCGAGCGCGCGCTCGAAGGCTGGTGCGAACTCCTCGGTGCGCTCGACACGCTCGCCATGGCCGCCGAAGGCCTTGGCGTACATCGCAAAGTCCGGGTTCTTGAGCTGGGTGCCGACCACGCGGCCGGGATAGTCGCGCTCCTGATGCATGCGGATGGTACCGTATTGCGAATTGTCGACGACGATGATCACGAGCGGTGCGTCGTACTGCACGGCGGTCGCGAACTCCTGTCCGTTCATCAGGAAGCAGCCGTCACCGGCGAAGGCGACGACGACGCGGTTCGGATATTGCCGCTTTGCAAGCACGCCCGCCGGCACGCCATAGCCCATCGAGCCCGAGGTCGGCGCGAGCTGGGCGGCGAAGCTATGGAAGCGGTGATGGCGATGGATCCAGCCGGCATAATTGCCGGCGCCGTTGCAGACGATGGCGTCCTTCGGCAGGCGGTCGCGCAGCCAGGTCATGACATGGCCGTACTGGAACGTGCCCGGCAGCTCGCGCGCCTTGCCGGTCGAGGCGAGGTAATCGGCATGCGCCCTGGCGGCCTCGCCCTTCCAGGCAACGGCGTTGGCCGGCTTCAGCGCCTCGAGGGCAGCAGCGAATGCGGCGGGCGTGGCCTGGATGGCGAGCGCCGGCTGATAGACGCGGCCGAGCTCCTCCGCGCCGGGATGCACGTGGATCAGCTTCTGCTGCGGGGTCGGAATGTCGAGCAGCGTGTAGGACGACGACGGCATTTCCGACATGCGGCCGCCGACGAGGAGAATGACATCGGCGCCCTCGATGCGCGCCTTCAGGCCCGGGCTCGGCCCGATGCCGAGATCGCCGGCATAGTGCGAATGATCGGCGTCGATCAGCGATGCCCGGCGGAACGAGGTCGCGACCGGCAGGTCGAAGCGCTCGGCAAAGCGCGCAATGCTCCGGGTGGCCTCATCGGTCCAGCGCGAGCCGCCGAGGATGACGAGCGGCGCCCTGGCGCTCGCCAGCATCGCACCGACGCGCTCGATGTCGGAAGGCGCCGGCCAGCTCACCGCCGGCTCGATGCGCATGGCGTCCGCGACCGCGGCGGTCTCGGTCAGCATGTTCTCGGGCAGCGCGATCACCACGGGCCCGGGACGGCCCTGCATGGCGACACGGAAGGCGCGCGCCACCAGCTCCGGAATGCGATCCGGGCGATCGATCTCGACCGCCCATTTCGCCATGGTGCCGAACACTGCCTTGTAGTCGAGCTCCTGGAACGCCTCGCGCTCGCGCATGCCGGTGTCGACCTGGCCGACGAACAGGATCATCGGGGTGGAGTCCTGCATCGCGATGTGGACGCCGTGGCTGGCATTGGTCGCGCCGGGACCGCGGGTGACGAAGCAGACGCCTGGCCGCCCCGTGAGCTTGCCATAGGCTTCGGCCATCATCGCAGCGCCGCCTTCGGCCCGGCAGATCATGACGTCGATCGGGCTGTCATGCAGTGCATCGAGAGCCGCCAGATAGCTCTCGCCCGGCACGCAGGTGACGCGCTCGACGCCTTGGGCGACGAGCTGATCGATCAGGATCTGGCCCCCGGTGCGGGTATTGCGAATGGTCATGACGGCTCCCTGCAGGCTTTGGCGACGCGCTTCTCGGGCTCGCGCGAGTTCGTTCGGACGTGGCGTAGGACAGGCGGAAATCAGGAGCAAGGCCGAAACGGCTACCCGGTACCTCGGCCTGGTCATGCCTGGAGAGGTCCCGCCGGTGCTGCAATGCGGCGGGCACCCGGGTCCGCGTCCGGCGAGGGGACGTGATCATCCCGACAAGCATTGTAAAATGGTGATTTCGAATTGATGTAGATCAAGGGTGGAAGGTGCCCTCGCCGCTCCACTCTCACGACCCGTCCTGAAGATCGTGAGGGAGCGACTCAATGAGCATTATTTGGACGATTATCATTGGATTTGTTGTCGGCGTGATCGCCAAGTTCCTCATGCCCGGCAAGAACGAGCCCCAAGGGTTTATCCTGACGGCCGTTCTGGGAATTGTCGGCGCGTTTGTCGCAACCTATCTCGGCCAAGCCGTGGGATGGTACAGATCCGGCGAGAGCGCCGGCTTCATCGGCGGCATCGTCGGCTCGATCATCCTGCTGTTCCTGTACGGCCTTGTGACCAGCCGAGGCCGCGCCTGATCTTCTTCGTGGACCTCGCATCGAGCATGGAATTGCCGGCCTAACCGAGGCACCTTGTCGCGCACCGACGAGGGGCCTCGGCCGTTGCGCGGCGCCGTTCCGGCTCTATCCTTCGGAAGGATCGCGGAATTCACCGAGCTTGCGGACGGCGACATCGACCGTCATTCCCAGGTAATCTCCGGCATCCCCGAACCATGATCCGGCCAACGGAATGGCTTGGCCCGGATGGCGGGCGATCGCCACCGGGATGAGGTCATGCCCGCTGCTGATGCTGTTGGTCGGGTCGTAGTCGAGCCAGCCGGCACCGGGTAGAAACACCTGCACCCAGGCATGCGTCGCGCCGGAGCCCGTCGCACCGACGGCGGCGCCGTCGAGGGCGGCGTCGTACAGATAGCCGCTGATGAAGCGCGCCGCAAAGCCGAGCCGCCGCAACGTCTCGATCATCAGCCAGGCAAAATCCCGGCACGTGCCGGATTTGCTGCGGAGCGTTTCACCGGGCGATTGCGTTCCTTCGGCGCTTCTCGCTTGATAACTGAAGGAATTGCGGAAGGAGCCGAGCATGCGTTGCAGCACGTCGGTTGTCCGGTCCTGATCACCGGCGACGAAGCTCTTCGTCCATGCGGCCACGCTGCCGTCGGGATCCTCGGCGTGAGGACGCAAGTAGCCGGCGAGATCGGTCCACTCGTCCGGGGAATATTGCACAGGGACTTCCTCGGCCCGAGCCTCGAGTGGAAACGCCTCGATCCCCTTGATCCCGAAGTAGACCCCGCGCACCTGAAAGGAAATCTTCAGTTCGGTCCCGGGCTCGTTGAAGTCCATGACGGTTACGGCATTGCTGCGCGAGTCGGTCGTCCAGCGGACCGTCGAGGCCAGGTTCGTCTTGACCGACCAGCTCACCAGCCGCGCCGACGCACCGCGTCTCGGCAGGAACATGGCGCGATGGGTGCCGAAGGTGACGGGCTTCGCGTACCGGTAAGTGGTCGTATGCTTGACCTCGCCGACGATCGCCATACCTGCCCTCCATCGGAGGAGGAGAGAATCGAAGAAGGGCGGACGCCGATATTGATCTAGGTCAACCTAGCTCTCGTTCCGAAGCCGGGCGCATTCCGCCGCCAATTGCTCGATCAGCTCCAGGCGTTCCGAGCACACATCCCGAAGCGAATCGCACTCCGACGTCAATCGGCCGATCAATTCCAGGCGCTCGGAGCAGGCTCGTTCGAGCTGCATGTTCTCGCCACCGAGCTGCCTCGCCGTGCGAACCAGCCCTGTCAGCTCATCGGGGAATCGGGCCATCTCGGCGCCGCGCGCATAACCGAGCTGGACCATCAGGTCCTGATGCAGATGAAAGAACAGTGCATCGATCACTGGAGTCCACTCCGGAGCGCCCTCCCATCGGACGCGCCCTTCGCGGAAGAAGAACCGGTCATACGCATGAAGACTGTCGAATGGATTTCGCCACGGTGCGATCGGGCCGCGATAGGCAGCGACATCTGCGATGGCGGACAGAGTTGCTGCAGAGGGCTCGACGAGGTCTTCGAACCGTACGATGAATGTGTTCCTGCGCCCGGCCCATGCGTGGTAGTGGCTGGACCAGTCGCCGTAACGATCGATGCCAACGACGATCTCGGCGAGAGATCCGGTCCCGCTGCGAAACCGCCGGTCAAAATGCAGGTACGACAGGCACGCCTTGCGGCCGTCCCGAACGACATAGATGGCGGGTTGATCGTCGACGGGCGGCCGATGCGTCTTGACGAGAAAAACCTCATCCGCCTCGCTTGCCTGCCGGTAGAACGCGTTCCAGTCGGTCAGGATGCCCTCGACGCCGACGTCGATGGCCCAGACATCTCCGTCCCTCACGTGATCATTCTCATCCATGGAGTCCGATCGGGAGGACAGCCCCATGGACTGCTTCAGGACGGTCCGCAGCAGGGTATTTCCCGAGCGCGGAAACGAAGCGAGCCAGACGATCATCGATCGGTCACTCCAATACGACGCTGCAGGGACGCATCGCAATGGAGGGCATATCACTGTCATCCGGGCTGGTTAAGCTCGGATATCCTCGTGAACGCGGGTCTTCTGCGCCAGAAGCTCTCCCCACACACGGAACCGCGCGCCTTCGTTGAGCGGCGCGACCTGGAACGGCCGGTCAAAAATCGCAAACGGCTCCTTGCCGGCCCCGAATCGCGGCCAGGCGTCCGCGACGTCGGGCACGCCGGTCGTTACGAAGCGAAGCAGGCTCTCCTGAAACCTCCCCGCCACCTCGATGTCATCCGGCGTCATCGGCCCGCCCTTGCGCTTCAGGATCGGACGATCGATAAAATCGGGCAGGTGCGCCCAGAGGCAGGCGTTGTCGGCGCCATGGGTCGGCCCCAGCGACAGGAACGGCTCCAGCGCCGGCCGATGGTCGAACCGGCTGAGCCACACCGCACCGCCCGCGGCGGCGTGATCCCGCGCGAGATCGGCCATCGGGCGATGCCAGAACGCGTCCGACAGCAGCGCCTCGTAGGGATCCTCGTCGAGCCGCGCGGTGGCGCGGTAATAGGCAAGCAGGCGCTCCCAGCCGGCATCGCCGAAGCTTGCGCGCACGCCCCGCTCGGTGGTGCGGATCATCGCGGCCGGCGGCGTGCTCTTCAGGAACATCACCATCTCGTCGCGGCAGGAGCCGAGCCAGAGCGGAATGTCGCGCAAGGCCCCTTCGGCGAAGACGTCGCGCGGCTCGCGCGGGATCACGGTGCCGTCGAGCACCGGGCCGAACAGCGAGCCCGAGGCGGTCTCGTCGGCGAGCCTGCGGCCGACCCGCTCGACGCCTGCGAAGAGCTTTGGCAACGGCACGGAAGCGATCGCGTTCGCCTCGCGCGCGAGCCCAAGCTCGGCGAGCACTCTTGCCGCGACCTCCGCCGCATGATCGGCGCCCATGATGTTGCGCCCGGGGGCGCTCAGCGCCAGGGCGCGAACGAACTTGCCCCTGGCCTGCGGCAGGGTTGCGAGCGCGATCACCAGGGAGGCGCCGGCCGACTGGCCCGACAGCGTCACCGCGCCGGGATCGCCGCCAAAGTTTTCGATGTTGGCGCGCACCCAGTCGAGCGCCATCAGCGTATCCGAGACGGCGAGATTGTTGGCCTCGGTCAATCCGTGTGAAGCGAGCTGCAGGAAGCCGAGCGGCCCGAGCCGGTAGTTGATGGTGACGATGACGGCGGGGCCGTGCGCGGCGAGGAAAGAGCCGTCATAGTCGGCGCCGCCGCCCGTGACGAAGGCGCCGCCATGGATGAAGAACATCACCGGCAGGGGACGATCGACCCCGGCCGGCGTCCAGATGTTCAGGCTGAGACAGGATGCTTCGTCCGCGTGGTCGAGATGCCCGGGCTGCGGCGCGTAGGCGCCGTAGTCCGTGCATTGGCGGGCGTCCTGCCACGCAAGCGGCGGTGTCGCCCTGGCGAAGCGCCGCGCGATCGCGAACGGCACCCCCTTGAAGGCGTGGACGCCGTCCTGTGCGGCGCCAACCACCGGGCCGCTCGTGGTCAAGACTGCATCGGTCAGCATGCGAAGCCTCGTCTTTGGTTCAAGCGCGCCGCTTGCCGAGATCGGCGATGTCGACCTTGTGGGTTTCGCGCGCGGTCGTTGCCGATATCGCCGAAACCACGCAGCAGCTGGCGACGAAGATCGCAACGGGAATCCAGCCGTTCGGCCCCTCGCCGACCAGGCTCGCGCTCACCAGCGGCGTGAAACCGGCGGCGAGGAAGCCGAGCTGGGTGCCGATCGCCGTGCCGGAATAGCGCACGCGCGCCTCGAACATTTCCGCATAGAACGACGGCCAGATCGCGTTCGGCGCCGAGTAAACGACGGACAGGGTCATCGCGGCGGCGAAGATGGCGACCGTGCTGCCCGACGTCACCAGCATGAAATAGGGAAAAAGCAGCACGGCACAGCCGAGCACGCCGCCGATGAACACCGGCTTGCGGCCGATCCTGTCGGCGAGCAAAGCCCACAGCGGCTGGGCGATCAGGGCGGTGACGTTGCCGAGCACGCCGGCCCACAGCATGGTCGGACGCGCGACGCCGAACTTGCTGGTGGCATAGCCGAGCGCGAACACGGCGGTCATGGTGCTCACGGTCGCGATCAGCGCGCAGACGATCACGCGCAGCACATCGGGCCAGTAGTCGCGCAGCAGCGCGATGACGGGAAAACGCGCGACCTGCGCCTTGTCCTTGATGTCCTCGAACACCGGCGTCTCCGGCATGGTCCGCCGCACCAGATAGGCGACGACCAGCACGAAGAACGAGAGCAGGAAGGGAATGCGCCAGCCCCAGCTCAGGAGCTGCTCCTCCGGCAGGCTCGACACCGGGATGAACACCAGCGTCGCCAGGATCGCGCCGGCCTGGGTGCCGCTCAGGGTCCAGCTCGTGAAGAAGGCGCGGTTGGAGTTGGCGGAGTGCTCCAGCGTCAGCGAGTTCGCCCCACTCTGCTCGCCGGCTGCCGACAGGCCCTGCAGCAGGCGCAGCAGTGTGAGGATGATCGGCGCGGCGCTGCCGATCGTCTTGGCGTCCGGCAGCAGCCCGATCGCGAGCGTCGAGCCGCCCATCAGCACCAGCGTGAACAGCAGCACCGTCTTGCGGCCGATGCGATCACCGAAATGACCGAGGATGACGGCGCCGACGGGACGGGCGATATAACCGATGCCGAAGGTGAGCAGCGCGAGCAGCGTCGCGGTCGAGGGGTCGACATTGGCAAAGAACACTTTTGGGAAGATCAACGCGGCGGCGGTGCCGTAGATGAAGAAGTCATAGTATTCGAGCATGCTGCCGACAAAGCTGACGAGCGCGGCGCGCTTCGGCAGCTTGGTCGGCGCAGCTTCAGCGGTGGACGGCGCGTGCAGCGAAGCGATCGACGTCAGGCTCATGAAAATTCCTCCCATATGCGATGGCGGACCGCGGCTCGCGTCGGACCATCCGGCCCCCGCGCGCTGGTTTTTGCTTTTGATTGCCGCGTCCCAAGTTTCGATTCATAATGTACGAACTAGTACGTTTATGCAAGGTAGTGCTGGAAAAATGTCGGATTGGGCGAAATTTGCCTTCACCTTCAATGTGATCCATAGAAACTGGCGGGAGAAATCGTGATGCTCAAACGCATGCCGCCCCCATCGAAGCGCACCAACGACCCCGAGCGCACCAAGCGCGACATCCTCCAGGTGGCGATGGCCGAATTCGCCTCGGAGGGCTATTCCGGCGCCCGCGTCGATGCGATCGCGGCGCGCACGCGCACGTCGAAGCGGATGATCTACTATTATTTCGGCGGCAAGGAGCAGCTCTACCTTGCGGTACTGGAAGAGGCCTATCGCAGCATCCGCGCGCTGGAGGACCAGCTCGACATCGCAAGCTGCGACGCCCGCGAGGGCCTGCGCCGGCTGATCGAGGCGACCTTCGACCATGACGAGCGCAATCCCAACTTCATCCGCCTCGTCAGCATCGAGAACATCCACCACGGCAAGCACCTCAAGCAGAACCTGCCGCTGCGCCAGCTCAACGCCAGCGTGATCGCAACGCTCGACGGCATCCTCAGGCGCGGCCGCGCGGAAGGCGTCTTCCGCGACGACGTCGACGCCATCGACCTGCATCTGGCCATCTCCTCCTATTGCTTCTTCCGCGTCGCCAACCGTCACACCTTCGGCGCCCTGTTCGACCGCGACCTCAGCGAGCCCCAGGTGCTCGCGAAGAGCCGGAAGCAGATCGTGGAGATGATTTTGGCGTGGCTGGCGGCGACGAAGCAGGCCTAGCGCGCGCCCTCTCTTAGCCCGGCGGGCCGGTTGATGAACTCAAGGCGTCAGCGCGGCACAATAGCGGTCGGGCAGATGATCGCCGATCCCGGGCGGCAGCAGCACCGAGAGATTGCCGACCGCATCGGACCGCGTGTTCTCCGAGATGCCGATGAAGAGGTTGCCGAGCTGCTGTCCCACCCCCGCATCCGCCATCGGCTCGTCCGAGCCGACAGCCAGCGGCGGCGTGTCGACGTTGAACCTGCCACCGGAGGCGCAGTGCAGATAGCCGCCGACATGGTGGAAGCCGAGCAGCGGCGGCGGCACGGTCGGAACGATGTCGGCGCCGTGCACGAGACGGTAGGTGCTCGTCCCGAACGCGAGGTCGTAGGGCGCGACAAAATCGTCCCGACCGACGCGCGGACAGCCGTAGAGATAGATCTGGGCCGCGCCGAGGGCGAGCTCGCGGCGCGCGAAGTCCGCGGTCATCACCGCGATCGCCGCGCCGAGGCTGTGCCCGGCAATGAAGATCGGCGAGCCCCGCGCGACCGCATTCGACAGGACGCCTTTCACCTGACCCCAGACCGCGGCGGCAGCATCGCGAAATCCCTCGTGCACTTCGTCCTTCGGCCGGCCCAGCGAGAAGTCGCTGACCCAGTTGAGGAGATGGAGCGGATCGGTGCCGGCAAAGGCAACGATGGTGGCGCCGTCCTTCCTGGCGATGATCCCCCGCGTATCGGTCAGCGGCAGCGTGGACCTCGCCGGCTTGCTCACCAACCCGAGGCCGGACAGGTGCCAGAGGTCGGAGATTTCCGTGATGGTCTCGGGCACATGGGTCTCGTAGGCGAGCTGCGACATCCACATCATCGCGCGCGCAACGCCGAGATCGAAGCCGGTCGACGTTCCGCTGAAATTGGCGAATGCGTCCCGATCATATTGATCGGGAGGAAGCTCGACCAGGAAACTCACATTCAGCTCCCAACTGGCTTGTGGCTGCAATGCGACGATCGAAATGCAAGATCATTCTGGCACGGACGGAAACCGGACACAATTCGCGCGAGCAGAGGCCCGCGGCCGCCTCATCCATGCTCGATCGCGCGGATCGCACCGCGCAACTCGGCAAGACCGCGCAGGCGGCCGATCGCAGTGTAGCCGGGATTGGTGCGCTTGGTCGCGGCGAGATCGTCGAGCATGCGGTGACCGTGATCGGGACGGAAGACGATCTGCCGGTCGGACGGTCGTCGCGCGTTTTCCTTCAGCAGCGCCTTCAGCAGGGCGACCATGTCGACGTCGCCCTCGAGATGATCGGACTCGTAGAAGGACAGGCCATCGGCCTCGCGCCTGGTGGCGCGCAGATGCGCGAACGCAATACGCGGGCCGAAACGTTCGGCCATCGCCGGCAGGTCGTTGTCGGCGCGCACGCCGAGCGAGCCGCTGCACAGGCAGATGCCGTTCGCCCTTGACGGCACGGCGTCGAACAGCGCCAGGTAGTCGTCGGCGGTGGAGGCGACACGCGGCAGCCCGAACAGCGGTCGCGGCGGATCGTCCGGGTGCAGCGTCAGCGACACGCCGAGCTGCTCGGCGACCGGCGCCACGCGGCCCAGAAATTCGGCGAGATGCCGGCGCAGGATTTGTGGCGTGATATCGCGATAGGTCTCCAGCCTGTCGCGGAACTGCGGGATTGTCATCGGCTCGGTGGTCGAGCCGGGCAGCGCGCTGGCAATGACAGTGACGAGATAGTCGATGTCGGCCTGGCCCATCCGGTCGAACAGCTTTTTCGCGCGCGCCTGCTGCTCGGCCGAATATTCCCGCACGGCAGCGGGGCGCTTGAGGATATGCAGCTCGAATGCGGCAAAGCGGTCCTGGTCGAAGCGCATGGCGCGGGCGCCGTTCGGCAGCTCCCATTCGAGATCGGTGCGGCACCAGTCGACCACCGGCATGAAATTGTAGCAGATGATCTTGATGCCGGCCGCGGCGACCGCCTCGAGGCTCGCGATCCAAGTCTCGATCGACTTCGTGGCCTTGGCCCCGAGCCGCTTGACGTCGTCGGGGATCGGAATCGATTCCACCACCGACCAGGTCAGTTGCGAGCGGCCGGGCTGGCCGTGCTCGATGAAGTTCTTGCGCTCCTCGACGCCCTTGCGCGTCCAGGCCTCCCCGATCGGCACCTGATGCAGGGCCGAGACGATGTCGGTCGCGCCGGCCTGCCTGACATCGTCGAGCGACACCGGATCATCCGGCCCGTACCAGCGCCATCCCTGCAGCATCATGCGCGTTCTCTCCGATCAAGCCTCGGGTCCATTGAGGCTCCGCGAGCGGTCGAGCGCAAGCCTGACGCGATTTTCGGCAATGATCCGCGCGCTGCGATGGCGATGCTGCACTGCGGTCGAAATCAACCGAAGTCGCCCTTGATTTTTCCGCGGCGTTGGCCCACCCGAAGAGGCATGACGACGGAACGCAAGGTCATCGCCGCCAATGCGGCCTTCTACGCCGCCTTTGCAACCGGCGACTTCGCCGGCATGGAACGGATGTGGGCGGATGACGACGCCATTTCCTGCATCCATCCCGGCTGGCCGGCGATCGTCGGCCGTGCCACCGTGATCGGGAGCTGGCGCGACATCCTGCAGAATCCGGAGCGGCCGCAGATCACCTGTGCCGAGGCGCAGGCGATCGTCGATGGCGACAGCGCGCGCGTGCTCTGCATCGAGATCGTCGACGGCACGGCGCTCGCCGCCGCCAATCATTTCAGGCGGGTCGGCGATGGCTGGCGCCTGGTCCACCACCAGTCGAGCCCGATCGCGCAGATCGTCGAGCAGCCTGAGGACGATGGAGCGAGCCGGCGCTTCCACTGACCGCGACGCAGGCGGTACAGCGCCGCCGCTCACGATTTCGGCATGAGGTTGGGAAAGCCCGCGCGCGCGCCGTCAAGTACGAAGCTGCGCGCCTCCGATGGAACGGTGACCGGATCTGTGCCGTCGCACAGCCTGCGGCCGATGTGCTCGCCGAGCGACCGGTAGGCCTCGAACTGCTCCTCGGAGAAGAGCTGCTCCATGGTGGATTCCTGCGGGAAGGCCGGGTTGCGGGCCTTGTAAGCCATGACGTAGTCGTTCTCGTCGCCGCTGAGGGAGGATTTGACATAGACCAGCACCCCGCGCTGGCGGTCACCGCCCGCTTCAAGCGGCGGATAGTCGATCAGCCCGAGCGCAACATGCGGGCCATGCGCCGGATCGCGCTTCGCCGCGGCGACTTCCTTTGACACTTCCTTCGCGCGCGCGCCGACGGGTTCCCAGTCCATGACGATGCGTGTGCCGAGATCGATCCGGGCAAAACGCTGAAGCTGGATCAGGGAGTTGGAGGTGTAGGCCGGATCCGCCTCCGCATCGACGGCGACAATGAGGGAGCAGCGCCGGCGCAAGAGCTCATAGATGCCGAGATTCTCGATGTGACCGCCGTCGGTGAGGAAGAGGAAGCCGGCCCAGCTGGTATCGTCCGGCCGGCGCTCGGTGATTGCGGTGCCGGACTTGAAGAAGGCTTCGCGCAACAGATAGGTCGGTCCGGCCGACCCCCGCCACCATCGTTCGGAAAGCCCGGCGTCCGCATATCTGACGATGTCGAGCGGGTGACGGATCCACCGCCCCAGCCGCACGTTCAACAGCGCAATGGTGGCCGAGAGCGGCCGCATCGAGGCCATCCCCATGTTCGGCGCGGCCGCCGCTCCGGAAATCGCCATCGCGGTGCCGACGTTGAGGCCGTCGGTGGCCTTTTCGGCGAGTTGCGTGTCGACATAGCCGGTCGCTTCGCTGCCGACGTAGCATTTGCTGAAGATGAAGAAGTCCGCGTTGCGGCCCCTGCGATTGGCGAAGGGCGATCCCGGCAGGTTCAGCGCTGCATTGATCAGATGATAGGGCGAGGCGCCCGGCACGATGTCCGACAGCAGGAAACGGTCCGCACTTTCGAGCGCTCCGGCGGCGTTGCGGCCGAACAGGAACGCGCTGCCGAGGCGGTCGCGATAGAGCTGGTGCAGCGAATTCGCATTTACGTTCAGGATCAGCCAGAACGCCACGAGCACGGCGGCGGCGACCAGATAGGCAAGCACCGCGCCGCGCCGGCTTGCGAACTCGATCCCGACGAGCTGCGACGACGAGTCGAGCAGAGCCGGCGCATGCCTCCAGTTGTCGCCGCCCCAGGCGGCGCATTCTGCCTGCTCCGGCCGGATGCAGTCAGTGATTCCGATGCCCCAATAGGCCAGTTGCAGGACGCTGATCCACAGGATCAGGGGAACGATCGCGGCCACCACGATCAGGATCACCCTGCTGACCCATTTCGCGGCCGCATCCCCAAAGGACTCGGTCGCCGCCGTCACCGCCTTCTGGGCGATCTGCCGGACGAAAGGAAGAATGGCCAGCACGACCGGCGTCATTGCGGCCACGACACGCCCGATCGCGTCGAACCAATGCGTCTCGTCCTGGTCGGGCGGGCCGACCGGGGTCGCGATCCCCATCGCCTCCGCCCCGAACATCACCCGCAGCAGCGCGAAATGGATCTCGAACATGACCGGCACGATGCACACGACCAGCACGACCACGGCGAACCGGGCAATCCCGGTGCGTATCCCCTTGCGCTGAATCGGGGAGACCGAGACTCCGACGGCATAGACAATCAGGAGCACGCCCAGGATCAGGAGCGCAGCGATCGAGAACGGCCAGTGGCTCGACAATCTTGCCAGCATGGCTGTCGCCCCGGCCAGCGCCTGCGTATCGGGCTTGAACAGAACCAGCAGCGCCGCCGCGACCAGCAGGAACGGCAGCACGATCAGCACGTTCATGGTGATGCCGCGCAGATAGATCACGCCCGCCGAGATCGCCGACCACATGCCCTGCTGAAGCAAATAGCGCGAATTGTCCCTGAGATGGCGTGTCTCGTCGGTCTCGCCGACCTCCTGCCCGGTCTTGCCGAATGGAAAATGCCAGCCGTCCCCGTTGGCGCGTGCGGCCGCCGACATCGCCACCGTCATCGACGAGCCGATGTAGCCGCCGCCCGAGACGGTCGAGAGATAGTCGAACGTCTTGAGAACACCCGCGGCGTTCAGGGCCTGCATCACGCCGAGGCAGAAGGAGGCCGAACGGATGCCGCCGCCCGACAGAGCCAGCCCGGTCATGCCGTCGGCCGTGCTCGGCTCGCGCGCCTCCGCCGCGCTCCCCCTGATTTCCCGATGCTCGGCCGCATAGACCTTGTGAAAATCGGTGACGACCTGACCCGCTGGCACGGCAGCACCCCCAATGTTCGATCCGCCGATTATAGCGACACTGATTGCGGCTTTTCTACCGGAAGTCGAGGGCCCCTCCGCCGTGCGACGCCGCGCCTCAGCGCTTGCGGTCCAGTTCGGTGAGGTCCTCGACCACCCATAGCGCGCCGCTGAAATCATCGTCCCGGAAGAACAGGCTGCGCGTGATCACGACGGGAATTCCCGCAACCCTCGCCGCGATCAGGCCGTTGACCGAATCCTCGATCGCGACGCAGCGGGAGGCCGGAAGCTTCAGCCGCGACAGCACCTCAAGATAGACGTCAGGCGCCGGCTTCTTGTGCACGACGTCCTCGCCGGCGACGATCGCCTCGAACGCCGCGGCCCAGCCCCTCCCCAGCGCGTGCGACAGCAGCGCATCGATATTGTCGCGCGAGGTGGTGGTCGCGATTGCAAGCCGCTGGCCCCGCCTGCGCGCCGCGGCGAGCAGGTCCGCCACGCCCGGCCGCAGCGGACAGTGGCCGGCCGCGACCAGCTCGGCGTAACGCGCCGTCTTGATGCGGTGCAGTTCGGCAATCTCGGCGTCCGGCAAGGGCGAGGCGATCCGCAGTCGCGCATGACAGGCGCGGATGCGTTCCTTGCCGCCGGTGACCCGCAGCAGGTCCTTGTAGACGGTGCGATCCCAGTTCCAATCGAGGCCGCGACGGGCGAAGGCATGATTGAAGGCCTGCCGATGCAGCTCCTCGGTCTCCGCCAGTGTACCATCGACGTCGAAGATCAGCGCGCGGGCGCGGCCGATCAGACCGGCGGTGCCGGCCGGGGCCATGGTCGGTACGTCCGGTTGCATGGTCGAAGTCTCTCCGTTGACGGGGCTGTTTCGCACTCGTCCCGCGACCATCGCCCGCGCCGGAAGCCGGGTAAAATTGCAATATCTTTTGCCCGCCCCAAAAATCTCTTATGAGCGGGGCTGCGCGGCGACGCGACCGGACCTCCGAACCAAGCACGAAAGACCCATGCGGCTCTTCATCCTCGGCCTTGGCTACAGCGCCCGGCATTTCGTCGTCAGGCATGGCGGCGTCTTCACGCACATCGCCGGCACGGCACGCGATCCCGCGAAACGTGAGACGATCGCAGGCATCGAGATGCACGCGTTCTCCGGCGACGAGGCGGATCGCGCGACGCTCGAGCGACTTCGCAACGCCGATGTCGTGCTGGTGTCGATCCCGCCCGGTCCTCTCGGCGATCCCGCCATCGCAGCGTTCGCGGACACACAGGCGGCGCACCGCCGCCGCAAGGTGGTCTATCTGTCCACCATCGGCGTGTATGGCGATCATCGCGGCGCATGGGTCGACGAGAGCACGCCGCCGCAGGCGGTCCTCGACCGGACGCGCCTGCGGCTCGCCGCGGAGCAGGCCTGGACGGAGACGACGCATGGCGATGCCGCGATCCTGCGTCTGGCGGGCATCTACGGCCCCGGCCGCAATGCGCTGGCGAACCTGCGCGCTGGCCTGGCGCGGCGCATCGTCAAGCCGGGACAGGTCTTCAACCGCATCCATGTCAACGACATCGCGACCGCGATCATGGCCGCGGTGCAGCGTGGTGGCGGCCTGTGGAATGTCTGCGACGACGAGCCGGCGCCGCCGCAGGACGTGATCGCTTATGCCGCGGAGCTGATGAACGTCACCCCGCCACAGGAAGAGCCGTTCGAAACCGCCGAAATGTCGGCGATGGCCCGCAGCTTCTATGCCAGCAGCGCCCGCGTCTCCAACGCGAAGCTGAAGCACGATCTCCGCATCACGCTAGCCTGCCCGACCTACCGGCACGGGCTGGATGCGCTGTGGCGCGCGGGGGAAGGCCGATAGGGTTCCGGTATGTCCGGCGCGTTCCAGACATGCCGTGTCCGCGCTTGACTTCGCTCCGGAGGGGTCGTGATCTCCTTACCTTGGCGGGCCACTGCACAACGAGCTCGCGCCCTGGGAGGATACAATGAAGATGACGATCGCCATGATCGCGACAGCGGCTGCCGTCCTTGCGCTCGGCACGGCCAGTGCCGCACCGCTGCCCGAAGCCAGTCCCGATGCCGCCGGCTTTTCGACCCAAGGCCTCAGCCGGCTCGACGATTTCTTCGCGCGCGAGATCGCTACCAAGCGCGTTCCCGGCGCTGTCGTTGCGGTGGCTCGCGACGGCAAACTCGTCCATTACAAGGCCTATGGCATGCTCGACCCCGACAAGGGCACGCCGATGCCGGTGGATGCGATCTTCGCGCTGGCCTCGATGACCAAGCCGATGGCTGCGGTCGCAGGCTTGACGCTGATGGAGCAGGGCCGGCTGCCGCTGCAGGCCAAGCTGTCCGACTACTATCCGGCCTTTGCCGACATGAAGGTCGGCATTACCCAGGCCGACGGCACCCTCAAGCTCGAGCCGCAGGCGTCGCCGATTTTCATCCACGATCTCTACCGGCACACGTCCGGCCTGATGTATGGCGGCCGCCCGGACAGTTCGAGCCCGGTGGCGCGGCAATACCCGGATGGTACCGCGCCGGCAATCGAAGGCGACACCCAGGCCTTCATCGACCGCATCACGAAGCTGCCGCTGGCGCATCATCCCTCGACCGAATTCGAGTACGGTTTTTCGATCGACGTGCTCGGCGCGGTGGTCGAGAAGGTCAGCGAGCAGCGGCTTGGCGACTACCTCGCCGCCAATGTGTGGCACCCCCTCGGCATGAAGGATGCGACCTTTCACCCGACCGACGCGCAGCGCCCTCGCCTCGCCCGTCCCTTTGCCAACGATCCGCTGACCGGCAAGCCGCAGGCGATCAAGCTCTTGGACACTCCGACCAAATTCGACTGCGGCGGCGCCTGCTCGTTTGCCACCATCGGCGATTACATCCGCTTCGGGCAGATGCTGCTCAATGGCGGCGAGCTCGATGGCCAGCGCATCCTCTCGCCGAAGACGGTGCATCACATGACCACCAACCATCTCGGCCCCGAGATCAAGAACAACGTGGCGAACATCGAGCCGCATCGCGCCGGTTTCGGCTTTGGCCTCGCGGTCGCAGTCCGGACCAGCGAAGGCCTGTCGTCGGTGCCAGGCAATCCCGGCGAGTTCACCTGGAACGGCGCCTACGGGACGCAGTTCTTCTGCGATCCGAAGGAACGTCTCGTCGTCGTCGTGGGAACGGCGGCGCCCGGCGAACTCAGGAAATACTACCGGGAGCAGGTCCAGGACATCGTCTATGGCGCAATGGTGAAGTGAGCCCGACGCATTCAAGATAGAGAGGGCGGCCCGATCGGGGCCGCCCTGCCGAGATCCGGCGTCAGCTCAGCACGCCGTATTTCTTGAACCAGGCCTGCGCCTGATTCCAGGCATCCTCTGCCGCGTCCTTGCGGTAGCTGCCGCGGTAGTCGGCATGGAAGCCGTGCGGCGCTTCGGGGTAGATCTTGAATTCCGCCGTCTTCTTGTTCTGCTCCAGCGCTGCCTTCATCTGCTCGACCTGGGCAACGGGAATGCCGGTATCAGCACCGCCATAGAGGCCGAGCACCGGCGCCTTCATCTCGGGAGCGAGTTGCAGCGGGCTCTTCGGCCAGAGCGGATTGGCCGGATCGACCGGCGGACCATAGAAGGCAACGCCGGCCTTCAGCGCGCCGCTGTGGGCGGCGTATTCCCAGACGGTGCGCCCACCGCGGCAGAAGCCGATAATGCCGAGCTTCGCGGTGTCGCCGCCCTGCGATCCGGCCCATGCCACCGTCGCATCGAGATCGGACAGCAGCTCGGCGTCGGGCTTGGCGTTGACGATCGGCAGCAATTCCTTGATCTCTGTGAACTTGGTCAGGTCGACACCCTTGCGGAAGTAGTAGTCGGGCGCGACCGCGAAGGCGCCGAGCTTGGCGAGACGCCGTGTCACGTCCTTGATGTATTGGTGCAGACCGAAGATCTCCATCGCCACGATGATCACCGGCGCCTTGGTGTTGCCGGCAGGACGGGCGAAATAGGCCGGCATCTCTTCGGCGCCGACCTTGATCTTGGCATCGCCGGCCTGAAGGCCGGTGGTGTCCGTGGTGATGACCTCGGCGCGCACCGGTCCGGCGGCGAGCGTATAGCCGGCGGCGACCGCCGCGGTGGCACTCATGAAGCCGCGGCGCGACACCGGCGGCGGCTTGATCAGCCCGACAACGTCCGACGTCATGGTGGTTTCGATGCTCATCGGTCTATCCCTTCCTGATTTCTTGTCCTGATGCCCCGGAGCGGGACGCATTCGCCAGCAATTGCCGGCGAAACGCAAATCACCAGCCTGCGAGCGTCCTCGATTGCCGGCGACACACCCCGGCTTCGTTCGTTTGCCGGATTTAACCGTCTGGCCGGGTTGCGCCGCAACATCCGTTAACCGAGAAAACACTTCTGCCATCGCGAGCTCCGCCATCGAGCGTTGCGGGCGATCAACGCACACCGACCATTAGAAGCGTCCCGCGACGACAAACAGGCCCGATCGCGGGCCACAACGACACATCATGTTGACCTGGTGCACGACCCACGTGGAATTCGCACGCGAGCCCCGCTGATTTGATTGAAATTTTCGGAACAGTTGAGCGACGCGGTTTACTCGAACTTCGGGCGTGTCGCTCTAGTCCACTCCGGCAAGTTCCATCTCCAGAACGGAGAGGCGCCTTCCAAGCGCGGGCAGGTTTTCCGCTTCGAGCCATGCTTCGCTCGACAGCCTCATCATCCGCCCGGATTGCGCTGCCGATGGCTCAATTGAAAAAAGCTTTATCCGACCGGAAAAGAAATGAATTTGGCTCGCGAAGCGATTGAATTGCTGGGACAGGTCGCCCGGATCCTGTGGTTCGAGGGCACCAAGCACGGCTTGCGTGACCGCGAATGGATGGCGCTGCGATTCCTCTCCCGCGCCAACCGGTTTTCCAGGACGCCCTCGGCCCTCGCAAGCTATGTCGGCACCACGCGCGGCACGGCCTCCTTCATCATCGGCGAGCTGGAGCGGCTGGGTTACGTGGAGCGGAAGCGCTCGGTCACGGACAAGCGCTCGGTGATGCTGAGTGTCACGCAGACTGGCAAGAAGTTTCTGGCGCGCGATCCCGTCAACGTTCTCGTCGACGCCCTCGCCGTGCTCGAGGATGACGGCAAGATCGGCTTTCGCGACGCGCTGCGGCACCTGCTCGATCAATCCGACGCCGCCGAGCAGCGCCACCATACCGACATCTGCAGGCGCTGCATCTTCCTGCGGGAGGATCGTGCCATCATCGACGGCAAGACCGAGTTCACCTGCCGGCTGTTCCGCGCGCCGATCGCGGAGGCGGAGGTCGACCTGCTCTGCACGAGCTTCGAGCATCACCGCCAGTAAGGCGCGCCGCCGCCTACCTCGTCACTTGCGTGAGGAGTAGATGACGCCTGCGCTGGTCTCCACCACCAGGCGCCCGTTCTCGGTCTTGATCTCCTCGACACGGCCGAGGCCGGGCACCTGCTGTCCCAGCACGATCTCGACGACGCCGTTCGGGCTCTGCAGGATTGCAATTCCCTCATAGGCCTGTCGGACCGACCAGCCCTTGACCACCTTTCGCGGCGGCCCAGCGCGTTCGGCCGGAGACACCGAACCTGTCACCTCGGGCGCGGCGATCGAGGCCATCATTGGCATCCCCGCCGACGACGCCGCCGGCTGGGAGCCCGCCGCCGCGGGCACCGGCGTCTGCGCCAGCGCGAGCTTGTCGAGCTTCGCCGTCGAGGACGAGCTCACCCGTTCGATGCGATCCAGGTTCTCGGCGAACCGGCCGAAGCGATCGCTCGTCGCCTTGCTCGATTGGTCGACCGCGGTGCGCAAGCCATCGAGATTCTCCGACACGCCGGACACCTGCTTGCGCAGCTGCGCGACGGTCTCGCGCAGAGTCCTGATCTCCGTATTGGCCGCAGTGTTGGTCTGGCCCGGCTGTGTGGCGGTGAGATAGACGATCACGCCGGTGCACGCGCTCACCACGAGCCCCACGGTGACCGCCAGCGCCGCGAGCGGCATGACCCATGCCGGACGCGGCGGCGGCGGCTTGGCCACGATCACGGCCGGAGGCACGACCGTCGTCACAGGCTTCTGGATCGCCATCTTGTCGAGGCGCGCCTTGGCGCGAATGCGCTTGAGGCCCTCGAGCGCTTCCTTGGCCATGACTTCATCATTCGTCGCCGCCGCAGGACGCTTGGCTGCAGCAGGTTTGGCCGCCCGCGTGGCATCGACCTTCGCGTCACGCGCTTCCGGCGCCGGCTTCGTGGCGGCAGACGCATCCGCGGTCTCGTTGGGACGAGCTTTGCCATCGGACGACATATGAAAATGCTCCGTTCAGTTCGATCTTTCGAACGGAAGCTAGTTGCCGAAGCTTGCCCGAAACGTGCGCACCGAAAAGCTCTTCGTCAGGTGCGATGCAAGGCCGAATAAGTTCGAATACGGCCCTCACGCGTTGAGAGTGCGACTCGAAAGACACACACGTGCCGTGAATTCGTCAAACTGGAGACTCGCAACACTACGTGAGGCGAATTGTCGCAGGCTTATGCACAACGTTGTGCGTCCATTCGAGGTCGAAAATCGATCGAGGCGCGCGATCGGCAATTTCGTCGAAAACAGCTGGAATTCTCGGGGGCTCAGGAACTATAGAAACGTCACGATGCACAACTAGTTTAATTCCAAAATCAATTGATAAGGCTAAGTATATCAAGAAACGAAACGATACAAACCAACAGCATCAAGCAGATGTAGCAACAGCTTCGCGCCCCGCGCTTGATCGGGAATCGGCAATTGTTACGGTCTTAGTCAAGTGATTCTCGCCGGTCGCGAGGAGATCTACACAGTTCAGTAGCGGCCCGGATAAACAACCTGGCGGAACTGTTCTAGGTGAGGGTCTCAGTTCGCTCCGCGGGGTGATTCGCAAAACACCCGCCGGGCCTCACGTCGTAAGCGTTTCAGTTTCGAGTCGAAGTAACAGGCCTGCGAAATGCAGGCACTGAATGCGTTGGGCTGCCCGCGAGTAGAAACAGGGGTTCGCGGGACGGATACGTCAATCAGCATTGTTGCGAAGCCGGGTATCACAACAACCAGCCGGCCGCAGCACATGCGAAACAGGGGCAAGAAACTGATGTATATTATCGTTGATGATCGCGAGAGCGTCACGAACAGCTACGTTTCAGGGCTGGTTCGCGAGGGCGTGTCGTCGATCGGCTTCTCCTCGGGAGAATTCTGGGACTGGCTGCAGTCAGCAAGTGAATCGGACCTCGCTGCGGTCGACGCCTTCCTTCTTGGGGATTGCGATGCCCGCGGCAGCCTGCCGCGTGCGATGCGCAAGCGGTCCGCGGCTCCCATCATCGCCATGAGCAGCCAGAAGATGCTCAAGAACACTCTCGAACTGTTCGAGTCAGGCGTGGACGACGTGGTTCACGTCCCCGTCCATCTTCGCGAGATTCTCGCCCGGACGGCCGCGATCGCGCGCCGCCGGGTGGGCGACCTGCCGAAGCCCTGCGAGACCAGGATCCAGGTCTTCTTCAACGGACGCGACCCCGAGATCGGCGGTCACGCCCTCACCCTGCCCCGCCGCGAACTGCGCATTCTCGAATACATGGTCGCCAACCACGGCAAGTGGATCACCAAGACGCAGATCTTCAACGCGGTCTACGGCATCTTCGAGTCGACGTTCGACGAGAGCGTGATCGAAAGCCACGTCAGCAAGCTTCGCAAGAAGCTCCGCGACCGCCTCGGTTTCGATGCGATCGTGGCCCGGCGCTACGTCGGATATCGTCTCAACATTCCGACCGAAGACACCATTGACCTGCCGCCGATGCAGGACCTCGGCGAAGTCGGTATCCTGATGAGCCGGGCGCATACCGCCCAGGCGGCCTACCCCGCCGGAAACTTACGCAGCTAAGCATGATCCTTTCGGAAAACCGCTTCACACTTTTCCGGATCATGCCCTAAACGGCGATACGAAACGACACGGCCTCTGCGGGAAAGATCCCCGCAGAGGCCGGTGCGTTTTCAGGGTACGGACAGAGCGATGCCGGCGCGGCCTTGCAGCGCGCCTCGTCACGGCTTCTGCTGGAATTCTTCCTTGGAGACGTAGTTGAAGTCCTCGACCAGCACGTCCTGGATGACGTCGGCCTGCATGCGCTCATTGACGCGCTGCTTGACGGCCGCAGTGAGGATGGTCAGGTCGTAACGGGCGAGCTTCCTGAAGTCGAGGCGCTCATCGGCGTAGATCCGGCGGAAGACCTCGTCCACGACGAACGGCTCCGGCGGGATCGTAAGCTGGCGCATGGTCCGCGCTTCCACGGTGTAGACGAAGCGCGCGACGATGTAACCCTGCACGCTGCCGTTCTCGACCATGGGAATGCTCAGCGGCCGCGTCTTGTGGTATTGCAGTCCGTCGAGATATTCCTCCTTTTGCGCCAGCGTGGTGCCGTTTTCCTTCCAATAGGCCACGCCATAGCTCGTGCCCGCGGTGAGAATGCACGCCCAGAGCCCGGCCAGCACGACCCTGATCATTTTCCGTCCCGCGCGGCGCGGCCGCTATAGGTCCCGTCCGACTCGGCATCCCGGACCGCCTTGACGATGATCGCCGCGACCTCGCGCACCGCATCATAGTGCATCTCGAGGACGGCGCGGTTGCGCTCGAGCTTCTGGCGCAGCCGCTGGACCTGCGTGGTGACCTCGACTTCGTTGCCGAGATGCATCCGGGCGCGCATCAGGCGGACGAATTCCAGCATGCCGCGGCTCTTGCGCGCGCTGAACTCGTCGAAGTCGACCCTGTTGCCGCTGGTGAGGGCGGCGGTCTCCTCCTCGACGATGGTCTCGAGGCGGACGATCGCCGCCAGGAGGCCGCGCAGCTCCTCCGATCTCGTATCGCCGTCATCGGGCACAGCCTCGCTGTCGAGAACCGGCAGCAGCGCGGGCAGCAGCGTCCGCTCCGGCGCAGCGTCCATCGTCGCCCCGGTCATCATGTTCGGCTGGTCGATCGCCGCAGCCGTCATTGCTTCATTTGCCTGCATAGGAAATTTGACCCCTCAATCTCTGTCACCGTTTTCCGGCCGTTATCCGGCCTTGTCCGAAATATCGCGAACTTCCGATCGGCCAGCCGCAAGCTGCCTGGCAATGCCGATCCCCTTACCTTGCGCAAGCTGATTGCCGAGCTGTTCCGCCAGCATCGACTTCCAGACGCTGCCGGCGGTCCCCTTGCCGAACACCTCCGAATCCTTCGGCAGCATGGTGTCGACGAAGCTCTGCAGGATGAACGCCTCGAACTTGCGGTACACCTCGCCGGGTCCCGGCGCCTTGATGATCTTCACCGGCGCCGCATTCGGCGTGGCTGATTGCGCCTCGCTCGTCCTTGCCGCCGCCCTGTTGAATTCGGCCTCCATGGTGGCGGCAAAGTCGGCACTCGGCGACTTCAGGGCATCGAGCTTCGCCGTCGCCGTGCGCTGGGCCACGGGATCGGCGGCATCCAGGACGTCGAGAACGAGGTCGGGTGTCGCGGTCACGATCATGGTTTGGTCCCGCTGGCTGGCCGTGGCGTCCAGTTGCGCACGGCAGGGCTTATTCCCGTCATCTCCTCGAGCGTACGCTTCTCGGCGTCACGAAGCTTGTCGGCGAGCGCCGCCTTCGCCACCTCCTCGAACTGCTTCACGCGCCTGCTTTCGGAGCGAACCTGCTCGAACTGCTGCAGGGCCTGCGCCTTCAGGGCACGCGCCCCGACGCTCGTCGTGGCCAGGCGGCGCGCGATCGACGCGCTCGACGAACCGGCCGGCAACTCGGTGCCGTTCAGGGCGCCGACCAGATAGACCTGCTCATCTTCCAAGGCCTGCTCCCGCTGCCGCAAATGTGCGAGCTGCCATTCGGACAGCCGAAGCTGCAGCTTCACCAGCGAGACCATTCGAGCAAGCTTGTCCGCGCGCGACATCATGACCCGTCACCCCGCCAGAAAGGACGACACGCCGAGCATGAACTGCGTCAGCAGCTCGTCGCTGGTGAGGTACAGCAGCAGGAACCCGCCGAACAGAACGAAGGGCGTCGAGATGAAATAGACCGGAATCGCCGGCGTCAGCTTGTTGACGAGGCCGATCGCGAAGTTGACGATGACGGAATAGACGATGAAGGGGCTGGTGATGCGCAGCGTCAGCACGAAAGCCTCCGACAGCCGGCTCGCGACCTGGTTCAGCGCCATCTCGCCGCTCAGCCGCTGGCCGGGCTGCCAGACGTCGTAGGAGTTCATCAGGCCGCGCAGCACCTGCCAGTGCTGGTCGGTCAGGAAGAACAGCGTGGTGACGGAAGCCATGATCAGCGGCACCAGGGCCGGCGCCGGATCGGTGTCGCCGACCGGCGTTCCGGGGATGCTGGACAGCCCGGCCGCGCTCGCCATCATGGTTGCCATGGTCTGCAGCGCGAGGAAGAACACGCGACCGCCGAGGCCGATGACGCTGCCGACCACGAGCTCGGAGCAGATCAGGAGCGCGAGCGTCATCGGCGCCGCGTTCTGCGTCAGGGGTTGCAGGATTGCGATCAGAATCGGCGTCAGCGCGAATGTCGTGACCAACGCCACGAAGAGGCGGACCTGCGGCGGCAGGATGACGCTGGAAAAGCCGGGCACCAGCATCAGGCAGGCGCCGATACGGCAGAACACGATGAACGTGACAAGCACGCTGTCGGTGAGGCCGTTGATCACGATATGGCTCCGAGCGCCTTGATCTCGGCGCTGCGCGCGACCTCGACATGCGACAGGATCGGCAGCGTCGGGAACACCCGTTCCAGGATCATGCGGACATAGGGACGCGCTTCCGGCGTCACCGCGAGCACCACGCTGGTGCCGTCCTCGGTGAATTTCCGGATCGCGGCACTGGCTTCGGTCGCGAACTGCTCGATCAGCCGCGGGTCGGCGTCGAACTCGACGACGTCGCCCTTGGAGTCGCGCTTCAGGCTCTGATGGAAGGCGAGATCCCAGCGGTTGCCGAGACGAAGGACGTTGAGCAAGCCGTTGTCGGAGAGGTCGCCGCAGATCTGCTGCGCAAGACGCATCCGCACGTGCTCGGCGACCTGCTCGGAGCGCCGGACGTGGGGCGCGATCTCGGCGATCGCTTCGAGGATCAAATGGAGATTCCGGATCGACACCCGCTCCGCCAGAAGGATCTTCAGGATGGCGAGCAGGCCCGAATAGGAGATCTGCGAGGGGCAGAGGTCCTCCACGAGGCGCTTGTATTCGGGTTCGAGCCGATCGATCAGCGCGCGCATGTCCTTGTAGGACAGGAGCTGGGAGAGGTTGGCCCGGAGCACCTCGCTCAGATGCGTGAGCAGCACCGAGAGGTTGTCGACCGGCTTGCAGCCCTGCCGCTTGACCTCCTCGGTAAAGGCCTCCGTCACCCAAAGCGCCTTCATGCCGAAGGCGGGTTCGATCACCTCGTCGCCGGGCACGTCGGGCTTGCCGTCCTTGTCCACCAGCACCAGCACCTCGCCGAGCCGCAGCTCGCCGTGGGCGACGCGGGTGTCGTGGATACGGAACTGGTAGCTCTTGGGGTCGATCGACAGATTGTCGGTCAGCTTGATCTCGGGAATCACGAAGCCGTACTGCTTGGCGAACTTCTTCCGGATCCTTGCCACGCGGTGGGCGAGCTCGTTGCGCGAGCCCAGCAGATGCACCGAGAGGTGGCCGCCGAGCGACAGCTCGATCTCGGCGGTCTTGAGCGATTCCTTGACGGATTCCTTGGCCTCGGCCTGGGCGCGCTCTTCGGCCTTGCGCACGTCTTCCTTCTGCTTCAAGGCCGCCTCCCGCTTCGGCAGCGAGTAGCCGACGAAAGCCATGACGCCGCCGAGCAGCACGAACGGCGCCATCGGCAGCCCCGGCATCAGGGCGAGCACGCCCATCATCAGCGCCGCGGCCGACACCGCGCGCGGATAGCCGCCGAGCTGGCGCAGCACCGCCTGCTCCGCCGAGCCGCGGGTGCCGCCCTTGGAGACCAGCAGGCCCGCCGACAGCGACACGATCAGCGCCGGCATCTGCGACACCAGACCGTCGCCCACGGAGAGCTTGGTGTAGACGTCGGCGGCGCGCGACAGGGTCAGGCCGTGATGGGTGACGCCGATGATGATGCCGCCGAAAATATTGATGGCGGTGATGATCAGGCCGGCGATGGCGTCGCCGCGGACGAATTTCGAGGCACCGTCCATCGCGCCGAAGAACGCGCTTTCTTCCTCGAGCTCGCGGCGCCGGCGCTGCGCTTCCTTGTCGTCGATCAGGCCGGCCGACAGGTCGGCGTCGATCGCCATCTGCTTGCCGGGGATGGCGTCCAGGGTGAAGCGGGCGCCGACTTCGGCGATACGCGTCGCACCCTTGGTGATCACGACGAAATTCACCGTGACGAGGATCGCGAAGATGATCAGGCCGATGACGAAGTCGCCGCCCATCACGAACTTGGAGAATCCGGCGACCACGTGGCCGGCAGCCTGCTCGCCCTCGCCGCCGCGCGACAGGATCAGACGCGTGGTCGCGATGTTCAGCGCCAGGCGCAGGATCGTCGCGATCAGCAGCACGGTCGGGAAGGCGGAGAAATCGAGCGGCCGCTGGATCCACAGCGCGACCATCAGGATCAGCGCCGACAGCGCGATCGAGAAGGCGAGACCGAGATCGATCAGGATCGGCGGTATCGGCAGGAACAGGATCGTGAGCATGGCCACGATACCGCCCGCGAAAAAGGCGTCGGCCCCCAGGCGTCGGGGGGTCGGCAGGCTAGCAGTTAAGGTATCGGCCATTGGTCACCGGCAGCAGGGTCCGTCCTGGAGTTTGCCGCGGAAAGCTTACGTGGGGGTGGTGGCCGGAGCTTCGCGGATCAGAAGCCGTGCTCGATCCGCGAATAGACCAGTTCGGTGAAGGTCGAGATATGGGCGCCGATGAAGGAACCCGAAACCGCCACGACCAGCAGAATGACGATGATCTTCGGAACGAAGGTCAGCGTGACCTCCTGGATCTGGGTCAGGGCCTGGAACAGTGCGATGATGGTACCGACCAGCATCGCCGCGGCGACCGCGGGGCCGGAGGCTACGATGATGGTCCAGATCGCCGCCTGGACGATGTCGAGGGCGTCACGCTCGTTCATGGCTAGCTCAGCGTGAGGCCGGGTCCGACCGCGACCTTGGTGCCGTCCTCGAGGGTCGCGATGGAGCCGTCATTGTTGATGGAGACCGACGCGATCTTGCCGCTGAAGGTCGCCCCGGTCGCGTCGGTGAAGCTGACGGTGCGCCCGATCAGCCCGTCGGCCTGCGTCAGCGACTGCGAGGAGAGCAGCGCATCGAGCTTCTTGTTCGTGTTCGTGGCCTGCTCCACCGTGGAGAGCTGGGCGAACTGGCTCATATACTGCGACGTGTCCATCGGATTGGTCGGATCCTGGTTCTTCATCTCGGCGATGAGGAGCTGCAGGAACATGTTGTAATCGACGCCGCTGCTCGAGCTGCTCGAGGTGGTCGTGGTCGAATTGACCGTGCTGTTGGCGTTGGTCACGCTGTTGACGTTCATGTATCTCTCCGCTGTCAGGCAGCCTCGGGGGAAGCGGCGGTGGCGCCAGCCAGGATCGCCTCCTCCACTGGAAACAGCGCCCGGATCCGCTTGAGCGCCTCGAAATAGCGGGTCGCGCCGACCATTTCGTCGATCGCCGCGAGCCCCGCCAGCATCTCGTGACTTTCGCAGACCGATTGCAGCGCGGCGAAATGCTGCGCGTAAACCGCTGCAGCCGCGTCCACGTCGGTGGGATTCATCAGCATGAGCTGGACGATGAAGTAGAGCTGACGCATAGCCGTGTTGGCGTCCGCCGCCTGCATGACCTGCGCTTCGAGCAGGAACATCACGTCGTTGACGAGCTCCAGCGAGACCTTGCGGTCCACGCGCAGCACCGCGCCGTTGATCCAGACCCGTTCTCCCGCCCGCAAGGATATCTTCATTGCAGCGAGTCCCGGATCATGCGGTTGATTTCGATGAGTTGCGTCACGTCGTTCGATTTCTCCTCGCGAAGGCGGTCGGCCTCCTTGATGACCCACAGGCCGATCGAGATGATGTCGGCGCGCAGCTGCTCGGGCAGCCCGTTGTCCGGATGCGAGAGATCCTCGATGAAGATCGCCCACAGCCGCCGGATGTAGAGCAGGCTCTTGACCAGCTCCTCCATGCTGAAGGCGCCCTTCTGGAGCCGCTCCAGCCGGTCGATGCCGAGGCTGAGAGCCTGGCGCTCGCGCCCTCGCGCTTCTTGACCGCTGTCTTCAACGACGGCTTCGTAGGCTTCAAAAGTCATCAGGACCACTCTGCGCAGGAAACTAAAATGAGGAGAACGATTGCCGCCGGGATCAGAGATAATTCAGGAGACTGATCTTCTGGAGCTGCGAGGTCAGCGCGAGCGCCGTCTGGATCTGGGTCTGCAAGGTATTGACGCGCACCGCCGCTTCAGCCGGATCGACCTTCTCCATGCCGGTGACCTGGCTGGTCAGAACGTCCTTCTGGGCGTTGAGCTTGTCGGTCGCGGTGTTGACCCGCGCCTGGATCGCGCCGACCGAGCCGCCGAGAATGCCGAGATCGTTGATGCCGCCGCTGACGAGGCTGATGGCCTTGTCGACGACCGTCCGGAACGTATTCTGGTCGAGGTTCATGTTCCCGAGATCGGTCATCATGGTGTAGGCCTCGGCGAGCTTTTGGAAGCCGGGCTGGTTGGCGCTGACCGAGCTGTCGACGATCTCGGTCGTCGAGATGCGGCTCGACATCGGCTGGTTCGTGGCGGACGACCAGTTGGCGTTCCAGGCCGGGCTCGCGAACTCCGCGTCGAAGGTGGTATTGAGGAAGCTCTGCATCGCCGCAGGCGTGATGGTGCTGACGAGGGGCGAGGACTGCGGGAAGCCGAAGGTCGCGAGGAAGTCCGCATCGACCTGGTTCTTGTTGGCCGATCCGGCCGCGTAGGTCGTCATCGGCGCGTTCTGCGTGTTGATTCCGCCGAACAGATACGAGCCATTGTAGGAGACATTGAGCGAGCTGGTCAGGTCATCGAGATTGGCGGTCGCGCTCGGCAGGATGATGCGCGCGCCGCCGTCGGTGTCGCGCGCGGCAATCAGGCTCTGAAGAAAGTCCTGCGCGGTCGAGGTGATCTGGGTGATCCGGTTCTGGGTCACATCAAGGCGGCCCTTGACCAGCGCGTTGGTATCGATGAGCTGATCGGCAAAGTCGAGGTCGGCACGCAGGCTGACGTCGCGGCCCGTGCCAATGCCGAGCACGAGGCCGACGTCGGCGAAGCGGCCGGTGGTCGCCTCGGTCGTGGCCTTGCTCAGCGCGCTCTGGCCGTTCGTGATCGAGGACCGCAAATGCGAAGACAGCATCAGGGTCGAGATGTAGTTGGCGGTCATCATGACTTATTTCCCCACGGCAGCCAGCAGGCTCTGCAACATCTCGTCGACGGTGGAAATGATCTTCGACGACGCCGAATAGGTGCGCTCGACCTGGAGCATCAACGACATCTCGTCGTCCATGTTGACGCCGCTGACGTTGGACAGCGCCGCATTGCTGCGCTCGAGCAGCGTGTTCTGGTACTGCGAGCTGTCGTCGGCGACCTTGCGCTGGTTCTCGATCCAGCTCGCCGACGACGAGGCGAAATCGAGCACGCTGCCGGTGGGCTTGCCCTGCGCGGCCGGGTCCCACGACTGCGGCGTATCCATGCTGTCGACCAGCTGGTGCAGCCGGGTCGAGTAGCCGGCGGTACCGGTCGTGTTGTACTGATAGGCGGCGCTGCCGCTGATCGCGCCGTCGCGGAGCAGGTCGGGATTGCCGCCGAGAGCCGGATCGACCGAGGCCGCGACCGAGATCAGGCCGGCAAGGCCGACGGAGATGGTGGCGCCCGCAGGCATCGTCGGCGCGCCGGGATAGGTGAAGAGGCCGGGAACGTCGGGCAGCGCGGAGGCGGTCTGATCGCTTTCCTTGAAGGCTTCGATCAGGCCGCGCGCGACTTCGTCGAGCTGGCTCTGGTAGGTGACCGTGGCGTTGTCGCGCAGCTGGGCGAGGCCGGCGAGCTTGCCGGACTTGAGCGGCATCACCGAGTTGGCGCCGGTGACCGGCACGCCGTCGATGTAGACCGCGTTGCCCGTGGTGCCCGCCGTATAGGCGTTGGTCGCTACGAAGGTCACCGGCCGCGCGATCTTGTCGAACAGCACGACGCCGCTGTCGGTGTAGAGCGCGGCATCGCCATTGGCGCGGATCGTCATGGTGACGCCAAGCTCTTCCGACAGCTTCGAGACGATGCTGTCCCGCTGGTCGAGGTAGTCCGTCACGTCGTCACCGGCGATCGTGCCCTTCACGATCGCGGTGTTGGTGGTCTGGAACTGGGTGAGCAGGCGGTTGATGTTGGCGACCGAGGACGCCATGTCGGCATCCGCGGTGGCTCGCGCCGACTGCACGGTCTGGGTCGCCTGGTTGAGCGCGGCCGCCATGTCCTTGGCGGACGCGACCGCCGCCTGTGCCAGCGTGGCGTTGTCGGGGGCGTTCGCGTATTGCTGCAGCGCCGATTTCAGCGCGTTGAGCTGGGCGGTCGGCGACTGGTTGAGCTCCGGATCGTCGACCGTGGCGGCTGCGATCTTCTGCAAGCCGTCATAGAGCGCGGTCTGCTTGGCAGCCCCCGAGGTCGCGGTCAGGACGTTGGCGTACAGGCCCGAGCTGGCGGCACGCTGGATCGCAGCCACGTAAACGCCGACTCCGGGCAAATTGTCCAGCACGGCAGTCTTGCGGGAATAGCCGGTCGCATTCGCGCCGGCGATGTTGCGCGAGATGACCGAGGACTGAACGCCCGACGCCCCAAGCGAGGAGCGGGCGGAGTCGAGAGCGGTGGTAAGGGACATGACTTGCTATTGCCCGGGATCGGCGCCGAAGAATTCAGCGCTTCAGGTTGACGACGATGTCGAGCAGATCGGCACCGGTCTGGAACGATTTCGAGTTCGCGGTGAAGCTGCGCTGCGACGAGATCATGTCGGTCAGCTCGCTCGCGAGATCGACGTCGGATTGTTCCAGCGCGCTCGACTGAATGGTCCCGAGGCCGCCCTGGCCGGCCAGGCCAACCTGCACGTTTCCGGATTCCAGGTTCGGCGAATAGACGTTGCCGACCTCCGGCGTCATATGGTCCGGGCTCGGCACGGTGGCGAGCGCAATCTGGAAGCTGGGCAGCTGGGTACCGTTCTGCAGGACCGCGGTGACGATGCCCTTGCTGTCGATGTCCACCTTCTCGACGGCGGACGGGGCATTGCCGTCGACGTTCGCCTTGAAGTCGAAGGCGGAAGCGACCTGCGTCATCGCCGAAAGGTCCATCGTGAAGGGATAGGTCGAACCGCCGGCGCTGGGAACGTTGTACGAAAGCGTCGTCGGGCTCGCGGCAGCCAGCGCGCCCTTGCCGGCGGCCGTCGTGTCAAAGGTGAACGTGGTGCTGCCGCCGGGCGCAAGCAGTGTGCCGTTCTGGTAGGTCTGGATATCCCAGGTGTCCGTCGCGGTCTGGGCCATATAGACGTCGAGCGTCACGGCATTGCCGATGTTGTCGTAGGTCACCATCGACGTCTTCGACGTATAGTTCGCCGGGCCGGCCGGGGCGACAAGGTTGGTCGCGCTCGGAGCTAAATTGGCGGCAACGGTCGCCTTGGTCGAGGGCGATGCCTGGAGCGCCATCTGGTTGACGTTGATGACCTGCAGATTGCCGAAGCCGTTGGCGGAGACGTTGGGCACGGCGCCGTTCTGGATGTTGTAACCCATCAGCTGGAAGCCGGCCGTGTTGACCAGATTGCCCTGGCTGTCGGGCACGAACGAGCCTGCGCGCGTCAGGAAATTGCTGCCATTCGCATCCTGCACGACGAAGAAGCCGTTGCCCTGGACCGCGAGGTCAGTCGTCGAGGTCGTGAACTGGAGACTGCCCTGGTCGCTGATCGCGTAGCGCACGGTCGTTTCGACCGCGCCGGAGTCGTAATTTCCGGAGCCGCTCTTCAGGATCAGCGACGAGAACTCGGTCGACGCCTTCTTGTAACCCGTCGTGTTGACGTTGGCGATGTTGTCCGAGACCGTCGACAGCTTGTTGGACTGCGCGGCCATTCCAGAGACGCCGGTCCGCATGACAGAATACAGGCTCATGAATGGGCTCCTTACGTGGTTGTATTGACAATGAGGGTTTTAGCTTGCGCGGGGCTGATTAGGTGGCGTTGCACAATCCGGCAGCGCCGCCCCGCGTGATTGAGTTATATCGCCACCTCAGGTTGTCCCTTCGGGTGGCTTGGGCTGACAAAACGAGCGCGCCTTGTCCGTCCAGGCGCCGAAGCCGCTGGAGACGAGGTGCGCGACGATGTGGCAGACGTATTTTTTCTGGGCCGGGTCGTTGTTGGGGCCCGCATTGTAACGGGCCACCGCCATGGTCCAGCTTCCCTCGCGCTGCTTCAGCTCCTTCAGGAAACGCGCGGCGTAGTCGACATTCCTGGCCGGATCGAACATCGCCCGCGCCGAGGCGAACTTGTCGCCGTGATAATAGTGGTTGATCTGCATGCAGCCGAGATCGATCAGCTTGATGCCCTTGCTGCGCATCGCCTCGAAATTGGCCATCGCGTCGTTGATATCCTTGGCGAATACGGTCTTCCCCTCGGCGCCGAGCGCGAAGGGATAGAGTGCGCCGCGCCGACCGGTCTCGGTCAGCCCGACGGCATAGAGAATGCCGAGCGGAATCCCGTGCTGCTGAGCCGCGCGCGCCATCTCGCGCTCGCAGGGGCGCGCAACATCGGCAGCAGCCTCGGCAGCGCCGGCGCTACAGATAAACAGGGCCGCGACGAAGCTGCGGCGCCACGTCGTTATCATGACGGGTCTCCTGACTGGGTTGCTGATCCTGCCGGGTCTGCCGGGCGTCGCCTTGCGATTGACCGGACGACGTGCTCGCGCCGTCGAACGACGCTTGCGACTGCGGCGATTGCTGATGCTGGCCCGCGAACTGGGGTTGCTGCTGGCCCGAGCCGGCCTGGAATCCGTCCAGCGAGCCGTGCTGCACCGGCGCGACGTCGGCGACGTAGCCCGCCGACTGCATCAGCTCGCGGATCGAGTCGCGCTGCTGATCCAGCATCTGGCTGGTATCCTTGCGTTCGGCGGCAAGGTGGACGGAAACTTCCGTCCCGACGAGACGAAGCCGTACGGTGACGTTGCCAAGCGCCGGCGGCTCGAGATTGATGGTGAGGATCCTGAGCGGCTGGTCCGGCGCATTGCTCTGGGACGCAGGATCGGGCGCCGCGGTGGAGGCCGACGCGGAGGTAGTCTGCAACTCCGTCACGACCGCATCGGCGATCTGCTGGGGCGGGCTGAATTGCGCCACGGGAGGCAGGTGGGTCTCCTGCTGGACCACATTGACCTTGATGGTTCCGGGCAGGGCCTCGCGCGCCGCCGCCTTCGCGGCGTGCTCGACATTCGCCGCGACGGCTTCGAAGCCCGGTGTGACAGGCATTGCTTTCGACGCGGCCTCGCCGCCCTCCGGCGACGCCGACATCGCCTGGGAGACATCGCCCTGCGGGCGCGCGACGGTCGGCGTGAGACTGGAAACGGTCGCCGGAGCCGCGCCGGAGCGAGCTCCGTCCGCCGTCGCCGCCTTCGTCTGGCTGGCGCCCCGCAGCTCGGAGGATCGCTCGTCCCGGGCCGCCGTGTCTTTCCTGTCGCCGGCCTGCAGTTGCAACTGCGGCCTCGCGGCCGGGACGGCAGCGAGCTCCTGCCCGACGATCGTCGCGATGTTCGACGCCTTCAGGACGTCCACCTTCGCGGCGAGGTCGATCGGAGCTTGCTTGTCCGGCGCCTCGTCATCCGGCTTGGAGTCGTCGGCGGCGTCAGTGCGCGCGTGCACCGCTTCGTCCCTCGGCTTGTCGTGCCCGGTCAGCGCTGCCGGGCGCGGATGCAGCGAAGCCGGCTTTGCCGTCGCCTCGGTACCATCGTCGTTCAGCGCCCGCTTCGCCATGTGAGAGACGGTGTGCAGCAGATCATGGAACGAGGAATCGTTGGCCGCTTTCGCGCCGGCGGCTCCCGCACCCTTGCCGGAGCGGGATATCCCGCGCGCAAGGCTTTCGGCGAGACCAGCGAAAACCTGTCCGGAGGTTCCGTTGAGCTTGGTCATGGGCGGCGTTCCTTGGTGAGGAGCTCCAGTTCTTCGAGGTTCTTCCGGGCGCGCAGAAGGGTTGCGTTCGACGACGCGAGGTCGATACGCGCCGGCGTGGGCGGAGGCTTGTCGGTCGCGGCGTCCGTCGACGGCCCGGCGATCGGCTTGCGGATGTCGAGTGCAAGCTGAACGGTCGCATTCAGGAGCAGGATGTCACGCTCCGCCAGCTTCGACCTGTCGATCGCCTTCAGCTCGGCGAGACCGCCGTCATATTCGTCCGCAAGGACCCGCGAGGTGCCCCGAAAGACATGCGCGCGCTCGCGCTCCGCGGTGGCGTCGCCGCTGAGCGACAACGCCCGCTCGCCCGCGAGCCGCGTCACCGCGATCCGCCCGCGCAGCATCGCGGCGCGCGCGATGACCAGATAAAGCTTGAGGCGGCTCGCGCCGTCGATCTGTTCGAGCAGCGCGGCGATCCTCGGAAAGCGGCGATCGTCGAGAGCGAGGCCCGATTGCGTCAAGCCGGAGGAGAAGCGCTGCCAGAAATCGGCGGCATAGACCGAGTTCTTGTAGTGACGGACATAGGACTGCGCCAGGAACTCGAACTTGTCGAAATCCTCCGCCTGCCCGACCAGCAAGATCTCGCGCCGCAGGGCTGCTTCCTCCACCAGCGTACCCGGCAGCAGCAGGCGCGCATCGTCGAGACGCTCGATGGCGAGCGACGCTTCGGCGCGGGCGAGCAGCGCGCCCTGGACCAGCGCGACCTGTCCACCCAGGCCCGAGGGAAGGTTGCGCGGTTTGACGTCCTTGAGCAGATCCCGCGCTTCGTCCTGGCGGCCCTCGACATAGGCGAGCGCGCCATCGAACAGGCGTCCTTCGACGTTGAGCTTGTCGCGCGGCAGCTTACGGACGATCTGAGGCGGGCCGCCGCTCAGCAAATAGATGACGACGGCCTGGCCGTTCTGCGGATTGCTCCATACGGCCGGGTCGGCTGCGAGAAATCTCTCGCCAATCTGGCGGATCAGTGTGCCGTGGCTGCTGTGCGCTGCGGTGTCACCATGGGCGATGGCGTCCTGCACCGCCTGCAACGACCGCACGTATTCATACGGCTCGTGGGACGGCGGCGCCGGCTCGGCACCGGCGCCTGCGGCGGCGAAAGGCAGCACCAGCAGCAGCGCGGATCGAAGCAGCGGCCTGATCAAGGGCGCTTCTCCCGGATCAGGATCTCGATCCGGCGGTTCTGCGCCGCGGCCGGATCGTCCTGAAGTTTTGGACGCCGGTCGGCATAGCCTGCGACATGCTCGATCCGCTGCGCGTCGACGCCGGCGCGCACCAGCATATAATACGCCATCTGCGCGCGGGCCGTGGACAGCCGCCAGTTGTCGTAGGTATCCGACCGGTACGGCCGATTGTCGGTGTGGCCGCGGACGATGATCGTGCCGGCACGCTTGTTGAGCAGCGGACCGATCTTGTCGATCACCCGGATAACCTCGGGCTTCGGCTCCGCTGAGCCGACCGCGAACATGCCGAAATTGGCATCGTCGGTCAGGCTGATCAGAAGACCCTCCTCGACCTGGCGAACCTCGGCCGCCGGTCCGGCGCCGGCCTTGATGTCGGACAGCGCCTCGGCGATCGCGGATTGAAGCTGCTTGAGAGCCTGCTGCTGCGCCTGGGCCGCGTCGCGCTGCTCGGCCTCCTTCGCAGCATCGGCTGGACGCGCCTGTGCGGCGGCGTTGACCTGAACACTGGCCTTGGCATTGGCTTGCCCGCTACCCTCGCGCGCAGACGGCGCCGGCCCTGGCGGCAGCAGCGCCGACTGGCTCGCGGACGAGGCCCCTGCCGCGGAATTGCTTCCGCCGGCATCGTCGGTCTTGCCGCGGCGCGGCTCACCGCGATTGGCGCCGGGCGGCACATCCTGCGCCGCCGCCTTCGGCTTCGGCTCGCTCTCGGCGATCCGGTCGGTGTCGGTGGGAGCGTCGGGGGCGAGTTTCCAGTAACCCGGATCGAACGGATCGCGATAGGCGTCGCCGCCCTTGAGACCGTCCTCTTCCAGGGAGGTCAACGCACCGGCGCGGCGCTGGCCGCTTTCCTGGTTCGGGCTGGCCGCGATCTCGGCGAGCGTCGCATAGGGATCGCGGAACAACAGCTTCTCTTCGAAATAGGGCGGCTTCTCCTCCGTCGGCGAATCGCCGCGGCGCTCCTCGCTCGGCCCGGCCGGCTTGTTCTTGCCCTCCTGCCCTTCGAGCGACGATGGCTCCCTCTTGGTGAGGTCCTTGAGGCCCTTGGGCGCGGGCGCGTTCTCCGCGAGCTTGATCGGATTGAAATAGCTCGCCACGACCTGCTTCTGGTCCTGGTTCAGCGCATTGATGAGCCACATCACCAGGAAGAACGCCATCATCGCGGTCATGAAGTCCGCATAGGCGATCTTCCAGACGCCGCCCTTGTGCACGCCTTCCTCGAAGGGCCCGCGGCGGCGGATGATGACGAGTTCGGCCTTGGTATCGGATTTGACTTCGTTCATGGCCGACTACCGACGGGCCTCTTTCAGTCGCTCGATCCAGGTCGAGAGCTGCGTTTCGATGGTGGTCTGGTCGGCCAGGACGCGAACCTCGGCGGTCTCGGCAGCCTGGTATTCGATCCCCGAGCGGCCGGCCGCGTCGAGCTGAACCTTGACGAGATCGATCAGCTCGCTCGGTCCGGTGACGCGGAACGCCGGCGCGGGCGAATTGGAGGTCAGCGATGCGATCTGCTCGACCAGGGTCCCGATCGCCTTGTCGCGGACCGCCTCGGCGAGGAACGGCAGCAATATCCGCGCAACGGAGCTCGCGATGTTGGTCTCGATCTCACGGCAGGCCGCGGTAAAGCCGTTGACGATCGCAACCGCCTGCTGGTCGGACCATTTCGACCGCTCTTCGCCGAGCCGGATCGCGCTGCGGACGCGCTCTTCGGCGAGCTTGGCTTCGCCCTCGGCAACACCGGCGGCATGGCCACGGCGGTAGGCGTCGTCCAGGAGATTGACCGGCGAGGCCTCGGACTGCGGCGGCTGAGGCTCGGGCTGGCGCTGAAACTGAGGTTGGGCGTCCTGGGGCTGCGGCCGGACGTCCTTCGGCCTCGCCATCGGCTCCTGGCCCTTCGGCGACTCGGCCGGCTTGACCCGCCCGTTCGCGTCGAATTGCGTCAGGAGCTTTCCGATTGCTGCATTCATGCCGCCTCCTCCCGCCGCATCCAGTCTTTAAGGATGGCGGCTGCCTGCGCCTGGTCGAGGCGCACGATCTGCTCCAGCCGCTTCTGCGGCGTGCGCTGCATCTTGCCTTCGAGGTCTTCGACCAGGTTGAGCTCGGCCTCTTCGCCGTCGGGCAGAAGCCCGGCCGCGGCCGCGGCCTCGAGCTGGGCAGCCTCTGCTGCCTCAACCTGCTCCTGATGCGCACGGTGGGTGAGGATGCTGTTGACCGCGGGCCGAAGCCCGAACCAGACCAGCATCGAGGCAACCGCCAGGATCGTCACGGCGTTGATGACGCTGCCCAGCTGCTTGTTGATCATCTCGACGAAGCTGATCGGCGGCACCGGCGCCAGGTCGCGCGAACCTTCCACGAAGTCGACTGCGGTCACCTGGATCTGGTCGCCACGCGTCTTGTCCAGTCCGCCGGCGGTCGCCGCGAGTTGGCTGATCTCGGCGAGCTTGCTGTCGACGATGGCCTGGTTGCTCTTGTCGCCGAGATCGGAGACGAGGCGCGCGCGGTTGACCAGCACGGCGATGAACAGTTTCTTGACCGCATAGCCGTCGCTCACCGTCGTCGTGGTCTTGGACGACACCTCGTAGTTGGTGACGTCCTCGCGGCGGGTCTTGTCCTCGTTGGAGCTCTTGCCGCCGCCGGAATTCACCTTCTCTTCAGGAAGATTCTGCTGCACCGTGGTCGGCGTCGAGCGGTCGGCGTTCTGCGAGGATTCCTTCTCGCGCACGTTCCGGACGGAACGCTCGGCGCGGCTCTCCGGATCGTAGACCGTCTCGTTGATCTGCCGCTTGTCGGTGGAGAGCTGCGGGGCGACGCTCACCTCGAAATTGTCCAGGCCGAGATAAGGCGTCAGTGCCTTGCGGATGTTCTCCTGCACCATTCCGCCGACCGTCTTCTGCAGGCTCGCCATCTTGGTCGGCGCGGCGCTGGCTTCATCCTCCTCGGCAAGCAGCATCGAACCGTCGGCGTCGAGCACCGTCACCTTGTCGCGCGTCATGCCGGGAATGGCGGCGGCGACGAGATGGCGGATCGATTGCGCCGTGCGCGCCTCGATCGCACCATCGGTGCGCAGCACGACGGAGGCCGATGGCGGCTGCTGGGTGGCGCGGAACGAGCCGCGCACCGGCATGACGATGTGCACCCGCGCCGCCTTGACGCCCTTCATGAGCTGGACGGTGCGCGCGATCTCGCCTTCGAGCGCGCGGAGCTTGGTGACCTCCTGCATGAACGAGGTCAGGCCGAGCGAGCCGATCTTGTCGAACAGCTCGTAGCCGGAATTGGCGCTGGTCGGCAGCCCCTTCTCGGCCAGCAGCATCCGCGCCTGCATGGTCTGGCTCGGGCGCACCGAGACGGCGTCGCCGGCCGCGTTGACGTCGAAATTGATGTTCTGCTCGCGCAGCGCCGCGCCGATGCGCGTCACGTCTTCCCGGGTGAGGCCGGTATAGAGCGTCTCGAACTCCGGGCGGCTCAGATAATAGGCCCCTCCGACCACGGTGACGAGGACGGCAAAGCCGATCAAGCCCAAGGCCATCAGGCGTCGCGGACCAAGTTCCAGCAGATTGTTGAGCAGCTGCTGTAGCTGCGCGCGACTGAGCATGTGACCTCGTACCAATGCGAACGTGATGGACACTCCGCTGCGAACCTTGCCTGAAGGTTGCGCGGATACACAAAACCCTCAGTCCGCGTGCGGGACGTTGCCGTTTTGCATGAGATCGGAAACGGCCAGGCAAGCTGCGGCTCGAGCCGACGACGGCAGCCGGCGATACCCCCGCAGCGGCCCGTCAGGGCCGGACAACAGCAGATGGCGACGTCCGGAGACGCCACCCTGGGCCGGTCACGCCAGGACCGTGCTCCCCCCGGGGAAGCACGGTCTTTGTCGATGCGTCAGGCTTACTTGAACAGCGACAGGATGCTCTGACTGTTCTGGTTCGCGATCGAGAGCGCCTGGATGCCGAGCTGCTGCTGGGTCTGGAGCGCCGACAGGCGGGTCGATTCCGCGTTCATGTCGGCGTCGACGAGTTGGCTGACGCCGCGGGTCACCGAGTCCATCAGGGTCTTGACGAAGTCGGAGTTGTTCGAGATGCGGTTCTTGATGGCGCCGAGGTCGGCGGCGGACTGGCTGACCGTGTTGAGCGCGCTGGTGACCTGGCCGATCAGCTTGTCGAGCGTGGTCTGGTCGGTCGTCGAGTCGGTCAGCGCGCTGATGTCGATGGTGTCGACCGATACGCTGGTCGCCGCGCTGACCTGGTCGAGGAAGCCGGTGGGGGTCGCGCCGCCGGTGTAGAGCGAGTAGTTGGCGACCGTCACCTGGATATAGTTGATCGTCGGCGTGCCGCCGATGCGCGAAAATGACGAGATCAGGTTGACGGTGCTCGGCGTGGCCGTATTCGTGCTCAGCCAGTTGACGCCGTTGAAGGTCGCCGACTTGGCGGTATTCTTCATGTCCTGCTGGATCTGGGTGATTTCGGCCTGGATCTTGTTGCGATCGATGCCGGCGGTCTTGGCTTCGACCAGCAGCGCCTGGAGCTTGGTCAGGCCGGAATTGCCGTCGCTGCCGACGGTCGCGGTCAGCGCGGTATATTCGGTGTCGACGGTCGCGGCCGACAGGCCGAGCGAGTCGGAGACGGCGGAGAGCGCGGCGTTGTCGGCGCGCATCGAGGTCGCGATCGACCAGTAGGCCGAGTTGTCCGAAGCGGTCGCGACGCGGAAGCCGCTCGAGATGCGGTTTTCGGTCGTCTGCAGGCTGTTGCTGACGGACCGCAGCGTCTGGAGCGCGGTCATGGCCGCGGTATTGGTGAGCAGGCTGGAAGACATATGTGACGTCCCTGTGAAAGCCGATTGAGTTCTTATTTCGGGGACATACCGGGTTTGCACCGGTACGGCAGGGCGGCATCATGCCTTTGGGCAGCCGGAAAAGCGGCGAAGGGCCCAACCCGTCGTGACGGCGACCCTAGTGCGCGAAGTTTGTGCGAGGCTTGTGGCTGTGTGACCGGGCTGCGACAGGCGCAAGCCGAGTCGAGGCCCCTGATCGAGGCGTCAGGAGCCGGTCAAGGCGCGCGCGGCGCACGCCGAAATGGAAAGGGGCCGCGATTCTCGCGAAGCGCGGCCCCTCCCCGGTCGTGATTCGAGGCTTAGCGGAACAGCGACAGGATGGACTGGCTGTTCTGGTTCGCGATCGAGAGCGCCTGGACGCCGAGCTGCTGCTGCGTCTGGAGCGCCGACAGGCGGGTCGATTCCGCGTTCATGTCGGCGTCGACGAGCTGGCCGATACCGCGGGTCACCGAATCGATCAGAGTCTTGACGAACTCCGAGTTGTTCGAGATGCGGTTCTTGATGGCGCCGAGGTTGGCGGCGGCCTGGCTGACCGAGTTGAGCGCGCCGGTCACCTGCGTGATGTAGGTGTCGAGCGTGGCCATGTCCGTCGTGCCGTCGGTCAGCGCGGCGATGGTCATGTTGTTGACCGACACGCTGGTGGTGGCGCTGACAGTGTCGAGGTAGCCGCTGGGCGTGGCTGCGACCGTGTTGTTGTAGAGCGAGAAGCTGGTCGGCACCACCGTGATCGCGCTGATGGTGGGCGTGCCACCGACGCGCGAGAAAGCCGACACCAGTTGAGTCGACGTCGGCGTGGAGCTGGTGGCGCTGATCCAGTTCACACCGTTGAAGGTCGCCGCGTTGGCGGTGTTCTTCATGTCCTGCTGGATCTGGGTGATTTCCGACTGGATCTTGTTGCGGTCGATGCCGGCGGTCTTGGCTTCGACCAGCAGCGCCTGCAGCTTGGTCAGGCCGGAATTGCCGTCGCTGCCGATCACGGCGGTCAGCGCGGTGTATTCGGTGTCGACGGTCGCGGCCGACAGACCGAGCGAATCGGAGACGGCGGAGAGCGCGGCGTTGTCGGCGCGCATCGAGGTCGCGATCGACCAGTAGGCGGCGTTGTCCGAAGCGGTCGCGACACGCATGCCGGTCGAGATCCGGTTCTGCGTGACGGAGAGGCTGCTGCTGACAGACCGGAGGGTCTGCAGGGCGGTCATGGCGGCGGAGTTGGTCAGAAGGCTGGAAGCCATTTTTGATGTCCCATTGGAAGATTGAGTTTTGTGGGGGACATACCGGACTTGCACCGGCACGGCAGGGCGGCGTCATGCCTTTGGGCCGCGGAAAAACCGCTCACGGGCCTAAACCTGCAGCCCAACCTGTCGTAGCGGAGACCCTAGCGGGCTAAGCTTGTGCGAGGCTTGTGGCTCTGTGTCCTGGCTGCAACAGTCAGCCGGGATCGTGGCGTGCGGCCAGCGTCACGCCAAAGACAAAAAAAGGCCGCGCTTCGCGAGAAGCGCGGCCCCTTGGATGTTCGAAGCTTAGCGGAACAGCGACAGGATCGACTGGCTGTTGTTGTTGGCGATCGAGAGCGCCTGGATGCCGAGCTGCTGCTGGGTCTGGAGAGCCGACAGGCGGGTCGATTCCGCGTTCATGTCGGCGTCGACCAGCTGACCGATACCGCGGGTCACCGAGTCCATCAGCGTCTTCACGAACTCAGTGTTGTTCGAGATACGGTTCTTGACGGCGCCGAGGTCGGCGGCGGCGGACGACACCGAGTTGATCGCGGCGGTGACCGCCGAGATGTAGGTGTCGAGCGTGGCCATGTCCGTCGTGGAGTCGGTCAGCGAGCTGATGTCCATGTTGTCGACCGACACGCCCGAGGTCGCCGTGTCCAGGAAGCCGCCCTGGGAGCTGGTGTACAGCGAGTAGTTGGACATGGTCAGGGTGATCGACGCGGTGGTCGGCGTGGAGCCGACGCGCGAATACGACGACACGAGGTCGAAGGTCGCCGGCGTCGCCGTGGTCGTGCTCAGCCAGTTGACGCCGTTGAAGGTCGCCGAGCTGGCGGTGTTCTTCATGTCGGCCTGGATCTGGGTGACTTCCGACTGGATCTTGGAGCGGTCGATACCGGCGGTCTTGGCTTCGACCAGCAGCGACTGCAGCTTGGTCAGGCCGGAGTTGCCGTCGCTGCCCAGAACCGAGGTGAGCGCGGTGTATTCGGTGTCGACGGTCGCGGCCGACAGACCGAGCGAGTCGGAGACGGCGGAGAGCGCGGCGTTATCGGCGCGCATCGAGGTCGCGATCGACCAGTAAGCGGCGTTATCGGAAGCGGTAGCCACGCGCATGCCGGTCGAGATCCGGTTCTGCGTGGTGGAGAGGGCCGCGCTCGTGGTACGGAGCGTCTGGAGCGCGGTCATAGCGGTAGAGTTCGTAAGCAGGCTGCTCGACATTGGGATGTCCCTTTTTGTGTACGCGATACATTTTCACTTGGGGACATACCGGGCTTTCACCGGTACGGAGGGGCGGCATCATGCCTTTGGACTGATATGGGTGGGGTCCAACCCGCCGTGGACGCTTACGTAACACGGCAAATCTTGCTTGCAGATTAAGGCAGGCTTGAATTTCGTCGAAATAGATGGAGGTCCCCGGTTACGCTTCGGTAACCAAGACAGCGCCCCCCGGATCGCTCCAGCTTCGCTAGGAGAACGACCGGACCAGTCCCGAGGCCAGCAGATTCCAGCCGTCGATCAGGACGAAAAACAGCATCTTGAACGGCAGCGCCAGAATCGTCGGCGGCATCATCATCATGCCCATCGACATGGTGAGCGTCGCGACGATCATGTCGATGACCAGGAACGGCAGGATGATGAGGAAGCCGATCTCGAACGAGCGCCTGAGCTCCGAGATCATGAAGGCCGGGATGATGACACGCATGTCGATGCGCTTGTCGTCGAACTTCTTGCGGAAGCTCTCCGCGGCGAGCGCCTCGAAGGTCTGCAGATCCTTGTCGCGGACATGGGCCAGCATGAACTCGCGGAACGGATCGGTGATCCGCAGATAGGCCTCGCCCTCCGAGATCTCGTTCTTCATCAGCGGCTCCACGCCGGTTTCCCAGGCGCGGTCGAAGGTCGGGGCCATGACGTAGAATGTCATGAACAGCGCCAGGCTGATCAGCACGAGGTTTGCCGGCGTGGTCTGGAGGCCGAGGCCTGAGCGCAGGAACGACAGCGCGACGGCGAAGCGCGTGAAGCTCGTCACCATGATGAGCAGCCCCGGCGCCACCGACAGCACCGTGATCAGCGCCATCAGCTGGATGATGCGGCCGCTGGTCGAGCCGTTTCCGGGCGGCAGCAGCGAGTTCAGGTCCGGAATCTGGGCGAACGCGATCTCGGGCAGCACCGCCAGCAGCAGCGCCAGGAGCAGGACTTTCACTCTCACTGGATCACCAACGTCTCAATGATCAATTCACGAACCTTTCCCGAGGAGCGAACGCTGGCGCGTTCGGACAGGTCGTCGCGCAGATGCTGTAGCCCGCGCGCGCCCTCGAACTGCGCGGCCGTGGCCGACCGCAGATAGATGACGATGTCCTCGCTGATATGCGCAGCCAGGATGCCGGCGTCCTCTTCGCTGATGCCGTCGAACACCATGGAGGCTTCGACACGGGCCCAGTTGTTGGCGGGTGCCGCGAGATTGGTCACGATCGGGGACAGCTTCCTGAGCCGCGCGCTGCCCGCATAGCTCGACGCGATCGGCGGCGCGGGGGCGTTCTTCTTCGCGTCGGCGATGCGCTCGGCGCTCGCGAACAGCTGCAGGCCCGCGAGGGCGCCGACGCCGATCGCAACCAGCGTCAAGGCCAGCAGGGCGGCGATCAGGCGCATGGTGCTCCCCTCTCCCGCGACACGGCCAGATATGTGCGAGCCTTAGAACGGCGCCACGGCGTCATAGACCCGATGCCCCCATCCTGGCTGCTGTACGTCCGACAGATTTCCGCGACCACCATAGGACACGCGCGCCTCGGCGATCTTTTCGTAGGAGATGGTATTGCCGCGCGAGATGTCGCGCGGACGCACGATGCCCCCGACGTTGAGGACGCGCATCTCGGTGTTGACCTTGAATTCCTGCGAGCCGCTGATCATCATGTTGCCGTTCGGCAGCACGTCGGTCACGATGGCCGCGATCGAGAGCTTGATGTCCTCGGTGCGGTCGATCTGGCCATTGCCCTTCACCTGGGTGTTGGCGCTGAGGTTGGCGGTGGTGCTGCCCTTGTCGCTCCAGCCGGCGACGTCCATCAGCCAGTCGAGACCGAACTTGATCTGGGAATCGCGCGAGCGGTCGGTCTTGTTGTCGAGCTTCGCCTTGTCCTGCATCGAGATGATCACGGTGACGACGTCGCCGACGCGACGGGCGCGCGGGTCGCGGTAGAGATCGGTGCCGTCGTCCCAGGTCGAGCGATAGCTGACGGGCGTACGCATGCGCGGCGTCACCGGAATGGGATCGGCCTGCGTCCTCACGCCGCTGCCGACGGGCGACATTTGCGGGCCGGTCAGGATCTCGGCCGGATCGTGGCCGCATCCGGTGAGGACGAGGAGCGACAGGATGAGGATCGACTTCTTCATCTACTTGGTCTTTCCATCACGCATTCCGCCGAGCAGGTCGGCGAGGCGCGATGCGCGCGCTGTATCCATCTCGTTGAAGATCGCGCTCGAACTGCGCGGGCTGAGCTTTGCCAGCACGGCGGCGGCGGTTTCGTCCGACATTCCGGCGATCTGGACGGCGGCCGCTTCCGGCTTCATGCGCGAATAGATTTCGACCATGCTCGCCTCGGCCTTCTTCAGGAACTCGTCGCGCAGCGCCATCCACTTCTCGTATTCGGCGCGCTTGGCCTCGACCTCCGCGATCCGCTCGCGGAGCTCGTTTTCGGCCTTTGCCAACTCCTTGAGCTGCCAGGCCAGCCTGGCGTCGACGGCCGGGTCGGTCACGCTGCTGCAGAACAGGGCGACCTCGTTCTCCACGGGCGCGACCGCCTGGGGCGGCACGGGCTTTGGCGGAGCCGTAGTACTACCGGGCTTTGCCGGACGGCTGGCTGCCGGCGCCGGCGGAGGCGTCTCGGATGCCGGAACCGCACCAGTGATCCCGGTACCGGCCTCCTCGGCCGCCCACGCGGTCGTGCCGGCGGCCTGAGCGACGGGAACCGGCATCGCCGGCGTGCGCGGCTTCTGAGGTCCGGCCGCGCGGTCGCGGGCGAAGGAGAGAAGGTTGAGCGGCTTCGATGACTTCGCCTGCTCGAGCGCAAGCGCCGGCGCGCGGCTCGTCAGCACGAGCATCGCGAGCAGGAGGAAGAGTTGCGCTTTGTGATTCAGCTTCAGCATCGGGCCGTGTTCGAACCTCAGTCGAGATCACAGCAATGCGCGAACAAGCTTGCACGACGCTTGTGCGTCATTGGACGATGACGTCGGCCTGCAATGCGCCGGCGGTCTTGATCGCCTGGAGAATCGCGATAATGCCGGACGGTTTGAGGCCGATCTGGTTCAGTCCGTGCACCAGGCGCTGCAGGTCGACGCCACCGATGATCGCGACCGTCGATCCGGCTTCGTTGGCCTCGACCACCGTCTGGGGAACGACCACGGTCTTCCCCTGCGAGAACGGCGACGGCTGCGAGACCACGGGGAGTTCCGTGACGCGGACGGTCAGATTGCCGTGCGTCACCGCAACGGTCGAAATCTTCACGTCGCGTCCGATTACCACCGTACCGGTACGTTCGTTGATCACCACCCTCGCCGGCGTGTCCGGCTCGACCGTCAATTCGCCGATTTCGGCCATGAAACGCACCGGACCTATATTGCGCGGCTTGGACAGCACCACGGTCCGGTAGTCGCGTTCGAAGGCGACCTGCGCACGGTAGCGGCCGCCGGCGTAACGGTTGACGGCATCGAGGATCCGCGTCGCGGTAACGAAGTCCGGATTCTTGAGCTGCAGTACCAGGAACTCCATCTCGTGGAGGCTTCCCTGGATCTCGCGCTCGATGAGCCCGCCGTTCGGGATGCGTCCCGAGGTGGGCGTGCCCTGGCTCACATTCTGTGCCTGGCCGCCGACGCTGTAGCCGGCAACCGTGATGGCGCCCTGGGCCACCGCATAAACGGCGCCATCGGCCGCGCGCAGCGAGGTCATCACCAGCGTACCGCCAAGCAACGAGGTGGCGTCGCCGAGCGAGGACACCGTGACATCCATCCGTTCACCCGGCGCGATCGAGGGCGGCAGGTCCGCCGTCACCATCACCGCGGCGACGTTGCGCGTGCGCAGCGTCGTCGGGCGCGCGGTGTTGTTCGTGCTGGTCTGCTCGTTCCGGACGTTGATGCCCATGTTCTCGAGCATCGACTGCAGCGACTGTTCGGTGAACGGCGCGTTGCGCAAGGTATCGCCGGTGCCGTTCAGGCCGATGACGAGACCGTAACCCACGATCTGGTTCTCGCGCAGACCCTTGATGTCGGCGATATCCTTGATGCGGACCGCAGCCTCGGCGCCGGCCGCCGAGACGACGAGGATGAGAGCAAGCAGGAATCTGATGATCATGATCCGTCCACGACCTTGACGGTGCCGTCCGGCTGGACGATGCCCCTGATGATCACGCCGGTGTCGCTGTTGCGCACCGGGATGAGCGCGCCTGCCGCGCCCGGCTGCATCGCCGAGCCGTAGGTCACGATCGACAGGCCGCGGTCCTCGACCACGACCTTGACCTGTGCGCCGCGGGCGATGGTCCAGGGCTCCTCCACCGAGTTGGTTGGGATCGGCTGGCCCGGCAGCAAGGCGCGCCTTGCCATCCGTCCGACCAGGGCCTGGCGTCCCTCGATGAACGCGGCGACGCCGAGCAGGTTCGGCGCGAAGGAGCGCTCGGTGATCATGTCGTCCTTGATCAGCTCGCCGGCGCGGATCGACACGGCCGGCACCGGAAGCCGCCGTTCCTCCGCCGCCGCGAATTGCGCGGAGACGAGAAGCAGCAGCGCCGCGGCCAGGCCGCGCGCGATCAGTCCAACCCTGTTCAACATGGATTCACCGGAACTAGCGAAGACCCTTCGACACCGTCGACGCCATCTCATCCGACGCCTGGATGACCTTGGCGTTCATTTCATAGGCACGCTGCGCCGAGATCAATTCGGTGATTTCCTTGACCGGATCGACGTTCGAGGCTTCCAGATATTGCTGGAAGATCTTGCCGTAGCCGGCATCGCCCGGCAGTCCGACGACCGGCGTACCCGACGCGGTGGTCTCCTTGTAGAGATTGCTGCCGAGCGGCTCGAGGCCTGCTTCGTTGGCGAAGTTGGCGAGGTTGAGCTGGCCGATCTGCCGCGGGTTCACTTCCGTGTCCAGCTTTGCGAAGACCTGCCCGGTCTGGTTGACCGTGACCTGGACCGTGCCCTGCGGCACGGTGATGGAGGGATCGAGCAGGTAGCCGTCGATCGTGACGAGCTGGCCGTTGGCATTGGTGTTGAACGAACCGGCGCGGGTGTACTGCACCTCGTTGTTCGGGCCAAGGATCTGGAACCAGCCACGTCCGTTGATGGCCATGTCGTAGGGATTGCCGGTCTGGGTCAGCGCGCCCTGGATATGCAGCTTGCGGATCGCCGCCGACTTGACGCCGAGGCCGAGATTGGCGCCTTCCGGAATCGGCGAGGCGCCGTTGACGTTCGAGACGCCCTGCATGCGATCCATCTGGTAGAACAGATCGGTGAATTCCGCCCGCGCCCGCTTGTACGACGTCGAGTTGATGTTGGCGATGTTGTTCGCGATGACTTCGATGTTGGTCTGCTGGGCATTCATGCCCGTTGCCGCGATGGCAAGCGATTTCACAGCGTCACTCCTTCAGATCAGATCGACATACGAACGACTTCTTGGTAGGCCTGCACGACCTTGTCGCGGACCGCGACCGCCGTCTGCAGGGCCTGCTCGGCCGACATCAGGGCTTCGACGACGCGCCGCGTCGATTCCTTGCCCTGTATGGCCGAGATCGACGCCGCTTCGCCGGCCTTCAGCGTGCCGATCGCGTCCGTCGTCACCTGCTTCATCACCGAGTCGAAACCGACCTCGCCGGTGGACTGCGCCGCGGGTGGCGCTGCAGGTGTGGCGATCTGGGTTTCGGTGGCGCGGATCGCCGCCTGCGCGGCGGAAATCGCCTTGGAGGAAATTGCCTCGATCATTGTCAGCTCCTCAGGAGATCGATGGTCATGCCCACCATTGATCTCACCTGCTTCACGACCTGGAGATTGGCCTCGTAGGACCGGTTGACCTCGCGCATGTCGGCCATCTCGATCATCATGTTGACGTTGGGCATCTTGACGTAGCCGGACTTGTCGGCGGCGGGATGGCCCGGATCGTACTCCACGCGGTAGGGCGTGGTGTCGACCCCGATCTCCTTGATCTTCGCAAGCTGCGCGCCCGAGGCGCGGTCCATCGCGGCGTCGAAGGTGATGGTCTTGCGCTGATACGGGTCGGCGCCGGCGGTGCGCCCGGTCGAGGTGGCGTTGGCGAGATTTTCCGAGACGATGCGCATGCGCGTCGACTGCGCCTCGAGCCCCGAGCTTGCCACCGTCAAGGAGGCTTGGAGAGAATCCAGCATGTCAGTTCACCTCAGGCTTTCAATCCGGACAGGACCATGCGGTGAAACGACCGCACGATTGCCGAGTTCATCGAGTAGTCGCGATTGACGTCGCTGCCCTTGATCATTTCCTGCTCAAGGCTGACGGAGTTGCCGGAGTGGACCACGTCCCAGCTGTCCTTCTTCGCGGTCGCGCGCGTGTCGGTCTCCGCCGCGGAGAGCTGCAGGTGCGACGGCGACGTCGTTGCAAGCCTGACCGGCATGCCGTCGAGCACCTTGTTGAACGGTTCGACGTCACGCGCCTTGAACCCCGGCGTGTTGGCGTTGGCGACGTTGGTGGCGATGGTCGACTGGCGAAGCTCCAGCCAGCGCGCCTGCGACGATGCGAGTTCGAAGAGATAAAGCGGTCCCACGGGCAGTCCCATTCTGGTCCAGACGGAAAGACCTTAGGGCTGCAAGCTTTCCCCAGGCTGATGCTGGGGCACCCTCGGGGGAATCTACTGCACCTTCTCGGAACGCGGCGCCTGCTTCGACTGCAGGAAGTAGATGATCTCGGCGACCGGACGGAAGAACTCGGCCGGAATCACCTGATCGACCTGGACAGCTTCGTAAAGCGCGCGCGCCAGCGGTTTGTTCTCGATCACCGGAATCCGGTTCTGCTCGGCGACCGCGCGGATCTTGAGCGCGATCGCGTCCATGCCCTTGGCGACCACGAGCGGCGCCGGGTTTTCCTCGCGGTTGTAGCGCAGCGCGATCGCAAAGTGCGTCGGGTTCGCGATCACAAGCGTGGCGCGCGCCGCCGAGGCGATCATGCGCTGGCGCGAGCGGTCGCGCGCCAGCGAACGCAGGCGGGCCTTGACCAGCGGATCGCCTTCCGACTGCTTGTGCTCGTCCTTGATCTCCTGCTTGGTCATGCGCAGCTCGCGCCGCCAGCTGAAGCGCGCCCAGGCGAGATCGATTGCGACCAGCACGATCGTCGCGATGCAGATCGCCGAGACGATGCGCATCGCGATGGTGAGGATCATCTCCGGCAGCGCCACCGGGTCGGTGTACATCGCCTCGAACGCCCTCGCCTCGGACGAGCGCAGCACGAAGACGACGACGGCGCTCACCGCGGTCAGCTTGAAGACCGATTTGCCGAACTCCACGAATCCCTTCATTCCAAACATGCGGCCCCAGCCCGCTACCGGTGAAATGCGCGAAAGGTCGGGCGTGATGCGTTGGAGCACCAGGCGCGGCACGTTCTGGAGCAGCGAGGAGGCGAGACTGAACACCACCATGACGACGACCAGCGGCACCAGGAACCGCAGCGCCTCGAGACCCACGACGGTCACGAGATTCGTGGCGTCCGCGGCGGTGCCGATCGGGTAGCCCGCGGGATCGTCGAGCAGGTTCTTCAGGGTCGGCGTGAGCCCCTGGACGCCCTGGCCGATCAGGAACGCCTGGATCACCATCAGCGCCGCCATCGAGGCGAACACGGACGCCTCCCGAGAGACCGGAATCTTGCCCTGATCGAGCGAGTCGCGGACTTTCTTCTCGGTCGGCTCTTCTGTTTTGCTCTCCTGGTCGTGTTCTGCCATGCGCGGTCAGCGGTCAGCGGAAGACCAGCTCGTCCTCTTGCTCGGGGTTGAGCTCGATTTCACCCTTTTCCGCAAGGTCAAGCGCAAGATCGGTGATGACGCGCCGCGCCTCTAGCACATCGCGCTGATTCGACGGCTCGCCGAGGGCGAGCTCGGCCTCGGCGACGCGACGGACGCGCGAAGCCAGCGAGGACAGGATCACGTCGCGGAAGTGCTTGTCGGTTCCCTTCAGCGCGACGACGATGCGGTCCGGCGGCACCTGGTCGAAGATCATGGTGCGCGCCTTCGGCGTCAGGTTGATGACGTCGTCGAAAGTGAACAGCAGTTCCTTCAGCACTTCGGCCGACTTCGGTCGCTTCTCCGACAGGCTCTTCAGCATGTCCTCGATGTGACCACGCTCCATCTTGTTGATGATGTCGGCCACGCGGGCGTAGGTATCGGCGCCGAGGTTGCGGGCGAAGTTCAGCGTCAGGTCCTCGTGCAGCGTCTTCTCGAGGACTCTCATGGCGTCGTCGACGATCGGCTTGAGACTGAGAACGCGCCGCATCAATTCGTTGCGCAGGCTCGACGGCAACTGGCTCATGACCTTGGCAGCGCAACTCGGCTTGACCTTGGACAGGATCAGCGCCGCGGTCTGCGGATGCTCCTTGGAGAGATAGCTCGCAAGCGAATTTTCCGACACCGACGAGAAGCGGTCCCACACCGACCGGTGCGAATTGCCGAGCAGGTCCGACATGATCGCCGAGACCTGGTCCGCCGGAAGCACGTCGTTGAGCACGGTCTCCAGGCCGCCGATCGTGCCGAGGATGTTCGCGCCCGCCGAGAATTGCTGCGCGAACTCCTCGACGATTGCTTCGAGCTCCTGCGCCGTGATCGGCCGCAGCTCGGCTGCAGCCTTGGTGACGACGCGGATCTCCTGCGGCTCGAACTGCTGAAGCACGCTCGCGGCCGCTTGCCGGCCCATGGCCAGCAGCAGCGCCGCGACCTTGTCCGTTCCCCCCAGCGGGGCGATGCCTCGCTGCTTGACGGGAGCGATGCCCACCTGTGCCGCCATGGTCAGGTATCACCCTGCCCCAGCGGGCCAACGATCTCGGTGAGCGAGACACCGAAGCGGGAATTGTCCTCCTCGACGACCACCACCTCGCCGCGGGCGACGACGCGGCCGTTGACCACGACATCGACGGGTTCGCCGACCTTGTGGTCGAGCGGCACCACGGCGCCGCGGCCGAGCTTCATCAGGTTCGCCACCGGAATGGTCGCGGATCCCAGCACCACCTGCATGGTGACGGGGATGCGCATGATCGCGTCCATATTGGCGAACTTGCCGGTTTCCTCCGCCGTGCGCGCGGCGATCTCCGCCAGCCGCTCCAGCGGAGACGTTTCGGTCTCTCCCGATGCAGATGCAGTCTCAAAGTCGTAGGATTGCGCCATTTGCTATCGCCTCTTGGTATTTTCGTTCCGGGTCACCGCGGGAATGACCGCTTGCGGGCCGCCGTCAGATGACGTTTCGATCGTGAAGGCTTCCGGGAGTTCCCCGGCTCAATTCCTGGTCGCTTCAGGGCCGCCCGGGGTCGCCGCGGATACGAAGCCGCGCCGCGCGTCCAGCGCTGCAATGGCTTCGTGCGCCTGATCGATCTTGGCGCTCAGCACGTTGGCGAGCCGTCCCAGATTGGCGGTGGAGTCATGCGCGGCGTTGATGACGTTGTCGAAGGCGCCGGCCGTCTCATGGACGGCGGTCGAGAATTCGCCCTGATAGCTGCGCAGCCGCGCCAGTTCGCGGTGCATCCGGGTCACCCGCAAGCTGGTGAAGGCAAGCGCGATCAACAGCACGGCATCAACGAGATAGGATATCATCGACGAACTCCCGCTTCTGATCAACCGGATCCGCCACCTGCATGGCGTAATAACCGTCAAGCTGCCCGATCTGACACCAGAACAGCACCTGATTGTTGTTCTCGAGCCGCGCCAGCGTGCGCGGCGTGGCCTCGAGCTCAAGCACCTGCCCGACCTTGAACTTGACGACGTCGTCGAGGGTCACCATTCGCTCGTCGAGCACCGCGCTCAGCGTCACCTCGGTGCGCTGGACCTCGCTCTCCATCTGCTCGCGCCAGCGTGGATCGGTCGCGCGGCCGTCGCTGACGACGACGTGGGCGAGCTTCTGCCGCAACGGATTGAGCGCGGAGTGCGGAATGATCAGGAACATCTGGCCGCCGCGGTAGAGCGCCTGCAGCATGATGTTGGCACAAATCGACATGTTGCCGCTGCGCCCGATCGCCAGCGAAGCCATCGCGGTCTCCACCCGCTCCAGGCGGAAGGTGACGTTGGAGGTCCCGGCGAAGGCCGATTGCAGCGACTTGGCGAAGCGCTCGAACAGCGCCTGGACTAGGCGGATCTCGATGTTCGAGAAGGAGCGCTCGACGTCGAGCGGCGGTTCGGCGCCGTCGGAGCCGAACATCGCCTCGACCATCGTGAACACGAAGTCGCGGTCGAGCATGATGATGACGCGGGAGTCCCACTGCTCGGCATGGAGCACGGCGGCAACCGCGTTGCCCTCGTAATCCTTGACGATATCGCCGACGCGGTCGTTGGTGATGCCGTTGACCGAGAAGTAGCAGGGAGTTCCGGCCATCGGCTGCAGGCTGTCCGTGCACGATGCCGCCATGCGATCGAAGATCACATTGAGCATCGGCATGCGTTCGATCGAGATACCCGCGGCGTCGAGCAGGTAGTTCGGCAGCTGCTTCTTCTGGCTGGCGTCGACCTCTTCCATCATCATGCGCGTGCCGCCTTCGGTTCGGCCTCGGCAGCGGCCGGCTTCGGACCGGCGATCGTCTCGTTCTCGACCACGTCGATCGACGGCCGCTCATTGCTGGCGATCATCTTGCGGCCGTGCTCGACGGCGATCTGCGGCATGGCGCCGTTCATGAAGGCGAGCAGGGTCTGTTTGATGATGATGTAGGGCCGGCAACGCTTCTCGCGGGTCATTTTGACCTTGAGCGCGAAGGGCGAAATGACGCCGTAGGACAGGAAGATACCGGCGAAGGTGCCGACCAGCGCCGCGCCGATGAATCCGCCGAGGAGCTTCGGCGACTGGTCGAGCGCGCCCATGGCCTTGATGACGCCGAGCACCGCGGCGACGATGCCGAGCGCAGGCAGTGCCTCGGAAACCGTCACCAGCGAATGGTAGGGCGTCAGCTTGCCCTTCACGATGGTGTGGATCTCCTCGTCCATCAGCGCTTCGATCTCGTGCGTGCGCGCGTTGCCCATGATCATGAGGCGCACATAGTCGCAGATGAACTGGAGCACCGGCGGATCCCCGAGCACGTGCGGGAACGCCTTGAAGATCTCGGAGGACGACGGATCGTCGATATGCGCCTCGACCTCGTTGCGGCCCTTGCCGCGCAGCTCGCGCATCAGGGCATGCAGCGCGCCGAGCAGGTCGAGATAATAGCGCTCGCCGGGAACCGCACCGGTGACCGCCTGCATGCAGGCAACGCCGGTGTCAACGACCGTCTTCCACGGATTGGCCATGATGAAGGTGCCGACCGCGGTGCCCACGATGATCACGTACTCCCAAGGCTGCATCAGCACGCCCACGTGACCGCCCATGGCGGCAAAGCCGCCCAGCAGCGCCACGACCGTGATGACTACCCCAATAAGACTGCCCAATGCACCGCTCCTCGGCCGATCCCACCGGGAATTCGTAGTCGGCCACGCTTGCGCGAAGCTGGTTTCGCCGCCGTCAGCCCCGCGCAAGCAATTCGCGGCAGCTTGCGGCAAAAGTCGCAAAGGCGGCAAACAGGGCGCGTCATGCTATCCACCATCGCCGACTACACCAGGCTGACCAAGGACATGGGCAAGTCGCTGACGCAGGTCGCGAAGCAGCCCGACGTCAGCCGCGAGACGGATTATTACCTCGGCCATATCGGCAAGGTGAAAACCATCGACGAGTTCTTCAAGGACTACCGCCTCTACTCCTACGCGATGAAAGCCTACGGCCTCAGCGACATGACCTACGCCAAGGCGTTCATGCGCAAGGTGCTGACCGAGGGCGTCGGGGACAAGAACACCTTCGCCAACAAGCTGACCGACACCCGCTACCGGGAATTCGCCGCCGCCTTCAATTTCGCTGCCCTCGGCCAGAATGCGACCCAGACCACCCAGGCCACGACCGGCACGGCCACGCAATACGTCACGCAGACACTCGAGCAGAACGCCGGCGACCAGAACGAGGGCCTCCGGCTGGCGCTCTATTTCACCCGCAAGGCCTCCACGGTCACGACGGCCTACCAGATCCTCGCCGACCCGGCGCTGACGAAGGTCGTCCAGACCGCGCTCGGCCTGCCCGCGACCGTCAGTGCGGGCGACATCGACGGCCAGGCCCACATGATCGACAAGGCGATCAAGATCGCCGACTTCAAGGATCCGGCCAAGCTCACCAGATTCGTGCAGCGTTTTGCCGCGATGTGGGATGCGAGCCAGGCGCAGGGCTCCAACGCAGCCAACCCCTTGCTGATCGGCGGCGCGGCGACGGCCAGCATGGACGTCGACGTGCTCTCGAAACTTCAGTCCATCAAGTTCGGAAAGTAAGTCATGCAATCGGCACTTTATGTCGGCTTGTCGGCCCAGGTCGCGCTGGAACGGCGGCTCCAGACCATCGCCAACAACGTCGCCAACGTCAACACGGCGGCGTTCCGCACCGATGTCGTGAAGTTCGAGACCGTGCTGTCCAAGGCCGGCGCTGTTGCCGTCGCCTTCTCCTCGACCGGCAACAACATCATCTCGCGCGCACAAGGCAGCATCACCGAGAGCGGCAACCCGCTCGACGTCGCCGTGGTCGGACAGGGCTGGATCGCCTTCGCCGGCCCCAACGGCACGGTCTATACCCGCGACGGAAGGCTCCAGATCGCCCCGAACGGCGACCTCCAGACCGTGAGCGGCTTCCCCGTCGTCGATGCCGGTGGCGCCCAGATCATGCTCGACCCGAACGGCGGCCCGGTCTCGATCTCGCGCAGCGGCGCCATCACCCAGGACAACAACGAGGTCGGCACCATCGGCCTGTTCAACATCCCGGCCGATGCCAATCTCGAGCGCTACGGCAATTCCGGGGTAGTTCCCGACCGACCCGCGACCGCCATCTCCGATTTCAACCGGGACGGCTTCAAGCAGGGCTATGTGGAAGGCTCCGGCGCCAATCCGATGATGGAATTGACCAAGTTGATGGCCGCCTCGCGCGCCTTCGAGGGCACCAATTCGATGATCGAGGGCACCGAGGGCTCGCTCCAGAACGCGATCCGGACGCTGGGCGAACCCGGCAAATAGGCTGTGTCCCTGCGTCATAATGGTGGACGGATTCATTGAACGCTCTTCGGCAACTTGAATGGGCGCTGCTGGATCTCCAGCAGAGCACCCCCCTTGCAAGCGTCAGCGGCGCGATTTCCGAGATCGCGCCGACGCATTTCCGCGTCTCCGGCCTGTCGCGCTTCGTCAGGCTCGGCGAGCTGATCGGCGTCAACACGGCCGGCAGGCCCCAGATCGGCGAGGTGGTCCGGATCGACGGAGAGGGCATCATCGCCAAGCCGTTCGACCGGCAATTCCTCGGCGGCCTCGGCTCGACCGCCTACCGGATGCCGGCCATGTCCCTCGCGCCGGATCCGAGCTGGAAAGGCCGGGTCATCAACGCGCTCGGCGCGCCGCTGGACGGACAGGGCCCGCTCACGCCTGGATCGGTGGCGGTCTCGACCGAGGCGGAGGCGCCGCCGGCCATGAAGCGCGCGCGCGTCCACAAGCCGCTGCGCACCGGCGTTCGCGTCATCGATCTGTTCGCACCGATCTGCGCCGGCCAGCGCGTCGGCATCTTCGCCGGCTCCGGCGTCGGCAAGTCGACGCTGCTTGCAATGCTGGCCCGCAGCCAGGGCTTCGATACCGTCGTGCTGGCGCTGGTCGGCGAGCGCGGCCGCGAAGTGCGCGAGTTCATCGAGGACGTGCTGGGCAACGACCGCCATCGCGCAGTCACCATCGTGTCGACGGGCGACGAAAGCCCGATGATGCGGCGGCTGGCGCCGAAGACGGCCATGGCGGTAGCGGAATATTTTCGCGATCGGGGCGAATCCGTGCTGCTCGTGGTCGATTCGATCACCCGCTTCGCTCACGCCGCGCGCGAGGTCGCGCTCGCCGCTGGCGAGCCCGCGGTCGCACGCGGCTATGCGCCGACCGTGTTCACCGATCTGCCGCGCCTTTTGGAGCGCGCGGGGCCCGGCGAGGAGGGTTCGGGGACGATCACCGGCATTTTCTCCGTGCTGGTCGATGGCGACGATCACAACGAGCCGATCGCCGATACCATCCGCAGCACGCTCGACGGTCACATCGTGCTCTCCCGGCACATCGCCGACCAGGCGCGCTATCCGGCCGTGGACGTGCTCGCCTCGGTCTCCCGTCTCGCCCACAACGTCTGGGACCCCGAGGAGCGCGAACTGGTCAGCAAGCTGCGCACCCTGATCGCCAAATACGAGGATACCCGCGACCTGCGCCTGATGGGCGGTTATCAGTCCGGGCGCGATGCGTCGCTCGACCAGGCGGTGGACATCGTCCCGCGAATCTACGGAGCGATGCGGCAGGATGCTTCGGCGCCGCCGAGCGCCGATCCATTCCGCGAGCTGAGAGACACGCTCAAGGGCCAGTAATCCAAGGCCGGTAACGAACAGCCTGGCGCGCGATGCGCGCCTCGCCGTCCAATCATCCGCGACAAGGCATGCCCGTATAATCCCGGGGCCAAGCCCTGGCTTGGTCTGCCACCGGATTTCGTCGCACGCGCCTTTGCCGTTCGAACGAACCGCCGGACCGCGGCGGAAGCGACCATCCCACCATACTACGGACACCGGGGCTTAACAACCGCCGCGTGCAATTCCTGATTTTTCTCCCGACGTTTCCCGGAGCCGGTCGCGCAAGCTGTGGATGACCGGCGGACTCCCATCGGTGGTCCGGCACAAACTTCGGGCCGCGGCAAGCCGCCGAACATGGCCCTGCGCGCAATCAAACCGTCACGGAGTGGTGCGGACCTCGCTTGATGGAGACGTATTGTGCTCACCATCATGTGTCCCCGAAGCGCAAGATTGTCTTGAACGTGACATTCGCCTGCAGCGACATCCAATCTCCGAGAGCGTCTCTACTTGATTTTGTTGAGAAGCTCATTCATCGTTTCAAATGGAACAAAAGAAACGTCTGCGTGTGACTTGCACTTGAGGGGCTGCGGTTGAACCAACCCGATCCATCGTCCGGTCGTGACGGCAAGTTGGGCTGGTGTTCGGCTGCGCCGCGATTGGGCAACCATCAGCGACATTGCCGTGCGCGCACCATGCTGCGGCACTCGTCGGACCGCCCTGGGGGCGTCGCAGCACGTAGTTTTGCGAGGACGCCGGGCGCGACGCACCTACCGGACATGGTGGGCCGCCCAGCTTCCCGTAAAAGACTCGTGCGCCATGGCGGAAAGCGGCTCCGGGACGCCGCGGATGTGATACCCGGGGCGAGGTAGGAATTCATGCCGTTGGCACGCGAAGCGGTCGAGCTGCTGGTTCAGGCAGCGAGGGCCTGGTATTTCGAGGGCGATCAGCACGGGCTGCGCGACCGCGAATGGATGGCGCTGCGCTTTCTCGGGCGCGCCAACCGCTTCTCCCGCACGCCGTCCGCGCTCGCCGGCTACATCGGCGCCACCCGTGCGACCGCCTCGCAGATCGTGAAGACGCTGGAGAGCAAGGGCTACCTGGTGCGAAAGCCCTCGCACGAGGACAAGCGCTCCGTCGCGCTCCACGTCACCCCGCAGGGTCAGAAATGCCTGAGCCAGCAGGACCCGATCAATCACGTGGTGAACGCGGTGTCCTCGCTCGGCGACGAGGAGTGCGCCCGGCTGCGCGACTCGCTGCGGGAGATTCTCAATCATCTCGATGCGGCCCATCAGCGGCTCGATGCCAGCATCTGCCGCGACTGCATGTTCCTGGCCGAACGCAGCCCGAGCGCGGTCAAGGGGCGCGCCACGGCCGAATTCATGTGCCGGCTGTACCGCGCCCCGGTCTCGCTGGAAGAGACGGAGCTGCTCTGCATCAGCTTCGAGCGCACCCGCGACCGCCCGAAGATCGAGGAGCACCTCGATCGCGCCCGCGTTGCCAGCCAGGGCTGAGGCGGACACAACAACTTCCACAACGTCATTGCGAGCGCAGCGAAGCAACCCAGAGTCCTTCCGCGAAGGGATTCTGGATTGCTTCGCTGCGCTCGCAGTGACGGAGCAAGGGGCACAGGCTTCTTTCGCCAAATTCCACCGTCATTCGCCGCGAAGGCGGGGAATCCAGTACGCCGCAGCTTCTCTGTTCAATCACAGCCGTCTCTGGAATGCTGGATCGCCCGGTCAAGGCCGGGCGATGACAGTGAGCGCAGACGCGCCTCCGCGTGCTCGCGGCCCAATTCGCCCGAGGCTTGCTTGATTTCCTCACCCTCCAAACCAAGAGGGTGCAGGGAAGGCCGGGTGCTGACCTCGCACCCGCGGTCCGCTGCGCGAAATCCAGCGCAAAAGAACCGCACAGCAGCATACAGGTGGTGCCAAATCACTCGGCCTTCCCTGCGCAATGGCTGGACGGCTTATGCCGTGCTCTCCCGGGAGCCGAGTTCCTTCTGGCCTCCCTCGCGCCTCGCGAAAGTCGCCGGCACCGCGCCGGTTGACGCGCATGCCGCATCCGCAAGAGCTTGACCGTAGCGACGACGGCCAGGACCACACGGTTTTGCCGTACGCGCGGTTCGCCATGTTCGCCGCAGCATCTCCAGCCCTGTCGACGAAGCCGGAAACCTGCTGGCGAGACGAACCTTTCAGCGCCGCTCGTCCGCGCGCGGCCCTTGGGCTCACGGAGAGCAATCCGCCCTGCCCCGGACCTTTCGCGCTACGGCGCTGCCGCGTCCACCGCAAGCCCGGCTCGCGATACGTGACGACCACAAGATCGCCCCTCAAGATTGAGCCGGGATGGGCGACACATACGTCATTTCCGAATTTCGGTAAAGGAGAATATTTTTGCGACGCCGGCTTGACAACCAGCGCAGGTGTTTCGCCCGTCGGGCCGATCCGGCGCCGACAGGCGAACGAACCGGGATCATCGGCGTCGTCTTGTATGCATTATCCCAGTTGCCATCATGGGGGACTTCGCTTTACATGCCGCCAAATCCGCCTGCCGGCCGTGGCCGGGGCCGAAAAATCGCACCATTTTGTCAGAGGGAAGAAGCATGGCGCGCAACGTTCTGATCCTGGGAGCTTCCTACGGCTCCCTGCTGGGCACCAAGCTGCTGATGGCCGGGCACAACGTCACCCTGGTCTGTCGCGCCAAGACCGCAGAGCTCATCAATCGCGACGGTACCGAGGTGCGCATCAAGCTGCGCGACGAGGCGGTGCACCGGGCGATCTTCTCGCGCGACCTGCCCGGCAAGCTCGACGCGGTGACGCCGCAGAATGTCGACGTCTCCCGCTACGACATGGTCGGTCTCGCGATGCAGGAGCCGCAATACACCAATCACACGGTCCGCATGCTCATGGTCAAGATCGCCGCGGCGAAGCTGCCGTGCCTGTCGATCATGAACATGCCGCCGCTACCGTATCTGAAGCGGATTCCCGCGCTCGCCGACATGGACCTCGAGGAGGCCTACACCAATGCGCAGGTGTGGGAGCGCTTCGAGCCGGGCCTGGTGACGCTGTGCTCGCCCGACCCGCAGGCATTCCGCCCGCCGGAAGAAGCCGCGAATGTGCTCCATGTCGGCCTGCCCACCAACTTCAAGGCTTCGGTCTTCGCCGACGAGAAGCACAACAAGGTGCTGCGCGAGCTCGAAGCCGATATCGACGCGGTCACGCTCGACGGCAAGGACGTGCCGGTAAAGCTGAAAGTGTTCGATTCTCTGTTCGTGCCGCTGGCGAAATGGTCGATGCTGCTCACCGGCAACTACCGCTGCATCACGCCGCACGAGCCGCAGTCGATCCGCGACGCCGTGCATGGCGATCTGAAGCGCTCGCAGACGATCTACGACCATGTCGACGCGATCGCGCGGCGTCTCGGCGCCGACCCGCAGGACCAGGTGCCGTTCGCGAAATACGCCAAGGCCGCCGAAAGCCTGCTCAAGCCATCGTCGGCCGCGCGTGCGGTCGCGAGCGGCGCGCCCTTCATCGAGCGGGTCGACCTCCTGGTGAAGCTGATCTCGCATCAGCTAGGCGTGCCCAACCCCGAGATCGACCGCACGGTCGAGACCGTGGACCAGAAGCTCAACGAGAAGATCGTGCAGGGCGGATCCGGCGCGCAGTGACGCGCCGATTCAGTCGCCTTCGTTCACGCACTCGGAGTTGACTGCAACGGGTCTGCGGGGACGCCGCACCCAGCCAGTTCTCGTGCCACGTCGTCGAGCTTCGCGGCAGCGGCAATACATACAGTTCCCGGTGTGACGCGCGAGCAACTCAACGCGAGAGTTCGCGCCGTCACGTTGCGCCCGCGTGAACGTGGCGTCGATGCGCGAGCATCACGATCACGTGACGAGCCGCCGGTCGCCCACCTGGCTGTGAAATCAAAATAGCACGGGAAATAAGGCTTTTCAGGCTGCCGGCTGACACCGGACGAAGATCGCGATCCTTCATTTGCGCAATCGCTGCATGCGTGCGCGTCGGGCTCGACTTCTTGTCACGTGGAGACACACGCGCAACATGCGCCTGCCGAATTCTCCCTTGTCGCGATGAGCCTTGGCGCCGGTTCCATCGATCGGTTCCGGAGTTCCGCTGCTCGATAGCGATAAAAACAAGACTAAGAAAAGAAGATGGACCAGGCGATGCAGAGCGTCGCCCGCGCGGTAGAGGCGGGTGCGACGACGATGAAGGGTGTGATCGACGCCACCGGACTGTCGCGTCTCAGGATCGAACGTGCGCTGAACGCGCTGGAGAAGCAGAAGCTGCTGGTCCGCGACGGCCAGGGCTTTCGCGCGACCGGCCTGCCGAAGGCGGCGCCGCTGAGCCGGCAATGCGGAACGTGCAACGCCTGCTGCGACATTCTCGAGGTGGCCGCCGTCGACAAGCCGGTGAACCAGCTCTGCAGGCACTGGCAGACGGGCACCGGATGCACGATCTACGCGCGCCGCCCGCAGATGTGCCGCTCCTTCGTCTGCGCCTGGCTGCAAGGGCACCTCGACGAGGAATGGTTTCCCGCGAAGTCGGGCATCATCGTGCATTTCAGCCAGGACGCCGTGAACGTGACGGTCGATGACCACTGTCCCGATCGCTGGCGCGAGGAGCCGTATTTCAGCAAGCTCGCCGAATGGTCGCTGAACGGGATCAGGCGGATCGGCAACCGCGGCTATGCGACCCTCGTCGTCTCCGGCAAGAACCGCTATCTGCTGCTTGGGCGCACCATCGTCCCCGACCCGACGCTGTTTGGAACGGCATTCCTGCCGCTCACCGCCGACACCTTCCGGTTCTGGCGCGCGACATCGGCCGAGCATTTGCAGCGCCTGCACGAGCGCATCGCCGAAATCGAGCGGATCAGGCAGGAATTCGGCGCCTGCGCGATCCCCGAGAACGAGGACGACGATCCGCATCCGCCGTACCGGCCCGCGCTGCTCCGGTCGTCGAACGTTGCGAAGACTCCATCCAGGAGCTGAGGACGCCCGAACGCGAGCGCGCTATCGCGCGCTCCGAGCCGTCAATGCGAGTGGCCGCCAACGTGATCACTGCTGCCGTGATCGGCGCTGCCGCCGTGGCCGCCTGACGGGACTTCGGCGGGGAAGAAGCCCAAACGCTCGGCATCCACGACCATCGAGGTGTAGAGCGCCCTCACCGCGCCGTATTGGGGATCGGAGGGCTTGAGCTCATCGAGCTTCTGTCTCAGGGCGGCGATATCGCGCAACCGTGTCCGCCTGTTGAACAACCAGTAGGTTGCCATTCCAAGCGTAACCAGGGCCACGATGCCGAACAGGGTGACTGTCATCGTTGCGGGACTGGCGAGCATGCTCATCCTCCGCGTCTCCTGGCGTCCTGCCGAGCTGGCAGCACACATAACGACTACCGCACACCCGTGAAAACATCGACAATTTTCGGGTGAAATTTTAATCAAAGCAGCCTGAACGCGACCGGCCTCCGATGTTTCACGGGAACGGCGACGTCCATCGTGGGCAACGGCGCCTGATTCGCCCTCTTCCGCTCGACGCGATCCTTCCGGATTGATAAGCCGCTGTCCGCGAATGATGGGACTTGAGTCGGGGACATGACGGTTGCGATCGAGATGGGGCAGACCACGGCAGGCGCCGCGGCCGCCATGGACCTCGAGGAATTACTGGCGACCCGTCTCCTGGTGCAGGGCAATTCGGGCTCCGGCAAATCGCATCTGCTGCGCCGGCTGCTGGAGCAGAGCGCGCCCTGGGTGCAGCAGGCCATCATCGATCCCGAAGGCGATTTCGTCACGCTGGCCGAGCGCTTCGGCCATCTCGTGATCGAGGCCGAGGACCACACCGAGCGCGGCCTGCAGGTCGCCGGCGAGCGCGCGCGGCTGCACCGCGTCTCCACCGTGCTCAATCTCGAAGGCCTCGACGCCGAGAACCAGATGCGGCGTGCCGCGGCGTTCCTCGGCGGCCTGTTCGACGTCGATCGCGATCATTGGTACCCGATGCTCGTGGTCGTGGACGAGGCGCAGCTGTTTGCGCCGGCGGTCGCGGGCGAAGTGTCGGACGAAGCGCGAAAGCTCTCGCTCGGGGCCATGACCAATTTGATGTGCCGCGGCCGCAAGCGCGGCCTTGCCGGCATCATCGCGACCCAGCGGCTGGCCAAGCTCGCCAAGAACGTCGCGGCGGAAGCCTCCAACTTCCTGATGGGCCGGACCTTCCTCGACATCGACATGGCGCGCGCCGCCGACCTGCTCGGCATGGAACGGCGGCAGGCCGAAGCCTTTCGCGATCTCGAGCGCGGACAGTTCATGGCGCTTGGGCCTGCGCTATCGCGCCGTCCGCTGCGCCTCAACATCGGCCCGACCGCGACCTCCCCGCGCAACTCCACGCCGCGGCTGATGCCGCTGCCGGAAGCAACGCTCGAAGATGCGCGCGCGGTGATCCTGGCGGCGCCTCCGCCGGATGCCAGCCGGCCGCAGCGCCGGCCGGCGCCGGATCTTCTGGAGCAGCTCAGGGCGGCGAAATCCGCCGTGCCCGAGAGCCGCCCCGAGCCGATCGAGGTGCCGGTCAGCGCCGAGGAGCTGGCGGAGCGGCGCGAGCGCGTCGACCGCACTTTGCGCGCCGTGCTTGCCGCGCCCGATGCCGGTTTTCGCGCCGTCGGCGTACTCTACCAGGAGTTCGTGGTCCGCTGCCGCATCGAGGGGCTCGGCGCCGCCGTGCCCGACCTCACCGAATTCCGCCGCATGCTGACGCATGCGCGCGCCGGGCTCGGCACGGACATCTCGGGCGACGATGCCTGGCAGGAGGTGATGCTGCGCGCCTCGATCCTGCCCGACGACATGCAGGGCGTATTCATGATGATCGCGCGCGCAGCCAAGGAAGGCTGGCCCTGCCCTGGCGACGCCGCGATCGCGCGCGCCTATGGCTCGCATTCGCTGCGCCGGGCGCAGCGGCTGCTCGGCTACATGGAGGAGCAGGGCCTGATCGTCTGCCAGTTCGACGGCGGCGGCCGCCGCTTCGTGACGCTGGTCGAGCTCGCCTGGGCCACCGCACCGGGCGATCCCAATGCGGACGATCTGCCGGCCGAGCCGGTTCAGAGCGCGGCGCCGGCCTGATCTTCAGAACTTTCCGGCCAGCGTCAGCCGCAGTGCGCGAGGCTCGGCCGGATGAACATGACGATCGGCAACACCGCCGATCGGCTCACCCGGCAGGCGCGATAGATAGTAATATTCGATCTGGTTGGTCTGCGCGTTGAAGAGATTGAGCACGTCGAACTGCAGCCTCAGTCCGCTGTCGAAGCGGTACCCTGCCCGCGCATTGAAGATCAGCGACGACAGCGACTGGGCGCTGTTGTCCTCGATCAGGGGCCGCGGGCCGAAATAGCGCGCCTTCAGTGCACCGAACCAGCCGGTTTCGCCGCCAAAGGTTATCGACGCGCTCCCGACCCATGCCGGCGCACCGGGGATGCGATCACCCGCGGGATCGAAATCGGTGAAGCGAGCGCGGCTATAGGCAATGTCGAGATCGAACGCCAACCACGGCAGCGGCTTGTACTGGTTGACCCACTCCACTCCAAAGCGACGGCTTGGCCGGCTGGCTTCGGTGGTGCCGGCGTCGCCGACAAAGAGCAACTCCGAATCGAAATCCAGCACGAACACCGCGACCGAGCTGGTGAGACCACCGACCGCCTTGCTGCGGATGCCGAGCTCGGCGCCTTTCGACCGCACCAGCAGAGGGACGCGATCCTGCGGTGTCACCTTGTCGATGGGGTCGACCGTGATCGTCGCGCCGCGCAAATCATTGCTGTGCAGGCCGTAGCCGGCATTGCCGTACAACTCGGTCCTGTACCAGGGACCGAGCACGATGCCGGCCTTCGGGCTTGCCATCGTGGCCTGGGCGTTGCCGGAATTTTCCGGCGTGTCGCTGCGGACGCGGCCGGCGAAGATGTCTTCGCGGACGCCGACGGTGGTGCGTAGCCAGTCGGTCCAGCGTGTCGTCGTGTCGGTCCAAAAGCCGACATTGCCTTCCTGCACGCGGTCATCGCGCGTAGTCGACAGCCGTACGCGCTGTTCGGTCGTGAACAGGCCGACGTGGATATCGTCGTAGCGGCTTTGTATGCCGGCGCGGGTTTGCGTCTCGAAGCCGCCGAACCGCCAGTCGAAGGCGTGCCGGGCGTCGAAGCCACCAAGGGTGCGACGATCGAGCTGGTTGAACTGGTCGCCATTGACCGGGTTGTCGAGCACGTAGGTGAAATTGTTGAAGAGCTGCAGGTCGGAGCGCACGACATAGGCGGTGACCCTGCTCTGGCCGTAGTCGCTCGAATGCGCCCAATTGCCGGACAGGCTGAAGCGGCTGGAGGTGCCCCCGTCGGTCGGATCCAGCGTACCGAAGCGACCGATGACTCCCTTCTCGACGGCGCGTTGCGCCACCTGGTCGGTCGCGTTCCAGCCGTTGGCATAGGCCATCGCAGCCAGCGCAAGTCCATCGGTCGGGGTACCCTGGCTGTAGTGCAGCATGCTGTTGATCTTGCGCACATTGTCCGGCACGTCCCACGGGCCGTTATATCCGGCGCCTTCGATCGCCGTGAGCAGTGTGCCGTCGCCGACTGCAGTCGTTGCCGCTGCGAGACCCCGCCGGTAACCAAAACTGCCGAAGGTGACCTCCGCAAAATTCTTCGGCAGCTTGTCGACATAGTTGATTGCGACCGAACCCACGGAGCTGAAGTCACCCAAATCGGCGAAGTACGGACCCTTGCGGACATCGACCGACCGGATCAGCTCGGGGATGAGAAAATTGATATCGGCGTAGCCCTGGCCGTGACCGTGGCTCGGCATATTGACGGGCATGCCGTCGATGAAGAGCGAGAGATCCGTGCCGTGATCAAGGTTGAAGCCACGCAGAAAATACTGGTTGGCTTTGCCCTCGCCGGAATGTTGCGTGACGATCAACCCCGGCACGACTTCCAGCGCCTCGCCGGGACGCGAGAAGGGAGTTGCATTCACCTGCCCGCCGCTGAAGCTGATCGCGCTGGCAGCGGCAGGTTGAAGGGCCGAAGTGCCGTCGGAAGATGCTTCCGAGGTGACGGCGCCGGCGCGGGCGGTGGCAGGTTGGCCCGGCTCGGGTGCCGTCGCGGTCCGCGTCCTGCGATTTTGCGAGCGGGTGGACCGGTCGCCCCGGTTGAGCGGTTTCGCTTCAGGAGCCACGACGGTGACCGGTGGGAGCTGATCCGGCACGACGGCGGCTCGCTCCTGCCCGGCGGCCGGCAGCGCGCATGTTGCATACGATACGATGGCGGAAAATACCCCGAAAGCACGACGCACTGAGATGCCCGCTGCAGTCGCCGACGACCGCGTACACCCTCACACTATCAAGGCGAGTATGACGTTTCAATGAGGATATCATACCGCACGATGCGACGCCCGTGATCGGCGGGATCAGACTGGCCATTGCAAATAGCTTGCCCGTAGCCGGCGGCTACGCCGCCTCGGAGCCGCCGAGATAGGCGTCGCGGACGCGCGGATCGTCCTTCAGCGCACGCGCCGGGCCGGACAGCACGATCCGGCCGGTCTGGAGCACATAGGCCTCGTGCGCGATCTCGAGCGCGAGGCTGGCGTTCTGCTCGACCATGAACACCGACACTCCGTCCAGGTTGATGGTGCGGATCAACTCGAGCACGCGGTCCACATAGAGCGGCGACAGGCCCATGGTCGGCTCGTCCATCACGATCATGCGCGGCCGGCTCATCAGCGCGCGCGCCATCGCGACCATCTGCTGCTCGCCGCCGGACAGGGAACCCGCGCGCTGCGACAGCCGCTGGCCGAGCTTTGGAAACAGCGTGAGCATCTTGTCGAGATCCTGCGCCACCGCGTCGCGGTCGTTGCGCACGAAGGCGCCCATCAGGATGTTTTCGCGGACGCTCATGTCCGCAAACAGCCGCCGCGCCTCCGGCACCGAGGCGATGCCGCGCCGGACGATCTGCGGCGTGGTCAGCCCGAGCAGCGAGGCGCCGTCGAAGGTCACGTCACCAGAACGCGGCTTCACGAGGCCCAAAATGATCTTCATGGTGGTCGACTTGCCGCTGGCGTTGCCGCCGAGCAGGCAGACGATGTGGCCGCGACCGACCGTGACCGAGAGGTCGAAATGCACCTGGGCCTGGCCGTAGAAGGTGTTGATTCCAGACAGCGCGAGCAGCGGTTCGGGCGTCGTCATGCCGCGCTCTCCTGCTCCGCCGCGCCCGAGAGGCCGTGACCGAGATAGGCTTCGATCACCTTGGGGTCGTTGCGCACCGCCTCGCCCGCGCCTTCCGCGATCTTCTTGCCCTCGTCCATGACGACGACGCGGTCGGACAGGCGCATCACCATTTCGAGCTTGTGCTCGATCAGGAGGATGGTCAGCCCCTCCGCCTTCAATTCGGCGACGAGGCCCTGCATCTCGGCGGTCTCGCTCGGGTTCATGCCGGCGGTCGGTTCGTCCAGCAGCAGCAGGCGGGGTTTCAGCGCCAGCGCGCGGGCGATCTCGACGCGGCGGCGATTGGCATAGGAGAGGCTGTAGGCGGGCTGGTCGATCCGTGGCAGCAGCCGCTCGCCGAAACGCGCGAGGATGATTTTCACCTCCTCCCGCAGCCGCTCCTCCTCCGCCTTGACGCTTGCGGGACGCAGCAGCGCCAGCCCCAGTTCGATGAGCGGGCCGATCACCGGCACGGCCGGCCGCACCGCACGCAGGCGCGTATGCGCGCCGATCAGGATGTTGTCCATGACGCTGAGATTGGCGAAGACGCGTCCGAGCTGGAACGTGCGGGCGATGCCGCGCGCCGCCAGCGTTTCCGGCGAGAGGGCGGTGACGTCCCGCTCCTCGAACAGGACCGCGCCGGCGTCGGGCCGGTCATGGCCGGTGACGAGGTTGAACAGCGTGGTCTTGCCGGCGCTGTTCGGGCCGATGATGCTGACGAGCTCGCCTTTGGCGAGATCGAGATCAATGGCGTCGACGGCGGTGAGGCCACCGAAGCGGCGCGTCAGTCCGCGCAGGGTCAGCATCGGCGCCATCAGATCGTCCCCAAGAGGCCCTGCGGCCGGAAGCGCACCAGCAGCAGCAGCACGATGCCGTAGATCAGGATGCGGTACTCGGCCGCGATCCGGAACAGTTCGGGCAGGCCGACCAGCGCCACCGATCCGACCACGGCGCCGACGACGTTGCCGAGCCCGCCGAGGATCACGACCGTCAGCGCCAGGATCGACTGCTGGGTGTTGAAGGTCTCGTGGTTGATGTAGGAATAGAGATGCGCGGCGATGCCGCCGCTGACGCCGGCGGCGAAGCCGCCGAAGATGAAGGCGAGCGACTTGTAGCGGTTCAGGCTGAGGCCATAGGCGCGCGCGGCGATGTCGTCGTCGCGGATGGCGCGAAAGCTGCGGCCGAGATGCGAGCCGAGCAGGCGCGCCTGCAGCAGCGCGAGCGCGACCATCACGGCGAAGCTGAACCAGTAGATTGACGCCGGGCTGACGAGATCGTAGCCGAACAGCGACAGCGGCGGGATGCCGGAAATGCCGATCGGGCCACGCGTGACGCTCTCCCAGTTCAGGATCACCAGCGACACGATCTCACCGATTGCGAGCGTTGCGATCGAGACGTAGTGGCCGCGCAGGCGGAACGACGGCGAGATCAGGATGGTGCCGAGCGCGGCGCTCATCAGCCCGCCGGCGATGATGGCAAGACCCACGGGAACGGCTGCCGACAGCGACAGCAGCGCGGAGGTGTAGGCGCCGATCGCGAGCAGCGCCGCGTGCCCGAGCGAGACCTGGCCGATCGTGCCCGCAACCAGCGTGAGACTGAGCGCGAGCATGCCGAGCAGCCAGGCGTTGATCAGGGTCTGCAGCACGTAGAAGGACACAGGCAGCAGCGGCAGGAGCGCGAAGATCGCGGCCGCAGCCAGCAAGGCCCAGCGCGGGATGCGCAAGGGGCGGCTCGGCGCGATAAAGGTGCCGGTGAGCGGTTCGGGCGGCGCCTGCCGGGCGCTCGCGAACAGGCCGTTCGGACGCAGCACCAGAACGACGACCAGCAGCAGGAAGGCGAACAAATTGCGATAGCTGGTGCCGAACACGGCAACGCCGTAGCTCTCCACCAGTCCCAGCAGCAGACTGCCAATGACCGCACCGGGCACGTTGCCGGCGCCGCCGACGACTTCCGCGACGACGCCCTTGAGCGTCGCCTGCAGGCTCATCGCGGTGTCGATCTGGTTGTAGTACATGCCGACCAGCATGCCGGAGACGCCGCCTAGCGCCGCCGCGATGCCGAACACCGCCTGGTTGACGCGGTTGACGTCGACGCCCATCTGCATCGCCGCGTCGCGGTCCTGCGAGGCGGCGCGCACCGCCCAGCCGAGCTTGCTGTAGCGCAGGAACACGAACAGCAGCAGCGCGCTGGTGAGGCCGACGCCGGCGATGAGCAGGTCGAGCGGCCCGATGGTGCCGCCTCCGACCTGGAAGCGGACGTCCGGCAACTGGCTCGGCAGCGCGCGCGGATTGGGCGAGAAGGTCAGCATCACGAGCTGGTCGAGCACGAAGCTGATGCCGATGGTCGCGAGCAGCGGCGCGATGCGCACCGAGTTCTGCAGCGGCCGCAGGCCGAAGCGCTCGATCACCAGCCCGACCAGTGCCGCGGCCGCCGCCACCACGATGATGGTGAGCGGCAGCGGCGTATGCAGCTGCACCACCGCGACCCAGCCGATATAGGCGCCGACCAGGTAGATCGAGCCTTGCGCAAAGTTGATCAGCCGGCTGACGCCGAAGATCAGCGCGAGCCCGACCGCCACAAGGGCGTACACATTGCCGACGATCAGCCCGTTGATGGTGTAGTCGAGCCAGGAAGACACGCTGAGGTCCCGATGAGAGGAAAGCGGCCGGAGCCCCCGCTCCGGCCATCAAATCAGGTCGGCTTGCCGTCCCACAGCGCGAACTGGCCCTTGCGCACGACGAGCTCGGCGTTCATGGCGCCCTTGACGCGGCGGCTCTCGACGTCGAACGTCGCGGTGCCGAAGATCACGCTCGGGACGTCCTTCACCTTGGCGAAGGCGTCGCGGATGGCGCGGCGGTCGGTGCCGCCGATCCTGACCACGGCGGCCGCCATGTTCATCGCATCATAGGAATAGGCGTTGAACGCGTCCGGCTCCTGCCCGTTGTACTTCTTCTTGAAGCCCGCGATGAATTTTTGCACCTCGGGCCGCGGGTCTTCCGGGAAGTAGCGCGTGCCGACATGGACGTCCTCGACCGCCTCGCCGCCGAGCTCGAGGAATTTCGGCGAGTAGACCGAGCTCGCGGCGCACATCACCTGCTTCAGCCCGACCTGCCGCGCCTGGCGCGCGATCAGCGCGCCGTCGGAATAATAGGAGATCAGGATCAGCCCGTCCGGACTGGCGTCGCGCACGCGCACCAGGGTCGAGCGGAAGTCGCGCTCCTCGGCGATATAGCCTTCGCTGACCACGATCTCCGCGCCATACTCCTTCGCCGCCTTGACGAAATGGTCGCGGCTGGTGCGGCCCCAATCGGTGTTGAGGTGCAGCACCGCGAGCTTCTTCAGGCCGAGTCGCTTCACCGCATAGCGCGCCAGCAACGGCTGCTCGTCGGCCTGGCTCACCGACGTGCTCCACATGAAGTCGCCGCCCTTGGTGAAATCGGGATGCGAATTGGTGAAGCCGAACTGCACCAGCCCTGCCCGCTGGTAGATTGGCGAGGCCGCCATCGAGGCCGGGCTCGAGAAATCGCCGAGCTCCAGGACGATGCGGGAGTCGGACACGAACTTCTGGGCGATCGCCACCGACTGGCGCGGATCGCTCTGGCTGTCCTCGAAACTATAGGCGAGCTTGCGGCCATTGACGCCGCCTGCCGCCATGATCTCGTCGAGCGCGAGATCAAAACCCTGCTTCCATTGCGTGCCGTATTGCGCATTCGGCCCGGTCAGCGGACCGCTGACACCGAGCAGGATCGGCTCGGAGCTGTCTGCGAAGGCAGCGCGGGACATCGCTCCCGCCATCATGGCGGCAAGCGAGCCCTTGACCAGGGTTCGGCGATCGAGATTGCTCATGCGCGGCTCCATCCAGTCAGGTGTTACGAACAAATGGCAATTTGCGTGCCAGTGGATTTGCCTATTTCGAGGGCTCACCGAGCGACAGCATCAGCCGGTTCGCCCAGTTGAAGAACGAGGCACTGTTGATGACGTCGACGATCTCGGCATCGTCGAGCCCCGCGCGGCGCAGCTCCGCGACATTGTCGGGTCCGAACGCGACCGGCGTCGCGGCGAGCGCCACCGAGGCTCTGACCACGGCGTTCCAGCGCGCGCCGAGATCGATCCCGACGCCTTCGTCGAGCAGGCGCTGCACGTCGTCGCGGCGCCTGGAATAGGTGCTGGCAAAGCGCGCATGCACCGAGGCGCAATAGATGCAGCCATTGTAGCGCGAGGTCGCGGCCGCCGCGAGCTCGCGCTCGGCGCGCGGCAGGCCGTCGGCGGTGTTGTAGAAGATGTCCTTGTCGGTCTTGGTGCGGGCTTCCAGCACCTCGGGATCGCGCACCAGCAGGCGGAAATATTCCGACTTGGCGCGGGAGCGGTCGACGAGGCCGGCAAAATGCCGCTCGGTCAGCTCGGCCTCGGGCAGCGGATCGATCCACGACACCCAGCCAAGCTCATCCTGGGTGAAGACGACGGGCGGGTTGACGGTGCTCATGATGCAGCCTCCTTACGCGCTGGCCGCACGGAGCGTGCGCAGACCGCTGACGACGCGCAGCTGAAACGACAGGAACGCGATGAGCTGGGACAGGGTGACGATGCCGGTGTCCGACCAGCCGGCGGAACGCAGCGCCTTCATGTCGGCTGACGCCGCATCGCGCGGCCGGAACACCAGGAGATGCGCGTGTTCGAGCGCGGCAGCGAGCCGGGCGCCGAGTGCAGGCTTCCGATCCGCGCCCACGCGGTAGATCAGGCCGGTCTCGTCCTCGGCCGACAGCGGGCCGGGGGGAAACGCGCCGTAGGGGCCCGTGGTCTTGCCCTGCGCGATCTCGGCATTGACGGCCTCGACCAGGGCAGCCGCACCCGCCGCGAGCTTCTCCCGATAAAAGGCAGCCACCGGGGATTCGCCGTGCAGACCCGTGACGAAGGCCGCAACCGCCGCGCGCTCCACAAGCGAAAATTCGACGGCGTCGATCGGCTCGAACAGAGCGAGATAGCTCTTCTGCGCATTGTCGCGCGCCTGCAGGCGGCGCGCGCGAATGGCGTCCAGCGGCGATCCGGGCTCGATCCCCGCAAGTGTGTCGATGATATCCGTCGTGCTCATCATTCAGCCCCGTGCGACGCGTTGATGCCCGTCCGCCTCAGCTCTCCCGGTCCAGCCCAGCGCGGGCGCGACCTTGTCGGCGACCAGCTCGATCGAACGGAGGATGTGGGGGTGCGGCGGATCGACCGAGTGGGCCTGGAAGACGAGATCGGTGATCCGTTCCAGCGTGGCATCAGTGCGGAGCGAGGCAATGACGTCATCGGCCGCGCCGACATGGGTGTCGAACGCCACGATCATTTCCTCCAGCGTCTCGCCCGGCCTGGCGTGGCCGCCCTTCATGAATTGCGGGAGCGCACGCCGCAGTCCGGCGTCTGCGAGGCGCATCGCCTCACGGCGGTCGTCGGCGACGAAGACGCTGCGGGAGGCCATGATGCGGGGCTCGGAGCCCGGCGGCAGCGCTTCGAGATAGGCGTCGATGATCGGGTTCTGGATCTCGGCGAGGGTCGCGCGCGGCGCCTCCTTCGTTCGCGGCTGGGTGCGCGAGAGCAGCAGCCCGTCGCCGGCCTTGCCGGCGCGGGCGCCGCCTGCCACCGAGAACGTCGCCTGCCAGATCCGCCCGTCCAGTTGCGGCCGCTGGGGATAGAGCGTGTCGCCGCCGGTGAGCGGCTTACCGGCCAGGGCGGTGCGGACGATCTCCAGATTGCGCGCAAAAATCTCGTTGCGCTCCGCGCTGTCGAGGCCGAAGGCGGCGAACGCCGACGGGTTGCCGCCGGTGCCGACGCCGAGCTCGAAGCGGCCGTCGCAGAGCAGATCGAGCACCACGGCGTCCTCCGCCACCCGGACCGCGCTTTCCAGCGGCAGCGTGACGATGCCGGTGCCGAGGCGGATGCGCGAGGTCTGCGCGGCGACGTAGCCGAGGAAGGTGAAGGGCGACGGCAGTCCGCCCTCGCGCTCGTGAAAATGATGCTGGGCGATCCACGCGGAATCCAGGCCCGCCTGCTCGGCCCGGACGATCTGCTCGGCGGCAAAGCGATAGCGGTCCGCCGCCGGCGCTTCATCAAGGAGCCGCGTGAAAAATCCCAGTCTCTTCAGATTTGCCAACCGTTTCATGCCGACCGCGCCCAGATTTGAAAGCGGCCCTCATGATGTCCGCTGCCATCGCGCGAGGCAAGCAGCCGCTGCGCAGGGCTGCCACCCCGAAGCCGTCTATTCCTGCCGGAGATGCAACGCCGCCTGCCTACCAGGCGGGCAGCACCGCGCCCTTGAACTTGGTCAGGATGAACTCCTTGACGTCGGGCGCGTGATAGCTGTCGACCAGCACCGTGACCCACGGCTTGTCCTTGTCGACGGCGCGAACCGCGATCAAATTGGCATAGGGGCCCTTCGCATCCTCGCGCAGGATCGGGTCCTTGACCGGATCGAGGCCCGCCTGGGTGGCATAGTTGGTGTTGATCCCGGCCGCATCGACGTCGTCGAGCGCGCGCGGCGCCTGTGCCGCATCGACCTCGATGAACTTCAGCTTCTTCGGGTTCTCGGTGATGTCGAGCACCGAGGGCTTGAAGCCGGTGCCGTCCTTCAGCTTGATCACCCCCTTGTCGCGCAGCAGCAGCAGGACGCGACCGCCGTTGGTCGGATCGTTGGGGATCGAGACCTTGCCGCCTTCGGGGATGTCGGCAAAGGCCTTGTACTTCTTCGAATAGACGCCGATCGGGAAATTCACGGTCAGGCCGACGGACTCGATCTTGTAGCCGCGGTCGGCCTTCTGGTTGTCGAGATAGGGCTGGTGCTGGAACGAATTGGCCTGGATCTCGCCGGCATCGAGCGCGGCATTGGGCACGACGTAATCGGAGAACTCCACGATCTGGATGTCGAGGCCCTGCCTGGCGGCGATCGGCTTCACCGCTTCCAGGATCTGCGCATGCGGCCCCGGCGTCACGCCGATCTTGATGGTCTCGGCCGTGGCCGCGGCCGACCATGCGGCGAGCACGGAGGAAAGGATCAGGGCGGTACGAAACGACATCGGGGGTCTCCGGGAAGGCTAGTAGATCACTGCAACCGTATTCTCCCGCCCGGCGCGCGAAATCAATGAAATGGAAATTCTTATTTGCCGCCCGCCGCGGGTGACGCTTCTCCATCCGCGGCGAAACGGGAAACGAATGCCAAGGCGAGAACGTTGATCAACCGCGCAGCGTTCCTATGCGCCGTGTTCGGCCCGCCAGGTCGCCGGCGACAGCATGATCAGGGCGCAGATCGCAGCATAGGCCATGAGCGAGACCGTGACCATGGTGGCGAGCCCCGCCATCTGCGCGCCGAAGCCCGTGACCGCGATCCAGCCGCCGCCGGCCGCAAGCAGGATCCGGGCGAACGAGCCGGCGAGCGGGCCCAGCGCCCGGCCTGTGCCCTGGGCGGCGAAGGATGTGGCGAAGCCAAAACCGAGCGCCGCATAGGCCGGTGCGACGATGCGCAGGTAAGTCATGCCTGCGCCGACGACACCGGCATCATGGCTGAACAGATGGAGCCACGCGGTCGGGAAGATCGCGACCAGAATGCCGATCGTGCCGGTCATGACCATGCCGGCGAGCCCGCTGGTCCAGCCGATACGGCGCGCCCGCGCCGTCTGGCCCGCGCCCATATTGACGCCGACCATGGTGAGCGTCGCGGTGCTGAGGCCGAACAGCAGCGGGATCATGATGTAGTCGAGCCGCGAGGCGATGCCGTAACCGGCAAGCGCCGAGGTGCCGAACAGGCCGACCGCGGCGGTGACCAGGATGACGGTAAGATTGGTCAGCACCGCGTTGATCGCGGTGGGGATGCCGACCTTGAGCATGTCGGCGAAGATTTTTGCGCGCAACGGCACGATGCGCAAGGTCAGCCCCGACGCGCCGGAAGACATGTAGCGCAGCAGGAACAGCATCGCCGCGCCGTAGTAAAGGCCGAAGGCAATGCCGGCACCGCCGATGCCGAGCCGCGGCACCGGGCCGAAGCCGAAGATCAGCAGCGGCGACAGGGGAATGGTCACGATCGCGCCGACCAGCGTCACCAGCGCCGGCACCTTCACATTGCCCGACCCGCGCAGCGCGGCCGCCTGGAGATTGACGATCCAGACCGGAATGGCGCCCGCGAACAAATAGTTGGAATAGGTCGTGGCCGCGGCGAGCGCGCCCTCGCGGCCGCCGAGCGCGCGGTAGAGCGCCGGGCCACCCAGCGTCGCGCCGAGTGTAAACAGGCCGCCTGCGACGATCGCGAGCACGATGGCGTGGAACAGCGCCGCATCGGCGTCGTCGCGACGGCCGGCCCCGTACGCCCGGGCCACCGAGGAGGAGACGCCGGACCCGAACCCGCCATTCGACATCATCGTCATCAGCATGAAGATCGGAAACACCAGCGCGGCGCCGGCCAGCGCGTCGGTGCCGAGATGGCCGACATAATAGGCTTCCGCGATGTTGACCGCGGTCTGCGCCACCAGCACGGTCACTGTCGGTGCTGCAAGCCTGAGCAGCGTGGACAGAATGGGCGCGGCCAGGAGCGCAGCGCGCCGCTGCTCGGCCGCGGTCGGGACCGGCGCCGCTTCGCGGTGCGGGGCCTTGGCGCGGGACTGGCTCGGCGTGGCGGGCGACGCCGACGCAACGGCATCCTCAACTGACATGGGTTCTCCCCCGGGGCACGCCGATCGGCCCCATTGCATTACATCCATAATCCATTATTATGATCGTAATGCAATAGCCATCACGAACTTGTGGCCGGGTGCTCACGAGGAGGCTTCATTGGCGCGCTACGAGAAAGGGCAGCGGGACGCGACGCGGCGGCACATTCTCGACGTCGCCTCGGCGCAGTTCCGCGAGAGCGGCGTCGCCGCGGTCGGACTTGCCGGCATCATGTCCAAAGCGGGCCTCACCAACGGCGCCTTCTATACGCATTTCTCCTCCAAGGAGGAGCTCGTGCGCGCAGTGCTGCTCGACGAGCTTGAGCGGCGCGAGCAGCGGCAGAAGGACAATCTCGCCAACGGCGTCGCGCTGGAGGCCTCGATCCGTGACTATCTCTCGCCACGCCATCGCGACCGCGCGGGGAGCGGTTGCCCGACCGCAGCGCTCGCAGCCGAGATCGCGCGGCATCCGAAGGCGACCCGCGACGCCTTCACGGCAAAGATCTCCGGCATCATCGCGCTGATCGCGGCGCGGATGCCGGAAGGCTCGGCTGAGGAACGGCGGCGCCGGGCCGTCGCAATCTACGCCACCATGGTCGGCGCGCTGCAATTGTCGCGCGCGGTCAGTGACAGGCAATTGTCCGAGGAGATTCTCGCAAACGCGGCCGAGGCTGCGATCGGACTCGCGAATGGACGTTGATGCGTTCTAGTCCGAAGCTGCCGGCGCGACTGAACGCATCATTTTGGATTTGGGTCCTCGAGCCCGGCTCCGGGCTCTTGCAACCGCCCGCTTCGCGCCAGAAGGACGGCATTGCCCAGGGCGCGTGCCGCGTTCAACACCTCCTGCTGAAATTCGCGGTCTTCATCCAGCTCACGGTGCGACGTCGCATAGGGCTCCATGTAGCCGACATAGCCATCGAGCTCGCCGAAGCGGCCGGCCGAGATCAGGTGCATGTCGGTGAGCCAGTCCGACAGCGCCCTGCGCAGGCCCTCCGCGCCGACGGCATCGCCGTGCACGACGAGGCCGAAATGGCGGCCGGCGAGATGCCGCGGATAGGACCAGCCCTTCAGCTCGATCGCCTTGGCTTCAGCAGCCTTCTTGCCGTGCGTGGACGTGGGATCGGGATTGCCGCCATCGGCACAGACCAGGCGGTCCATCATCGCCTTGAGCCCGGACGGGGCATGATACCAGTTCACCGGCGTCACGATCAGGACGCCGTGGGCCGCCACCCAGAGCGGATAGATCTCGTTCATCCAGTCGCCGGTCTGGCCGAGCGAGTGGTTCGGGTAGCAGCTGCAAGGCCAGTGGCAGAGCGGCATGGCGCTGGACACGCAGGATTTGCAGGGATGGATGTTCCGGCCGAACTCGGACGCCAGGCGCGAGAGGTCGAGGATATCGACGGCAAATCCCATCCCGGCGAAAACGGTCTCGGCCAGCTTGACCATGCGCCAGGTCTTCGACATCTCGCCGGGACAGGTGTGCTCGCTGCGCGCCGAGCCGTTGACGATGAGGATGCGCGGAGCCGCCGCGGCATCGTCATGCCGGCGCTGTGCTTCGAGAATCGCCGCGCGAGCATCGAGCCAGTCGACGGCGATGTCGTATTCGGGATCGGCAAAGCCCGCGCCCGCTTTCCGCGTGTGCGGCGCCTTGCGTGAGTGGCTGTAGGCGTCCCAGGCCGCACTGAGGATGGCATCAAGCTCCGCCGCGAGCGGGGCAAAGGCCGGATCGACGAATTGGGCCCTGTAGCGGCTTGCGAATTCCTCGCGCGAGAGCTTGACCGGCGGCATCCCCTTGCGAACGTCCGGTTCCGTCATGCTTGCTCCTCGAGAAGATCGGTGCGATCCGATCAACCCGGGGTTTTCCTGACAGTTCCTGAGCTCGCCCCGCCCTATGGTCCGTCGCGGACGCCCTGTTCGACGCCAGAGGACAGATCGAACAGCGCGATCCGCCGGTCCAGGCGCCACAGCTCGATGCGATGCTGCAGCACGAGCGCGGCAGCCTCGCGGCTGGCCTGCTCATCGTCGCCGCAGACGAGATTGATGCAACCGAAAACGTGGCCGTCGGGCTCGATCTGGAAGGCGCGGTAATGCCTCCTGTTCTGCATCCTCATCCTCCACGCCGTGGGACACCGGGCGCGCTCAGCCAGTCGGTGAGGTTCGAGGCCATCTCGTTCTGTTTCGCGCGTCGCAATAGCAACTCGCGCTCCTTGCCCGGTGGCATGAGGCGGGCACGCTCGCGCGCGGTCGCGGCGAATGACATCAGTCGCTCCTGGAGCGATTGGGTCTGTTTCCTGCGGTTGCGTTTGGCGGACATGGCACTTTCGATCGCTTCGGATTACGGAAAGCCGCGTCCCGGGGGATGGGACCGGCCGGCCACGCCGGTCATGTCGGGCGGCTCTCTTCCGGCAGCTTCGGACGCATGCAGGGTTCCGGCATTTCAATAGGTTAATCGAATGCACGCCGACCTGCAGAAACATCAAGAAACGAACAATCGATCGAAAGCGCGTGAGCGCGACCGGGCGGGCAAGCGGCGCCGGTTTTCAATCGCGCCGGTAGGCCTGCAGATAATTCGGCGAAACCAGGGCCGCGTTCTTCAGGGCGTCGAGATCGTTGATCGTCAGCGTCCTCTCCCGCAAGGTGATCAGGCCTGAGGCCCGCAATTCCTGGATGGTGCGGTTGAGATGGACGACGGAAAGTCCGGTCGCGTCGGCGAGATCCATCTGCGTCACGGGAAAGCTGCAGGAATTTCCGTCGACCAGGCCGACCGGCCGCAACCGCTCGTAGACCTCGCAGAAGAGATGAGCGACCCTCTCCAGAGCCGCTCGCCGTCCGAGGTTGATCGCCCATTCGCGCTGGATTGCGCTGCCGAGCAACGTCTCGCACATGAACGCCTCCGCCAGCGACCGATCGCTGGCAATGAGCTTCTCGAAGCGCGCTCGCTTGATCTCGGCGTAGGCGACGGACGTCGCTGTCGTGACAGAGTGATCGAGTGTCTTCAGAAGATAGGCGTAGGCGTCGCAGGTTTCGCCCGGTAAGACGAAATTGACGATCTGCCGCCGGCCGTCCTCCAGTGTCTTGTGGCGAAAGAGCCAGCCCGAGAGCAGCAGCCGCACGCTGTCGACTGGTTCGCCCTCGGCGGTCAGGTCCTCGCCGGCGCCGGCGCGAAACAGGCCTTCAAGAATTGCCTGCTCGAGCGCGGCGATCGCTTCGACGGACAACGGCCGCAAGATATTGAAGCGACGAATGACCGCTTGAGCAAGGCCGGCTTCGCTGCCCTGGACGCGCATCATCCCTCCACCGACGGGGTATGGAAGGTTCGCTTGCTCAGGGGAATCGCGATCAGGCATGCAAGGCCCGACGGACTGAACGAGATGGTGGTGTGCCCCTTCAGCTCGAAGGCGAGTGTGCGCTCGAGCAGCTCCGTTCCAAATCCCTGGCGCGGCGGCGGCGACACCACGGGACCGCCCCGCTCGCGCCATTCGAACAGCAATTGCGGCGGATCGGCAGACTCGTCGATCCGCCAGGAGATTTCGAGGCGGCCGGAGGGCTTGCTGAGCGCGCCATATTTAAGCGCGTTGGTCGCAAGCTCGTGGACCGCGAGCGCAAAGGTCTCCGCGGCCTTGGGCTGGAAACGGACCGTGGGGCCGGACACCCGCATCTGCTCGCCCTCGCGGGCGTTGTAGGCGAGCAACTCCTCGACGACGAGATATTCGAGATCGACCCCGCCCTCCGGATCGCGCGTGACCAGGGCCTGCGTCCGGGCAAAGGCGGTGAGCCGGCCGTCGAGATGCGCCGCGTATTCCTCCACCGTCGCGCTCGATTCCGCGGACCGGCGGGCGATCGACCGCACTACGCCGAGGGTGTTGCGCACGCGGTGCTGAAGCTCGGCGAGCAAGAGCCGCTGCCGCTCCTCCGCGCGCGTGATCGCAGTCACGTCGACGAAGGTGATCACCACGCCGGCGATGAAATTGTCGATGCTGCGGTAGGGCAGGATGCGGACGATGTAACGCGTAGCGCTGTCCGGCGCCGTCAGCTCGCGCTCGGCGCTCGCCAGCGTGCGCAGCACGCGGCGCACGGCGTCGTAGAGCTCGTCGATCGGAATCCGCGCCTTGATATGCGCGATGGGGCGGCCGACGTCGGTCTCGACCAGATGCAGGATCTGGGTGATGGCCGGCGTGAAATTCATCACCCTGAGATCGTTGTCGAGGAACACGGTCGCGATCTGCGTACTTTCGAGGAAGTTCTTCAGATCGCTGGGGGCGCGCGTCAGCTCCTGGACCCGATGCGCCAGCTCGCCATTGACGGTGGTCAGCTCCTGGTTGACCGACTGCAGCTCCTCCCGCGAGGTCTCGAGCTCCTCGTTGGCGCATTGCAGCTCCTCGTTGAGCGACTGGTATGCCTCGTTGGAGGATTTCAGCTCCTCGTTGGTGCTTTCGAGCTCCTCGATCATGGCCTGAAGACGCTCGCGCGTTGACCGCAGATCGTTCTCCAGTCGCTCGACATGCTCGGTCCGCACCAGCCTCCCGGGATTGCTGTCGGGGGGGTCCGCGGCAGGGGACGGACCGTCCTTGAACAGCACGACGAAATTGCGCTGGCCGGTGCCCTCCTGGATCGGCTCGACGGTGATGTCGACGAGAACGCGATGGCCGTTGACGCCGAGCTTGACCTGCTCGGCACGGGCGGGCTCGTTGGTTTCAGCCGCGCGGCCGATGACGCTGCGCAACTCCAGACGCAGGTCGCGATGCACGAGCTGCAGCAGGTCGAGCGAGGCCGCACCGGCCGTCGGCTCGATATAGCGCCCGGTGCGACCGGAAAAATGCAGGACCTGGAAATTGTCGTCGGTGATGACGTAGGCCGGTGCATAGCGTTCGGCGATACGCTGGGCGCGGCGATCGAGGCCGACGTCCGGAGCGAACGAGCGGACCGCCGGCAGATCGACCGGCGTGCGCCCCGCCGCGGTCGAGATCGGAAATTCCGGCGGCAGCCGCGTGCCGGTCTCGAGCTTCCTGAAGATCCGCGCGCGGCGATCGACCGGAGTGAAGAGCTTCGGGTGGCGCGTCACGTTTTCGGAGTTGCCGAGAAACAGGTAGCGATCGGGCAGCAGCGCGAAATGGAACAACGGGATGACGCGATTCTGCAGCTCCGCGTTGAGGTAGATCAGCAGGTTGCGGCAGGAAACCAGGTCGAGCTTCGAGAACGGCGCATCCTTGATCACGTTGTGCTGGGAGAAGATGCACATCTCCCGCAATTCCTTCACCACGCAATACGTATCGCCCTCGCGGACGAACCAGCGCGCCAGGCGCTCCGGCGACATGTCCTGCTCGATGTTGGTGCGATAGCGGCCGACACGGGCGGTGGCGAGCGCGCGGCCGTCGATGTCGGTGGCGAAGATCTGGACCTGGGGCACGGAATCGAGCGTGGCCATGTGCTCGCGCAGCAGGATGCCGATCGAATAGGCTTCCTCGCCCGTGGCGCAGCCCAGCACCCAGACGCGAACCTGCTGGCCGGCGCCCTTGCCTTCGAAGATCTTCGGGATGATCTGCGCCTCGAGCACCTCGAACTCGCGCTTGTCGCGGAAGAATTCGGTGACGCCGATCAAGAGGTCGTTGAACAGAAGGTGCGGCTCGTCCTTGTCGTTGCGCAGGAAATCGACATAGGAGGCGATCTCCTCGATCTGCAGCACCTGCATGCGCCGCTGCACGCGACGCAGGAAGGTATTCTGCTTGTAGCCGTGGAAATCGTTACCGGTCTTGGTGCGCAGGATGTCGGCGATGCGCGACAGCGACGTCGCCGCGGCGGCCAGCACCTCGTCAAAACCCTGCTTCTCCTCCAGGCGCCGCAGATGGCGGGCATAGACCTGGATATGCTCCGGGATGTGCTCGGGCGGCAGCACATAGTCGGCGATGGCGGCGGGCCGGTTGCTGTCGGCGAGATGCTCGGAATCGTCATGGGCCGTCCGCTCCGCGATCGCCAGGCCGCCATGATCCTTCAACGTGGCCGCGCCGAGCGTGCCGTCGCCATTGGTGCCGTTGAGCAGCACGCCGATGGACTGCTCGGCTCGATCTTCGGCGAGCGACACCAGAAAGCTGTCGATGGTCGCCCGCTCGCCCGGGCCCTGCTCCGCCTTTCGCACTGCAAGACGGCCACCCTGGAGGGTGGTGATCATGGCGACCGGGCTGAGATAGATCGTCCCGCCGTCGATGGTGGCACCGTCGCTGATCTCCGACAGTCTGACCCCGTCCGCCCGCTGGACCAGCGCGCGCAACCGCTCGTCGGCCAGCGCCTCGCGATTCTGCAGCACGAGCACGACCGCCTGGTCATCCCCCAGCGCCAGCTTGCCGAAGAAGCGCTCGATGCTGTCGATCGCACCGGCCGAGGCACCCACGCCGATGATCAACGGAGCCTTGGCCTGACGCTCGTCATCTCCTTGCGTCTCGCCGACTTCGTCCATGACTGCCGCTGCTTTCGTTATCCGGGGCCGAGAGTCCAGGTTCCTGCAATAACAGAGATTCAGGATAGCCCAATAGCCTAACGGCGAGAATGGTTTCGGTCTCTCGGCGGCGCAGCAGAGCGCGCGTCAATCGGCGGCCGGCGGCACCGAATCGACTTCGTGCTGGAGATAATCAACCCGCTGGGCGATCAGGATGCGGCGCTGCTCCCACTCCGCCAGGGTGTCTCTGAGGACCTCGACCAGCTTCTCCGCGAGCCGCGAATCGTGCCCGCCCGCCTGGAGCTCCAGGATCAGGTTTTCCTGGTCGCGGATCCGCCGCCCACCTTCCCTGATGTCGAATCGGCCTTGTCCAGCAGGCGCCGCTCCGCCTCGAGCTGCTCGGTGCGCTCAGCAAGGGATATAGCCATCGCTGCCTCAAGCCTCTCGCCGGCCGATCGTCGGATCGAACGACTCTAGCACGACGCGTCGGATCATGTCGGCATATTCCCGATATTCGGCGGCGCGCAGCTCGTACATTTCCGCAACCGCAGGCCTGCCGTTGCGCCGGCCGTCCACCGCCATGCGCTGCACCAGCTCGGCGCGCTCCTCGATGATCCGCAGCGCCACGCGCAGCGCTTCGTCGACCTGGCCCTCCTTTTGCTGGACGAGAGCATCGGCGGTGTAGGCGTGCCCGACCTGGCAGCGAAACCGCATGGGACCAATCTCCTTCACCTCGGAGAGCACCCCACCACAGCTTGGGCAGGTCAGCGCGGCCGGATCAGCGATGCCGGCCAGAGCACGGGCACCGATCCTTTCCCCGGCCGCGATTTCCACCTCCAATCGGATATCGGGGGCGATGGGGAGCGCCGCACCCGGCGCCTCGCGGGCGAGATCGGACAGCACGTCGCCGAGCCTTGCGGCGGGAACGCAGAGATCGGCTACGGTTGCCTCGAGGGCTCGCTGCGGCATCTCCGCCGCGACGGCGTCGGCCGGATCCTGGACCACCGCCATTCCGCCGCAGCGCTTGATCGCCTGAAGGCCGGCGGCGCCGTCCGACAACAGCCCGCTCAGCACAAGGCCGATCACGCGGGGACCGTAATTGCAGGGCCGCGGAGCGGAACAGCGGATCGATCGCCGGCCGGACCATGTTCTCGCGCGGTCCGCGGCCAAGCTGGATGTGGTCCCCGGACAGCAGAAGGTGGTGGTCGGGGGCGGCGAGGTACACGTGGCCGTGCTCGAATGCCATGCCTTCTTCGGCCTGGTGCACCGGGAGTCTGCCGGCGGCCGCAGCCACCGTCTTCAGAATACCAATGCTTTGCGCCGGAATATGAAGGACGATAAAGATGGCGGCGGGCAGGTCGGGCGCCAACCGCGCCAGGATCTGCTTCAAGGGCCCGGTCGCTCCCGCCGAACCACCGATCACGATGATGTCGCGGTTGGTCATGGAACCCGCCTTTCAATGCTTCGTTTGGACCAAGGCGGTCCGGGGACGTATGTTCCTACCCCGCCCGCATCTGCGCCGGAGACAAAATGGCGTCATCGCCCAAGCTATCGCCCGATCCTGCGGCGTTGTCGGGACGACGTATCCTCGTCGTCGAGGACGAGTATTTCCTTGCCGATGACATCAGCCGTGCCCTGCGATCCCACGGAGCAGAGGTCGCCGGTCCGGTCGGCGAAATCGACGACGTGTTCCACATGCTGACCGGGGGCAAAAATCTCGACGGCGCGGTGCTGGACGTGAACGTTCGCAGCGAGATGGTCTTCCCCATTGCGCAATTGCTCCGGGCCCGTCACGTGCCGTTCGTGTTCACGACCGGCTACGACAAGGTCAGCATTGCGCCGGAATTTCACGACGTGATGCTGTGGGAGAAGCCGATCGATATCGAGGCCATGATCCGGGGCCTGAGCGGATTGGTCGCGGCCGGAGACACCTGATCCGCGTTTGGCGCGTTCGATCGCACGGCGGGCCTCGCAGGATCCGCGCCGATCGTGCGGCGCGTCAGCTCAGCGTCATCCAAACGATCGCCCCGACCATGACCAGGAATCCCGTGATCGCCGTGGCGACGAAAGCCTGTTCGACGCGGTCCATCTCCGTCTTCGCCCCTTCGCTCGTGGCGAGTGTGGGCCGGACGGAACGCCTTCCGCATTAGGATAGGTGAATCTCTTGGAGGATTTTCCTGATCCAGCCTCGGGGCTGGTCTGACCTGGGAGCCGTCATCCAAGCGCGGGCGTGGATTGTGCGAAAGGACGGGGGTCTGCGGGCGACCCGACCGAGCCGGGGACGAACCGGGCCAACCACCAATCTGCCACGGCGTGCGCGGTGTCGTCCCAAAGCACCGTCGGAAGGTCCGGAATTGCGATCCGGAGGAGATACCGGTCGCGGCGCTGATCATACCCCCATTCCGTTGCACCGAAATCGAAGCCGAAACTGCCGGCGTGCCGCAGGAGCATCCCGGCCCGGGTCAGGTCCTCGCTCAGCTCCGCTGCGACGTGCTTGGCCCCGGTCTCGTCGAGCGGCTCGGGAGGCAGCAGCGTCACATAGAGGCCGTGAGCGAAATGAAGCTCGCCGGAGGCGCGCCCGAGCCTGTCGGCAAAGCAGCGCGCCGCCCGCCTGCCGTTCCGAAGCATGGCGGCTATCCGCCGGCCGGTCAGCACACGATAAGCCTTGCTGCCCACAAAAGGCGGAAAATGCGCCGGCAAGGCTGCGCCTCCGAGCAGCCGGACGGCGTCGCGCATCTCGGCGAAGAGGCGTTGCAGCATCCGCGCGCCCGGCTCGCCGACCGAGCGGTCGCCGATGAACACGGCGGATCCCATCCGGCCGTATTCCAGTCCCAGCGAATCCAGCTTGGTATGGCTTCGAACCAGCACGACCGGCAGCTTCCACCGCCTCGCCCAGCTCAGGACGCGCCGAATGCGTCCCGAGCCGTTCGAGAAGCACGTCGTATCGAAAATCACCAGATCGAGCCTGGGATCCTGCTCCCGCAGTGTCGCCGCAAAGGTGTCGAACGGCGTGCTGGAGTCCAGCAGGACAATCCTGCGCTGGCCGGAGTCCGGTAAACAGTCGAGCCGCGGATGGTCCGGTGTCAGCCGCCGCAGACCCCGGGCATGGCGGTCGACGAACTCCACCGTCTCGCCGTAAGAGCCCGGCCACAGCACCAGCTCCGCCGGTCCCAGGACCCGCACGCAGGCAAGCAGCAACGCGGAGATCGCCGCCATGCCGGAGGAGGTGTAGATCGTCGGAGAATCGTCCGCGCCCGCAAAGTCGTAGAACGAGGGCCCGCTCACCGTAAGATCGGCGCGTTGATAATCATAGTCGAAGACGAAGGGGCCGGCGTGCGGGCGCGCGGACGTCCAGGCCGTCTCGGTGAGGGTCCATTCGTGAAGCGCGTGCTCGGCTTTCAGCGCAGCGGCGAGCTGAAATTTTTGTCTGATCGCCTCGACGACCGATCCCGGGCGACGAAGCTTCGATGGCTTGGCCAATGCGGCATTCAGCAGTTCGAGTTCCTGATGCTTCCTGTCGAGATAGTCTTCGAGCGCTTCCATGTCTTGCCTCACCCTGCATGGAAGAACGCCCGAGGCAGCAAATTGCTCCTTTCCCCGCAGCCTCCGGCGCTATTCCCGCCAGAACTCCGCAAGCTCCTCGGCGGTCAGCAGATCGACCTGGCCGTGGAAGCGCGTGCGGTACATGGTCATGAGCGCGTCGTGGCCGACATCGGACGAGCTGCACAACGCGTCCTCGACGATCACGACCCTGAAGCCGAGGTCGACGGCACTCAGGACTGTCGACAGAACGCAGACATCGGTCTCCGCGCCAGTCACGACCACCGTCCCGATCCCCTTCTCGATCAAAAGGCTCGCGAGCGCTGGATTGCTGAAAGCGGAATAGGCCGGCTTGTCGATAATGCGGCAGGGCGGAACGTAGCGCGCCAGGGCTGGCACCAGGTCGAGGGCTGACGGCGGGAGATGCTCGCGGGTTGCATGCTTCCAGCGCCGGAAATAGGGCTGCCACTGGCCAGGGCGGTCCTCCGGGTGCAGCGGCGTGATGAAGCGCGAGAACACGGTTCGGGCCTGGTAGCGCGACACGATCTCGGCGATCGTCGGCAGCACCCGCTCCATCCACGGCGTTTCCCAGAGGCCATCGGGTGCAAAGATGTTCTGCATGTCGATGCAGAGATGAATGGCATCGCGAATATCCGCGACTTCCGACTTGCTGTCCCTCATCGTCTCCCACCAAGTGCGCTGCAGCCGCTGGGCGAGCGACCGGTCACGATTTTGTGCGTCACCAGATGCAAAGAAATCTCGACGGAAGCTGTTCCACCCGGCCTTCAACGCGCTGCCGCCCTTTGCATTGCGTTCAAGGGTAGCGTCCCTCAGCAACCAATACCCTTGGGACCGGTTGTCTTGCCAACAGCGATTGCATCGCGTCAGCGCTTGCGGTCCAGACACCACCCTTGGGATCTTGATATGACTCAGTCGTCCGACACCGAGAAGGATCCGCGCCACCATACCGAGAGCATGAAGAAGCGTCTCTCGCAGACGATCGACCACCTTCGGCAGGATATTGGCAAGGTTGACGAACCACAGTTGAAGGCCATGTTCGAGACATCGGCCGAGGTCTTGACCGGACTGGTCAAAGCCTTCAGCGACTACGAAAAGAAGAACGAGGCGGCCTGGCGGCGGTGACGGCCGTCACCGCCTTCTCCGACCATGAAGCGCGAGGCTCTGCGCGGCGCAGCCACGTGGAGCCTCCTGCTCAGATCATCCTTTCATTGACAGGGACGACGCCGGCCGTCCGCGCCGCGAATGAGTCGTCGTCCGCCCCTGACGGGCAAGTGACCGGCGCGCAAGTTCCATCACAACATCATCGGCCCGGCGGGTTAGGAACCCCCGCGACGCGACCGAATTGTCACCGCGCAAATTCGGAGGACATCGCATGGATGGGATCGTTTATCTCGTTGGCTTGATCGTGATCATCATGTTCATCTTGTCGCTGTTCGGCCTGCGGTAATCGCCATGACCACGATTGAAACGCTCGTCCCAGCCGACGAATCGACTGTGCTCGAGCAGGGCCGGGCGCCGTTTTGGAGTCTCCAATGGACGCCCGTCATTGCCGGCGCCCTGGCGGCATCGGCACTCTCCCTGATCCTGATCTCGTTTGCAGCGGCGCTCGGGCTTGGCGTCGCCTCGGCGGCGCCGACATGGCGGGATGCATCGTTCGCGCTTTGGCTGTTGTCGGGTATCTACCTGATCTTCCAGGCGCTGATCAGCTTTGGTTGCGGAGGCTACTTCGCAGGCCGCCTCCGGGTGCCACACGAAGCCCTGGCGGACGACACCGACACCCGCGACGGCTTGCACGGCATTGCCGCCTGGGCGCTCGCCGTCCTGATCGGCGCCATCCTGGCCGCTGTGGTCGCATGGGCGGCAAGCAAGCCGGTCTCGACGATGCAGCCGCCGTCGTCGTCCGAACCATCCGTTCTGAGCTACGAGCTCGATCACCTGTTCCGTACGCCGCGCCGGCCGCCGAATGTCGACCTGACCGCCGAACGCGCCGAGGCCGGGCGCATCCTGATGACGTCCTCCAGCCACAGCGGCGTCCCTGCTGACGATCGGACCTACCTCGTTCAGGAGGTCGCCGCCCTGACCGGACTGAGCGCGCCTGACGCCGAAAAGCGGGTCGACGCCACCATCGCCAACGCAAAGAGCGCCATTTCGAGAGCGCGCGCGGCGAGCATCATCCTGGCCTTTTCCGCAGCCGCAGCCTTGCTGTTCGGCGCCGTCGCAGCCTGGGCCGGCGCTGCGGCCGGAGGGCGGCATCGCGATGGTGCGCCCATCTCGGATTGGATGACGCATTCGAACCGCTGGTACCGCCGGGCCTCACCGCGCCCGATGCCTTGAGCGGCGTGCGAGGATGCAAAAACCGCAACGAGCGGCGAAGCCGCGGAAGGACGCTGAGCGCGAAGCGGGTCAGCCGATCATCCGGGACGCTGACAAGATCGACGACCGCGATCTCGTGCACGGAGACGGCGGCACAACCGAACTGCCGACGAGGCCGCAGGATCTCGGCAAGGACGACTGATCGCGATCCATCACTCATACGAAGGCGTCCCCGAGAGGGGACGCCTCTTCATCGAAACAACCGGCGCGCGCTGCGTCAGCAGCCCTTGTCGTCGGTACTGGCTGCCTTGCCGGGCTGATCGGCGGCCGTTCCCTGACCCTGCATCTGACGCTGGGCGTCCTGCGAGGAGGTCGCGGTGTTCTCGCTCGCCTTGCTCATCGCCGACGTCGGCGGATGCTCCTTGGCATTCGACGAAGCGATCCCTGTCGTCTCATTCGCCTTGCCCGTCGTCACCGGTCCGGAGCCGGCATCGCGATTGGCCGTGTTGCAAGGGCCCGCCATCGCGACGGTCGAGCTCAGCACGAGAACAGCCCCGACAAGCATCGACTTTCCAATCATGGCATTTCTCCTTCCTCGCTGTGACCGGCTTGCTGCGGAGCCGGCGTCCGCCATTCCACTATTCCGTAAAGGTCTCGGAGGATTCCTCTGCGTTCACGGCGCCGTCGCCCGAGAGCTCGCGCTTGGCCTCGTGCCAGAACTCGTCGTCCCGCCCTTCCGGCCTGCCCGCCAATTCCCAGAGCTGATGCGCGCGGGCCCGTATGCTGTCGTCCGTCGGCTTCGGCATGTGATTCCTCCCTTTGCTATCTGTCGTTCCAACGTTGCTCCCGCGCCTCACGTTCCTGCGGCACCCGTGTGCTGACGTGGATCGGGCTTCGCGAGCCTGGCCCGGCCCCGCTTGACCGATGTCTGCCGAAGCTGATCCATCCGGCATTGCGTGGGCTTCTTGTCGGGGCGCCAGCGCACGATCTTCGTGCCATGACGAAACCGGTCGCCGGAGACATGGTCGTAGCTGACCTCGACGACGTGAACGGGACGCACCGGCCGCCACTCAGCCGATCGCCTCGTCGACCACCGGCTCGGCCCGCCCGGCGTCTTGCCGGTAAAGCTGCTCTCGCTCGCGATCTTCTCGAATTTTTCGGTCAGGCCGGACCGGTCGGAGGTCTTGATCGCCGAGGTGAAGCCGACGTGATGCAAAAGACCGGCGCCGTCGTACAGTCCGAGCAGCAGCGAGCCGATCACCTTGCGACCGCCCTGCTTCTTCTCGGCATAGCGGAAGCCGCCGACCACGCAATCGGCGGAGCGCAGCAGCTTGATCTTCTGCATCCCGTCCCGCGTGCCGCCGCAATAGGCGAGGTCGAGCCGCTTTGCGATGACGCCGTCGTGACCGTCCTCCACATGCTGCAGCCATCGGATCGCCTCGGCTCGATTGCGACTCGCCGGCGACAGCGCGAACACGCCATTGCCGCCAAAATGGCGCCGCGCGAATTTTTCGAGCGCGGGGCGGCGCTTCGCGAGCGGAAGCCCCGCGAGGTCCGCGCCGACCGAGCGCAGCAGGTCGAAAGCGACAAAGCTGGCCGGCGTCTCGCCGGCAAGGCGCTTGACGCGGCTGGCGGCGGGATGGATGCGCTGAAGCAGGGCGTCGAACGAGTAGCCCTGCTCGAGGTGGATGATCAGCTCGCCGTCGAGGATGAAAGATTCCGCTGATATGGCCGATGCCGCGGCTGCGACCTCCGGGAAATAGCGCACGAGATCGCGGCCGCCCTTCGACTGCATGCGAACGCGATCGCTATCGCGGATCAGCAGGCAGCGAAATCCGTCCCATTTCGGCTCGTACTGCCACTCCGCCCCGCGGGGAATCTCGGCGACGGACAGGGCTTCCATCGGCTCCATGATCAGCATCCGATCATCGAGACAGAGCCAGTCATGGGTCAGACCGGCCTTGCGGGATGCGCCGTACGCGGATGACGGTCATGCAGCAGGCGCGCGAGCGCCTCGCGATCCTCATCATGGCCTTTCATCGCCGTTTCGAACAGCGCCTCCTGGACGTCGCGCGGCATGTCGCCCCAGACCTCCATGGCGGCCCGGCCGAGCAGATGGGCGAAGCGTTCGTCGGCCATGTCGATCCTCCTCTCTGCATCCGGTGAATAGGAACTGCAGCCGCCTGCCGGCGTTCCATTCAGACATTGCGAAGAGGAGGACATTGGACGCCATGGGACTGTTCACCAAGGACATCAAATCGATGGACGACCTGCTGATGCACGGTCTGCAGGATATCTATTACGCCGAGCAGCAGATCCTGAAGGCGCTGCCCAAGATGATCGACAAGGCCACCAACCGGGATCTCGCGACAGGTCTGAAGAACCATCTCGAAGAAACCAAAAAGCAGGTCGAGCGGCTGGAGAAGGCATTTGCGAAACTCGGCAAGGAAGCCAGCGGAACGCAGTGCCCGGCGATCGACGGCATCATCAAGGAGGCCGACGAGACCGCGGGCGAGATCGAGGACAAGGCGGTGCTGGACGCCGCGATCGTCGCCAACGCGCAGGCCGTCGAGCATTACGAGATGTGCCGCTACGGCACGCTGATCGCCTGGGCCGAGGAGCTCGGGCATGACGAGATCGTGCGCTTCCTCACCACCAATCTGAACGAGGAGAAGGCCGCGAACACCAAGCTCAACACCGTGGCGCTACGCAAGGGCGTCAACGCGAAGGCTTCCAGCGTGGCGTAGACAAGGCCGTGTCCCCACCTGCGGCGGCTCCGTGGATCCCGCGGGGCCGCCGGCGTTTTGCCGCCGTGCCTCCGTCCAATGACCTAACCATTTCGTCGCAGGGCTTTCCGCCTTGCCGGGCATTGCCGCACTGCCCATGATGAAACATGATGGGCTGCCGGTAAGGCCTTGTGATTGCGCAGTGGGGGGCATCTGATGAACGAGAACGACATCCGCAAGGCCGTCGCCGAGGTGAAGCAAGGCACGCTGTCGCGGCGTGCGTTCATCCTCAAACTGGGTGCGGTCGGGATCACCGCGCCGATCGCGAGCCAGATCCTGAGCTGGAACGACGTGGCGATGGCCAACGCCACGCTTGCCTACAAGCCGGCCAAGGCCGGCGGCGGCGGCCCGCTCAAGATCCTGCTCTGGCAGGCCCCAACGCTGCTCAATCCGCATTTTGCGATCGGCACCAAGGACCAGATCGCCTCGCGCATCTTCTTCGAGCCGCTGGCCGGCTGGGACAAGGAGGGCAACCTGATTCCCTGCCTCGCCGCCGAGGTCCCGACCAAGGCCAACGGTGGCCTTGCGGCGGACGGCATGAGCGTGACCTGGAAGCTGAAGCAGGGCGTGAAGTGGCATGACGGCAAGCCCTTCACCGCCGACGACGTCGTCTTCACCTGGGCTTACGCCGCGGATCTTGCGACCGCGGCCTACACCACCGGATCCTACAAGGACATCAAGGTCGAGAAGATCGACGATCACACCGTCAAGGTGATCTTCAGGGCGCCGACCCCGTTCTGGGCCGATCCTTTCGTCGGCTCGGTCGGCCAGATCCTGCCAAAACATCATTTCGGCGACTATGCCGGCTCGAAGTCGCGCGATGCGCCCGGCAATCTGAAGCCGGTCGGCACCGGTCCGTACAAGTTCATCGAGTTCAAGCCGGGCGACCTGATCCTGGCCGAGCGCAACCCGGACTATCACATCAAGAACCAGCCGCATTTCGACACGCTCGAGATCAAGGGCGGCGGCGATGCCGTCTCCGCAGCGCGCGCGGTGCTGCAGACCGGCGAATACGACTATGCCTGGAACCTGCAGGTCGAGGATGAGGTCCTCAAGCGCATGGAGGCCGCCGGTAAGGGCAAGCTCGATATCGCCGTTTCCGGCAATGTCGAGTTCATCATCCTCAACACGACCGACCCGTGGACCGAGGTCGACGGCGAGCGATCCAGTGTCAAGACCAAACATCCGACGCTGTCCGATCCCGCCGTTCGCCGGGCGTTCAACCTCTTGATCGACCGCGACTCGATCCAGAAGTTCATCTACGGCCGCGGCGGCGTCGCCACCGCGAGCTTCGTCAACCAGCCCGTGCAGTTCAAGTCGAGCAAGCTGAAATACGCGTTCGACATCGACAAGGCGAACAAGATCCTGGACGATGCCGGATGGAAGGTGGGCGCCGACGGCATCCGCGAGAAGGACGGCAAGAAGCTCAAATACGTCTACCAGACATCGATCAACGCCCCACGGCAGAAGACGCAGGCCATCATCAAGCAGGCTTGCCAGAAGGCCGGCATCGAGATCGAGATCAAGTCTGTCGTTGCGTCGGTGTTCTTCTCGTCCGATGTCGGCAACCCCGACACCTATTCGAAGCTCTATGCCGACATGGAGATGTACAACACGACGCAGCCGCAGCCCGATCCGGAGCGATTCCTGAACCAGTGCGTCTCCTGGGAGATCGCCAACAAGGACAACAAGTGGCTCGGCCGCAACGTCTCGCGCTGGTCCGATCCCGAAGCCGACAAGGCCTACAAGGCGGCGCAGAACGAGCTCGATCCGGTCAAGCGCGCCGCGCTGCTGGTCAAGGTCAACGAGATCTTCTGCGAGGCCAACGTGTTCGTGCCCCTGCTCTCGCGCAACATCGTCAATGGCGGCGTCAATAGTCTGATGACTGACCTCTCGGGGTGGGACGTGACGACCTGGAATCTGGCGAGCTGGTATCGCAGCTGAGGCCGGACGGCGCGTCACGCGACAGGAGAAGCACGCAGGATGCGTGCTTCTCCATGCTGCACTGCATTGCGTAGATTTACGGAACCGCGAAATTATCAAAAATTAAGGCGCCAGCGCGAGGCTGGGCACAGCCGGTCCTTCTCAATTGACCGGCATGCTCAAACTCAATGGGAGGATGCAATGCGTCCTGGGATTATCCCGCTCGTGGCCTGTGCGGTTCTTGTGTCGGCTGCTCTGACCGGTGCCGCGAAGGCCGGCGACACGCCACCGACGCTGACCGGCGCCAAGTCGGTCGATGCCGCCGCCGTTGCCAAGGCTCAGGCCGCCGGTGCGGTCGTCGTCGACACCCGCGTTGCATCCGAATATGCGGACGGCCACATCAAGGGCGCGATCAGCGTGCCCTATCGCGAAAAGAGCGAGAAGTCGGCGAGCTTCGATTCCGCGCAGGACGAGTTCAACTTCGCCAAGCTGCCGGCCGACAAGGCCGCGGCCATCGTGATCTACTGCAACGGCCCCGAATGCTGGAAGAGCTTCAAGGCCTCCAGCGTCTCGATCAAGGCCGGCTACACCAACATCCTCTGGTATCGGGAAGGTTTTCCGGACTGGAAATCGAAGAACATGCCGATCGGCACCGCCGAATAGCGGCAGGCCAATCACGGTCGTATCTTGATTTCAGGGCGGCAACCGCAACGTTGCCGCCCTGATCGCGCAGCAATGACGGGAATGGTGCGGGCATGAGCAGGTTTAATATCGGGACGCGGTTGCTCTTGGCGTTCGTCATCCTGGCGCTCGCGCAGGGCGTCGTCGCGGTCATCGGCCTGCGCGGCATGAGCCTGTCGAACGACGATCTCGCCGAGGTTTACCACGACCGCCTGGTGCCGGTCAGCGAGCTTGCGCGCATCAACGATCTGACCCGCGGCAGCATCGAGCAATTGGCGATTGCGCTGATCTCGCGGCCGAGTCCGCAGAACGTCCAGAAATACATCGACCAGGTCAACGCGAACCTCGCGGAAGTCGAGCGCCTGTCCGCGGACTATGCCCGGCATGTCGTCGGAGACGACGAGAAGAAGCTGTTCGGCGAATGGTCGTCGAACCGGCAACTGTTGATCAACAAGGCGATCAAGCCGGCGATGACCGATCTCAAGGCGCAGTCGTTCAACGACGCGGAGGACACCCTCCTCGGCGTCGGCGTCAAGCGCTTCGCGACCGTCCAGCAGCTGATGAACACCATCCTGGACAACGAGATCAAGCGCGCCGAAGCCACCCGCGATTCGGCCAGCACGCGCTTCACCATCATGCTCTATTCGGCGCTGGCGGCGATCGCATTCAGTCTCGGCTTGAGCGCCCTGATCGCGCTCTACATGAACCGCGCGGTCGCAAGCCCGATCGCGGGAATGACGTCCGCGATGAAGCGCCTCGCGGGCGGCGATCTGGCGGCCGATATTCCGGCCACCGGCCGCCGCGACGAGATCGGGGAAATGGCGCAGGCCGTCGCGATCTTCAGGGATGGCATGGTCGATGCCGACCGGCTCCAGCGCGAGCAGAAGGTTGAGCAGGCCCGGAAGGAAGAACGGCAGGCCGCGATCGAGCGCCACATTACATCCTTCGAAGGCAGCGTGGGCTCGGCACTGGACAATCTCGCCTCTGCCGCCACCGACATGCGCTCGACCTCCGAGAGCATGTCGGCGACCGCCGCGCAGGCGAGCGAACAGACGGCGCGCGTGACCACCGCCGCCGAGCAGGCGTCCGGCAATGTGGAGGCGGTCGCCGCTGCGGCCGAGGAAATGGCGACCTCGGTCAGCGAGATCGGCCGCCAGGTCCAGGACTCGGCCCGGATCGCCGGCACTGCCGTGGATCAGGCCCGCAAGACCGACGAGCGCATCAGCCATCTCTCGCAGGCCGCGACCCGCATCGGCGACGTCGTCAACCTGATCACGACGATCGCGGAGCAGACCAACCTGCTCGCGCTCAATGCCACCATCGAGGCGGCCCGGGCCGGCGATGCCGGACGGGGTTTTGCCGTCGTGGCGCAGGAGGTCAAGCAACTCGCCTCGCAGACCGCCAAGGCGACCAGCGAGATCGGCGCGCAGATCACCGGCATGCAGAACGCGACGCAGGACGCCGTGGTCGCGATCAAAGAGATCGTCGGGACGATCGACAAGGTCTCGGAAATCGCCTCCGCCATCGCGGCTGCGATCGAACAGCAGGGCGCGGCCACGCAGGAGATCGCGCGCAACGTCCAGCAGGCCGCGCGCGGCACCGAGCAGGTCTCCAGCAACATTACCGGCGTCAACCATGCGGCGACCGACACCGACAGGGCCGCCAATCACGTCCTGACGTCGGCCGACGAACTCCGCGGCCAGGCCGACACGCTGCGGCTCGAGGTCGACCGTTTTCTCGCGGGCATCCGCGCGGCCTGTGCGTCGTTGGCCCGCACATCCGCTCAAGCTTCGAGCGGCACCCAGATCCCGCCCGCGCGGCTCGAGCGAAGCGCTGCCTCCACCATCGCAACGCCCGCAAAACCGTCCTCGATCGTCGGGTAGGTCAGCGCTGGCGCAGCCGCGGAGCCGGAGCGCCGCGCGATGATGGCCGCTGCAACTTCCGAATAGATCGTCGCGAACGCTTCGAGGTAACCCTCGGGATGACCGGCTGGAATGCGATTGACGCGCTGGCCGGCGGCGTTCATGGCGGCTGTGCCGCGGCGGATCATGCGGGGCGCGTCTCCGAGCGGCGACCAGGTCAGAACGTTCGGCTCTTCCTGGCGCCAGTCGAGGCCACCCTTTTCGCCGAAGACCCTCAGACGCAGCCCGTTGTCGTTTCCCGGTGCGACCTGGCTCGCCCACAGGGCGCCGCGCGCGCCATTGCCGTACCGTAGCAGGATCTGGACGTTGTCGTCGACGCGGCGCCCGGGCACGAAGCTGGTTGCCTCCGCAAGGATCTGTTCGGGCACCATTCCGGTGACGAAATGCACGAGCTGCCAGGCGTGGGTGCCGATGTCGCCAACGCAGCCTCCGGCGCCCGACCGCGCCGGATCGGTGCGCCAGTCAGCCTGCTTCTGGCCGGTGGCTTCCAGCGGCTGCGACAGCCAGTCCTGCGGGTATTCCACCTGAACGACGCGGATTGCGCCGAGCTCGCCGGCCTGCACCATGGCGCGGGCGTGTCGCACCAGCGGATAGCCGGAATAATTATAGGTGACGGCGAAGATCACCGCCGTGGCACGCGCCTTGTCGCGCAGACGGCGCGCCTCGCCGAGACTCGTCGTCAGCGGCTTGTCGCAGATGATATGAACGCCGGTCTCGAGGAACGCTTCGGCGACGGGTGCGTGCATGTGGTTCGGCGTGACGATCGCAACCGCCTCGATGCCATCGGCGCGCGCGGCTTCGCTCCGCGCCATGGTCCGGAAGTCCGGATAGGATCGGTCAGTAGGCAGCCCGAGCGCAGCCGCCGAACGCATCGCCCTTTCGGGCGACGCGGACAACGCACCGGCAACCAGTTCATAGCGGTCGTCGAGGCGCGCGGCGATGCGATGGACCGCGCCGATGAAGGCGTCCTCTCCGCCGCCGACCATTCCCAGTCGAATGCGTGGCTCTGCCATGTGCATATCCCTCGATTGCGCTCAGGCGAGGCCCAGCGCCCGCCGGACCCGCGTCGCGTCGCTGGCGCCGCCGGCGAAATCGTCAAAGGCGCGGTCGGTGACGCGGATGATGTGGTCGCGAATGAAGGCCGCGCCTTCGCGTGCGCCGTCCTCGGCGTTCTTCAGGCAACATTCCCATTCCAGCACCGCCCAGCGGTCGAATCCGATCGCCGCCATTTTCGAGAAGATCGCCTTGAAGTCGACCTGCCCGTCGCCGAGCGAGCGAAAGCGACCGGCGCGGTCGATCCAGGCCTGGAAGCCCGAATACACGCCCTGCCGGCCGGTCGGATTGAACTCGGCGTCCTTGACGTGGAAGGCGCGAATGCGTTCGGCATAGATGTCGATAAAGGCCAGATAGTCCAGTTGCTGCAGAACGAAGTGCGAGGGATCATAATTGATCGCGCAGCGCGGGTGATTGCCGGTGCGTTCAAGGAACATCTCGAAGGTGATGCCGTCGCAGACGTCCTCGCCCGGATGGATCTCGTAGCAAAGGTCGACGCCCGCCTCCTCATAGGCATCGAGGATCGGACGCCAGCGGCGCGCGAGCTCGTCGAACGCGGTCTCGATCAGGCCCGGCGGCCGCTGCGGCCAGGGATACAGGAACGGCCAGGCCAGCGCGCCGGTGAAGCTGACGCTGGCGCTGAGGCCAAGCCGGCGCGAGGCCTGCGCCGCCTTCATCATCTGGTCCACCGCCCAGCTCTGGCGTTCCTTCGGCCTGCCCCGCACCGCCGGCGGTGCGAACGCATCGAAAGCCTCGTCGTAGGCCGGATTGACGGCAACGAGCTGTCCCTGCAGATGGGTGGACAATTCCGTGATCGCGAGCCCGTGCTGTGCGGCGACGCCCGCGATTTCATCGCAATAACCTTGCGAGGTGGCGGCCTTGTCGAGGTCGATCAGGCGCGGATCGGAGGTCGGCACCTGAACGCCCTTGTAGCCAAGCCCTGCCGCCCAGCCGCAAATGGCATCGAAGCTGTTGAACGGCGGCGCGTTCCCGATGAACTGCGCCAGAAAAATCGCGGGCCCCTTCATGGTGGCCGGTTGCTTGGTCGCTGGCATTCGATCTTCTCCGGTTCAGGCGCCGTGGACGCGCGCGAAGCCTACCGCCCGGCGCATGTTGTCCATGACCCGCAAGCTGTATAGTCTTGACGGGCAAATTCGATTGGAGAGGTGCGATGAAGGCCTTCCTGCTCGCCTGCGCCGCGGCGATTGTGATTGCCGCGGCTGCAATTGTCATCCTCAACCAGGTGCAAGAACCTGTGCAACAGGCTTTTGCGACGACGGGCGTGCGGCTCTAAGGCGCGTGCGCATGATCTCCGCGCAAACGCGTTCCGCGTTTGTCGCGAGGGAAAACCGCTTCGCGCTTTTCCGGATCATGCCTTAGCGCGCCCTATTCGGCCGGCTGAGCGGCCGATTTCGGCTCGGCGCTATCGGTCGGCGCATTCTGTTGCTGGAACCAGAGGGCGTGGTGCTGCTTGGACCAGTTGACATCCACGGTCCCCGTGCCCATGGCCTCGAACGCGCCTTCCATGCCGATGCTGCCGATGTAGATGTGCCCCAGCATCGCCGCCACGAACAGGACCGCCACGATGGAGTGGACGATCTGCGCGAGCTGCATCCCTTCGATTCCGCTCAGGTAGAACGGAAACATCAACAGGTACCCCGTGGCCGCGACCAGACCTCCGCCGATGACGACGATCCAGTAGATCATCTTCTGGCCCGCATTGAACCGGTAGGCCGGCGGATGATCATTGTTGAACAGCCCTCCGCCGCGCTTGACCCACTCGACATCGACCTTGTTCGGAATATTTCCGGCAATCCACATCAGGAAGATCAGGACGACGCCGAGCGTGAACGGGAAGCTCAGATAGATGTGCGCAAATTTGGCCAGTTGCGACCAATGGGAGAACGCCTCGAAGCCGATCAGAGGCAGCAGCAGCGACCGGCCAAACGTGATGTTCAGGCCCGACAGCGCCAGGATGACGAAACATGTCGCCGTCATCCAGTGGACGAAGCGCTCATAGGCGTTGAAGCGAACGATCGTGCGCCCGGAGCGCCCGCTTTCGATCCGGACCATCCCGCGGGTCAAGTAGAAGATCACGATGGCGGCAATCATGCCGACGATGGCGATGCCGCCGATCCAGCGCAGCGTGACGTTCCTGAACTCCCGCCAGTCGCGGCCCGCCGGCTGCTCCAGCACGCCCGCGCGCTGATCGGGAATGCTGATGCGCCCCTGGATTCGGTTGAGCTCCTGAAGAAGCTGCTGCTCCTTGACCGCGCTTGCAGTCGGATTGACCTGCTGCGCGTTCGCCGGAGCAGGTAGCATCGAGACCAGCAAGAGAAAGGCCAGGCCACCGACGGCCAAACGCATCAGCCTGAACAACGACACCATGGTCTCCTCCCCTTCGTCCCGTCGCGCCCGTTAGGTCATGGTGATCAGGACTCGATCGACTCGCGATAGGCGGTCTTCCAGCCCCACGCACCGGAGCCGTAACCGCGCCTGGTCACGCGCTCCTTATAGATCTGGGCGATGATCTCGCCGTCGCCGGCAAGCAGCGACTTGGTCGAGCACATCTCGGCGCAGAGCGGCAGCTTGCCCTCGGCGAGGCGGTTCGCACCATATTTCTCGTATTCTTCCTTGCTGCCGTCGGCCTCGGGGCCGCCGGCGCAGAAGGTGCACTTGTCCATCTTGCCGCGCGAGCCGAAATTGCCGACCTTGGGATATTGCGGGGCGCCGAACGGGCAGGCGTAGAAGCAGTATCCGCAGCCGATGCAGAGGTCCTTGGAATGCAGCACCACGGCATCCGCCGTGGTGTAGAAGCAGTTCACCGGGCACACCGCCGCGCAGGGCGCGTCGGTGCAGTGCATGCAGGCCATTGAGATCGAGCGCTCGCCGGGCTTGCCGTCATTGATGGTGACGACGCGGCGCCGGTTGATGCCCCAGGGCACCTCGTGCTCGTTCTTGCACGCCGTGACGCAGGCGTTGCACTCGATGCAGCGGTCAGCGTCGCAGAGAAACTTCATTCGAGCCATGTTCGTTGCTCCCTCAAGCCGCGACGATCTGACAAAGCGTGACCTTCGGCTCCTGCATGCCCGTCGCCGGGTCGTAGCCGTAGCTCGTGATGGTGTTGGCGCTCTCGCCGAGCACGATCGGGTCGGTGCCCGCGGGATAGTTCTTGCGCAGGTCTGCGCCGCCGAACCAGCCGCCGAAGTGGAACGGCATCCACGCCACGCCCTTGCCGACGCGCTCGGTGACCAGCGCCTTCATCCTGGCGCGCGAATTGTTCTCGGCGCCGCTCACCCAGACCCAGCCGCCGTCCTTGATGCCGCGATCGGCGGCATCGGCCGGGCTGATCTCGATGAACATGTCCTGCTGCAACTCGGCGAGCCAGGGATTGGTGCGCGTCTCCTCGCCGCCGCCCTCGTACTCGACGAGACGGCCCGAGGACAGGATCAGCGGGAACTGCTTTGCGATCCCCTTCTCCACCGCCGCCTTTTGCACGGAGAAACCGATATTGGGCAGGCGGAACTGTTTTGCGTCGGGCAGCGTCGGGTATTTTTCGACGAGGTCGACGCGCGGCGTATAGATCGGCTCGCGATGCACGGGGATGGGATCCGGCAGGCCGAAGGCGTTCATGCGGGCCTTGCCGTTGCCGAACGGCACGCAGCCGTGCTTCAGTGCCACGCGCTGGATGCCGCCGGACAGGTCGAGCGACCAGGACACCGCGTCCGGATTGGCGGCGTTGACGCGCTTGATCGTAGCCATCTCGGCCTCGGTCAGGTCGCCGTCCCAGCCGAGCTTCTTCAGGCTCGCCAGCGTGAACTCGGGATAGCCGTCCTCGATTTCCGAGCCCTTGGGGAAGGACTTGTCGGCCAGCAGGCTCACCTTGCGCGTGGTGCCGTCGGCGAGCTTCTCCTCGCGCTCGATGCCGAAGCGCGGACGGAACGCGCCGCCGCCATCCATCACGGGCAGGTTGGTGTTGTAGAGCAGCGGCGATCCGGGATGCTTCACCTCCGGCGAGCCCCAGCACGGCCACGGCAGGCCGTAATAATCGCCGCCGACTTCCGGATCGTCCTTCGGCGCGCGCATCGTCACCAGGTCGAACTTGCCCTGGTTCTTCATGTGCGCCTTGATGCGCTCCGGCGACTGGCCGCAATAGCCGGTCGACCAGCTTCCGCGGTTGATCTCGCGCAGCACGTCCTCGGCGACCGGCAGATTGTTCTCGACCTTGATGTTCTTGAACATCTTGTCGGCGAAGCCGAATTTTTTCGCCATCAAATAGATGATTTCGAGGTCGTCCTTGGATTCGAAGATCGGCTTGACGATCTGCTCGCCCCACTGCATCGAGCGGTTGGAGGCGACGCGCGAGCCCGTGCATTCGAACTGCGTGGCGACGGGCAGGATGTAGACGCCGTCCTTGCGTCCCGCTTCCACCGACAGCGCAGCCCAGGTGGTCGGATGCGGGTCGGCGATGACGAGCAGTTCCAGCGCGTTCAGGCCCTTCAGCGATTCCGGAATGCGCGTGATGCTGTTGCTGGCGTGGCCCTGCACGAACACCGCCTTGACGTTGTCCTTCTGCGCGACGTCGGCCTTCGGCAGCAGCGCGGCATCGAACCACCGCGTCAGCGGGATGCCTGGGGTCTCCATCTGCTTCTTGTCGTCGAAGCGCGAGACCAGATAGTCGTAGTCGACCTCCCAGACCCGCGACCAGTGCTTCCAGGCGCCTTCCGCCAGGCCGTAATAGAACGGCAGCGTCACGATATCGAGGCCGACGTCGGTCGCGCCCTGCACGTTGTCATGGCCGCGCAGGATGTTGGCGCCGCCGCCGGACCTGCCGACATTGCCGGTCATCAAGAGCGCGATGCAGCTTGCCCGCACGTTGGCGGTGCCGACCGTGTGCTGGGTCTGGCCCATGCACCAGATGATGGTCGCGGGCTTGACGGTCGCGAACATCTTGGCGACGCGCTCGAGTTGCGCGGCCGGCACGCCGGTGACGCGCTCGGTCTCCTGCGGATTCCACTTCTCGACCTCCTTGCGCAGGTCGTCGAAGCCGTAGACGCGCTGGGCGATGAAATCCTTGTCCTCCCAGCCATTCTTCAGGATGTGCCACATCATGCCGTAGAGCACGGGAATGTCGGTGCCGGGCCTGATGCGGACATATTCGGTGGCATGCGCCGCGGTGCGCGTCAGCCGCGGATCGAACACGATGAAGTTCGCCTTGTTGAGCTCCTTGGACTCCAAGAGATGCTGCATGCTGACGGGATGTGCTTCCGCCGCGTTGCTGCCGATGAACAGCATCGTCTTGGAATTGCGCATGTCGTTGATGCTGTTCGTCATGGCGCCATAGCCCCAGGTATTGGCGACGCCGGTGACGGTGGTGGAGTGGCAGATGCGGGCCTGGTGGTCGGTGTTGTTGGTGCCCCAGAACGCGCCGAACTTGCGGAACAGGTAGGAGCCCTCGTTCGTCATCTTGGCCGAGCCGAGCCAGTAGACGGAGTCGCTGCCCGACTTCTCGCGCACCTGCATCAGCTTGTCGCCGATCTCGTTGACGGCGGTGTCCCAGGACACGCGGGTCCACTGGCCGTTGACGAGCTTCATCGGGTAGCGCAGCCGGCGGTCGCTGTGCACGAGCTCGCGCACCGAGGCGCCCTTGGCGCAATGCGAGCCGCGATTGATGGGAGAATCCCAGCTCGGCTCCTGACCGACCCAGACGCCGTTCAGCACCTCCGCCGTGACCGTGCAGCCGACGGCGCAATGGGTGCAGATGCTCTTCTTGACGATCGCACCGGCCGCGAGCGGACCGGCAGCCGCGGCTTGCGCCTTGCGTACGCTGCCGACCGGCAGGGTGCTGAGGGCCGCAAGCGCGCCGCCGGCAAGGCCGGACCTGCGCAGGAAGCTGCGGCGATCGAGACCTCCGGCCTGGCCTGCGAGGGACTCGGCGACGGAGCCGCGGCGATCGGAACGCTGATGTGTTCGCTTGATAAGCACGGGCAGCCTCCCTCTCAAGCCGGATAGCGATTGACGCGGTAGAACGTCTTCACATGGTCGCTTTCCTTGTAGCGCGCCTTTCGCTTCTCATCGTCGTTCTCGCTGTCGGCCTGCACTGGTCCGACCAGCGGTGTCGCGAGCGTCGCTCCGGCGCCGACCGTGCCGATGCCGACCTTGCGCAGGAAATCGCGGCGTCCGACCTTGGCTTTCGTCTCGTCACTCATCGCATCTCTCCCGGACCGGCGCGCGCCGGTCAGTTGGCGAATGTGAAGGCTTCCGTCTCGATCTCGATGAAGCTACGGCCGAGCGCGCCGACTGTCCGATAGAAGCGGGCGTTGTCGGAGCTCTCCATGTCGGCGAACAGCCGCCCCATCCAGGGCGACACATGCTTGTCGAAGAAGGCGCGCTGAGCCGCGGGCGATGCGTCGAGGCTGCCGTCGGCAAGGCCCGACATGATCTCGCAGATGATGGCGGCGTGATCCTCGGGCTCGGAATTGGTGGCCACCCGCTCGATGCCGAGCGCATTCATGTCCGCGCGCAGGCGCGACAGCGGCCGTTCGTTGAGGAAGCCGGTGAGATAGTAGGAGGCATAGGGCAGCAATTCGCCGCGGCCGAGCCCGACGAACAGATCGAAATATTCGCGCTCGACCCTCGCCGGAACGGCACTCGCGGCCGCGTCGGCCAGCGCAGCATGCGCCCGCCCGAGCGGCGTCGCATCACCGGTCAGTGCAACAAGCTGGTCGAGCAGTCGCCGGGGTGGCGGTGCGGACAGCAGTGTTGCGAGCAGCGCATATTCCTGCGCGCGCGCCGCATCGACGGGATCGACCGGTTCTGACGAGGCGCCTTGTTCGCTGTAGAGATCGGGCCGCAGATCGTTCCGGGATACGCCGGTCGCGGTTTCGACTGCAATCACCCGTTGTGCGGGCACCTTGGTCCAGTTCGAGACCGACGGCTGGCTAATGCCTATTTTGCGCGCAAGCTCGGCGACGCCGCCCGCGGCGTCGATCGCGCGATCTAGACCGTCATCCCGCACCTGGACCTCCCACCCGAGACCCGTCTGCTTGATTATTGCTTTTGGTTACAAAGCAGTATGTGAAGCGTAGTCCCGGTTCCGCGGACGGTCAATCGCCTGCCCATAGCCTTGGGCTATAACCTTTGGTCGGGGCTGGTCAGCGAGGCAGTGCACCACCGTGGGTGCGGGGCCGGGCCGGCTCGGCAAAATCCCCGGGCCTCACAGCCACCGGCGGTTGCACTGCAGCAGGCGCGATCTGAAGCTCCGGCGGAGGCGACCGTTCATCGGCTTCGGATTCACTTGGCGTGTCGGCCTGATGCAATTCCGCCGAAGAATCCGCGACTTCAACGAGCGGCCCGGGCAATGCCTCCGCCACCTCGCGCACGCCGCCCACGATGCGATCGACCAGCGCGGCCAGTTCCTCCGAGGTGCAATCCAGCGGTCCGAAGCCCGGCATCGCGGTCGGGTCGTTGAAATCCCATGCGTTCTCCGCAAGCCCGACGAAGTCGCGAATGGCGGGATCGGCAGCCCAGGCGCGGCGAAGGGCCGCACGGCTCAAGTCCTGTGGAATACCCTTGCGCAGGAACGCGGTGATGTCGGTCGCCGCATTGATCTCGTCGATCGACGGCAGGCTCGAGAGGTCAATCTCGCTCTGGTCCTCTCGAGCCTCGGTCGGCGGCGGCGCGGGCTTTGCCTCGGCAGGCTTCGCCGCCTCCGCTTGCTCGCGCTTGCGGCGGGACCAACGTGCAAGGAACTCCTCCTCGCTCATTCCTGTCCACCTTCACGTTCGCGCCGCGCCAGCGCCTCCGGGTCGGCGCGGCGCCGCTTGCGCTTGACGAATTCCCGTTCGACATGATGCTCGGCGACGAAGCTTTCAATCGCCTCGCGCAGCACGTCCGGCATCGGTACCGCCTCGACGAGATTGTCCGCGGCCTCGGTGAACCCCTCGCCTTCCGCGGGATCGGCAGTCACCGCCGTCACGGCGTAAGGCCAACTGCCTTCCGCGGGCGAGAGCACGGTCCAGATGCTCGGATTGCCCGAGGCAAGGTTGTCGCGATAGCGCGCTGTCTCCGACGGATAGAGATCGACGGTGGCGCGGCCCGCGTAGAACAGGGTCGTGCCGTCCTGCTCGCGGAGCACGGTCCAGGGCGTCGTGGCCGGCTCGTCCGGCAGCACGGCGATGCCGCGCCAGACGAAATCGATCCATGGCGAGCTCGCCTTGCGCCGTTCGACCACGACACCGACCGGGATGGACAGCAATGGCAGCGCCGCGGGGCTCACGTCACCATCTCCAGACGCTTCACCGGCAGGCCGGTGAGCAGATTCTGCGGCTTCATGCGCAGCTTCTGATCCGCCGTCATCGACAGGATAAGATAGACCGGCTCGTCCTCCACGTCGTCGAGGGCAAGGGTCGAATCGGCAAAGCTGAGGCGGAACAGCGCAAGCACGCGATCGGCGCTGGGGGCGTCGAGTTCCTGGCCGTGCCAGAGACGGTCGCCGAGCCGGGTAGAATCGGCGTCGAGCCCGACATACCAGGTGAGTTTTGCCTCCTGCAGCGCGCGCAGCGGCGCGATGGCGACGTCGATGCCGAGCAGATGGGATATCCAGCGCGCCATCACCTGCGCCAGCGCCGCCGGCCCGCTGCCATCTGCCGTCAGGTCGAAGGCCATGTCGAACTGGTCGCTGCGCTGCCAGTAGGCCCCGGCATTCTCCGCGCTCAACACGTCGACCACCGCATCGGTGGTCGCACCCAGCATCGACATCAGCGACAGCACCGGGGTCGGGGTCAGTCCGCCGACGATCTCCTCGTCGCCGAGCAGCAGGGCCTGCTCATGCGGCAGGATCCGCTGGGTCCGGAAGAACAGCTCGGCCGCGCGCAGCACGAACGGGTCGTCGCAGCCGTCGAGCGCGTTGCGCAGGATGACGTGCACGAGCTGGTTGACGAACAGCGGCGGCAGATCGTTGGCACTGGCACGGACCGATGCCAGATAGGCCGCTTCGAGCGTCGGATGCCGCAGCAGCAGGTCGCGAAACGCCAGCACGAACTGCCAGTTCTCGCGGGCATCGGCGTCAGCAATGGAGGCGAGTTCGTCCGCACCGACCGGCTGACGCGGATCGGCGAGCAATTCGCGATGCAGCCGGCGCTCGACCGGGCAGGCGTCATCCGGCGGCATCAGCTCGGGACGGGCAAAATAGGCCTTGAGGAAGTCGTCGGTGACGCAGAGGCCGCCGCCCTCGTCGCGATCGAGCAGATGATGGCCGCAGGCGATCCAGAAATCGTTCATCGCACGCCTGGCCCCCGGCCCAGATCCACAAGCTTGAGGCTGTCGTCCGGCGCGGTGTCGTCAGCCACCTCCATGAACGAGAACGCCTTGCCGTGCCCCTGGCCTTCCCGCAATTGCAGCCGGCGGAAGGATTCGCGGACCTCGCCATCCTGCGCGACGCGGTGGACCGCGATCAGCGAGGACACCGGATGGGTGCAGAGCGACTGGGCAAAGGCGACCTCCTCCTCCGCAGCCAGCCGGGCGGCGGCGATATCGGGCGCGCCGAAGCGGTCGACGAGTTGCCGGGCAAGGAGGTCGACCAGTTCCTGGTAGTCGGCCGCCGTCGCCGGCACGATCTGCGCGAGGGTGGACCAGCCCCAGGATTGCACGCCGAGGAACCCGCCGCGAAACGCCGCGCGCTCCTTGCCCTCGAGCTTGGTGCCGTCGCGATCCCAGAAGCGGAACGCGCCGGAGACCGCCCATTCGCCCGGCTCGGCCGCAACGTCGAACACAAAGGTGTCGGAAGGATCGAGCGCGATGGTCCGCAGGAGCTTCACAGCCGGGGCCCTCCGATGGACGGATCGAACCAGGAGGGCGTTGCGAGCGCCTGCACGAGATCGCCACGCTCGACCGTGTCGGTCCCGACGCGACGCGAAAGGAGATCGCCGCGATCGTCGATGCGCCGGACGATCTGCCGTTCGCGCGGCATGCGGGAGAGGTATTCGCGCGCGACAGCGTCAAACCCGTCGGCCTGCCAGCCGTCGAACGTCAGCATCAGGTGCCGGGCAAAGCTCTCCGTCACCTGCTCCGCGCCGGCCTCGCCAAACCCTTCCTGGTCGAGCGCCGAGGCAAGCGGATGAACGCCCGGCTCGTCCTCGTTCATGGCAACCGTCCGGATCATGGCGCCGAACACCAGCCATGGCGGCGGCGCGTCCTCGTCGACGTCGAGCGGCCACCCCAGCCGTCCGCCGCCGACCAGCCCCCCGTCGATCCTGATCGCATCCGGCCAGGAAATCGTGATCGGCTTGCTCGGCGGCGCATAGGCGCGAAGCGCATCCGTGAGCGCGACCATGCCGGCATAGAATGCGCGCCGCGCACCGCGCAGCGGCTCGGCGGGCTCAAGCACCACGGCGAACTCCGCCAGATCGAAGCGGCCGACATAGACGAGCGTGCCTGCGCCACTCTCCGGTGCAATGCGGCATGCATGGGCAAAGGCATCACCACTCTCGCGCAGCCTCACCAGGGTGAACGGCGGTGGCAGGCGGATCGGATCCGCCGGGGGAACGTGGCTGATGGGGGTCGACGGCAGGCCGTCCTCCGCTTTCCTTTTCTTCCCGGGTCGATAATGTCTATACGAGGCAAGGGGCCGGCGCGAGTCCGTCGTCGGCACCGGAATGGCGGAGGGGTTAACCTGGCAGAGCCATCGAAGACCGTCTTGATCTGCTCGTGCGAAGACACGATGCGTCTCGACGTGGCCGCGATCCGGCGCGGATGCCCGAACAGCGAGATCAGGAGCTTTCGCCATCTCTGCGGTCCCGAGCTCGATCACTTCCGCAATGCAGCGGCCGCCGAGGGTCCGCTGACGGTCGCCTGCACGCAGCAGGCCGCGCAATTCTCGGACGAGGCCGGCGAACGGCTTGAAGCAATCAGCTACGTCAACATCCGCGAGACGGCCGGCTGGTCGCGCGAGGGCGCGCGCGCGGGTCCGAAAATGGCGGCCCTGCTTGCGGCCGCGACGATTCCGGCGCCGGACTTTCCGCTCGTCTCCCTGTCGAGCGACGGCGTGATCCTGATCTATGGGCGCGACGAGGCCGCGATCGAGGCCGGCCGGCTGCTCGCCGATCATCTCGACGTCACGGTCATGCTGAAGCAGCTTAGCGACACCGTGCCGCAAGGAGCGACGGTCTTCCCGATCGTGAAAGGCACGATCCGCGCCGCCAAGGGACATTTCGGCGCGTTCGAGCTCTCGATCGACGATTATGCGCGGCCCCGCCCTTCCTCGCGCGATCGCTTCCTGCTCGATCCGCCGAGGAGCGGCGTAACGTCGCGCTGCGATATCGTGCTCGACCTATCGGGCGGGATGCCGCTGTTTCCCGCGCACGATCTACGAGACGGCTATCTCCGCGCCGACCCGAACGATCCGGCCGCGGTGTTGCGGGCGGTGCTGGCGGCGCGCGACCTCGTCGGCAGTTTTGACAAGCCGAGATATGTGGACCTTGCGCCTGATCTCTGCGCGCATTCCCGCTCGAAGCGCACCGGATGCCACCGCTGCCTCGATCTCTGTCCGACCGGCGCGATCACGCCTGACGGCGATCATGTCGCGATTGATCCCAATATCTGCGCGGGCTGCGGCCAGTGCGCAGCCGCCTGCCCGACCGGCGCGGCCTCCTATGCGCTACCGCCTGCGGACTCGCAGCTGCAAAAACTCCGCGCCATGCTGCTCGCCTACCATGAGGCCGGCGGCACGAACCCGGTGCTGCTGTTCCATGACGGCCCGCACGGCACGCCGCTGATCGATGCGCTGGCGCGGCATGGCGACGGCTTGCCGGCGAACGTGCTGCCTTTCGCCGTCAACGAGCTGACACAGGTCGGGCTGGAGGCGATCGTCGGCGCCTTCGCCTATGGCGCATCAGCCGTGCGCTTCCTGCTGCGCGCGAAGCCGCGCCATGACGTGACCGGGCTGTCGCAGACGATCACCATGGCGGAGGCAATCCTTGGCGGACTCGGATTTGACGGCCGCCGTGTCGCCACCGTCGAGACCGACGATCCTGATGCGCTCGGCGACCTCTTGGCCGGCATCGGCACGCTCGCTGCGGTCGCGACACCGGCGACCTTCAGGACCGTCGGCAAGCGGCGCGATCTCCTGCGTTTCGCCCTCGGCGAGCTGCATCGCCTCGCACCGACGCCGGTCGACGTGATCGCCTTGCCGCAGGGCGCACCGATCGGCGCGGTCAGCGTGGACACAGCCGGCTGCACCCTGTGCCTCTCCTGTGTCTCGGTCTGCCCGACCGGCGCGCTGCGCGACGATCCGGACCGGCCGGTGCTGAAATTCATCGAGGATGCCTGCGTGCAATGCGGCCTGTGCCAGAGCACCTGTCCGGAAAAAGTCATCACGCTCAAGCCGCAGATCGACTTTCGCGCGGCGCGCGCGCCGGCGGCGATCATCAAGGAAGAGGAGCCCGCGCTCTGCATCCGCTGCGGCACGGCCTTCGGCGTCAAGAGCACGATCGAGCGCATCGCCGCCAAGCTGGAGGGCCGGCACTGGATGTATCCGGCTGGCGACAAGCGGATCGAGGCGCTGAGGATGTGCGCCGACTGCCGCGTCATCGTCATGAGCGAGCAGCAATTCAATCCGTTCAAGGACGTGCCCGAACGGACGCCGCCACGGACCACGGATGATTATCTGCGCTGGCGCGACGGCAAGGACAATAACGGATAATTTTGCAGGGTCGGAAACCAGGGAAGCATCACCATGTCTCGTTTCATTACTCTCGTGTCGACATGCCTGATCTCGGTCGCATTCGCCGCCAGCGCGGCCGAAGCCGCAGCGCCGCCATTGACCAAGGCGCAGAAGGTCGCCGTCAAGCAGGCGATCGTCGCCTGCAAGGCGGAAGCCAAGGGCAAGAAGATCGCCTGGCTCTCGCGCCGGAAATACGTCAATGGCTGCGTCGCGCAGGCGCTCAAGGAACATCCCACCATCGACGTCATCCAGATCCTCAAAGCCCATCCGGACATGAAGGAGCTTCCGATGGACAATTGGGATTCGATCTGAGATCGCTGGACGTCGCGCTGAGCGTCAATTCCGATTGCGCTATTTGCGCGTCTCCCTCGGGAAGACGAGCGAGCGATCGTCAAAATCCTCGACCGGAAGATCGCTCGTGGCGCGGGCCACCTGCGACGATTGTGTTCCCGCCACCGAGCCGCCAATGGGGCGGGAGTGCAATTGCATGACGCCGGCTGCAAACGCGATGACGGCGGCGCAAATCAGTCCCGGGAGCATCAGGCGCTTCATGCGAACCTCCATTGGTTCTGCGCATATCGGTGCACCCAAGTAGTGCGATGCCCGCTGTTCCCGCTGTGAGCCGCTTCACACCTCTCTTTTCGTTGATGTTCACGTGAACATGGCCTGACCGCGCCACCGCGCTTGCCCCCGCTCATCGCGATGCGACGCGGGCGATGAAATCCGTCAGCGCCTTGCGATCATCGGCCGATCCGATGCGCTGCTCCGGCATCTTGGTGCCGGGCGTATAGGCATTCGGCCCTACCTCGAACAATCTGGCGACAGTCTCGGGAGTCCAGACGATATCCAGCTTTCTGAGCGGCTCGGAAAACCGGTAGCCGGGCAGCGAGGCGATCTTCCTTCCGTACAATCCGGCAAGCGTGGGGCCGGCGCGCGGCAATTCCTTCTCCGACAGGGTGTGGCAGGCAACGCAGGCCCGAAACACTTCGGCGCCCCGGTCGCCGGCATAGGCCGCCAGCGGATCGGCAGGCGTCCCGAGCAGGTGCGATCCGAGCGGCTCGCCGGTCCGTGCATTCCAGCGCCGGACTTTGCCGTCGGCGCCGCCCGTCAGCAAGGTTTCATTGTCCGGCAGGAAGGCGGCCGACCAGACCGGCAGCCCGGGCCCGACGATCGTGCGGAGCACGTTGCGCGCCTTGCGATCGATGATCGCGATGGTGCCACCGATGCCCGCGGCGGCCAGCAGCGCGCCATCTGCGGTCGCGGCCAGCGCCACGATCGGCGTCTGTCCAGCCTGCACCTCGCCGGTCGCCGCACCAGCGGAATTCAGCGTGCGTACCTTGCCGTCCGCAGCCCCGGTTTCGATCTCGCCATCGGCTTCAACCAACACTGCGTTGAGCGGCGACGGCAAATTGGTCACGGCCGGCGATCCCGTCGGCAGAGGCCAGATCCTCAAGGTGAGATCGTAACCGACGCTGACGAGGCGCCGCCCGTCCGGCGTGAACGCAACACCGTTGACGTTCTGCGTGTGCCCTTCGAGCAGTTGCTGCGTCCCATCGGCGAGCGACCAGACGCGAACCGTGTGATCCCAGGACGCCGATGCGAGGCTTCCGCCGTCAGGAGAGACGGCAAGCGAAACGATCGGACCCTGGTGGCCCTCGAGGATCCTGTCGGGCTGCTCGCGGCCCCGCGTCCAGATCGCGATCCGCGCGTCGGCGCCCGCCGTCGCCATCCGGCCGTCCATCAGAAAGGCAACCGCATTCACTGCATCCGAATGGAAGCGCAACACCTGCTGCGCCGACTCGCTCTCTCGCGACCACAGGATGGCGGAGGTGTCGAAGCTGCCCGAGAGCACGCTTCGGCCGTCGCCGGACACGGCGATGGTCTTGACAGGCCCGCCATGACCGGCCAGTTGCGCGCGGACCGGTCCCGAGCCAAGCGAGAGCAAGATCGCAACGATGACCGCTGAGAGACCTGAAGGCAATTTCATCGGTTGTCCAAACAACACCGGGGACAGGCGCTTGTCGCTTCCCCCGAGCATGCAGGACATTGTTAGCACGGCCGGGACCGTCTCTGTAGACGCGGTTGCGGCGGATCGTCCGAAGATAGAGGCGCACCTCGATCGTTTCTGATCTAACTCACGCGCGAGCGGTTGCTACGCAACTAAATGTTTTCGGAGCTCCGCGCGCCACTGTTTCGCATTCACGCAGGAATTTTTGCTCGCCCCATGGGGTCCGCCCTCGGCCGGGGTTGGGATGGGGTAGAACGGCCGAGGACGAACCACCTGCTCGATCGGCGGATCGGCAGGCGGTGGCGATCCAAGCATACCAAGCTGTTCGCGCTATTGGCCTGAGGTGCAGGCGGAACCGTTCGTCCGTGTTCAACATTGGCACAATGCAGTTCCGCCCTTGGCTCGGGGCGCTGGGGGCTGGAATATGAGCCAAGGGCGGCGCCTGCGTCCCCGCGCTGATATCGATCGGCAGGCCTGGCAATCCAAACAGTTTACAATGTGTGCGTGTATTGGCCTTTGGGGCAGGTGAGTGTCGCCCTCACCAGCAGCGCAGCGCGCCCGACTTTCGTGCCGCGGCTCCTGATGACCGCAACCTTCAGAACTTCACGACCGAGCGCAGTCCGACGACGGTGGCATTCCCGAGATGCTTGCCGGGTGACGCTCCCAGCGGGTCCGTCGCGCCGCCGCCGGGATGACGGATGAACTGGAGGTTGGGCTGGAGCGTCAGGCCCGCCCGCACCTCGTACTGATACACGGCGGTCAGGAGCTGTTCGGAAGTTCGCAGCGGCCAGTTCGGGCCGTAGATCGACTGAAAGTCGCGATCAAGGGCCTGGGCGCGAGGCGACACGTGGGCGTAGGCGGCCGCGATGCCGAACTTGTCGTGCGGGCGCGCGTCCGACAATCCAATGAATTCGAGGCCACCGTCGGCATAGATATCGATCAGATTGCGATCGGGCGGGCTGTAGGATGCGCGCGCGAACACGCCGATTCCGCGATCATCGTCGTGGCCGACACGGTAGAGCTTCTGTTCGAACACGGCGTAGAGACCGTAATCACCCGATCGGCTTGCCGCTGTGCCCGAACCGGCGGGGTCCGCAAGGGAAAGGCCGAGCGAATCGAAGCGCTGGTCCGCGAAACTGCCGAGGTGCCGAAAGCCGCCCAGTTTGAGCTTCCCGGCGAGGCCGGGATCCCCCTTCTTTGTGTGCCACTGGAATTGTGCCTCGTAGAGCAACAGCGGTGGATCGTTCACACGGAAATTGACGCCATAGCGATTGCGGAGCTGCGGGTCGTTGGTGCCCGGGCCGGCCGCGTTGCCGTCAAACACGGCCGCCAGCAGCGACAGATTATCGGTCGCGTCGGCCCGCAGTCGTGCACCCATGGTCGCAAGCGGCGGCGACGGTCCGCCGCTGGGCAGATTGAGTGACAGGCCCGCCGGCCAGCCGAGCGAGGCGTTGGTGAAGACGTCGGTGTATTTCGAGGTCATGAATTCCGTATCGGCGGCGAGCTGCCCTGCCCTCAGAGCGATCTTCTCGCCCCACTTTCTCTCGAACCAGACCTCGTAGAGGCGGGTCGTCGGCAGCGCCTCGATGCCGCTGACATCCATGAAGTTGAGCAGCGCACCGCGCGAGAGTCCGCCGCCGTCGATCTGGAAGACGTTGGCATGGAAGGTCACCTGCTTCAGGCCGACCAGCTTTTCGAAATCGACATCGACGGCGAAGTTCGTTCGGTCTTCGTAGACGGCGCCCTGCTTCGCGCCGCCGGACGGATTGGCCAGGACCTCCCCGATATAGGTGACGGCAAACTTGACGCCCTGCTTCTCGAACGGGTTCGGCAGCAATCCCAGCGTGGTCTCCTGCACGGTGCTTTCGCCCGTGTCGGGATCCGCAGGCTTGAGGTCGTCGGTCTTCTTGTCTTCCTGCGCGACGGCACTGCCGCACAGGACCAACGCGGAGAGCAGAATCACCCAGCGACGCGTGTGACGGGGTCCGGCCATCCCGGCATGATGCAGGTTTTGCCTGAGGTGACAACCCGACCGCCCGAAGCGAGCCCCGCGACCTCGGTACAAAAGGGAACACTGACCGAACCAACAGGCCTGTGAGGACGTTGTCGGTTCCTGATCGCAGCTGATGGAACCGGAAAGGGAGGACAAGGTGGCGACGAGGAGGAAAGCGGATAGGACGTCGACCGAGAACCAGGATGAGGGCGGCTTCCTGCAGCGCCTCGGGCCAGGCCTCATCACCGGCGCCTCCGACGACGATCCTTCCGGAATCGGGACCTACAGTCAGGCGGGCGCCCAGCTTGGATTCGGCATCGGCTGGACCATGCTGATCACCTACCCCCTGATGGCGGCGATCCAGGAGATCTCGGGCCGCATCGGCCGGGTGACCGGCCACGGCATCGCCGGCAATGTCTGCCGCAACTATCCTGCTCCCGTGATCTGGTCCCTCATCGTCCTCCTCTTCGTTGCAAACACCATCAATGTCGCCGCCGATCTGGGAGCGATGGGCGATGCACTCAAGCTCCTGATCGGCGGTCCGGGAACGCTCTATGTCGTGGTCTTCGGCGCGGTTTCCGTGATTGCGCAGATCTTCTTCAAATACGACCGCTACGTGTCGATCCTGAAATGGCTGACGCTGGTGCTCTTCGCCTATGTCATTGCGCTCTTCCTCGCCAAAGTGCCATGGGATGAGGCGTTGAAGGGCCTTCTTGTTCCGAAGGTGCAATGGAACGGCGCGTTCCTGACGACGCTTGTTGCGATCCTCGGGACGACGATCTCGCCCTATCTGTTCATCTGGCAATCGTCCCAGGAAGCGGAGGAGCAGCGGATCGATCCCGACAAGAAGCCGCTCAAGCGTGAACCGCACAAGGAGGACGAGGAGAACAAGCGTATCCGGATCGATACCCTCGTCGGAATGGCTGTCTCCAACGTCATTGCCGTCGCGATCATCATGACGACGGCGGCCACGTTGCACGCGTCCGGCAAGACCGACATCGAGTCGTCCGCCCAGGCGGCGGAAGCCTTGAGGCCCGTCGCGGGCGCGCTGGCCGAATTGGTCTTCGCGCTCGGCATCATCGGGACGGGTCTGCTCGCGGTCCCGGTGCTGGCCGGCTCAACCGCCTATGCGATCGGCGAGGGGCGAAAATGGCCCGTCGGACTGTCGCGCAAGCCGAAGGAGGCCGTCGCCTTCTACAGTGTGCTTGCGCTCTCCGTCGCGCTCGGTGTCGCCCTCAACTTCACCGCCCTCGACCCGATCAAGGCGCTGTACTGGAGCGCCGTGATCAACGGGGTGCTGGCGGCACCGATCATGACGGTCATGATGCTGCTGGTCCGCCGCAAATCCGTGATGGGCGATCTCGTGATCCGGGGACCGGTCTACTGGCTGGGCTGGATCGCGACCGTGGCGATGGCACTCTGCATCGCCGGCATGGCCGTATCGCTGCTCGGCTAGCGCGCGGGATGCCACAGAAGTTGCCTCACCCTCAGCTGAGCTCAACGAACACTGGCTGATGATCGGACGCGTCGGTCTTGCCGTTGACCTCGATGCGCGTGATCCGGCCGAGGAGATCCTCCGATGCAAAGATGAAGTCGCGGCAATCGGGGCCTTCGGTCCACTGCACATGATCATAAATGCCGCAAGTGGGTGACCGCTTCAACCCGGCATGAACGACGGTCCAGGCGTCGCGATAATTAAGGCCGGGCCGGCCGGAGCGATCGATCAACGCGTGCTGGGGATCGCTGACATCAAAATTGAAGTCACCGCACATGAGGCTCGACCCCGCGACGGTCTGACTTTCATAGGGTTCGTCGGGTTGCCTGGTCGGCAGCTTGGGACTGGTTGATGCATCCTGTTGCAAGTCCAACAGCCGCGCGATCTGCGCGTCACGCTGAGCGACTGAGTAATATTCAAGATGCGTATTGACCGTGCGCACCGCGCCGAACGAGGTTTTGACCGTCACCTCCAGCGCATGGCGCCGCATGCTGCGCCCGGCGCCCGCACCCGGCCATGGCAGGATGTGATTGTTGATCTGCACGACCGGCAGACGCGTCAGGGTCATGTTGCCGAACCGGTGCAGCCCGCCCGCCTGGTCGACCGTTTCGATCGCCGGCCGGAACACCGGGAAATAGCCCGGCAGCAGCGCGGCAAGTTCTGCGCTCTGGTCACCTCCCCCGTCGTGCCTCGAGAAATTTGCACTCACCTCCTGGAAACAAAAGACGTCCGCATCGCAGGTCTCCGTGGCGATCCTCACGATTCTCGCGAGATCGGTCACGCCGTCGCAGCCCTTGCCGCACTGGATGTTCCAGGTCAGGAGACGCATCACCGAATGCCTGCACGCATGAAGGATTGAACGAACTGCCGCTGGAACAGCAGGAATGCGATCAGGAGCGGCGCCATGGTCATCACCGTTGCCGCCGTGATGACCGACCAGTCGACGCCGGTCTCGGGCGCGCCGAACACCGCGAGGCCGACGGTCAGCGGGCGCGCCTCCACCGAATTGGTGACGATCAGCGGCCACAGAAAATTATTCCAGTGGTAGCTCACCGAGACGAGGCCGAAGGCGATGTAGGTCGGGCGCGCCAGCGGCACGTAGACCCACCACAGAATTCCGAGCGGCCCTGCCCCTTCGACCCGCGCAGCTTCGACCAGCTCCTGAGGCACGCTCTTGAAGGTCTGGCGCAACAGGAAGATGCCGAAGGCGCTGGCGAGATAAGGCAGGGCGATGGCCGGGATGGTGTCGAGCAGGCCGAGTTTTGCGATCGCGCGATAGTTCTCGACGATCAGCACGTCGGGCATGATCATCAATTGCAGCAGAACCAGCGCAAAGGCGATGCCGCTGCCCCTGAACCTGAAGCGCGCAAAGGCATAGGCCGCGAGCGTCGACAGGATGAGCTGGCCGGCCAGAACCAGCGTCACGAGCACGATCGTGTTGAGATAGTAGCGGGCGAACGGCGCCTGCTTCCAGGCGCGGGCAAAATTCTCCAGCGTGAAAGGCGCGGACAGGCTGAACGAGGTGGCATAGGCCGCCGGATGCAGCGCGCTCCAGAACGCATAGGCCAGTGGCGCCAGCCAGACCAGCGCCAAGAGCCAGGCGGCGACCGCCTCGACGGGATGGGTCCGGCCTCTCATTGATAGTGGATCCTGCGATCGAGATAGCCGAACTTGATCAGTGCGACGGCGCTCAGCAGGATCAGCAGCACCACTGTCAGGGTCGCCGCGTAGGACGAATCCTGGAACGTGAAGGCGACTTCGTAGATGTAATAGAGCAGCAGCGTGCTGGCGTTGTTCGGGCCGCCCTTGGTCATGATGACGAGGTGGTCGACGAGCTTGAAGGAGTTGATCACCGCGTTGATCGCCACGAACAGCGTGGTCGGCATCAGCAGCGGGAACGTGATCCGCCGGAAAATGTACCAGCGGCTCGCGCCCTCGATGGAGGCGGCCTCGTCGAGATCCGGCGAGAGCTGCTGGAGCGCGGCGAGGTAGAAGATCATGAAGAAGCCGGCTTCCTTCCAGATCACCATCACGATCAGGCAGCCCATCACCGTGGAGGGATCGCCGAGCCAGTTCCAGCCGCCGAGACCAAACAGGCTGCGCAGCTGGTCGAGCGCCCCGTAATCCGGCGTGTAGAAGAACAGCCAGATATTGGCGACCGCGATCATCGGCAGCACGGTCGGGGTGAAGTAGGCGAGGCGCAGAAAGCCGCGGCCGCGCATGTTGCGGTTGACCCAGATCGCCATGAGCAGCGCAAGCGCGATCGAGGTCGGGATGGTGCCGAGCGCGAACCAGAAATTGTTGATCAGCGCTTTCCAGAAGATCGGATCGGCCGCCATCGCCTGATAGCTGTCGAGGCCGACGAAGACCTCGGTGCCGTTCCGCCTGGTGATGAACAACGAATGCCGGATCGTCGCCAGGATCGGCCAATGGGTGAAGGCGACGAGCAGCACCGCCGCCGGCAACAACAGCAACCACGCGTTCACGGCATTCCACCACGCCTGCGATCCGGCGCGGCGTTCGGCAACGGGCGGTGAGACGGCGGCGTCGGTCATGCTTCAGGCGGCGGGATGGCGGCGAACCGCCATTCCGCCGCTTCCTCTACTTCGAGGCGCGCAGCACGCGGTCGGACTGCGCCTGCGCGGCGGCAAGGGCCTCCTGCGGCTTCTGCGAGCCGGTGACTGCGGCCTGCACGGCGTCGTTCACGAACTTGTAGATGCGGCCGTTGTCATGAACGGAGAGCTCCGGCACCGCATATTCCAGCTGATCGCGGGCAACGGTCGCCGCCGGAAAGCCCTTGGCGTAATCCTTCATCGCCTTGGTCTTGTAGGCGGCCGGCGACACGGCGACGTAGCCGGTCTTCATGCTCCACTCCGCCGCGCGCTCCGGCGCCGTCATCCACTGGATGAACTTGACGGCGGCCTTCTGCTGCTCGGGCGAGGCGTTCTTGAAGATGTAGAAGCTGCCGCCGCCGGTCGGCGAGCCCCGTCGCTCCTTGGCCGGAAGCATGGCGACACCGAACGGGAATTTTGCGGCGTCCTTGACCGCCGTGAGGTTACCGGTGGTGTGCCACATCATCGCCGTCTTGCCTTCGAGGAAGTCGGTGCGGAGCGTCGCCCAGTCGATGCTGCCCGTCGGCATGACGTTGTGCTTGCGCGACAGGTCGACCCAGTAATCGAGCGCGGCGACCGTCTTCGGCGCGGTGAAATAGACCTCGGTGCCGGCCTCGTTCATCATCTTCTGGCCGTTCTGGATCGCCAGCGCCTGCAGCATCCAATAGCCGTAGCCGGTCGTGGGGATCTCGACGCCCCAGCGCGTGGTGTTGCCGGAGCCGTCCTTCTTGATCAGCTTCTTCGACATCTCGGTCATTTCGTCCCAGGACGCCGGCGCCTTCTCCGGATCGAGGCCGGCCTCCTTGAAGGCCTCCTTGTTCCAGTACAGCACGATGGTCGAGCGCTGGAACGGGATGCTCCAGGTCTTGCCGTCGATCTGGCCGTTGGCCATGAAGGCCGGATAGAAATCCTTGAACCACGCCGTGTCGCTGACGAGACTGTCGAACGGCACGATGGCGTTCTCGTCCATCAGCGTGAAGACGTCGGTCGACAGCAGCACCGACAGTTGCGGCGGCTGGCCGCCCTTCATCGCCGTCATCGCCTTGGTCATGGTGTCCGTATAGTTGCCGGCATAGACCGCCGTCACCTTGATGTCGGAATTATCCTTCTCGAAACGCGCGACCATGTCGTCGATGATCTTGGTGACGGGGCCGCCGACCGCGACCGGATAGTACATGGTCAGATCCACCGCTGCCGCCGGACGGGCCGCAGCAACGGAAAGCGCCGTGAATGCGGCCGCCATCAACACTGTTCGTCGCGCAAACATTTTGGTCTCCTTCGTTATCTCTTCCGACCGTGCTGTCGCCGCCATCATTGGCCCGATGCCGCCAGCCGGTCTTCCTTGACGATGTTGTCCAAGCGGGCTTCCGAGGCGGGATCGAACCGGTGTTCGTGATCCGCGTCCCAGGCAATGGGGAGGTTATCGCCAGGCGAAACCTTGCTAAAACCGTCGAGCCGCACCGAGATGGGCTGCCCATCGAACTCGCACAGCACGATGCTGTCGGCGCCGAGATGCTCGACGGCCTTGACGCGAACGACGTGATCGCCGCCCGATACGATGCGGATGTGCTCGGGCCTGACGCCGATGAGCCGGTCGCCCTGGCGCAGGAGGTTCATCGGCGGCGTGCCGATGAACCGTGCCGTGAACGCCGTGGCGGGACGATTGTAGAGCTCCTCCGGCGCACCGTTCTGCTCGATGCGGCCGTCGCGCATCAGCACGACACGGTCGGCCATGGTCATGGCTTCGGTCTGGTCGTGGGTGACGTAGACCATGGTCATGCCGAGGCGCTGCTGCAGCGCGCGAATCTCGGTCCGCATCTCGTGGCGCAGCTTGGCATCGAGGTTCGAGAGCGGCTCGTCCATCAGGCAGACCCGTGCTTCCGCGATGATGGCACGCCCCAGCGCCACACGCTGGCGCTGGCCGCCGGACAATTGCGACGGCTTTCGTTCGAGCAGATGGCCGAGGTCGACGATGTCGGCGACGCGCTTCAGCCGCGCGTCGCGCTCGGCGCGCGACACGCCCCGCACGCGCAGGCCGAACACGATGTTCTCGGCAACGCTCAAATGGGGAAACAGCGCGTAGGACTGAAAGACCATCGAGATCTTTCGCTGCGCGGGATTGAGATGGGTCACGTCGACGCCACCGATCGTGATGGTGCCGGCATCCGTCTCCTCGAGGCCCGCGATCAGCCGCAACGTCGTCGATTTCCCGCACCCCGAGGGGCCGAGAAGCACCAGCAGCGAGCCCTCATCGGCCGTCAGGCTGACGTCGTCGACGGCGCGCATCGGCCCCCAGTGCTTGGAGACGTGGCTCAGCGTGATCGCCGACATGGCCGGTTCGCCTTCGATCGCGGTGATCTGCGCAAGGCATCGCCGCGCAAACGCGACGGGCCCCGCTGACGCGGAGCAGTGCCAGGTCGGTCACGACATGCCGACCGATCCATCCGTCTCCCCCCTCTGGCCACGCCAAACTCACCTGCGTAGCGATTATTGTGTTCATATGAACATAGTATGACACCATATGAAATAGAAATTTGCTCCAATCATCTTCGAATGATACTTTAGGTGGCACGGAGAGCCAATGCTCAACACCCCCACCGAACGTCAGGCCCACATTCTCGAGATCGTGCGAGGCGAAGGCTTCGCCTCGATTGAACATCTTGCGACCCGCTTCGACGTCACCCAGCAGACCATTCGCCGCGTCGTGAATGCGCTGTGCGACCAGGGGCTGCTTCGCCGGATCCATGGCGGTGTCAGCCTGCCCGTCCAGAACCAGAATCTCGCCTATGGCAGCAGGCAGGGATTGAATGCCGAGGCCAAGCGGCGCATCGCGCTTGCGACCGCGCGGTTCATTCCCGACGGAGCCTCGCTCATGATCGGACTTGGCACGACGCCCGAATATGTCGCGCAGGCGCTCTCCCATCGCGGGGATCTGCGGGTGATCACCAACAATCTGAACGTGGCCGCGGCATTCGCGCAGAATCCCGACGTGGAAATATCGATCGCCGGCGGCACGCTCCGCCCGCTCGATCGCGATATCGTCGGCGAAGCGGCCGCGCGCTTCTTCGCGGGCTTCAGAGCGGACTACGGCATCTTCGGCGTCGGCGGCGTCGACCAGGACGGCACGCTGCTGGATTTCCACGCCGGCGAAGTCCAGGCGCGCCAGTCCATCGTTGCCAATTCGCGCACGGCGGTGCTGGTCGCCGACACGACCAAGTTCGGCCGCAACGCGAGCGTGCGCGGCGGTCATCTCGACGATTGTCACCATCTCTTCACGGACGGGCTGCTGCCGCCAGCCTTTGCGTCGATCGCAGCCAAATACGGCGATCGCCTTCATGGGCCGTGAGATGCTCGCGCAAATGTCGAGGGTCCCGGCTGATTGCTTGTGGCGATGCTGGCCCTCGGTGGCCGGCGGCCGATCTCGCCGGGCCTGTCAAACAGCAGACGCGCACGGCGAGCTATTCCGCCTTCTTGATTCTCTTTGCGAGGTGCCCATTTTTGTGGTCGTGAACCAGCTGGTTTAGGGATGTCTCATTAAGATGCTGGAGCACTTCATCCAGCTTTGCCGTCTCCGGGTGGCCGGCGGCAAAGGTGTTGCCGTAAATCTTGCGCAGTGTGCGAATGAGGGTGTTACCGTACTTCTTGCTGATCTCACCGTTCTTGTCCCGGTAGCGGTCTTCGACGGACATCGCAGCCCTCCCTTATGTTTTTTGCTCGCTCGCGCAGCCTAACGTCGTTAGGTCGGCAGCATCAACGCTTTCGCAGACAAATCGCAGGGCTAGCGCAGCGCACAAGGCGGGCGATGCCTGGGAGCGCAGACGCGCCTTCGCGTCCTCGCGGCCGCATTCGCCCGAGCTTTGCTTTGTCGTTCCGCCCGCCAAAACCAAGAGGGCGCAGGGAAGGCCGGGTGCTGACCTCGCACCCGCGATCTGCTGCGCAGTAGGCACGCGCAGAAGAACGCACAGCAGCATACAGGTGATGCCAATCACTCGGCCTTCCCTGCGCGATGGTCGGACGGCTTATGCCGCGCTCTCCCGGGAGCCGAATTCCTTCTGGCCTCCCTCGCCTTCACGGAAGTCACCGGCAATCGCGCCGGTTGACGCAACTGCCGCATCCGCGAAAACTTGGCCGTAGCGACGACGGCCAGGACCACACGACTATATTTTGGCATTCGGTGAAACACGCCGAAACTAGGAAAGCGCTTTAAAACAAGCACTTTTCGACCACCCTGATGCGGGCTGTTTCAGCGGGCTTCGCCAAATTTAGGGCCCGGCCCTAAGGCCTTCAGCGTCCGCACGACAACTGAAAGCCTCAACGCCGAGCCCTTTGGTCCCAAGCCTTAGGAGCCGAAACCACATGGATACTATTGTTGTCCCCGCCCCCGCCGGCAAGCGGGGCCGCAACAGCAGCGTCATCCTGACCGACCGCATGTGCGAGAAGCGGGTCGCCAAACGGACCAAGTTCTACGACCGCAAAATGCGGCGACGCAATATCGGAAGGCCGCTAGGCACATATCCAAATGATAACCAGCGTTATCGGCAGGCTGATACCTAGTGCGCCGCCGATCACCAACGCGAATGCAGAAAGCAAATTCCCATCAGGTTGTGCCGCTCGGTCGGACATAGCCCGTTACTCCATCGAGCTGCCCCGAGCGGAGGCTGAACGCTTATGGTTAAGAAAAGGTTAATCCGCATTTTTCTTAGCGAATGGCGGAACTTATGCGGCTGCGCGATCTTCCTTGTCCTCACCGGGATCTCGATCTTGAGCGGGTCGTCCGGCAATACGCGCTGCAACGCCTTGGCCTGGTCCTACGGCGCGCGCATCCACTCGTCGCGCTCCTCATCGGTGGCCAGGATCACCGGCATGACCTTCGGATGGATCTGGGCGGTTAGCCATCTCTGTCGTGAAAAGGCGTTGTGGTGATGCGCTGGCAGGCTGGCACTTAAAGACGCGCACGGCCTTGCGATTGGCGATCCGCGGCAATTTTCCTAGCGGTATCATTTCGCGCTCGCATTTCTCGCAAGCAGGAGGTCGCTGAGCATCGTCGCGTGGTGGCATGGCAACCGGTCGAATACGCAATCCGCGAGCGCAGGACACTTGGGGAATTTACGGAGAAGGTCCCATACAAAAGTTGTGCGCGCTTTCACGGCGGGCCGCCTGTGCGCGGTGGCGGCGGCATGCCCCAGCGCATCAGCACCATCTCGCGCTTCCGCCGCCTGCTCAGTCGCCACGCGGACGGAAGCCCCGTAGATGCTCTCGCGAGATTTGGTGGCCGCCGGGCACAATCGGCCAAGGCGGCTCACAACGGCCTTACGCGCTTTTCGAGACCGAACGTGGCAATTTCTGGCGGCGGCGCTCCCGCCATGCGCTGAACCTTATGGTCAGCCAGTTGAATGACATTGGACGGAACGACCGGCGGATCGGCAATGACGGGCGCGGGAAGTACGACAGGCGTAAGCACCGGTTCGGCCAACGGCGCTTCGATCTCCAATAGAAAATAACGGCCCTCCAGCGTGATCTGCCACCCGTCGGGGTCTCGCAGGACGTAGCCGCTGGAGAAAATGTTCAATTCCGGCACGCGTGCAGCCAGCCGTCTCATTCTTTGAGACCAATCTGTCCCGCTGCAAGTCAGGATTGCAACGTAGCGTTTCAGGTCCGCAATCGATGCCCGCCCTTCAGGGTGGGCCGCCAATACTTTCAAAACTGTGATCTGAAAACTCACGCTACGCCCCGCCAACACAACAGGAACCGCAACTGAACATGACGGTGATGCTACTCCTGTGTGAGCTTGGGTCCATCTGTTGCGGTCATAAACCAAGGCCGCTTCCGCCGATTTCTGGCTGTGCGCGATATATTTGCAACAAGGATGGAAGGCGACCTCGGCGTCGGTCATCATTTCTCGTCCAGCGGCGGCTCGTTCCACTCGTCCGCCTTGACGAGACACGCCGCCGCTATCTCGCGCCTGATCTGATCCACGACCACGTCGATGCCGCGCCGGACCTGCATGTCACGCGAGCCACACCGCGCCGCCATGCCGGACAGATGCGTCAGCGTGATGCCAGCCATCTGGTCGATCAGCGCATCGACATCCTCGCGCAGCACCAGCTTGCGCTGCTTCTCCATCATCTTGATCTGCAACAGCTCGGTCTTTGCCTTGGCGTGCTCCGCGTCAGCCTCACTGCGTGGCGACTGCCGCCGCTCGCGCCGCAGGTAGCGGAGGTAGGCAACGCGGCTCCGGCTCGAGCGGGAAGCCGTCACCTTGGCGCTGGATCATGCCTTCAGATTCGAGGTTGCAGATGTAGGCTTGGGTGCAATCGAGGTGCAACGCCAATGCCGACGCGCTGACGGTCGCGGGCTTTCTGGATTGCGGTCGAGCGACGGGCTTGGCAGGCGCGACGGTCTCTGTCATCAGCGTCGTTCTGCTGCGTCGCCGCAGGACAGCTTACCTCCGCTTTGGCGTCATAGCCGACATGCCTAGACTTGCCTCTGGCCAACACTCACCCATTCAGGAGGGGCCGTCCTCAAGGTGTTCCTAAGACACCGATGGAGCGTGGCTCAACCCTCCGCTATCCCCGCCAAAAGCATGCCCTCGCAGATCCGCGCGCGCCCGGCGAGATACGTTGGGTTATCGCTGAGCCGGGTCGCAACGATGCGGCGAATCGTAAAGTGCGGGTCAAGCGCATATCCCGTCCTCGCGGCGACTCGCGCTTCCTCATGGTCTCCCAGCAAGCTGAGCGTCGCGGCGAGGCAAAAATGACCGAAGGCAAAGTTGCGATTTGCCTCAATGCTTCGTCGAAACCAGACTGCAGCTTCGGTGTCCAGGCCGTCCTGCAACTTGGCTGTCGCCACACAACTGGCCCACAAATAGATGTGTTTGTCACGTGGAGACAGGCGGAGAGCGTCAATCATATGGCCTTCGGTCTCGGCGGCACGCCCCATGTAGTATTTGGCTAAACCAATAAAACCGTGGGCATAAGCCGCATTGTGATCCAGCCGAAGGGCCTCCTCGCATTCGGCAACCCCTTGCACGGTTCGGCCTGTATAGATGTAGGCGCCGCCCAGCACCCAGTGGGCCGTTGCATGACTGGGATAAATCGACAAGGCTTCGCTCGCCCTGTCTTCGGCGGCTGAAAAATGCGCGATCCGGTCTTCGCTCAGCAGACCCGCCGCCTGCAAAAGGTCAGCGATTGCCATTCCGACCAGCGCCGCCACGCTTCGAGGGTCCACCGCCAGAGCACGCTTGAAGAAGTCGCGGGCCGCAGCCAGGTTTCTGGTGGTGGCCCCCTTGTTGATGCAGGCCTGGCCCTGGAAATTGAAGTCCGTTGCATCAGGATGTGCCGAGCGCTCTGCGCGTCGGGCCTCTACCGCAATCAGTTCGGCTTTCAGCGTATTCGCAAGTTGAGCTACGATCTCGTCCTGCAGGTCGAATAAGTCAGCGACAGCTTTGTCAAACCGATCGGCCCATAGGTGAGTGCCCGTCTCGGTATCGACCAGTTGCACATTTACCCGAATACGATCACCACTACGTTGCACGGATCCTTCGAGCGCGTAGCGGACATTCAACTCGCGGCCGACCCGCTTAAGATCAATCGGTCTCCCCTTATACGTGAACGCGGTATGTCGACCGATGACGAATGAGCGCGCTATGCGAGACAAGTCCGTGGTGAGGCTTTCGGTCACGCCATCGACGAAATAGTCTTGACTTGGATCTCCGCCGATATTCGCAAAGGGTAAAACCACCATCGACATACGGGACGGATTGCCAAAGTCGAACTGACCTTTGAGATAACGCCTGCCGTTACCAACCACTGACGAAGTGGGCGGCAGCCGTCTTTCTTCCCGTACCACGCCGATGAAGCGAAAACCCTTGCGCGGCAGCGTCTTGATCAATCGCTGATCTTCGCCGGAGTCGCCGACCGCGGTTCGGGCAGCATTCAGACGGGTCGTCAAAGCGGAATCGGAAACGATGCGCCCGTTCCAGATCGCGCGTATCAGATCATCTTTGCTGACAACGCGATCGCGGTTGCGGATCAGGTAGTCTAGAAGATCAAATACCTGAGGGGTTATGGAAACCACCCCGGCCTCACGATGTAATTCGCGCCGGTCGCAATCGAGAGAACAATTCTCAAAAATATAACGCAAGGCCAATTCTCCGGATCGCCCTGAGTCGATCTGACGCAGTTAAGCCGGCCAACAGTAAGACGGCGGTACAAAAAATGTAAGCCGAATGTAAAGCCAGGCTTTGGGGTGCGAGGCAATACTTTCCTGGACGGGCCAACTTCGGAAAACGTTCAAGATGTCAGGAGGCTTGCATGGATGACGCGGAGTTTTGCGTTTGGAGTCACAGGGCTGCGGACTGGGGGGCGGAATACCGTCGAAGTCTGCGCCGGCGCCCGGTTCGAGCGCAAACCGCACCCGGAGCGATTTTCGATGAAATTCCAGCCAGCGCGCCCGAAGCGCCGGAATCGATGGAGGCGATTTTTGCCGACTTCGAGAACGTCGTGATGCCTGGTATCACCCATTGGCAGCATCCTCGCTTCTTTGCGTACTTTCCGGCCAATGCGGCACCGGCGTCGGTGATTGCGGAGCAGCTGGTCTCCGCCATTGCCGCTCAGTGCATGCTGTGGCAGACCTCACCAGCTGCGACAGAGTTGGAGACCCGCGTTCTGGATTGGTTACGTCGCGCGCTTGGCCTGCCCGAGGATTTCAAGGGCGTCATCCAGGACTCCGCATCATCGGCAACGCTGGCGGCAATCCTCGTCATGCGCGAGAGGGCGTTGAAATGGATAGGAAACAAGCGGGGCCTGTCGGACCAACAGCGCTTGCGCATCTATTGTTCGGATCAAGTGCACACTTCGATCGACCGCGCCATCTGGATCTCGGGTATCGGCGAAGACAATCTGGTGCGCATTCCGGTCCTCGGCGAGATGCGCAGCCTCGACGTCGCGGCCTTGGACGCCGCGATAGTTGCCGACAAGCAGGCCGGTTCCTGCCTGCGGGCATTATCGCCAGCGTCGGTGGAACGAGCGTGGGCGGCACCGACAATATCGCGAGCGTCTGCGACACTGCGCATCGCCACAGTCTCTATGTTCACGTCGATGCAGCTTGGGCTGGCTCGGCGATGATTTGCCCGGAATTCCGGCGTCTGTGGCAGGGAATTGAAAGAGCTCACTCACTGGTTTTGAACCCGCACAAGTGGCTCGGCGCGCAATTCGACTGCTCGACGCATTTTCTACGCGACCCCGACGCCCTGGTACGAACCCTCGCCATTCATCCCGAATTTCTCAAGACTCATGGCCGCGACGGTATCGTCAACTACTCCGAATGGAGCATTCCGCTCGGCCGTCGCTTTCGCGCCCTGAAGATCTGGTTCCTGCTGCGAGCCTATGGGCTGGAGCGATTGCGCGGCATGATCCGCAATCACGTGCGTTGGTCCGAAGCCATGGCCGGACGCTTGGCTGCGACGACGGATTTTCGCGTTACGACCCGCCCGGTGCTTTCATTATTCTCGTTCCGTCATGAGCCCGGTAACATCACAGACCTCGACGAACATAACCGCCGCCTGATTGACGCAATCAACGACGATGGACGCATCTATCTGACGCAAACCAAGGTCGATGGGAGATTGGTCATCAGATTTCAAGCGGGTTCGTTTGATACGACTGAAGCCGATGTTGATGAGGCGTTCGACGTTATCGTTGAGATCGCAGAACGGTTGGTTCGGGATACAACAGCAGCCAAAGTTTGAGGTGATGATCCGGTCCAAACCCATATGCCGGTCCCAAGGAAATCGCGATACGGCGCCGCTTCGAGTTTGCCAAGGTAGGCCCTGCTGCAATGGGGGTGCAGCGCAAGTGCCGACACACTGACGGACGCTGCCCTTCTGGATCGCGGTCGAGGGACCGGCTTGGTGAGGGGCGCGACGGTCTCGGTCATCAGCGTCATTCCTGCTGCGTCGCCGCAGGATAGCTTACTTCCGCTTTCGGCGGCATAGCCGACCCAGCCGGGCCTGCCATTGGCTCAACTCAGTCGCAAATGGCCCAATGCAGAAGTCGCTGCCGGTCGATGCGACGTTTTGTCTATCTCGGCGTGCTACGCCGCAGCTACCATCCGACTTCGCTTGAGGAATAGTTTCTAGTGGTGCCAGACCTTTACGTCGCCAGGCGATCGGTGCATATCGCGACGGGCGGGCGTGCCAAGAGTACTCGGGGAAGCTTCAAGATCCATTTCTTGGTTCTGAAAACTGCAAAACATAAAGCGTGTTTTGCTAGCGCGGAGACGATCATGGTGGAATCGCGGGAAATTCGGCTGAAGAACCGACCAGTCGGCATGCCAACAGCTGACGATTTCGAGTTGGCTACAGTTGAACTAGCTAAACCTGACGAAGGCCAAATTCAGGTCCGAAATATTTGGATGAGCGTTGATCCATATATGCGGGGCCGCATGAGTGATGCCCCCAACTACGTTCCGCCTTTTGCTCTTGGGGTGGTAATGCAGGGCGATGCTATTGGTGAAGTCGTATCATCCAACGATCCATCACTTAAGCCCGGCGATCTAGTCCAGAGCATGTACGGTTGGCGGGAGGCCTTCAATGCCCCCGCTACCAAGGTCCGCAAGTTAGATACTCACGGCTTGCCGGCCGAAGCCCTTTTGGGTGTAGCAGGGGTGCCGGGCCTAACGGCATACGTTGGGTTGCTGCACATTGCAGGCCTCCGAGAGGGTGACATCGTCTTTGTTTCCGGGGCCGCAGGTGCTGTGGGTTCAATGGCCTGCCAGATCGCTAAATTGAAGGGCCATAAGGTAATCGCTACTGCCGGAGGAGCAGCAAAGACTGCATTTCTAAAAAACGAGCTCGGGGTTGACGAGGTAATTGACTACAAAACCGTAACAGATCTGACTGCGGCGCTTGCCAAGGCCGTCCCCGACGGCATCGATGTCTATTTTGATAATGTTGGCGGTGAGCACCTCGACGCCGCGCTCGCTAATGCAAAGACGCTTGGCCGTTTCGCACTGTGCGGCATGATTTCCGATTACAATGCTGCTTCGCAGCCAAACGGTTCGCGCAACTTGTTTATGGCTGTGACCAGAAGTCTGCGCCTGCAGGGCTTTGTCATTTTGAACCACATGAACCTGCAACCAGCCTTCGCAAGAGATTTGGCAGCTTGGCATGCAGCAGGCAAGATCAAGTGGCGCCAAACCGTCCTTCATGGGATCGAACAGGCACCGAATGCCTTCCTTGGGCTGTTTAAGGGTGAAAACACGGGAAAAATGCTCGTCAAGCTGGGTTGACCCACGGCCGCGCGGTGATGAGCGGCGAGGTCTGCCTCTGGCCCATCGCATTTCGCGGCGATGCGGAATTTTGGTCGCTGTCGGCGCTTAGCGGACCTTGAGCACGGCCCGCCTTGTCTGTAACTGCAACAGTGGTTTTTCGTGGGGCAAAGATCCAGATTAATTGGAGTCGCGCGGTCCTCGCGCGTGCGGCGCGCTCAGACGGACCCGTGCGGCGTTGCGGAGGGGGCGCCATCCTTCGACCTTCCCCGACGCTCACGGCTCCTGGCGGACTTCGATCTGAGCCCGTGCGGAGGTGACCCAACGGAGACATGCTTTGCTTCCGGGCATAGCGCCTCTCTTCGACGAAAGTTCCGAACGAAGGCCCACCAAACTGTGAAATAGTCCAGGCAGCAGGCGTCGAACTCGCAAACCAAAACATTTCAGCCGACGGCCGATGACAAGGGAAAAGACGCCCTTTTTCGTTGAATCGACAATGACGCGAGAAGAATACGCTGAGCGGAGCCACGAACACGCGCTCGAACTTCTGAGGGGCGGCCGGGGATACACCTCCGCCTGGCGCAACGAGACGACTTCCGACTCGCCGGACCAGGGATCACACGCTCGACCCGGCCGATGATGTTGCCGAAAGGCACGTCACCCATCTGCGTTGGCATGCGGCTGTCGACCGAATTATCCCGGTTGTCGCCGATGACGAATAGTGCTCCTGCCGCCACGGTGTGAACATTGTCGTTGTCGAGAGCCGACTGCGCCTGACAATCCAGCGTCTGGTAGCTGACACCGTTCTTCTTCTGGCTGGAAGATTATATCTGATCGGGTAGTGTGGTCATGCTTATGGCTTGGAAGCCCCTATTCGGAGCTGTTGTGCTGCTGCCAGCGCAGCAGATAGGCCTGCAGTCGCCAGATCACCGCCGACAGTGCAACCCCGACCACCATCAGGACGACCACGGCCACCATCATGCCGGCGGCCTCGCCGCGGGCCTCGGATTCGATGATGAGCCGGCCGATGCCACGTTCGGCGCCGATGAACTCGCCGACGATGACGCCGATCAAGGCAAAGGAAATCGCAGGCGTCAGCGAGGCGAACACCCAGGCCATGGTCGAGGGGATCACGACGGTGCGGGTGATCTGCCATTCGCTGGCCCCCAACAGGCGCGCGGCGTTGACAAACCCTTCGTCGATCGAGCGCGCGCCTTCAAAGGTGTTGAAGAACACCAGGAACACCACGACGATCCAGGAGGTCACGACCTTGGACATGTCGCCGATGCCGAAGGCGAGTACGATGATCGGCGCCAGGGCAATGCGCGGGATCGAATTCACCGCGGTGATGAAGGGCTGAAAGATCGCGCTCAGCCGGTCGGAACGCCCGAGGATCAGGCCGACCGCAAAACCGCTGATCACGCCGGTGACGAAGCCGAAGAAGGTGTTTTGCAGCGTCACGGCAGTCGCAACCCAGAGATTGTTCTGGTTGCGCGCAAGACACTTGCTGAACTCGCCGTTCATCCAGCCGTTCCAGGCCCCGAGCTTCGAGGTCAGGCAGCTCTGCATCAGAAAATTTTCGAAGATCATCGATGGTTTTGAGACGAAGTAAGGATCGAGCAAATCCGGCACCAGCCACGGCAGCATCTTGTGCAGATCGTAGCCCCACTGCCAGATCGACAGCACGATCACGCAGATCGCGACCTGCCATCCCAGCGTGTTCAGCGTACGGTGACGCCTCATGCGCTGCGCCCCTTGACGAACTCCTCGCCGAGCGAATGCCAGATGTGCTGGAACAGTTCGGCGTAGCGCGGCGTCTCCCGCACCTTCACCGCATCGCGCGGGCGGGCGAAATCAACCTCGAACATGTCCTTGATGCGGCCCGGCCGCGCCGAGAACAGGATGATGCGATCGGCGAGCGTGAGCGCCTCGCCGAGATCGTGGGTTACGAACAACACGGTCTGCTGCTCGCGCTCCCAGATCCTGAGCAGCACCTCGTGCATGTCGATCTTGGTGTGGGTGTCGAGCGCGCCGAACGGCTCGTCCATCAACAATATCTGCGGCTCGACGATCAGCGTGCGCATCAGCGCGGCGCGCTGGCGCATGCCGCCCGACAGCGCCGAAGGATAGGCCTGCTCGAAGCCTGTGAGACCGGCCTGCGCCACGCAGGCCGCGATCCGTTCTTTCCGTTCGCGCTCGGGCACGCCGGCAAGCTGCAGGCCGTAGCCGATATTGTCGGCCACGGTGCGCCAGGGAAACAGCGTGTCGCGCTGGAAGACGTAACCGACACCCGGCGTCGCCTTGCCCGCCGCGATGCGCTTGCCGTCGATCAAGATCTCGCCGCCGCTCGGCCGGATCAGCGTCGCAATCATGTTGAGCACGGTGCTTTTGCCGGAGCCCGACGGCCCCAGCAGCGCGACGAACTCGCCACGGCGTACGCTGAACGAAACGTCGCGGACGGCCTCGATGGTGGAGTTGCCGAACTGGAACGACTTGCTCAAACCCCGCACCTCGATCCGCTGAGGGTCCAGCGATCGCGGCGGCACGGCTGCGCTCGTCGGCTGAACGTTCAAGCCGGATACGCCTTCCGTGCCGCATCGATGAAGGTGGGCACGACGACGTCGGCGATGGTCAGCGGCTTGATGCCGGTCATCTCGCGGAACCAGACCTTTTCGCCGCGCGCAAAGTCCGCCGCCTCGATCGAGGCCCGATAGTCCGTCACCTTCTGCAAGGCGGTGATCTCGAGCAGATTGGCATCGCGCGAGGTGCTGCCGACATAGGGCTCGATCGCGTCATGGATTTCGTCGGGCTTATGGGTCTTGATCCATTGCGTCGCGCGCCAGATCGCCGTGACGAAAGCCTGCATTTTTGCGGGATCCTTGTCGATCGTCGCCTGCGTCGAGAAGTGCGACGTCACCGGCACCTTGCCGCCGATATATTTGTTCCAGATCGCTTCGTCAGTGCCGTCGAACAACAGCTCGCCCCAACCCTGCTGCCGACACTCGTTGAGCAGCGACAACGAAGAGACCAGGATGTCGGCCTGCTTCGACTTCAGGGTGCCGAGCATGGTGTCGACATTGCCGGTGCCGATCCAGGTCACCTTCTCGTCCAATCCCATCGTTTCCATGTAGTAGGACGCCCAGACGTGGTTGGTGCCGCCGAGCGAGGAGACCGAGACGATCGGCTTGCGGCCGTCGGGCCGCTTCCATTGCGTGAAGGCCTCCAGCGTGTTGATGCCCTGGTCCTTCAGGTCCTTGCGGATGATGAACATCACCGAGCTCGACCGGGTATCGACCGGCATCAGCACGCGCCCGGCGCGGCCGCGGTTGGAGAGCTGCATCGGATGGGTGATGTCGCCAATGCCGATGTCGCCTTGCGAGGACGCGATGATCTCGCGCGTCTTCACGCCGCTGCCGCCCTGGATCAGCTTGCAATCGAGCCCGGCCTCCTTGAAGAAGCCGATGCGGTCGGCGACGAACTGCGTCTGGTAGACGGGGACGGCGACCGGATAGATCACGCGGCCGCTGGTGTCGGCGGCCCGTGCATGGCGACTTGCCACCGCCGCGGCCCCGCCTGCGACAATCGTCAGCACTGAGCGTCTGGAAATGTAGGCCATTACGCAGGCTCCCTTGTCTTGCCGGCGACCTTGTCGAGCGCGCCGAGCACGGCATCGCCCATTTCCGCCGTGGTGAGTTTTTTCGCGCCCGGTTCGGCGATGTCGGCCGTCCGCGCGCCGGAGGCGAGCGCGGTCTGCACCGCCTTCTCCAGGAGATCCGCATCATCAGGCCGATCGAGCGTCAGGCGGAGCATCATCGCGACGCTCAGGATCGAGCCCAGGGGATTGGCGATGCCCTGGCCGGCGATATCGGGCGCGCTGCCGTGCACGGGCTCGTAGAGCGCCTTGCGCCGGCCGTACCGGTCGACGGGACCCAGCGAAGCCGACGGCAGCATGCCGAGCGAACCCGACGCCATCGCCGCGCAATCCGACAGGATATCGCCGAAGATGTTGCCGGTGACCATCACGTCGAACTGCCGGGGATCGCGCACGATCTGCATCGCGGCGTTGTCGACATAGAGATGGGTCAGCTCGACGTCGGAAAATTCCTCCTTGTGGAGCGCGATCACCTCCTCGCGCCAGAGCACGCTGGTCTCCAGCACATTGGCCTTGTCGACCGAGCAGACCTTGTTCCGGCGCGTGCGCGCCAGCTCGAACGCCGAGCGCGCCACGCGGCGGACCTGGTTGGTGGTGTATTGCTCGGTGTTGAAGCCGCGCCGCTGACCATCGGGCAATGTTTCGATGCCGCGCGGTTCGCCAAAATAGATGCCGCTCGTAAGTTCGCGGATGATGACGAAATCAACGCCCCTGAGCACCTCGGCCTTCAGCGGCGCGGAGTCCGACAGTGCAGGGCTTGCGACGATCGGACGCAAATTGGCGTAGAGGTCATATTTGCTGCGCAGCGACAGGAGGCTTCCCGCCTTGCGCGCGGCGGGTGGCACCTCCTTGGTTTCCGGACCGCCGGTTGCGCCCCATAAAATGGCGTCTGCCTCGTCCATGGCCTCAACGGTATCGTCGGGCAGCACCTTGCCTGTCGCAAGATAGGGAACCACGCCATATTGCGCCTCGCGCAATGTCACAGGCACGCCGCGCCTGGCTGCGAACCAGTCGAGGACGCGCCGCGATTGCGCGGTGACCTCGGGGCCGATGCCCTCGCCGCCGACGACGGCGACCTTGATCATGTTGCTCATGCGCTGGTCCTTGCAAAGTGGATCCAGGGCCGCGCGCTGCGATCGGCGGTCTGGAAGGCACGGATGTCGCCGTCGCGCTGCAAGGTCATCTCGACCTCGTCGAGCCCCTGCAACAGACCTTCGCGGCGCCGTGGATCGATCTCGAATGCGTGCTGCGTTCCGGACGGCGATACGATCGTCTGCGCCTCCAGATCGATGCTGATCCGGCCGGCCCCTTGCGTCGCCTCGATCTCTGCGGCCAGGGAATCGACGATCTCCTTGTCGACGACAACGGGCAGGATGCCGTTCTGAAAGCAATTGGAGAAGAAGATGTCGCCGAAGCCGGAGCCGATAATCGCGCGGATGCCGAGTTCCTGCAGCGACCATACCGCGCCCTCGCGCGACGAGCCGCAGCCGAAATTCGGACCGGTGACGAGAATTTCGGCCTGCCGGTACGGCTCCCGGTTCAGGATGAAGTCGGGGTTTTCCGCGCCGTCCGCCAGATAGCGCAGCGAGCCGAACGCCCATTTGCCGAGCGTGCCGCGGACGGAGTTTCCGACCAGGCGCTCGATGCGGATGATCACGTCGGTGTCGATATTGCCGCGCATGATCGGAGCAGCAACCGCCGTGACCTTGTTGAACGGCTTCGGCATCTCAACGCCCCATGGTCCGGACGTCGGCGATGGCGCCGGCGATCGCGGAGGCGGCCGCGCTTGCCGGGCTTGCCAGATGCGTGCGCGCGCGCGGCCCCTGCCGGCCGACGAAATTGCGATTTGATGTCGAGACCGAGCGCTGCCCGGGCGCCACCACTTCGCCGTTGGCGGCAAGGCACATCGAGCAGCCGGGTTCGCGCCATTCGAAGCCGGCTTCGGTAAAGATCCTGTCGAGCCCTTCGGCCACGGCTTGACGCTTGACGTTTTCCGAGCCCGGCACGACCCATGCCCGCACATTGGGCGCGACCCGGCGGCCGCGCGCCACGTCGGCGGCCGCGCGCAGGTCGCTCAGGCGGCTGTTGGTGCATGAGCCGATGAAGACCCAATCGATCGGGGTGCCCGCAATCGGCGCACCACCCTGCAATCCCATATAGTCGAGCGCGGTTTCGACGGCGGCGCGGCGCGCAGGGTCTTCGATGGCCCCGGGATCGGGAATACGGCCATCGACCCCGATGACATGTTCGGGACTGATGCCCCAGGTCACCTGCGGAATGATCTTTTCGACGTCGATCTCGACCTCGCGGTCGAACGTCGCGTCCGCATCGCTCGCAAGCTCGCGCCACGCCTCGACCGCCTGCTCCCACATCGCTCCTTTCGGAGCGTAGGTACGGCCGCGCAGGAATTCGAACGTCGTCTCGTCGGGCGCGACCATGCCCACCTTGGCGCCGAGCTCGATCGAGAGATTGCAGATCGTCAATCGTCCCTCGACGGCCAAGTCGCGGATGGCGCTGCCGGCATATTCGACGGCATAGCCGGTGCCCCCGGCTGCACCGACTTGCCCGATCAACGCCAGGATCATGTCCTTCGCGGTCACTCCGGGCGGAAGCCGCCCCTCGAACCTGACGCGCATGGTCTTCGGACGGCGCTGGATCAGCGTTTGCGTCGCCAGCACGTGGGTGAGTTCGCTCGAGCCGATGCCGAACGCCAGCGCCCCCAGTCCGCCATGGGTGCAGGTGTGGCTGTCGCCGCAGACGATCGTGCAACCCGGCAGGCTGAGGCCGAGCTCGGGCCCGATGACATGGACGATGCCCTGGCCGGGCTGGTCGACGTCGAACATCCGGATGCCGCTTGCCGCGGTCTCCGCCCTGAGCGCGGCCAGCAATTCCTGCCCGATCCTGCTGGTGCCGGACCGGCCAGGCGCGGTGGAAATGGCGTGATCCGGGGTCGCAAAGGTCAGTTCGGGATTATGGACGCTCAGGCCCCTGCTCTTGAGGTCGAGCAGTCCGCGCGAGCCACCGAGATCGTGCAGGAGATGGCGGTCGATGTGGATGAGATCGGTATCCTCGCTGACGCGCGCAACGACATGCTGGTCCCAGATCTTGGCCAGCATTGAGCGACCCGCCTTTTCCAAGACTGTCCTCCCTCGGCTTCCCTTAGCCGGCGGCGAAACCGCCGATTGCCGCTTGGCGCGGACTTGCGTTGAAGCCATCAAAGCATGACAGGCGGCGGCTCGGCTAGGGCCCCAACAGGCTATGTCGCCAAATTCCAAGGGCAGACCGGTGGCGAGTTCGGCGAGGCGGATTCTCGAACAGCGGCCGGCCCCAAAAGCCGGCCGTGTCGGTGGTTCCGATCAGGCCTCGCCGCCGGCGAAGATGTCCTTCTTGATGACCGCGTGAACGCCCCAGTTTCCGTCCACGACCTGCGTGATCCCGAAGTCGACGCCGATCGTGATCAGGGAGATCGCCTCGTCCTCGGTCAGCTTCTTGGTCGTCATCAGGAATTTGCGCATCTTCCGGAACGCATCGCGCAAGGCGAGGTCGACCGACGATTTCGAGTAGATGTCCGACTGCGCCTTGTCTCCGAGTTCGGTGAGATAATTGGCGAAGCTGAAGCCGTGCACGAGCCACTCGTCCCTGGTTTCCAGCATCGGATAGTCGAGGGCTTCGAGCGCGGTGCCGACGAGATCGGCCTTCTTGTGCAGGATGACCTGGAAGGTGCCGTTCAGCGAGCTTTCGATGGCCGTGCCGCACAGCTCGGAATCGCCCTGCGAGGCGTGCGGGTCGCCGACGGACAACAGGCCGCCTTCGACCGCGACCGGATAATACATCGTGGCGCCCTTGCCGATCCGCCAATTGTCGATGTTGCCGCCGGTATAGCTCGGCGGAATGGAATCGACGATGTCGGCTTCCTTTGGCGCCAGCCCGATCACGCCGAAATGCGGACGGATCGGAATGCGCACGTTCTTCAGGATGCCGTGGTTCTCCTTGATCGTGGCGTGATCGACGGGGACGCCGGGATAGTCGATGGTCTTGTGCACCACGCCCGAAGGGTCGGTCTGGGGCGTCCATCGGAAATTGTACACGGCCTTGGCCCAGTTGCGTTCGCCGGACGCATCGACCTCGTAGATCGTGATCACTTCGCGCGGCTTGGGCTCGGTCAACAGGTCGTTGTAGTGAAAACCCCACCAGGCGGCCGCGTTGCTGCCGAAGGCCTTTCCCGGATATTGCGGATTGGCGCAAGGCCGCGGCATAACGTCGATGATGCGCAGCTCGAGCACGTCACCCTCCTCCGCGCCGCGGACGTAGACCGGGCCGGTGCAGATGTGCACGCCGAGGCCCTCGCCGGCGCCACGGCCGAACAGCGAGGCGTCCATCGGTCCTGCGCCGCGCCGGTTGACGCCCTTCTTCTCCTTGGTCCACAGGAACACGCTCTCGGCGCCGGGGTCGCCCTTCACCATGCGCTCGGCGTCGTCGTTGGCATGGTGGGTCAGCGCCTCGATGGTGATGAAGTCGCCGGAATCGATCTCGACCTGCGGCTTCAATTTCTTGCTGAAATAGCCCCAGTGCACCGTGTCGGCATTCGCAGGCAAATGGTGATAGGACCGCTTGGCCGGCTGGTTCTTCTCGGCGGCGGCCGCCATCTGCGGCGTCACCAGCGAAATGCCGCCCGCGGTCATCGCTGCCGCGCCTCCGGCGGCGACGAAGCCGGATCTCAGGAACGAGCGGCGTTCCCGATCGAGCGTTTCCTTGAACTTGCGATGATGCAATTCGAATTCCGGACAGTTCTTGTCGTCACCCGCGCACATCGGATCCCTCCTGGTTTGAACGTGCAGTCCACGAGCGTATTCATCCCATCGCAGTCATCGAACAGCCCGCGTGCATCACACCGGCTTGACCCGAGGACCGCGATGTCGCGCAGCATAGCCAGAGAGAGGAGCAGGCCCCGCCCATTGCCTGAGCATCCCGTGCTCAACCTTTGAGAAACATGGACATGTTTTGAGCGCTGAAGCTGGAATTTGGATGGACAAGTGGAACACTCCTGGCGTGCCATGGCCACACGTGCCGTTTCAACAAGCCGGGCACATGACCGCACCTGACCAATGCTGCCAAACGCCAGAAAGCTCCCCAAGGTAGTGATTGGACGTACCGAGCCTTGAACTGCGGTCGTAGGTTTGTCTCGATACCACCTAACTATTCGGGACAGGGTTAGATATTCTGCTGCGGGTGCCAACTGTTTGGTAGCAGCATGAGGAGGGCGGCCAATTTCGAACTGGTGAACGGCGCGCACACGGCGATCGAGACGGCGCTGGCAGATAGGAGTGAGTCACACGGGTGGAGGTGGATCGGTGAACGTCCTTGGAATTAATTCAGTGTATCACGAGTCAGCCGCCGCGCTCCTCGTCGACGGGACGCTCGTCGCCGCTGTCGAGGAAGAACGGTTCAATCGCATCAAGCACGGCAAGAAGGCTGAATTCGATAACCCGCATCAACTCCCGGAACATGCGATCCGCTTTTGTTTGAACTACGCCGGGCTCACCGCTGGCGATATCGATCATGTCGCATACTCGTTTGATCCCAAGCTGCGTCGGACGCGATATCGCGCCGAATGGTGGGATCCACGGCTGGAGGAGACCTTCCGGCTGCGGCTTGGTCAGGTGCGCGGTGCAATCGAAGAACTTCTTGGACGTTCGCTGGGACAAAGATTGCATTTCGTGCCTCACCATCTGGCACATGCCGCTTCGGCGTATTTCCCGTCGGGCTTCGATCGCGCGGCCATCCTCACCATCGACGGCATCGGCGAGACGGCCTGCTCCACGCTGGCGAAGGCCATCGGTACGCATATCCAGTCCGTCGAAGCATTCGAGTATCCGCATTCGATCGGCTTCCTGTGGGAAGTGTTCACCGATTATCTTGGCTTCTCGCACTACGACGCTTCGAAAGTCATGGGCTTGGCGGCTTACGGCAATCCCGAGGTCTTCCGTCAGCAATTTCTATCGATCCTGCGCGCCGACGAGGTGAACTATGGGGTGGCCCAGGAGCTCCTTGGTGTTCACCCGGAGAGGTTCGTCAGAATGGCAGCCATGTTCGGTCCGCCACGCGACGAGGATTCTGAAATTCTGCCGCGGCATGCCGACATCGCCGCAGCACTGCAGGCGGCGACGGATGCCGCCGTCACGGCGCTCGTACGACGCATCAAACGCAGAGTGCCATTTGAAAATCTGTGTCTTGCCGGTGGCGTCGCGCTCAATTGCGTGACCAACGAACTGGTCAGGCGATCCGATGAATTCTCCAATGTATTCATACCTTCCGCGCCACATGACGCAGGCACGGCGATCGGCGCCGCGTTTGCCGCGCATTGCAAGAAGCAGAAGCGCTCGCCTCAGCGCGGCAACTCCACGCCGTATCTGGGGCCCGCGTTCGGGCGGCGTGACATTCTGGCTGCGATCAAGTCGGCAGGTCTCACGGCGCGGCGAAGCAAGTCTCCCGCGCGCGATGCCGCGGACATGATCGCTGATGGCAAGATCGTCGCCTGGTTTCAGGGGCGCATGGAGTTCGGGCCCCGTGCGCTGGGTAACCGTTCACTCCTCGCCGACCCACGCCGGTCGGACATACGCCGTATCCTCAATCAAAAGATCAAGCACCGGGAAGATTTCCGGCCGTTTGCGCCGAGCGTCTTGGCGGAACACGCCGATGAATGGTTCGAGGTCGGCGCACAGTCGGCTAGTCACGAGTTCATGCTGTTCGCATGTCGGGTAAAAGTCGATCGGCGCGATCTGATCCCTGCCGTCGTCCACAAGGATGGTAGCGCCCGGGTACAGATCGTGACCCGCAAATCAAATCCGCGCTTTCACGACCTCATATCCCGTTTCTTTGCGAAAACCGGCGTGCCGCTTGTCATCAATACGTCTTTCAACGACAGCGAACCAATCGTTTGCGCACCCACCGACGCCATCGTCACGTTTCGCAAGTCTGGCATTGACGCGTTGTTCATGGATGATTTGTTTCTGACGGCGCAGACCTGACTTCACCCCTTTCGCATTTTGTCGACCAGCACCATTCGTGAACCATCGTCATATCGAAGCCCGCATCTCAAGTTGCAGACATGCCTTCCCGTTCTCGCGGCGGATTCGCCCGAGCCTTGCGTTGTCTCTCCACCCTCTGAAACCCAAGAGGGCGCAGGGAAGGCCGGGTGCTGACCTCGCACCCGCGGTCCGCTGCGCGAAAACAAGCGCAAAAGAACCGCACAGCAGCATACAGGTGGCGCCAATCACTCGGCCTCCCCTGCGCGATGGTCGGACGGCTTATGCCGCGCTCTCCCGGGAGCCGAGTTCCTTCTGGCCTCCCTCGCCTTTGCAGAAGTCGCCGGCACCCGCGCCGGTTGACGCGACTACCGCATCCGCAAAAGCTTGGCCGTAGCGACGACGGCCGGGACCACGCGGTTTTGCCGTACGCGCGGCTCGCCATGTTCGCCGCATGATCTCCCGGCGTCGTGCACCTTGCCGGAAGACTGCTGGCGAGACGAACCTGACAGCGCCGCTCATCTGACGCGAAGTTTTGGACTCACGGAGAGCAATCCGCCCTGCCCAACCCTCTCGCGCCCGAACGCTGCCGCGTCCACCGCAAGCCCGGCTCGCGAACATGACGACCACAAGATCGCCCCTCAAGAGTGAGCCGGGATGGGCGAGACATACGATATTTCCGAATTTCGGTAAAGTGGAATATTTTTGCGGGGAGGGGTTGACGGGGTGGCAAAACAGGGGCGGGTCTGCAAGCAGACCTCGTGCACTCTGGGCATCAATCGGGTCATCACTGGTGAGTAAGCGCTTGAAATCGGCCCACCGTAACCTTGACGCCCCCAAGCGTTGGTCTAATGTCATGCTACCTACGACTACATAGTCGTGTATCTACAACTGAAGGGCATGCTGATGAAGTATCGGGCTCCTTCTCTGCCTCTCCTTACATTGCTTGCCTGCCTTTTCGAGCTTTTGACTATCGAAACCTATGCTCAAGGGGTCAATTTGGACGCAAAGTCGCGTTTGGCTGCCTCGAGCTATATGTCTGACCCCGAATACTACAAGATGGTCTACGTCTGGACTGTTCGAAAGAACGCCGAGCGGCAAGCGGCCGCCGTCGCAGCTGAGCCATCACAAAGGCGCAACTCGGTTGACGAAAAAGTAAGAGCTGCGGAGCTGTTCGTCGATGGTGAAGATGCATCTCACAATCTTCTCAAGTTGATGACCTCGCCCCTCGCTGGCAGGTTCAGTGACGTCTATGGTGAGCTGTTCGACCGAGCAACGAACATCCCTGGCAATACACCCTACGTCGGATTACCCGAGAAGGCTGTGGCGAAGGGCGCTGAAATATTTAAGGCGCTTTTTGATCCCAATAGTCCCGATCACGAACGCGCTGTGAGCGCAGTTCGACGGATTAAATACGACCCAGCTATTCCTTTTGAAAATCAAGATCGAATAAAGCGAGCCCTCGAGAATCAGTCTTTACAAAGCAACATTACGGAAATCCGTAAAATCCTGGCGACCGGCACGATCTCGGCTCGCGAATGGAAGATTATTCGCGAGAACATCTTCAAAGCAACAAACCTTGCTACTGAGGAAGCCACAGCGCGAGCCCTAAAGCTAGCAGACGAGCAGAACCGTCAGACGCAAAAAGGCCAACTTACGAGAAATAAGACAATTTGGACGCATCTAACTGATGATGAAAAGTCGGCCTATGCCGCAGACATCGCGAGTGCGCAGTCCCACTTCCTTGATACTATGTCCGGCTTCGCCGCTCTGGCCAAGGATCCCGCAAGTGCCGCGGGAATCCACCAAGTGGCCCTCGTAGAGCGCTCCGTTGGAGATGTTTTTGCTGTCAGTCTAAAGGATAGCTTTGCCGAAAATCCGATGGCCTACATAAATGTTTACAGTGCACTTGCTGTAACCGTAGTCAACCTGATGGCCAACGCCGGTAAGGATAATGCCTTGCCTGGTCTTGCACAGCAACTGCATGAGCTTTCGAAGCAAATTGACGAGCTGCGACGCGAAATGCATAAGCGTTTCGACGATCTGGACTACTCCGTGCGGAGCTATTTCGAGCAGGAAATCTTCGCAATCCGCGAAGGGAAATGGGCCGCCGATGAGTCCCTTCGCAAGATCTCCGTCCTTGAGAAGATGCTGTCCGAACTCACGATAGAGATGCGCTATGCAAATCGAACGCTCGTGCTGAACAATGAAGTCGGAGCGGTAAACAGGTGCCTGCGGCCCGGCCTTCATCGAGATGATGCCGTCTATTGTCGGGACTATTACGGTTTAATGGCTGCCACAGGGTCACCCTTGAATATCGTTCGTGATCCGAGGGTGCAGCTCGCGGACCTGATCGACCTGACCGCTCGGCTTAAACAGATCGATGTCAATCAAACTCTCTCGTTTCGTACACATCCGCTGGGCTGGCTAGACAATTCGAAGAAGTTCATCGCAGTATTTGAGCTAAATCCGGCGCTTGCTCCAATCGCTCGTGAGCAACGGAACAAGTTTACAGAATGGTCCCTTAGCGCAGTTATTTTCACAGGCGAAAATATTAGAGGAGAGCTCAGCGATCTTCTCTTGAAGAAGACAGATTCTCGCTACGAGTTGAAAAAGAACGTGCTTATTGGCCTCTTGGAAAGATACGCAGAAGAGGCGCGGGGAGCGATTGCAGCCGGACACGAAATTGCCAGAACCTCGAGCGCAATGGGACCTAGTCCATTCAATGAGTCACAGGATCTGCCACAGAACGTCGAGTATAGCTTTTTTAGACACGGCATTAAATTCTGCGAAGGGTCGCCGGGAGCGATAGAGGCGGGTAGTTCCAATCTAGGGGAGACGGGAATCGGCACAGCCAGCAAGGAGGCGTTCAAAGCCTTCGACCCAGATTGGTTTCAAATGGACAAGAACTTTCTGCCACTAGTCCCGCGTCGTGCACTATGGGCCACGATCATGGGTGGAAAGCGCAACCTCAGCGACGTTGCTGATTTTGGACACGTCACTGTAGCTCCGTGCTGGCGAAAGATTCTCTTTCCCTACTTTATCGCTCGAGACCATTATGGCATCGAGATCGAGCTCCAGATGGAGCTTGAGATTCATGTAATTCTGGAGCGCTTTAAAGAGCAGCCGGTGGACGCAGTTGTCGCGCGCTATCGCTATGAATCGCCTCACATCCGTGATTCCTTCGTCGCGAGCTTCGACAGCGGCGGGTGCTCTCCCCTTTATCGCTTGTGGACCGCTAGTTCGTTCTGTGCCCATGGCAGCAACCGTGACATCTGGAAGGCGGCGATCGGCGGCATCAACTTAGTGGAGAACTTCAAGAGCATCACTGTCGATCCGAGTCCCGCACTCGTGGCGTTTAACGAACATTTCGATCGATTTGAAAGTGATCGTAGAAGGGACGCATGGCGAAAGTTGAACATAGACTACCCTCGGGGTGCGGAGACGGGGTCTCGTCGAGCTCTTATCTTGGCACTAAATCTCGGTCTCGACCCCAAGCAGCCTCATGTTGAGGACTTGATTGAGTGGCTAGTCACGGACGCCGGCCTTCCCGATTTGCATCAACTTGCCGAGTCGGGAATGGTGGCCGCGGATCCCCGCATTCCGTTGGGACTGCTTGAGCAGCGTCTTGGTCTGGCGCGTGGAAAGATCGAGCGATTGGAAGCTGATAAGGACCTCTCACCGCGGATACAGGAGTACTCAGAGGTCCTCGCGAACCTGCGTGCCCTGAGCGCGGCCAAAGGCAAGACAAGACAAGATAGATGTTGGGCTCACTGCGGGATCACCCGGAGTCTTGACGTTCATTAGTGTGACTAGCGCAAGATCGGCTGTGCCGCGCGTCGGACACAGTGCAGTCCGGACTCAACGATTGTAACGATTGAGCGAACGCCTCCTTGCGCAGGCAGGCAGATGCCGGCTCTGGTTGAAAGACGACTCCAAGCTGTCGCGCTGCCTTTCGGTCCTTTGTGAGCCGAGAACGGATATCTCACCCTGTCCGCCGTAGTGTGGGTATGTTTGCAAAAGCCGCGGGAGTATTGGGTGCGGGCCGACAACGCGTGCCTCTGCGCTTTCGGTAAACATTTTGGTAGCGGGGGAGGGACTCGAACCCCCGACCCCAGGATTATGATTCCCGTGCTCTAACCAGCTGAGCTACCCCGCCACGAGGCGTTCGCGGCGCCGAATGAGGCCGATCTCGCGAACGCGCGGCATATAAGGAAGGGGGCGGTGCGCTGTCAATCCGCCTTCGCCAAGGCTTCGGCGGGACAAGTCCGCTTCGGCCTGATTTCGCACCGGAATCTGCGATTTTTTGGCAGCGGGCTCGTGATTTTCGGGCACGGGACTCGCGGAAGGTCCCCCTCACCCGAAATCCGCGCTTTTGCGCGGATTCCGGCCTCTCCCCGCAGGCGGGGAGAGGCGAAGGAAGAACTCCTATTTCGGCCGGACGGTCTGGTCGCCGCCGGGGCTGCCGGGGGGCGGGATCACGGGCATGGCGCCGTCGGTGGAGGGCGCAGGCGCGTGCATGTCGGGATCGACGCCCGGCGGCGGGCAGAGCACGCCGTCGGATTTTGCCAGCTTGTCGCCGAGCGGTTCCCGGGACTGGCCGGTGGTGACGCCGTCCGGCGCGGTGGCGCGGTTGGGGCGATCCTGCGGCGCGCAGTCGGCGGCGCGCTGCGGCGATTGCGGGGCGGTGCGCTGCACCGGCGTTCCAGCAGTTGGCGGGGCCTGCGCGACCGCAGGCCCGGAGGATGCGATCAGGAGGCCGGCCAGGATGAGGTTTGATGTCGTGCGCATGGAAGGGGAACGCGCTGGCGAGGCCCCGCGTTCCCGTTACGCGATCACGATTTGCGGTAGCGGATCAGCGAGAAATGGCCCATCGGCGGCATCGGCCGGCGCTCGGTGAGCGTGACGCCGCCGTGCCTAGTCGCCCAGTTCGCGAGGCGTGCCCACGGGAATTCCGGGCGCCAGCCGAGGCGGCGGGCGAGCGGGGCGAAGGCGAGCTCGGAGAGTTTGCGAAGGCCCTTTTCGGCGCCGATGTGGTTGACGAGGATCAGTTCGCCGCCCGGCTTCAGCACGCGCACGAATTCGTCGAGCGTGCCTTCGGGATCCGGCACGGCGGTGATGACGTATTGCGCGACCACCGCGTCGAAGAAGCCGTCGGGGAAGGCGAGGTTTTTCGCATCCATCACCGAGAGCACGTCGACGTTGTCTAGCTTCTGCTCGCGCACGCGCTTGAGCGCCTTGCGCAGCATCGGCTCGGAGATGTCGACGCCGCAGATCCGCGTGGTGCGCGCATAGTCCGACAGCGACAGGCCGGTGCCGACGCCGACGTCGAGGACGCGGCCGCCGATGCGGTCGGCCTCGGCGATGGTGGACTGCCGGCCGGCGTCGAACACCTTGCCGAACACGAGATCATAGACCGGCGCCCAGCGGCCATAGGCCTTCTCGACCCCGGCCCGCGAGATGTCTGCTGCCATTGCCCCCTGCCCTTGCCTGCGACTCTTACTGATAGGTGACGGTCATTGGTGATGTCGGTCCTCGCTGCGAGCTCGGTGCAGCGCCTCTCCCGCTTGCGGGAGAGGTCGGCGCGTAGCGCCGGGTGAGGGTTCTTTCCTCTCGCGAGATATCGCTGGTGGAGAGAGCCCCCTCCCCAACCCTCCCCCGCAGGCGGGAGAGGGAGCGCACTTCCGGCGACGCAAGAGTGCGATCCGATCTCATGATCAGCCGCGCACGGCTTCCGCGAGCGGACGCGCTTCACCAGCGCCGACCTTCGCCGCCGCGCTCTGGATGAAACCGCCACCGAGCACGCGAGCCTGGCCCGCGGGCGCGTCGTAGAACACGCAGGCCTGGCCGGGCGAGACGCCCTCCTCGCCCGCGACGAGCTCGACCTCGTAATGGCCGTCGGCGCCGCGCAGCCAGGCGGCCTGAGGGCTGCGGGTCGAGCGCACGCGCACGAACAGCTCGAGGCCGCCTCCGATGGCGCGGTCGATATCGCCGCCGCCGATCCAGTTGACGTCGCGCAAGGCGATGCGGTGCATCTTCAGCGCATCGCGCGGGCCGACCACGACGCGGCGGTTGGCAGCATCCAGCCGCACCACGAACAGCGGCGAGCCGGAGGCGATGCCGAGGCCGCGGCGCTGGCCAACGGTGAAATTGGCGATGCCGTGATGCCGGCCGAGCACGCGGCCGTCGAGATCGACGATGTCGCCGGGGTCCATCGCGTTCGGCCGCAGCCGCGTGATGATGTCGGTGTAGCGGCCGGTCGGCACGAAGCAGATATCCTGGCTGTCGTGCTTGTCGGCGACGCTAAGGCCGAAGCGGCGCGCGAGCTCGCGCGTCTCGGGCTTGGTCATGTCGCCGAGCGGGAAGCGCAGGAAGTCGAGCTGCTCCTGCGTCGTCGCAAACAGGAAATAGCTCTGGTCGCGGTCGCTGTCGGCGGCGCAGACCAGCGCGCGCGAGCCGTCCTCGCGGCGACGCGAGGCGACGTAATGGCCGGTGGCGAGCGCCTGTGCGCCGAGCTCGCGCGCGGTCTTCAGCAGGTCGCGGAATTTGACGGAGCGGTTGCACTCGATGCAGGGCACCGGCGTCTCGCCGAGCGCGTAAGAGTCGGCAAAATTGTCGATAACGGACTCGCGAAAGCGGTCCTCGTAGTCGAGCACGTAATGGGGAATGCCGAGCTTTGCCGCGACGTCGCGGGCGTCGTGGATGTCCTGGCCGGCGCAGCAGGCGCCCTTGCGATGGGTCGCCGCGCCATGGTCGTAGAGCTGCAGCGTGATGCCGACGACGTCATAGCCCTCGGCCTTGAGCAGCGCAGCCGTCGTCGAGGAATCGACGCCGCCCGACATGGCAACGACGACCCTGGTATCCTCAGGACGGCCTTCGAGATCCAGACTGTTGAGCATCGGTTTCAAGGTTTTGACGGCGGCGTTCGGCGATCCGCGAATGCCGGGACATCGGCGGTCCCCGGGAACTTCGGTTCCCCCGGGGGCTGGCTTGCCCGGTCGAAAGCGGCTGAGAGCAGCCTTTAATATAGGCCGCATTCCGGTGAAGCAATCACGAGGCGGCATGGCCAACGGCAATTCTTGCCGGGGCGGCAGAAATGGCGGGGTTTTGGCAGACCTCGCGGCGGCAACGCGGATCCTGCAAGGATTTGACTTAGCTAGATAAATTGTCATTCCGCGGGGCTGGCCCGCTCCTTGCTACCCCTTTTGCCGTCTTTGTTTCCAAGGGGTCGCCGGTGGTCAGTCGGACGTCAGATGTAGCGGCGAGCGTGCAGGTTCCGGGCGCGCAGCAAAAGCCTGCGCGGTCGCAAGGGACGAAGGATAATTCCACCAACGACTCCTTCGGCGCGCTGGTGGACAGCAACACCCAGGCGATCAGCAACGCGCAGCCGCAGGACACCGCGCCGCGCAAGACCGACAATGCCGCGCCGCCCGCCCCGAGCAAGGGCTCGCGCGACAATTCGGCAACCGACCAGCCCGCTCAAGCCAAAGCGAGCGACGGCACCGACAATTCCGCGCCCGACAGCGACATGACGGCCGATGCGGCCATGACGCCGGACAAGCCGGCCAAGGACAAGGCCGAGCCCGAGACCTCCGACGCCAAGCCGGCCGACAAGTCCGACGAGACCAAGGTTGACGGAACCGGTGCAACCGACGGGCTTGCCGCCGCCATCGATGCCGCAGCCGCCGCGCAGACCGATGCGCCGCAGGCTCCCGATCCGAACGCCATCGTCATCGCCGCCCCGGTGGTGCCGACCGATGCGACGACACCCGCAAGCCAGCCAACCCCGGCCTCGCCGCTGACGATCGCCGCCGCCGGCCTCGCCGCCAGCGCCTCGACCGCGGCGCAGATTGCCGGCACCACGACCGATACGGCCACGCCGGGCGACAAGACCGCCAAGACCGCCGGCGCCAAGGTAGATGCCGACACGACGGCAACGCTCGGCAACGCCGCGACCGGCGCGCCCGAGACAACCGACACCGCGAGCAACGGCGTCGTGATCGCCGCCGTCGAACAGGGCACGCCAAAAACCTCGTTCAAGGCCGCGGTGACCGCGCAGGCGCAGACCGAAATCTCCAACATCGGCCAGGAGGCGGACAAAACGACTGCCGCCCCGACGCTGGCCCCGGCGGCCGCCACGCCCGCCAGCGCCCCGCATCCGCAAGCCGCAAAACCTGAAACTGAGGCCGGCGCGACCGAGCCGAAGGCCACTGTCTCAGAGCGCGGCACTGACGCGGCGCCGGCAGCTTCAGTCACCCACGCGCATACGACTACGCAGACCGTGGCCGCACCGGCCGACACCGGCGCGCAGGCCGCCTCCGCGGTGCAGGCACCCGTGACCACGACGACATCGGCGGCGACCGCATCCACCGCGACGCTGACCGCGACCGTGGCAACGCCCACCACTGTTCCGGTCAGCGGCATCCCGGTCGAAATCGTGGCGGCGCTCCACGCCGGCAAGACCCGCTTCGACATCCGCCTCGATCCGGCCGAGCTCGGCCGCATCGACGTGCGCATCAACGTCGACCGCAATGGCCAGGTCACCTCGCATCTCACCGTCGAGAAGCCGGAGACGCTGTCGATGCTGCGGCAGGACGCGCCGCAATTGCAGCGCGCGCTCGACGATGCCGGCCTGAAGACCGGCAGCAACGGCCTCTCCTTCAGCCTGCGCGACCAGAATGCCTCGGGCCAGAACGCCGGCCAGAACAACGACAATGGCGGCAATGCCCGCCGGCTGATCATCAGCGAGGAAGATGCAAGCCCCGCTGCGCCCGTCGGGCGCGGCTACGGCCGCATGCTCGGATCGAGCAGCGGCATCGACATCAGAGTGTGAGGAGTATTTTCTCATGACCACCACGAATGCGGCCACCGCCCCCGCCGTCGTCTCCGGCACGACGCCGACCACATCGTCGTCATCGAGCTCGACCCTGAGCTCGACCACGGGATCGACGCTGGCCGGCAATTTCCAGACCTTCCTGACGCTGCTGACGACGCAGTTGCAGAACCAGAACCCGCTCGATCCGCTCGACACCAACCAGTTCACCCAGCAGCTCGTGCAGTTCGCCGGCGTCGAGCAGCAGCTCAAGACCAACGACACCCTCGCCCAGCTCCTCAGCCTGCAGCAGACCACGCAGGCGACCCAGGCGCTCGGCTTCGTCGGCAAGACCGCGGTGGTCGACGGAGCCACGGCGTCGATGACGAGCTCGTCGGCGACCTGGCATCTCAACGTGCCGACCAGCGCGACCGTCGATATCTCGATCTCCAACGCCAGCGGCCAGACCGTGTTCACTGGCAAGTACACCGCCGGCGCGGGCAACGACATTCCCTTCACCTGGAACGGCCAGGGCAATGACGGCACGCAGTGGCCCGACGGCAAGTACACGATCTCGGCAACGGGCAAGGACGCCTCGGGCAACAGCGTCGGCATCGCGGCGCAGGTGCAGGGCACTGTTTCCTCGGTCGACCTGACCCAGTCGCCGCCGCTGCTCACCATCGACGGCGAGACCTACACCGTCAGCCAGGTGAAGAGCATCGTGGCGACGAGCAGCAGCAATTAAGGGCGCGCTGCCTCGCCGCCCACAATGTCATCCCGGCGAAGGCCGGGATCCATACCCACAGGGAGAAGTTTGGCGAAGGCTCGTGGTCAGGAAGTCTGTCTTGGTACTGCCGGCTGCGCCTCCTCGATAGGTCACGCGGTGATGGGGTGGACGGCCCCCTACGGCATCAAGTGTGCCAGAATGAGGTTGTCACACACCCATTCACAGGAGCCGT
>NZ_JAFCJJ010000012.1 GCF_018131015.1 Bradyrhizobium diazoefficiens
CCGCACATATGGATGCAAGCGATCCGATCAAATCTCTCAAAGCTCTTGTGCCACGGGGGCCGTCCACATATGGGTCCTGGCTTTCGCCAGGACGACGGCGGAGTGTGGGGCGCGCAATAACCCTATGCGGCGATCCACGCCGCAAGCTCGCGCCATGGCTGCAGCGTCCAATGCCCGGATGCGGCGCCGGACGGCGAGGGCAGCACGAAGATCTCCGGCCAGTTTTCATCGCGCGGCTGCCGCCCCAGCGCAATCCCGCGCGACGGCCTGCCATAGAACAGGCTCGCCGCCTTCTTGCTCGTGAATGCGATCGTCTTCGGCCGACATTTTTCGATCTTGGCCCGAAACCCCGGCACGTCGATCGATGCGGCCGCGATCTGGTGGTCCATCCCCGCGCCCGACTTGGAGAGATCGGTGAAGCCGATCCCGAGCTCGAGCAGCGAAGCAAACTCGCCCGGCTGATAGCGCCGCGGCGTGATGCCGGCCTCATGGATCGCGCGCCAGAAGCGGTTGCCGGGATGGGCGTAGTAGTGCCCGAGCTCGGCCGAGCGCGTCGAGGCGGCGGTGCCGACGAAGACGAGGCGGAGGTGCTGGCGGAGTTGGTCGGGGAGGCGGTGGAGGGCGCTGTCGGGCATCGAAGAAACCAATGAACTGCATGTGGGAAGCGCGCGGCGCTCAGCTGTTCGGACCGACGGCTACCATTTCTGTCCGTCGCGTCCTATACCTTGGTGATGAACCGCGAAGAATTAAGCGCCGCCTACGCGGCGCCGGGCCGCCACTATCACAACCTCGCGCATATCGAGGACTGCCTCGCTGCGCTCGCGCGGGTGGAGGGCCTCTCGGCGCACGAGCGCGAGATTCTATCGGAAGCGATCTGGTGGCACGACGTCGTCTACGATTCTGCCCGATCGGACAATGAAGAACTCAGCGCGCAACTCGCCGAACGGCACGTCCGCGACGATCTTCGCCACGAGGTGGGCCGTCTAATCCGCCTTACCAAGGCGCATGAGGTCCAAGCGGACGATCGTCTCGGCGCGCTCCTGATCTCGATCGATCTCAGCATCCTGGGTGCGGCGCCCGCGCGATACGACGCCTATGCGGCCGCGATCAGGCAGGAATTCATCCACGTCAGCGACAGCGACTATCGCGTTGGCCGCGCCGGTGTGTTGCGTCGGTTCGCCGCTCGCCCGGTCATCTTTCCCGATGCCCGCTTCGCCGCAACTTTTGACCGGCAAGCCCGCGACAATCTCGCGCGTGAACTGGCTTCTTTGAGCTGAGACTCCCGCTCACTCGCGTAGGTGCTTCTCGGCAGAGGTTAAACAGAAAGCCGGGCTTTCGCCCGGCTTCCTCACCTTCGATGGATGTCCGTCCCAAGCCCGGGCAGGACGAGTGGAGAGTCTCACAACACCCGATTGCTCTCCTTCACCTTCTCCGCATCGAGATACACGCTCGACCCCATCTCCTTGAACTTCTCGCTCATCTGCTTCATGCCGTCCTCGACGGTGCCGGCCATCGACATGCCGATCGCGTTGGGGTCGTTCAGGGTTGCGGCGTAGTCGCGGACGTCCTGGGTGATCTTCATCGAGCAGAATTTTGGGCCGCACATCGAGCAGAAATGGGCGACCTTGTGGGCTTCCTTCGGCAGGGTCTCGTCGTGGAAGCTCTTTGCGGTGTCCGGATCGAGGCCGAGGTTGAACTGGTCGGTCCAGCGGAAGTCGAAGCGGGCGCGGGACAGCGCATCGTCGCGCAGCTGCGCGGCGGGGTGGCCCTTGGCGAGATCGGAGGCGTGGGCCGCGATCTTGTAGGTGATGACGCCGGTCTTGACGTCGTTGCGGTCGGGCAACCCCAGATGCTCCTTCGGCGTGACGTAGCAGAGCATGGCGCAGCCGAACCAGCCGATCATGGCCGCACCGATGCCCGAGGTAATGTGGTCATAGCCCGGCGCGATGTCGGTGGTCAGCGGCCCGAGTGTATAGAACGGCGCCTCGCCGCACTCCCTAAGCTGCTTGTCCATGTTGATCTTGATCTTGTGCATCGGCACGTGGCCGGGGCCCTCGATCATGACCTGGCAGCCCTTGTCCCACGCAATCTTGGTCAGCTCGCCGAGCGTCTCGAGCTCGGCGAACTGCGCGCGGTCGTTGGCGTCGGCGATCGAGCCGGGACGCAGGCCGTCGCCGAGCGAGAACGAGACGTCATACTTGCGCATGAGGTCGCAGATCTCGTCGAAATGCGTATAGAGGAAGCTCTCCTTGTGATGCGCCAGGCACCACTTCGCCATGATCGAGCCGCCGCGCGACACGATGCCGGTGACGCGGCTGGCGGTGAGGTGGATGTATTGCAGGCGCACGCCGGCGTGGATCGTGAAATAGTCGACGCCCTGCTCGCACTGCTCGATCAGCGTGTCCTTGTAGAGCTCCCAGGTCAGCTTGACGGGATCGCCGTTGCACTTCTCCAGCGCCTGGTAGATCGGCACGGTGCCGATCGGCACGGGGGCGTTGCGAAGAATCCATTCGCGCGTGGTGTGGATGTTGCGGCCCGTGGAGAGGTCCATCACGGTGTCGGCGCCCCAGCGGATCGCCCACACCATCTTCTCGACCTCTTCCTCGACCGACGAGGTCACCGCCGAGTTGCCGATATTGGCGTTGATCTTGGTGAGAAAATTGCGGCCGATGATCATCGGCTCGAGTTCACTGTGGTTGATGTTGGAGGGGATGATGGCGCGGCCGCGCGCGATCTCGGAGCGCACGAACTCCGGCGTGATGAAGGCGGGGACTTCAGCGCCGAAGCTCTCGCCGTCGGCGAGCGCGGCTTCGGCGCGCTCCAGTTGCTGCTTGCGCCCGAGATTTTCGCGCGCGGCGACGTAGATCATCTCCTTGGTGATGATGCCGGCGCGGGCGAATTCGAGCTGGGTAATCTTGTGTCCGTCGAGGCCGCGCAGCGGCTTGTGATAGGCACTGAACGCACGCGCCGCCTTGTCGGTGGAGACGCTGCCATTGTCCTCCGGCTTGATCTGGCGCCCGTCATATTCCTCGACGCCGCCGCGCTCCAGCACCCATTGCTTGCGGTTGCGCGCCAGGCCCGCGTTGACGTCGATGGTGACGGACGGGTCGGTGTAGGGGCCCGAGGTGTCGTAGACCGGCAGGTTCGGCTCACCGGCGCCCTCGGACAGCATGATCTCGCGCAGGGGCACGCGCAGGTCGGGGGCGGCATCGGGCGAGGCGAAGATCTTTCGCGAGGAGGGCAGCGGGCCGGTGGTGACGGCGGGAATGGTTTTTTCGGGATTGGAGCGGATGTTCATGGGATCCTCCTTTTACTTTTAATTCCTAGGTGCAATCTCAATCTCGTCATCCTGAGGCGCGAGGCCGGCGGCGCGAACGCGCCGCTGGGCGAGCCTCGAAGGATGAAAGAGCCGGGCCGTCGCCCTTCGAGGGCCGCTGAAGAAGCGGCCACCTCAGGGTGACGGGATGTACAGGGGACGAGTGCGCGCATCACGCAGCCTCCCTTTGGCCGAGCCATTGCCGCACCCGCGCGTCGGGGTCGGTATTCTGTGTGACGTCGGAAACGACGGCGATGGAGTCCGCGCCCGCGGCAAAGATCTCCGCGGCGTGCTCGAACTTGATGCCGCCGATCGCGACCAGCGGGATGGTGCCGATGCGCTTCTTCCACGCGCTGATCTTCGGAATGCCCTGCGGGGCAAAGCGCATGGATTTCAGCGTGGTGAAGAAGATCGGGCCGAGCGCGACGTAGTCGGGCTTTGCCGCGAGCGCGGTCGCAAGCTCGGCGTCGTCATGGGTGGAGACACCGAGCGAGAGGCCGGCCTCGCGGATCGCCTTGAGGTCGGCGTCGGCCAGGTCTTCTTGGCCGAGATGCAGGTATTTTGCGCCCGCGACGATCGCCGCGCGCCAATAGTCGTTCACGACCAGCCTCGCCTGCGTGCCTTTCGTGATCGCCAGCGCGTCGGTGACGATCTGCAGCGCGTCGGCGTCGTTGAGCTCCTTGGCGCGGAGCTGGATGGTGCCAGCGCCGAGTTTTGTCAGGCGCTCGACCCAGGCCAGGCTGTCGACGACGGGATAGAAGCGATCAGGATACGGCATGCCAGAACGGGGTCCCAACGACAGGGGTGGAGGGGGAGGCGAAGTCGCGGGCGTTCATCAGCCCGGCCTCATAGGCGGTGCGGCCGGCCTCGACGCCGAGACGGAAGGCCTTTGCCATCGCGACGGGATCGGCGGCCTTGGCGATCGCGGTGTTGAGCAGCACGGCGTCGTAGCCGAGCTCCAGCGCGTGCGCGGCGTGCGAGGGCGCGCCTAAGCCGGCGTCGACCACCAGCGTGATGTCGGGCAGCCGCTCGCGCAGCAGCTTGAGCGCGTCGCGGTTGATGATGCCGCGGGCCGAGCCGATCTGCGCGGCCCATGGCATCACCACCTTGCAGCCGGCATCGACCAGGCGGTTGGCGACCGAGAGATCCTCGGTGCAATAGGGGAACACCTCAAAGCCGTCCTTGATCAAAATGGCGGCGGCCTCGACGAGGCCGACGACGTCGGGCTGCAGCGTGTCGTTGTCGGCGATGACCTCGAGCTTGATCCAGGACGTGCCGAACAATTCGCGCGCGAGCTTGGCGGTCGTCACCGCCTCGCGCACGCTGCGGCAGCCGGCGGTGTTCGGCAGCACGGTGACGTCGAGCTCGCGGATCAGCTTCCAGAACGCATCGCCGGTCTTGCCGCCGGCGGATTCGCGCCGCAACGACACCGTGACGATGTTCGAGCCGGAGGCGCGGATCGCCGATTGCATGATCGCGGGCGAAGGATAGAGCGCGCTGCCGATGAGGAGGCGCGAGGCGAAGGTCTTGCCGTAGAAGGTCACCATGGTTCAGGTGTCTCCCCAAATGCAGCTGTCATCCCCGCGAAAGCGGGGATCCAGTATTCCAGAGGCGGCGCGGCTGGAGCCGATAAGCCGCGGCGTACTGGATCGCCCGGTCAAGCCGGGCGATGACAGCGGAATGTGTGGTGCGCGCCGGGACGACGAATGGAGAGAGCGTACTTGCATCCTCACCCTCCCTGCCGCGGCGTGATGATCTCGATCTCGTCGCCTGCCTTGAGCGCGGTTTCGGCCCAGCGGCTTTTCGGCACGACGTCGTAGTTGAGCGCGATCGCGAAATGGGTGCCCTCGTAGTCGAGCTCGGCGAGCAGCGCATCGACGCTGGCCGACGTCACGTCGCGTGCCTCGCCGTTGACGATCACATGCATTGCATCACCTCGTTGTCGATCTGGCCGCGCTCGACATAGTTGAGCGTTAATTCGGCGAGCGCAGGCGCAATCAGGAAGCCGTGGCGGTAGAGCCCGTTGATGGTGATGCGGCCGCCGCGGATGCCGATGCGCGGCAGATTGTCGGGAAAGGCCGGGCGCAGGCCCGAGCCGAACTCGACGATGCGGGCTTCGCCGAAGGCCGGATGCACGGCATAGGCCGCCCCTAGCAGCTCCAGCGCGGAGCGGACGCTGACGCCGGTGTCCTCGGCCTCGATCGAGGTCGCGCCCAGCATGAACAGATTGTCCTCGCGCGGGATGACGTAGAGCGGCCAGCGCGGATGGATCAGCCGCACCGGGCGCGCGAGCTGCACCTCGCTGGTCTCGATCAGGATCATCTCGCCCTTGACGCCGCGCAAGTCGGGCTGCTCGTCGCGCGCGGACAGGCCCCGGCAGTCGATGACAATGCCGTCAAGATCCTTCGCCGAGACATCGCTGCCGAACTTGATGGTGCCGCCGGCGGCCTTGATGCGCTCGTGCAGCTTCGGCAGCACGCGGCGCGGCTCGACATGGCCCTCGTTCGGGAAGAACAGCGCGTCGCGGAAACGGCCTTCCAGCGAGGGTTCGAGCCCGGCAAGACCGGCGGCATCGAGCCGGCTGTGCTCCTGGGTCATGCGGGCAAAGCGCTCGAAATCGTTGCGCTCGCGCGGATGGGCGACGACGAGGGAACCGTTGAACGGCGTGTCCGGCAATTCGCGCCGCCAGATGTCGAGCGAGCGCAGGCCGAGGCGGCTGATGATGGGTTCCGCGACCTCCGCCTCGCAATAGGGCGCGAGCATGCCGCCGGCCCAGTGGCTGGTGGCGTCGGTCATGGTGGCGTCACGCTCGTGCAGGGTCACGGCGTGGCCGGCCTGCGCGAACAACAGCGCCTGCCAGGCCCCTGCAATGCCTGCTCCGATGATGGATACCGGTGAATCCGGCCGCTTTTTCGTCTGCAACATCCCTGTCCCTTCGCCGGCATGACCCGGATCAGGTTCAAAGGGTCACCGCGGTCCTGGGCTGGCTTGCTGAAGTGCAGGCTTGCCCATTTAGCGGTATCTCAGCTCCTCCTCGGAGCACCCCTCGGAACGGCGCTAATGTATGCCAGTGGGGGCCGGTGTCAACGCGTTTGGCCCGGAACCCCCACTGCGTGTGAGTTACCTGAGCGCCTGCGCCCGCGCGTTGCGGAGGCGGTGCGGCGCGGCGGCGAAGATCGGCTGCGGAGTACCGTTTGGCTCCTGCCAGGCTTGTGTGCTGGCGGTTTGCACCGTCTGCAGCCGCTGCCGCTTTGCGGCGTAGTAATAGCCGCCTGCATAATAACGAATGGCTCGGGCGTGGTCGCCGTTCGCGGCCTGGTAGGCACCGGCGAGATATTTCACGGCATAGGTGAGGTTGGTGTTGGGATCGCGCAGGCCCGCGGCATCGCCGGTGTAGCCGAGCCCGCGAGCGGTCGCGAGCTTGATCTGCATCAGGCCGATGGCGCCGCCGCGGCCGACGACGCCGGGCCGATAGCGACTCTCGCGCATGATGACGCGGTGCACGAGCGCCTCCGGCACGCCATTGGCGCGCGCATGCGTCGCAACCATCTCGGCATAGTCGGCTTCGCTTGCGAATGCTCCTTGCGGCAACAAGAGTCCGGCCGCGACCAGCGCGGCAACGCCTGACATTTTCATGAGATCGTTCCTGAGGTCCCCTTGTGACCCCCAGTGCCCGTCCGTCCTTAGGACGTGCGAACACGGCGATGATGTGGCCGAACGACGGCGCGCGGCGGTTCCGCGCCGTCGCGGCAGCGAGCCTGTCTATTCGCATGAGCACGCAAAAGGACGTATGAAGCCGCCTTGCGAATTGGGAGAGGCGCCATGACAACAACATCAAGCATGGCCGTAGCAGCAGCTATCGACGACATCCCGAGGCAGAATCCCTGTGCCCAGTGCGGCGCGCCGATCGCGGAGCCCGACTGGATCGAGCCGGGCGATGGCCGCATCACCTATCTCTGGACCTGCCACGCCTGCAACTACAGCTTCGAGGCGATCGCGATCTTCGAGGAGCCCGTGCTCGTCGAAGCTCCACCGCTCGCGGCGTGATGTTGTGATCTAAGCCGCAAGCTGCGGCTGCTGCCGCACCGGCAATTGCATCCGCACGATCAGCCCGTGCGGCTTGCGGTCGTGCAGCGACAGCTCGCCGCCATGGGCGAGCGCGATTCCCTGCGCGATCGACAGGCCGAGGCCGAAGCCGGTGGACTCGTCCATGGTGCGCGCGTCGTCGCCGCGCACGAACGGCTCGAGCATCTCCTGCTTGCGCGCGTCCGAGATGCCGGGGCCGTCGTCCTCGACGTCGATGACGAGTCGGGTGCCGGCGATTTCGAGGCGGATCGTCACCTCGGCGCCGAAGCGCACCGCGTTCTCGACGAGGTTGGTGACGCCGCGATGCAGGTCGTCGGGACGGGCGGCGGCGGTTGCCGAGGCGGGGCCGTCATAATGCACGACATGGCCCATGTCGGAAAACTGGTCGGCGATGAGTTGCAGCGTGCTGGCGATGTCGACCAGCGTGATGGCTTCGACCTTGCGGTCGTTGCGCAGCAGCGACAGCACCGATTCCAGCATCGAGCGCATCTGGTCGAGGTCGATCAGCATGCGCTTGCGGTTGGCCTCGTCCTCGATGAATTCGGCGCGCAGCCTCAAGCGCGTGATCGGGGTGCGCAGATCGTGGCTGATGGCAGCCAGCATCCTGGTGCGGTCCGACATCAGCCGTGCGATCCGCTCGTGCATGCGGTTGAGCGCGCGCGCCACCGAGCGGATCTCCTCGGGGCCGCGCTCCGGCAGCGGCTCGGCGGCGCCGTCCAGGCTGAAATTCTCCGCCGCCCTCGCGAAGGAGGAGAGCGGGGCCGCCAGCGCATAGGCCGCCCACAGGCCGAGCATGGTGACGCTGATCAGCGCGAACATCAGCGTCATCATCCAGGGGCCACCCCAGAACCGCGGCGCAAACGGCCCCGGCTCGACGCGGCCCGCGATCATGGCGCCGTCGGGGAGCTGAACCGCGACCCGGTGCGAGCCGGCATCGGGTGCGAGCGCGAGGACCTTGTAGTGATGGCCGAGATGGCGGCGCACGCTGCGCAAAGGCTGGCTCTCGCTCTCGGCGGCGACGGCCGTCCCGGGCGGAACGAGTTCGATCCCGATCTTCGGAAAGGCGCGCGCGATGTCGGCAAGGAGGCGCGGCCGCTCGCTCGCCTCGGTGCCGCCGAGCAGGAGAGCCGCGTCGGCAAGCTGATGCGCGCTGTCGGGCGGCGGCTCGGCGCGGTCCGGCCGGCTGACCAGGAAGCTGACGGTGAGGATCAGATGCAGCGCGACGATCGAGGCCACCACCAGGGCTGCGATCTGTCCGCCGATGCTCTTGAGGTGGAAGAACCCGAACAGCCTCATGGCCGGCGATCCCTTTAATTGCGCAGGGGCGCCGCTTCGTTGTCTGCAGCTTCCGTTCGCGGCGTGAACAGGTAACCGCCGGAGCGCACCGTCTTGATGAAGGTCGGATCCTGCGGATCGGGCTCGATCTTGCGGCGGATGCGGCTGACCAGCACGTCGATGGAGCGTTCGAACGAGCCGGTGCTGCGCCCCTGCGTGAGGTCGAGCAGGCTGTCGCGCGACAGCACGCGGCCGGGCCGTTCGCAGAACGTCCTGAGCAGGTCGAACTCGGCGCTGGTCACCGCGACGCGCGCGCCGGCCGGATTGCGCAGCTCGCGCAGGCGCAGATCGATGCGCCAGCCCTCGAACACGAGCGCGCTCGCACCCTCGATCGTGCTTGCGGCCTGCGCGGCGGCCTGCCGGCGCAGCACCGCGTTGATGCGCGCCAGCAGCTCGCGCGGGTTGAATGGCTTTGGCAGATAATCGTCCGCGCCCATCTCGAGCCCGACGATGCGGTCGACGTCCTCGCCGCGCGCGGTCAGCATGATGATCGGCGTCTGCGCCTCCGCGCGCACCTTGCGGCACAGGCTGAGACCGTCCTCGCCCGGCAGCATGACGTCGAGGATGATGAGGTCGACGCGATGGCTGGCGATGGCGCGCGCCATCTCGCGGCCGTCGCTGACGGCGGTGACGTTGCAGGCGTTGTTGCGCAGATATTTCGCGATCAACGTCCGGGTTTCGCGGTCGTCCTCGACGACGAGGATGTTGGGAGAGGGCATGGCCATGAGCTCTGTTTGTCCAAGATTCGGGCCAAATGGCGAAGAGTTTGTTTCAGTTTGTTTCCCCTCGCGCGGTCGCAACGTGCGGCAACAGCGGGAGAAAAGCGCGGCAAGGTCTCGTTAAGGCCGCAAACCATACCGTGGCGCAGTCGCGTAAGTAACCCGCAAAATCCACGGAGACATCATGACCTCGATTTCGGCGGCCTTCGCCGGCAACCACCAGTCGCCGCTGCAGCGGCTGCAGCAGCAATTGCAATCCGACGTGTCCGACGGGACGATTGCCGCCTCGGGCCAGTCCGCGCTTTCGACGGCGCTGCAGGACATCGACACGGTGCTGCAAGCGGGCCGGTCGAGCGATCAGTCCAACGGTACCAGGCCGTCCAAGGACGATATGAAGTCGAAGATCGACGATCTCATTTCCAAGGAGGTCTCGAACGGGACGCTCACCTCCGACCAGGCAGACGAACTCAAGGGCGTGTTTCAGTCCGCCTTCGCGAAGGGGCCGGGCGGTGCTGGCGGACCCGGCGGCGCGGGCGGGCCTCCGCCCGGCCCGCCGCCCTCGGGGGATGGCGCTTCGGATTCGTCGGCGACGGATTCGACCGACAGCACGGACACCAGCGCTGCCGACATCCTCAAGCAGTTTCTCGAGGCGCTGCAGCAAGCGCAATCATCGCAGTCCTCCTACGGAGCGAGCGGCAATTCATCCGGCAGCGCGAGCTTCACCGCGCTCCTGATCGACTACAAGAGCTGACCTGAGCGACGCAGGTTGGCGCGTTCCCCGCCGCGATCAGGCTTCGTCCCAGGATGCAGGATCGCCGGCGGGGAACCGTGCATCCCGAACGTTCCTGCGTGACGAGGAACTTTCACCGGCAGACGCGCTCAATCGCGGTGACGAAATTGACGTAAGTTAAGGAACTGCAGATGATCGTGGCTGTTCTCCCAGCACAAGTTTTCTGCTGAAGGAGGACAAGCATGTTGATGAAATCGTTCGCCGCCGGCGTTGCCGGCACCGCGCTGCTCGCAACCGTCGCGTTCGCGCAAAATCCGACCGCCACCACCGACAAGGCGCCGCCTGCGGCGTCCGCGACGACCACGACCACCACTGCGTCCGGCGAGTGGCGGACGTCCAAGATGGACGGCATCAAGGTCTACAACGATGCCAACGAGAACATCGGCTCGATCAACGACCTGCTGATGGACAAGAGCGGCAACGTCAAGATCGCCGTGATCGGCGTCGGCGGCTTCCTCGGCATGGGCGAACATCTGGTCGCCGTGCCCTATGACAAGTTGAAGTTCGTCAACGAGGCCGTCGCCTATACCGGCGCCGGCAGCTCCGGCACGATGAGCAAGTCGACCACGACCACGGGCGCCGCGACTGGCACCGAGAAGACCACGACGACCACAACGACGGCCAAGTCGTCTTCGTCGAAATGGTACCCCGACCACGCCGTGTTCAACGCCACCAAGGACGAGCTGAAGAACATGCCCGAGTTCAAGTACTCGGAGTAATGCGGTTCGCGTGAGCTGAAACGAGGCGCGCCCGGTTTTCACCGGGCGCGCTGTCATGTCCTTTCGGCCCGCTCAGCCGCCGCCCTTGAGCCGCTCGTTGCGCCGGCGCAAGGCTTCCATGGTGGCGAGGAGGATGACCGAGACCGTGGTCAGGATCACCGCCGCGGCCGTGATGGTCGGGCTGATGTTCTCGCGGATGCCGCTGAACATTTCGCGCGGCAGGGTGCGCTGTTCGGGACCGGCCATGAACAGCACGATCACCACCTCGTCAAAACTGGTCGCGAAGGCGAACAGCGCGCCCGACGCAAGGCCGGGCAGGATCCGCGGCAGGATCACGCGGCGGAACGCATGAAGCGGCGAGGCGCCGAGCGAGGCGGCGGCGCGCGCCAGATTGGTGTCGAAGCTCTGCAGCGTCGCGCCGACCGTGATCACCACGAAGGGCGTCGCCAGCGCCGTGTGGGCCAGGATCAGTCCGAGATAGCTGCCGGTCAGCCCGATCGGCGCGAAGAAGAAATAAAGGCCAACCGCGGTGATGACGCCGGGCACGACGACCGGCGACAGCACGAAAGCCAGCACCAGCGGCTTGAACCGGCTCTGCCATTGCGAAAGCCCGAGCGCGGCCAGCGTGCCGAGCACCATGGACAGCAGCGTCGAGGCGACGCCGATGATCATGCTGTTCTTCAGCGAATTCATCCAGCGCGGCGAATTGATGAAGTCGTCGTACCAGCGCCAGGAGAAGCCGGGCAGCGGATAGGTGAGGTACGAGCCGGAGCTGAAGGACAGCGGCATGATGGCGAGGATCGGCGCGATCAGGAAGATGAAGACCAGCGAGGAGATCGCGATGGTCGCGGTCCACGCGATGCGCTGGCTGGGCGTGCGGAGGGAAGGATTGTCGCTCAATTCTTCATGCCTCCCGTAACTGGCTGGCCCTGTACCAGCTTGCCGTAGACGGCAGCCAGCAAGATGGTGGCGAGCAGCAGCACCGCACCCAGCGCCGAGGCGAGGCCCCAGTTGGCGGTCTCGGTGGTGTAGAGCGCGATGAAGTAGCTGATCATCTGGTCGGCGGCGCCGCCGACGAGGGCCGGCGTGATGTAGTAGCCGAGCGCCAGGATGAAGACGAGCAGGCTGCCCGCGCCGATGCCGGGCAGGGTCTGCGGCAGGTAGATCCTCAAGAAAGCGGTGGCCGGTGGCGCGCCGAGCGAGGCAGCGGCCCGCATGTAGGCGGGCGAGATCGCCTTCATGCTGGAGTACAGCGGCAGGATCATGAACGGCAACAGCACGTGGGTCATCGCCACGCAGACGCCGAAACGGTTGTAGATCAGGCGCAGCGGCTCATCGATGACGCCAAGCCAGTGCAATCCGTCGTTCACGACGCCCTTGCTCTGCAGCAGCACGATCCAGGCGCAGGTGCGGACCAGCAGCGAGGTCCAGAACGGCAGCAGGACGAAGATCATCAGCAGGTTCGATCGTTCCGGCGGCAGCGTCGCCAGCAGATAGGCGACCGGAAAGCCGAGCATCAGGCAGAGTATCGTGACGCTGAGGCTGATGACGAAGGTGCGGGCGAATACGTCGCGATAAATCGCCTGATCCGGCGGGGCGGTGACGATCGCGCCGTCCGCGTTTCGCATCAGGTCGAGCGCCGCCAGAAGGTAGAAGCCGGTGATGGGGCCGCCGGCATCCTTGATCGTCGTCCAGGTGGTGCGTTCTCGCCAGGCGGAGTTGATCTTGCCCAGCGTCTCTCTGGCCGTGCCGGGCTCCGGCGCCGCCTTCAGATTGCGTGCCGTCGAGGTCAGGATCGTGCGAAAACCGTTTTGAGCGTAGTTGAGGCGCTTGGCCGCGATGGCGATGGTGCCGGCGGCGCGCGCCGCCAGGATGTCGCTTGCAAGCGCTGCGTAGGCCGTCTCGTTCGGCAGGTCCTTGCCGTCCCAGTCGGCGAGCGCCGCAACCGTTTGCGGAAGGACCTGACGCACCTCCCGGTCGTCGACCGCGCGCCACAGCATGCCGGCAATGGGCCCGGCGAAGGTAAAGAGCAGAAACACGAGAAGCGGCAGAACCAGTGCCAATGCCTTGACCTGCCGCGCACGCTCCGCCCGCTTCAGTCGGCGCTTGAGCGGCACCTCGGGCTTTGCATCGGCGCCGGTCAGGAGCGCTTCTGTCATCGGGGGAGCCTCTTTGACCCGACGTCCCTCTCCATTTTGGATAGGGCAATCGCATCTCGCCTTTTGGAAGGGCCTGAGCGCGCGCCTCGTCCTTCGAGACGACCGCTTCGCGGTCTCCTCAGGATGAGGCTCCTCGACATCAGTGCTTGTAGAGTCGCTGCCAAAAACTCAGACCTCATCCTGAGGGCCTGCCGTAGGCGGGCGTCTCGAAGGATGCGCCGCGGGCGAGCAATCCGCCACGTCTTCGCTCAGCCCCGCGCCGCACGCCGGTTCGGCCATGCGCTATTTCGCGGCCCATTTGTTGAAGCGCTCGGTCAGGCGGTCGATGTTCTCGAGCCAGAAGGCGACGTTGATCTCGACCGCGTGCCTGATGTTGTCAGGCGCCGTCGGCAGGTCCTTCAGCACGGCGGGCGTGAGCAGGCCGGCCGCGTCCTTGTTCGAGGTGCCATAGGCGATGTTCTCCGACAGCTTTGACTGGTTCTCCGCCTTGCCCGCGAACTCCAGGAACTTGTAGGCGGCGTCCTTGTTCGGGCTGCCCTTCAGGATGACCCAGCTGTCGAGCGTGAACAGCGCGCCGTCCCACACCATGCCAAAATTCTTCTTCTCATTCTTGTTCGCGGTGTCGATGCGGCCATTGTAGACCGAGGTCATCGCCACCTCGCCCGAGGCGAGCAATTGCGGCGGTTGGGCGCCGGCCTTCCACCAGACGATGTCGCCCTTGATGGTGTCGAGTTTCTTGAAGGCGCGCTCGATGCCCTCGTCGGTCGCCAGCACCTTGTAGACGTCCTTCGGTGCCACGCCGTCGGCCATCAGCGCGATCTCCAGCGTGGTCTTCGGACCCTGACGCAGCGCGCGCTTGCCGGGAATTTTCTTGGTGTCGAAGAAGTCGGACCAGCCCTTGGGCGCATCCTTCAGCTTGTCCTTGTCGTAGCCGAGCACGAAATCGTAGAGGATGGCGCCAACGCCGCAGGGATTGACCGACGGCGGGATATAGGCGGCCTCGCCGCCGATTTTCGTATAGTCCATCTTCTCGAACAGGCCTTCCTCGCAGCCGACCGCGAGCTCGTCGCTCTCGACCTGGACGACGTCCCAGGTGGCGGCGCCACCCTGCACCTTGGCGCGCAATACGCCGACGCCGCCGTCCCAGGACTCGTCATTCATGGCAATGCCGGCCGCCTTCTTGAACGGCTCGAAATAGACCTTCTTCTGGGCGGCCTGATACGCACCGCCCCACGACACGACGGTGAGATCGCGCGCCTGCGCGACCGTTGCCAGCGCAGCGCTGGCCGTGAGCGCCGCGGCGAAACCCAGAGCAATCTTGCGCTTCAGCATGGTCCTTGTTCCCTTTCATGTGAGTTTTCGGATCAAACGGGGTCGAGGGCGAGGCAGTCCTCGGGGCGGAAGGTCACGAACAATTTTTCGCCGTGACTGAGATTGTCATGCGCGCCCGGCGGCAGCTTGACCATGAACTCGGCATTCCCGGCGACATCGAGCACGGCCAGCGCGTGGTCGCCGAGATAGATCGTGTTCTGCACTCTGGCCGGCAGGCGGTTCGGTCCCTCGCTGGAGCTGCCATCGGGGACAATGGAGATCCGCTCGGGCCGCACCGACAGGGAGGTCGATACGCCGGCGCCGGAGACGTTGACCGCCCGTGCGGTCACGGCACCGCCACCAGCCAGCGTGACGCGGCAATAGTCCTTTTCGATCGACTCCACGGTGCCCGCCAGCACGTTGTTCTCGCCGATGAAGTGGGCGACAAAACTGTTCACCGGATGCTCGTACAGTGCGTCGGGCCTGTCGATCTGCTGCACGACGCCGTCGTTGAACACGGCGATGCGGTCCGACATGGTGAGCGCCTCGCTCTGGTCGTGGGTGACATAGACGACGGTGATGCCCATGGTCTCGTGCAACTGCTTGATCTCCAGCTGCATCTGCTCGCGCAGGCGCTTGTCCAGCGCGCCCAGCGGCTCGTCCATCAGCACGATCTGCGGATTGAACACCAGCGCGCGGGCCAGCGCCACACGCTGCTGCTGGCCGCCGGACAGTTGCCCGGGGCGCCGCTGCGCCAGTGTCTCCATCTTGATCATGCGCAACGCCGCGCTGACGCGCTGCTGCGCCTCCGCCTTGTTCATCTTTCGAACCGACAGCGGGAAGGCGATATTCTCGGCGATCGTCAGATGCGGAAACAGGGCGTAGTTCTGGAACACCATGCCGATGTCGCGCTTGTGCGGCGGCACGTTCTTGATCGGGCGGCCGGCGAGGTAGATCTCGCCCTGGGTCGGAACCTCGAAGCCCGCCAGCATCATCAGCGTGGTCGTCTTGCCCGAGCCCGACGGGCCGAGCAGCGTGATGAACTCGCCCTTCCTGATGTCGAGGTCGAGATTCTTCACCACGAGGTGCTCGCCATCGTAGGTCTTCTGAATGCCGGAAAAGCGCACCAGCGCCGGCGCAGGCGTGACCATGCCGGCTTCCATGTCGTCCTCGCGTCGTCCCCTGCAATGCGCAGCTCGTTAAGAGGCTGCGCAGAGCAGCTTAGCACCCTCCGGCGAGAATGCCAGCGGGTGCGCGACAATGCGCCGGGGCCGGTGAGATGCTCACATCCCCGACAGCTTGCTCACATACACATTCAGCGTGCCGCCGGCCTCCGCGACCACGCGCAGCGTCTTGGCGTCGAAGGCGATCTCGGCGAGTGTCAGGCTGTCGATCGTCGCGTCGATCCTGAGGCCGTCCTCGCTCTTCTGGTAATCGGTGATCACGGTCGCGATCTTCTCGCGCGCGTTCGCGGCAATCGGCTTCAGGTCGAGCGTGGCCTTCGCGGCCAGCGCCTGCTGCAGCTGCGGCACCACCGCGCGCGCGGCGGCTCCGAGCAGGCCGAATGCCGCCTCGGACTCCACCGCGAGCTGGATGTCGGCGAGGCGCAGCGTCTGCTGCGCCTGATCGAGCGCCGGCCGGCCCCAGATGTGAACGGTGGCTTCGGCGCCGAGGCCGAACCAGCTCTTCTTCTCCTTGGCGCGCACGAGCAGCGAGATCAGCAGGCGATCGTTCGACGGCACGACGTTGACGCTCTTGACGGTGATCTCGGCCGGACCGGAGCCGTCTTCGGGATAGGTGTGGCCAACCATCTGTGCTGCGATCAGCTTGTTGATCTCGGTGAAGGGCACGTCAATGGGAACGCCGATGCTGACGCCGGTGCCGGTCGGCGGCACGATCGAGATCTTGTCGGGGAACGGGCAGTCCGGCCTGGTCTGCGTCGAGGTTACGCGCGTCTCGGCCTCGAGGCCCATCAGCAGCGTCACGGCCTGTGCATCGACGCGCGGCTGCGCGGCGATGGCGCGGATCGGCTTCATCTCCAGCCAGAGTGGCGGCAGCCCGGCGGAAGAGCCTGCGCCTTGCAGCGGAATCGAGCGGCACGCTTTCGCCCATTGCGCCTTCGCATTCTCCCTCAGGGCCGGATCGTTGCGGATGCGCTCGGCGACCGCGTTGAGCTGCTCGCCGACGCTCTTGTCGATCAGCGGCTTCACCTGCGCCGGCACGTTGACCTTGGCGCCGGCCACCGAGAGGTTGGTGTCGCCGAGATTGACCTGGGCGCCGAGATTGGGCTCGAGATGCCAGTTGGCCGCGAGCTTCGGCCGCGAGGTGACGACCACATTGCCCTTGATCTCGGCACTGGCATTCAGATTCTTGATGTTGACCGCGCCGATCCGTTTCGCGGCGTCACCGCCGAGCACACTGCCGAGCGCTTCGCCGAGCGCGCCGGTGGCTTTCGCCGACAGCGAGCCCGTCACGTTCAGCTTGCCGTTCAGCGGCGTCGAAATCGTCAGCACGTCATTGTTGCCGGCGGCCGCCATCGGGCCGCGCACGGCGGACCAGCCGATGTCGGCGTCCTGCAGGATCTGGGAGACCGGGTTGTCGGCTTTGCCGGCAAAATTGCGCGGCGCGGCCTTCTCGGCCTGGTCGCGGATCGCCGACAGCGCGATGGCGACCGGCGCCACCACGATCGAGCTCTTCGAGGCCGGCGGCAGCGGAGGCAATTGCGCGACCGGCGGCGCGGAATTGGTCGCGCGCGGCGACAGCCAGTCCATCGCCTTCAGGCTGACGAAGAACGACGCCGCGAGCACGGCCACGGCGATCAAAACAGTCTTCAGGTTCAACGTCAGACGCATCACTCCCCCAGGCCGCCCCGGGACGGTTTTACAGGGCGGGCGAGGAGGGCGCTAGAGCGCAAGGTTTTGGTGGAATTGGGGCGGATGGGTTAACGATTGCGAACGCGCTGTTGCCGCGCGTTCAGACCGTCATTCTACCAAGCCGCGTCTGGGACGGCGGACCGCCCGCACCTGGCCGCTGTTTCCGCCGCCGCAAAAGAAGCGATCGGCGCCATCGGACTCCAGACCCGTCACGATTTTTCCCTTGGGCAGGTCGAGTTGCTCGAGCACCTTGCCCGTCTCGGGATCGATCCGGCGCAAATCGCTGTCCTCGCCTTCCCAGGTGCCGTGCCAGAGCTCGCCGTCGACCCAGGTCACGCCGGTGACAAAGCGCTTGCTCTCTATGGTGCGGAGAATCCTCCCCGTGTCCGGATCGATTTGGTGGATCCTGCGCTCGCGATACTCACCGACCCAGAGCGAGCCTTCGGCCCAGGCCATCCCGGAATCGCCACCGCCGCCGGGCGCCGGAATGGTGGCGAGCACCTTGCCGGTTGAGGCATCGATTTTCTGGATGCGATCCTCGGCGATCTGGAACAGGTGCCGGCCGTCGAACGCGGTCCCGGCATGCGCGGCGACGTCGATCGAGCGCGTGATCGCGCCGTTGGCCGGATCGACCGCATTCAACTTGTCGCCGGACGCGAACCAGACATGGGTGCCGTCATAGGTGACGCCGTGAACGTTCTCGACGCCGGCAAAGGGGCCGTACTCCCTGACGATCTCGGCGTCCGAACGCTTCATTACTCGCTTCCTCCCGTGCTGGTCCATCCTACGCGTTCAGAAGCGGGCCGGGGAGTAACAAGCCTGTCGGGAAACCCGGGACAGGCGGGGTCATCCAGCGTCGCGCCCGGCCTCGTCCGAACGACTGCACCTTGTTCGATCGCGCCAGCTCCTCGAGGGCACGTTGCACCGAGCGTGCGCTCATGCCGAGCGCCAGCGCGAGCGCCGAGCTCGCCCACGGCTCGCCGTCGGCGAGAAACGCGAGGACGGCGGCGTGCTTCTCCTCGACGGGCCGTGCCAGCACCAGGACGTCGCGGGTCTTCTTCGGCGCCAGCACAAAGCCCTGCCTAGTCGCGCTGATGCCGGCCAATGGCTTGAGCTTGGTGCGGAGCCGCCCGATCTCGACCCGCAACCGCGCGCGGTGCGATTCATCGGCGTGCTTCGCGCGAAACGCGGCGGCAATCAGCGCCTCGCGCGAGACATCCGCGGGCCATGCCTGCGCCAGCAGACGGGCGAGCGCGAATAGCACCGGCCGCGTTCCGAACGACACGACGACGTCCTGCCTGCGCACGACGTGATGAAACGTGTCCAGCACGAGTGCCCTCGAGGCCGCCAGTCGTTCGACCTCCCCGAGCAACAACGGATGCTCGCTGCCGCGCGCGATCAGCCGCGCGGCCGGCGTGTCGAGGACGAGGCTGGCGCCGTCGACCTCGGCCGCGAGCGCCGGGATTTTTGCCTGCCGCGCCGCGCGCGCTGCGCGGGCGAGCGCTGTGCGCGCCTCCTTCGTCCTGAGCCGCCGGATGGCGATGCCGGCGACGACGAGCTCGCGGACGACCTGGGATGCAGGCGGGAGCGGGGAGGCGTCGAGCTCGGCCAGCGTGCGCTCGGCCTCATCGAGGCGTCCGACGAGGAGCAGGCGGCGTGCCTCGATATGGCCTGCATGCGCGGCATTGACGCGGTCGCCGTGTTTTTCGAGCGTCGCGCGCGCCGCTTTCAGCGCCGTCACCGGCCAGTTCAGGTCGCGCGAGACCAGCGCGATCTCGGCCTCGGCCACCACGCATCTGGCGCGCGCCACCGCCTCTTTCGGACCGAACGCGCGTGCGGCGCTGCGCAGCAGCGTCTTCGCCCTGGCGAGGTCGCCGAGCTGCGCCATCGCGATGCCGCGCAGCGCCAGCGACGGTGCATCGCTCCGCAACGCCACCCGGTTGAGCGCACCCAGCGGATCGCCGGCCTCCAGTGCGCGCGCGGCGGCCGTGATCAGCGACTCCATGACAATCCCGCCACACTTGTTACTCCCACCACGCAACCGCGAGGTGCCAGAAATCGTTGACGGCCGACGATGTTCGGCAAGGGGCGAGCGGTTCCGCGTCTGTGGCAACGCCCGCCCAGGCAACAGGTTTGGAGAGCCATGATGACATCGAAAGACAATGCAGCGACGAACGGACAGGCCATGCAAACACCGCCGGTGGTGTCGCCGCAGGACTGGGAGGCAGCCCGTCAGCAACTGCTCGTGAAGGAGAAGGCCCACACCCGGGCCCGCGACGCGCTTGCCGCCGAGCGCCGGCGTATGCCGTGGATGGAAGTGGACAAAACCTATGCGTTCGAGGGGCCCGGCGGCAAGCTCAGTCTGCACGACCTGTTCCAGGGACGGCGGCAGCTCATCGTCTATCGCGCCTTCTTCGAGCCGGGCGTGTTCGGCTGGCCCGATCAGGCCTGCCGGGGCTGCTCCATGGTGGCCGACCAGGTCGCCCATGTCTCCCACCTCAACGCCCGCGACACCACGCTGGTGTTCGCCTCGCGCGCGCCGCAGGCCGATATCATCCGGCTGAAGAAGCGGATGGGCTGGACCATGCCGTGGGTCACCGTCACCGACAGTTTCGATGCCGATTTTGGCGTCGACGAATGGCACGGCACCAACGTGTTCTACCGCGAGGGGAAGCGCATCTTCCGCACCTATTTCGTCAAGAGCCGCGGCGACGAGCAGATGGGCGGCACCTGGAACTATCTCGACATCACTCCGCTCGGCCGGCAGGAGGTCTGGGAGGATTCGCCGAAAGGCTATCCGCAGACTCCGCCCTACAAATGGTGGAACTGGCACGACAGCTACGTCGAGGGCGCCGCGCCCGACAAGAGATGGGCCGAGATCACCGACGCCGGCGTGAAGGCCTTTCGCGACGAGGCCGCGGGCGAACGGCCGTGAGCGCCTCTGGCCGCGCCGCCGCGGATGCCAGAAGCGATGGCGTCGCGGCCGCGCGCCACTTCGCCGGGTGGCTGGCGTTAGCGGCGACGCCGACCTTTGCGATCATGGCCCTCGTGACCGCCGTGCTCGGCGGCGGTCCGGCGGACCTGCTCTGCGCCGCCGGCCACGGCTCTGTGCTTGGCGGGATGGTGCCGATGTATGTGTTGATGAGCGCGTTTCATTCGGCGGCGTGGCTGAGGCTGATTGCGGAGCGGCGGGGCGGCCAGAGGTCTCGGTCGGTGTGAACGCCTCGTCCTTCGAGACGACCGCTTCGCGGTCTCCTCAGGATGAGGCTAACCGGCATCCGTGCCGAGGTGAAAATGCCGCGGCGCGCTCCGCCCCTCATCCTGAGGAGCTCGCCGAAGGCGGGCGTCTCGAAGGATGATGAGATCCACGTTTCGCCAATTCATGGAGCTCGGCATAATCGCCGCGCATGAAGGCTTCCTTCTTGGCGCGACTCCACTTTTTGAGTTTGCGTTCACATTCGATTGCGTCGGTGATCCTGTCGAACCACTGTGAGAAGACCAAGACAACTGGCCTGCGTGACTTTGTATAGCCGGCGAACGTGCCGGCGTTGTGCTGCGAGATCCTGATTTCAAGTTCGGTTCGTGTCGTGCCGACGTAATAGCTGCCATCGGCACATCTGAGAATGTAGAGCCACGCGCCTTCCGTCATCGTGCCCGCCCCATCCTTCGAGACGCGCGCAAGGGCGCGCTCCTCAGGATGAGGCTAACGGGTGTCCGCTTCCTGGTGCAAGCATGAACTCGTCGAATTGCGCCCTCATCCTGAGGAGCCCGCCGAAGGTGGGCGTCTCGAAGGATGGCCGAGGTTGCCTCCGTCAAACGGCCCCGGATCGTGGGGGCTGCAGCGGTCTGTCCTCGCCGCCGAAGAACAACGTCATCAGGACCTCGTCATAGTATCGGCCGTCCTGCTTCAGCGCCTTCACCTCGCGGCCGTATTCGACGAAGCCGGCGGCCGCATAGAGCCGCAATGCGGCGTCGTTTTCGCTGACGACGGCGAGCTGGAGCTGCTCGACGCGCTCTGCGGCATGCGCTGCGACCGCGTCGACGAGGCGCCGCCCCGTGCCGGATTTCCGCGCCTCCGGCCGCACATACATGCCCCAGAGCACCGCCTTGTGCGCGGTCTTCCCGCCTTGCTCCCGGTGGAAAACCGCGACACCCACGAGTTCGCCGCCAATAAACGCGCCGAAAACGTCGGATGCCGCGAGGCGCTCCTCGAACCTGGCAAGCGGCAGCTCCCGCTCGCGTTCGAGCGTGCTGCCGAAGGCTTCGGGATTCATTTCGAGTGCTTCCAGCCTGATCGCGCGGTAGAGCGCGGCATCTTCGGGCGTGAGCAGCCTGATCGCCGGAGGCGCGGCCTGCGGAACGGTTGTCACCTCGTGCTCCCCCGTTAGCTTCGCCCCCGAGGCTAACGAGTAATGGCGAGCCTCCGCAAGGGCCGCGCCTAACGCTGTTGCGCCGCCGACTGCAGATAGGCGATCACGCGGGTCGCCTCGTCCTTCGAGATGCCGCCATAGGGCTGCATTTTGTTGCCGGAGACCACCTCTTCCGGTTTGGCCAGGAAGTGCGAGAGCTTATCCTGGTCCCAGACGAAGCCGGCGTCCTTCATCGACGGCGAGTAGTTGTAGTCCGGCAGCGAGCCTGCCTTCCGGCCGACGATGCCGTGCAGGTTCGGGCCGAGCCTGTTGTCGCCGTCCTTCACGGAGTGGCAGGTGCGGCAGGAATTGTTGAAGGCCTGATGGCCAGCATCATCGCCCCCCTGCTGCTGTGCAAGCGAGAAGGGCGCCGACAGGAGCAACGTCAGTGCTCCGACGCAGGCGACGGTACGCGGCCATCGGCACAACGATATTTCCAGGCGTGATTGCATCCGCGCCTCCATGGGGAACGCGCCGCGGCAAGCACGCGCGTCGAGGGCCAACGAAAACGGCCCCGGAGTGTTCCGGGGCCGTTTGCGTCACAATGTCCTTGGCGGTCAGCGAAGTTCCGCGCGGCGTTCCGTCATCGGCAGGACCACGACCTTGGTGCCGACGTTGACGCGGGCATAGAGGTCGGTGACGTCCTCATTGGTCATGCGGATGCAGCCGGAGGAGACGTGCTTGCCGATGGTCTGCGGCGCGTTGGTGCCGTGGATGCGATAGATGGTGCCGCCGAGATACATGGCGCGGGCGCCGAGCGGGTTGCCGGGGCCGCCGGCCATTTGGCGTGGCAGATAGGGCTGGCGGGCGATCATTTCCGGCGGCGGGGTCCAATCCGGCCACTCCGCCTTCTTGCTCACCGTCTGGATGCCGGACCAGGTGAAGCCCTCGCGGCCGACGCCGATGCCGTAGCGCACGGCCTGGCCGTTGCCGAGCACGTAATAGAGGTAGGTGTTGGGCGTATCGATGATGATGGTGCCCGGCGCCTCGCGCGTCGCATAGGAGACGGTCTGGCGGCGGAAGCGGGCCGGCATCTCGACCTGGTCCTGGTCGTCGGACGGCGCGGCCTGATAGGGGGTGGTCTGGGGCTGGTACGGCGTCGCCTGATAGGGCTGGTACGGCTGCGGCGCGGCCATCGGCGGCAGCGGCTGGAAGAGCGGGAAGAGCTGCACGGGCGCGGCGCTGGCCGGGCCGGCGAAACCAATCGCGGAGATCGCAGCAGCGCCAAAGGCAACGGCGCGTGAATACGTCTTCAACGTGTCCAGATTGAACATTGATCGCCCCTGTTTGCGCGGTGTTTTTCGGTCACCCCGGCACCGTTTCGGTGCCCCGTTGCCTAAATCCTTAACGGCAACAAGTTTCGGGACGTTTGCGCGGAAACCCGAAAACGGTTTCATCGCGGCAAGGTTTGTTTCATGACAGTTTCGTGGCCGCCCGGGTCCCCGTCCCCAGCAAAGCGGGCGTGCCACCATTTCTGTGACGTCACACCCATGAAATATATGTGGTTGATGGTCCTAAGCCGAGAATCATCGAACTCTCGGGACCTTCCCCATGCGGGTATTAATCGCAACTGACGCCTGGCACCCACAGGTCAACGGCGTGGTGCGGACGCTGACCTCGCTCGCCAATGCGGCCAGGGCGCTCGACGTCGAGATCGACTTCCTGACGCCGGACGGCTTCCGGTCCTGGCCGCTGCCGACCTATCCTGGCCTGCGCATCGCGTTGCCGGGCGCAAAAGAGATCGCGCGGCGAATCGAGACGGCGGCGCCGGAAGCGCTGCACATCGCAACCGAAGGCCCGATCGGCTGGGCCGCGCGCGCCTATTGCCGCCGCAACGCCCTCGCCTTCACGACCTCCTACACCACGCGCTTTCCCGAATATGTGTCGGTGCGGACCGGCATTCCGGACGCCGTCGGCTACGCGGTGCTGCGCCACTTCCACGACGCCGCCGCAATGACCATGGTGGCGACGCCCTCGCTGCGGCAGGAGCTGTCGGAGCGTGGCTTCAAGCGGCTCGGCTTCTGGACGCGCGGCGTCAACACCGAGCTGTTCCATCCCGGGGAGCCCGCACAGCTCGACCTGCCGCGCCCGATCTTCATGACCATGGGACGCGTGGCGGTGGAGAAGAATCTCGAAGCGTTCCTCTCGCTCGACCTGCCCGGCACCAAGGTCGTCGTCGGTGACGGCCCGCAGAGGGTGGCGCTCGAAAAGAAATATCCTGACGTCGTCTTCCTCGGCGAGAAAAAGGGCGCGGATCTCACCTCCTATCTCGCCGCCGCCGACGTTTTCGTGTTTCCGAGCCTCACCGACACCTTTGGCGTGGTGCAGTTAGAGGCGCTCGCCTGCGGCACGCCGGTGGCGGCCTTCCCGGTCACTGGCCCGAAGGACGTCATCGCCGATCACCCGATCGGTGCGATCGACCACGACCTCCGCGCCGCCTGCCTGCGCGCGCTCACCATGTCGCGCGAGACCTGCCGCAACTTCGCGCTGGAGCGCTCCTGGGAGAACAGCGCGCGCCAGTTCGTCGGAAACCTGACGTCACTTCAGCCCAGCCGCGTCCTGCGCGCCTCGCCTCGCATGGCGCGGCGGCCGGTGCGCGGCTGATCCTCATCGTTTCTAACCGCAGCGAGAACCTCATCGATGGCCAAGATCATGAACCTTGACGGCACCCAGCAGCTCGATCTCACCCGCGGCACGGTCGAGCAGGCCTATGACCGCTGGGCGCCGGTCTACGATCTCGTGTTCGGCGGCGTGTTCGCCAAGGGCCGGCAGGCCGCGATCGCGGCCACCAACAAGATCGGCGGCCGCGTGCTCGAGGTCGGCGTCGGCACCGGCATCTCGCTGCCGCTCTACGCGCCCAACCTGCGCATCTTCGGCACCGACATTTCGGAGGCGATGCTCGACAAGGCGCGCCGCCGCGTCAGCGAAGGCAATCTAGGGAACGTCGAGGGTCTCGCGGTGATGGACGCCGAGAAGCTCGAATTCCCCGACAATTCCTTCGACGTCGTGATGGCGCAATACGTTGTCACGGCCGTGCCGAATCCGGAGAAGGCACTCGACGAATTCGCCCGCGTGCTGCGTCCGGGCGGCGAATTGATCATCCTCACCCGCGTCAGCGCCGACACCGGCATGCGCCGCTTCATCGAGCAGAAGCTGCAGCCGGTGGTGCGTCCGCTCGGCTTCCGCACCGCCGAGTTCGCCTGGTCGCGCTATGCGCAATGGCTGGCCGGCGCTCGCGGCATGGAGCTCGCCGAGCGCCGCCTGATTCCGCCGCTCGGCCATTTCTCGCTGGTGCGCTTCCGCAAGGCCGACGTCGCCAAGGCGGCCTGAGGAGGCAGCTTGATCCGAAGCTCACGCGCCGCGTGCGTCACCGCGCCGCTGCACATCGTCACATGACAAAATGATGATGTCACACGGCCTACATCGAATCCCTGTAAATCCCTTAGCCGAAAGCATTTTGGGGGAGAGCATGATCAAGAATTACCTCGAGCAGCTGAAGATCCAGCGCTGGGACGACCATCGCTACTATCACCACAGCCGCATCAATCAGAGCCTGCACTTCGTCAGCGCGCTGAGCTTTCTCTTCGCCTATGTCTGGCTGTTCATCGATCCCATGATCTCGGCGCTGGTCGGCTGGCTGGTCTCGATGACCTCGCGCCAGGCCGGGCATTTCTTCTTCGAGCCGCATGATTACGACCACATCAATCAGGCGACGCACGAGTACAAGGAAGAGATCAAGGTCGGCTACAACCTTCAGCGCAAGGTGGTGCTGATGACGATCTGGGCGCTGTCGCCGCTGGTGCTGCTGGTCGATCCCAGCCTGTTCGGCCTGTTCACGCCCTGGGCGAGCGCAGCCGACTTCATGCGTCAGACGGCCAAGATCTGGCTCGCGATCGGCGGCGGCGGCCTTCTGTTCCGCACCGTGCACCTGTTCTTCATCCGCGACGTCGAGACCGGCCTCGTCTGGATGACCAAGATCCTGACCGACCCGTTCCACGACCTGATGCTCTACCGCAAGGCCCCGCTGGCGCTGATGCGCGGCGAGCTGATGGACCCCGGCCTGCATCTCAACCCGGAGCACTCGCTCGGCCTGATCAGCGAGCCCGCGCTCGAGGAACAGCACGCCTGATACGGCTATCGCCGAGATCGCGAATGTGTGGTGTCGACGTCATGCCCGGGCTTGTCCCGGGCATCCACGTTCTCTGGCTGTGGCGCGGAAACGCGTGGATGGCCGGGACAAGCCCGGCCATGACGGCATTGGCGAAGTCGGCCTCAGCGCCCAAAACGCCTCGCCAGCATCTCTTTCAGGATCTGCCGCTTGATATTCCTGTTGGTGAGTGCGCCGTCGTGCCACCAGAAGCCGTCCTCCTTCATCTTCTCCGCGGCCCGGACGAAGCGCTCGGCGACCTCGGCGAAATCGGCGTCGGTGTAGTTGAGGCTGAAGATCAGCCGCCCGGTGCCGACCCAGCTCAGGGACAGGCCCTCCGCGCGCAGGTAATATTGCAGCATCCAGTTGTAGCGCGACGGCGTGGTGTATTTCACCGTCCAGATCGACGACAAATTGGCGAACCGCACCGGCAGGCCGGCGCCCTCCATCATCTGGTTGAGCCTCTCGGCGCGGCCGCTCCAGGTCGCGTCCAGGTGGTCATAGACGGCGCGGAAGTTCGGGCTCGAAAGCCTGCTCAGGAACTCGTCCATCGCCGTCATGACGTAGGGATGCGAGTTGAAGGTGCCGCGGGCAAAGCAGATGTCGGCGGGCCGGTCGTCGCGGAAGCGGCGCATCAGCTCGCGCTTGCCGCAGACCACGCCGACCGGCAGGCCGCCGGCGAGGCTCTTGCCGTAGGTCACCATGTCGGCCTTCACGCCAAAGTATTCCTGGGCGCCTCCGGCGGCGAGGCGGAAGCCGACGAACACCTCGTCGAAGATCAGCACGATGCCGCGCGCATCGCAGACCTCGCGCAGCTTCATCAGCCACTCGGTATAGGCCGTGCGGTCGAAATGGCCGCCGCGGGAGGAATCGACCAGCGCGGAATCGCCGGGGGCGTTGGCATTCGGATGCAGTCCCTGCAGCGGATTGACCAGCACGCAGGCGATGTCCTTGCGCGTCTTCAGCACGTGCAGCGTCTTCTCCGACATCTCGGCGAGGGTGTAGGTCTCGTGCGCGGTGATCGGATTGCCGACGCCGGGCTGCACGTCGCCCCACCAGCCGTGATAGGCGCCGGCAAAGCGGACGAGATGGGTGCGCCTGGTGTGGTAGCGCGCCAGCCGCACCGCCTGCATGACGGCTTCGGTGCCGGACATGTGGAAGGAGACTTCGTCGAGGCCCGAGATCTGGCAGAGCCGCTGCACGTTATCGAGGATGACGGGATGGTAGGGGCCGAGCACCGGACCCAGCGCATGCGCGCGCTTCTCGGAGCCCTCGATGCACTCCTTGTAGAAGTCGTTGCCGAAGATGTTGACGCCGTAGGATCCCGTGAGGTCGTAGGAGGTGTTGCCGTCGACATCCGTGACGGTGACGCCGCGCGAGGACTCCATGAACGTCGAGGTGCCCAGATGCTCGCGGACGAGGCGTGCGAACTGGAACGGCACGCGGTAGCTCTCGGTGAAGTTGAGATCGGAGATCGTCTCGGCCGCTTCCTTCGTCATCGCGCGGCCCTTGGGGTAGCGCTCGGCGTAGAGCGAGGCGAGGCGGAAGAAGCCGTCCTTGCGCTGCTTCACCACGTCATCGGGCGCGCCGTCGCAGCCGAAATATCTGTCACCCCCAAATTCGTAGAACGGCAGCAGCTTGGCCACCCGGCGCGACATCTTGGAGTGTCCGGCGAGCGAGCGGTGCTTGGCGCGGGACAACTCGACCCGCGCCTTGATCTTCGGAAGGACGGCGGCAGCGGACGCTGCGGCGGCCACGGACAATGAGAGAATCGGGAGTGTCGTTTCCATGACAACAAGCGCTAACCCTGCGAGCTGACAGATTCATGACAGTCAAAGCCCTGATCGCCTCTTTCACCCAGCAGGAAGACCTCAACTTCCTGTTGACCAACCGTATCCCCCGCGCCGCGGTGACCCGCTTCATGGGCTGGTTCTCCAAGGTCGAGAACCCCCTGGTGCGGGACGTCTCGATCGCGCTGTGGAAGCTGTTCTCCGACCTCGATCTGTCGGAGGCGCGCGAGACCCACTTCAAGAGCCTGCACGACTGCTTCACGCGAGAGCTCAAGCCGGGCCTGCGGCCCTTTGATCCGGACTCCTCGATCGTCGCCAGCCCCTCGGACGGCATCGTCGGCGCCCATGGCAGGATCGCGGACACCGAGCTGTTCCAGGTCAAGGGCGCGCCCTATTCGCTGCTCGACCTGCTCGGCGATTCCGCGCTGGTCGATCAGCACCGCAACGGCTCTTTCGTCACGCTGCGGTTGACCTCGAGCATGTATCATCGCTTTCATGCTCCGTATGACGCGCATATCGAACGCATCACGCTGATCCATGGCGACGTCTGGAACGTCAACCCGATCGCGCTGAAGCGGGTGGAGCGCCTGTTCTGCAAGAACGAGCGGGCGGTGATCCGCACGCATCTTTCGACCGGCGAGGCGGTGACGCTGGTGCCGGTCGCAGCGATCCTGGTCGCGAGCATCCGCCTGCACTTCCTCGACCTGGTGCTGAACGCGCAGACGCGCGGCCCGGTGAACTTTTCCTGCGACGTCAACGTGACCAAGGGCGAGGAGCTCGGCTGGTTCGAGCACGGCTCGACCATCATCATCCTCGCGCCCGGCGATTTTGCCTTCTGCGACGGCATCGCCGAGGGCACGCGGATTCGTGCCGGTCAAGCGCTGTTGAGGAGAAACTAGCCTTCAATCCGCCGTCCCCGCCGCCTATATCGTCTGCGGGGACGGCGGATACTGGGTGTGAATGATGGCGCGGGCGCCGGTGATGGCGGCGGGTGGGATTGTGCTGCGGCGTCATGCGCCGCCGCTGATCGCGGTCGTGCGCCAGCGCAAGCGCAACGAATGGGTTTTGCCCAAGGGCAAGCTCGACGACGGCGAGACGCCGCGGGAGGCCGCGCATCGCGAGGTGCTGGAGGAAACCGGCCACGACGTCATCGTCCACGAGTTTCTCGGCACGATCTCCTACCAGTCCGGCGGACGCGCCAAGATCGTGCATTTCTGGCGGATGGAGGCCGAGGGCGGGCCGGTCCGCAAGCTGACGAACGACATCAAGGCGGTGGACTGGCTGCCGCTGGAGGAGGCGATCACGCGGCTGTCGCGCGAATATGAGCGCGCCTTCCTCGCCCAGATCGGCCCGGTCGCGATCGCGGCGATCGGCCATGCCGTCCCGCCTGCACCCGAGCCGGCAGCGCCGCATGCGACCGACGACATCGATGCCGCGCTACAGACACTGACCCCGGCCGAAGCCGCCTCTGTCGACGAACTGCGCCACGGCCTGCTGCAAAAGGTGAAGGCCTGGCTGCGCGGCGAAGCCTGAGCACCGAGCGCGTTGACGGACCTCGGCCTTATCGCCTTTCCCTCTTCTCCTTCGGAGCGGGCGGCGGCTTGCGCGGTGCTGCGGGGCGTTGGGCGCCGGGGAGGCGTTGCTGGAAGCCGCCCTGGCGCTGCACGCCAGCCGGCGGCTGGGCTGCGGGCGGCTGACCGGGCTGCACACTGCTACGTGGAGTCTGAGGTTGCGGCGGCGTCTGTCCGTTGCGCTGTGGCTGCGTCTGCGGCGCGGCGACCGGCGGCGTGCCTTGGCCGGCGCGCGGGGCGCCTGCGGGCTGTCCTGCACCTTGCGGCTGGCCCTGTTGACGCTGGCCCTGGCCTGCGCGCTGGCCACCTGGCTGCACGGCACCGCCTTGTCCCTGCCGCTGCGGCGTCTCGGTGCCTTGACGGTTCGGCGTGCCCGGCTGCTGCTGGCCGGGACGGTTGTTCTGGCCCGGCTGGCCGTTCGGCCGCTGCTGATTTGGCGCCGGGACCGGCCGCAATTGCTGCTGCTGCGGCGGCTGGGCGGGCCGCGGGATGCGGCTGATCGCGGCCGGATTGGCGCGGCGGAAGTCGCGCTGCTCGGTGACGATCTGGCGGCCCGCGGTCTGCGCCAGATGCACCTGGCTGACGAAGCCGCGGTCGCGCGCGATCTGCTGCGCGGGAATCGTGATCGGCACGGCAGCAAAACGCATGCCGCCGGCAGCGCCCGCGCCGGGGCGGATCGCAAAGCCGCTCGAGGCTTGCGTCAGCGCGCCGAGCCGCGCGCCGCTGCTGCGGTCGTTGACGTCGATATGCCCAACCCTTCCGTCGGCGTCGGGGTAGAGCTTGATGTTGACGTTGTTGGTCGTGTTCGCCGCCGCACCTTCTGGCACGTCGACGACGCCCGTGGTGCCGCGGATGCCGAGCGTGGCTGTCGGGGTCGCGATCTTCATGTCGCCGGTCTTGGCCACCGCCGCGGCCACGAAGGCAACCGTGCCCTTGGCGACGTCGAAGATCGCAGAATTCTGCTTGCCGCCGTCCTCGTAGACGTAGTTGTCGATGGTGATCCTGGCGCTGGCCGACAGGTTGAACGTCGTCGCATCGTTGAAGGTGATGCCGAGCGAGGAGTTCGACGAGGTCTGCACCACGTCGTTGAGATAGATGTCGTCGCGCACCCGGAGCGGATACGAGTTCTTGTCGCGGATCACGGTCGCGATCCCCGTCACGGTCGCGACGTTGCCGATCGGCTCGACGGCGGTGGCTTGCGCGTCTGCGGCGGGCGCAGGCGAAGCAGATGGCGCAGGGGAGGGGGCAGGCGCCGGCTGCGCTTGTGGCTGCGCCTGCGCAAGTTCGATCGTGTCGGATGCACAAGCCACGCTCGCGCCGGCTAGCGGCAAGGCCAGCAGGGGGAGCGCAAGGACGAAGCGGCGCCAGGCTGCCATCAAAGTCACGAGAATGTCCCGGTGAGAACGCGAGGCGAGACCGGGCGGATTTCAGCCGGGGGTAGCTGAATGGCGGATGAACATATGTCGCACGGGGAGGGCGAATGTTCAAACCGTACGCGATGCCCGCTTGGGGGGCGGGTGTCTCCACATCGTCATGGCCGGGCTTGTCCCGGCCATCCACGCCTTGCTTTGCGGCACCAAGAACGTGGATGCCCGGGACAAGCCCGGGCATGACGAACTCTTATGTCCGCATCGCCCCGGGATGACGCGCTCCGCGCGTCAGCCCACCCGCTTCCAGGTCTGGCCGCCGCAGAACATACCGCCGAAAGCGCAGCCCTGCACGCGCAAGAGGTTTTGGCCCTTCATCGCGATGGTCGAGTCGTAGTTGCGGCCTGAGTCGGGATCGTGGATGCGGCCGCTCCATTTGGCGCCGTCGGGCTTCATGTTGATCAGGATGCGCTCGTTGGTCTTCTCGGCGTAGCCGCACAGATTGGCGCCGCACTGCTCGACGCGGACATTGCCCTTGTTCTCTTCGGTGGCCCAGATTCCGATCGGCGTGGTGGCGGCCGGCGCCGGCGCGGCGGCCACGGGAGCCGGAGCGGGCGCTGGCGCAACGGCAACCGGCGCGGGGGCCGCAGCGGGCGCGGGTTGTGTGGTCGGGACGGACGGAGCGGCGGCAACGGCCGGAGCCGGGGCCGCAGGAGCCGCCGGGACAGCCGGAGCAGCCTGCACCGGCGCCTGCGGGACGGGTTGCTGCTGCACCGGAGCGGGCGCGGGCTGCGTCGTGGACGGCGCCGGCGTGGCGTCGATGTCGTCGTCCTTGGAAGAACCAAGGCCGTTGAGATTGATGGTGTTCAGCCTGATCGGCTTGTTCGACAGGCCAGGCGCCACGATGGTGACGCAGTCGAGCGAGGCGCAGTTGCGCGGGGTCTCGATGCGGATGTGCTGACCATCGATCTGGAACGAGATCGAATTGCCGGCATGTGCGACAGCGGTCGTGGCGAGGAAGAGCGCGGCGGTCGCGATGGAGAGCTTGTGCATGACAACCTCCTGAGATCTGCGTGGTCCCGGTATGGCCGGAAGTCGCTGGTGCCCTGTGCGTGGTTCGACCCTATGCCGGGTCCGTCGCGCCTTCTGTGATGAAAATCACGATCGAACCGGCGACCTGGCAAGCCGGTTCGGCCAAACGTCACGCAGGCAATGTGTGACTATTTTTCACAGTATTCTCACGGAGGAACAAATTAAGGGAGGCTTAGAACCGAAGGCTCGATAGCTGCCCCGTAAATCACAGGGTATGGCCAAAGGAGCCCATATGAATCGCCGTGAATTTCTTGCCCTCATGACCGCAACGGCGGCCACCGCGGGCTCGGCCAGGATGGCCGTCGCACAGCAATCGCAGAAGCTCAAATTCGGCTACATCCTTGCGCCGGAATCCCAACTCGGCGCCGGCGCCAACGTGTTTGCCGCCGAGATCGCCAAGCGAACCGCGGGCCGTTTCAGCATCGAGCAATTCCCGAACTCCGCTCTGGGCGGCGAGGTCGAGATGCTGAAGGCGATGCAGACCGGCACGATCGACATGGCCTTCATCACCGGCGCGCCGCTGCCGACGGTGGTGCCCGAGGTCGGCGTCTTCAACATCCCGTTCCTGTTCCGCGACGCCGCTCACGCGCACGCCGCGCTCGACGGACCGATCGGCGCCAAGGCGCTCGAAAGCTTCAAGAGCAAGGATCTGATCGCTCTCGCCTGGGGCGAGAACGGCATGCGTCACATCACCAATTCCAAGCGGCCGATCGCCAGCGCGGAGGACCTCAAGGGCCTCAAGCTGCGGCTGCCGCAGTCCGACGTCATGATGGCGGCGTTCAAGGCGATGGGCGCCGACGTCAGCGCGCTGGCGTTCCCGCAGCTCTACAGCGCATTGCAGACCGGCCAGTTCGACGGCCAGGAAAATCCGATCGCCACCATCCAGGCCTCGAAGTTCTTCCAGGTCCAGAAGTACCTGACGGTGAGCGGCCATGTCTACGATCCCGCCATCATCTTCGTGTCGCCCGACGTGTTCGGCGACCTGTCGGACGCGGACAAGGCGGCGTTCGTCGAGGCCGCCAAGCTGGCGGGCCAGGCGTCGCGCAAGTTCGCCGGCGAGGCGCAGGCGAAGGGCGTTGCCGCGCTGGAGTCCAGCGGCATGCAGGTCACCAGGGAGATCAAGCGCGACAGCTTCGTCTCGGCGATGGCCCCGGCCATCCCCGGCTACGAGGCCAAGTTCGGCGCGGACCTGATCAATCAGATCCGCAACGCGGCCTCGACCTAGTATCGCACCTCCGTCCCCGGTCAACGTGGACCGGGGGCGCTCTCTTCACGGAGCGGGTCAAAGGGGACCTCCAGTATGCGTAAGTCAGCTTCGTTCGCCTTGTTGCAGAATGTCCCGATTCGAATCCGTGTGTTCGGCGGCTTCGGCATCGTGCTCGCGCTGCTGGCCACGCTTGCCTTCGTCGCCCAGCGCGCCCTCGCCGTGGTCGAACGCGAGGCCTCCAGTCTCACGGTTGCGAACCAGGAGTTCGGCGCCGTCGACGATTTCGCGCTCAGGCTCGGCGAGACCCATCATTCCGTCATCCAGGCGGCGCTGACCGAGACCGCGGCGGACCAGGAGGCTGCGCGCGCGGCGCTCGGCCGTCTTGCAAAGACGCTCGCCGGCATCCAGGCCGGGGACCCCGCCGTCAAGAGCCGGATCCAGGCCGCCCAGGAGGCCTATTCCGCGTCGGTGGTCCGGATGATCGATGCGATCTCGCAGCGCCAGCTTTCAACCCAGGCGCTGGAGAAGTCCTCGACCGTGCTCAAGACCACGGTCTCCGCGATCGTCTCGGCGCTGATCCGGGAGAACCGCACCGAGCAACTGCCGACCGGCCTGCGGCTTCAGGAAACGGTGCAGGCGAGCGTGGCGGCGGCGACGCGTTTCCTCGCCTCGCGCAATCCGGCGGATGCCAACGCAGCCGTGGTCGAATTGCAGAAGATGGGCGAGCACGTCGCCCAGCTCGGGACGAGCGTTGCCGACAGCACCCGCCTCCGCCGCTTCCTCGGCGCCATGGAGGAGCCGACCAAGCAGTTCACCGACGCGACCAAGCAGATCATCGCCGCCACCGAGCAGTTTCAGGCCGCCAGCAGCGATCGTGACAAGGCCACGAGTGAGCTCTCCGGCCTCGCCGACAGCCTGCGCAGCCAGGCCCAGGCGGTGCAGCAACGCTCCGCGCAATCACTCGCCGGCGTGGTCGTGGAACTCGGCACCATGAACCTCGCCATCTCGGGGGGCGCCCTCGTCGTCGGCGTGCTGCTCGCCTGGCTGATCGGCCAGGGTATCGCCGGCCCCGTGGGCCGCCTCACCGCGGTGATGAAGACCCTGGCCGCGGGCGACCTCGACGCCGAGATCGGCAACCAGGACCGGGGCGACGAGATCGGCGAAATGGCGCGGGCGGTCGGCATCTTCAAGGCCAACTCGCTCGACGTCCGCCGGCTCGAGGCCGAGAAGGAGGCGACCAAGCAACTCGTCGAAACCGAGCGGCGAACCGCGATGCTGAACATGGCGGATGCGTTCGAGCGCAGCGTCAACGGCGTGGTTGCAGGCGTCGCGGCCGGCGTCGAGACGGTGCGCTCCAGCGCCGATTCGATGTCGTCGGTCGCGGGCGAAACCACAAGGCAGTCGACCGCCGCGGCGCTTGCATCGGACCAGACCGCGGTGAATGTCGAGACCGTCGCCACCGCCGCTGAGCAGCTTTCGGCCTCGTTCGCCGAAATCGGGCGCCAGGTCACCCACTCGCTGGAGATCGCCGAACGTGCCGTGGGCGAGGCGGAATCGACCAGCGAGACGGTGCGATCGCTCGACGATGCCGCGCAGAAGATCGGCGACGTCGTCAAGCTGATCCAGTCCATCGCCGCGCAAACCAATTTGCTCGCTCTCAACGCGACGATCGAATCGGCGCGGGCGGGCGAGGCAGGGCGCGGCTTTGCCGTCGTGGCGTCCGAGGTGAAGGCGCTGGCGGCACAGACCGCGAAGGCGACGGAAGACATCGGGCTGCAGGTCGCCACCATCCAGGGCGTGACGAAATCCACCATGGAGGCGATCGGCGGCATCGGCGCGACGGTGCGGTCCGTCAACGAAGTCGCGACCATCATTGCGGCGGCGGTGGAAGAACAGCAGGCGGCGACCAGCGAGATTGCCCGCAACGTCCAGGAGGCTTCGGCCGGAAGCGCCGAAGTGTCCGCCAACATCGCGGGCGTGACCCAGGCTGCCGTCAACAGCGGTCACAGCGCCGCCGGCGTGCTCTCCGCCGCAAGCGACCTCAGCGGTCAATCCGTGGCGCTGCAGCGCGAAGTCGAAGCGTTCCTGAGCAGCATCCGCGCCGCCTGACGGCGGTGAGTGCGTTCGGCCGCCGTTGCGATCTAGATCATGCCGAGCACGATGGCCCCGACGAAGGCCATCGCGAGGTACGCGGTGACAACGCTCAAGGTCCCGGCGAACGTCATGAGGTCGCTCCCTCTGCTCGCGCCGCTCTGCGCGAACCTCATGGTTAACAGAGAGTCTCGTTTCGGAAAAGGCAGCCTTGCTGTCAGCTCACGGCCGCCGCTTGCGCACGCCAGCGGGCGCAGCATGGTTAAAGAACACTGAAATCAAAGCGTTGAAGAGTCTTTAAGTAAATTCATCGAACCTGCGGCGCATGACGCGCGGAGTTCGTTTGTATCTCGTCGGCTCCATCGTCCTTGTTTCGCTTGCGGGTTGTGGACGCGGCTTCTTCCAGGCCGAACGCGAACCGTGGCGGGCCGAGGCGGAGGCGGCGTGCCTGAAATCGGGTGCGGTGAAGGAGAGCGCCGACATCGTTCGCATCGAGCCGATCTCCGGACCGGGCATGTGCGGTGCCGAGTATCCGCTGAAGGTCGCGGCCATCGGCGAAGTATCCAGCAGCTTTGGTTTTGCCGACGAGACGTTGCGCCCGCCCGGAAGCATCGGCAACCAGCCGCGCTGGCCGGTGGCGCCGCCGCAATCGACTTATCCGGCATCGTCCTATCCGCAGCGTTCGAACTATCCGGAGAGCGCGGTGCGCCAGCCCTCAGGCTACGGCGCGCCGACCGGCCCGGTCTCGCTCACCGCGCCCGGCGTGGCGGAACAGGACGACGAGATCGACCTGCCGCCCGAGGGCACCGACGCTGCCGGCGCGGCGCGCTACATGAATGCGCCGAGCTATCCCGCGCGCGCATCCGCGCCTTATCCGCAGGCGCCTGCGCAGCAGCCGCTGCCGCGGCTCGGCCCGGCGCAGGGCAATCCGGTCACCGCCGTCGGCCCGGTCACGATCAAACCGACCGCGACGCTCGCCTGTCCGATCGTGTCCGAGCTCGACCGCTGGCTCGCCGACACCGTGCAGCCCTCGGCGACGCGCTGGTTCGGCAGCCGCGTGGTCGAGATCAAGCAGATCTCCGCCTATTCCTGCCGCGGCATGAACGGCAATCCGCATTCGCACATTTCCGAGCACGCCTTCGGCAACGCGCTCGACATCGCCGCCTTCGTGCTCGCCGACGGCCGCCGCGTCACCGTGAAGGACGGCTGGCGAGGGATGCCGGAAGAGCAGGGCTTCCTGCGCGACGTGCAGTCGGGCGCGTGCGTGCATTTCACCACCGTGCTGGCGCCGGGCTCCAACGTCTATCACTACGATCACATCCACGTGGACCTGATGCGCCGCGCCAGCCGCCGCCTGATCTGCCAGCCCGCCGCCGTGTCGGGCGACGAGGTGGCCTCGCGCGCACAGCGACGCAGCCCTTACGCGAATGCGCGCGATCCCTATGTCACCGGCTCGCTCGGTGCGCGCAAGAGCAGCAAGCGCGAGAAGATCAACGAGGAAGACGAATTCGCGGACGATTAGGCTGAAAAGTCACGTCGCGCCGCGCTTCGAAGGTGCCGGGGCGAGCCCCATGCACCGCTGCACCTCGCCCGGGACGTTGTAGGTCCGCATGATATGGCGGCTGTCGCGCAGGCCGGTCGCCTCGCGTTGCACCACGAGCATCCAGAGCGCCTGGCCGGCTTCCGCAACCAGCTTGCCCCTTTCCGCTTGCGCCGAGACGGGCGTCTCCGAGAGTGCCTGGGCAGCGTCGAACTCGCGCAGACGGACTAGCGACTGTTCGAGCGCGCGGCCCATTCGGCCAAGCGCCGAGGCCTGTTCCTGGACGATCTCATAATGGAGGATATCGACAGGCGGGCGAAGATCACGGGACATGGCCTTCAATATAATGCGGCCGGACCGCGATCCGCAACGCGCGGGCCGGCTGCGCCTACTTCGCCCGGTAGGCCGCCAGGAACATCCGCGTCGCGCTGTCGATCACTTCGGCCATGCGTTGTTCCGACGGCGCCGGCGCGGCCTGAAAGACGAAGGGCAGGAACAGCGAGGCCTTGCACAATTCCATGAACTGCGAGGCGGCGAGGTCGCAATCGTCGATCGCAAGATCGCCGGAAGCGACACGGGCCTGCAGATATGAGGAGAGCCGGTTGACGGATTTGTCCAGCACGCGCGCGTAATAGCGGCGGCCGACGTCGGGCATGCGCTCGGCGATCGCCATCACGGTGCGGATCGCCGATCCGCCGCCGGGCCGGCACAGCAGGTGGATGTAGGCCTTCCCGAATTCCTTCAGCGTGATCTCGGCTTCACCTTCGGGGTCGAAATTGAACACGACCTGGCCGTGCTGAAGCGCCTCCTCCTCGAGGATGGCCTCGAACAGCGCGGACTTGTCGGCGAAATAGACGTAGAGCGTGCCCTTGGAGACGGCCGCCGCGCGCGCGATCTCGCCCATGCTGGCGCCGTCAAACCCGAGATCCATGAACACCTTGCGGGCGCCATCCAGGATCTGGCGGCGCTTGGAGCTCTCGTCTTCGGGCACGGCGTGCAGATAATTGCGGTCGGCTGCAACCATTGGTTTAGGGTCTCGGAAGGTTTTGGGCACGGTTTCGCACCATGAAACCCAAATAAAGGATTCGGGCCAGTAGGGTCCGGTCGGGAATAATATGTACATTGACCGAACCGTTCGGTCAATGGTATTTGGGATGGGCGATGGGACGGGGGCCGAGCGACGGCCCGTCCCGGATCGCGCTTTTTTATTGGGGAGGCCTTTATGGCCACATCGAGAGACCAGGCTGCGCGCGTCCTTCGCCAGGAAGCGGTGGAGGCGGTGCCGGCGAACGCTGATGCTGCGCCCGAGACGTCAGCAGCGCTCGCCGAGCAGTTGCGCTCTCATGTCGCCGAGGAAACCAAGCGCCGCAACGAGATGCCGGAGACGCCCGTGACCGACAAGCCGGCCCCGCATGCACCGGCGTCCGGCGCTCCCGAGGCTGCCGCGGCCGCGCCAAAATCCGGCAAGCGCAAATTCGTCATGATGGGCGTCGGCCTTCTGCTGGCGCTCGCGGCGGCCGGCTATGCCGGCTACTACACGCTGGTCGGCCGCTTCTACGTCGCGACCGACGACGCCTATGTCCGCGCCAACAACACCATGCTTGGCGCCCGCGTCGCCGGCCACGTCTCCTCGATCCTCGCCGGGGACAACACGCGCGTGCGCGCGGGCGACGTCGTGATGCGCATCGACGAGGGCGACTACAGGATCGCGGTCGACGCCGCCGCGACCAGGATCGCGACCCAGCAGGCGACCATCGATCGCATCGGCCGCCAGATCGCGGCGCTCGACAGCCAGGTCGCGCAGGCCAAGGCGCAGCTCGTTTCCGCCGAAGCCGGCCTCAAGCGCGCCGACCTCGACTATGAGCGCCAGCAGTCGCTGAGCAGCAAGGGCTTTGCCTCGCGCGCCACCTTCGAGAGCTCGGAAGCCGGGCGCGACCAGGGCGCCGCCGCGGTCAAGGCCGCGCAGGCCGCCTATGATGTCGCGGTCAGCAATGTCGACGTCGCCAAGGCGCAGCAGGCCGAAGCGCGGACGCAGCTTGCCGAGCTCAAGACTACGCTGGCCAAAGCCGAGCGCGACCTCGCCTTCACCGCGGTGCGCGCACCGGTCGACGGCACCTTCTCGAACCGCCTCGTCAACACCGGCGACTTCATCGCGGTCGGCCAGCGGCTCGGCAACGTCGTGCCGCTCGACGACGTCTATATCGACGCCAACTTCAAGGAGACGCAGCTCAAGCGCATCCGTCCCGGCCAGCCGGTGACGATCAAGGTCGATGCCTACGGCATGCGCAAGTTCTCCGGCGTCGTCGACAGCATCGCGGCCGGCGCCGGCTCGGTGTTCACGCTGCTGCCGCCGGACAACGCCACCGGCAACTTCACCAAGATCGTGCAGCGCGTGCCGGTCCGCATCCGCGTGCCGAAATCGGTCGCGCGGCAGAACCTGCTCCGCGCCGGCATGTCGGTCTATGTGACCGTCGACACCAACAAGGGCGCGGCCGACGCTGACAGCGAGGCCGATCTCGACGATCCCACCATGGTCCATCCGCAGTAGCCGCGCCTGTTCAGGCGCTGCGAGGTCAGACCATGGCGAACGCCACGACTGCTTCACCTGCCATGATGGCGAACCCGGCTTCGGAGCGCATCGCGCCGAAGCGGCTGTTCGCCTTCATCATCATGGTGTTCGGGATGTTCATGTCGATCCTGGACATCCAGATCGTCTCGGCCTCCTTGAGCGAGATCCAGGCCGGACTGTCGGCAAGCTCGAGTGAAGTCGCCTGGGTCCAGACCGCCTATCTGATCGCCGAAGTGATCGCGATCCCGCTGTCGGGATTTCTGTCGCGCGCCTTCGGCACGCGGCTCCTGTTCGCGATCTCGGCGGCGGGCTTCACCGTGTCGAGCCTGCTCTGCGGCTTCGCCACCACCATCGAGGAGATGATCATCTGGCGCGCGCTGCAGGGCTTCCTCGGCGCCGGCATGATCCCGACGGTGTTCGCATCGGCCTATACCGTCTTCCCGCGCACCAAATTCCACATCGTCGGTCCGATCATCGGGCTTGTTGCGACCCTGGCCCCCACGATCGGGCCGACGGTCGGCGGCTACATCACCGACCTGATGACGTGGAACTGGCTGTTCTTCATCAACGTGGTGCCCGGCATCGGCATCACCATCGGCGTGCTGGCGCTGGTCGACTTCGACGAGCCGCATTTCGAACTGCTCGACCGCTTCGACTGGTGGGGCCTCTTGTTCATGGCCGGTTTCCTCGGCACGCTGGAATATGTGCTGGAGGAAGGCCCGCAACACGAATGGATGCAGGACACCTCCATCGCGATCTGCGCCTGGATCTGCGCGGTCTCGGCGATCGCGTTTTTCTGGCGCGTGTTCACGGCGGCCGAGCCGATCGTCAATCTGCGCACCTTCTCCAACCGCAACTTCGGGATCGGCTCCGTCCTGCAGTTCTGCATCGGCATCGGCCTTTACGGCCTGACCTACATCTATCCGCGCTATCTCGCCGAGGTGCGCGGCTACAGTGCGCTGATGATCGGCGAGACCATGTTCGTCTCCGGCATCACCATGTTCCTGGTCGCGCCGCTGGTCGGGCGGCTGATGGCCAAATTCGACATGCGCTACATGGTCGCGTTCGGCCTGACCGTGTTCGCGTTCAGCTGCTACCAGATGACCTGGATCACGCGCGACTACGACTTCAACGATCTGCTGATCCCGCAGATCCTGCGCGGTATCGGCATGATGTTCGCGATGGTGCCGACCAACAACATCGCGCTCGGCACGCTGCCGCCGGAGCTGGTGAAGAACGCGAGCGGCCTGTTCAACCTGATGCGCAACCTCGGCGGCGCGGTCGGGCTTGCCGTCATCAACACCGTGCTCAACCAGCGCACCGACCTCCATATCACCCGCCTGCAGGAGCGCGTGACCTGGGGCAATGCGACCGCGACCGAAACCCTGAACCTGCTCATGCAGAAATTCCAGGGGCTTGGCGATGCCTCGCTGATGGCGATGAAGCAGCTCTCCCAGATCGTGCACCGTCAGGCCGTCGTGATGAGCTTCGGTGATGCCTTCTTCACGCTGACGCTGTTCTATCTCGGCCTCAGCCTCCTGGTCACGCAGCTGAGCAAGCCGCCCGCGCCGTTCGGCAATAGCGGCGGGGACGCGCACTAAAATGCAACACTCGTGCGTGATCTCGCGCAAGCCCCGTTGCAAACCGCCGGCGGCGCATCTATAAAGCGCAGCTCATTCAATCGAACCGGGGAGATTTGCATGATTACTTTGCATTCGCAGATCGCGCGCCCGCGCTCGATGATGGTCTGGCTCGGTATGTGCGCGGCCTCATAGGGGCCCTTTCCGCCAGTTTCGATCGGGGTGTTGCTCCCGATCGCTTCGCTTCCCTGTTCAAAGCCAATTTTCAGTGACGCCGTTGCGGCCCTTGCGGCCGGCCTGCGTCCGTCGATGGAGCCGGCCCGCGCCAAGAGCGGCCGGATGATGCCATGACCGGTCTGTCAAGAAAGCCCGCGGCCATCCGCGTGGTGCTGCCCTTCGTGTTCCGGCACTGGCTGAAGCAGCCGGGGCGAACGCTCGTCGTCGCCGTCGGCCTCTTGGGCGCGACGGTTGCCGACCTGTTCATGCCGGTGTTCTCTGGGCATCTGGTCGACGCGTTGACGCGCGGACCGGCCGACCCCGATGCGCGCCATGCGGCCCTCGTCGCGTTCGGCGCCATCGTGGCGCTGGGGGCGGCCTCGATGGTGCTGCGGCTGACCGGCCTGCAGGCGATCGTGCCGTTCACGCTCAAGATCATGTCCGAGGTCGCGCAGGATGCCTTCATGCGGGTGCAGCGCTTCTCGACCGACTGGCACGCAAATTCCTTTGCGGGCTCGACCGTGCGCAAGATCACGCGCGGCATGTGGGCGCTCGACCTCCTGAACGACACCATTCTGCTGGCGCTGGCGCCTTCGCTGTTTGTCCTGATCGGCTCGATGATCCTGCTCGGTGTGCACTGGACCTCGCTCGGCGCGGTGATCGCGCTCGGCGCGCTGGCCTATGTCGCGATGACGGTGCTGTTCTCGACCCGCTACATCGCCCCGGCCGCGCGCGTCTCCAACGCCTGGGACACCAAGGTCGGCGGCACGCTGGCGGACGCGCTCACCTGCAACGCGGTGGTGAAGTCATTCGGTGCGGAAGTGCGCGAGGACATGCGGCTCGCCCGCGTCATCAGGCGCTGGCGTGCGCGGGTGCGGCGGACCTGGTTCCGCTACAACTACACCGCCATGGCGCAGCTCTCGCTGCTGCTAGTCTTGCGCGCGTCCGTGATCGGCGGCTCGGTGCTGCTGTGGATGTCGGGGCATGCCTCGCCCGGCGACGTCACCTACGTGCTGACCAGCTACTACGTGATACACGCCTATCTGCGTGACGTCGGCATGCACATCAACCACCTGCAGCGCTCGGTCAACGACATGGAGGAGCTGGTGGCGATCCATGACGAGCCGGTCGGGATCGCGGACGCCGCCGACGCGCGGCCGATCGCGATCGGGGGCGGCGCGATCGTGTTCGACGACGTCACGTTCCACTACGGCGGCCATCGCGCGCCGCTGTATGACGGGCTGTCGCTCACGATCCGTCCCGGCGAGCGGGTCGGCCTGGTCGGCCGCTCCGGCTCCGGCAAGACGACCCTCGTCAAGCTGGTGCAACGGCTCTACGACGTCTCGGCCGGCCGCGTGCTGATCGACGGGCAGGACATCGCGAAGGCGACGCAGCAATCGCTGCGCAGCCAGATTGCGATCGTGCAGCAGGATCCGATCCTGTTTCACCGGTCGCTCGCCGAGAACATCGCCTATGGCCGGCCCGGCGCCAGCGCGGAGGCGATCGAGCAGGCGGCGCGGCTCGCCAATGCGCACGACTTCATCCTGCGCCTGCCCAAGGGCTACGGCACGCTGGTCGGCGAGCGCGGCGTCAAGCTGTCGGGAGGCGAACGGCAGCGCGTGGCGCTGGCGCGCGCCTTCCTGGCGGATGCGCCGGTGCTGATTCTGGACGAGGCCACCTCGAGCCTCGATTCGGAATCGGAGGCGCTGATCCAGCAGGCGATGGAGCGGCTGATGAGAGGCCGTACCTCGATCGTGATCGCGCACCGGCTGTCGACGGTGCGCAGCCTCGATCGGATCCTGGTGTTCGACCGCGGCGAGATCGTCGAGCAGGGCACCCATGCCCTGCTCGCGGGCAAGCCCGGCGGTATTTATCGCAACCTGTTCGAGCGCCAGGTGGTGGAGCTCGGGCATGTTGCAGCGGCGGAATGAGGCGCGGCGTCGGGATCACGGTCCCGACGTCGTGCGGTCAAGGATGGAATGAGATGAAAGACCTGACACGCGGCTCCGTCGCAAAGCATATCCTGGCCATGGCGCCGCCGATCATGGCGGGCATGGTCTCGATCATGATCTGCCAGCTCGTCGATCTGTACTTCGTCTCGGGATTGGGTGAGGCGGCGGTCGCGGGCGTGGCGGCGGCCGGCAATGCCGGCTTTCTCGTCAACGCATTGATGCAGGTGCTCGGCGTCGGCACGGTGGCGCTGATCGCGCACGCCGTCGGACGCAAGGACCGGCCGGACGCCAATTTGATCTTCAACCAGGCGATCGTGCTGTCGGTGCTGCTCGGCCTGCTGACGATGCTGGCCGGTTTTGTGCTGTCGCGCGCCTATATGCGCGCGATCGCCGCCGACGCGGCCACGATCGACGCCGGCACCACCTATCTGCTCTGGGTCATGCCGGCGCTGGCGCTGCAATTCGTCACTCAGGTGATGGGGGCCGCGCTGCGCGCCACCGGTATCGTGCGGCCGACCATGCTGGTGCAGACGCTCGCCGTGGTCATCAACATCGCGCTGGCGCCCGTGCTGATCTCGGGCTGGGGCACCGGCCGTGCGTTCGGCGTCGCCGGCGCGGGACTCGCGAGCTCGATCGCCGTCTTCATCGGCGTGCTGATTCTGCTCGCCTATTTCCGCAAGCTGGAGCGCTATGTCGCCTTCAATCCCGCGCAATGGCGGCCACAGCTGGGGCAATGGAAGAGGATCCTCAATGTCGGCCTGCCGGCGGGCGGCGAGTTCGTGATGATCTTCATCTTCATGGCCGTGATCTACTATGTGCTGCGTGATTTCGGCCCGGCGGCGCAGGCCGGATTCGGCATCGGCACCCGGGTGCTGGGCCTGATCCAGATGCCGGCGCTCGCCATCGCTCTCGCCGCGGGGCCCATCGCCGGTCAGAACTTCGGCGCCGGCAACGACGCGCGGGTGCGGGAAACCTTCGTCAATGCCGCGCTCATCGTCACCGCCGTGATGATTGCCTTCACGCTGTTCGCGCAACTTGCGCCGGGACTGTTGCTGGCCGGATTCTCGAACGATCCGGAGACCATGGCGACGGCGTCGCTGTTCCTGAAGATGATCTCGCTGAACATGGTGGCGCAGGGATTCATTTTCACCTGCTCCAGCCTGTTCCAGGGCCTCGGCAACACCAGGCCGGTGTTGCTGAGCTCGGCGATGCGGGTGCTCACCTATTCGTTGCCGGCCATCTGGCTGTCGACGCGGCCGGGCTTTCGGATGGAGCATGTCTGGTACCTGTCGAACGCGGCCACGACGCTGCAGGCTGCCATGAGCGTGTGGCTGCTGCGCCGCGAGTTTCGCAAGCGTTTGGTGCCGCGGCAGGCCGCGGCGCCGGACGAATCCGCGCCCGCAGCGCCGCCCGCGCGCGTGCCTGCTTGACCTGCGGGGCTGACACTTGTTCCTTGCCGGCGGCATCGGCTAGATGCGGTGCCGTGGGCCAGGGAGGGGTTTTGCAATGGGTCTGGATTTGAATGACTGAGCGCTCGAACGCGCAGCGGGCCAAATCCTTGCTCTCCGCAGTCTGGGCGGCGCGCTATCGCAACTCGGCCGGTCTTGTCGCGCTGGTCGCGCTGTTGCTGCCGTGGTCGACGAGCGGGGTGCTGTTCGCGCTGATTCCCTGGCTGGTCGGTGTCACCTTCTTCGATCTGCGGGAGTTTCCGCGCGCGCTGCTGCGCCCGGCCTGTCTGCTGCCGCTCGCGCTTGTCATCCTGGCGCTGCTCGGCACGCTCTGGTCGGACGCGCCATGGCCGGAACGAATCCACGCGCTCGGCCTTCCGGCAAAGCTGCTGGCGATCCCGTTTCTGATCTATCAGTTCGAGCGCTGGCCGTACGGCGACTGGGTGTTTTCCGCGTTCCTGGTCTCCTGCGCCCTGCTCATGCTCTATTCCTTCGCCGTCGCGATCGATCCCGGCCTCTCGCTGAAGCCCTATTTCTCGCGCGGGGTCTACAAGCCCGAAAGCGGGATTGCGGTGCGCAACTACATCGACCAGAGCCAGGAATTCGCGCTTTGCGCCATTGCCCTGGTCCATCCGATCGTGACCCTGTTCCGCGCGGGCCGCCTTCGCATGGCGGCGCTACTCGCGCTGCTCGCGATCGGCTTCCTCGCCAACATGATGTTCGTCGTGGTCTCGCGCACGGCGCTGGTGACGCTGCCGATCCTGATCGTGGTGTTCGCCCTATTGCATCTGCGCCGGCGCGCTGCGTTGCTCTGCGCAGGCGCGATGGTGCTTCTGGCGGCCGTGTTGTGGACCATTTCGCCGCATCTGCGTGCGACGGTCGCGAAGTTCGGCAATGACTACGAGGCCAGCGCCATCCAGAACGAGGTCAGCGGCATGGGCTCGCGCTTGGAATTCTGGCGGAAATCGGCAGGCTTCGTCGCCGATGCGCCGGTGTTCGGACACGGTACCGGCTCGACCCGCGGCCTGTTCGCAAGCGCGGCCGCCGATGCGCAGGCCGACACCCTGCGCGCCGAGATTGTCAGCAATCCCCACAATCAAACCCTCGCGGTTGCCGTGCAGTGGGGCGGCGTCGGCGTCCTCATCCTCTACGGCCTGTGGCTTGCGCACCTGTCGCTGTTCCGCGGCGCCGGGCTGGCCTGTTGGATCGGGATGCTGGTCGTGGTTCAGAACATGCTGAGCTCGCTGTTCAACTCGCATCTGTTCGACTTCACCGAAGGCTGGATCTACGTGCTCGGTGTCGGTGTCGCCGGCGGCATGGCGCTCGGGCAACGGAGGCGGGACGAGGCAATGCCGGTGCGCCCGCAGTGACGATGCCTCACGCGCGCTTCCTGAAGACGAAATTGTTGCAATAGCCCTTGCGCTTCCAGAACCATTCGCCGTCCTGCCGCTGGTGCACGGCCGCATCGAATTGCGCAATCGGGAGCAGCGAGCCCCGGCACACGAAGCTTCCCTCGTAGCCGAAGCCGTCAAGGAAGCCGAAGACGTCCTCCACGCGGCCGGGCGCGAGATGCCGGTTTTCGCATTCGAACACCAGCAAGGGTGCGTGGCTGCGCAGGATCCGTTCGGCCCCCTTGAACACGGCAAGCTCCGCGCCCTCGACGTCGATCTTGAGCAGCGCGATCCTGTCCGTGGTGCCGAAATACTCGTCGAGCGCGATCACCGGCACCGTGATCACCGTGACGTCATCGGTCGTGGCCGTCTCGGGCCGCAGCGAAGCGCCGGGCCGATGCTGCTTCGGGACGTACAGGTTCATTTCGCCTGAATGCGAATGCACGGCCTTGGCCTCAACCGTCACATTGGCAAGCCCCATGATGCGGCAAATGCTCGCGAGATTGCGCGCGAAATCCGGCTGCGGCTCGAACACGATGACCCGGCCATCGCGGACCCACGATGACAGCCAATAGACGAAGCTGCCCTTGTTGGCGCCGATGTCGCAGGCGATGTCGCCCGGGCGGAGGTGCCGCCGGATCTCGATGAGCTCCCGTCGCTCGTTGCGCAGCAGCGCCTTCAAGGCGCGAATTCGGAATCGGATGCCGGCGTCGGTGAACCAGGCCTGGAAAACAGGCATCGCTCGTGTCCTCCTCAGTGGGCGCCGACACTGTTCCAGACGAGGCCGAGCCCCGACAGGAACAACAGGCCCAGCACCACATCGCCGAAATGCTTGTCGCTCAGCGCGCGATAGACGCGCGCGCCCGCCCAGGCGCCGAGCAGTGTGCCCGGAAACGCCACCAGCGCCAGCCAGATCACTTTCAGCGCGACGAGGCCGGAGGCCGTCTGCATCGCCAGCGCGGCGGCCAGCACCGTGAAATTGAACAGCTGGAAGATGCCGCGCCGCTCGTGCTTGTTCCAGCCGCGGATGTTGGCCCACAGGATCGGCAGCGGCCCCGACAGTCCGGCAAGCCCGCCCAAAATGCCGCCGGCAAAACCGATGGCGCCGTCGGCGATGCGGCCGCCGAACTTGATGGCAAACGGCCTCTTGTTCAAATACAGCGCGGTCGAAAAGATCAGGAGCAGGACGCCGACGCTCAGCTTGAACACCTTGGGATCGGCGGACGCGACCATCATGGTGCCGAGCGGCACGCCGATCAGCCCGCCGATCAGGAACGGCCAGACCAGCGAGAGGTCAAAGCTCTTCCACATCGAGGGCAGCGTCGAAGCTTGCGCGATCACCGAGCAGATCAGCACCAGCGGCACCGCCAGCGAGGGTGGCAGGACGTAAAGCCAGATGCCGAGCGCCATCAGCGCGGTGCCGAACCCGGCCAGCCCCGAGACGAAGCCGCCGGCCAGCGCCCCGAACAGCAGCAGCGCGTAAGTGAAGGTTTCCACCAATGATTCCCGTTTCTTGCCCGCGGTCTCGACGCGTTGATCGCCGTCTGGCGCATAGCACAGATGCAGCAGGGAAGGGCAATTTCAAAATCGCACGCAAGCGTGATTCACCGCGCACGGGCGTTCCCGGAAGACGCGCCTACATAGCGCGCAGACAGCGGCCCGCCGCCAACGCCGGCTCGGCCCGATGAAACAAGGAGCATGACCATGACCCGCACGAGCATTGCCGCGATGGCCGCGCTGTTGTCCGCGGTTGCCTGGTGCCGACATTGGCGCAGGCGCAGTTTTCCGAGCCGGCAGCCTACCAGGCCGCGCATCCCGACCGCGACGTGCTGAACGGCGGGCAACTCACGCCGGCCGCGCGGGCGGCCCGCGGCCAATCCGGCGTGACGAGCGATACCTACGCGGCCTATCCGTCGCCGGTAAGGCCAGCCGTGCGCAGCAGCCATCGCCGGCCGCAGCCGTAGTCCGCTAGACGATCTGCCTCGTCTCAGTGGGCTTGTGCAGCGCGCCGACAAGGATGCGCAAGGCTTCCGCCAATTCCGATCGGTTGCGCGCCGCGCCGAGCGAGATGCGCGCCGCATGTGGCGGTGTCCCGTCGACCGCGAAGGCCTCGCTGGCGACCACCGCGAGCCCGTTGCGCAGGAGATGCGCGGCGACGTCGGGCCGGCCGTCGGGCAGCCTCAGCCACAGATGATGGGCCGCGGGCCTGGCCATGAACTGAAAGCCCTTCAGCGCGCGCTGCGCCAATTGCTGCCGGCCGACGGCCTCGTTGCGGATGGCGGTGATGATGCGGTCGGCAATGCCGCTCTCGAGCCAGTGTGTCACCAGCGCGACCATCAGCGGCGCCGGCATCTGTACGGTGGCCTGCAAATGGCCGCGCATCTGAAGTTGCGCATCGGTGTCGGGCGTCAGCAGATAGGCGACGCGCAGCGCAGGCGCGATGCATTTCGACAGCGTGGTCGCGAGATATGTCCGCTCCGGAACGAGGTTGGCGATCGGCGAGGCCGAGCGATCGAGCAGCCCGTAGGCGTCGTCCTCGATCAACGTCGTATCGGCGTTGCGAATAATGTTTGCGATCGCGCTCCGCCGCTCGGGGGGAAGCGTTGCGGTCGTGGGGTTGTGCAGCGTCGGAATGAGGTAAACCGCCTTCGGCTTGTGGGTGCGACAGGCCTTTGCCAGCGCATCGGGAAGGATGCCGCCGTCATCCATCGCCACGCCCACGAGCTGGACGCCGAGCTTTGACGCGGCGGCCTTGATGCCGGGAAAGGTGAGGGCCTCCGTCAGCACGACATCGCCTGGACGGGCAAGATGAGCCAGCAGGTTGAACAGGATGGTTTGCGCGCCCGGAAAGATCACGAGCCTGTCCGCATGCGCATGCGCGATGCGGCCGCGCATCCAGCGCGCGGCGACCTCGCGCTCATGCGCGCTGCCGCCGGGCGGCTGGTAGTTGAGATGCGCGGTCAGGCCCGATTGGTCGCGGATGGCCTCGAGGCCCGCGATGATGCGCTCGTCGAGCTGGGCCTCGAGCGGATGCGGCGGCACATTCATCGAGAGGTCGATGGCGACCGGATGCGGCAGGTCGGCGGCGCGCCGCGCGCTGGTCTCCGACACGAACGAGCCCTGTCCGACGCGGGCCTCCAGGATGCCGCGACGCCGCGCCTCCGTGTAGGCGCGCGTCACCGTGGTGAGGTCGATGCCGAGCGTCCTGGCGAGCGCGCGCTGGGTCGGCAATTGCTGGCCGCGCACCAGCCGCCCGGCGGCGATATCGGCTTCCATGGCGTCAACGATGCGCTGGTAGCGCGGCCCGCTCAGCTCCGAGATTGTAGGGACCCAATCCATGCAAGTTCGACCCATATCCTTTGAATGTATGGATGCAATATATTATTGTATGGATCGGTGAAAAGGAAGAGGTGCGGTCATGGCGACGGGCTCGGTCTCTCTGGCAAAGGCGATGTGGCGCGGCTTTCGCGGCAAGTGCCCGAACTGCGGCGAAGGTCACATGTTCGGCCGCTTCCTGAAGGTTGCGGACGCTTGCGACCATTGCGGCGAGGAGCTGTTTCACCAGCGCGCCGATGACTTCCCGGCCTATCTCGTGATGGTGGTGGTCGGCCATGTTGTGGTGCCGGCGATCCTTGCGGTCGAGACGGCCTATGCGCCGCCGGTCTGGCTGCAACTCGCGGTCTGGCTGCCCGTGACGCTGTTTGCCTCGCTCGCCCTGCTGCAGCCGACCAAGGGCGCCATCGTCGGCCTGCAATGGCAGATCGGCATGCACGGCTTCGAGGCCAGCAAGCTGCGGCGCGAGGCCGGTCAGATTGCGCCGGTGCTGGTGAAGGCGCCGCGCGCGGCCTGAGCCGCGGCGGCGTTTACATCGCGCGCGCGGCCGCTACACTCCGTCGTATCAAAACAAGAACGATGGAAACGCCGATGGCCGCACGCGCAAAAACCTTCCTGCTCTGTCACGGCGCGTGGTCCGGCGGATGGTCCTGGAAGAAAATGCATCCGCTGATGGCGCAGGCCGGCCATCGCCTGGTCGCGCCGACCTATACCGGGTTAGGGGAGCGCTCGCATCTGGCCAGTCCCGCGATCGATCTGGATACGCATATCCAGGACATCCTCAACGTCATCGCCTTTGAAGACCTCAACGACATCGTGCTGCTCGGCCACAGCTATGGCGGCATGGTCGCGACCGGCGTCGCCGACCGTGCGCGCGAGCGCGTGACGCAGTTGATCTATCTCGACGCCTTCGTGCCGCGCGACGGCCAGTCGCTGTTCGATCTCAACGAAGGCGGGCGCGAGCCGATGCACAAGGCAGCCAGCGCCGGCGACGGCTACCGCATCCCGCCGAATCCGCCGCCCCCGGATACGCCGCAGGCCGATCTCGACTGGCTCAATGCGCGCCGCGGGCCGATGCCGATCAAATGCTTCGAGACGAAGCTGAGGCTCGGGCATGGCGAGCCCGCGATGCCGCGCAGCTACATCTACTGCAAGCGCATCCCGCCGGGCGACGTGTTCGGGCAGTTCGCGCGGCGGACGAAGAGCGAGGACGGCTGGCGCTATTTCGAACTCGACGCCAGCCACGCGCCGAACGTGACGGCGCCGGAGGCGCTGATGAGCGTGCTGGAGAAGATCGTGGCGTAACTCGCGCGGTTATTCCGGGGCGCGACGAAGTCGCGAGCCCCCATTGCGCACTCGCGCAATGTGGAATGAGCGCAATGAAATTGGTGAGGGGTTCGATGCGGTCAGCATCGAACCCCTCGTTGCAAGATATCAGCCGGCCTGTAAGCCGGGTTCTGTAGGGCACCGTCCGCTTGCGCGGCCGATGCGTGACGGCCATTCCTCTGGGGCCATGTTCGCACATGGCCTCGAGCAACCTACCCGGACGGCGGGCCTGACATCGCCCCGCGGCGTTATCGCTCAAAGCGAACAGCCCGCTACGCCGCCCCTATTCGGTTTTGCTCCCGGTGGGGTTTGCCATGCCGGCTCCGTTGCCGGAACCGCGGTGCGCTCTTACCGCACCTTTTCACCCTTACCTCGCCGAAGCCCCGAAGGGCGAAGGCGGGCGGTTCGTTCTCTGTGGCACTTTCCCTGGGGTCACCCCCGCCGGACGTTATCCGGCACCGCATGTCAAGGGAGCCCGGACTTTCCTCCCCGGCGGCCTTTCGGCACTTGCCGGAGCGGCCGTCCGGCCGACTGACGGCCTAGGCAATGAGCATTTGTGACGATTTCGTCAAGCGGAGATCGCCGCGCACCCGACGGCGAAAATAATTTATCCTGAAGATGTCGTTTGGAGTGCGCCCCGTTCGACTGGATGTCGGCGACACAGCCGAACCACAGGAGCGAAGCAATGCAGTATCTGTTGATGATCTACCAGAACGAGGTCGAATACGCGAAGAACGACGCTGCCACGGCCCAGAAGATGTTGGCCGAATACGGGGCCTTCACGCAAAGCATCATCCAGAACGGCAATTTCAAGGCCGGCGACCGATTGCAGCCGACCACGACGGCGACAACGGTCCGCGTGCGCGACGGCAAGCTGCTGACGACCGACGGGCCGTTTGCGGAGACGCGCGAGCAGCTCGGCGGCTACTATCTGGTCGAGGCCAAGGATTTGAACGCCGCGATCGAGATTGCCGCGCGGATTCCCAGCGCGCGGATCGGGTCGATCGAGGTGCGGCCGATCTGGGTCTACGACAAGTGACGGCGAAGCCGCGCAGCGACGCATGACACCGGGCGAGATTGACAGGATCTTTCGTGACGAGGCGGGGCGGGCGCTGGCCACGCTGATCCGCCTCGTCGGCGATTTCGATCTCGCCGAGGAAGTGCTCCAGGACGCTTTTGCAGTCGCGCTGGAGCGCTGGCCGGGGAGCGAGATCCCGGACAATCCTCGCGCCTGGCTGGTCAATGTCGCGCGCAACAAGGCGATCGACCGCATCCGGCGGCAGGTCGCATTCCGCGACAAGGAACAGGCGCTCGTGCATGAGCTCGAACTCAACGCGCAGGCCCCTGACGAGCCTCCCGCGACGCTCGACGACGACATGATGCGGCTGATCTTCACCTGCTGCCATCCGGCCTTCGCGGCCGAAGTCCAGGTCGCGCTCACGCTGCGCACGGTGTGCGGTCTCACCACGGCAGAGGTTGCCCGCGCCTTTCTCATCAGTGAGGAGGCGATGGCGCAACGCCTCGTCCGCGCCAAGCAGAAGATCAGGCTCGCCGGTATTCCCTATGAAGTGCCCGAGCGCGATGCGCTGGCACCGCGGCTCGCCGGCGTGCTCGCGGTGATCTATCTCGTCTTCACCGAAGGCTATGCCGCGACCTCGGGCGCGGACCTGATGCGGACCGATCTTTCGGCCGAGGCGATCCGGCTCGGTCGGCTGCTCGACCGGCTGATGCCGGGTCGCGGCGAGATCAAGGGGCTGCTCGCCCTGATGCTGTTGCACGATGCGCGCCGCGCCGGGCGCGAAACCGCGGCTGGCGACATCGTGCTGCTCGAGGAGCAGGACCGCTCGCTGTGGGATCGCGCCCAGATCGAGCAGGGCCTGCGCCTGGTGGACGAGGCGCTGCGCGTGCCCGGCCGGCCGCAGCCCTACGCGGTACAGGCCGCGATCGCAGCGCTGCATGCCCGCGCGCCGAGCTTTGCCGAGACCGACTGGCCCCAGATCGCCGGCCTCTACGAGGTGCTGCTGCGGATCAACCCGTCGCCGGTGATCGAGCTCAACCACGCCGCCGCCGTTTCGATGGTCGACGGGCCGGCGCGCGCGCTCGATCTCGTCGAGGCGACCGCGGCGCGCGGCGGACTGAATGGCTACGAGCTGCTGCCCGCGGTGCGCGCGGATCTGCTGCGGCGTCTCGGCCGCAAGGACGAGGCGCGCCAGGCCTATGCCAAGGCGACGGAGGCGACGCAACTGGACCCGCTGCGGCGGCTGTATGCGCGAAGGGTGAAGGAGATGGAGTAGTCTGCCGCTATTTCGACGCGATGGCCGTTGCCTCCGCCGGCAGGCTTGCGAGCAGGGCCTGTAGCGTCGACAGCGTCGAGAGATCGGCGACGCCGTCGAGCCGCGCCGGACGGAAGTGGCGCTGGAACGCGGTCACGACCTCCATGGTTGCGGCATCGTATTTGCCGGTCTGCGGCACGCCGTAGCCGTATCTGGCAAGGGCCTGCTGCAGGCTCAGCACCTCGTCGCTGATGGTGCCGAGCATGATGCTCTCGCCGCGCACCACCGGCGCCGGCGTCACCCAGTGGCCGACGCCGGAATTCGCCAGCGAATGCCACGGGAATTTTTCGCCGGGGTCTTTCTTGCGCGCGGGCGCGACGTCGGAATGGCCGAGCACCCGGTGCGCCGGCACTTTCCGGCGCAGCATGATGCCGCGGCACAGCGCGATCACGGCAGCGATCTGGCGCAGCGGAAACTCCGGATAGCCCCAGTCGTGGCCGCGATTGACGATCTCGATGCCGATCGAACAGGAATTGATGTCGTCTTCGCCGGCCCAGGACGAGACGCCGGCGTGCCAGGCGCGCCTCGCCTCCGGAACGCATTGCACGATGCGGCCGTCCTCGAGCACGACGTAATGCGCCGACACTTCGGTGCCCGCCGTGCACAGCCGCGCCAGCGCGCCTTCGACATCGGGCATGCCGGTGTAGTGCAGCACGATCATGTCGGGCTGCCGGCCCCGGTTGCGCTCGCCGTGATTGGGCGAGGGGATGATGTCGGAGACGATCGAGGAATCCGGATCGAACGTTCGCATGCTCGCCGCGGCCTTGGGAACCGGGAGCACGCGTTGACGCTTCGAATCAGATCCTGTCGGCGTGGACGAACCGGACGGCATGAACATCTTCAAGTCGGACAGAGAATGGGCCAAGCCCTTCTCTTTACTATTTCTTTACCCTCGGCGCGGCGCAATCGCCCGACGCGGTTAACGGGCGCATTTCGGAACGGGTGTGTGGATGGCGCATCACCTTCGAGCGACCTTTTCGACTTGCTTTGAGGCGATCAACGCTTTCTTAACGCTAAGGGCCGTTACTGAGGGATGATGAGCCGACCCGCATCCGGAGGCGGCGAAAAGCGTCTTTTGGCTCGAAATCCCATGGCTGCCCGACAAATTCCACAGGGAAAACCGGGTCTGCGGCCCGGGATGACCGGGCTTGGTAACCATGCTGGACTGGGGTTGGGTCGTGGAACCGCCGCGACGCGGAACAATTCGAGGCGCGATGGGCTGGCTCGCCCCCGATTTCGCTCGTCCGTTGGCTTGCCCGTTCACCGGCGGGCTTGGCGCATGAGTGCGGCTCCTCACATTCCCGTGCTTGGCCGCGAGGCGATTGATCATCTCGCGCCGCGCGAGGGCGGCATCTATGTCGACGCCACCTTTGGCGCCGGCGGTTACAGCCGCGCCATTCTCGACGTGCCGGGAACCCGGCTGATCGCGATCGACCGCGACCGCACCGCGATCGCGGGTGGGGCCGAGCTGGTCGCGCGCGCGGCGGGCCGGCTGACGCTGGTCGAGGACCGTTTTTCAAATCTCGCCGAGGTCTGCGCGGCGCAGGGCGTCGATGCCGTCGACGGTGTCGTGATGGATGTCGGCGTCTCCTCGATGCAGCTCGACCAGGCCGGCCGCGGCTTCTCCTTCCGCCTCGACGGTCCGCTCGACATGCGGATGGGACAGGGGGGACCGACGGCGGCCGACGTGGTCGCGCGCGCCTCGGAGAGCGATCTCGCCGACATCATCTATCTCTTCGGCGAGGAGCGGCAGTCGCGCCGCATCGCCCGCGCCATCGTCGCCGACCGGCAGGAGACGCCGTTCACGACCACGCGTGCACTGGCCGATCTCGTCGGCCGGGTGGTTCGCGCAAAACCCGGCGACATTCACCCAGCGACGCGGACGTTCCAGGCGCTGCGCATCTTCGTCAACGAGGAGCTCGACGAGCTGCAGACTGCGCTCGCTGCTGCCGAGCGCGTGCTCAAGCCGGGCGGGCGTCTCGTGGTTGTCTCGTTCCACTCGCTGGAAGACCGCATCGTCAAGAATTTCCTCGCTGATCGGTCGAAGACCGGCGGCGGCTCGCGGCATCTGCCGGAAGTGGCGCAAACCCCGCCGAGCTTCCAGCTCCTGACGCGGCGGCCCCTGGTCGCGGGCGAAGAGGAAGTCGCGCACAATCCGCGGGCCCGCTCGGCAAAGCTGCGTGCCGCCGAGCGCACCGCCGCGCCCGCGCATGAGGATGCCGAGCCGTCGTCCTGGCCAAGCCTCTCCGACATCATGAGGGGCGGCTAGCGCATGCGCATCATCCACCTCCTCGTTATCGGCGCGCTGATCTTCGCGGCCTCCTATGTCTACCGGATCAAGATGGATTCGACGGCCCGCACCGAGAAGGTGCTGCGGCTGCATGCGGAGATCCGCGAGCAGCGCGACGCGATCGCATCGCTGCGCGCGGAATGGGCCAAGCTCGACGCGCCCTTGCGCCTGCAGGGCCTCGCTGAGCGGCACCTGCCGCTGAAGCCGGTCAACGGCACGCAGTACGATTCCCTGAAGAACCTGCCGGACCGGCCGCCGCGCCTGGTCAGGCCGGGTGAGCCCGATCCGATCGGGGCCATGATCAACGGTATCGAAGCCGCCAGCGACCCCGATACGGTGACGGGCTCCGTGCCCGAGCCCGAGGACAAGCAATGAGCCCGGCCACGCCTGCAAAGACTACGGAACCCTGGCGGCAGCGGCTGGTCCGCAGCCTGCTCTACGGGCGCAATGTCGACCGCGCCGCGAAGGCGCGCGCGCGCGTCGGCCTTGCCATGCTCGCGTTTGCCTCGGTCTACGCCCTGATCGGCGGCCGCCTCGTGATGTTCGCGATCGGCGCCGACGCCCACAGCGCGCGCCGCGCCGCGGCGCAGGAGGTGGTCGCGACCGCGCGGCCCGACATCGTCGACCGCAACGGCGCGATCCTCGCGACCGACGTCAAGGCGGCGAGCCTGTTCGGCGAGCCGCGCCGCATCATCGACAAGGACGAGGCGATCGAACTCCTGACCGCGACCGTCCCCGACCTCGACGAGGCCGAGGTGCGCGAGCGCCTGAGGACGCGCAAGGGCTTCGTCTGGCTGAAGCGCGAGGTCACGGCAAAGCAGCAGCAGGACATCCACAAGCTCGGCATTCCCGGCATCGGCTTCCTGCGCGAGAACAAGCGCGTCTACCCGACCGGCAACGAGGTCGCCCACCTCATCGGTCTCGTCAATATCGACAACCAGGGCATCGCCGGCATGGAGAAGTGGCTCGACAATCAGGGCCTCGCCGATCTCCACCGCGCCGGCTTCGCCACCGACCGGCTGCAAAAGCCGGTCGAGCTGTCGGTCGATCTGCGCGTCGAGCACGCGCTGCGCGACGAGCTCTTGAAGGCCAAGGAGAAGTTCCACGCCAAGGCCGCCTCCGGAATCGTCTCGAACGTCAAGACCGGCGAGATCGTGGCGATGGTGTCCTTGCCGGACTTCGATCCCAACAATCCGAAGGAAGCGCACGACCCGGACCGCATTAACCGCCTGACCACCGGCGTCTACGAGATGGGCTCGACCTTCAAGGCGTTCACGCTGGCGATGGCGCTCGATTCCGGAAAGATCAATCTGAATTCGTCGTGGGATGCGCGCGGAAACCTGCACTACGGCAAGTTCACCATCCACGACAGCCACCCGCTCGGACGCTTCATCAACACCAAGGAAGTGTTCACCTACTCGTCCAACATCGGCGCGGCGCGGATCGCGCTCGGCCAGGGCGTCGAGGCGCACAAGGCGTTCCTCGCCAAGATGGGCCAGCTGACGCGGCTGCGCACCGAGCTGCCGGAGAGCGCAGCGCCGCTGATCCCGCGCCGCTGGAGCGAATTGAACACGGTCACCGCCGCATTCGGCCAGGGTCTCTCCGTGGCGCCGCTGCAGGCCGTGATGGGCATCAACGCGCTGATGAACGGTGGCTACCTCATCCCGCCGACCTTCATGAAGCGCAGCGAAGCCGAAGCGGCGGCGCTGGCCAAGCGTGTGATCAAGCAGGACACCAGCGACAAGATGCGGTTCCTGATGCGGCTCAATGCCGAGATCGGAACCGCCAAGAGCGCCGACGTCAAGGGCTACTATGTCGGCGGCAAGACCGGCACGTCCGAGAAGGTCATCAACGGGCGCTATGCCAAGAAGCGCGTGCTGAACTCGTTCACCGCGATCATGCCCTGTGACGATCCGAAATATCACATCCTGATCATGATCGACGAGCCGCAGGCGCTGCCGGAGACCCATGGTTTCATCACCTCCGGCTGGAACGCGGTGCCGACCGGCGGCAAGGTGATCGAGCGGATCGCGCCGCTCCTGGGCGTCGAGCCGCGGTTCGACCTGCCGCCCGCCGAGCGCCTTATTCTTGCAGCATCCAGGACAACCCAGTAATCAACTGGGGTGGCCATCGCCGGCGCTGATTCGGCTTTTCCTGACGATTCGGCTTTCCGGCGCGGCGTGTCGACTGGAAGACCATGAAGCTGCGCGAACTTCTAGGCAACGATGCCGCAACTGAGCCCGCCGTCGCGGCGCTCGATGTCACCGGCATTGCCCTCGACAGCCGCGTGGTCAAGCCGGGCGATCTCTTCTTTGCGCTCGCGGGCAGCAAGACCGACGGCGCGCGCTTCGTCGATGCCGCGATTGCCGCGGGCGCCGTGGCTGTGGTCGGCGATCAGCCGCCTGCCGGCTGCAAGGTGCCGTTCATCACGGTCGCCAATCCGCGCCGCGCGCTGGCGCTCGCCGCGGCAAAATTCTTCCCGGCGCAGCCCAAAACCATCGCCGCGGTGACCGGCACCAGCGGCAAGACTTCCGTCGCCGCGTTCACGCGGCAGATCTGGGAGCGGCTTGGCCATGTCTCGGCCAGCATCGGCACCATCGGCCTCGTCTCGCCGAAGCGGACCGTCTATGGCTCATTGACGACGCCGGACCCGATCGCGCTGCACCGGCAACTCGACGAGATCGCGCGCGAGGGCGTCACGCACCTTGCGTTCGAAGCCTCCTCGCACGGGCTCGACCAGTACCGCCTCGACGGCGTGCGCGTCTCCGCCGGCGGCTTCACCAATCTCTCGCGCGACCACATGGACTACCATCCGACCGTCGCGCATTACCTCGCGGCAAAGCTCCGCCTGTTCCGCGAGCTGATCCCGCCGGGTGGCGCCGCCGTAATTTCCGCCGATCATGATTGCTCGGCGGAGGCGATCGACGCTGCCAGGTCGCGCGGCCTGCGCGTCATGGCGGTCGGCCGCAAGGGCGATGGGGCAGGTGTGGGCATTCGTCTCGCCGACGCCAAGGTGGAAGGTTTTTCGCAACTGCTCGCGATCGAGCATCGCGGCAAGCGTCATTCGGTCCGGCTGCCGCTGGTCGGCGAATTCCAGATCGAGAACGCGCTGGTGTCCGCGGGCCTCGCGATCGGGACCGGCAGTGATGCCGCGGATGTGCTTGCGAGCCTCGAGCATCTCGAAGGCGCCAAGGGACGGCTTGAGCGCGTCGGCGAGCGCAACGGCGCGCCGATCTTCGTCGACTATGCGCACAAGCCCGACGCGCTGGCGAAAGCGCTGCAGGCGCTGCGGCCCTATGCGAAGCGCAGGCTGGTGGTCGTGTTCGGCGCCGGCGGCGACCGCGATGCCGGCAAGCGTCCGATCATGGGCGAGATCGCGGCCGACAATGCCGACCGCGTCATCGTCACCGACGACAATCCGCGCAGCGAGCAGCCGGAAGCCATTCGCGCCGCGATCCTTGCGACCGCGAAGGGCGCAAGCGAGATCGGCGACCGCGCCGAGGCGATCCGCGCCGCCATCGAGGGATTGGAAGACGGCGATGCGCTGCTCATCGCCGGCAAGGGCCACGAAACCGGGCAGATCGTCGGCGGCGAGGTGCTGCCCTTCAGTGATCACGAGGCGGTCGCCGCCGCACTAGCATCGAGGATGGCATGAGCGGTCCAATATGGACGGTGGCCGAGGTGGCGCGTGCGCTGGGTGTTGCCGGCGCTTTCCCGGAGACGGGAATCGACTTCGTCACCCAGGACAGCCGCCTGGTGAAGCCGGGCAGCCTGTTCGTCGCGCTCAGCGGCACGCCGAGCGGCGGCTTCGTCTCGGCCTTCGCCAGCACCCGCGACGGCTGGGAGTTCGCCGACAAGGCGGAAGCCGCCGGCGCGGTGGCGATGATCGTGCCGCACGAGATCGCGGGCATCCGCATTCCGCAGATCGTGGTCAAGGACACCCTGATCGACGGCCTCTGGGGTCTTGCGCGCGCCGCCCGTGCGCGTTTCCGCGGACCGGTGATTGGGCTGACCGGCAGCGCGGGCAAGACCAGCACCAAGGAATTTCTGGCCGCCTATCCGAATGCCTATGCGAGCCCGTCGAGCTTCAACAATTTCTGGGGCGTGCCACTGACGCTGTGCAATGCCAGGCCGGATGCCAGCCTCTGGGTCGTCGAGATGGGCATGAACCAGAAGGGCGAGATCGCGCGGCTCAGCGAATTGACGCGGCCGACGGTCGCCCTCGTCGTCAACGTCCAGCCCGTGCATCTGGAAAAGCTCGGCTCGCTCGAGGCAATCCGCCGCGAGAAGGTGTCGATCGCGCTCGGCCTGCCCGAGAATGGTGTGCTGGTGCTGCCGCACGGGATCAAGGCGCCGGACTGGAAGGGCAAGGTGGTGCGCTTCGGCGAGCATTCCGAGGTGCACGAGGTCGCGCATAAGCCGCATGGCGAGAGCTGGCAGGTCGTTGCCAAGATCGGCAAAAAGGAGATCGCCTTCAGCCTGACGCCGGGCGCACCGCACCGTGTGCAGAATGCGCTGGCCGCGCTCGCCGCGATCCGCGCCGCGAACCTCGATGCGGCGACGCTCGCGATCAAGCTCGACCGGGTCGGCATCATGACCGGCCGCGGCGTCGAGCAGGCGGCCGGCGGCATCACGGTCATCGACGACAGCTTCAACGGCAATCCGGCCAGCGTCGCTGCGGCGCTGCAAAGCCTCCAGGCACGCAACATGAGCGGCGGACGCCGCATTGCGGTGCTCGGCGACATGCTGGAACTGGGCGATGACGCACCGCGCTACCACACCGGCCTTGCCGCGCATCTCGAAGGTATCGACGGCGTCTATTGCGTCGGGCCGCTAATGCGCCACCTCCATGATGTGCTGCCCGGCGGCAAGAGCCTCGGGTGGCACGACGATCCCGCGACGCTGCGGCCGGGCGAGGTCGCGGGCCTGCTGAGGGCAGGCGATGTCGTGGTTGTCAAGGGCAGCAAAAAGATGTTCTGGGTCAACAAGTTTGTGCCGGGCCTAGTGGCCGCCTTGCAGGCAAAGGCGTAAACTGCTTGGAAGGCGCTGGTCACGAATCCCAACGCATTGCCGGCGGCGAAGCCGGCAGGTTTTTCAGAGGTCGCCCGACCCGTGATGAAGACCAGCAAATGCGCCGGGCGCAAGACCAAGGCCGCGCGAAAGGCGCCATAGGACCGTCTGAATGTTTTACTGGCTGATCGAGCTCTCCAACACGTTTCCGGGGTTCGGTGCCGTTCGCACCGCTCTGAACGTCTTCCGCTACATTACCTTCCGCGCCGTCGGCGCGACCGTCACCGGCGCACTGTTCGTGTTTCTGTTCGGACCCTGGATCATCGATCATTTGCGCATCCGCCAGGGCAAGGGCCAGCCGATCCGCACCGACGGCCCACAGTCGCACTTTGCCAAAAAGGGCACGCCCACCATGGGCGGGCTGATGATCCTGTCCGGCCTCACGGTCGGCACCGTGCTGTGGGCCAACCCTCTCAATCCCTATGTCTGGATCGTGCTCGCCGTGACGCTCGGCTTCGGCTTCGTCGGCTTCTATGACGATTATCTCAAGGTGACCAAGCAGACCACGAGCGGGTTCGGCGGCAAGCTGCGCCTGCTGATCGAGGCGGCTATCGCGCTGGTCGCCTGCTACGCGCTGGTGCGGCTCAACCGCGACCCCGCCTCGACCGCGCTGACGATACCCTTCCTGAAGGACACGGTGCTGCATTTCGGCTGGTTCTTCGTCCTGTTCGGCGCCTTCGTCATCGTCGGCGCCGGCAATGCGGTGAACCTCACCGACGGGCTCGATGGCTTGGCCATCGTGCCCGTGATGATCGCGACCGCGAGTTTTGCGCTGATCGCTTATCTCGCCGGCAACGCGGTGTTCGCCGAGTACCTCCAGATCAAATATGTCGCCGGCACCGGCGAACTCGCGGTGCTCTGCGGTGCGCTGTTGGGCGCCGGCCTCGGCTTCCTCTGGTTCAACGCGCCGCCCGCCTCGATCTTCATGGGCGACACCGGCTCGCTCGCGCTCGGCGGCATGCTGGGCGCGATCGCGGTCGCTGTGAAGCACGAGATCGTGCTCGCGGTGATCGGCGGACTGTTCGTGCTCGAGGCGGTGTCGGTGATCGTGCAGGTGGTGTCCTTCAAGCTCACGGGCAAGCGCGTGTTCCGGATGGCGCCGATTCATCATCACTTCGAGCAGAAGGGCTGGACCGAGCCGCAGATCGTGATCCGGTTCTGGATCATCTCGGTGATGCTGGCGCTGGCCGGCCTCTCCACGCTGAAGCTGCGGTAACGGCCAAGCCATGATCCCGGTCACCTCGTTTGCCGGCAAGACCGTCGCGGTGTTCGGCCTCGGCGGCTCGGGGCTCGCCTCGTGCAACGCGCTGAAGGCCGGCGGCGCCGAGGTGATCGCCGCCGACGACAATGCCGAGAACGTCGCCAAGGCCGCGCAGGCCGGTTTCATCACCGCGGATCTGCGCAACGTCTCCTGGGCGAATTTCGCGGCGCTGGTGCTCGCGCCCGGCGTGCCGCTGACCCATCCGGTGCCGCACTGGAGCGTATTGAAGGCGCGCGAGGCGGGTGTCGAGGTGATCGGCGACATCGAGCTGTTCTGCCGCGAGCGGCGGCGGCACGCGCCCGACGCGCCGTTCGTCGCCATCACCGGCACCAACGGCAAGTCGACCACGACGGCGCTGATCGCTCACTTAACGAAAGTTGCCGGCTACGACACCCAGATGGGCGGCAATATCGGCACCGCGATCCTGTCGCTGGAGCCGCCGCGCATGGGCCGCGTCCACGTCATCGAGATGTCGTCCTACCAGATCGACCTCACGCCCTCGCTCGATCCCTCCGTCGGCATCCTGCTCAATGTCAGCGAGGACCATATCGACCGCCACGGCACGATCCAGCATTATGCCGCGGTGAAGGAGCGTTTGGTCGCCGGTGTGCAAGGAGGCGGCGCCGCGATCGTCGGCGTTGACGACGGTTTTTGCCGCGACATCGCCGATAGGCTCGACCGTGCCGGCAAGAACGTGGTGCGCATCTCGGTCAGGAATCCGCTTGCCACCGGCATCCATGTCGAGCACGGCACCATCGTGCGTACCTCGGGCGGCGCCCGCAGCGAGGTCGCAAGACTCGGCGGCATCGGTTCGCTGCGCGGCCAGCATAACGCGCAGAACGCCGCCTGCGCCGCCGCCGCCGCGCTCGCGATGGGCATCGGCTTGGAGGTGCTGCAGAACGGCCTGCGCAGCTTCCCGGGGCTGGCGCACCGCATGGAGCAGGTCGGTCGCCGCGGCAACGTGCTGTTCGTCAACGACTCCAAGGGCACCAACGCGGACGCCACCGCGCATGCGCTGTCGTCCTTCTCGGAGATATTCTGGATCGCCGGCGGCAAGCCGAAGGCGGGCGGCATCACCAGCCTGACCTCCTTCTTCCCGCGCATCCGTAAGGCCTATCTGATCGGCGAGGCCGCGCAGGAGTTTTCGGGCACGCTTGGAACGCAGGTGGCGCACGAGATCAGCCAGACGCTCGATGTCGCCGTCGAGCACGCCGCGCGTGACGCGGAGGCATCAGGCCTTGCAGATGCCGTCGTGCTGCTGTCGCCCGCCTGCGCCTCCTTCGACCAGTACCGCAACTTCGAGATCCGCGGCACCGCCTTCCGCGACCTGGTTCAGGCGCTGCCGGGCGTGAAGCCAGTGGTGTAGGGCCCTCGTGTCCCGGACGCGCGTAGCGCGAGCCGGGACCCAGGAGCCACAATGGGCCCCGGCTCTGCAGCGCACCGCAAGGGCGCTGCGCTGCGTCCGGGGCACGAGACTCTTCAAAACTTGAACGATGTATTAACCCCCCGGTAACCAACGTCGGCGACCAATGGACGACCTCTGTCCGAAAGCGGCCGCCCATGCTCTCCCGTGAAGAACGCACCCCCTTTTCCGAGTGGTGGTGGACCGTCGACAAGCCGCTGATGGGCGCGATCCTGGCCTTGATGCTGTGCGGGGTGATCCTGTCGCTGGCGGCGAGCCCGCCGGTTGCGACCCGCATCGGGCTCGATCCGTTCCACTTCTTCAGCCGCCACGTGATGTTCCTCCTCCCGTCCTGCATCGTGCTGCTCGGGGTCTCCTTTCTGTCGCCGCGGTCGATCCGCCGCGGCGCGCTGGTCATCTTCGCGATCAGCATCGTCCTGATCGTGCTGACGCTTGCGATCGGCCCGGAGGTGAAGGGCTCGCGGCGCTGGATCACGCTGCTTGGCATCAACATCCAGGCCTCCGAAATCGCAAAGCCCTCGTTCGTCGTCATCGCGGCATGGCTGTTTGCGGAATCGACCAAGCGGCCTGAAATGCCGGCGACCTCGATGGCGCTGGTGCTGCTGATGATGCTGGTGTCGCTCTTGGTGATGGAGCCCGACTTCGGCCAGACCATGCTGATCCTGATGGTGTGGGGCTCGCTGTTCTTCATCGCGGGCATGCGCATGATCTGGGTGTTCGGTCTGGCAGGCCTCGGCGCTGCCGGCCTGTTCAGCGCCTATCTGTTCGTCCCGCACGTGGCAGGACGCATCAAGCGCTTCATGAACCCGGCCTCCGGCGATACCTTCCAGGTCGATACCGCGATGGAAGCCTTCTACAACGGCGGCTGGTTCGGCCTGGGGCCGGGCGAGGGCATCGCCAAGCGCAGCCTGCCGGACAGCCACACCGACTTCGTGTTCGCGGTCGCGGCCGAGGAATTCGGCATCATCCTGTGCCTTGCGATGCTGGCGCTGTTCGCCTTCGTCGTTATCCGCACGCTGTCGCGCGCCTATGCCAATGAGGACATGTTCTGCCGCTTCGCGGCCTCCGGCCTTGCGATCCTGTTCGGCGTGCAGGCCGCGATCAACATGTCGGTCAACCTCCAGCTCATCCCCGCCAAGGGCATGACGCTGCCCTTCATCTCCTACGGCGGCTCCTCGATCGTGTCGCTCGCCTATGGCGTCGGCATGATGCTGGCACTGACGCGGCAGCGCCCGCGCACCGAGGTCGAGTCGATCGGCCACGCCGAGGCCATGCGCAGCTACGCGTGATCCTCTCGTGTCCCGGACGAGCGCAGCGAAGCGAAGCGCAGAGCCGGGACCCAGAATGTCGCGCCATGGGCCCCGGTTCAGCAGCGCACCACGCCGCAAGCTGCGGCGCGCTGCGCTGCGCCCGGGGCACGAGCCTCCGGTAGCTGGCTCGCAATGATCGCCCTTTCCCTGTAAATACGGCCGCCATGGACACGTCTCCCCTGATTCTTCTCGCCGCGGGCGGCACCGGCGGCCATCTGTTTCCGGCCGAGGCGCTCGGCGTCGAGCTGATCCGGCGCGGTTTTCGGGTCCGCCTCGTCACCGACGATCGGGCGCTGCGCTATAGCGGCCTGTTCAGCAAGGACATGATCGACGTCGTCTCGAGCGAGACCGCGCGCGGCCGCAACCCGTTCCAGCTCGCGTCTGCCGGACTCACGCTCGCCGCCGGCACGCTGTCGGCCTACCGCCTGATCAAGCATTTGAAGCCGGTCGCCGTCGTCGGCTTCGGCGGCTATCCGACGCTGCCGCCGCTGGTGGCGGCGAAACTCGCCGGCGTGCCCGGCATCATCCACGACGCCAATGCCGTGCTCGGCCGCGCCAACCGCTTCCTGTCGCGCCATGTCCGCGCCATTGCGACCTCGCTGCCCGGCGTGCTCGACCGCGATCCGGCGCTGGCAGGCAAGACCACGACCGTCGGTACGCCAATGCGGCCGGCGATCCTCGCGGCAGCCGCCGTGCCCTATGCCGCGCCGGAGCCGAACGGACCGCTGCGCCTGCTCGTCGTCGGCGGCAGCCAGGGCGCGCGCATCATGGCCGACATCGTGCCCGGCGCGATCGAGCGGCTCGAATCCGCGTTGTGGAGCCGGCTCGTTCTCACCCAGCAGGTGCGCGACGAGGACATGGCCCGCGTGCGCGCGGTCTATGACAGGCTCAGGATCAACGCCGAGCTCGCGCCGTTCTTCACCGATCTGCCGGCACGGCTCGCTTCCAACCATCTCATCGTGTCGCGCTCCGGCGCCGGCACCGTGGCCGAGCTCGCCGCCATCGGCCGCCCCTCGATCCTGGTGCCGCTGCCGGGCGCGATCGACCAGGACCAGTTCGCCAACGCGGGCGTGCTGGCCGAGGTCGACGGTGCGATCCGCATCCCGCAGACCGAGTTCACCCCGGACCGCCTCGCGGCCGAAATTTCCGCCTTTGCCGCTGAGCCCGCGCGGCTCGCCGCGATGGCTGGAGCCGCGAAGGGGGCAGGGCGGCTCGACGCGGCCGAACGGCTGGCCGATCTCGTGGTGAAAGTCGCGGGAATCTGACGCGAAAAAGCCCTTGTCTTGGCCTCTCAAAGCGGGGCATCCAGTAGGAAATGCGCGGCTGATTTGGCCGTGATCTTCGCCAGACGCCGCCCCTCAGGCGGCGATGTCAGGGAACAAAGCATGAGACTGCCGCGCGAGATCGGACCCATCCACTTCGTCGGGATCGGCGGGATCGGCATGAGCGGCATTGCCGAGGTGCTGGTCAATCTTGGCTATGCGGTGCAGGGCTCGGACGCCTCCGACAATTACAATCTCGACCGCCTGCGCAAGAAGGGCGCCAAGGTTTCGGTCGGCCACAAGGCGGAAAACGTCGACGGCGCCGAGGTCGTGGTGGTGTCCACCGCGATCAAGCGCGACAATCCGGAACTGATGGCGGCGCGCGAGCGGCGCATTCCCGTGGTGCGCCGCGCCGAGATGCTGGCCGAGCTGATGCGGCTGAAGAGCTGCGTCGCCATTGCCGGCACCCACGGCAAGACCACGACCACCACGATGGTCGCAACTCTGCTCGATGCCGGCGGCCTCGATCCGACCGTCATCAACGGCGGCATCATCAACGCCTACGGCTCCAACGCGCGGCTCGGAGCCGGCGACTGGATGGTGGTCGAGGCGGACGAGAGCGACGGCACGTTCCTGAAGCTGCCGACCGACGTCGCGATCGTCACCAATGTCGATCCCGAGCATCTCGACCACTTCAAGACCTTCGAGGCCGTGCAGGACGCGTTCCGCCACTTCGTCGAGAACTTGCCGTTCTACGGCTTTGCCGTGATGTGCATCGATCATCCCGTGGTGCAGAGCCTGGTCGGCAAGATCGAGGATCGCCGCATCATCACCTATGGCGAGAATCCGCAGGCCGACGCGCGGCTGCTCGACCTGACGCCGATGGGCGGCGGCTCGAAATTCAAGGTCGCGTTCCGTGATCGCAAGACAGGCGCCGTGCACGAGATCCCGGATTTGATGCTGCCGATGCCGGGACGTCACAACGCCTCCAACGCGACGGCCGCGATCGCGGTCGCGCGTGAACTCGGCGTCTCCGATGACGCCATCCGCAAGGCGATCGCGGGCTTCGGCGGCGTCAAGCGCCGCTTCACCAGGACCGGCGAGTGGAACGGCGTCACGGTGATCGACGATTACGGCCACCACCCTGTCGAGATCGCGGCGGTGCTGAAGGCGGCGCGGGAATCCAGCAACGGCAGGATCGTTGCCGTGGTGCAGCCGCATCGCTACACCCGCCTGCAGTCGCTGTTCGAGGAATTCTGCACCTGCTTCAACGACGCCGATGCGGTTGTTGTCGCTGACGTCTATGCCGCGGGCGAGGCGCCGATCGAAGGCATCGACCGCGATCATTTCGTCGCGGGCTTGCGCGCGCACGGCCATCGCGAGGTGATCCCGCTGCCGGGAGCGTCCGATCTCGCGCGCATCGTCAAGGGGCTGGCGAAGTCGGGTGATCTCGTCGTGTGCCTGGGGGCGGGCAACATCACGCAATGGGCCTATGCGCTGCCGGACCAACTGAAGGCGCTGGGGTGAAGTGGTGACTTTGATCGCAACGATCGCCACCCGGCACCCTGCGCTCCCTCCCCCCTTGTGGGGGAGGGTGGGGGAGAGGGGTGGCCACAGGCGAGGTCTGAGTTCTTGGCTGCCCCCCTCCCTGACCCTCCCCCGCAAGGGGAGAGGGAACGGAGAGATTGTGCCTTCCCCACGCGAGGACAGGGCATGAGCTTTCCCGACATCACGCCCGACCTCAAAGCCGCGATGCCCGATCTTCGCGGGCGGCTGCTCGCCAACCAGTCGCTCGCCGAGCTCACGTGGTTTCGCGTTGGTGGTCCCGCGCAGGTACTGTTCACGCCGGCGGACGAGGACGATCTCGCTTATTTTCTCGCGCATCTCGCAAGCGACATTCCCGTCCATGTCGTCGGCGTCGGCTCCAATCTGATCGTGCGCGACGGCGGCATCGCGGGCGTGGTGATCCGGCTTGCGCCGCGCGCCTTTGGCGAGGTTGTCGCGAGCGGTGACATCGTTACCGCGGGTGCGGCTGCGCTCGACAAGCGCGTGGCCGAGGGGGCAGCTGCCGCCAATATCGGCGGGCTCGAATTCTATTTCGGCATTCCCGGTACCATCGGTGGCGCCTTGCGCATGAATGCCGGCGCCAATGGTGGCGAGACCAAGGACGTGCTGGTCGAGGCGCGCGGCGTTGGCCGCGACGGCGCGAAGCACACCTTCTCCAACGCCGGGATGAAATTCGTCTACCGCAACAGCGGCGTCGATCCCTCCATCATCTTCACGTCCGCGCGGTTCCGCGGGGCGATGAGGGATGCCGAGGCGATCCGCGCGCGCATGGCGGAGGTGCAGAGCCACCGCGAAACCGCGCAGCCGATCCGCGAAAAGACCGGCGGCTCGACCTTCAAGAATCCGCCCGGCCATTCCGCCTGGAAGCTGGTCGACGCCGCCGGCTGCCGCGGCCTGCGCGTCGGCGGCGCGCAGGTTTCCGAGATGCACTGCAATTTCCTGATCAATACGGGCGATGCCACCGCGCACGACATCGAGGCTTTGGGCGAGACCGTGCGCGAACGGGTGAAGGCAAATTCCGGAATTGAGCTACACTGGGAAATCAAGCGGATCGGGATTCCCGGCTAACCTGGACAAGCAACGAGAACACATGCGCACCACCATCCTCTTCGGCGGCTCCAACCGCGAACGCCTGGTTTCGGTTGCCTCGGCGCAGGCGCTGCACCAGGCGCTGCCCGAGGCCGATCTCTGGTGGTGGGACGTCGAGGACAAGGTGCATGTCGTGCAGTCGAAGCAACTGCTCGAGCACGCCCGCCCGTTCGAGGACGAGTTCAAGCCCGGCACGCGCGGAATTCCGCTCGCGCAGGCGCTCGACCAGGCCAAGGCTGAAGGCCGCGTTCTCGTGCTCGGCCTGCACGGCGGAAGCGCCGAGAACGGCGAATTGCAGGTGATGTGCGAGGCGCGCGGCGTGCCCTTCACCGGATCTGGCTCGGCCTCCTCGCATCTCGCCTTCGACAAGATCGCAGCCAAGCGGTTCACGAGCCTGGGCGGCGTGACGTCGCCGGCGAACGTTGCGCTGGACCAGATCGATGCCGCCTTCGCCGAATATGGAAAGCTGATCGCAAAGCCCGCGCGCGACGGCTCGAGCTATGGCCTGATCTTCGTCAACGCCGCGCAGGACCTCGTCGCCGTTCGCAATGCGGCCAGGCACGAAGAGTACGTGATCGAGCCGTTTGTCGCCGGCGTCGAGGCGACCTGCGGCGTGCTGGAGCGCGCCGACGGCTCGATCATCTCGCTGCCACCGATCGAGATCATTCCGGCCGAGGGGGGCTTCGACTACGCAGCAAAATATCTTTTGAGTTCGACCCGGGAGATCTGCCCCGGCCGTTTCACGCCCGAGATCACCGCCGCGCTCAAGGAGCAGGCGATGCTGGCGCATCGCGCGTTGTCCTGCACCGGCTATTCCCGCTCGGACTTCATCGTCTCGGACAAGGGCCTCGTCTATCTCGAAACCAACACGCTACCCGGGCTGACCAAGTCCTCGCTCTACCCCAAGGCGCTGAAGGCCGAGGGCATCCAATTCGTCGACTTCCTGCGCGGCCTGGTCGAACTGGCCGTGCGGCGGGTGCGGAATTAGTTAGGACTGGTTAACGGCCCCGAGGCCGAAATCGCCGGGTTTTGCGGGACCAGACCAGTAAAATGCCGGTCGTTGCGGCACAAATGCCTCACAGGCTTGGGCAAAAAGCTTAAGCCGTTAACGAATTTTACCTTTTGTTTACCAGGACATCCGAAGGTTAACGCTGGCGGCGCATATGGCGCTTTGGCTGCCGGCGCGTGAGCTGTTGTGAGGCGATGATGCCTCCCGGCGCACGTTGTAAAGGGGAGAGGCTTCGTCTGCTGAAGACCAGCACCCGGCCCGGCACGTCCGAGACGTCATGTTCGCCAGGACCCGCGCAGTGCCGCGGGCTAACTGTTGACGAGCTCGTGCAATGGATCGTGCAGGAAGCCTCACCCGGTCGCTACTGAGATCGCTGAGGCCCGAAGCTGACCTGAAGGCGGCCGCTATCGGAGCGGTCGTGCTTCTGCGCGAGTGGATCCAGGGCAAGCGCGAGGAAAAGCTTCAGGAGAAGCGCGCCGCCGCCGGTGACAAGATCAAAGGCAAGACCCGGAACAAGACCAAAGCCGTCGTCGAGCGCGAGCCGCCGCCGCGCGCGGTCGCGCTGGTCGAGCGCTATCTGCCGCGCCGGGTCGGGATCGCCATGACCGCGCTGCTGCTGCTCGGAAGCGGCGGCTTCGGCGTCGTCAAGGGCGGCCACCTCCAGGATTTCATCACGGCGGTCAGCGACGCGCGCAATGCGCTGGCCAACTCCGCCGGCTTCCGCATCACCTCCGTCGTGATCAACGGTCGCAAGCAGCTCACCCAGGACGAGATCCTCGCGATCGGCGGCGTCAGCGGCCGCTCCTCGCTGCTGTTCCTCGACGCCGACGGCGTGCGCGACAAGCTCAGGGCCAATCCGTGGATCGCGGATGCGACCGTGCTGAAACTTTATCCGGGCCGGCTGATGATCGACATCACCGAGCGCAAGGCGTTCGCGCTGTGGCAGCAGGCGGGGCGCCTCTCGGTGATCGCCGACGACGGCGCCGTGCTCGAGCCCTACGTCTCGCGCCGGTTCCTGTCGCTGCCGCTCGTGGTTGGCAAGGGCGCCGAGATGCAGGCTCGCGATTTTCTCGCGCTGCTGGCGCGCTATCCGCAAGTGAATTCGGTGACCAAGGCCGCGATCTTCGTCGGCGAGCGACGCTGGAACCTGCGGCTGAAGGACGGCCTCGACATCCGTCTGCCCGAGCAGGACGTCGGCAACGCGCTCGCGGCGCTTTCGAAGCTCGACAAGGACGACCGGCTGTTCTCGAAGGACATCGTCGCGGTCGATATGCGCCTGCCCGATCGGCTGATCGTGCAGCTGTCCGACGACGCCGCCAAGGCGCGCGAGGATTTCTTCAAGGACAAGAAGAAAAAGAAGGCCGGGGACGCCGCATGACCGGTCTCGATCGCACCCAGACCCCGAAAACGCGTCCGATGCCGCACAAGCGCGGCGGCATCGTCGCCTGCCTCGACATCGGCACCAGCAAGATCGCCTGCATGATCGCGCGGCTGAAGCCGTCGGCGCCGAGCGAGGCGCTGCGCGGCCGTACCCATGCGGTGGAACTGATCGGTTACAGCCAGATCCAGTCGCGTGGCATGAAGTCCGGCGCCGTGATCGATCTCGGCGAATGCGAACAGGCGGTGCGCCAGGCCGTCGGGCTTGCGGAGAAGATGGCCAAGGTGCGGGTCGAATCCGTGCTGCTGTCGGTCTCCGGCGGCCGGCTCGCCGGCCAACTGGTCGAAGCCGCTGCCGACATCCGCGGCGGTGCGGTCACGCCTGCCGATATCAGCCGCGTCACCTCCGCCGGCATGCGCCACGCCACCGGCGAAGGCCGCACCGTGCTGCACGCGTTGCCGGTCGGCTACACGCTCGACGGGGTCAAGGGCATCCGCGATCCCCGCGGCATGGTTGCGCATCAATTCGGCGTCGACATGAACGTGGTGACCTGCGACGCCACGGTGGCGCGGAACCTGATGCTCGCGGTCGAGCGCTGCCACATCAATGTCGAAGCGATGGCGGCGAGCCCCTATGTGGCCGGCCTGTCGGTCCTGACCGACGACGAGGCCGATCTCGGCGCCGCCGTGGTCGAGATGGGCGCCGGGACCACGACGATTGCGGTCTATTCCGGCGGCCGCTTCGTGCATGCGGCGGGTTTTGCGGTCGGCGGGCAACACATCACGATGGATCTCGCGCGCGGACTGTCGGCGACCATTGCCGATGCCGAGCGAATCAAGACGTTATACGGCACCGTCATCACCGGCGGATCGGACTCGCGTGAGCTGATGTCTGTCCCGACAGCCGGTGACGAGCAGGATCTGCCGCAGATCGTCTCCCGCGCCACCATCGCCAACATCGTCAAGCACCGTGCCGAGGAAGTCTTCGAAATGGTTCGGGACAAGCTGAAGGATTCCCCCTTCGCCTCAGAGGCGAACGGCCGCGTCGTGCTGTCGGGCGGCGCCTCCCAGCTCACCGGCCTCGTCGAGCTCGGCACCCAGATTCTCGGCCGGCCCGTGCGGGTCGGTCGTCCGCTCGGTTTCGGCCGGCTGCCCAACGAGGCGAAGAACGCCGCGTTCGCGGTGCCGGCCGGACTTCTCGTCTACCCGCAATATGTTCACCTCGAACATGTCGAACCGCGGCATACGCGGCAGCAGGTCAGGACAGGGACGGGCGGTTATTTCGGAAAGGTCGGACGATGGCTACGCGAGGGCTTCTGATGACTGCTTTCCGCAATCCCCCATTTTCACCAACTCCCGCGGCCGCCGGCCGGGGCGAACCCACACGCGCGTGATCGAGAGGCAACCATGACCATCAGCATCAATGTTCCTGACATTCACGAACTGAAGCCCCGGATCACCGTGTTCGGCGTCGGCGGCGCTGGCGGCAATGCCGTCAACAACATGATCACGGCCGGCCTGCAGGGCGTCGACTTCGTGGTCGCCAACACCGACGCGCAGGCGCTGACGATGTCGAAGGCGCAGCGCATCGTGCAGATGGGCACGGCGGTCACCCAGGGCCTCGGCGCCGGTTCGCAGCCGAACGTCGGCGCCGCCGCGGCCGAAGAGGTCCTCGACGAGCTTCGCGACCACCTCACCGGCGCCAACATGGTGTTCGTCACTGCCGGCATGGGCGGCGGCACCGGCACGGGTGCGGCTCCCGTGATCGCCAAGACCGCGCGCGAGATGGGCATCCTCACCGTCGGCGTCGTCACCAAGCCGTTCCACTTCGAGGGCGGCCGCCGCATGCGCACCGCCGAGGCCGGCATCAACGAGCTGCACAAGGTCGTCGACACGCTGCTGATCATCCCGAACCAGAACCTGTTCCGGGTCGCCAACGAAAAGACGACCTTCGCCGACGCCTTCGCGATGGCCGACCAGGTGCTCTATTCCGGCGTTGCCTGCATCACCGACCTGATGGTCAAGGAAGGCCTGATCAACCTCGACTTCGCCGACGTGAGAGCGGTGATGAGGGAAATGGGCAAGGCGATGATGGGCACGGGCGAGGCCTCCGGCGACAAGCGCGCGCTGACCGCCGCTGAAGCTGCGATCGCCAACCCGCTGATCGACGACTCGTCGATGAAGGGCGCCAAGGGCCTCCTCATCTCCATCACCGGCGGCAAGGACCTCACTCTGTTCGAGGTCGACGAAGCCGCGACCCGCATCCGCGAGGAAGTCGACCAGGACGCCAACATCATCGTCGGCGCAACCTTCGACGAGGCGCTCGACGGCCTGATCCGCGTCTCGGTCGTTGCCACCGGCATCGAGCAGGCCGCGATCGCGCGCAACACCCAGGCCAGCAGCGCGCCCGTTGCGGTGACCGCGCCGCAGACCCAGGCGGCGCCGGCCGCAGCGGCCGAGAGCCGTCTCGCCGACCTCACCGCCCGGCTCCGTGCCGACAACCAGCGTCTGGCTGAACGCGCCCAGAAGCTGGAAGCGCAGATCCCGGCCGCACCCGCGCCGGTTGCGGCCGCTCCGGCCGCGCAGCGGGCCAATGTCGAGCGTGCGGCACTCGCGGCGATCGCCGCTGCTGTCGCCGAGGTGCCGACGGCGTCCGCGCCGGTGCAGCCGGCGTCCTACGGTGACGTCACGGTGCGTCCGATCGCGCAGAAGCCCACCCTGTTCCCGGAGCCCGAGCAGGCGCCGCTCGCCATGCAGGAGCCGATGACGCCGGATACCTTCATTCCGCCGCAGGCCGAGCGTCCGATCCGCACGCCGCGGATGCCGCGGATCGACGAGCTGCCGATGCCGGCCCAGGCCGAGATTCGCCAGGCTCGCGGTGAGGTGGAAGAAGAGACCCCGCAGAAGACCCGCCTGTCGCTGCTGCAGCGCCTCGCCAATGTCGGCCTCGGCCGCCGCGACGAGGAGAGCGAGGCGCCGATCGCGGCTCGTACCGCTGGCCCGGCGATGCCGCCGCTGCCCGACCGCAAGCCGCAGAAGACCGTGGCGCAGCAGATCGCGGCGAATGAGCCGGTTTCGGAGTACGCCCGCCGGCCCGCGCCGCAGGGACTCGATGCCCATGGCCGACCGGCGCCTGTTGCGCCAGCGCCACAGGGAGACGACCATCTTGATATCCCGGCCTTCCTGCGGCGGCAGGCGACCTGAGGATTGTTACAAGCAAGGCGACGCAAAAAGGTCCCGGCAGCAAGCCCGCCGGGACCTTTTCTTTTGCCTCCGCAAATGTCCGGATTGCACGTCAACCAACTGATTTTAAATGATTAATTATGTCATCGGTGGTTGAGTGAGGCTGCCTGTACCGGTCCCGAAACGCCGCGCAATTTGGTTAAGCCTTGGCGCGAATACGGCAGGTTTGGGGTAACAATCGGTAAAAAAGCGTGAGTTGGCGCTGTTTGAGGCAGTGACTATGGTTCTGGCGTGACTTGGGGATACGGGGATTCGAACGGTCGATCTCGATCGGTCGGTCAGTATAAGTCGCAGTGGGTCGTAGTGGGGCGGTTCCTGATGAAATTTAGCCGGCAAACAACGCTTCGTGCGCAAGCCACCGTGGCCGGCGTCGGCGTTCATTCCGGTCTTCCCGTGACGCTCACGCTCGGGCCTGCGCCCGTCGATGCGGGATTTGTTTTTGTCCGCACTGGCCTTGAGGGTTGCGACCGCGAAGTCTTGGCGACGGCTGAGCAGGTGATCGCGACCGAGTTCGCGACCGTCCTCGGCGATCGCAGCGGTCCGCTGGTCTCCACCGCCGAGCATGTGCTGGCTGCACTGCGCGGCATGGGTGTGGACAACGCCACTATCGAGATCGACGGTCCGGAAGTACCTATCATGGACGGCAGCGCCGCGGCCTTCATTGCGGCGATCGATCAGGCCGGCATCGTCAACCAGCCAGCGCAGCGTCGCTTCATCCAGGTTTTGAAGCCGGTCTCGGTCAAGATCGGCGACTCCTTCGGCGAGATCCGGCCCCACGCCAACGGTTTCCGCGCCGAGGTCGAGATCGACTTCACCAATCCCGTCATCGGCCAGCAGAGCTACGCCCTCGATCTCAGCCCGGAACGCTTCCGACGCGAAGTCGGCCGCGCCCGGACCTTCGGTCTGATGGGCGACGTCGCCCGGCTCTGGAGCGCGGGCTACGCGCTCGGCGCCTCGTTCGAGAACACGGTCGTGTTCGACGAAGAGCGGCTGCTCAACACCGAGGGCCTGCGCTACGCTGATGAATGCGCCCGCCACAAGGCTCTGGACGCGATCGGCGATCTCGCGCTGGCCGGCCTGCCGCTGCTTGGCGCCTATCGCTCGGTGCGCGGCGGCCACAAGCTCAACCACGCCGTCCTGACCGCGATGCTGGCCGACCGGACCGCCTGGCGGGTGGTCGAGGGCGAGGCGGCCCGCCGCAGCACGCGTCCCGTCGTCGAGATCGGCAGTGGCATGGCTGGCGGCCGGATCGCTGCGGCCTACGGCCCGGACGTGTCCTGAAAACGACCCGCAAGGCATGCCGGGACGCATCCCCGGGAAACTCCTGGTAACCATGATCGGCTAACATTGCGGCAAGTTCGCCTTAATCCGGGCGAAATGCCTGCCTATCCGGTCGGTTAACGATCGTTTTCGGATCCATCGGCGTGGTCGCGTGGCAGGCACCACGGTCAAATATCGCGCCCATGACGGGGTCATGGGCTGGCGGGCACCGCATCACAGGGCGTCAGGTCTCAAATTCATGTCGGCACAGCGTATGACGCGCGGAAATCTTTCGGCCCCCCCATGGGGCCGCGGGCTGCTTCAGGCCGCCACCTTCGTCCTGCTTGCCCTGCCGCTGGCCGGCTGCGGCACCGGCGAACTCTGGGACAAGTTCACCGCCAAGGACGACACCTTCGTCGAGGAGCCTGCCGACAAGCTCTACAATGAGGGCTTGTACCTCATGAACGAAAAGAAGGACATGAAGCAGGCGAACAAGAAGTTCGAAGAGGTCGATCGCCAGCATCCCTATTCCGACTGGGCGCGCAAATCGCTGCTGATGTCGGCCTACGCGTCCTACCAGGGCGGCGACTATGACGGCTGCATCGGTGCTGCGACCCGTTACGTCACCCTGCATCCCGGCAGCCCTGATGCCGCCTACGCGCAGTACCTGATCGCCGCCTCGCATTACGACCAGATTCCGGACATCAGCCGCGACCAGGCCCGGACCGAGAAGGCGATCGCCTCGCTGGAAGAGGTGGTGCGCAAATATCCGACGTCCGAATACGCGACTTCCGCCAAGGCCAAGATCGAGGGCGCCCGCGACCAGCTCGCCGGCAAGGAAATGAACGTCGGCCGTTACTACATGCAGAAGAAGGACTACACGGCAGCAATCAACCGCTACAAGGCCGTGGTGACGCAGTACCAGACCACGCGCCACGTCGAGGAGGCGCTGTTCCGGCTTACCGAGGCCTATATGGCGATCGGCATCGTCGGCGAGGCGCAGACGGCGGCCGCCGTGCTTGGACACAATTTTCCTGACAGCCGCTGGTACATGGACGCCTATAAGCTTGTAAAATCCGGCGGTCTCGAGCCCAATGAGAATCAGGGATCCTGGATGAGCAGGACCTTCAAGAAGATGGGCCTCTAACAGGAAATCTGGTTCCATGCTGGCGCGTCTGTCGATCCGTGACATCGTCCTGATCGAACGGCTCGATATCGAATTCGCCACCGGGCTCGCGGTTTTGACCGGCGAGACCGGTGCCGGTAAATCCATCCTGCTCGATGCCTTTGCGCTGGCGCTCGGCGGACGCGGCGACGCCGGCCTCGTGCGCCACGGCGCGGAGCAGGGCCAGGTCACCGCCGTCTTCGATGTGCCGAAGAATCACCCCGCCACTAAAATTCTGGCCGAGAACGGCCTGGATGATACCGGCGAGATGATCCTGCGCCGGGTTCAACTCGCCGACGGCCGCACCCGCGCCTTCATCAACGACCAGTCGATTAGCGTGCAGACGCTGAAGGCGGTCGGCGCCGCCCTGGTCGAGATCCACGGCCAGCATGACGAGCGCGCATTGGTCGACGCCGCCACCCACCGCCGCCTGCTCGACGCCTTTGCCGGCCTGGAAAGGGATGTCGCTGCCGTGGAAGCGCTGTGGGATTCGCGCCGCACCGCCAACACCGCGCTGGAGGATCACCGCGCCGGCATGGAGCGCGCCGCGCGTGAGGCCGATTATCTGCGCCATGCCTCCGACGAATTGAAGAAGCTCGCGCCCAGGGACGGCGAGGAAACCCTGCTCGCCACGCGCCGCACCACCATGATGCAGGGCGAGAAGATCGCCTCCGATCTGCGCGAGGCGCAGGAGGCGGTTGGCGGCAACCATTCGCCGGTCGCCGCGCTCTCGGCGGCGGTGCGCCGGCTGGAGCGTCGCGGCGTCAATTCGCCGGCGCTGGTCGAGCCCGCGGTGAAGGCGATCGACGCCGCGATCAACGCGCTGGAGGAGGCCGACCAGCATCTCCAGGCGGCCCTTGCCGCCACCGACTTCGACCCGGCCGAGCTCGAGCGCATCGAGGAGCGGCTGTTCGCCCTGCGCGCCGCCTCGCGCAAATATTCGACGCCGGTCGACGGGCTCGCCGCGCTTGCCGCCAGATACGCCGCCGACGTCGTGCTGATCGATGCCGGCGCCTCGCAGCTGAAGAAGCTGGAGCAGGCCGCCATCGAGGCGGATGCGCGCTATGCGGGGGCTGCGAAAAAGCTGTCTGCGTCGCGGCAGAAGTCGGCCGAAAAGCTCAACAAGGCCGTCAATGCCGAGCTTGCGCCGCTCAAGCTCGAACGCGCCAAATTTATCACCCAGGTGGAAACGGACGAGGCCGCGCCGGGACCGCAGGGTTTCGATCGCGTCGAGTTCTGGGTGCAGACCAATCCGGGCACCAAGCCGGGGCCCCTGATGAAGGTCGCCTCGGGCGGCGAGTTGTCGCGCTTCCTGCTGGCCCTGAAGGTCGTGCTGTCCGACCGCGGCTCGGCGCCGACCCTGGTGTTCGACGAGATCGACACCGGCGTCGGCGGCGCGGTCGCGGACGCCATTGGCGGGCGCCTGGCGCGCCTTGCCGGCAAGGTCCAGGTCATGGCCGTGACCCACGCTCCCCAGGTCGCCGCCCGCGCCGACCAGCATTTGCTGATTTCCAAGGACGCCCTCGACAAGGGCAAGCGCGTCGCCACCCGCGTCAATGCGCTCGCCGCCGACCACCGCCGCGAGGAGATCGCCCGCATGCTCGCCGGCGCCGAGATCACGGCCGAGGCGAGGGCCGCGGCGGACCGGCTGCTCAAGGCGGCGACGGCTTGATTTCATGTCCCGGACGCGCGGAAGCGCGAGCCGGGGCCCAGACTGCCGGCCACATGGGCCCCGGCTCGCGCTTTCGCGCGTTCGGGGCACGAGACCATCACCGCCTTTACCCCTCCGCCCGCTCCGTCGTATTCAAGCACCATGGCAAGAGCAGCAAAATCCTCCGCACGGCCGCTTCGCGACGTCGCCGACCTCACCCAGGCGCAGGCCAGGGTCGAGCACATGCGGCTCGCGCTCGAGCTCGAAGAGCACGACAAGCGCTATTACCAGGATGACGCGCCGACCGTCACCGACGCCGAATACGACGCGTTGCGCCAGCGCTTCAACGCGATCGAAAAACGCTTTCCTGAATTCGTCAGCGCGGACTCGCCCTCGCAGAAGGTCGGCGCCGCGCCGTCCGGCCGCTTCCGGAAGGTTCGGCATGCGGTCCCGATGCTGTCGCTCGACAATGCCTTTGCCGAGGAGGACGTGCGCGACTTCGTCGGGCGCATCGCGCGTTTCCTGAAGCTTGCCGACGACAGGATCGATTTCTCGGCCGAGCCGAAGATCGACGGCCTCTCGATGTCGCTGCGCTACGAGGGCGGCGAACTCGTCACCGCGGCGACGCGTGGCGATGGCGCGGAAGGCGAGGACGTCACCGCCAACATCCGCACGCTCGAAGACGTGCCCAAGAAGCTGAAGGGCCGCAACGTCCCCGACATCTGCGAGGTGCGCGGCGAGGTCTACATGACCAAGAAGGCGTTCCTCGCGCTGAACGAGCGGCAGAAGGCGGCCGGCGACACCATCTTCGCCAATCCGCGCAACTCGGCCGCGGGCTCGCTGCGGCAGAAGGACCCGACGATCACCGCCTCGCGCCCGCTCGGCTTCTTCGCCTATGCCTGGGGCGAGATGAGCGCGATGCCGGAGGGCACGCAGAGCGGCATGATCGGCTGGTTCGAGCGCTGCGGCTTCAAGACCAATCCGCTGACGAAGCTGTGCCATTCCGTCGAGGAGCTGCTCGCGTTCCATCATGCGATCGAGGAGCAGCGCGCAAGGCTCGACTACGACATCGACGGCGTCGTCTACAAGGTCGATCGCCTCGACTGGCAGGAGCGGCTCGGCTTCGTCTCGCGCACGCCGCGCTGGGGCGTCGCGCACAAGTTTCCGGCCGAGCGCGCCATGACCGTGCTGCGCGACATCGAGATCCAGGTCGGCCGCACCGGCTCGTTCACGCCGGTCGGCAAGCTCGAGCCGGTCGGCGTCGGCGGCGTGATCGTGCAGAACGTCACGCTGCACAACGAGGACTACATCAAGGGCATCGGCAACAAGGGTGAGGTCCTGCGCGAGGGCCGCGACATCCGGATCGGCGACACCGTCGTGATCCAGCGCGCCGGCGACGTCATCCCGCAGGTCGTCGACGTGGTCCTCGACAAGCGGCCGAGAGGCGCGAAGGAATTCCACTTCCCGAAGAAGTGCCCGTGCCCGCTGCACACCGACGTCACGCGCGAGGAGACGGCCACGGGCGAGGAGGGCTCGCGCGCCCGCTGCACCGGCGAGTTCGCCTGTCCCTATCAGAAGATCGAGCACTTGAAGCTGTTCGTGTCGCGGCGCGCCTTCGACATCGACGGTCTCGGCGAGAAGCAGCTCCAGTACTTCTTCGACGAGGGTTATGTGAAGGAGCCTGCCGACATCTTCACGCTCGAGAAGCGCAACGCAAAGCTCAAGCTCGAGGAGATCGAGGGCTACGGCGCGACCTCGGTGCGCAACCTGTTCGGCGCCATCGAGAGCCGGCGCAGAATCGCGCTGGAGCGCTTCGTCTACGCGCTCGGCATGCGCCATGTCGGCGAGACCACGGCGCTGGCCTTGGCGCGCGGCTATGGCTCCTGGGATGCCTTCCATGACGCCTGCCTCAAGGTCGCCAAGGGCGACGAGGAGGCGATTGCCGAGATGGACGCGCTGGACCAGATCGGCGACACCGTGATCAAGAGCATCGCCGATTATTTCGGCGAAAGCCACAATCGCGGCATCGTCGAGCGGCTGACCAAAGAGGTCGAGATCGTCGACGCCGAGAAGCCGAAGAGCAACTCGGCCGTCGCCGGCAAGACGGTGGTGTTCACCGGCTCGCTGGAAAAGATGACGCGCGACGAGGCCAAGGCGACGGCGGACCGTCTGGGTGCCAAGGTGTCGGGCTCGGTGTCGAAAAAGACCGACCTCGTGGTCGCCGGCCCCGGCGCAGGCTCGAAGCTTGCGGAGGCCAACAAGCACGGCGTCAAGGTGCTGACCGAAGACGAGTGGCTGAAGCTGATCGGGGAGTGAGGGGAGCGCTCGTGCTTCTTGCTCCGCTGTCATTCCCCGCGAAGGCGGGGAATCCAGTATTCCAGAGACGCGCGTTGGAGATCTCGCTGTTGCCACGGACGCCGCGGCGTACTGGATGCCCCGCCTTCGCGGGGCATGACACCGAGAGAACGCGCCACGCGCCCCTCACATCATCCCACCTTCGTCCTCCTCGGCCTGCTCGATCAACGCCTGGCTCACCACGATCTTGCGGCGGGGCACGACGAAGACCATCATGCCGGCGCAGAGCAGCGAGATGGCGAGGATTGCGGAGGTGAGCGGCAGCGTCGTGGCGGAGTGGCCGCCGAGATAGGCGCCGAATTGCGACATCAGCGCGCCGATGCCCTGCTGGAGAAAGCCCATCGCGCCTGATGCGGTGCCGGCGGCCTCCGGGCGGATGCTGATGGCGCCGGCGGCGGAATTCGCCATCACGATGGCGTTGCCGGCCATCACGATCATCTGTGTGCCGAACAGCCAGGCGGGAGCCTCGTTCCAGCCGATAAAACTCCAGAACAGGTTCGCGAGGCTGCCGCAGAGCTGCAGGGCGAGCCCGAGCCAGATCAGCTTTTCCAACGAGTGCCGCGGCGCAAAGCGCACGCAGAGCAAATTGCCGACGAGGTAGGCAAAGCCCGTTGTCGCAAACCACGCGCCGTATTCGGCGCTGGTCCGGCCCATCTGCGTCACCACGATGTAGGGACCGCCGCCGGCGAAGGTGAAGATGATCTGCGAGGCCAGCACCTGGCACATCACAAAGCCGACGAAGGCGCGGTTGCGGATGAGAACGCCGACGTCGTCGCGAAAGCCGGAGCCCGCGGCGCGGCTGCGGCGCGTCTCGGGCAGCGCCACAGCGATGCCGGCGGCGACGATGATCGCACCGATGGTGATGACGTAGAAGATCGCGCGCCAGCCGAACGCGGTCTCGATCAGGCCGCCGGTGAGCGGGGAAAGCATCTGTCCGATCATCAGGGCGGCGACCACGAGGCTGATCATCGAGGCGACGCGCTCGCGCTCGTAGATGTCGCGGATGATCGCGCGGCTCACCACCATGCCGGCGGCGCCACCCAGCGCCTGGAAGAAACGCGCGGCGATCAGTTGCGGCAGGGTCTGCGCGAAGATGCAGGCAACGCTCGCCGCCACCATCAAGGTGAGTCCTGCAAGCAGCACCGGGCGCCGTCCGAACCTGTCAGACAGCGGTCCCATGATGATCTGGGACAGCGCGATGCCGACCATGTAGAGCGACACCGTCATCTGCGCGACCGAGATGTCGCTGCCGAAAGTCGTCGCCAGCACCGGTAGCGCCGGAACCAGCATGTAGAGCGAGATCGGCGCGATCCCGGTCATGGCGACCAGCAACAGCAGCACCGCACGCGATGGCGCGAGGTTCCCTGCCGCTCCCGGCGGCTTGCTGATCATTCCGTGCATGCGTGTCCGTCTCTGCGATTGCGAGTCGGACTGTAGCCTGCGCGCGCCGGACGGATATCGGCGTTTCGGCATGCGGCCATACCGATTCCGGGACGATGTGATGGCGGCGCGATCGAGTGCGGATTTTACGGATGTGCAGCGCGGCGCTCGTGCCGCCATTACGGCTGTCATTCCCCGCGAAGGCGGGGAATCCAGTATTCCAGAGGCGGTCGCGATTGAATCGAGAGGCCGCGGCGTACTGGATGCCCCGCCTCCGCGGGGCATGACACCGATCGGGTAGGAACAGCCTTGCTCAGCCCGCGTAGCGCCATGCGCTATGCCTTCAGCTCCGCCGTGGCCTGGTCGAGCCAGGCCCTCGTCGGCTCATCCAGCGCCGGCCGCACCTCGGCGCGGACGCGGGCGTGGTAGGCGTTGAGCCAGTCGAGTTCGTCCCTGTTCAGCATGGCGGGATCGATCAGCCGGCGGTCGATGGGGGCCAGGGTCAGCGTCTCGAACGCGTTCATCGACTTCTCGGCGCCCTTGATGTCGGCGGCGACCACCAGCTCGAGATTCTCGATGCGGATGCCGAAGCCGTCGGTTTTGTAGTAGCCGGGCTCGTTGGACAGGATCATGCCGCGCTTCAGCGGCGTGGTGCCGAGCTTCGAGATCCGCGCCGGCCCTTCGTGCACCGAGAGATAGCTGCCGACGCCGTGGCCGGTGCCGTGCTCGAAATCGACGCCGGCGGCCCAGAGATATTGCCGCGCCAAAGTGTCGAGCTGCGCGCCGGTAGCGCCGTCGGGGAAAACCGCGCGCGCGATCGCGATGTGGCCGCGCAGCACGCGGGTGAAGCGGTCGCGCATCTCGTCCGTCGGCTCGCCCACCGCCATGGTGCGGGTGACGTCGGTGGTGCCGTCTTCGTATTGCGCGCCGGAATCGATCAGCAGGAGGTCGCCGGGCGCGATGCGCCGGTTGCTCTTGCGGGTGACGCGGTAATGCACGATGGCGCCGTTCGGGCCGGTGCCGGAGATGGTCGGGAACGAGACGTCCTTCAGCGCGCCGGTGTCGCGGCGGAACGTCTCCAGCGCTTCCACCGCGTCGATCTCGGTGAGCTTGCCGCTTTCCGCCTCGCGGTCGATGAAGGCGAGGAAGCGCGCCAGCGCCACGGCGTCGCGGCGGTGCGCGGTCTTCGTGCCCGCGATCTCGGTCGGATTCTTGACCGCCTTCAGAAGCGTGACCGGATCGCTGCCGCGCACGGGCTTGCCGCCGGCGCCTGTGATCAACCGGCTGAGGGCCTCGGCCGCGCTGGCGCTGTCGAGCGCGATCGATGCGCCGCTCTTCGCCAGCGCCATCAGCGTCGGCGCCATCGCGTCGGGCTCGCGAACGTCGGCCGCCTGCTCGAGATGGTCGCGCGTCAGGTTGGAGAGTTTGCGGTGGTCGATGAAGACGGTCGGGTGGCCGTCCTTCGGCACCACCGCGTAGGACAGCGGCAGCGGCGTATGCGCAACGTCGGCGCCGCGGACGTTGAAGGTCCAGGCCACGGCATGGCTGTCCGAGAGCACCAGCGCGTCAGTGCCGAGCTTTTGCATCTCGGTTCTGATCTGCGCCAGCTTCTCTGACGCGGCGACGCCGGCGTATTGCAGGCTGTGCACGGTGACGGCGCCGAGCGGCGGCTGCGGCCGGTCATGCCAGACCGCGTCCACGGGGTTGCTGTCGACCGCCACCAGTTCGGCGCCGACCTTGGTGCAGGCCGCGGACAGCAGCTCGGCTGCCGCAAAAGTGTGCAGCCACGGATCAAATCCGAGGCGGTCGCCGGCCTTCAGACGGGCCGATACCCAACTCTCCGGCGGCGGATCGATCAGCGACTCCACCGTCCATGCCTTGGTGTCGACCTGCTTGGCCGCCTGGATCGTATAGCGGCCGTCGACGAACAATGCGGCCTCCTGGGGCAGAACCACCGCAAGTCCAGCCGAACCGGTAAAGCCGGTCAGCCAGGCGAGCCGCTCTTCGGAAGGCGCCACATACTCGTTTTGCTGCTGGTCGGCGCGCGGAATGACGAAGCCGGTCAGCTTGCGGCGGGCAATTTCTTCGCGGAGCGCGGCCAGCCGCGCCGCCAATGCGACGCCGGCCTCCGGTTCCTCGAATGTCTGGAAGTGCGCTTCGAACATGACGCCCAATTTAAGAGCAAGAGGATGAGTCCGCAATGCACGCGCATGTGCACAGCATCTGGCACGGACCGTGCTTGAAAAATTCCGGTCGAATTAAGTGGAGTAAGGGATGCGGCTGTTGCGCTTCGTCCGGAGAACAGGAAGATTCGAGCAAGTGGTTCATCTCAACGGCGAGGGGACACACGATGCCATCGTTCACCTTTGAGAAGATTTCGCCGCCGGCCCGCCGCGCCCCGGCCGTGCCGACACCGAAGAAGCCGCGCGGCATCATCAGCCTGGCGATCGAGCGTCTCGCGGAGCGACGCGCCCAGCGCGCGCTGCGCCTATCGAAGCGCGGCGACGGGAAGCAGGGCAAGTAGCGCCGAGCCCGGCGATACCTCACCTCATCCGGTCTTCCGCAGCAACAGGCTGCTCCACTGCTCGATCCGCAGATGCCGCAGCGGCACCAGGCCGCGGGCGCGATAGGCGGCGATGACGGCGGGCGCCTGGTGGGTCAGGAGGCCGGAGAGGATGACGCGCCCGCCCGGCGCCAGGTGCCGGGTCATCGGGCCCGCCAATTGCCGAAGCGGATTGGCGAGGATGTTGGCCAGAACCAGGTCGAACGGGCCACTTCTGGCAAAATCCGCCGCAGCGAAGCCGGTGGCGCGGATCACCCGCACGCAGGTACCGACCTCGTTCAGCCTGCAATTCTCGGCCGCGACCCGGACCGAGGGCGGATCGATGTCGGAGGCGAGCACTGCGCGATGCAGCGCCTTCGCCGCCGCAATCGCCAGCACGCCGGTCCCGGTGCCGAGGTCGAGCACCCGGTGCGGCCGCACGCTCTTCAGGACATGGTCAAGCAACAGTAAACAGCCGCGGGTGGTGCCGTGGTGGCCGGTACCGAAGGCAAGCGCGGCCTCGATCTCGATTCCGAGCTTGTTCGGCGCCACGCGGTCGCGGTCGTGGCTGCCGTGGACGACGAAGCGCCCGGCCGGGACCGGAACGAGGTCTTCCAGGCTCGCCTTGACCCAATCCTTGGCCTCGATGGTGTCGAAGACGATCGTGCCGGCGATGTCATTTCCTGCCGAAGATGCAACGAGTTCGCGCAGCAGGGCCTGATCCGGCGCCTCGGCGAAGTGCAGCGTGACGTCCCATTGTCCGCCCGGCCGCTCGAAGGCGGCGACCGCCGCATCGCCCTCGAAAAAGACCTCGGTGAGCACGTCGACGACACGCCGGGCGTCGGCCTCGTTGCCGATCGAGAAGCTCGCGCGATGGGTGGGGGAAGGCTGCATCCGAAGGGTCCGCTCTGTTCAATTTCTGGAACTTTTGCTCTCAATTTTCTCCATAACTTGCAATTCCTGGATTAACCCGATCGAAGGTTGCAGCCCTCTAGAGTTTCGGATGTTGGAGCCAACCAACACACCCTGGAATAGAAACGGAGGCGAGACGTGAAGCGCATGGTTTTGAAGTTCTGGTCGGACGAGTCCGGTGCGACCGCAATCGAATACGGCCTGATCGCGGCCGGTATCGCGCTGGCAATCATCACCGTGGTGAACAGCCTCGGCACCACCATGAACGACAAGTTCGGTTCGATTAGCAGCTCCTTGAAGTAATTTCCGCCACCCGTTTCACCCGGGGGGCCATATTTCTTCAGAGGCCGTTTGCCAATCGCCCGCCGGGGGTATGCCCCTCGGTGGGCGATGTCGTTTTGGGGCTACCGGATGCCCGGTAATGTCTCAGACACTACCGGATGCCCACAGGCTGTCCGCCCGTTTCCCGCATCCTGTCCACGGCTTTATCCAGCCGCTTATCCCCGGCTTGTCCACAGACTTGTCCCCCGGATTCGGGGGCCTGGCGCGACGGCTCCCCTGCAGTTTCTCATCGCTTTGCCGACACCCTGTCCACAGGCCTATCCACGGCTTGCGAACAGGCCGCGGTGATCCCGCAAAATCGCCTGCGCGGCGTTGTGGCCGGGGGCGCCGGTGACGCCGCCACCGGGGTGGGCGCCGGAGCCGCAGTGGTAGAGGCCCCTCAGCGGCCCGCGATAGTCGGCATGGCCCAGCATCGGCCGCGCCGAGAACAGCTGGTTCAGGGTCAGCGCACCGTGGAAGATATCGCCGCCTAACAGGCCGAACTGCCGTTCGAGATCGAGCGGGGACAGCACCTGGCGGCCGAGCACGCTGGCCGCAAAGCCCGGCGCATATTTGTCCACCGTCGCGATCATGAGATCGGCCACCTCGTCGCGATGGTCGTCCCAGGATTTGCCGCCGGGCAGCTCGGGGGCGACGTGCTGGCAGAACAGGCTTGCAACGTGTTTGCCTTCGGGCGCCAGCGTGTCGTCGAGCGTGGACGGGATCAGGATCTCCACGACCGGCTCCCGGCTCCAGCCCCGCGCGCGCGCATCGAGCCAGGCGCGGTCCATATAGCCCAGGCTCGGCGCCAGGATGATGCCGGAGGAGAGATGGTCGCCATTGCCCGGCAGCGCCGTGAAGGAGGGCAGGCGATCCAGCGCCACGTTCATGCGGAAGGTGCCCGAGCCGTTCTTCCAGTTGCGGATGCGGGCGAGGAAGTCTTGGGGCAGGGCGTCGGCCGCGATCAGCCGCGTATAGAGCAGCTTTGGATTGACGTTGGCCGCGACATATTTTGCGCGGATCGCCGTGCCGTTCTCCAGCACCACGCCGGCGGCGCGGTCGCGCTCGACGATCACCTCGCGCACTGCGGCATCCAGGTCGATCGTGGCGCCGCGGTCGCGCGCAGCGCGCGCCATCGCCTGCGTGATCGCGCCCATGCCGCCGATGGCGTGGCCCCAGACGCCCTTCTTGCCGTTCACCTCGCCGAAGGCGTGGTGCAGCATCACATAGGCCGAGCCCGCGGCGTAGGGGCTCGCATAATTGCCGACGATGGCGTCGAAGCCGAACAGCGCCTTGACGAGATCGTGCTCGAAGCGCTCGTCCAGCATCTCGCCGGCCGAGCGGGTGAAGAGATCGAGCAGGCTGCGGCTCTGCTCCAGCGTCAGGCCGCGCAGGATGTTGGCTGTCTTCAGCGCGTTCACGGCCTCGCGGAGTGCGCCGACGCCAAAACCGTCGAGCAGGTTCGGCGGCGCACGCAGCACGAACTGCCGCAGCACGTCGGCGATATCTTCGAGTTCGCGCGAAAAACCGTCGAGTGCATCCGCATCATGCGGGCTCAGCCGCGCGACCGACGCTTTGGTCCGGCCCTCGCCGGTGAGGAGGTAGCTGCCGTCGGGCGCGGGCAGGAAATTCTGGGCACGCCGCTCGACCACGCGCAGGCCCTGCTCGGTGAGCCCGAGGTCGTGGATCACCTGCGGATTGAGCAGGCTCACGGTGTAGGCCGCGACCGAATTCCTGAAGCCCGGATGAAACTCCTCGGTGACCGCGGCCCCGCCCACCACCTTGCGGCGCTCGACCACGTGCACGCGCAGGCCGGCGCTTGCGAGATAGGCCGCGCAGGTGAGGCCGTTATGGCCAGCGCCGATGATGACGACGTCGGTTTCGGTCATGATGTTCCCAGCGTCATTCCGGGGCGAGCGAAGCGCGAACCCGGAATCTCGAGATTCTCAGGTGCGCCATGGCGCACCCCAGTTCGCCTCTTCGAGGCGCCCCGGAATGACATCTGTATATCAGGCATTCTTCGCCGCAACATCACGCGACCATTTATTGCCCGTTCAGGCGCGGTGTGCTCCATTGCGCGCGGTCCGGCGCCCGCCGGAGCAGTTATCCGACGCGCTGTCTCGCGCGAACCGGCGCCCACTTTGCTGGAGCTTCCATGGATTCGATCGTCCAACCCGCTGCCGCGGAGCAATCGTCCCCGTCGCGCAACCGGCTGCTGCTGACGGTCTACACGGCGGCGATCTTCGTCAGTGCGCTGCTGCTGTTCTCCGTGCAGCCGCTGTTCACGAAGATGGTGCTGCCGCGGCTTGGCGGCTCGCCGGCGGTGTGGTCGGTGGCGATGGTGTTCTTCCAGTCGCTGCTGCTGGCGGGCTACGCCTATGCGCATCTCCTGATGCAGGTGAGGCACCGCGTCGTTCCCGTCGTGGTGCATCTGGTGCTGCTGATCGCGGCGTTCGCGACCCTGCCGCTCGGCATCGCCGGTGCCTATGGCGAGCCGCCGGCCTCCGGCTACGCGTTCTGGCTGCTCGGCCTGTTCGTGCTGTCGATCGGCTTGCCGTTCTTCGCACTCGCCGCCAACAATCCGCTGCTGCAGGCCTGGTTCGTCCGCACCGGCCATCCCGACGGCCATGATCCCTATTTCCTCTATGCCTCCTCCAACATCGGCAGCTTCCTCGCGCTGTTGTCCTACCCGTTCCTGCTGGAGCCGATGTTCACGCTGCACGCGCAGAACCGGCTCTGGACCGCTGGCTACGGCCTCCTGATCCTGCTGATCACGGCTTGCGGCGTGCTGCTGCTGCGCTCGCCGAAACTGGCCGTGGCCGATGAGCGAGCGGTGGATGCGAACGCGCCGGCACCAGGCCTGGTGACGCGGCTGCGCTGGATCTTCCTCGCCGCCGTCCCGTCGGGCCTGTTGATCGCCGTGACCGCGCATATCTCGACCGACGTGGCGGCCGCGCCGCTTCTGTGGGTGCTGCCGCTGTCGCTGTACCTCTTGACCTGGGTGGTGGTGTTCCAGTCGCGGCCGCTGCTGCCGCACAAATGGATGCTGATGCTGCAGCCGGTCGCGATCGCAGGAATCGTCGTCCTGCTCGCCTTCGGCGGCGAGCAGAATCTGCTGCTCACCCTCGGCGGCCATCAATTGTGCTTCTTCGTGATCGCGATGGCCTGCCACGGCGAGCTGGCGCGGACCCGGCCGGCGGCAAAGTACCTCACCGGCTTCTATGTCGCGCTGTCGTTCGGCGGCATGGTCGGCGGGCTCTTTGCCGGCCTCGTTGCGCCCTTCACCTTCTCCTGGATCGCGGAATATCCGATCCTGGTGGCGCTGGCCGCGCTGTGCCGGCCGCCGGCGAACGAACGCCTTGCGCGTATCGTCAAATGGTACTGGCTGGCGCTGGCCGCGCTCGCGGTGGCCCTGATTGCCCCGTCCTACGCTACCGGCAAGGTGCCGACCTGGCTCGAGGATCATCGCGTCTGGGTAGCCGGCGCCGTCGGCGTGCTCGCCGCGCTCCTGGCGCTCGCGCTCAATGCCGGCCGCTGGAAGATCTTTGCCACAGTCGCACTCGCGCTGGCCTTGACACGGATCTATCCGGCGGACGAGGGCCGGGTCACCACCGTGCGCAGCTTCTTCGGCGTGCACAAGATCGTGGAGACGCCCGGCGGCTATTTCCACGTGCTGATGCACGGTACCACCATTCACGGCGCCGAGCGCTTCCGCAACAATGACGGCACGCCGGTCACCGGGCGGCCCGAGCCGATCACCTATTATCACCAGGATGGCGGCATCGGTCAGGCCATCACCGCGATCCGCGAGCGCAAGGGCGCGCCGCTCAGGGTTGCCGCGATCGGGGTCGGCTCCGGCACGCTCGCCTGCGCCGCCGAGCCGGGCGAGAGCTGGACCTTCTTCGAGATCGACCAGTCCATGGTCGATGCCGCGCGCGACCCGAAGAATTTTCGCTTCATCTCGACCTGCCTGCCGGATCTGAAGCCGGTGATCGGTGACGCACGCTTGACCTTCGCGAAGGAGCCCGACGGCATCTACGATCTCATCATCGTCGACGCCTATTCGTCGGACGCGATCCCGATTCATCTCGCGACCGAGGAGGCGATGAAGATCTACAAGGACAAGCTCGCCCCGCATGGCGCGGTGGTGATGCACGTCTCCAACCGCCATCTCGACCTCGAGCCGGTCGTGGTCGGGATTGCCGACGCCAACGATCTCAAGAGCTGGGTCTTCAACGAGGATTCGGGCCGCGACGGCGACTACATCTTCTCGACCGACGTCGTCATTTCCGCGCGCGAGGCCGACGACGTCGGCAGCATTGCCTCCGCCAAGCAGTGGGAGGAGACCGAGGCCGACGACAGGGTGCGGGTCTGGACCGACGACTATTCCAACATTCTCGGCGCACTGTACCGGCGCCTGAAGAACGGGGAGTAGCCGCACGTTTCGAGAATCTCGTGCCCCGGACGCAGCGCAGCGCTACTTCAGCGGTGCGCTGCAGAGCCGGGGCCTAGGACCTCTGGGTCCCGGCTCTGCGTCGCGTCATTTCATGCCGCGCCGCGTCCGGGACACGCGATCAAAAACTTTACGGCGTGACCGGCGTGGCGGGCGGCAGCGCAATTCCCTTCTCGCCCGCGACCTGCCGCAGCAGGTCCGGACGGTCGGAGATGATGCCGTCGACGCCCAGCTCGATCATCCGCGCCATGTCGTCGGGCTTGTTGACCGTCCAGACCACGACGCGCAATCCGAGCCCATGGGCTTCCTCGACCAGCGGCGCGGTCACGTCGCCGAAATAGGGCGACCACACGGCGCCGCCGGCGGCCTTGATCGTGCGCGGCAACGAGCCGGCGTGATCAGCCGGGCTGAATCCGGCCGTCCAGCTGGTGGCCTTGTCGAGCGCGACGGTCGGAGCTTGGCCGCGCTGGAGCGTGAGGTACACGGTCGGGATCATCAGTGCCTGCCGCTGGACCAGAAGCAGGGTTCGCCAGTCGAACGACTGGATCATGACGCGGTCGGCAAATCCCTCGGCCTCGATGAGGCCGAGCAGCCTGGTGACAAAGGCCTGCGGGGCGAGGGTTTCGTCCGGACGGTTCGGGTCGATCTTGGTCTCGATGTTGAACCGAACGTTCGTGTTGCCGGATTTGCGAACCAGCGCGAACACCTCCTTCAGCGTGGGAATGCGCGTTCCCGGCACGGCACGCTGGTTGGGGAACTGTCTGGCATAGGCACTGTCCGGCTGGATCTGGCCGACGTCGTATGTCTTGACCTCGGCAAGCTGCAACTTCGCGAAGGGCGTGCCCGGCGGGGCGACATAGGCGCCGGTCGCATCCCGCGCGAGATCCGGATTGAGGCTGCGCTCGTGCGACACCACAACCTCGCCGTCGGCGGTGATGCCGACGTCGAGCTCGAGCGTATCGACGCCCATCGACAGTGCGTTGGCAAAGGCCGGCAGCGTGTTTTCCGGCAACAGCGCCCGCCCGCCGCGATGCGCCTCAAGATCGAATCCCATGGCCTCTCCCGTCGCGAGGAGACAGAAAACGACTGCTGCGACACGCAATGACATCATGAGCCGGGCCAGGCAAGGGCGGCGGTGTCCGCCGCGGGGTCGGATCGAGCAATAGTCGGCATCGACGCTGCCGTCCACTCGGCAATACGAACCGCGGAGGAAGAGCTGCGGCCCGCTTCAGCCGCTCTCAGGCGGTGGGGCGGATGTCGCGCGTGTCGGCGAGAAGCCGCTACAGCGCCTCAGCCGTTGGGCGGTCGCGAAAGTCGCCAGTCGACAGTTCGACGTCGCGCTGCTGCTCGAGCTCCATCATCAGATGGACGAGCACTGCCGAATCAAGCCCGAGGCGGTTGAATTTCGTGCCGGGGTCGACCCGCTCCCTTGAAATTCGCAGGATATTTGCCAGCGCAGTCACGCAAAAATCCGAAATCTGCGCGCGCGTCATGTCGTTTCCCGGAAACAGTTGGAACGACAATACGGGTGACCCGGAGGTTGTCAATTTGGCCGGAACCTGGCGGCGTTGAAGGTTGGGGATTGTTGCGCTTCGTGCGAGTCCTGTGATTCCTCCGGTGCCGTTCGCGCGGGCGGTTGACGGCCGCGGCGGGAGGCAGAAACTGGTGGTCCAAGGAAACTGCACCGGGAGCTATTCGCATGCGGCGTATCCTCTTGGGGATGATAATGGCAGCTCTCATGGTTGGACAGGCCGCGGCCGGGGACGTGTTGTCGGGCGCGAGCCTCATGGAAGACGTGGCGCGCTACGCGTCATTCGGCCTGCACCGGTTCGGCTCGCCCGGCGATCGCGCGACCGCCGACTGGATCGCCGGTGAATTGAGCGCCGCCGGCTTTGCGATCAAATTCCAGCCTGTCGTTCTCGGCCGGCAATATGTCGTCGAGCGTGCCAGCGCGGAGGCGGCCGGGACGAGGATCGAAGCGACGCCGTTCTGGTGGCCGCCGGAGGACAAGGCGAGCTTCCGTCTTTCCGCGCCGCTCGCGCGCGACGGCGAAGTCGCCGGCAAGATCCTCTGGATCGAGCTGCCCTTCGACCGCGGCGCCTATCTTGGACCCGGCCATCGCGCGGCAATCACTGAAGCGGCTGCGAAGCAGCCCGCCGCGATCCTGCTGATGATCGGCAATCCCGCCGACGATCGCTTCGCCTACAATGTGACACAGGAGGATGCGCCCTGGCCGGTGCCGGTGACGGTGGTCGGCGCCAAGGCGCGCGGCGTGTTTGACCGCGCGCTGGCCTCGGGCGCGCCGGTGACGTTCGACGTCGCGGGCCATTACCAGCGGAACGTCTCGGGCCGCAACGTCATCGCCGAGATCGGTGCGGGCCGCGCGCCGACCATCGTCGTCTCCACGCCGATGACCGGCTGGTACACTTGCGTCTGCGAACGGGGGCCCGGCATCGCCAATTTCCTCGCGCTGGCGCGCACGGTCGCTGCCGAAAAATGGCCGGCGCACTTTGTCTTCATCGCCACCGCCGGCCACGAGATCGGCCATGGCGGCATGGAATTGTTCCTGAAGCAGGGCGCGCCCGCCCCGAAGGACACGCTCGCCTGGATTCATTTCGGCTCCTCGAACGCGTGCTACGCCTTCGCGGAGGGCGCCCGCACCGACCGGCCCGAGGAGGAGCGCTATCTGGTGCTAAGCAAATCGGCGGTTGCGCTCACGGATGAGGCCTTCGCCGCGGTCGCGGCCAAGCGCCTTGTGACGGAAAAGCAGGCGGTCGGGGAGCTGCGCGACGTGCATGCGGCGGGCTACGCCAATTTCCTCGGCATGGCCGGGCGCCACCGCACCTTCCATACGCCGGCGGACGATCTCGGCGCCACCGGGCCCGACATCCTCGAGCCGGTCGCCCGTGCGTTTGTCGATGCTGCGCGAAAGATCGTCGAACGCGGCGACGCCGCGTTCAGATAGAGCATGATCCGGAAGGCGTGGAGCGGTTTTCCCTCGCGACAAACGCGGAACGCGTTTGCGCGGAGGTCATGCTCAAGAAATAGCGTCAGTTCTGGTAGTTATAGTCGCGCGGCTGATAGTACTGCCGGGGTTGCTGCTGCTGGTAGTAGTAGCCCTGCTGGCCGTAGCCCTGATTGTAATATTGCTGCGGCGGCTGTGGCTGATAGACCTGCGGCTGCTGGTAGACCTGCGCGTCATAGAGCGGGCGGCCGACCGGGCGCGGGGCCGGATAGCGCGCGCCGGTGTCGCTGCCGTCGGCCGGGTAGATGTAGTTGTCGTCCTGCGGCATGTAGCGGCGTGCCTGCGCCTGCGGCGCCAGGTCGACGGGAGCGCCGGCCGTGGCGTACTGCTCCTCGGCGGGCGGCGCGGTGCGGGCTACCGCCGTGGGGGCGCGGCCGCGCGGATTGCGGGCGAGCGCGACCTGCGCCGAGCCAGTCAACGTCACACTGGTGTTGAGCACGCCCTGCTGCTGCACCAGCGCGTAGAGCGTCGAGGCATTCTGGCGCGACAGCCGCACGCAGCCATGGGAAGCGGGTGAGCCGAGACGGCCGACCGAGTCGGTGCCGTGGATGGCGTGACCGATCTTGGTGAAGAAGATCGCGTGCGGCATCGGCGCGTCGTCGAATTCCTTGGAGTAGTGATCCTCCTCCATGCGGAAGGCGCGGAACGCGCCGTTCGGCGTCTCGCGCGAGGGGATGCCGGTCGACACCGGCCAGCGGTAGCGCGTGGCGCCGTCGACGACGACGGTCATCAACTGGTTGTCCTTGTCGACGGTAATGTCGACCTTGGCCTGCGCGGTGCCCGCGCCCAAAAGCATCAGGGAGAAAGCGATGAAAAATGAACGCATCTGGAAACGCATTTGAGTTCTGGCCTCCGGCCTGTTCACGCAAGCGCCGCGGCTCTTTCGTCCCGGCCTGGACTATGCCGGTAATCCGGCTTTCGTTCCAGCGGCCTGCCCGTCCATCGTTAACGTGATGCCGGACGTTGGCAAGGCCGCCCCGTGGCGCGCCGCCCGGGGCGGCGCTGACATTTTCGCGAGCGGGACGCTCGGTCAGTTCTTCAGGCGGTATCCGGTTCGGAAAATCCACCAGATCACGACCAGGCAGGCCACCAGGAACGCCAGCGTCATGCCGATGCTGACGATCGGGCTGACATCGGCGATCTCGTAGAAGCTCCAGCGGAAGCCGGAGATCAGATAGACGACCGGGTTGAGCAGCGCCACCGAGTGCCAGGCGGGCGGCAGCATGTTGATGGAGTAGAAGCTGCCACCGAGGAAGGTCAGCGGCGTCACCACCAGCATCGGGATCATCTGCAGCTTCTCGAAGCCGTCGGCCCAGATGCCGATGACGAAGCCGAACAGGCTGAAGGTCACCGCCGTCAGCACAAGGAACGTCAGCATCCAGACCGGATGGAGAATATGCAGCGGCACGAACAGGCCGGCGGTGGCGAGGATGATCAGGCCGAGGATGATGGACTTGGTTGCCGCCGCCCCGACATAGCCGAGCACGATCTCGAAATAGGAGATCGGCGCCGACAGGATCTCGTAGATCGTGCCGGCGAATTTCGGGAAGTAGATGCCGAACGAGGCATTGGCGATGCTCTGCGTTAGCACCGAGAGCATGATCAGGCCCGGCACGATGAAGGTGCCGTAGCTGACGCCCTCGACCTGGCTGATGCGCGAGCCGATCGCGGCCCCGAACACCACGAAATAGAGCGAGGTCGAGACCACCGGCGAGACGATGCTTTGCAGCAGCGTGCGCCAGGTGCGCGCCATTTCGAACAAGTAGATGGCGCGGACGGCGCGGTAATTCATGACGTCCTCACGAGGTCGACGAAGATGTCCTCGAGCGACGATTGCGTCGTTTCGAGATCGTTGAAGCGGACGCCGGCGCTCCTGAGATCGCTGAGCAGGCTGGTGATGCCGGTGCGCTCGCCCTTGGTGTCGTAGTCGTAGACCAGCGTCGTCCCGCTGTCGCAGAGCTCGAGCTCGTACTGGCTGAGGCTGTCCGGCAGCGCATTGAGCCTGCCCTGCAGATGCAGCGTCAGCCGCTTCCTGCCGAGCTTCTGCATCAATGTCGCCTTGTCCTCGACCAGCACGATCTCGCCCTTGTTGATGACGCCGATGCGGTCGGCCATCTCCTCGGCTTCCTCGATGTAGTGCGTGGTGAGGATGATGGTGACGCCGGATTGCTGGAGGGTGCGCACCACCTCCCACATGCCCTTGCGCAGCTCGACGTCGACGCCGGCGGTCGGCTCGTCCAGGAACAGCACCTGCGGTTCGTGCGACAGCGCCTTGGCGATCATCACGCGGCGCTTCATGCCGCCGGAAAGGGTGATGATCTTGTTGTCCTTCTTGTCCCAGAGCGAGAGGTCCTTCAATACCTTCTCGATATGGGCCGAGTTCTTCGGCTTGCCGAACAGGCCGCGGGAGAAGCTCACGGTGGCCCACACCGTTTCGAAGGCGTCGGTGTGCAATTCCTGCGGGACGAGGCCGATCAGCGAGCGGGCCTTGCGGTACGAGGCCCTGATATCCTCGCCGCCGACGAGGGTGCGGCCTTCGCTCGGATTGGCGATGCCGCAGATGATCGAGATCAGCGTGGTCTTGCCGGCGCCGTTGGGGCCGAGCAGCGCAAAGATCTCGCCGCGCCTGATATCGAGATTGACGTTCTTGAGCGCCCTGAAGCCGGACCCATAGGTCTTCGACAGATTGGCGACGGAGATGATGGAGGACATGAGGGCCGGAAGGCTTGGGGAGGGAGGCTGGAACCGTCCGGGAAGGGCAGTCAGCGGAGCCCTGAAATAGGAACGCCCTTGCCCGGCTTCAATCGCCCGGAGAAAAATGGCCTCAAAGCGGGCGCATCGGTGGCTGGTTTCGGGCAAGTGTTGCGCGATGGTCACGGGCGGCGGCTAAGATCGCTGTTCACGCGGCTCTTTGTTGCGTCTGCGAGCAGGCCGTGGCTACGATTCCGGCCAATTGCAAAGCGTTTTGTCCCCAGGGAAACCATCGATGACACCGAACGGCCGTTACGCAGCCGCATCCTGCCGATTCTTCGCCATCCGCGCATGCGCGATGGGACTGATTCTGCTGGCAGCCGTTGCCATGAGCCCGACCACCGCCAGGGCGGCACCGGCTCAGGCCGTGGCGACGACGCATGTCTACCTGCTCCGCGGCGTGCTCAACATCTTCTCGCTCGGGCTCGACACGATCGGCGCCCGGCTGCAGGCGCAGGGGATCCCGGTCACGGTTGCCAACTTTGTGTCCTGGTCCTCGCTCGCGGACGAGGCCGCAACCGCCTACAAGGCCGGCCGCCTCAAGACCATCGTCCTGGTCGGCCATTCCTCGGGCGCAACCGCGCTGCCCGACATGATCGCCAAGCTCAATCATCTCGGCGTTCCCGTGAAGCTCGCGATCGGCCTCGACTCCGTGTTCAAGACCAGGCTGACGACCGGCGCCGAGCGCTACATCAATATCTATATCGGCGATGGTCCCGGCGAGCCGGTGCGGGCTGCGGACGGCCTCCGCGGCAAGCTCGACAATGTCGACGTCCGCGGCAGCGGCGTCGGCCACATCTCGATCGACAAGAACGAGGCGATCCAGCGCCGCGTCATCGCCGAGATCGACGCCGCGATCATGCGCTCGCGCGCACCGGCCGCTCCGGTTGCAGAACCCGGTGCGCCCAGGCAGGCGCGCTCGGCGGCGGCAACGGCTCCGGCGCGGAACTAAGCGCCTCGGCCCGACCGGCCGGACGCCCCAAATTCCACCCAATCGGTGGTCACTAAGCCCGCGGGGGAGGGCTGTGCCTTCCGTGGTGAGACTGCTGGACTGATGCTCGATCCAAGGCGAATGCTGGTGCTGGCAGCGGTTGGGCTGCTCGCCTTGAATCCCGGCCTGGCTGCGGCTTCGCCGCGACAGCCGAAGCCCGCGGCGATCCCGGCGGTCGCGCCGCCACCACCACCGGCACCGCCGGCCGAGCCGCTGCCGCCCCCGAAGATCTACCTGTTCCGCGGCGCCATGGGCCCGATCTTCTCGACCGGCATGGATCGGCTCAGCGAGAAGCTGACGCAGGCCGGCTTTTCCGCCGACGTCTATGAATTCACCATCTGCCGGCTGATCGGCAGCCGAGTCATCTCCAGCTATCGGGACAATCCGGCCCCGATCGTGCTGATCGGTCATTCCATGGGCGGGCTATGTTCGGTCCTGATCTCCGAGATGGCTGCCAAGGAGAACGTTCCGATCAGCCTCGTCATCACCATCGACCCCGCCCATGCGACCGGCGAGGTGCCGGCCAACGTCGAGCGCTTCATCAACATCTTCCTGTCCGACAGCGTGCTCGGCGGCGGCGACGTCGTGGCCAAGCCCGATTTTCGCGGCCATTACGCCAGCTACGACCTCCAGCAGAACGCCCGGGTCAGCCACGTCAACATCGAGAAGTCCGACGACATCCACCGCCAGATCCTCGACATGGTGACGCAACTGCCGCGCATCTCCACCCAGACCCAGGCCGATGCTGTGCCGCTGCGCTACGTCGTGCCCGCGAACACGCTGGTGGAATTGTGGGACTCCGGCGTGCGGGTGCCGGTGCGAACCGGCGACACCATGGAGAGCATCGCCGCGGCCAATCGCGTGCCGCTCTGGACGCTCGCGCAGAGCAATTCGCTGGCCGAGAACGCGCCGCTCACGCCGGGGCAGTCCATCATCGTGCCGCGCCATCTGGTGCCGCTCGAGCCGGCGGCGGCGGCGGCGATGCCGGCGCCAGTTCCGTCGGGTCGGAAGTAGGGCGCCTTATCCCTGCGAAAATGTTGCTTGTCGAACGTGCTGTCGTTCCACAAATTCGTCATGGCCGGGCTTGTCCCGGCCATCCACGAACTATCGCGCGGCGCCAAGAACGTGGATGCCCGGGACAAGCCCGGGCATGACGATGAGGCGAGGAATCGGCCTCAGGCGTTCGACCCGTGGATCGCGTCGATCACGGCGTCCGTCACTTCCTTCGTCGTGGCCTTGCCGCCGACGTCGGGTGTCAGCACGCCGGCCGCGCAGACGCGCTCGACAGCGGCCATCAGCCGGCCGGCGGCGTCCTTCTCGCCGAGATGTTCGAGCATCTGCGCGCCGGTCCAGAAGGTCGCGACCGGATTGGCGATGCCCTTGCCGGTGATGTCGAAGGCCGAGCCGTGGATCGGCTCGAACATCGAGGGAAAGCGGCGCTGCGGATCGATGTTGCCGGTCGGCGCCACGCCGAGGCTGCCCGCCAGCGCGCCGGCGAGGTCGGAGAGGATGTCGGCGTGCAGGTTGGTCGCGACGATGGTATCGAGGCTCTTCGGATGCAGCGTCATGCGCACGGTCATGGCGTCGACCAGCATCTTGTCCCAGGTGACATCAGGGAATTCGCCGGCGACCTCGGCCGCGATCTCGTCCCACATCACCATGCCATGGCGCTGCGCGTTCGACTTGGTCACGACGGTGAGCAGCTTGCGCGGCCGCGACTGCGCGAGCTGGAATGCATAGCGCATGATCCGCGTGACGCCGACGCGGGTGAACACCGCCACCTCGGTGCCGACCTCCTCAGGCAGGCCCCTGTGGGCGCGGCCGCCCATGCCGGCATATTCGCCTTCCGAGTTCTCGCGCACGATCACCCAGTCGAGATCGCCGACGCCGACATTGCGCAGCGGCGAGGCGACGCCGGGCAGGATCCTGGTCGGCCGCACATTGGCGTATTGGTCAAAACCCTGGCAGATCGGCAGGCGCAGGCCCCACAGCGTGATATGATCGGGCACATCGGGCGCGCCGACCGCGCCGAAATAGATCGCATCGAACTTCTTCAATTCGCCGAGGCCGTCGGCCGGCATCATCACGCCGTGCTTCTTGTAATAGTCCGAGCCCCAGTCGAAGGTTTTGACGTTGAAGGCGAGGTCGCCGCTGCGCCTGGCCAGCGCCTCCAGCACGCGGACGCCGGCCGAGATGACCTCGGGCCCGATGCCGTCCGCGGGAATTGCTGCGATCGAATGGGTGCGCATGAAGATGCTCCGTTTGGGATCAGTTGGATTGCGGGACGGGTTCGACGGGCGCGGTCTGCGCGCGCGACAATAGCAGGGTCAGGACCGCCGAGAGAACCAGCAGGCCCGCGACGAAGTAGAGCCCACCGACGAAGCTGCCGGTCTGATCCTTGACCCAGCCGATCATGGCCGGTCCGACGAAGCCGCCGAGATTGCCGATCGAGTTGATGGTGGCGATCCCGGCCGCGGCCGCGGGACCTGACAGGAACAGCGTCGGCATGCTCCACAGCGGCAGTTTGGCCGAGGAGATGCCGATGTTGACGAGGGCAAGTGCGACCAGCACCGCGACGACGCCGGTCGCAAGGCCGGCATAGGCAAGGCCTGCTGCGGCGATCAGGCAGGCCCAGACGACGTGCCAGGTGCGCTCGCCGGTGCGGTCCGAATGCCGCGCCCACAGGATCATGGCGATCACCGCGGCGGTCGCGGGCAGCGCATTGAGGAAGCCGACCTGGAGCGGCGACAGGCCGAACTGCTTTATGATCTGCGGCGCCCAGACGCCGAGCGTGTAGAGGCCGGCCGAAGTGCCGAAATAGATCAGCGACAGCGCCAGCACGCGGGGATCGGCAAGCCCGCGCCAGATGCTGTGGCTTGCGGTCGCGGCCTTGCCGGTGGCTTCCGCATTCATGGTCTCGACCAGCCAGCGGCGCTCGTCGTCGGCGAGCCATTTCGCCTTCTCCGGGCGGTCGGTCAAAAAGCCCAGCACGACGAAGCCGAGCAGCACGGCCGGCAGCGCCTCCAGCACGAACAGCCATTGCCAGCCCTTGAAGCCGAACAGGCCGTCCATCTCCAGGAGCGCGCCGGAGATCGGCGAGCCCAGCACGGTCGAGAGCGGGGCTGCCGCCATGAACAGCGCGGTCACCGCGGCGCGCTGGCGCGCCGGGAACCAGAAGGAGAGATAGAGGATGATGCCGGGAAAGAAGCCGGCCTCGGCGACGCCGAGCAGGAAGCGCAGGATGTAGAAGCTGGTCGGCCCCTGCACGAAGGCCATCGCCGCCGACACGATGCCCCAGGTGACCATCACCCGCGCGATCCAGATTCGCGCACCGATCCTGTGCAGGATGATGTTGGAAGGCACCTCGAACAGGAAATAGCCCCAGAAGAAGATGCCGGCGCCGAAGCCGTAGACGGCAGGCGACAGCCCGATGTCCTTGTTCATCGTCAGCGAGGCAAAGCCGATGTTGACGCGGTCGATGAAGGCCACGAAGTACAGCAGCATGATGAAAGGAACGATGCGCCAGGTGATCTTGCGCAGCACGCGCGCCTGAATTCCGCTCGCCACCCCGGCCTCCTCTGTTCCGATTTCTGGTTATGCGGCAGTGAGCCTAGGCGGGGTTGCGGCGCGCACTCAATTGGCGCTGGTTTATACAAAAAAATGATATAATCCGGGCAATCGCATCTGTGGTGAGTATTGGCCACTGAAGCCACCACGGCGTCATGGCCGGGCTTGTCCCGGCCATCCACGCCTTCCTCGCGGCGTGGAGAACGTGGATGCCCGGGACAAGCCCGGGCATGACGACCCCTTTGGAAGAGACGAGAGGACGGCGAATGGAATTGCATCAGCTTCGATGCTTCGTGGCGGCAGCCGAGCAGCTGCATTTCGGCCGCGCGGCGCAGCAGCTCCAGATGCTGCCCTCCGCGCTCGGCCGCCAGATCAGGCTGCTGGAAGAGGATCTGGGGACACGGTTGTTCGCGCGGACGACGCGCGCCGTGTCGCTCACCGAGGACGGCACCACGCTGCTGCGCGATGCCCGCGCGATCCTCGCCAAGGTCGAGGCGGTCGAGAGCAATTTGCGCAACCGCTCCCGCGCAGGTGCTGCACGACGGCTCCGCGTCGGCGCCATCGACAGTGCGGCGGCGGGATTATTGCCGCCGCTGTTGCGCGATTTTCGCGCCGTGCATCCGGACATCGCGGTGCAGCTTCTGGAGGACAAGACCGTCCGGCTGCTCCCAAAGATCCTGACCGGCGCACTCGATCTCGCCTTCGTCCGCCCGCCCGACCGCGCGGACAAGCGGCTCGAATTCCGCGACCTGCTGCAGGAGACCGCCATCGTGGCATTCCCGCAGCGGCATGCGCTGGCCAGGAAGAAATCGATCACGCTGGCCGAGATCGCCGACGAGGCGATGCTGGTGCCGGACCGCCGCTCGCGACCGCACAGTCACGACCTCACCATCAAACTGTTCGAGCGGGCCGGCCTGACGCCGCGCATCGTGCAGGTCGCCGACGAGAAGCAAACCATCATCCACCTGGTCGCAACCAGGCTCGGCGTTGCGATCGTGCCGCGCTGGACCACGCGGATGGCGGTGTCGGGGGTGCGCTTCGTGCCGCTCCGGCCGAAGCAGAGCGGTCCCGTCGGGCGGCTGCCGCTCGCCGCGGCCTTCCTGCGCGGCTCGCGCGATCCGGCCCGCGACGCCATGCTCGCGGTGCTTGAGGCGCGCCTGCGCAGCTATGCGCGGGAGGCGTGAAGGGCTATGACATTAGCCTGGCGAGAAGGCGGGATGCGATGACTGAACAGAAAGCGCTGGGCCAACTGCGGGTGGTGATCGCGGGGCTGGGCTCGATCGGCACCAGGATCGCGACCGCGCTCGACCAGGGCATCGAGGGGCTGGCGCTGTCGGCCGTGGCGGTGCGCGATCCCGCAAAACATGAGGCCTTTCTCGGCAGCCTGCGCCGTCAGCCGCAGATCATGCCGATCGACCAGCTCGGCGAAGTCGCCGACATCGTGGTCGAGTGCGCGCCGAGCAAGCATCTGCGCGCCATTGTCGAGCCCGCGGTGAAACGCGGTAAGTCCGCCGTCGTCGTCAGCGTCGGCGGGCTGCTGGACAATTTCGATCTCGTCGATCTCGCCCGGGCCAATGGCGGCCGCATCATCGTGCCGACCGGCGCGCTGATCGGGCTGGACGCAGTCAACGCCGCTTCCGTCGGCACCATTCATTCGGTGAAGATGGTCACGCGCAAGCCGATCGACGGGCTGAAGGGCGCGCCGTTCATCGCCGAGAACAACATCGACATCGACAATCTGCGCGAACCGTTGAAGCTGTTCGAGGGCAGCGCGCGCGAAGCAGCCAAGGGCTTTCCGGCAAACGTCAATGTCGCCGTGGCGCTGTCGCTGGCGGGCATCGGGCCCGATCGCACCCGGATCCAGGTCTGGGCCGATCCCACCGTGACGCGCAACGTTCACCGCATCGAGGTCGAGGCGGATTCGGCGCGCTTCTCGATGGGAATCGAGAACATCCCGTCCGAAAATCCCAAGACCGGGTTGATTACGGCGCTGTCCGTGATCGCGCTGCTGCGCAAGCAGCGCGCCACGCTGTGTGTCGGGACGTAATCCTTACGCGCCCGTGACGCGCCAGATCACGTTGCCGACGTCGTCGGCCATCAGCAGCGATGTCTTGTCGGGGCCGATCACGACGCCGACCGGGCGGCCGTAGGATTCCTTGTCGTCCGGCGACAGGAAGCCCGACAGGATGTCGCGGCCGGGACCTGAGGGCTTTCCGTTCTCGAACGGAACGAACACCAGCTTGTAGCCGGACAGCGTGCTGCGATTCCACGAGCCGTGCTGGCCGATCACCATGCCGTCTCCGAAGCCGGGCAGGGTGCCCGCCGGCATCCAGCACAGGCCGAGCGAGGCGGTGTGGCCGCCGAGCGCGTAATCCGGCGTCAGCGCCTTGGCGACCAGCGCCGGGTCCTGCGGCACGCGGTCGTCCACCGTCTTGCCCCAATAGCAATAGGGCCAGCCATAGAAACCGCCGTCGCGCACCGAGGTGAGATAGTCCGGCGGAGTCTCGTCGCCGAGCCCGTCGCGCTCGTTGACCACGGTCCAGAGCACGCCGGTGTTCGGCTCCCAGGCGAGGCCAACCGGATTGCGCAGTCCGCTGCCGAAAATGCGATGCGTGCCGGCGGCGAGGTCGAGCTCGTAGACCGCGGCGCGGCCTTCCTCGACCTCCATGCCCATCTCGGCGATGTTGCTGAGCGAGCCGACGCCGGCATAGAGCTTCTTGCCGTCGGGGCTCGCGAGCAGGCTACGCGTCCAGTGGCCGCTCGGCTTGAACGTCGTGAGCCGCTTGCCCGGCGCGGTGATGCGGTCGGCGCCCGCGACGTAGGGGAAGGCCATCACGCCGTCGGTGTTGCCGACATAGAAGGTGTCGCCGACCAGCGCCATGCCGAACGGCTGGTTGAGGTTTTCCATGAACGCGCCGCGATGTTCGGCGACGCCGTCGCCGTCCTTGTCGCGCAGCAGCGTGATGCGGTTGGCGGACACGCCGAGCGCCGCGGCGCGCCGCATCGTCGCCTGCATCGCATAGTGAAACAAGCTGCGCGGCGGCCCGGCGATCTGCGTCGCTTCAGCGATCAGCACGTCGCCATTGGGCAGCACCTCGATCCAGCGCGGATGGTCGAGGTCGGTTGCGAATGCATTGACCTTGAGCCCGGGCGCGGCCGTCGGCTTCTGCCCCTGGCTCCAGCCCCGCGCCGTCGGCATCTTCAGGGTCGGCAGCGCGCCTTGCGGCTTCGCTTCGGGAATCGCTGGGGCCTGGCCCCAGGCCGGCGCGGGCTCACTGCCCGACAGCCTGCGCCATTGCAGCGCTACGCCGCCGACGATCGCGACGAACTGCGCGAAGATGCTGGAAAAAGTCATGAAAGTCCCCTGTTGCGCGCGCATCCAACTGGGTCGCGGTGAAAACGTCAACCGCCGGGGAACACGTCCGGTATCTATTCCCGTGGAATGGCAGCTGGGCGAATTTGCATGGAGGAAGGATCAATGGCTGATCCACCGCTCCAGCTTCGTCTCCGTCATCCTGAGGTGCGAGCCGTGGGGCGCATTGCGCCCCATGGCGAGCCTCGAAGGATGAACGGCCCGGCTGCATCTCGGCCGTGCATCCTTCGAGGCTCAGCCCGCGATGCATGCGCATCGCCGGCTTCGCACCTCAGGATGACGGATTAACGACAATGCGGCGCAGGGAAAGCGTAGCGAAGGTGTGTGCTTCACCGCGGCGACGTGAACGGGATGATCATCGGCACGCGGCGGCAATAGGCGCCGTAGGCGTCCTCGCCGAGCTCCTTGGACAAAAACACCTCTTCCATCCGGCCCTTCTGCCACATGCCGAGCGAGATCAGGATCGCGCCGAGGATCGTCGTCACGAGGCCGATCGCGATGCCGGTGACGAGCATGCCGAAGATCAACCCGGTGTAGATCGGGTGACGCACGATACCATAGGGGCCGGTGTCGATGACGCGGTGGTCTTCCTTGTGGGTGATGGTGTTGGACCAGAATTTTCCGAGATGCAGCCGGCCCCACCAGGCAAAGGCGATGCCGGCGACCGAGAGGACCGCGGCGATGGCGATGCCGGTGTTGCCGAGCACCCAGAGCGGCTTCCAGCCCAGGATCTCCGCAATCCACGGCGTGTACAGGATGCCGCCGACCAGGATTGGCAGGCGATAGCGCTGCGACTCCAGCGTCATCACCTGCTTCTTGGTCCGCCCCTGCCAGAACGAGGCGCCCACCCAGCTGGCAAGAAAGGCAACCCAGATCAGGGCCAGGAGTTCGGTTGGCCAGGCCGTGGTCCAGCCGCCCCAGGCGACAGAGAGAAGCTTGCTGAAATCGAAGGGCATGAAGGTTCTTTGTTTTGGGCGGCGGCCTCAGCTCGCGCGCGAGGACAGCGCGTGGTGCTTGATGGCGCCGGAGGGCTGCTGGCCGTTGCGGGCGAGCAGATGGGTGATGGTTTCATGCAGCACGGGCTCGATCGGGCGCGGCGAATAGCCGAGCTCGTTGCGGGCCTTGCCGATGGAGAGGTCGCTCGCGGCGAGCGCGATGCGAACGCCCTCGGCGGTGCCGTTGGGCGGCCGGCGCGTGACGTGATCGGAGATGTATTCGAGCACGGTCGCGGACATCTCGGCGACCCTGCCGGGCACCACGACCGGGAACTGGCGGCGGCCGCTCATCGCCGACATCATGCGCAGGATCCGCCCCAGCGGAACGCAGTCGCCGCCGAGGATGTAGCGCTGGCCGATGCGGCCGCGCTCCATGGCCAGCACCAGGCCGGTGGCGACGTCGCGGACATCGACGAGGTTGACCAGGAAGTCGAGATGCGGCTGCACCTTCTTCTGCAGGAAGTACCACAGCATCGCGGTCGGCGGCGTCAGCCCGTGGTCGGCCGCGCCGATCGGCATGGTCGGCGTGCCGATCACGACCGGGAAGCCAGAGGCCGCGGCCTTCGCCGCGTGATGCTCGGCGAGGGATTTCGAGCGGGTATAGGCCCCCGGCATGACGTCGGCCGGCTGCAGCGCCTCCTCGGGGGCGAGGCCTCCGAGATCCGAATAGGCGAACAGGATCGATTCCGTCGAACAGTGCAGGAAGCGCGAGACCCCGCGCTTCATCGCGGCCGCGAGCACGATTTCGGTGCCGCGGCAATTGACGTCGTGAAAGTCCTGCTTGTTGGCGACCCACATGCCGGGCAGACCGGCGAGATGATAGACCTGATCGACGCCGGCAAGCGCAGCGTCGACCGCGGCACCGTCCAGCACCGAGCCATGCACATGTTCAACGTCTGCATTGGCGGCGGCCGGCGGCCGGACATCGAGAACGCGTACCCGCTGCCCACGGGCGCGGAGCGCTTCTACGAGATGATGTCCGATGAAACCACTGCCACCGGTAACCAGTACGAGAGCCATGAAGAAGGTTTGCTGTTCCGCGTCTTGAAGCTATCGGGTTGAAAGGGAGTTGGCCGGAAGAGGCGCGAGAATCGCGGCAAGGTCGCGACGAAAACCCAGTGCAATGAATAGTTTTGCCATGACGAACATCGGTCCAAGCAGAAAATGAGAGGGGTGGTCGACCATCGAGGGTTGCCGTTCCTCGAACACCTTGTGGCCGACAACCTGCGCCGTGATCCCCAGCCCGATCAGCACCACAAAAATGGACCACATCATGGCGGTGGAGACCTGATTGCCGATTGTGGTTGCGACCGAAAGCAGCACGACCGCCGCGGCGAGAATGCCGAGCCCGATTCCGGTGTCGAGCATCAGCCAGTACACCAGCACCGGCAGCGCCAGGATGACGGCGAGGCTTACCTCGATCCCGAGCACGGGGAAGGCCACCCGCGTCAGCGGCAGCACCGCCCCGGTGAAGAGCAGGAGGATGCCGACCACATGCATCGCGCAGTTCCAGGGGTCCCGGTGATATTCGACGTAGTCGGCCAGTTGGCGTTGAAAATTGCCAGCCATCTCAGTCTCGCGCAATGCAGGATCGGGAAGGACGAAGACTGGCTATAGCACCTGACCGGGCAGTGCACAAACCGGCGCGCCCGTCGCGCAAGGCCGTGCGGGCGCGCCCTGCGGCAGGTCACAAAACGCCACGACTTCAACAAGTTCCGCGCGGACCCGGGGGCGTCTGCTCAGTGCTTCCTGGCGGGCTTTTTCGCCGCAGGCGCAGGTGCCGCAGCGGGGCGCGGCTCGTCCTCGGGCAGCTTGGCAAAGGTCATGATCTGGGTCTGGCCGTTGACGGCCGAGGTCGGGCGGGGACGGTCGAGCAACTGTTCTTCGCCGAGACCGATCGGGGTCAGGCGCTTGGTCGAGATCTTGAACGTGTTGACCAGCACGTCGCGGATCGCATCCGCCCGGCGCTGGCTCAGGATCGCATTGGCTTCCCGCGTCTTCGAATTGGACTCGACGTGACCGACGATCAGGAACGTGTAGGGCAGCATCGAGGCATGGACCAGCGCGTCCGCAATGCGGCCGACGGTCTGGTAGGATTCGGGCTGGATGATCGGCGTGTCGGCGTCGAACTGGATCTGGGCGTTGAAGGCGGGCAGCTTGGCGAGGTCGGGCACGATCAGTGGGCGGTTCACCGGACCCGGGTCGTTCTTGATCCTGGCCTTGGCCCGCTCCATCACCTGCTGCTTCAGCGCGGGAAAGTCGATTTCGACGGCTTCCTGGAAATGGTTCAGCTTGCCGACGATGTCGTCGCGGGTCGGGGCCGTTTGCGCACTGGCCGCGCCCGCGAGCAGAGCGAGGCCAAGAACGCTCCCGAGCGCCATGCCGATCCCGGCGGTGGAAAGCCGCGCCGCTCGCATCATCGATACCCCGCGTCGTCCACGGCCTTCAGGCAGTTGTTGCTGATGCCCTTGGGCGTCGAGATCAGGCAGGGGACCGACTTGCTGGTCTCCTTGGTCGAGCCGCCGCAGATCTTGACGATCTCGCGCTGGCAGGCATTGGCCACCGTGACGCGTGCGGCGATGCGCTTCTGGATGGCGTCGAAGGCTCCGAGATAGTCGCTCAGGCATTGCGGCGACAGCACATCCCGGTTGCGGGACAGGCATTCCTTCAGCCGGTTCGAGTCCGGATTGACGCCGCGACAATTGGCGACGATTTCCGCGCCGCAGCTTTTCGCCAGCAGCGCGATCGAATCGCCAAAGCTCATGGTTTCCGCCGCGGCAAGCGACGGCATCCCCAATGCAAGCACGATCAGCGCGACGGAACCCCGGACCATGGCTGCATCTGATACGGGGAAGTTCGCGATGGTCAAGGGCTGTTCGGGCGAGAACCGTCGAGAGTCCGGCCAGTGCGGCCAACAGTCCTCACTCGGCGGCCTCAGTGCGGGGCCATTCGATCAGGACGACGGTGTGGTTCCTGAGATCCTTGGCGACATCAGGGTCGGCCTCGAGCTCGGCCCGCGTCCGCGGCGGGGGCAGCTGCCTTCCGTCTGCCATCAGCTCCTGCGCATAAAATGCGAGCGCCTCGGGCGCATTCTCCAGGGCTTCATCGACATCGTCGCCGCCGGAGATGCAGCCGGGCAGGTCGGGAAACCACAGGCTGACGGCGTCGTCGGGGCCGTCCTCGATGATGGCGACGTAGTGAGGCATGGTTGCCTCACGCCCGCTGCACAAAACTGTCCACGACCTTCTTCTCGCCGGCCTTGTCGAAGGCGATGGTGAGCTTGTTGCCGTCGATCTTGGTGACACGGCCGTAGCCGAATTTCTGGTGGAAGACGCGGTCGGACAGCGAGAATTCGGAAGTCGTGCCGGTCGATTTGGCGACCAGCTCGCCCTCGATGGTCATCGGCCCGCGCTTCCTCGACGAGAAGCTGCCGAAATCGGGCCCGGATGACGAGGACGAGAACGACGCCTCTTCCTCGAAGCCGCCGCTGCGGCCGCCGCCCTTGTTGCGGTTTGCCTGGGCGCGCTGCCAGCCCGGAGTCGAATAGCTCGAGCCGAACGCCTCCATGTCGTCGAAGCGCGAGGCGCCGTAGCCCCCGCTGCCGCCCCAGCCCGAGCCGCCCTTGGATTCCGTGATCTCGACATTGGCTGCCGGCAATTCGTCGAGGAAGCGCGACGGGATTGTGGTCGACCAGGTGCCATGGATGCGCCGGTTGGTGGCGAAATAGAGCTTTGCGCGGCGGCGGGCGCGGGTGAGGCCGACATGGCCGAGCCGGCGTTCTTCCTCGAGCCCGGCGCGGCCCTGTTCGTCCAGCGTACGCTGGCTCGGGAACAGGCCTTCCTCCCAGCCCGGCAGGAACACGTTGTCGAATTCAAGCCCCTTGGCCGAATGCAGCGTCATCAGCGACACCGCGTCGTCCTCGGCGCCGCCCTCGCGGTCCATCACCAGCGAGATGTGCTCCAGGAACCCTTGCAGGTTCTCGAACTCCTCCATCGAGCGCACCAGCTCCTTGAGGTTCTCCAGCCGGCCGGCGGCGTCCGCCGAGCGGTCCTTCTGCCACATCTCGGTATAGCCGCTCTCGTCGAGCACGATCTGGGCAAGGTCGGTGTGCGCGGTGACCTCGCGCTGGGCGCGCCAGCGGTCGAACTGGGTGACGAGATCGCGCAGCGAGCCGCGCGCCTTCGGCTTCAGCTCGTCGGTCTCGACCACGGCGCGCGCCGCCTCGAACAGCGGGATGCGGCGCTTGCGGGCGTGGTCGTGCAGCATCTGCACGGTGGCATCGCCGAGACCCCGCTTCGGCGTGTTGACGATGCGCTCGAAGGCGAGATCGTCGGCCGGCGAATTGATCACGCGCAAATAGGCCAGCGCGTCGCGGATTTCGGCGCGCTCGTAGAAGCGCGGGCCGCCGATGACGCGATAGGGCAGGCCGAGCGTGACGAAACGGTCTTCGAACTCGCGCATCTGGTAGGAGGCGCGGACCAGGATTGCGATCTCGTTCAGCTTCTCGCCCTGGCGCTGTAGCTGCTCGATCTCCTCGCCGATGCCGCGGGCTTCCTCTTCCGAGTCCCAGGCGCCGGTCACGGTGACCTTCTCGCCGTCGACGTCCTCGGTGCGCAGCGTCTTGCCGAGCCGGCCTTCATTGTGCGCGATCAGATGCGAGGCGGCGGCGAGGATGTGTCCGGTCGAGCGATAGTTGCGCTCGAGGCGGATGACCTTGGCGCCGGGAAAATCGTGCTCGAAGCGCAGGATGTTGTCGACCTCGGCGCCGCGCCAGCCATAGATCGACTGGTCGTCGTCGCCGACGCAGCAGATGTTTTTGGTGGGAGTCTTCTCCCTCTCCCAGTCCTTCACGGGGAGAGGGTCGGGGTGAGGGGCTGCTTCCACGAGCGCGGTCTGCGGAGAGTCGTCCTCACCCGCATCGCTTCGCGATGCGACCTCTCCCCGCAAGGGGGGAGAGGTGGCAGAAGGCGCCTGCGACAGCAGCCGCAGCCACAGATACTGCGCGACGTTGGTGTCCTGATATTCGTCGACCAGGATGTATTTGAAGCGCTGCTGGTACTGCCGCAGGATGTCCGGGTGCTCGCGGAAGATGCGGATGTTCTCCAGCAGCAGATCGCCGAAATCGGCGGCGTTCAAGATCTTCAGCCGCTCCTGGTAGCTCGCATAGAGCTTGCCGCCCTTGCCGTTGGCGAACATCGCAGCTTCGCCCGACGGCACCTGCGACGGCATCAGGCCGCGGTTCTTCCAACCGTCGATCAGCCCGGCCAGCATGCGGGCCGGCCAGCGCTTGTCGTCGATGCTCTCGGCCTGCAGGAGCTGCTTCAGAAGCCGCACTTGGTCATCGACGTCGAGCACGGTGAAATTCGACTTGAGCTGCGCCAGCTCGGCATGGAAGCGCAGGATGCGGCCGCCGATCGAGTGGAAGGTGCCGAGCCACGGCATGCCCTCAACGGCGTGGCCGAGCATCTGGCCGAGCCGGTGCTTCATCTCGCGCGCCGCCTTGTTGGTGAAGGTCACCGACAGGATCTCGGCGGGCCGCGCGCGGCCCTGGCTCAGGATGTGGGCGATGCGCGTCGTCAGCACGCGCGTCTTGCCGGTGCCGGCGCCGGCCAGCACCAGGACCGGGCCGTCGAGGGTCTCGACCGCGTCACGCTGCTCGGGATTGAGCCCGGAGAGGTATTTCGGGCCCACCGAGGCGCGCGCCCGCGCGGCGATGCCGCCGGCTGCGGGCTGGTGGTCGGGTACGGCTGTGATCTTGCTCGGCTCGGTCATGCGAATCATTGGCCCCACGATGGCACCGCGGGGTGACGGGAGGGAGCCTTCTTAACAGGGATTGGTGCCCATATGGGGGCGCCGGGCGGGGTTTTCCACGTACGCGGCGGGCCGATTTGTTCCCGAAATTCGCGCGAATTCCACCTGGCGTCCGCCGGAACCTTCGTTCCCACGTCGAGATTGTCAGGACAAGCGAGGCGCGGTCAGCCGCACCGATCGCAAGACAGACATCAAGACAGAGGTTTTGCCATGCTTGGCTGGGTTGTGACGTTTCTCGTTATCGCACTGATCGCCGGTATCCTGGGCTTTGGCGGCGTCGCCGGCGCTTCGATCGAAATCGCCAAGATCATCTTCTTCATCGCGGTGATCCTGTTCCTGGTCTCGGCCGTGGTCGGCCTCGCCCGCGGCCGCAGGATCTAGCGCGGGATCACCGCACTAGCGCTTTGAGGGCATCGCCACGTTGCGGCCGATGCCCTTTGGCCGCGGCACGGCGGCGTGGGCCGCGAGCACGGCGCGAATGCGCGCAGCGATATCGGGCGGAAAGGCCGCCACCTTGCGCGAGCCCATGTCGATGTGGAGCGACATGTTCTCGGAGGTGGCCGACAACCAGCCCTCGGTGGCGTGCCGCAGCTCCTGGAACGTGTGCAGCCGCTTGTCGTCGGCCTCCAGCAGCAGGACCGAGACCTGGACGGGATCGCCGAAGTGGATTTCGCGCAGGTAGCGCACGTGGCACTCGGCGGTGAAGGTCGACCCGTTGCGCTCCTTCATGTAGGTGGGCCCGATCCCGAGCTGCAGCCACATCTGGTCGACCGCACGGTCGAACATCACGTTGTAATAGGCCATGTTGAGGTGGCCGTTATAGTCGATCCACTGCGGCTCGATCTGCATGACCGAAGCGCGGAACGGCTCGGCTTTGGGCGTCTCGGCGGTCATCTCAGCTTATTTCCCTTCCCTCGGCAATTTTGCCGGACACGCGTCCGGTCCCTTGACTTGACCGGTCATATGTCCTTTGCCACGGTTTCTTCTGTCGGGAGGAATGTCCGTGGGTACAACCATCACCAATAATCCGCCGCGGCCTGAGCCGAAAGCCCTCGCGAGCGCGCTGGAACAGCTTGCCGCACGGTTCGGCAACCGCCTCGTCACCTCGCAGGCCGTGCGCGAGCAGCACGGCCACACCACGACATGGATCAAGAACCAGCCGCCGGACGGCGTGGTGATGGCGCAGGAGACTGCCGACATCCAGGACGTGGTGCGGATCTGCGCCAAGAACCGCGTGCCCGTCATTCCCTTCGGCACCGGCACCTCGCTGGAGGGCCAGGTCAACGCGCCCGCCGGCGGCATCTCGATCGACCTGCGCGACATGAACAAGGTGCTCGCGGTGCACGCCGAGGACCTCGACTGCGTGATCCAGCCCGGCGTCACCCGCAAGGCGCTGAACGAGCATCTGCGCGACCAGGGCCTGTTCTTCCCGATCGACCCCGGCGCCGACGCCTCCCTCGGCGGCATGGCCTCGACGCGCGCTTCCGGCACCAACGCGGTGCGCTACGGTACCATGCGCGACAGCGTGCTGGCGCTGAAAGTGGTGCGCGGCGACGGCGAGATCATCACCACCGGCACGCGCGCCAAGAAGTCGTCGGCCGGCTACGACCTGACGCATCTGTTCGTCGGCGCCGAAGGCACGCTCGGCATCATCTCGGAGCTGACCATCCGCCTGCGCGGCATTCCCGATACGATCGCGGCCGGCGCGGTCTCGTTCGAGACCGTGCATGGGGCCTGTCAGGCGGTGATCCTGGCGATCCAGACCGGCATTCCCGTGGCGCGCATCGAACTGCTCAACGCCGCGCAGGTGAAGGCCTGCAACGCCTATTCCAAGCTGACGCTGCCGGAGACGCCGCTGCTGCTGCTGGAATTCCACGGCAGCGAGGTCGAGGTCGCCGAACAGTCGAAGGCCTTCGGCGAGATCGCGAAGGATTGCGGCGGCGGCGATTTCTCCTGGACCACCAAGCCGGAGGATCGCACAAAATTGTGGCAGGCGCGGCACGACGCCTATTGGTCGGTGAAGGCGCTGCGGCCTGGCGACAGCATCGGCGTGGTCGCAACCGACGTCTGCGTGCCGATCTCGCGGCTTGCCGACTGCGTCAGCGAGACCGAGGAAGATCTCAAGCGCCTCAACCTGTTGTCGCCGATCGTCGGCCATGTCGGCGACGGCAATTTCCACTGCTCGCTGGTTTGTGACACCAATGATCCAGACGAGATGGCGCGCGGGGAAGAGTTCATGCATCGCCTCGTCGAGCGCGCGCAGGCCATGGACGGCACCTGCACCGGCGAGCACGGCATCGGCCAGGGCAAGCAGAAATATCTCAAGGCCGAACTGGGACCCGAGGCGATCGATGCGATGCGGGCGCTTAAGAAGGCGCTCGATCCGCTCAACATCCTCAATCCCGGCAAGATCGTGCCGGAGGCGTAGCGCGCGGCGCGCTGGCCGTTTATGCTCGCTCCGTCACGGCGGAGTGGCGCAATGCGGTGGTTCGCGAAGAAGCGGCTGGACATCTGGGACGAGGCGATCGAATGGCCGCTCGGCGACATCGAGGCGGCCGAGCGCATCCGCGCCATTTGTGACGCGGCCGCGAGCGCAGCGAATGCGGCGGGCTCCGCGCGCGCCGACACGCGCGAGAGCGCCCGCTATGAGCGCGCGGCCAAGGTCGCGATGGAAATCGCGATGAAGATTTCGGACGGCCTGATGCGCGACGATGCGGTCTATCGCATCGTCGACCTCTGCATGAAGGCCAACGACGTCAAGACCGCGCAGATCCTGTTTCGCGCGATCCATGCCGGCTGGATCCGCGAAACGGTGCAGCGCGATCACCCCGTGCTGGTGCAGTGAACCGTGACGAGAAGGTCAGCAAGACGCAGCGCGCCTTGTGGACCTTCATTCGTGCCGCCGCTCAGTACCTGTTGCGTCCCATCTCGCCGCCGCGGCCACCCATGCCCATGCCGAGGCCGATGCCTACTCCGATGCCGACGCCTTGCATGATCGCGCCGGGCGGCGGGCCGCGATCCGGCGGCGGCGCGCGCTCATAGACCACCTCCTCGGGCGGCGGCGACGCGCGGCGCTTCGGCGGCGTGTCGACCACCTTCCGCTTCGGCGGCGTGTCGTCGACGCGCTTCTTGATGGCAGGCGCGACCGCCGGGTTGATCGGGCTGGCCGGTGTCGGCTGCGTCGAGCACGGGCAGGTCGGCGCCATCGCCACGGCGACCGGGGCAGGTGCGGCCGCGACGACCGCCGGCAACACATAGTTGCGGTTCTGCACGCGGAGCAGCAGCCTGCGCGCGGTCGCGGCGAGATCGCTGCGGTCCCAGTTGGCGAGGTACGCTTCGAACGAGGCGCGGGTGTTGATCGCGACCGCGCGTTCCCACGCCAGCATCTGGCGCCGGCGCTCCAGCACTGTGCGCAGGCGCGCCGTGCGGACGTCCTGGGCGTACAACTCGATATAGGCCTGATACGCCGGCACGGTGTCGTCGGCGATCACGAGCTCATAGGCCGCCTTCGCATCCTTGCCCTGCAGATCCTTGCGCCAGTCCTCGACGCTGCGGGTGACGCTCGCAAGCGCCATCGAGCCTGCGCCGGGAGCTGCGGGTTGCCCAGCGCCGCCGAAGAACTTGAAGTCGGTCGTCAGCGAGGAGCTTTCCCAGGGGATCTGCCGCCCGTCGGTCGATTGCGCCACCGCGATGCGGATGCGCTTGAACACCTCCTCGATCGGCAGGTTGGGCTGCCTTGCGACCGACAGCGCCGCACTGGTGTAGGGGCTGTCGGCGCCGGAGCCGTCCTCCGCCTCCGCACCGGGCGAGGTGGAGTAGGAGATGAAGGAGCCGGGCGCGCCCGCCTTGGTGTCGACGATCGCAAGCCCGTGGCCGGCGCCGCCGAGCGCCGGGAACGGATTGTTGCGGCAGGCGTCGAGCATGAAGATGCGCGCCCGCGTCGGCAGCGCGCCGAGCGTGTTGAGGAGATCGTTCAGCCGCACGCCCTGCAGCGGAATGTCGGCCTCGCGTTTGGGATCGAGATCGACCGGCACGAGATAGTTCTCGCCGTCGATCTGCAGGCCGTGGCCGGCATAGAACACCAGCGCGACGGTGTCGGCGCCGCTGGCGCTGACCCTGCCGGCAAAATCAGAGATCGCCTGGCGCATCTCGTTCTGCGCAAGGTTGGGCGCGGCGGTCACTGTGAAGCCCGCGGTGCCGAGCAGCTCGGCCATGCCCCTGGCGTCGTTGGCGGCGTTGGGCAGTTCCGGCACCGTGCGATAGGCAGACTGGCCGATCACGAGCGCGAGCCGCGCTTCGGCGTGGGCCTTCGTCGGGATCGTCAGTTGCGTGAGGGCAAGCAGGCTGGACGCGAGCAAGAGATTGCGAAGGACTGGACGGCGCATGATGTCACCTCCATCGGCAATGCGCGCGAGGATGTCACCTTTTTTAAGTAGCCGCCATGACCCTGTCTGTGCGCTGGCTCACGCTGCGGCGTGCGGCAAATTGGTCAGCGGAACTGCCTGAGGCAGCCCATTGATCCGGCCGCATCCATGTGAATTGCATATTGATCCATGCGTCAATTGGATGGATCCGTGGGGCAGCGTCAGAACCACAATTGCGCATTGCGCCGCCGCTCATCGAAAATCCCCGCAAAAGACGATCGTTTTGCCGCGGACCGGCTGACGATTTTCGCCCAACCGTCATGCCGTGGCGGTTGGCCTGCTACCCTTGCCTGCACCGTCGCTTTGGCCATACAGTCCTGGCAACAGGTCGCACGCAAACGTAGCGGCCGCGAACAAAAATGATGGGGAGAGAGAGCACCATGAAAATCGTGCCAGTGAGCCGTCGCGCGTTCATCAAGTCCTCGACGGCGCTGGGCGCCGGCCTCGTGCTCTCTCCCGCGATCATCGGCCGTGCCGAAGCGGCGACGATGAAGCTGAAATGCTCCTCCTCGCTGCCGAACGATCCCAAATACGCCAACGGCCGCGTCTTCTACGACAACCTCGTCAAGAACCTGAAGGGCAACGGGCTCGGCGAGCAGGTCGAGGTCGCCTTCTTCCCCGACAACCAGCTCGGCCAGGAGATCGACGTCATCAACTCGGTGAAGCTCGGCGTCATCGACATCATGGTGTCGGGGTCCTCGATCTCCGCCAACCTGGTGCCGCTGGTCGGCACGTATGATCTCGGCTTCCTGTTCTCGAGCTTCCCGCAGCAGACCAAGGCGTTCGACGCCGGCGCCGCCAGGCCGGTCGAGGACGCCCTGCTCAAGGGCGCCAACATCCGCATCATCGCCTGGGCCTATAATTTCGGCTCGCGCAGCGTGTTCGCGAAGAAGCCGGTGAAGACGCCGGAGGACCTCGCCGGCCTCAAGATCCGCACTTTGCCGAATCCCGTCATCACCGAATGCCTGCGGCTGATGGGGGCCGCCGCGACGCCGCTGGCGTTTGGCGAGATCTACACGGCGCTGCAGGCCGGCGTGCTCGATGGCCTCGAGCACGATCCGCCGACGATCCTCGCCAGCAAGTTCTTCGAGACGGCGAAATTCTACGCGCTGACGCAGCACAATTTCTCGCCGCTGGCGATCTACTTCAGCGACATGACCTTCAACCGGATGGATCCGAAGCTGCGCGAGGGCTTCCTCGACGCCGCGAAGAAGGCTGCGGCCGACACCCGCGCCCACGGGCTCGCGGTCGAGAAGGAGGCGCTGTCGGCCCTGACCGAGAAGGGCGTGACGGTGGCCGAATGCGATCGCGAGGCGTTCAAGAAGCGCGTCGCGCCGCAGATGGAGAACTTCATCAAGGCGCGGCCGGAGTCGAAGCCGGTCATCGACATCATCCGCGCGACGCAAGCCTGAGATGACGATCGCGGGTGCCGTGTCGCTCCCGGGCAGCCGCCATGGCAGCATTGCGCTGCTGCTTCGCGCCAGCGACGCGATCGCGGCCGTCCTGCTCGCCGCAGACCTCGTGGTGGTCTGCGGCTCCGTGCTGCTGCGCTTCTTCTTCAACGCGCCGGTCGAGTGGTCGGACGATGTCGCGCGCGGCCTGATGGTCGGCTCGGCCTTCTTCGGCGCGGCGAGCGCGCTCGCGCGCGGCGAGAATGTCGGCGTGTCCTTCTTCCGCGACCTGTTGCCGGCGGGATTGCGCACATTGGTCGATGCCGCCTGCGCGCTCCTGGTCGTGCTGATCTCGGGCTATGTCGCCTTCAACGCGATCAAGCTCGGCGCGCTGACGACCGGCCAGACCACCGGATCGGGCCTGCCGCTCGAGCTCACCTTCTACCCGATGGGCATCGGCGCGCTGTTCATGACGGTGTTCGCGATCGACCATCTCTGCGCCAGGCCGCTTGCCGACATCGTCAGGGGCCTCGTTGCGGTTGCCGTTGCGACCGGCCTCTATCTCGCCTGGGATTCTCTGTCGCCGTCCTCGGTGCCGTCGGCGGGCACGCTGATGCTGATCGGCTTCTTCGCGACCCTGTTCGGCGGCCTGCCGATCGGCTTCGCGCTGGCGCTGGCGGCGCTCATCTTCATCTGGGTCGAGGGCGCGCTGCCCGGCGTGATCTTCGCCCAGCAGATGGCGCGCGGCATCGACAATTTCGTGCTGCTCGCGATCCCCTTCTTCATTCTCGTCGGCTACCTCATGGAAGCCAACGGCATGTCGGTGCGGCTGATCGAGCTGTTGCAGCGCGGGGTGGGGCGCATGCGCGGTGGGCTGAACGTCGTGATGGTGACGTCGATGGTGCTGTTCTCCGGCATCTCCGGCTCGAAGATGGCCGACGTCGCCGCGGTCGGCTCGGTGCTGATTCCGGCGGCGCGCCGCTCCAGGCAGAATCCGGGCGGCGCGGTGGCGCTGCTCGCCGCCTCCGCGGTGATGGCGGAAACCATCCCGCCCTGTATCAACCTGATCATCCTGGGGTTCGTCGCCAATTTGTCGATCGGCGGCCTGTTCGTCGCAGGCCTGTTGCCGGCGGCGCTGATGGCGCTGGTTCTGGTCGCCGTCTCCATCATCTTCGGCAAGCGGCCGACTGACGCCGACGAGATCGAACCGCAGATGCCGGTGTCGGGCCTGTGGAGCGGCGCGATCGCCGCATTCGGCCTGATCTTCATGATCTTCTTCGGCTTCAAGAGCGGCTTTGCCACGGCGACCGAGATCTCGGCCTTCGCGGTGGCCTATGCGCTCGTGGTCGGCAGCCTCGTGTTCCGCGAGCTCGGCTTCAAGTCGGCCGCGCACAGTTTCGTCCAGGCCGCGACGCGCGCGGGGCTGGTGCTGTTCATCGTCGCCGCCGCGCAGTCGCTCGCCTTCACATTGACCCTGCAGCAGGTGCCCCACGCGGTCGGCGACTTCATGCTCGGCCTGTCCAAGACCTCGGGCGTCTGGCTGTTCATCCTGCTCGCGATCGTCGTCCTGATCGTGATGGGCTCGGTGCTGGAAGGCGCGGCCGCGCTGATCATCTTCGGGCCGCTGCTGCTGCCGGTCGCCGTCCAGCTCGGCATCGATCCCCTGCATTTCGGCGTGGTGCTGGTCATCGCAATGGGCATCGGCCTGTTCGCGCCGCCGCTCGGGCTCGGCCTCTACGGCGCCTGCCTGATCGGCAACGTGCCGATCGAGCAGACGGTGAAGCCGATCATGGGCTATCTCGGCCTGCTGCTGCTCTGCCTGCTGGTGATCGCGTTCGTGCCGTCACTCTCGACCGCGCTGCCGCGCGCATTCGGCTACTGAGGGAGAGTGATCGTGAAGGTGCTGTTGGCTCACACGCCGGAGATGCGCCAAAACTATTACGGCGATCGCAGCCTGAACGGCCTGCGGGCGATCGCCGAGGTGATCCTGCACGAGGGCGACCAGGCGCTTGATTCGGCAGGCCTCGTGCGCGCGGCGGCGGAGGCCGACATCATCGTTGCCGATCGCATGACGGAAGGGCGCGGCGAGATCTTTGCGCAACTGCCGCACCTGCGCGCCTTCGTCCGCTGCGCCGTCGACATCCGCAACGTCGACGTCGAGGCGGCCTCGCAGGCCGGCGTGCTGGTGACCCGCGCCGGGCCCGGCTTCGTGCAGTCGGTCGCCGAGCTCGCGCTCGGCTTCATGGTCGATCTGTCGCGCGGCGTCTCGCGCGCGACGGCGGATTACCAGGCCGGCCGCAAGGCACAGGCGCGGATGGGCCGCCAGCTTGCGGGCAGCAGGATCGGCATCATCGGATATGGCAGCATCGGGCGTTATCTCGCCGAAATCGCCAAGGTGCTGCGCATGGAGGTGCTGGTTTCCGATCCCGTCGCGACCGTCGGCGATGACGCCATCAGGCAGGTTGCGCTCGACGAGCTGCTCGCCGCGTCGGACTACGTCGTCTGCCTCGCCATCGCCAACGAGCAGACCGAGAACCTGATCGGCGAGGCGGCGCTGGCGCGCATGCAGCGGCACGCCGTCTTCATCAATCTCTCCCGCGGCAATCTCGTCGACGAGGCGGCGTTGGCGCGCGCGCTTTTGGAAGGCCGCATCGCCGGTGCGGCGATGGACGTCGGCCGTGCGCCCGACCAGATGCCGTCGCCGGAGCTCGCGCGGCTGCCCAACGTGATCGCGACGCCGCATGTCGGCGGGCTGACGCCGCAGGCGATCGAATACCAGTCGCTGGAAACGGTGCGGCAGGTCGACGCGATCATCAGGGGCGAAGCCCCGCAAGGGGCCGTCAACGCCGGGCGCTGGACGCGGCGGCCTTGAAGCGGCGGTACCGGGATCGTGGGACCCCTTGGATCCCGGGGGAATTCCTTCCGCAGTGACGGTTCGAGCCCCAGTTTGTTAACTAAAGCTTCGCGATTAAGGCAGCCGGGTTCCGAAATTGGGCAGTTCTTAACTCCGGTTCCTGTCCGATCGTTGTCCCGGCGGCTCAACCTCAGGTTCGGCGCGCCGCGAGGAGGGACGGCGGCTTCGAGATGGGCGATCACGATCACAACGATCAGGGTCGGAAACGCGCCACCGGATGGTGGCGTCGCACCCCGCTGCTCGGGCTGTATCGTCCCGCGCTGGTGGCGGCCGCGATCGGCCTGTTGTTCTCGCTGGTGGGCGCGGCGGCCGTGGCGCGATGGGAAGACCGCGTCAACAGGGCTGAGTTCGCCAGCGCGGCCGAGACCGAATCCCTCGTCATGCAGAACGGCATGAACGAATATATCAGCCTGCTCGTGGCGCTCCGCACGCTGTTCGAGTCGACCAACGCCGAAATCACCCGCAGCGAGTTCGAGACTTTCAGCTTCCGCCTGTTCGAGCGCCATCCCGGCGTGCTGCGCGTCGCCTGGCTGCCGCGCGTCGGCCGCGAGCAGCGCGCCGAATACGAGGAGGCGGGGGCCGCGAACGGTGTCCCCGGCTATCGCATCAAGTCGTTCCAGGGTGACGGGTTGGGGATTGCGCCCGAGAGCGACGAGTACTTTCCGGTGTTCTACTCGACTTTGCCGAAGACGTCACAGGTCTACGGCATGGACTATGCGAGCATCCCGGAACGGCGCGAGGCGCTCGAGCGCGCCCGCGACAACGACCGGATCTCCGCCATTCGCACACGCCTCTACGGGTCGCAGGCGAAGAACAGCCGGGCCGACGTTCTCGTCGCCATCCCGGTCTATGCCAAGGGCAGCACCCGCGAGACCGCCGTGGACCGCCGCCGCAACCTCACCGGTTATGTCGTCGGCATTTTCGACCTGCCGCTGCTGATGCAGTCCATCCGCGTCACGCGGGGCGCCAATCCCGCCATCAGCGTCAACATCTATCCGCCCTTCACGGCGCGGATCGTCAGCCTGGAAGAGGCGCTGCCCGATTATGCTTCGGCGGCCACTGCGCCCCGGTCGATGCGCGACGTCGCGCGCGGCCTGCACTGGTCGGGCAGCCTCAGGATCGGCGATGAAGACTGGCAGGTGCGCTCGATCCCGACCGCAGGCGGCGCGCTGGAGACGTCCTACGACCGTGCGTTCGGCGTGCTGACCGTCGGCATGCTGCTGACGCTGTCGCTTGCGGCCTACCTCATGCTCGCCAGCCGCAACTCGCGCCGGCTGTCGCTGGCGAACCGGCGCGTGCTCGAGCTCGCGCAGACCGACATCCTGACTGGCCTGCCGAACCGGGCGTTCTTCCTCGCCCGGCTCGACGAGATCAACCGCCGCTCGCAGGAGCAAGGCCTCGCGTTCTCGATCCTGATGCTCGATCTCGACCGCTTCAAGAACGTCAACGACTCGCTCGGCCACGGCGCCGGCGATGCGCTGCTGCGTCAGGTGGCGCAGCGACTGAAATCCGCGTTGCGGACCACCGACGCGCTGGCGCGACTCGGCGGCGACGAATTCGCCATCATCCTTGAAGGCTGCGAGGATCCGCGCGCCGGCGCGACCGAGTTGTCGGCGCGGATCGCGCGACTCGTGGCCGAGCCGTTCCAGCTGCCCGGACATCGCGTCGAGATCGGCACCAGCATCGGGATCGCGATCGCGCCGGATCACGGCAGCGACCAGGAGCAGCTCTTGAAGAAGGCCGATATCGCGCTGTACCGGTCGAAGTCGGCGGGCCGCAACTGCTTCACCATCTACGACGAGGCGATGTCGGCCGAGCTCGAGGCCCGCAATACGCTCGAGGGCGATCTGCGCGACGCCATCGCGCAGTGCCAGCTCGAGGTGCACTACCAGCCCTTCGTCGATGCCGGCAGCGGCGCGCGGCGCGGCTTCGAGGCGCTGGTGCGCTGGCGCCATCCGAGCCGCGGCCTGATCCCGCCGGACCAGTTCATCGCGCTCGCCGAGGAGACCGGGCTGATCGTGCCGCTCGGTGAGTTCGTGTTGCGGCGCGCCTGCGACGATGCCGCCGCCTGGCCCTGTGACCTCACGGTCGCCGTGAACCTGTCGCCGATCCAGTTCAAGGAAGCCGATCTGTTCGAGGTGATCTGCGCTGCGCTGGAGGATTCCGGGCTGCCGCCGCAACGGCTCGAGATCGAGATCACCGAGTCGGTCCTGCTGGAGTGCGGCGCCGAGAACCACGCCTTCATGGAGCGGCTGAAGCAGACCGGCATCGCGCTCGCGCTCGACGATTTCGGCACCGGCTATTCGTCGTTGAGCTATCTTACGGCCTTCCCGTTCGACAAGATCAAGATCGACAAGGCGTTCATCCGCAATCTCACGCAGCAGCCGCGCTCCTCCGCCATCATCGCCGCGATCGTGACGCTGGCGCGCGGGCTCGACATGTCGGTCACGGCCGAGGGCGTCGAGACGGAAGAGGAGTTCAAGGCGTTGAAGGCGCTCGGCGTCAATTTTGCGCAAGGCTATCTGTTCGGGCGTCCGCAACTGGTGGCCCGGATCGACTTTGACGGATCCGTCCAGCCCTCGCAGCGCGACGCCGCCTGAGCGCGGCCCGCGCGGGCCATGCGCGAAAAGCGCTTGACCCCGGCAGTCCCGGATGGTCGGTAGGGACCGTCCAGGGATGAAATCAAGAAAAACATGCGGCTTCCGTTCTTCTACGGCTGGGTCGTGGTCGCGGTGACCTTCGTCACCATGGCCATCGGCGTCAACGCGCGCACCGCGTTCTCACTGTTCTTTCCTCCCATCATCTCCGAGTTCGGCTGGGAGCGCGGCGTCACTGCGGGCGCCTTCTCCTTCGGCTTTGTGGTCTCCGGCGCGGTCGGCCCGCTGATCGGACGGCTGATGGACCGCGCCGGCCCCCGCGCGGTGATGGAACTCGGCGTCGCGCTGATGGGCGGCGGGATGCTGCTCGCGCCGCTCACCAGTGCGCCCTGGCATCTCTACGTGACCATCGGCGTCATGGTCGGCGGCGGCAGCGTCTGCCTCGGCTATTCCGGCCAGTCGTTGTTCCTGCCTAACTGGTTCATCCGCAAGCGCGGCTTTGCCATCGGCATCGCCTTTGCCGGCGTCGGCATCGGATCGGTGACGCTGCTGCCATGGGTGCAGCACATGATCGAGCAGACCGGCTGGCGCACCGCATGCACCGCCATGGGGCTGCTCATCCTGATCGTGCTGGCGCCAATCAACCTGTTGCTGCACAAGCGTCCCGAAGACGTCGGCCTGCAGCCTGACGGCGACGCGGCGCCGGCCACGGGGGCGGCACCACCGGTCTCCAACATCGTCGACCCCGTCTGGGCCGGCACGGACTGGACGCTCGCCCGCGCGCTCGCGACGAGGCGGTTCTGGTGGATTGCGCTTGGCTATTTCTGCGGCCTGTACGCCTGGTACGCCGTGCAGGTGCACCAGACCAAATACCTGCTCGAAATCGGCTTCAGCCCGAGCGTCTCGGTCTGGGCGCTCGGGACCGTCAGCCTGCTCGGCATTCCCGGCCAGATATTGCTCGGCCATGTCTCCGACCGGATCGGGCGGGAGTGGGTGTGGGCGATCAGCTGCGCAGGTTTTGCGATCTGTTTCGCGGCGCTGATCGCCTTGAAGTTCCAGCCCTCGCTCTGGCTCGTCTATCTGATGGTGTTGACGCAGGGCGCGCTCGGTTACGGCCTCACCTCGATCATGGGCGCCGTGGCGTTCGAGATTTTCCAGGGCAGGCACCAGGGCAGCATTTTCGGTACGATCATGCTGGTGGCGCTCGCGGGGGGCGCGGCCGGGCCTTGGCTAACCGGTTTCCTCTACGATCGCGCGGGCGACTACACGCTCGCCTTTGCCATAGCTCTCGTCGTGAGCGGCCTGTCGGCGCTGTCGATCTGGCAGGCAGCGCCGCGCAAGGTGCGGGCCGTGGCCGGCCGGCTGCATCAGCTCAAGCGCGGCGCCGCCGCGGAATAGGCTTCACCATCCCGGCGTCGTGCCGCTACCTTGATTCATCGCAAGACTTTCTCCCCGGGGGCAGGGCAGCCTGACATTGAGATGGCGGGAGTCGAAGCATGTACCGGCATATTCTCATTCCGACAGACGGGTCGGAGCTGGCATGGCGCGGCGTGGCGCACGGGCTGGCGCTGGCGAAATCGGTCGGCGCCAGGGTCTCTGCGATCACCGTCGTGGAGCCGCTGTTCGCCGTGAGCGGCGACTTTGCCAGCGTGCTGGATCGCGTCGCCGGCGCGGCGAGGGAGCTTGGCGTGACCTGCGACACCATTCAGGTCGAGAGTGTGCCGGCCCATGAGGCCATTGTCGCAGCGGCCGTGGACAGGGGTTGCGATCTCATCGTCATGGCCTCGCATGGCGTGAGCGGCTTTTCCGCGCTTCTCCTCGGCAGCGTGGCCAGCAAGGTGTTGACCGCGGCAAAAACTCCGGTCCTGATTTGTCAGTGAATGTGCATCACCTGGCGGCCTGATCGGCTCAGCCATTCGGTCGCAGGAACGTGCCGTAGTGCCGGCTCGCCGCGAGCGTGGCGGCGGCCTGCCCGATGACGCGCATCGCCGCCAGCATCGGCCACGGCCCGAGGCTCACCCGTCGCACGCCGGCGCGGGCGAGATCCTCGATCTCCGGAACGCCCTGCGTCACCATGATGTTGAGCGGAAGCGGCGTGCGGCGGACGAATGTCTCGATCAGCGCGATGTCGGTGAGGCCGGGCACGAAGATGCCGTCGGCGCCGGCCGCGGCGTAGATCTCCGCGCGCCTTGCCGCCTCGCTCAGGCATTGATCCGGCGATCCGAATTTCAGCAGGAACGGATCGGTTCGCGCATTGATGAACAGGCGCACTCCGAGCTTTTGCGCGGTGTCGCGCACGGCTCTGATCTTCGCTGCGTGAAGCTCGGGGCTGACGAGTTGCCGCTGTCCGCCGATCAGCCCGTCCTCGATATTGATGCCGACGGCGCCGGCCTGCACGATCCTCGCTGCCGCGTTCGCGGCGGCATCCGCCGTGTCGCCATAGCCCGCCTCCAGGTCGATCGACAGCGGCACGGGCACGGCTGCCGTGATCCGCGATACCAGACCCGCCACCATGTCGAGCGGGACATTCTCGCCGTCAGCATATCCGAGGGCGGCGGCGACCGCCCCGCTGCTGGTCGCGATCGCCGGAGAACTTTTCGCGATAGCCCTCGCGGTCGCGACATCCCAGGCGTTGAACAGGACGAGGGGATCTCCCGTCCTGTGGAGACCATGAAACGTCTCGGCGTGTTGCTGCTGTGTCCTGGCGTCCATCGCGTGCACTCCGGCTCAGAGAGTCCTAGAAGATTTTGCGTTCAGTCAGGCGCGTGCGTCCTGAACCAGTTCATGATCAGGCCGGTGACCTCGGCCTCGCGCTCGAGGTGCGGGAAGTGGCCGACGCCGGGCAGCACGATGCGCTGATGCGGTCCCCTGAAGAGCCGCTCTTCCTTCACCGAGTATTTTGCCGTCGGATCGTTGCTGCCATAGATCGTCAGCGTCGGCGTGTGCATCTCGCTGACCGGCAGCCGGCCCAGGCGTCCCGCCTCGGTGAGGCCGCCGTAATATTTGAGCGCCGCCGCCATGGTGCCGGGCGAGCTCAGCGTCTGCTTGATCGAGCGCAGATGCTCGTCGTCGTTGAAGTCCGGTGACCACAGCTTCCAGAGATAGTCGATGAAGGGAAGCCCCTCGACATTGACCGCCGACTCCGCGCCGGCGAGCTGGAAGAAATAGACGTGGAAGATCGCGCGGACGATCTCCGGATCCCGCCGGATGCTCGAGAACGTAATGGGGTGGGCCGTGTTCATGACCACGGCGGCCTTGATCGCCGATGGCGCAGTGGCGAGCGCCTGGAAGGTCGAGGTGCCGCCCCAATCCATGCCGACAACGCAAGCCTGTCCGTCCTCGCTCAGCGCCGCGATCAGCGCTTCGAGGTCCTTGCCCAGGACGATCGGATCGAACATGCCGTCGGCCGGGATCCCGGTCGGCGCATAGCCGCGCAGGAACGGCGAGACCGCGCGATAGCCCGCATCCGCAAACGCCTGCAGCTGCTTTCGATAGGACCAGGCGTTGTCGGGGAAGCCGTGCAGGAACATCACCAGCGGCCCGGTCCCCTGTTCGAGATAGGCGAACCGCACGCCATTGGCCTGCAAATATTTCAGGACGGGTTTACTGCCGGTTTGCTTCGGCGCCGGTCGTGCTGCGGTGTTCATCGTCATTCTCCCTGTGATCGTGTCCTGCCCAAATATGTGCGTAGCGCACATATTTGGTCAATTTGTTTTTTGTGCGTAGCGCACATATTATCCCCGGCATGGAAACGGGAATCGCGAATTTGCTGGGTGCGCTCTCGCTCGCGGTCATGGATCGGATCGAGCAGGGCGCGCGCGAGGTCATCGGCCGCGGCGGCGAGACGCCAGCTGCGCTCGTCGTCATCGGCTACGGCCAGGGCATGACCAACGACAAGCTGCGGCGGATCCTCGGCCTGTCGCATTCCGGAACCGTGCGGCTGGTGGACCGCCTGGTGTCGGACCGGCTGGTCGAGCGGCGGCCAGGAAAGGACGGCCGCGAGGTTGCGCTGCATCTGACCGCTGCGGGCGTTGCGACCCGGAACGAGCTGATGAATTCGCGGATCTCAGCCGTGACGTCGCTGCTCGACGTGCTATCGGCGTCCGAAACGAAGCGGCTCGAAACCCTGATCCACGACCTGCTCGCAAGGCTGGATACGACCGAGATGGACCGCTTCACGATCTGCCGGATGTGCGATGACAGCGTCTGCACGAATTGCCCGTTGCCGACGAGCAAGGGCAAGCGCGGTCGCTAGCGTTTGATGGAGATTGGCCGGCATGACGATCACGATCGCGACGATGCAAAGCCACATCAGCGCCGACGTCGGTGCCAACGGCCGCAATATCAGGCATCTGATGGCCGAGGCGAAGGCGGCCGGCGCAAGGCTGGCGCATTTCCCCGAAGGCGCGCTGTCCGGCTACGTCAAGTCGGAAATCAAGGACTGGGCTGACGTGGACTGGTCCGCGCTGCAGGGCGAACTCGAAGCGACGGCGGCGTGCGCGGCCGAGCTCGGGATTTTTGTCGTCGTCGGCGCCAACCACAAGCAGGCGCAGCCGGCGTGGCCCAAAAATTCCCTTCACGTCATTTCCGACCGGGGCGCGCTGGTCGGACGCTACGACAAGCGGCTGATCTCGCATGCCGAGGCGACGAGCTGGTACGCGCCGGGGAACGCTCCCCTGATGTTCGAGGTCGACGGCTATCGTTTCGGCTGCGCCCTGTGCATCGAGATCCACTTCCCCGAGATATTCATGGAATATGCGCGGCTCGGCGCCGACTGCGTGCTGTTCTCGGCCTATTCGGACGACCCGATGTTCGCGGTCCAGGCGCAGGCGCATGCGGCGATGAACAATGTCTGGTTCAGCCTGTCGACGCCGGCATCAAGCGCGTCCCTGCCGCGCGCCCTGATCGGACCCGACGGTTACAGTTACGGACAAACGGTCGAAACCGGGCATGGAAGTTTCGTCTGCGGAAAACTGGATCGCGGCGATCCGAGGTATGACGTCGCCCTCAACAAGGCCCGGCCGTGGCGCGCGTCTGCCCGGGCAGGGGCGTTCGACGCGGAAGCCTCGCGGTCACTCCGGCGGTAAGCCTGGGCCTCGTCGTGTTGTCTTGCCGGTTCGGAACCTCCGGCTCTTGCTGACGTTGTCGCGTTCGGTCCGCCAGCACAAACCGGCAATCAGATGAAACAGCTCGCCGCGATCCTCGTGATGCTCAGTATACTGCCGGCAGCCGCCGGTGCCGAGAGCTGGAGCAGCTATCGCATTGCCGAGACCGGGACCCGCGTCGACATTCCCTTGTCCACCTTCACGGAGGAGGCTGGTCGGCCGGACGGTTACGGCGTGCAATATCGCACGGCGGACGGCCGCGCGGACCTGACGGTGCAGGCCGTTCCGAATGACGGCAGCTCGCCGGCCGCCTTCCTGGCGCGGAAGAATCCGCCGTCCGGCATCGTGTACAAGCACGTCACGCCGCGCTTCTTCGTGGTCTCCAGCATCCGGCGCGGCAAGATCTGGTACGACCGCTGCAATTTCGCGAGCCGCTACGTGCATTGCGTGCTGATCAATTATCCGGTTGCCGAGAAGCGGCAGTGGGATGCCATCGTGACCCGCATCAGCCACACGCTGAGCGGCGGCTGATTCACTCCGACTGGTCCGACGCCAGGCCCGTCCTGCGCCGCAGATCCGTGATCGCGCGCAAAAAACTGTCGGCGGGCGTGGTCTCGGGGTCGATCAGCCGGTGCAGGCGGAAGCCGTCCTCCAGCGCCAGCACGACGGAGGCCATCCATGGCGGGTTCAGCGTGTCGTTGCGCCCGTCACTTTTTAGTGTGCCCTCGACGATGTCGGCGATGAGCTTGCGCCGCGCGCGCAACCGCTTGGCGAGGTCCGGGCGGCGTTTCTCGGCGCGGGCGACATAGAGGATCATCTCGATATGCAGCAGCGGCGAGCGGCCAAGCGGATCCTGCGTCGTGCGGTCCATCGCCTTCAGCGCCGCGATGAAATCGTCGAGATCCCGGTGCTGCGCGAGGATATCGAGGTTGCGCCGGATCGACTGCTCGACGTGGTCCTCGAGCATGGCGATGATCAGCTCGTCCTTGCTCTTGAAGTTGGAGTAGAACGCGCCGCGGGTGAATCCCGCCGCGGCCGCGATCGCCTCGATGCTGGCGCCGCCGATGCCTTCGGCCTCGAACACGCGGGCGGCCGCCTCGAACAGCTTGTCGCGCGTGTCATCCCTGGTCGGCCTGGTCCGCAGCCTTGACATCGGACCAGGTTAGGGCAGAATCCAACTCGATACAACAATGTATCGAGTTTATGGATTCAGGGATGGTTACGCCGGCGCGCAGGGGCTGCGATCGGCGTATTCGTGTCGTGCGGCAACCGGTTCGAGGTCACCATGAACGAGCAAGTGCAGGGCGCAAGCGGCGGGCCGCTGTTCAACCCATTGGCGCCGGACTTCATCCGCGATCCCTATCCGCATTATGACCGGCTGCGCACCATCGATCCCGTCCACCTGACGTCGTTCGGACAGTTCGTCTGCAGCCGCCATGCCGATGTCAGCCTCGTGATGCGCGACAAGCGTTTCGGCAAGGATTTTGTCGAGCGGACCCAGCGCCGCTACGGCCCCGAGATCATGAACGAGCCGGTGTTTCGCAGCATGAGCCACTGGATGCTGCAGGCCGATCCGCCCGACCACACCCGCCTGCGCGGCCTCGTGGTGAAGGCCTTCACCGCGCGCCGCGTCGAGGACATGCGGCCGCGCATCCAGGAGGTCGTCGACCAGACCATCGACGCGGTGATCGACCGCGGCCACATGGACCTGATCGAGGATTTCGCCTTCCGTCTGCCGGTGACCATCATCTGCGACATGCTCGGCATCCCCGAGGATCATCGCGAGGTCTTCTACAAGAGCTCGCGCGATGGCGGACGGCTGCTCGATCCGGTGCCGATGACGCCGGAGGAAATCGCCAAGGGCAACGCCGCCAACGCGATGGCGCAGATGTATTTCCAGCAGCTGTTCGAGCTGCGTCGCCGCTCGCCCGGAGACGATCTCATCACCCAGCTGGTGCAGGCCGAGGAAGACGGCAGCAAGCTCAGCAACGAGGAATTGACCGCCAACATCATCCTGTTGTTCGGTGCCGGCCACGAGACCACGGTCAACCTGATCGGCAATGGCCTCCTGGCGCTCCACCGCAATCCGGACCAGCTTGCGCTGCTCAAGGCGCGGCCGGACCTGATGGTGAACGCGATCGAGGAATTCCTGCGCTACGATTCCTCGGTGCAGATGACCGGGCGCGTCGCGCTGGAGGACATCGACGATCTCGGGGGGAGGAAAATCCCGAAGGGCGAGAGCGTCCTGTGCCTGCTCGGCTCGGCCAACCACGATCCGGCGGTCTATCCCGATCGTCCGAACCGGCTCGACGTCACGCGGCCCAACGTCAAGCCGTTGTCGTTCGGCGGCGGCATCCATTTCTGCCTCGGGGCCCAACTGGCGCGCATCGAGGCCGAGATCGCCATCGGCACGCTGTTGCGGCGGCTGCCGGATCTGCGCATCGACGACGTCGAGAACCCGGAATGGCGGCCGACCTTCGTGCTGCGCGGCCTGAAGCGGCTGCCGGCGAGCTGGTGAGGCCTTTCAGCGTTAACTCCGCGCGCAACAGTCGCTGTGACTTCGCCACACTTCCCCCTATATAAGGGGCTGTTACGGCGCGCCTGAAGCCTTTGCGGCCAGGGTTGGAGGCCAGGTTTTGGCCCGGGTGCCGGTTTGGCCGAGGGGAGACCCGTGCAGACCACGCTGCTCGGACTGGCGATTGCCTTCATTATTGCGCTTTTGGCCGCGCTGATCGGGCCGTACTACGTCGACTGGAACCGGTTCAGGCCCCAGTTCGAGGCGGAGGCGACCCGTATCATCGGCGTCCCGGTGCGCGCGGGCGCGCTGGATGCGCGGCTGCTGCCGGCGCCGACCCTGCGGCTGCGCTCGGTCACCTTCGGCGGCAACAACGATCTCGGCCGCCTGCGTGCCGACGCGTTCGACGTCGAGTTCAGCCTGGGCTCCCTGATGCGCGGCGAATGGCGCGCCACCGAGCTCACCCTCAACGGCATGGCCGTCGATCTCGGGCTGGATGCGAAGGGGCGGGTCGACCTGCCGTCCATGGCGAGCGGCAGCTTCAATCTCGCCTCGCTCGCGATCGAGCGGCTCAAGCTCACCGGCCGCGTCGCGCTGCATGATGCGGCCAGCCGCACCACGCTGGAGCTGAACGACATCGCTTTCTCCGGCGACGTGCGCTCGCTTGCCGGCTCGGTGCGGGGCGACGGCCGTTTCACCGCCGGAGGCACGCTCTATCCGTTCCGCATCTCCTCGGGACCGAGCGCCGACGGCAGCGCCACCCGTCTGCACCTCAACATCGACCCCGGCGATCGCGCGATCCTGGCCGATCTCGAAGGCGTGCTCGCCTTCGACAACCGCCTGCCGAAATTCGACGGCGCGCTGACGCTCGCGGTGCCTCCGCCGAAAAAACAGAACGAGAAGCCGGGCGAAGCCGGACCGACGCCCTGGAAGCTCACGGCCAAGCTCAAGGCCGATCCGCTGGGCGCGAAGTTCGACCAGATCGATGCGAGCTTCGGGCCTGAAGACTCCGCGCTCAAGGTCGGCGGCGTCGGCGACCTCAGGTTCGGTTCCTCGCCGCTGCTGCGCGCGGTGCTCTCGGCGCGCCAGGTCGATGCCGACAAGCTCACCGGAAAGGACGATTCCGAACCGCTGCGCATCATGCCGGTTCTCCGCGCGGGCCTCGCGGCGATCCCGCAGGCGCCGATCCCGATGCAGATCGAGTTCAACTCCGAGCAGATCATGCTGGGCGGCCGTCCGCTCCAGAACATCGCCGCCGAGCTTTCGACCGACGGCAGGTCGTGGACCTTCCAGCGGCTCGATTTGCGCGCGCCCGGCATGACGCAGCTCTCGCTCAATGGCGCGGCGCCCGGCTCCGACAGCTTCAGCGGCCGTCTCAGCGTCGAATCCAGCGATCCCGATGCGCTGGTGGCCTGGCTTCAGGGTCGCAGCGAGATCAATCGCCGCAGCACGCGGCCGCTCAAGCTCGCCGGCGAGGTGACGATCGCCGCCAACCATCTCGCCATCGACAGGCTGAAGGCCGACATCGAGGGCGGCACCGTCGAGGGCCGCATCGCCTTCGTCCAGACCGGCGCGAGCAAGGGCTCGCGGATCGACGCCGACATCAAGGCCGACCGTCTCGACCTCGACGCCGCCGCGAGCTTCGTCCGCGCGCTGGCAGGGCCGCAAGGCGAATGGCCGGAGGAAGCAAGGCTTTCGCTCGATGTCGGCCGTGCGATCTCGGCCGGCCAGGAGCTGCGCCCGTTCGCGGCAAGGCTCGGCTACGGCGCGACCACGCTGTCGCTGGAGCAACTGCAGTTCGGCCAGGCCGGCGGCGTCGCCACCGAAGCGAGCGGCAGCTTCGACCGCGCCAGGGCGACCGGAAAATTCGCGCTGAAATCGTCGGCCCGTTCGCTGCGCGAGCTGACCGCGCTGATCGAGCCGTTTGCGCCTGCGGTTCGTGCGCGGCTCGATGCCATCCCGCCCTTGCCCGGTGCAACGCGCCTGCGGCTCGATCTCAGCCTCGAGCGCAACGCCGAGCATGCCGATCGCTCCGACGCGCGCGCGGTGTTCGACCTCGATTCGCCGCAGCTCACGGGCAGCGCGACGCTCGTCGCGCAGACCCCGTCGGCGGTCAACGGCATCGATCTCGACGGCTTGCGCAACAGCGAGTTCACGCTGGACACGAAATTGTTGACGCCCCATGCCAGCACGCTTCTGGCGCTGTTCGGCCTCGATCGCGCGGTCGTCGCGGGCGAGGGGGCGGCGCAGTTCGGGGGCAGGGTGAGCGGCGCATGGCGGCAGCCGCTGCAGCTCTATGCAAAGCTCGGCGGCGGAGGCCTCGACGCGGAGGCGCAGGGCAGCGCCGAATTGTCGGAGCCGAAAGCCAGCGTGAATCTGCGCGTGCGCAACGCCAATCTGGCGCCGCTGTTTGGAACCGGCCCGGCCGACAAATCGATGCAGAGCGTCAACCTGTCGTCGCGTCTCAAGCTCGCGGGCAACCGGCTGAGCTTCGACGATCTCGACGGCACCGCGGCCGGCTCGCGCCTGCGCGGCCATCTCGCGATGACGCTGGACCAGGAGAAGAGCGTCGAAGGCGAGGTGGGATTGGACTCGCTCGATCTGGTGCCCGCGCTCAGCGTGGCGATCGGGGCGGCGGGACGCGAGTCCGGCGAGCCGCTCGGCGCCGGGCTGCTCGGTGGCTGGCGCGGCCGGGTCGCCTTCCAGGCGCTGCACGGCACGCTGCCGGGCGGCATCGAGCTGCGCCCCGTCGGCGGCACGCTCAGGAGCGACGGCCAGTCGCTCGCGCTGGACGCGCTCAAGGGCGGCATCGGCGGCGGCGAGATGTCGGCAAGCCTCGATGCGCGCAATGGCGCGGGCGGCATGGCGCTGAGCGCCCGGATCGAGCTCGCCAATGTCGACGCGGCCGCCTTGCGCTACCGCGACCTCGCGCTGCCGAAGGGACGCGCCTCGGTGCAGATGGCGCTGTCGAGCCAGGGCCGCAGCGTCGCGGCCCTGACCGGCGCGCTCGCCGGCAACGGCACGGTGACGCTCAACGCCGCCGAGATCGCCGGGCTCAATCCGCGCGCCTTCGAGATCGCCATCCGCGCCAGCGACGGCGGCCAGGTCGCCGACGACAACCGCTTGCGGCAACTCGTCGAGCCGGCCTTGTCGGCCGCGCCCATCGCGGTCGCCTCGGCGCAGTTCCCGTTCACGATCCGCGACGGACGGCTGCGGGTCGGTGCGACCGCGCTGGAGGCGCGGAACGCCCGCGCCATCGTCTCCGGCGGCTACGACATTCCGGCCGACCAGGCCGACATCCGCGCCAGCCTGACGCCGATCATGACGGGGCTGTCCGGTGCTCCGCCGGAAATCCAGTTGTTCGCGGCTGGCCCCCCCGACAAGCTCAACCGCACCGTTGATCTCGCGCCACTGTCCTCCTGGCTTGCGGTGCGCACCATCGATCGCGAGACGCGGCGGCTCGATGCCATCGAGCGCGGCGAGCCGCCGCCGGCCACCGCCGCGCTGCCGACCCTGGTCTCGCCGGAGCCTTCCTCCGAGCCGTCGCTGACCGACGTGCCGGTGCCGGGCCGCGATCCCCGCCGTGCGCCGCAAAAGCCGAGGCCGGCGCCGGTGCCGCGGGCGCCGCAGGCCGGCCCTGCCGCCCCGAGCCCGCCGCTGGCGAGCCAGGTCGCACCCCTGCCGCCGCCGATCGAGGTCCGCCCCGCCCCGGGCCCGCCGCCGGCCAAGCCGAGGCCGAAACCGCCGCTGGTCCTGACGCCGCAGAATCCGTAGGGGATCGTCATCCGTAGGGGAGCGTCATGCCCGGGCTTGTCCCGGGCATCCACGTTCTTCGCGCCTTGCTGCAAGCCGTGGATGGCCGGGACAGGCCCGGCCATGACGCGGAGGAGCCTTTCGCGCCAAGCCCTCACGCTACGCCCCTACCAATCGGTAAACCCATTCGATCGCATTTGACTGAATTTTTGTCGGCAAAACTGATTTGCAGATTTTACTGAATTCTCGCGTTTCATCTCTAGGCTTGGTTCCAGAGAAATTCGGCGTCCCGCCAGCACAGGCGGGACGGTACGCCAAGAACTGGGGTTATCGAAATGGACGGGGCGAAATCGCTTCTGCAGGATCTGGACGACGCGATCGCTCGCGGCACCGACGAAAGCCGCGCACGCGCATTGTGGCATGCGACTGACATCCTGATCACCGGCCGCTACAGCGACGACGAGATTTCGACGTTCGGCGAGGTGATCGGCCGGCTCGCCGACGAGATCGAGGTGGCTGCGCGCGCGCAGCTCTCCGAAGTGATGGCGGCTTGCGATCACGCTCCGCTCAACGTCATCGAGAAGCTCGCGCTCGACGACGAGATCGAGGTCGCCGGTCCCGTGCTGCGCGACTCCAAGCGCATCGACGAGAAGATGCTGGTCGAGAGCGCCATGACCAAGGGCCAGGCGCATCTGCTCGCGATCTCGCAGCGCCAGTCGATCGGCGAGGCCGTGACCGACGTGCTGGTCAAGCGCGGCAACCAGGAGGTCGTCACCTCCGTCGCCAGGAACGAGGGTGCGCGCTTCTCCGGCTCGGGCCTCCTGCACATGGTGCGGCGCGCGGAAGGCGACTCGATCCTCGCCGAGCAGCTCGGCCTGCGCAAGGACGTGCCGCGCCACGTCTTCCAGCAGCTCATCGCGAAGGCGTCGGAAGACGTCCGCCGCCGGCTCGAGCACGAACGCCCCGAGATGATGTCGCAGATCCAGAGCTCGGTGACCGAGGTCACCGGCGACCTGCAATCCAAGTTCGGCCCGTCCTCGCGCAGCTATTTCGTCGCCAAGCGCGTGGTGACGACGCAGTACCGGCAAGGCAATCTCAACCAGGATTCGATTTCGAACTATGCGCGCCAGCACCGCTTCGACGAGGTGCAGATCGGCCTGTCGCTGCTGTCGGCGCTGCCGGTCGACGTGATCGAGCGCGCGGTGATGGACCGCAACCGCGAGATGCTGCTGGTGCTGTGCAAGGCGCTCGACTTCTCCTGGGACACCACCATGTCGCTATTGTTCCTCGGCGCCAAGGACCATCTGATCACGGCGCGCGACCTCAAGGACAATGAGCGCGAGTTCGGCCGGCTCAACATCGAGACATCGCGCAGCATCCTGAAGTTCTACCAGTCGCGCAAGAACAGCGCGCCTGCCGACGCCGCCGCGGGCCGTCAGCCCGAGCTCCAGGTTCACTGAGCGGGAAAGCGAGAGGGGAGTACTTGAAAATGTTGCCTCAATTCGGCACCGCCGTTCGCAAGAACAAGAGCCTCGCCGCCGATGCCGGCGGATCGGCTCCGGACAAGGCTTCGGTCGACGCCGCATGGCTCGTCCTGGAAGCCGCCAACGATCTCGGCGACCACGCCGCGATCGCAGCCTGCCGCCGCGTCATCGACGCCGAGCTGAACGGCACCGTCGCCGGCCAATCGGACCTCGATCTCGTGACGGGGTATTTCAGGTAGGATTTCGCGGGACGGGTTTCGCTGCTCCACCCGTCCTGTGCGCCGTGGCCGTGTCAACGGCATGCGGCCAACTCGAAGAGGCCCCGCCAAAGCGGGGCCTCCTTGTTCGGTCCCGTCTCCTAGTCCCGCGGCCGCACCGGCGCAGGCGCCACCTGCACCGGGGCCGGCGGGTGCGCCGCCATCCAGTCCATCCGCTTGAGGTCCATGGTGGCGATTTCGGCCCTATCGCCGAACACCATGTATTGCGGCGATTGCTCCTTCCAGGCCGGCCACGCAAGCTGCGGCGTCGACGGCGAGCCGGTCTCGGCCAGCGCGATCAACGCGCCCGCCATGCGGTCGGCGAGCTCGCGGTCATAGGCCGTCCATGCCCGCGTCGGCCGCAGCCAATTGTAGACGTCGAGCGTGTCGAACCAGTACGGCACGTCGGCGGTGTGATAGGCGCCGACGGTCGCCGGGTTCTGGTCGGCGATGACGACGCCCGGCGCATAGGGATGCTTGCGCATGAAGGTGTCGATGTAGACCGGAGCGGTGTTGTATTTCGCCATCACCTCGGCGCAGCCGCGCGAGCTCCTCATCATGCCGGCTTCCATGGCGGCGCGATGCGCCATCGGCTGCACCTCGGCGTCACTGCCGACCGGATAGAGTCTTAGGAATTCGTCGGCCTCAGTGCCGTACATCTGCCGCGCCATCGCCTGGTAGTCGGCGACCGTATGGGTGCGGGTAAGCGGATAGAGCGCGGAGTCGATGTCGTCGCCGTTGGAGCTCGCGATGACGGGTACGTCGCTGGCGATATGGGTCGCGAACGCCTGCTCCTTGGTGCCGGTCCAGAAATAGCCATCGATCACCGCCGGCGCGCGCACGCCGCGGACGTTCAGCCCGAGCTGCCTCTCTTCCTGCAGCGCCAGGATGCGGTCGGCCGAGACGTTGCGCATGGCGGCAAGGTCCTTTGCGCCGAGGCGAGACTGCAGGTCGAGCCCGACCTTCTCGCCTTCGGCCAGCGGCTCGACCCCGCCGATCATGCCGGTGCCGCCGAAATTGCAGGCGCTGGTCAACATCGCGCCGCGGAACAGTCCTTTCGACAGCGGGCTGGTGTATTGCGCCGCGACCGCGCCCGCGCCGAACGACTGGCCGGTGATCACCACCTTGTCCGGATCGCCGCCGAATTTTTCGATGTTGTCGCGCACCCAGCGCAGCGCCGCGTTCTGGTCGAGATAACCGTAATTACCGGAATGGCCGCCTTGCTCCCTCGTGAGCTCGGGATGCGCCATGTAGCCGAGCATGCCGACGCGATAGTTGAAGTTGACGAAAACGGCGCCGCGCCTCGCCATGTTCTCGCCGCCGTAATTGGCCATGCCCAATGAGCCGAGCGTGCCGCCGCCGCCATAGATGAAGACGATCACGGGACGCTTGTCGCCTGGCTTCGCCTCGGCCGGCGCCCACAGGTTTAGATAGAGGCAGTCCTCGCCGGTCGGCTCCTCGCCGAAGTAGTGATTGATGTCATGGGCGCGCAGCACCTGGATGCATTCCGGCCCCCTGCGGTCGGCATTCCAGATGCCGTCCCAGCTGATCGGCTGCGGCGCTTTCCAGCGCAGCTCGCCAGTCGGCGGCTTCGCGAAGGGAATGCCGAGATAGGCCTTGACGCCCGAGGCGAGCCTGGTGCCGGAGAGCCTGCCGCCGGCGATCGCGACGGGATCGCCCGGGATCGGCATCATCGCATCGGCGAGAACCCAAACGGTGGAGGCGAGCAGCGCGCCTGCAAGAGTGATTGCCCCGATCGTGGATCGCCTGAAGCCCATGGCGCATTTCCCCCGGCGTCGTTCTTGTTATCTGCGGACCCGCTCGCGCATTGGTCCGGGCGGACGATAGCCGATCCGCACTCCGGCTCAATGACCGGCTCGTTCTACACCCCTAACATCATGTTATCTTCACGCCGCATGCAAAAAGGCCCCGCCGGAGCGGGGCCTCTCTTGTTCGATCCTGCCGAACCGCGTTAATCGTCGTCCCAATGATGACGGCGGATCACGACGCCACGGTCGTAGTCGCGGTCGTGATTGTACCAGCCACGATGCCAGCCGCGGTCATGCTCGTAGATGCGGGCACGCGGGCCGTCATAGCGGTCGCCGTAGTAACCCGTGTCGCCGCCGACATAGACGCCGACGCCGGCCGCGTTGGCGATGGTCGGGACACCGATTGCAAGCGTCGCTGCCGCCGCGAGTGCGTAAGTGAGCTTCCTCATCTGTTCCTCCTGTCTCTGCATCGTCGCGGGGTCAACGGCTGCCGCCGTGGCCCGTTGCAGGAACCGGGAAGAAACTTTCTTGAATGGCTGTTCAGGTGCGCTCGTGTTGTGGTGCGCAGGAGCAGGGAACTGCGTTCCGCTGGCGGACCTCACCAGGTGTAGCGCAGCACGCCTTTGCCGGCGTAGGAGCTGGTGACGTTCGAGAACTCGCCCTCGAAGGTTGCTGACGCCGACCAGCCGTTGATCCACTTCCACTACTGACGGCCAGGGCTTTCCCTGACCCAAAAGCCCCGGCATCGCCGGGGCTTTTGTTTGACGGAAGGGAAGCCGGACACGGATCGCGTGTCGTCCGCTTTGCCGACGCTGGCCCGGGTCCGTTGAGGGGCCCAGCAGTCGAAATTACGCGCCGGAGAGAAACCGCTCCAGTTCTTCAGGATCTGAAAGCATGCTTACGTCCGCCCGGGCGGCGTATTCGATGATCGCCCTTTTGATTTTCGGACGCTCGATCCACCGCCAGGTCGACAACCACCACCAGAAGTCCATTCGTTCTTTCGAACGGCGAATTGCGCGCGTGAGGCAGAGAAAGAAACCGAAGTCCAGAACGATCACCGTGTCGGCGGCCTGCAACCGCACGCCAAGCACGTCGTATCTGCCAAGATCACCGTCCATGATCCAGCGCTCCTGATCCGCGAGCCCTTGCTGAATTTCGATCCATCTCTCGCGGCACAGGGACCAGCCCCGGTTGCCAAAAGTGCTTGTCGAGCTCAAGAACCGGCAAGCCAGTCATCCCTCCGAGCCTTCTCGCGAAGGTCGATTTTCCCGCGGCTCCTCTCCCGAGAATGACGACACGTTGCATGGCGGACGATCCAGAGTTGGTGCTCACACTCGTGCGCGGTAGATCACGACGTCCTCGCCGCGATGCGTCGTGCTCTTCTCCAGCAGGTAGTTCGACTTCTCCAGCACGCGGCAGGATGCGCCATTCCCGACGAGGACCAGGCCGATGAGGGAGGGCAGCTCCAATTGCGAGAGCCCGATATCCGTCAGCACCGTCGCAATCTCGCTCGCAAGCCCCTGGCCCCAGAGACCACGCCTGAACGTGTAGGCGATCTCGATTTCGTCCGTGCCGTCCACGAGGATGTGCCGGAGCCCCGCGCGCCCGGCGAACGCGCCATCGCGCGTCCGCAACGCCCAGAGCCCGAAGCCGTGCCGGTCCCAATGCTCCATGTTGACCGCGAGATAGGTTTTGGTGACCTCCGGCGAGCGCACGCCGCCGAGATAGCGCGACACCTCGACATCGAGGTGCAGATCGACGAAGCCGGCGAGATGATCTTCGCGCAGCCTCTCGGCGGTCAGTCGCTCGGTGCTGAACTGGTCCATATGCATAATCACCGCTTCCTGCCAGCGACGGCCGCAACCGCGACGTCGAATTCACGTCGGCGCAAGTCCTGCCTTGCGCAAGCCGTCGGCAATCCTCGCCCGCTGAACCAGGCAGGTCGGGTGGTCGGTCGGCGAGCTGAGGTGGAATTGGGCCACGCTGAAATGGGGATCGAGGCCAAGCCCGGCGCGCACCCATGTCCGCGCCTCCTCGATGCATCCGAGGTTTGCCAGCGCGGCGCCGAGAAAGAAATGAACGAACGGGGCAATGTTCCGGTTTACCTCGATTGATCGCTTGAACCAGTGGACGGCCGTCTCGTCGGCCCCGAGATATGATTGCGCGACGCCAGCGGTATTCATCCAGGACGAGGCCTTGTGGTCGCGGGGAGAGAGCCGGAAAGCCTCCATGATGTGGCCTTCGGTCTCCTCGGCCCGACCGAGGTTGCACTTGCCGAGCCCGATCCAGGCATGGGCGGTGGCGAGATTGCGATCGAGCGCCAGGGCGCGCTCACATTCGGCAATGCCCGGCGCGGCGCGCTTCGTGAAAATCTGGACGACGCCCATCAGGCAATGCGCTCTCGCGTGATTGGGCGTTTTGGCAAGTATCCTGGTCAGGAATTCCTCGACGACCCGCAAGGGCGCTCTGCGGTCGATCAGCATGGATGTTGCTCGCATGGTATCGACGTCGGCCATGCCCACCATGGCCTCGACGTTCCCTGCGTCGAGGCGGAGGGCCTGCTCGAAGAAGGTCCGCGCCTGTGATAGACTCGCAGGATCGGTTCCGCGATGCAGATACGCCATTCCCTGGAAATACAGGTCCATCGAATCCGGATGCGGCGTCCGTGCGGCGCGCGACGCCTCCACGGTGACGAGCTCCGTTCCGAGCTGATTGGCAAGGCGGGCCCCGATCTCGTCCTGCATGTCGAAGAGGTCGGCGATCTCCTTGTCGAAGCGTTCACCCCATAAATGGCTGCCATTCTCGGTATCGATGAGCTGGACGTTGATGCGCATCCGGCTTCCGGCGCGCTGCACCGAGCCCTCGAGCACGTAGTGAACGCCGAGTTCGCGGCCCACCTGCTTCAAGTCGACATGCCGTCCCCTGTAGGTGAAGGCGGTGTTGCGACCGATCACGAAAATGCCGGCCACGCGCGACAGATCCGCAGTCAGGCTCTCGGTCACGCCGTCGACGAAATAATCCTGCGCGGGGTCGGGACTGAGATTGGCGAACGGCAGCACCACGAGCCGCGGTTTGCCCGCGGCGGGGCCCGGCGCGGACGCGACGGCTGCGGTCGGCGATGCTTCCCGCACCGTCGCAACGAAGCGGACACCCTTGCGCGGAAACGTCTTGATCAGGCGCTGCTCCTCCCCGGTGTCGCCGATTGCCTTCCGCGCGGCGTTGAGGCACGTGGTCAGGGCGACGTCCGATATGGCGCGTCCCTGCCAGATCACGCGGATCAGATCGTCCTTGCTGATGACGCGCTCGCGGTTGCCGATGAGATAGCCGAGCAGGTCGAACACCTGCGGCGCGATGGTGATCGTCTCGGCTCCGCGACGAAGCTCGCGTCGATCGGTATCGAGCGAAAGATTGTCAAAGAAATAAAGCAAGTTACTTCCCCGCGGGGCGATCGCCGAGATCCGTCGACCGAAAGAATAAGCTGCCGCTAAGGAAAAAGTAAGCCGGCGACAAAGCCCGGCGGTCGTCCGGTGATACAAGTGAAGGCCGGGTGCGGCTGGATTGGCAGGAGACAGGTGATGATCACGCGTCGTCATGTGCTGACCGGCTGCGCAAGTCTTGCGCTTTGCAATCTATGTCGCGTGCCTCGGGCGGTGGCGCAGCCGCTGCTGAAGACGGCGCATATCCTGACCACCACCACCCCCGGTCTGATGGACGCGCTGGCGCGGCTCGCGACCGGCCAGATGGGCGACTATGCGGAAACCTTTGTGGTCGAGAGCCGCCCGGGCGCCGCCGGTCGCATCGCGGTGGAGGCGGTGAAGACCAGCGCAGCCGACGGATCGGTCATGTTGATGGCGCCGCTCGGCTTCATGACGTTGTTTCCGCATATCTACAAGACGTTGAGATATCAGCCGCGCGATTTCACGCCGGTGTCGACCTTGGCCTCGACCCCTGCCTTTCTCACCATCGGTCCGAAGGTGCCAGCGGAGGTCAGGACGGTCGCGGATTTCGTCACCTGGTGTCGCGCCAATCCGAACCTTGCCACCTACGGCACGCCGGGCATCGGAACCTCGCTGCACTTTCTCGGGACGATGCTGGGCCGGAGTGCGGGCTTCGAATTTCTTCATGTGCCCTATCAGGGGATAAACGCCATCCAGGATGTGACCAAGGGCGTGATTGCGGCGGCCCTGATGCCGATTGGCACCTCGCTTGGCCTCGTCCAGTCCGGCGATCTTCGTGCGCTGGCGACCACCGGACCGCGCCGCTCCCCGTTCGTTCCGGCGGTGCCGACCGTGGCTGAGGCCGGCTATCCGGCCCTCGAGGATCTCACATGGATGGGGTTTTTCGTGCCGGCGAAGACGCCGCCGCCGACGGTCGACAGGCTGAGTGCAGCAATCCAGGGCGCTTTGCGCAACGACGAGGTGAGAGCCGGCATGGCGAAGCTGATCGTCGAGCCCGAGGCGATTGCCATGGGTGATTTCGCCCGGCTGATCGCATCGGAGTCCGACCGTTGGAGGGCGATCGTGCAAACAACGGGGTTCGCCCCAACCGATTGAACCCGACAAATTAGGGGAGGCAGATATGGGCCGGCCAGTATCCGTGCTCGATCTCGTGCAGTCGCATCGCATCACCGCGGTGATCCATGCGGCGGCGAAGCTCGGTCTCGCCGAGGCCATCGGTGATGGTACGAAATCAGCGGCCGAACTTGCAGGTCTTGTGTCCGCCGACGAGGCGGCGCTGGGCCGGCTGCTCGTTGCGCTGACGGCACTTGGCCTCTGCAGCCATGTCGGGGAGGACCGCTTCGCCATAACGGATCTCGGCCGGCAACTCGACGCGCGCGCCGAGCCATCCTTCAAGGACTGGGTTCTGTTCGAGGGCGAGACGCTCGCGCAATCCTGGAGCGGGCTGATCGATTCCGTTCGCACCGGGAAGACGGCGACGCAACTGCGCGGTGGCGGCGACGATCGCTACGCCGTGACGGGCGAGGCGACGGAATGGACCCGCCGCTTCAACGCGGCGATGGTCAGCCTCACACGGAGCATCGTTCCAAAGCTCGTGGCGGCATACGACTTCCAGGCCGCGCGCCTCGTCATGGATGTCGGCGGCGGCACCGGTGAATTGATTGGGGGCGTCCTGCAGCGCCACCCGCATCTTGAAGGCATTGCCTTCGATCTCGCGCGCTGCGAGGCAGATGCGAGCGCGCATTTCGATCGGCTCGGCATCGCCGGCCGCTGCAGGTTCGTCGCGGGCAGCTTCTTCGAAGCGGTCCCCAGCGGCGCCGACACCATCCTGATGAAGAGCATCATTCACAATTGGAAGGACGACCGCTGCGCGGTCATTCTGCGCAACTGCAGGCATGCCTTGCCGTCTGGTGGGACACTCATTCTGATCGAGCGGATCATGCCGGAACGCGCCATGACGAAGCCCGACGACCTGTCTTGCGTCATGAGCGACCTCAACATGCTTCGCGGACTCGGCGGTTGCGAACGCACCGAGGCCGCGTATTGCAGGCTCGCGGCCCTGGCCGGCTTCGCCTTCGAAGCAACGATCGGGGCTGGCCCGTTCAGCCTGATCAGATTCAGGAAGGAAGGTGATTGACGAGGCTTGCTCCGCTGGTCCGCGGCAGCAGGATTGCGCCAACTCAGCGCGCCTTGAGGGCCGGCAAACTGGTCGCCGGTTCCCGTGCGCGCGTGGCGTCGTTTTGTCCGACGTGTCAACGGCTTCGCGGCGTCCGGCGGCCGAAAGCCCGGCATCCCCCGTCATCAGTGCATGGGGTTGTTTTCGTGATTTTAGTTTCGAGACCTATCCCGCCCCGAGCGCGACCGCGACATTGTAGGTCACGAAGCTCGCCGCATAGGCCAGCACCAGCATGTAGGTGAAGGTCACGGCCATCCAGGTCCAGCTTCCGGTCTCGCGCCGGATCACGGCGAGGGTGGAGGCGCATTGCGGGGCGAACACGTACCAGGCGAGCATCGACAGCGCCGTCGCAAGCGACCATTTCGTCGCCAGCACCTGGCCGATCTGCTCGGCCGCCTCCTTGCCGCCCTCGATGGCGTAGACGGTGCCGAGCGCCGCGACCGCGACCTCGCGCGCCGCCATGCCGGGGATCAGCGCCACGGCGATCTGCCAGTTGAAGCCGACGGGAGCGAGCAGGGGTTCGAGCGCCTTGCCGATGATGGCGGCGAGGCTGAAGTCGATCGCGGGCTCGGTCGCGCCCGCCGGCGGCTGCGGGAATGAGGCCAGGAACCAGATCAGCACCATCATGGCGAAGATCGTGGTGCCGGCGCGCTGCAGGAACATCATGGCGCGCGTGAAGATGCCGATCGCGATCGATCTGGCGCGCGGCATCTTGTAGTCGGGCAGCTCGAGCATGAACGGCGCCGGCGCATAGTCGCGCAGCATGAAGAACTTGATCAGGAACGAGACGGCAAGCGCGCTGACGATGCCGGTGAGGTAGAGGCCGAACATCACGAGGCCCTGCAGGTTGATGAAGCCCCAGACCTCCCTGGCCGGAATGAAGGCCGAGATGATCAGCGTGTAGACCGGAATGCGCGCCGAGCAGGTCATCAGCGGCGCGATCAGGATCGTGGTCAGCCGGTCGCGCTTGTTGTCGATCACCCGCGTCGCCATGATGCCGGGGATGGCGCAGGCGAAGCTCGACAGCAGCGGAATGAAGGCGCGGCCGTGCAATCCCGCGCCGCCCATGATGCGGTCCATCAGGAACGCGGCGCGCGCCATGTAGCCGAAATCTTCCAGCAGCAGGATGAACAGGAAGATGATGATGATCTGCGGCAGGAACACGATGACGCTGCCGACACCGGAGATCACGCCGTTCTGCAGGAAGCTCTGCAGGAGGCCGGCGGGCAGGGTGTCGTGCACGAGCTCGCCGAGCAGGTCGAAGCCCGACTTGAGCAGCTCCATCAGCGGCTGCGCCCAGGCGAACACCGCCTGGAACATCACGAACAGGATCACCGCCAGCACGATGAGGCCGCCGACGGGATGCAGCACCACGGCGTCGATCCGCGCGGTCCAGGTGTCGGGGCGAGCAGGCAGGCTGACGCAGTCGGCGATGATGCGGTCGGCCTCGCGCTGGGTGGCGCGCAGCTCGGCGACGCTCAGCGCCCGCCAGTTGTTGTCCTGCGGCTCGGCGGCGAGTTTGGCCGAGATCTCGTCGGTCAGCTTCAGCAGGTCGCTCGTGCCGCCCTTGCGCACCGCGATCGAGGTGACCACGGGCACGCCGAGTTCCTTGGCGAGGCGAGCCGCGTCGACGGTGATGCCGCGGCGGGTCGCGATGTCGAACATGTTGAGCACCAGGACCAGCGGCCGGCCGGTGCGCTTGAGCTCGAGCAGCAGGCGGATGGTCAGCCGCAAATTGGTCGCGTCGGCCACGCACAGCACGAGGTCGGGCAGGGTCTCGCCGGACGCCTTGCCGAGCACGAAGTCGCGGGTGATCTCTTCATCCGGGCTGCGGCCGCGCAGCGAATAGGTGCCGGGCAGGTCGACCACCGAGACCTGGCGTCCCAGCGGCGTGACGAAGAAGCCTTCCTTGCGCTCGACGGTGACGCCCGGATAGTTCGCGACCTTCTGCCGGCTGCCGGTCAGCGCATTGAACAGCGAGGTCTTGCCGCTGTTTGGCGTGCCCACCAGGGCGAGATGCAGCAGGGGTGCTTCCATGGGATCACAGGTCCGGGGTCAGTGGTCCGGCCGCTCTTCTCAAGCGACGATGATGGCCATGGCTTCGCGCCGGCGCACTGCGATGGTGATGCTGTCGACCCGCACGGCGATCGGGTCGCGCCCGACCAGACCCTCGTGCAGGACCTCGACCCGGGCTCCCTCGACGAAGCCGAGTTCGATCAGGCGGCTCTCGAGCTCCATGTCCGAGAGCGCCGAGCCCGCGTCCCCAGCGGAAAGGCGCTGGATGACGCCGGTGTAGCCGCGCTGGGCGAGGCCCAGCGGCATTTGCGAACGCGTATCATTTGTGTCGGTCATGCCCTGTATTTTCAACGCCGGGCATCGAGGTCAAGCGCACTCGCTCGCTGGGAATGCACCTTAGAGTGATTTTAAACTACCGGCACCAGGGGTGCCGGTCCGGGCGCGCCGGGGCGATGCCCCGACGCCTACTGGGCCGGGACCTTCTCCGGCTGCACGGCAATCGCGCGGCTCTTGAAATAGTCCAGCACGAACAGGCGAATCGCCGAGGACAGATTGCCCTGCTGGCGGTTGCCGTCGATCTCGCCGACGAGCTCGGACAGCGTCATGTTGCGCAGGCCCGAAATCTCCTTCATGCCGTTCCAGAACGCCTCTTCCAGGCTGACGCTGGTCTTGTGCCCGGCGACGACGATGGAACGCTTCACGACGGGCGACTTCATGGCTGATCCTCGTGATCGATCCGGTGCTGGTCCAGATGCGCCTTCGCCTGGTCCGCGCGCGTCTGCTCCGCCGACCGCTCCGCCTTCGTGCGGCCGAACTTCGTTCGGTTGACGTCCGCCTGCTTCGCCGAGGCTTCCCGCTCGGCGCGCTTCCTGAAACGGTTCAGGTTGATGACGTTCCCCATGCCGCGTCTCCATCATCCGCTCCTCTTCAGGTTGGACGAAACTGTCAGAAACAGGGTGCCGCGATGCGCCCCGCTAGACTTGATCGTCATTCGACCGTCCTCGTCAATCGGCCTATGGGGCCATCGAGCAATGAACTAATCTGCCAAGGGCAGAAGGGGGGCGTAGCACGCGCCCTCCCCAATACATTGACGGTAATCAAGTCCCGGCCTTTAAACCTCATAATTATGGGCTTCGGGGCACCGTATCACTACGGATCACTATCGGAATTCGGAATTCATCCGGGCCGCGTCATCTTTTCCGGCTGCATCAGGCGTTCGAACTCGTCCGCCGAGACCAGGCCGAGCCGGAGCGCCTCCTCCTTCAACGTGGTGCCGTTGGCATGGGCGGTCTTGGCCACCTTGGCGGCATTGTCGTAGCCGATCTTGGGGGCGAGCGCGGTCACCAGCATCAACGAACGGTTCATCAGCTCGCCGATGCGCTTCTCGTCGGCGCGGATCCCGCTCACGCAGTGCTCGGTGAAGGACCGCGCGGCATCGGCCAGAAGGCGGATGGAGTGCAGCATATTGTAGGCAAGCACGGGCTTGTAGACGTTAAGCTCGAAATGGCCCTGGCTGCCTGCGACCGTGATCGCGGTGTGATTGCCGAACACCTGGCAGCACACCATCGTCATGGCTTCGCACTGCGTCGGATTGACCTTGCCCGGCATGATCGAGGAACCGGGCTCGTTCTCCGGCAAAATCAGCTCGCCGAGGCCCGAGCGCGGACCGGAGCCGAGCAGGCGGATATCGTTGGCGATCTTGAACAGGCCCGTGGCGACCGAATTGATGGCGCCGTGCGCCAGCACATAGGCATCGTTTGAGGCCAGCGCCTCGAATTTGTTGGCGGCGCTGGTGAAGGGGAGCTTGGTAATCCCAGCAACGTGCATAGCGAATAGTTTTGCGAAGCGCGGCTTCGCGTTGAGGCCGGTGCCGACGGCGGTGCCGCCCTGCGCCAGCGGATAGAGATCCTTCACCGCGACCTTGAGACGGGCGATGCCGCTCTCGACCTGCGCGGCATAGCCGGAGAACTCCTGGCCGAGCGTCAGCGGCGTCGCATCCTGGGTATGGGTGCGGCCGATCTTCACGATCTTCGCGAACTCCTTCTCCTTCTGGCGCAGCGCACGCTGCAGCTCGCCGAGCGCCGGAACGAGATCGGCCGTGATGCGGCCGGCGGCGGCGATGTGCATCGCGGTCGGAAACGAGTCGTTCGACGACTGGCTCATGTTGACGTGATCGTTGGGATGCACCGGCTTCTTGGTGCCGAGCTCGCCGCCGAGCAGCTCGTTGGCGCGGTTGGCGATCACCTCGTTGAGATTCATGTTGGTCTGCGTGCCCGAGCCGGTCTGCCAAACCACCAGCGGGAAATGGTCGTCGAGACTGCCGTCGATCACCTCGCGTGCGGCGCGGGTGATGGCACTGGTGCGGCGCTGGTCGAGCAGGCCGAGCTCGCGGTTGGTCTGTGCGGCGGCCAGCTTGACGATCCCGAGCGCATGCACGAGCGCGATCGGCATGCGATCCTGTCCGATGCGGAAATTCTGCCGCGAACGCTCGGTCTGCGCGCCCCAATAGCGATCGGAGGGAACCTCGATCGGACCGAAACTGTCGGTCTCGATGCGGGTCGTCTTGGAACGCGAAGCGTTGGAACGCGAAGTCTTGACGCGTAAAGTCTTGGCCATGAGCACATCCATTCTGCCGCGCGAAAGCCGCACCGCCTCTTCATGTGCTCTTCTATATAGGCAGTTTGATCGTGCGTGCGGGCGTCATGCCCGCCTGGATCATTTCTTGCGGAAACGATCGAGCCGCACGACTTCGGCGCCACCCGCGCTCGGCGGGGTCGGCTCCTCGGCAGTCTCTGCGTTTTCGGCGGCCGGTGCCGGCACGGCCGCAGGGGCAGGGGCCGCGGCCGAGGTCTCGGTTGCCGGCTCGGCGACGTCGGAGGTGTCGAACTGGAGGCCGAATTTGACGGACGGATCGAGGAAGCTCTTGATCGCGCTGAACGGCACCACCAGCCGCTCCGGGATGCCGCCAAAGGACAGGCCGACCTCGAAACGGTCCTCGAGCACGACGAGGTCCCAGAACTGGTGCTGCAGGATGATCGTCATCTCTTCGGGATATTGCGCAAGCAGCCGCTGCGACAGTTTTACGCCCTCGGCCTCCGATACGAAGGTGATGAAGAAATGATGCTCGCCCGGCAATCCATGGGCTGCGGCATCGGTCAGTACCTTCCGCAGCACGCCGCGCAACGCGTCGCGGGCCAGCACATCGTATCGGATATGATCGGTCGCCATGGTGGTCCTGTTGCATCCCGGGATGCCGGGTCCTGCCGGCCCGACTCGCCAAGCCGCAATAGTACCGCGCCTGACGGGTCAGCAGGAGTCCCCGCCGGGGAGGAAATAAGAGGCAAGTGGAGGCTTCTGTTGCCAGGTGCCTCCGAACCCCGCCTAACGGAGCTTAACCCGCTAGGACTTTAGAGTGGTCTTTCAAACTGCGTTACGCAGCCTGAGCAACCGGAGCAAAGTTGTCGTTGGCAACTATTGCAGTAGCCCGATAACGGCGGAACAATACCGGGAAAAAGCACGTCCTTTACGCCCTCGTCGATCCTATTTCGCCCCCGCCAAAGCTCACGCCTGGGTGTCTCAGATGAGCTTTGGTGGAGGCGCCGGGTACCGCCCCCGGGTCCGAATGGTTTATTGCGACGACCGTTTATTTCCATAGCCGGCGAACCGGCACCCCCAATATAGGGGGCAAAGGTTTCAAAAAACAGAGGTTTCGCGCGGTGATCCCGAGCTTCTCTTGGGATAGGTTCCGGGCGGTCCCCGGCATGATCTTGGCCCCGCCGCAGCCGGCGTTCTAAGCTCCTGACATGTCCCCGGATTCAGCACCGGCCGTCCAAGATTCGGATCAAGAGCCGGATCTCCCTGCCGCCCACGGCCCTGCGCCCGGTTTGCCGGCGTTGTTCCTGGCCTTCGCCCGGATGTCGCTGGCCGGTTTCGGCGGGGTCCTGGTGTTCGCCAGGCACGCCATCGTCGAGCAGCACCGCTGGATGACGGCGGACGAGTTCAACGAGACCTTTGCGCTCTGCCACTTCCTGCCCGGGCCCAACATCGTCAATCTGTCGATGGTCTTTGGCGCGCGGCTGCGCGGGATCGCGGGCGGGATCGCCGCCTTCGCCGGGCTGCTGTTGCCGCCGACCGTGATCATGACCCTGCTTGCGATCATCTATGCCCGGTTCGGCGACGTCGAGGTTCTCCGCCGCATCCTCGCGGGCATTTCCTGCGCGGCGGTGGGCCTGCTGATCGCGGTGGTGTTCCGGATGATAACGCCCTTGCTGAAGCGGATGGATGTCCTGGCGCTCATCCTGATGCTCGGCGTGTTCGTAGCCATCGGCATGCTCCGCCTGCCGCTCCAGGCGGTGCTGCTGGTCGCGATCCCCGTCAGCATCGGCGTCACATTCTGGATGCGGCGGAAGGTAGCAGCATGAACAGCGAGCATCCGATCTGGGCGTTGATCTCCACCTTTGGTCTTATGTCGCTGTTTGCGGTCGGGGGTGCGGCGGCGGCGGTGCCCGAGATGCACCGCATCGCGGTCGAGGTGCATCACTGGATGACCGACAAGCAGTTTGCGGATGCCTATGCGATCGCGCAGCTCTCGCCCGGTCCCAACGTGCTTATCGTGACGTTAATCGGCTACGCGGTTGCCGGCATTCCCGGTGCCCTGGCGGCAACGCTGGCGATGTGCCTGCCGACGGCGCTGCTTGCCTATTACGTCAGTCGGCTGCTGAACCGGCCCAGCCAGTCGCGCTGGCCGGGCCTGATCCAGGCCGCACTGGTTCCGTTGTCGATCGGGTTGATGGCGGCGAGCGCTCTGATCCTGGCCCAGGCGACCGACCGCACGATTGCTGCGCTGCTTCTGACCGCGACGGTTGCCGTGATCGCCGCCGTCTCGCGCCTCAATCCGCTCTGGCTGCTGCTGGCCGGAGGCGTGTTGGGTTTTGCTGGCATTGTGTGACGAAAATCGCTAGGCAGGGAGCCGGGCCGGGGATCCCTTCCAGCCGATTAGAACAACAATGCTCGTGACTTACGGGTCACGGAGGAGACATGCATGGCCGACACAATGGGCCACTCGGCGACAGCCACAAGAAATACATCGGTGGCGCTCGGCTTCTGCCTGCTGGCCTTGGCGCCGCAGATCTTCGAATTGATCTGGTCGATCGGCACGATCCCCGGATGGGGCGCCGGGCGCGGGCCGGTAACGGTCCTGGTCAGCCACGCCACCGCGCTGCTCGCGGGCGCTCCCGGTGCGTTGCTTGGTTCGCTTGGCGGAGAGACCAAGAAGACGTCGTCCGACGTGCTGCTGGCGCTGATCTATTCCTATCCGCTGTTTGTCGTTGCGATCGTCACGCTGTTCATGACCATCAGGTCCGCCCAGGACTATGTCGGCGGTGTCATTCTGATGGCGCTGGCGCTGTTCGCGCTGTGGGCCTCGAGCGATCTGCAGGGCATGCGCGGCTTCTCCTTCGGCGCCGGCACCGCGCCGCGGATGTTCGGCGGATTGCTGGTCGCCTTGTCCGCCGGCATCGCCTTGACTGGCCTCCTGAGCGACGGGCCGGCGATGGCCCATTATTCCTGGCGCGGGCCGCTGTTCGTGATGGCTTCGATCCTGTTCTTCGCGCTCGCGATCCGGCCGCTCGGCCTCGTGGTCTCGGCCTTCGCCAGCTTCATGATTGCGGCGTTCGGCTCGCATGAAACGCGCTGGATGGAGGCCGCCATCGTCGGCGCCTGCCTGACGCTCGGCTGCGCAATCCTGTTCCCATACGTGCTGGGGTTGCCGATGCCGATGTTCCCGCGTTTCCTGGCTCAGTGAGGGTGTTTATGGAGCTCTTTGCCAACCTCGCTCACGGCTTCGTCGTCGCGTTCTCGCCGGTCAACCTGCTGATGTGCCTGATCGGCGCCCTCGTGGGCACGCTGGTCGGCGTGCTGCCGGGCATCGGCACCATCGCGACCGTCGCGATGCTGTTGCCGATCACCTTCGGCCTGCCGCCGGTCGGCGCGCTGATCATGCTCGCGGGCATCTATTACGGTGCGCAATATGGCGGCTCGACCACCTCGATCCTGGTCAACATTCCAGGCGAGGCGACGTCGGTCGTCACCGCCATCGACGGCCACCAGATGGCCAAGCAGGGCCGTGCCGGCCCGGCGCTGGCGATCGCGGCGATCGGCTCGTTCTTCGCCGGCTGCGTCGCGACCGTCCTCATCGCCGTGCTCGGCGCGCCCCTGACCAAGCTCGCGCTCGCCTTCGGTCCGGCCGAGTATTTCTCGCTGATGGTGCTCGGCCTGATTTTCGCGGTGGTGCTGGCCAAGGGCTCGGTGCTGAAGGCGATCGCGATGATCGTGTTCGGACTGCTGCTGTCCATGGTCGGCTCGGACATCGAAACCGGCGCCTCGCGCATGGCCTTCAACATCCCGGAGCTCGCCGACGGCCTCGGCTTTGCGACGGTGGCGATGGGCGTGTTCGGTTTCGCCGAGATCATCCGCAATCTCGACGCCGGCGCCGAGATGAACCGCGATCTCGTGCAGCAGAAGATCACCGGCCTGATGCCGACCCGAAAGGATCTGAAGGACTCGACGCCCGCGATCCTGCGCGGCACCGTGCTCGGCTCGATCCTCGGCATCCTGCCGGGCGGCGGCGCGGTGATCGCGTCGTTTGCGGCCTACACGCTCGAGAAGAAGATCGCGAAGGATCCGAAGCGATTCGGCCGCGGTGCAATCGAGGGCGTGGCCGCGCCGGAAAGCGCCAACAACGCCGCGGCGCAGACCTCCTTCATCCCGCTGCTCACCCTCGGCATCCCGCCGAACGCGGTGATGGCGCTGATGGTAGGCGCGATGACGATTCACGGCATCGTGCCGGGTCCGCAGGTGATGCAGAAGCAGCCGGACCTCGTCTGGGGCATGATCGCCTCGATGTGGATCGGCAATCTGATGCTGATCATCATCAACCTGCCGCTGGTCGGCATCTGGGTGCGATTGCTGCGCGTGCCCTATCGGCTGATGTTCCCCTCGATCGTGATCTTCTGCGCGATCGGCATCTATTCGGTGAACAACGCGCCGGTCGACGTCATCCTCGCCGGCGTCTTCGGCCTCGTCGGCTACTGGCTGATCAAGCATGATTTCGAGCCGGCGCCGCTGCTGCTCGGCATGGTGCTCGGGCCGCTGATGGAAGAGAACCTGCGCCGCGCGCTGCTGATCTCGCGCGGCGACTGGAGCGTGTTCCTGACGCGTCCGCTGTCGGCGGTCCTGCTTGCGATCGCAGCGGGTCTGTTGATCCTGACGGTATTGCCCGTGCTGCGTGCCAAGCGCGACGAGGTGTTCACCGAATCGGAGAATTAATGCGTCGCGCCCTGCGTCGGCGCGCCGCATTCGGAACGGCTTGACTGAGCGCTTAGTGAATGAGAATGCCGGCCAAGTAGCCGGCATTTTTCTTTTGTCCCAGGGGATCTCGATGACTTCCATTCGCGCGCTTGCGGGCGCATGTGCTGCGGCGCTCGCGTCGTTGTGCGCCTTTGTCGCACCTGCCCAGGCGCAGACCTATCCGGCGCGCAGCATCACCATGATCGTACCGTTCGCTGCGGGCGGCCCGACCGACGTGATCTCGCGCATCGTCACAGCGCATATGGCGCAGACGCTGGGCCAGAGCATCATCATCGAGAACGTCGTCGGTGCCGGCGGCACCACCGCGACCGCACGCGCCGCCCGCGCGGCCAATGACGGCTATACGCTGATTACCGGGCACATGGGCACGCACGCCGCCTCCGTACCGCTCTATCCGAAGCTCGCCTACCATCCCGAAAAGGATTTCGAGCCGATCGTGCTGCTCGCCGGCACGCCGATCCTGATCCTGGCGCGCAAGGACTTTCCGCCGAAGGATCTCAAGGAATTCGTCAGCTATGTGAAGGCCAATGTCGAGAAGATGAATGCCGCGCATGCCGGCATCGGCTCGGTCTCGCACGTGTCCTGCGAGCTCTTGCACTCGATCCTCGACATCAAGCCGGTCAGCGTGCCCTTCAACGGCACGGGTCCTGCGATGAACGCGCTGGTGGCAGGGCAGGTCGACTACATGTGCGACCAGATCGTCAATGCCGTGCCGCAGATCAATGCCGGCACCATCAAGGCCTATGCGATCGCAACGCCCGAGCGCAATCCCTCGCTGCCGAACGTGCCGACGACGGCGGAAGCCGGCCTGCCGGCATTCCAGGCCCAGGCCTGGAACGCGATGTTCGCGCCGAAGGGAACTTCTCCCGCGATTCTCGCGAGCCTCAACGCGGCCGCCGTCAAGGCGCTCGACGACGAGACCGTGCGCAAGCGCCTGCTCGAGCTCGGCAGCGTCATCCCGGCTCCAAAGGACCGGACGCCGGAGGCGCTCGCCGCCCTCGTGAAGAGCGAGATCGCGAAGTGGACCCCGGTGCTCAAGCCGGCACCGTAAAGTCAGCCTTTTCAAGACGATAGGACGGGGGTGGAACGCAGGTTCCACCCCTTGTCGTTTGCGCCCGGAGTGCTCATTTTTCCGGGTATAATTGGTGCAAACAGCGAATCGCCGCTGTTGCAGCGCGGAGGCGGCCGTTAAGTTCGCCGTCCTCCCCCAAAGGCACCATCGCACATGCACCAGTATCAGGACCTGCTCGAGCGGATTCTTTCAGACGGCGCCGAGAAGACCGACCGCACCGGTACCGGGACGCTGTCGGTGTTCGGACACCAGATGCGCTTCAACCTGTCCGCCGGCTTCCCGATGCTGACCACCAAGCGGCTGCCGCTGAAGGCGATTGTGCATGAGCTGCTGTGGTTCCTGAAGGGCGACACCAACATCAAATATCTGCGCGACAACGGCGTCACCATCTGGGACGAGTGGGCCGACGCCAATGGCGATCTCGGCCCGGTCTACGGCCATCAATGGCGCTCCTGGCCGGCGCCGGACGGCCGCAGCATCGACCAGATCGCGGGCGTCGTCGACATGATCAAGCGCAACCCGGACTCGCGCCGCCTGATCGTCTCGGCCTGGAATCCGGCCGAGGTCGACAAGATGGCTCTGCCGCCCTGCCACTGCCTGTTCCAGTTCTATGTCGCGAACGGCAAGCTGTCGTGCCAGCTCTACCAGCGCTCCGCCGACGTGTTCCTCGGCGTGCCCTTCAACATCGCCTCCTACGCGCTGCTCACCATGATGGTGGCGCAGGTCACCGGCCTGAAACCCGGCGACTTCGTGCATTCGTTCGGCGACACCCATCTCTATTCCAACCATCTGGAGCAGGCGCGCCTGCAGCTCTCGCGCGCGCCGCGGGCACTGCCCGTGATGCGGATCAATCCCGACGTGAAGGACATCTTCTCCTTCCGCTACGAGGATTTCGAGCTCGTCGGCTACGACCCGCATCCGCATATCAAGGCGGAAGTCGCGGTCTGACGCATGATCCGGAAAAGTGTGGAGCGGTTTTCCGATAAGATCATGCGAGCACTTTAAAGCAATGTCGCTGAACATCCGCCGCGCGCGTCCGGGCGAAGCCGGACTCGTTCTGGATTTCGTCCGCGAGCTCGCCGACTACGAAAAACTCTCGCACGAGGTCGAGGCGACCGAGGCTGACATCGCCGACGCGCTGTTCGGCGCCGATCCGCGGCTTTTTTGCGCGATTGCCGAGTGGGACGGGGAGCCGGCCGGCTTTGCGGTGTGGTTCCTGAATTTCTCGACCTTCAGCGGCCGCCACGGCATCTATCTCGAAGACCTCTTCGTCCGGCCGTCGCATCGCGGCAAAGGTCTCGGCAAGGCGCTGCTGGTCTATCTCGCGAAGGAATGCGTCGCGAACGGCTGGTCGCGCCTGCAATGGTCGGTGCTGGACTGGAACGCGCCGTCGATCGCGTTCTACAAATCGCTCGGGGCCGTCATGATGGACGAATGGACGCTTTGCCGCGTGACCGGACCCGCGCTGACGCGCCTTGCTGGGAGCGGATCCTGATGGAGATCGTGCTGATCGTCGCGTTTGCCGAGAATGGTGTGATCGGCCGCGACAATACCATTCCTTGGCGCCTGAAAGCGGACCAGCAGCGCCTTAAGGCGCTGACAATGAACAAGCCCCTCATCATGGGACGGAAGACGTTCGAGTCCCTGCGGCGACCGCTGCCCGGGCGGACCAATATCGTCGTCACGCGCGATCCGAACTATCGCGCATCGGGTGCGGTCGTCACGACATCCGTCGAAAGCGCCTTCGATATTGCGCGGGGCGACGCGCTGCGACGCTCTGTCACGGAAATCATCATCTTCGGCGGCGTCGACGTCTATGTGCGTACCTTGCCGATCGTAGATCGGCTCGAGATCACGGAAGTCCATATGAGGGTCGAGGGCGACACGCGCTTTCCTGCGATCGACACCGCAGTCTGGGACGAGGTGTCGCGTATCCGCCATCCCGCTGGACCCGACGACAGCGCCGATTTCTCCTATGTGACATATCGTCGGCGGCCGCGCCATTAACCGCATTCGCCAATGTTAACATTGACTTTTCCGCCCCCGAGCTTAGCTCGAAAGGCGGCTAAGGCTGCGTTGTAAGGGACCTAGCTGTCCCCTATAAAGCCGGACCGGACAATGCGGGCCGGGTTAGTTCTAGTCCCGGTCTGCCGAGGAGAGCGTCGAATGCCGTGGAAGAATCAGGGCGGTGGCCCGTGGGGCTCGGGTCCGAAGGGACCCTGGGGCACAGGCCCGCAGCCGGTCGGGCCGAGGCCGCCGGATCTGGAAGACCTTCTGCGGCGCGGCCAGGACCGGCTGCAGCAGATCATGCCGGGCGGCTATTTCTCCGGCCTCGGCATCACCGTCATCCTGCTGTTCATCGTCGCGATCTGGCTGTTCTCGGGCTTCTTCCGCGTCCAGTCCGAGGAGCTCGGCGTGGTGCTGCGCTTCGGCAAGCATGTCCGCACCGTGCAGCCCGGCCTGAACTACCATCTGCCCTATCCGATCGAGACCGTTCTGCTGCCCAAGGCGCTGCGTGTCTCCACCATCTCCATTGGCATGACGCTGATCGACGATCCGGCCCGGCGCGGCCGCTCCATCCGTGACGTGCCGGAGGAGAGCCTGATGCTGACCGGCGACGAAAACATCGTCGACGTCGACTTCACCGTGCTCTGGCGCATCAAGCCGGACGGCGTCGGCGACTTCCTCTTCAACATCCAGAATCCGGAAGGGACCGTGAAGGCGGTCGCCGAGAGCGCGATGCGCGAGGTGATCGGCCGCTCCAACATCCAGCCGATCCTGACCGGCGCGCGCAATCTCACCGAGCAGGGCGTGCAGGAGCTGATGCAGAAGACGCTCGACGGCTACAACTCCGGCGTCCTCATCACCCAGGTGCAGATGCAGAAGGTCGACCCGCCGGCGCAGGTGATCGACGCCTTCCGCGACGTCCAGGCCGCGCAAGCCGATCTGGTGCGCGTGCAGAACGAGGCGGAGACCTATGCCAATCAGGTGGTGCCGCAGTCGCGCGGACGCGCGGCACAGATCCTCCAGGCCGCCGAAGGCTACAAGGAGCAGGCGGTCGCCGAGGCCAAGGGCCAGAGTGCGCGCTTCCTGAAGGTTTATGAAGAGTACAAGAAGGCGCCCGACGTGACGCGTGAACGGATCTATCTGGAGACCATGGAGCGCGTGCTTGGCGGCTCGGAAAAGCTCGTCTATGACGGCGGCCCCTCGGGCCAGGGCGTGGTGCCCTATCTGCCGCTCGGCGAATTGACGTCCAAGAAGGCCCCTGTCGCCGGCCAGCAGACCAGCGGAGGCAGCCGATGAGGTCTCCGGTTACAGGCATCGTCTCGCTGCTCGGGCTCCTGATCGTCCTGATCGTGGCCTACATGTCCCTGTTCACGGTGCAGCAGACCGAGCAGACCATCGTGCTGCGGTTCGGCGAACCGGTCGACGTCGTCACCGACCCCGGCCTGCACTTCAAGGCGCCGTGGAATTCGGTGATCAACATCGACAAGCGGATCCTCGATCTCGAGAACCCGTCGCAGGAAGTCATCGCCTTCGACCGCCGTCGTCTCGTCGTCGATGCCTTCGCGCGCTACCGCATCAAGAATGCGCTGCGCTTCTATCAGAGCGTCGGCTCGATCCAGGCCGCCAACCTTCAGCTCACCACGCTGCTCAACGCCGCGTTGCGGCGCGTGCTCGGCGAAGTCACGTTCATCACGGTCGTCCGCGACGAGCGCGAGAAGCTGATGCAGCGTATCCGCGAGCAGCTCGACCGCGAGGCCGAGGGCTACGGCATCCAGGTCGTCGACGTCCGGATCCGGCGCGCCGACCTGCCTGACCAGAACAGCCAGGCTGTCTACGACCGGATGAAGACGGAGCGCCAGCGCGAGGCGGCCGAGTTCCGCGCGCAGGGCGGCCAGAAGGCGCAGGAGATCCGTTCCAAGGCCGACCGCGAGGCGACCGTCATCATTGCCGACGCCAACTCGCAGGCCGAGCAGACCCGCGGTGCGGGCGACGCCGAGCGCAACCGTCTGTTCGCCGAAGCCTACAGCAAGGACGCCGATTTCTTCGCCTTCTACCGGTCAATGTCCGCCTATGAGAACGGGCTGAAGGCGAACGACACCCGCTTCCTGCTGCGGCCCGACTCCAATTTCTTCAGGTATTTCGGTAACCCGTCCGGCAAGGCGGCTGCCGAGGCTCCGAAGCCGTAACCCAAGGGCGGCGCTGGCGCCGCCCCTCACCAAGACCAGAACGGCGCAAGGGAAGGTTCCAATCCGATGAGGTCCATCGCGTTCGCCGACTTCCTCATCGGCTTGGGCATCCTGTTCGTGCTGGAAGGCTTGATGTTTGCGGCCAGCCCGAGCTGGATGCGCAAGGCCATGAAAAGTGCAATTGCGACGCCGGACAACGTCCTGCGGGCGGTGGGGATCGGCTCGGCGGTCGCCGGATTGATCCTGATCTGGGTGATGCGGCGGCCGGTTTGAGGGGCCGCGCCTACGCCAAAGTGAAGGCGAAAGGCCGACTTTCGCCGTATTATCCGATTGTCGAGCCCCGTTAAGCACCGCGCTTGCGCCGTCCACCCGTTCGAGCGCAGTCTTGGGCCGAATCTCGCCGTCGAGCCTTATCGTCGAGTCCCCGGGGCCGCCTCTTTATCTGGAGATCACAATGACCGCTGTCATCATCGCCCCGACCCGCTTGCGCCCGATCCGCCTGCGACTTGGGTTGGCCGCGCTCGCCGTCGGCGCTCTCGGTGCGTTTGGGTCGCCGGCCCAGGCGCGCGGACCGGAAGGCATCGCCGACGTCGCCGAGAAGGTCATCGACGCGGTCGTCAACATCTCGACCTCCCAGACCGTCGAGGCCAAGGGCGGCGGCGCCAACACCATGCCTCAACTTCCGCCCGGCTCGCCGTTCGAGGAGTTCTTCGACGACTTCTTCAAGAACCGCAAGGGTCCCGGCGGCGGCAGCAAGGGCGGCGATAACGGCAGCGGCCCGCCGCGCAAGACCAACTCGCTCGGAAGCGGTTTCATCATCGACACCTCCGGCATCGCCGTGACCAACAACCACGTCATTGCGGACGCCGACGAAATCAACGTCATCCTCAACGATGGCACCAAGATCAAGGCGGAGCTCGTCGGCGTTGACAAGAAGACCGACCTGGCCGTGCTGAAATTCAAGCCGACGAAGCCGCTCGTCGCGGTGAAGTTCGGCGACTCCGACAAGCTGCGGCTCGGCGACTGGGTCGTCGCCATCGGTAACCCCTTCAGCCTCGGCGGCACCGTGACTGCCGGCATCGTCTCGGCCAAGAACCGCGACATCTCCTCGGGTCCCTATGATAGCTACATCCAGACCGACGCCGCCATCAATCGCGGCAATTCCGGCGGCCCGCTGTTCAACCTCGAAGGCGACGTCATCGGCGTCAACACGCTGATCATCTCGCCGTCCGGTGGTTCGATCGGCATCGGCTTTGCCGTGCCGTCGAAGACGGTCGCGGGCGTCGTCGATCAACTCCGCCAGTTCGGCGAGCTGCGTCGCGGCTGGCTGGGCGTGCGCATCCAGAGTGTCACCGACGAGATCGCCGAGAGCCTCAACATCAAGCCGCCGCGCGGCGCGCTGGTCGCCGGCGTCGACGACAAGGGCCCGGCCAAGCCCGCCGGCATCGAGCCGGGCGACGTCGTCGTCAAGTTCGACGGCAAGGACGTCAAGGACCCCAAGGATCTCTCGCGTGTCGTCGCCGATACGGCGGTCGGCAAGGAGGTCGACGTCGTCATCATCCGCAAGGGCGAGGAGCAGACCAAGAAGGTCACGCTCGGCCGCCTGCAGGATCCCGACAAGGTGCAGGCCGCGGTCAAGACCGACGAGCCCGCGCCCGAGAAGCCGGTCACGCAGAAGGCGCTCGGCCTCGATCTCGCCGCGCTGAGCAAGGACCTGCGCGCGCGCTACAAGATCAAGGATAGCGTCAAGGGCGTCGTCGTCACCAATGTCGAAGCCAATTCGGATGCCGCTGAGAAGCGTCTCTCCGCAGGCGATGTCATCGTCGAGGTGGCGCAGGAAGCCGTCTCCAGCGGCGCCGACATCCAGAAGCGGGTCGACCAGCTCAAGAAGGACGGCAAGAAGTCGGTGCTGCTGCTGGTCTCCAACGGCGACGGCGAGCTGCGGTTCGTCGCGCTGAGCGTGCAGTAATCGCGGGTCGTTGGCCCCACACTCAACTGTCATCACCCGCGAAGTGTTTAGACCGGACAGATCACTGACAGGTGTTCGGAGACATAGCTGACACATCAAACTGGACTGGATTGGTCGATTCGGGAGGCCGTCCATGCCCTGGAACGAGGTGTCGGTGATGGATCAGCGGCGCGAGTTTGTGCGGCTTGCCTTGCAGGAAGGAGCTAACCGGCGGGAGTTATGCCGACGGTTCGGGATCAGCCCTGATGTTGGCTACAAGTGGCTGAGGCGCTGGCAGGCTGGAGACCATGAACTGGCGGATCGGTCCCGCCGGCCTAAGAGCGTGCCCAAGCGGAGCGTGCCTGAGATCGAGGCGAAGGTTCTGGCGATGCGTGACAGGCATCCGGCTTGGGGCGCGCGCAAGATTGCCCATTGCCTTAAGCGCGACGGCCAGGTTGTGCCGGTGCCTTCCACGGTCCACGAGATTCTGTGCCGGAACGAGCGGATCAAGCCAAGCGAGAAGGCCGCACCGAGCCCTTCAGGCCACCGCTTCGAGAGGGATGCGCCCAATCAACTCTGGCAGATGGACTTCAAGGGCCACATGCCGCTTGCCGGAGGGAGGCGATGTCATCCGCTAACGATGGTCGATGACCATTCGCGCTATGCCCTGTGTCTGAAGGCCTGCGCCAACGAGCAGCGCCCTGATGTGCAGAAACACCTGACCGACACCTTCCGGCGCTATGGGCTGCCGGAGGCCTTCTACCTCGATAACGGTTCTCCCTGGGGCGACACGTCCGGCGCTCGCTGGACCGCGTTGAAGGTGTGGCTGCTCAAGCTCGGCGTCAGGGTCGTCCATGCCAGGCCGCGTCATCCTCAGGGCCGAGGCAAGAACGAGCGCTTCCATCGCAGCTTGAAAGCGGAAGTGTTCGCCCTGCGTACATTCCGCACCTTGGCGGAAGTTCAGCGCGCCCTTGATGACTGGCGTACGATCTACAATCTGGAACGGCCTCACGAGAGCTTGGGCATGGGCATTCCCGCCGATCGCTACCGGCCGAGTTCTCGCTCCATGCCGGAGCGTGTGCCGAAGGTCCAATATGACGCTGGAGAGACCGTTCGCACCGTCTCCTCGACGCGCAGCTACATCGCCTTCAAGGGGCAAATGTGGAAGGTTCCCCAGGCCTTCTGCGGCGAAAAACTGGCCGTCAGGCCGCTCCACCGCGATGGCCACTACGGCATCTTCTTTGCCAGCTGGCAGGTCGCATCAATCGACTTGACCAATGACCAACCTGTCAGTGATGTGTCCGAACAGGTGTCAGCTATGTCTCCGGTCTAAACACTTCGCGGGCGATGACACCGAGTGTATGGGCACTCCCGGTCCAAACAAAAACCCCGGCCTTTCGGCCGGGGCTGATGTCGTTGCCTCAGTCCACCGCTTTAATCGCGCTGGCCGAGGAGCTGCAGCAGCAGCGTGAACAGGTTGATGAAGTTCAGGTACAGCGACAGTGCACCCGAGATCGCCGCACGCTCCGCGACGTCACCGCCGGCCGAGGCGTAGCCGTAGATGTATTCGTTCTTCAGCCGCTGGGTATCCCAGGCGGTGAGGCCCGCGAACACCAGCACGCCGACCACCGAGACGATGAACTGCAGCATCGAGCTCTGCAGGAACAGGTTCACCAGGCTCGCGATGATGATGCCGATCAGGCCCATGAACAGGAACGAGCCCATTCCGGTCATGTCACGCTTGGTGGTGTAGCCGTAGAGGCTCAGCGCACCGAAGGTGGCCGCTGTGATGAAGAACACCCGAACGATCGAGGTGTGCGTGAACACCAGGAAGATCGACGACAGCGAGATGCCCATCAGCGCCGAGAACACCCAGAACAGGATCTGGGCGGTCGACGGTGCCAGACGGTTGATGCCGGCGGAGATCACGAACACCATGGCGAGCGGCGCCAGCATGAACAGCCATTTCAGCGGGCTCACGAACATGGCGTAGCCGAACGGCGTCAGGAACAGCTTGCCGACGCGGACGGCTTCCGGGGTCGGAACGTCGGTCACGGCAGCCATGTAGACGCCAAGCGCGGCCAGGCCGGTGATGGCCAGGCCGATGCTCATGTAGTTGTAGATGCGCAGCATGTATGCGCGCAGTCCGGCGTCGACCGTCGCGGCGTCAACACGCCCGGCGGCCCTGCCGAAAGGAGAAGCGTAGTTACGGTCTAGGTCCGACATGGTCGATTCCCGTTGGTTGCCCGGTTGGCGCGAGGGGTTTCGTGCCCGCCGGTTCGTCAAATTCTATCTCGGATACCGATGCCAGCCGACATTAATTTTGGCTAACAATTCGAGCTCCGAACCCATCTGATATGTGGGAAACTAACACATTCGCCGCAACCGTCCACGCGCGGCCGAATGTCGCCCTCGGGCGCGATCCTTACGCGAACCTGACGGGCAGACGTGGTTAATCGCGGGAATCCCGGTAATCGGCTCCCGCGCTGGCACCCGCTTCAATTTGTCACAAATTCCGCAACACGGTGGCGGGCTTTTTGTTCAAAGCCAGCAGCGTTCCGGCGAGACCAAGCCCGACGGTGACGACCAGGGCGGCGGCGACCACGCCGGCCGCGCTGCCGGCCTGCCAGACGAAGCTCAGCGTCATCAGCCGCGTCACGATCATCCAGGCGGCGATGCTGCCGGCGAACACGCCGAACACCGCGGTGGCAAGTCCGATCAGCAGATATTCGAGCGCATAAGCGCCGAGCAGCCGCAGCCGGGTTGCGCCCAGCGTCTTCAGGATCACGGCATCGTAGACCCGGTGGCGATGGCCGGCGGCGAGCGCGCCGCCCAGCACCAGGATCGCCGAGACCAGGGTCACCGCGCTGGCGCCGCGGATCGCCAGCGCCAGATTGGTCACGACCGCGCCGACCGTCTCCATCACCTCGCGCACGCGCACGCTCGTCACCATCGGATAGGCGTCCGCGACCTCCTTGATGATTTTGCCGTCGCCGGCCGCGCCGCCCTCTTCGGTCAGCGTCGCGATATGGGTATGCGGCGCGCCCCTGAAGGCATTCGGCGAGAACACCAGCACGAAATTGATGCCGAGGCCCTGCCAGTCGATGCTGCGCAGATTGCCGATCCTGGCCGGAATGTCGCGGCCAAGCACGTTGACCACGATTTCGTCCCCGAGCTTGAGGCCGAGCCCGTCGGCGATCTTCTTTTCCATCGACACCAGGGGCGGGCCGGAATAGTTGGCGCCCCACCATTCGCCCTCGACCACCTTGGAGCCCTTCGGCAGCTCGGCGGTATAGGTCAGGCCGCGGTCGCTCTGCAGCACCCATTCGGCGTCGGTCGCAGGCTTGAGGTCCTCGGCGCGGACGCCGCGCGCGGCAACGATGCGCCCGCGCAGCATCGGCACGTCCTCGACCCGCGCGCCCGGCGCGATCCGGCGCAGGTAATCGTCGAACTCGGCGGCTTGCGTGCTCGGGATGTCGATGAAGTAGAACGCCGGCGCGCGATCCGGCAGCGCCGCCAGGAACTGGCGGCGCAGATTGCCGTCAATCTGGGTGATGGTGACGAGCACGGCGAGCCCGAGGCCCAGCGACAGCACGACCGACGGCGTCAGCGCGCCCGGCCGGTGGATGTTGGCGATCGCAAGCCGCAGCATCGGCAGGCGCGTGCGCGGCAGCCGCCGTGCGATGCCCATCAGCAGCGCGGCAATGCCGCGCAGCAGCGCGAACACGACGACGGACGAGGCCACGAACACCGCGGCGATGCGCTTGTCGAAGGACAGGCCGATCACGACCGCGACGAGCAGGACGATGACGACGCCCATCAGGACGAGGTAGCCAAGGCGCGGCCGGTGCCATTCGGCGCTGATGATGTCACGGAACAGCGCCGCCACCGGCACGTCATGCACCCGCCCGAGCGGCCACAGGCCGAAGGCGAGCGCGGTCAGGAGGCCGTAGACGAAGGACAGCGCCAGCTCGTCGGCATGCACGGCCGGCACCACCGGCAGCGGCAGCAGTTTTCCGAACAGGCCGACGATGGCGAACGGCATCGCTGCGCCCAACGCCAGTCCGATGATCGAGCCGATCGCCGCGAGCAGGATGACCTGCGCGAGATAGATGCCGAACACGTCGCGCCCGGTGGCGCCGACGGCCTTGAGCGCCGCGATCACCTCGAGCCGGCGGTCGATATGGCTCTTCACAGCATTGGCGACGCCGACGCCGCCGACCAGCAGCGCGGCAAGCCCGACCAGGGTCAAGAACTGCGTGAAGCGATTGATGTTGCGCTCGAGCTGAGGCGAGGCATTGGAGCGGCTGCGAATCTCCCAGCCGGCCTGCGGCGCGGCGTCGCGCGCTGCCTGGATGAAGGCCTCGGTGGCGCGCTCGGTGTTGGCGGTGTCGGGCAGCTTCACCCGGTAGACCCAGCGCACCAGGCTGCCCGGCTGGATCAGGCCGGTGGCGCGCAGGCCCGCTTCGCTGATCAGGAAGCGCGGGCCGAAACCGATGCCGCCGGCGAGCTTGTCGGGCTCGGCCTCGACGGTGCTGCGGATCTGGAACGTCGCCGAGCCGATGGTGACGCGATCGCCGGTCTTGAGCGACAGACGCGCCAGCAGCGCCGGATCGGCGGCAGCGCCGAATGCGCCGTCGTGTTCGCTGAGCAGATCGGACAGCGGCAGCGGCGGCGCCAGCGTCAACTGTCCGAGCATCGGATAGGCATCGTCCACCGCCTTCATCTCGACCAGCGCGAGCTGGCCCCCGGCCGAGCGCGCCATGCCGCGCAAGGTCGCGACGATGGAGACGGTGCCGCGCGAGCGCAGGAAGGCGACCTCTTCGGGTTTGGCCTCGCGCTGGAACAGCATGAAGGAGGCGTCGCCGCCGAGCAGCGTGCGGCCCTCGCGTGCAAGACCGTCGGAGAGGCTCGCGGAGACCGAGCCGACGCCGGCGATCGCCATCACGCCGAGCGCGATGCAGGCGATGAAGACGTAGAAGCCGCGCAGGCCGCCGCGCAATTCGCGTAGTGCGTAGCGCAGCGACAGCGCGACGCCGCTCGGCTTCGCGAAGGGTTCGCTCGCCACGCTCATGCCGGCGCCGACTGCGTGTCGATGCGGCCCGAGCGCAGGCGGATCACGCGATCGCAGCGATGCGCCAGCGAGGAATCGTGGGTGACCAGCACCAGCGTCATGCCGCGCTCGGCATGCTTGGTGAACAGCAGGTCGACGATCTGTTGCCCGGTCGCCTCGTCGAGATTGCCGGTCGGCTCGTCGGCGACAAGGATCGCAGGGTCCGGGGCCAGCGCGCGGGCGAGCGCGACGCGCTGCTGCTCGCCGCCGGAGAGCTGCGTCGGATAGTGATGCAGGCGGTCGCCGAGCCCAACCGATTGCAGCTCCTGCGCCGCGCGCGTTGCGGCGTCGGGATTGCCGGCGAGCTCGAGCGGCACGGCGACGTTCTCCAGCGCCGTCATGGTCGGGATCAGATGGAAGGACTGGAAGACGATGCCGACCTGGCGGCCGCGGAAGCGGGCAAGCGCGTCCTCGTCGAGGGCATTGAAAGGCGTGCCATCCACCACCACCTCTCCGCTATCAGGACGCTCCAGCCCCGCCATCACCATCAGCAGCGTGGATTTGCCCGAGCCTGACGGGCCGATCAGGCCGACGGTCTCGCCCGAGGCCACCCGAAGGCTGATATCCTTGAGGATGTGAACGCGTGCCGCGCCCGTGCCCAATGAGAGATTGACGTTGGAGATGGCGATGGTGTCCGCCGAGGCGGCGGCGAGCGGAGGGGATTCGATGCGAGTGTCCATGGTCCGGTCATATGGCAAGTCCGCTGGCGCGGTCGAGAGGCGTTGCGGATTGTTCATGCACTTAGCCGTGTTGATGTTCGCCCTGATGACGGCCGCGCAGCCGGCATGGGCCGAAGGGAAGCCGGCCGGGAAGCCTATCAGGCTCGTCGTCCTCGGCGATTCCCTGAGCGCCGGTCTCGGCCTGCCCGGCCAGGAGGCGTTCCCGATAAAACTTCAAAAGGCATTGAAAATCAAAGGTATAGAGGTCGACATGACCAATGCCGGGGTGTCCGGCGACACCTCTTCCGGCGGTCGCGACCGGCTCGACTGGTCGGTGCCGGACGGAACCGATGGCGTGATCGTCGAGCTCGGCGCCAACGACGCGCTGCGCGGCATCGATCCCGGCCTGACGCGGGCTGCGCTGACCGACATCGTCCAGCGCCTCAGCGCGCGCAAGATCGCGGTCATGCTATGCGGCATGGTGGCGCCGCCGAATTACGGCGCCGATTATGCGGCGCACTTCAATTCGATTTATCCGGATCTGGCGAAACAGTTCGGCGTGCCGCTCTATCCGTTCTTCCTCGAAGGCGTCGCGGCCGACGCGAAGCTCAACCAGGCCGACGGCATTCATCCGACCGCTGCAGGCGTCGACATCATCGTCGGCAATATCATGCCCACGGTGGAGGCATTCCTTGGCACGATCGCTGAGCAACGGCGTTGAAAACCAGGCAGCGCTAACCCTAATTCCCAGGGTTTTACCGGGGTAGGGCGCGCAATGCTTCGCAGAGTCACACAACTGCGATAGGAATCAATGTACCGGTGATTCGTCGCCGGCTCTAATTCGGATATGGTTCTGTCGGGCCGTATCCAAGCATCGGGAGTGTCGATCGATGCCGCGTTTGTTCACGGGCTTGGAGATTCCGGCCGAGATCGGCCAGTCGCTTTCCAACTTGCGGGGCGGCCTTCCCGGCGCCCGATGGATCGATCCCGAAAATTACCACGTCACCCTGCGCTTCATCGGCGATATCGACGGCGTCTCCGCCAACGAGATCGCCTCGCTGCTGTTTCGCGTCGACCGCAAGCCGTTCGAGGTGAAGGTGCAGGGGCTGACGAGTTTTGGCGGCCGCAAGCCGCGCGCGGTGGTCGCCACCATTGCGCCGAGCAGGCCGCTGATGGAATTGCAGGCCGAGCTCGAGCGCATGATGCAGCGCATCGGCCTCGACCCTGAAGGCCGCAAGTTCATCCCGCATGTCACGCTGGCCCGGCTGCACGACGCCTCCGACCGCGACGTCGCCGACTATCTCTCGCTGCGCGGCTACTTCCCGAGCAAGGCCTTCATGGCCGAGCGTTTTGTCTTGTTCTCCTCCCGCGCCTCCACCGGCGGCGGCCCCTATGTGGTCGAGGACGCCTACGAGCTGTGTGAGTGAAGGTCGCCCTCGCGCTCAGACTCGAGGCACATCGGTCTTCGCAAAATCCTCGCCCTTGAACAGCAGCGGTTCGCCGCGCGTCACCGCCAGCGCGTAAGCGAAGCAGTCGCCGTAGTTCAGCCCGGCAGCGTGACGCCCTCTGCCGAAACGTCGCCAGCCACGTCGCGCGGCGTCCGCCTGCTTGGCATCGACGGCAATGATCTCGGCACCGACCTTGAGCAGCCAAAGATCGAACTCGCGTGCGCCTGCATCGCCAAGCCGCGCCTCAAGCACCATCGCAGTTTCGAATACAGTTGCCGCGGAGATGAGCCGGATCGGGTCATTGGCGATCCGCGCTTCGATCTCCGGCGCATCGTCTTCATTGAGGGCGATTGCCACGATCGCCGAAGTGTCGATCACCATCAGCGCGGCAATCCGTGCTCGTCATATCCGAGGATTTCCTCAGGCGTGCGGTCATCCACGACGCGCATTTCGCTCCAGCGTCGCCTGATCTCGGCCATGTCTTCCAGCAGCGCGTCTCTGCGGGCCTGATCGCCCAGCCGGCGCAATCGCTCCTCGATCGCGCGCCTGGTCGCCGTCGTGATGTTCTCGCCGGTCAATTGCGCCAACCGCCGGGCCAATTGCTCCGTTTCGGAATCCTTGATGCTCAACGCCATATTAAGGTTCCTTGGTTCCTTAGTAGGTATATTCTACCTAAAGCGGAACGCAAGGCGGGACCGCACCAATACCCAGTTGCAATTTCCGCCCGTCTCTGGCGGAAAAGGGCCATGCTCTCCACGCCCAGTTCCTCATTCCGCGACGCCTATCAGGACCAGATCGCATCCGGGGCGATCGAGCCGGACGCGGCGCAGGCTGAAATTGCCGAGGCCTATGCGGCGCTCGACCTGCGGCTTGAGTCCTACAAGCCGCAGCGCAAGCAGGGCCTGCTCAGCCGACTGTTCTCCGGCGACAAGGACGAGGCGCCGCACGGGCTCTACGTGCATGGCGAGGTCGGCCGCGGCAAGACCATGCTGATGGACCTGTTCTTCCAGCACGCCTCGGTCGAGCACCGGCGTCGCGCGCATTTCCACGAATTCATGGCCGACGTGCACGAGCGCATCTACGCCTATCGCCAGAACATCGCGCGCGGCGAGATCGCCGATGGCGACGTCATCGCGCTGACCGCGCATGCGATCTTCGAGGAGAGCTGGCTGCTCTGCTTCGACGAATTCCACGTCACCGACATCGCTGATGCGATGATCCTCGGCCGCCTGTTCGCAAAGCTGTTCGAGCTCGGCACCGTGGTGGTCGCGACCTCCAACGTCGCGCCCGACGATCTCTACAAGGGCGGCCTGAACCGCGCGCTGTTCCTGCCCTTCATCAAGCAGATCACCGACCACATGGACGTGCTGCGGCTCGATGCGCGCACCGACTTCCGGCTGGAGAAGCTGCAGGGCGTGCCGATGTGGCTGACGCCGGCTGATGGTGACGCGACCGCCGCGCTCGACCGCGCCTGGTCGAAGATGACCGGCAGCGCCAAATGCAAGTCGCGCGATATTTCGATCAAGGGCCGGATCCTGCACGTGCCCTGCTCGGCCCATGGCGTGGCGCGCTTCACCTTCGCCGATCTCTGCGAGAAGCCGCTCGGCGCATCCGACTACCTCAGGCTCGCGCACGACTATCACACCATCCTGGTCGACCATATTCCAGTGATGGACTTCGCCCAGCGTAACGCCGCAAAACGCTTCATCACGCTGATCGACACGCTCTATGACAACGCCGTGAAGCTGATGGCGTCGGCCGAGGCCAATCCGGTGTCGCTTTATCTTGCCAGCGAAGGGAACGAGGCCAACGAGTTCAAGCGAACCTCGTCGCGCCTGATCGAGATGAGCTCGGAATCCTACCTGGCGCTGGCGCACGGCCGCAAGGATTCCACCGCCTCCGGCTCCACCAAGGGCCTGGTCGAGACTTAAGTCCTATTTCACCATCTTCCCGGTGTTCGCCTCCGTGTCATTCCGGGTCGCCGTGAAGCGACGCGCGTGCCGCCAACTCTGCCGCCCGATGGAAATCCCCGCCCCGCGTCTGCCGGAATGACGGTTGCGGCGTGCTGGCTGCCATTTCGGCAAGCCCGACAATTGGGCATCCGCCGACTTGAACGGGGGAGGCGAAAGGGATAACCACCCGTCTCAGTTTTCCCCTTCGGTTGTCTAAAGGACAGGTTCACATGGCGCGCGACAAGATTGCTTTGATTGGCTCCGGTCAGATCGGCGGTACGCTGGCTCATCTCATCGGCCTGAAGGAACTGGGCGACGTGGTGATGTTCGACATCGCCGAGGGTGTGCCGCAGGGCAAGGCGCTCGACATCGCGCAGTCCTCCCCGGTCGACGGTTTTGACGCGCACTACACCGGCGCCAATTCCTACGAGGCGCTCGACAACGCAAAAGTCTGCATCGTCACCGCCGGCGTGCCGCGCAAGCCCGGCATGAGCCGCGACGACCTCCTCTCCATCAACCTCAAGGTCATGGAGCAGGTCGGTGCCGGCATCAAGAAGTACGCCCCCGACGCCTTCGTCATCTGCATCACCAACCCGCTCGACGCCATGGTCTGGGCGCTGCAGAAGGCCTCGGGCCTGCCGCACAAGAAGGTCGTCGGCATGGCCGGCGTGCTCGACTCGGCGCGCTTCCGCTATTTCCTCGCCGACGAGTTCAACGTCTCCGTCGAGGACGTCACCGCCTTCGTGCTCGGCGGCCATGGCGACACCATGGTGCCGCTGGTGAAGTACTCTACCGTCGCCGGCATCCCGCTGCCCGACCTCGTCAAGATGGGCTGGACCTCGCAGGCGCGCCTCGACGAGATCGTCGACCGCACCCGCAACGGCGGTGCCGAGATCGTCAACCTGCTCAAGACCGGCTCGGCCTTCTATGCGCCGGCCGCCTCCGCGATCGCGATGGCCGAAAGCTATCTGCGTGACAAGAAGCGCGTGCTGCCCTGCGCCGCCTATCTCAACGGCGAGTACAGCGTGAAGGACATGTATGTCGGCGTGCCCGTCGTGATCGGCGCCAAGGGCGTCGAGCGTGTCGTCGAGATCGAGCTCGCCGGCAAGGACCGCGAGGCCTTCGACAAGTCGGTAGGCGCGGTGCAGGGCCTGGTCGACGCCTGCAAGAAGATCGCCCCCGATCTTCTCGGCAAGTAAGTTTCGAAAATTCCCCGCCGAAGATCGAAACCCGGTCTTCGGCGGTTTCACTTCCGGCACCCCTCTGACCGGGTTCCGGCCTTCGGCAGTCCAGAGATCGATGTCAAAGAATCCGGGTTGCAGTTCCTGTGGTATATGGTATGCCAGCCACAGGTGGGCCCATGGGGTCACCGCCCGCGGGTTCAGGGAGCTAACACATGAATATCCATGAATATCAGGCCAAAGCGCTGCTGAACGAGTTCGGCGTGCCGATCTCCAAGGGCGTGCCCGTCCTGAAGCCCGCCGATGCCGAGGCTGCGGCCAAGGCGCTGCCCGGCCCGGTCTGGGTGGTGAAGAGCCAGATCCATGCCGGCGGCCGCGGCAAGGGCAAGTTCAAGGAAGCTTCCGCCGGCGACAAGGGCGGCGTCCGCATCGCCAAGTCGGCCGCCGAGGTTTCCGAGTTCGCCAAGCAGATGCTGGGCGCCACGCTGGTGACGGTGCAGACCGGCCCGGCCGGCAAGCAGGTCAACCGCCTCTACATCGAGGACGGCTCGGACATCGACAAGGAGTTCTATCTCTCGATCCTGGTCGACCGCGAGACCTCGCGCGTCTCCTTCGTCGTCTCGACCGAAGGCGGCGTCAACATCGAGGACGTCGCCCACAACACACCCGAGAAGATCGTGACCTTCTCGGTCGACCCGGCGACCGGCGTGATGGGCCATCACGGCCGCACAGTCGCCAAGGCGCTGAAGCTCTCCGGCGATCTCGCCAAGCAGGCCGAAAAACTCACCGCGCAGCTCTACACGGCCTTCGTCGCCAAGGACATGTCGATGCTGGAGATCAACCCGCTGGTCGTGACCAGGCAGGGCCAGCTCCGCGTCCTCGACGCAAAAGTGTCGTTCGACGACAACGCGCTGTTCCGTCATCCCGAGGTGCTCGCGCTGCGCGACGAGACCGAGGAGGACGCCAAGGAAATCGAGGCGTCGAAATACGACCTCAACTACGTCACCCTCGACGGCAACATCGGCTGCATGGTCAACGGCGCCGGTCTCGCCATGGCGACGATGGACATCATCAAGCTCTACGGCATGGCGCCGGCGAACTTCCTCGACGTCGGCGGCAGCGCCAGCAAGGAGAAGGTTGCGGCCGCCTTCAAGATCATCACCGCCGATCCGAACGTGAAGGGCATCCTGGTCAACATCTTCGGCGGCATCATGAAGTGCGACGTGATCGCCGAGGGCGTCACCGCCGCGGTGCGCGAGGTCGGCCTCAGCGTGCCGCTGGTGGTCCGCCTCGAAGGCACCAATGTCGAGCTCGGCAAGAAGATCATCCGCGAATCCGGTCTGAACGTGGTGCCGGCGGACAATCTCGACGACGCCGCGCAGAAGATCGTGAAGGCCGTCAAGGGAGGCTAGCGCCATGCCCCAGGACCATCTCGCCGCATCATCTCCGCTTGCAGAGCATGCGCGCCTCGCCGCGTTCGCCGGCGAATGGAATGGCGAGGAGGTGGTCTTCCCGTCGCGCTGGACGCCCGGCGGGCCGGCCACCTCGCGCACCGTCGCGCGCATGGATCTGAACGGGTTCTACCTGATCCAGGATTCGGTGCAGATGCGCGACGGCAAGCAGGTCTTCGCCACCCACGGCATCTTCACCTACGATCGCGAGGACCGGAACTACAAGCTGTTCTGGTACGACTCGCTCGGCTACACGCCGCCCTCGCCCGCCTCCGGCGGCTGGGTCGGCAAGACCCTGACGCTGGTGCGCGGTTCGTTGCGCGGCAATGCGCGCCACGTCTACGAGATCATCGACGACAATTCCTACTCGTTGAAGATCCAGTTCTCGCCGGACGCGGAAGGCTGGGCCGATGTGCTCACCGGCGTCTATCGCCGCATCCACTGACCTCTCACTCGTTAGTTCGCGAAAGCAGACCTCATGTCCATCCTGATCGACAAGAACACCAAGGTCATCTGCCAGGGCTTCACCGGCAAGAACGGCACCTTCCACTCCGAGGCTGCGATCGCCTACGGCACCAAGATGGTCGGCGGCACCTCGCCCGGCAAAGGCGGCTCGACGCATCTGAACCTGCCGGTGTTCGACACCGTGCGCGAGGCGCGTGAGAAGACCGGCGCGGATGCGTCGGTGATCTACGTGCCGCCGCCGGGCGCGGCGGACGCGATCTGCGAGGCGATCGATGCCGAGATCCCGCTGATCGTCTGCATCACCGAGGGCATTCCGGTGGTGGACATGGTGCGCGTCAAGCGCTCGCTGGTCGGCTCCAAGTCGCGTCTGATCGGGCCGAACTGCCCGGGCGTCATGACCGCAGGCGAGTGCAAGATCGGCATCATGCCGGCCAACATCTTCAAGACCGGCTCGGTCGGCATCGTCTCCCGCTCCGGCACGCTCACTTACGAAGCCGTGTTCCAGACCTCCCAGGAGGGCCTCGGCCAGACCACCGCGGTCGGCATCGGCGGCGACCCGGTCAAGGGCACCGAGTTCATCGACGTGCTGGAAATGCTGCTTGGCGACCCCAAGACCGAATCGATCATCATGATCGGCGAGATCGGCGGTTCCGCCGAGGAGGACGCCGCCCAGTTCCTCAAGGACGAGGCCAAGCGCGGCCGCAAGAAGCCGATGGTCGGCTTCATCGCCGGTGTTACCGCACCTCCCGGCCGCCGCATGGGCCATGCCGGCGCGATCATTGCCGGCGGCAAGGGCGATGCCGGTTCCAAGACCGACGCCATGAAGTCGGCCGGAATCCTGGTCTCGCCGTCCCCGGCCCGGCTGGGTCACACGCTGGCGGAACTGCTGAAGAAGTGACGCCTGCGGCCGCGAGCCGCCCTCGAGAGATCAAGGAGCCCCGGCGCCCGCGCCCGGGCTCCTTTTTGTTGAGTTTTTAGGCAGATCCGTGCCTTGATGGTATTCTGAAGAACAATTCATTTCTTCGTGCTTTTCCGGGCGAAGTTTCGCACCAAATAGGGTAAATGGGTCGCTGTCGCGTCGGACCTCTGCCGGGAGGCCGGCGCCAGCGCCGTTTGTTATGCGCGAACCGAAATCGCCAGGAACTCAAGCATGTCTCGCCAGGACGCGAACGCAGCCTTTGCCCTCTCCTCGTTTTTGCAGGGCACCAACGCCACCTACATCGACGAAATCTACGCCCGCTACGAGAAGGACCCGTCCTCGGTCGACGCCGAATGGCAGGAGTTCTTCAAGAGCCTGAACGACCAGCCGGGTGACGTCCGCAAGAACGCCGAAGGCCCGTCCTGGGAGCGCGACAACTGGCCGCTGACCCCGCAGGACGATCTCACCTCCGCCCTCGACGGCAACTGGGCCGAGGTCGAGAAGGCGGTCGGTGCCAAGATCGCCGCCAAGGCCAAGGGAGGCGACAAGGCGGCCGACAAGGGCGCTGACATTTCCTCCGCCGACCTGCTGCAGGCGACGCGCGATTCCGTCCGCGCCCTGATGCTGATCCGCTCCTACCGCATGCGCGGCCACTTCCACGCCAAGCTCGATCCGCTCGGCATCGAGGCCCAGCGCAACCGCGAAGAACTCGACCCACGCACCTACGGCTTCAGTGAAGCCGATTTCGACCGCAAGATCTTCCTCGATCACGTGCTGGGCCTCGAATACGGCACCCTGCGCGAGATCACCGCGATCTGCGAGCGCACCTACTGCCAGACGCTCGGCGTCGAATTCATGCACATCAGCAACGCGGCGCAGAAGGCCTGGATCCAGGAGCGCATCGAGGGACCGGACAAGGAGATCTCCTTCACCCGCGAAGGCCGTCGCGCCATCCTGACCAAGCTGGTCGAGGCCGAAGGTTTTGAGAAGTTCTGCGACACCAAGTTCACCGGCACCAAGCGCTTCGGCCTCGACGGCGGCGAAGCGCTGATCCCCGCGCTCGAGCAGATCATCAAGCGCGGCGGCAATCTCGGCGTCAAGGAGATCGTGGTGGGCATGCCGCATCGCGGCCGCCTCAATGTGCTGACGCAGGTGATGGGCAAGGCCCATCGCGCGCTGTTCCACGAGTTCAAGGGCGGCTCGGCCAATCCCGACGCGGTCGAAGGCTCGGGCGACGTCAAGTACCACCTCGGCGCCTCCTCGGACCGCGAGTTCGACGGCAACCGCATCCATCTGTCGCTGACCGCCAATCCCTCGCATCTCGAGATCGTCGATCCCGTCGTGCTCGGAAAGGTCCGCGCCAAGCAGGACCAGCACGGCGATCCGCCCGACATGCGCATCTCGGTGCTGCCGCTCTTGATGCACGGCGACGCAGCGTTTGCCGGCCAGGGTGTTGTCGCCGAATGCTTCGGGCTCTCCGATCTGAAGGGCTACCGCACCGGCGGCTCGCTGCACTTCATCGTCAACAACCAGATCGGCTTCACCACCTATCCGCGTTACTCGCGCTCCTCGCCTTACCCGTCCGACGTGGCGAAGATGATCGACGCGCCGATCTTCCACGTGAATGGCGACGATCCGGAAGCCGTCGTGTTCGCGGCCAAGGTCGCGATCGAATTCCGGCAAAAATTCCACAAGCCTGTCGTCATCGACATGTGGTGCTATCGCCGCTATGGCCACAACGAGGGCGACGAGCCGGCGTTCACCCAGCCGGTGATGTACAAACGCATCGCCGCCCATCCCTCGACGCTCACGCTCTACTCCAAGCGCCTGATCGCCGAAGGCGTAGTCACCGAGGGCGAGGTCGACAAGCTGAAGGCCGACTGGCGCGCCCGGCTCGATGCCGAGTTCGAGGCCGGCACCTCCTACAAGCCGAACAAGGCCGACTGGCTCGACGGCAAATGGGCGGGCTTCAAGATCGCCGACCAGGAAGAGGATGCGCGGCGCGGCGTCACCGGCGTCGACACCGCCGTGCTCAAGGACATCGGCCGCAAGATCACCAAGGTGCCGGACGGTTTCCGCGTCCACCGCACCATCCAGCGCTTCCTCGACAACCGTGCCAAGGCGATCGACAGCGGCGCCGGCATCGACTGGGCGACCGGCGAGGCGCTGGCGTTCTGCTCGCTGCTCAACGAGAACCACCATGTTCGCCTGTCCGGCCAGGACTGCGAGCGCGGCACCTTCTCGCAGCGCCATTCGGTGCTGATCGACCAGGAGGACGAGAGCCGCTATACGCCGTTCAACCATCTCGGCCATGAGCAGGGTCACTACGAGGTCATCAACTCGCTGCTGTCGGAAGAAGCTGTGCTCGGCTTCGAGTACGGCTATTCGCTGGCCGAGCCGAACACGCTGACGCTGTGGGAAGCCCAGTTCGGCGACTTCGCCAACGGCGCGCAGGTCGTGTTCGACCAGTTCATCTCCTCGGGCGAGCGCAAATGGCTGCGTATGTCCGGCCTGGTCTGCCTGTTGCCGCACGGCTATGAGGGCCAGGGTCCGGAGCACTCCTCGGCACGCCTCGAGCGTTATCTGCAGATGTGCGCGGAAGACAACATGCAGGTGGTCTACCCGACCACGCCGGCGAACTACTTCCACGTGCTGCGCCGCCAGCTTCATCGCGAGATCCGCAAGCCGCTGATCATGATGACGCCGAAGTCGCTGCTGCGTCACAAGCGGGCGGTGTCGCGTCTCGAGGAGCTCGGCAAGGGCACGACCTTCCACCGCATCCTGTACGACGACGCCCAGATGCTGCCGAACGAGCCCGTCAAGCTCGTTCCGGACGAGAAGATCCGCCGCATCGTGCTCTGCACCGGCAAGGTCTATTACGATTTGTACGAAGAACGGGAAAAGCGCGGCATCGACGACATCTACCTGATGCGCGTCGAGCAGCTCTATCCGGTGCCGCTGAAGGCGCTGGTGGCCGAGCTGTCGCGCTTCAAGAAGGCGGAAATGATCTGGTGCCAGGAAGAGCCGCGCAACATGGGTGCGTGGCACTTCATCGAGCCCTATCTGGAATGGGTGCTGAACCAGGTGAACGGCGCGAGCCGGCGTCCGCGCTATATCGGCCGCGCCGCTTCCGCCGCGACCGCCACGGGCCTGATGTCCAAGCATCAGGCGCAGCTGAAGGCGTTCCTGGACGAAGCACTGAGCTGAGAGGTTTTTAGGACGCTGTCATCGCCCGCGAAGGCGGGCGATCCAGTACTCCGTGACGGCCGTGATGACCACGAACGCCGCGGAGTACTGGATGCCCCGCCTTCGCGGGGCATGACACCTGTAAATTCACGACCGCACCGGCGATCTCCTTAAGGAAAAGACCATGACTGAAATTCGTGTGCCGACGCTCGGCGAATCCGTCACCGAGGCCACCATCGGCCGCTGGTTCAAGAAGGCCGGCGATGCCGTCGCCGTCGACGAGCCCCTGGTGGAGCTCGAGACCGACAAGGTCACCATCGAGGTCCCGGCGCCGTCCGCCGGCACGCTGAGCGAGATCGTCGCCGCCGATGGCGCCACCGTTGCGGTCGGCGCGTTGCTCGGCCAGATCACCGATGGCGCCGGCGCTGCCAAGCCCGCGGCGGCTCCCGCGAAGCCTGCCGCCGCCGCTGCTCCTGCCGCCGCCGCAGCCGCGCCGGCCGCGAAGGCGCCGCCGGCCGACGCGCCGCTCGCCCCGTCCGTGCGCAAGCTTTCCGCCGAGACCGGCGTCGACGCATCGACCGTTCCGGGCTCCGGCAAGGACGGCCGCGTCACCAAGGGCGACATGCTCGCCGCGATCGAGCGCGCCGCCTCCGCGCCGACCCCGGTCAACCAGCCCGCTGCCGCCGTGCAGGTGCGCGCGCCCTCGCCGGCGGATGACGCCGCCCGCGAGGAGCGCGTCAAGATGACCCGGCTGCGCCAGACCATCGCGCGCCGCCTCAAGGACGTGCAGAACACCGCCGCCATGCTGACGACCTTCAACGAGGTCGACATGACCAACGTCATGGCGCTGCGCGCGCACTACAAGGACGCGTTCGAGAAGAAGCACGGCTCCAAGCTCGGCTTCATGGGCTTCTTCACCAAGGCCGTCGTGCAGGCGCTGAAGGACATCCCGGCGGTCAACGCCGAGATCGACGGCACCGACCTGATCTACAAGAATTACTACCACATCGGCGTCGCCGTCGGCACCGACAAGGGCCTGGTCGTGCCCGTGGTGCGCGACTGCGACCAGAAGTCGATCGCCGACATCGAGAAGGCCATCGCCGATTTCGGCCGCCGTGCCCGTGACGGCCAGCTCAAGATCGACGAGATGCAGGGCGGCACCTTCACCATCACCAATGGCGGCATCTACGGCTCGCTGATGTCGACGCCAATCCTGAACGCGCCGCAGTCCGGTATTCTCGGCATGCACAAGATTCAGGAGCGGCCGGTGGTCGTCGGCGGCAAGATCGAGATCCGCCCGATGATGTATCTGGCGCTGTCCTACGATCACCGCGTCATCGACGGCAAGGAAGCCGTGACCTTCCTGGTTCGCGTCAAGGAGAGCCTGGAAGATCCGGCGCGTCTGGTGCTGGACCTCTGATAGCTGATGCTTTGCGAGCGCCGTCGCCCATGACCGCGACGGCGCGTGTCGAACCATGGAGGCGGGCTTGACGGATAAAGTCGTTGTCATCACCGGCGGCAGCCGCGGCATCGGGCGGGCGACCGCGATTGCGGCGGCCGCGCGCGGTTTTCGCGTCGTGGTCGGCTATGCCAGCAACAAGCAGGCCGCCGACGAGGTGGTCAGCCAGATCGCGGCCTCTAACGGCAAGGCGATCGCGGTGAAATGCGACGTCGCCGAGGAGAGCGACATCCTCGCGCTGTTCAACGCGGCCGACAAGTTCGGCACGCTGGGCGCGCTCGTCAACAATGGCGGCATCGTCGGCAAGAGCGGCGTGCGCGTCGACGAGATGTCGGCCGAGCGCATCCAGCGCGTGATGGCGGTCAACGTCACCGGCTCCATCCTCTGCGCGCGCGAGGCGGTGAAGCGGATGTCGACGAAGCATGGCGGCAAGGGCGGCGTCATCGTCAACCTCTCGTCGGTCGCAGCCCGGCTCGGTGCGCCGAATACCTATGTTGACTACGCCGCGTCCAAGGGCGCAGTGGATTCCTTCACGGTCGGCCTCGGCTATGAGGTCGCTAACGAAGGCATCCGGGTCGCTGCGATCCGTCCCGGCCTGATCGACACCGAGATCCACGCCGCCGGCGGCGAGCCCGACCGCGCCCATCGCCTGGCCCACATGGTGCCGATGAAGCGCGTCGGCACCGCCGACGAAATCGCCAACGCCATCGTCTGGCTGCTGTCGGACGATGCTTCCTACGTCACATCAGCCATTCTCGACGTGTCCGGCGGACGCTGACGAGCCGCGCGGACGCTGACACGTCTTTCCTCGTTCAACCTACGGGACTTCTCTCATGGCTACCTACGATCTCGTCGTCATCGGCACCGGACCGGGCGGTTATGTCTGCGCGGTGCGTGCAGCGCAGCTCGGCATGAAAGTCGCCGTTGTCGAGAAGAACGCCACGCTCGGCGGCACCTGCCTCAATGTCGGCTGCATGCCGTCCAAGGCGCTGCTGCACGCTTCCGAAATGTTCGAGGAAGCCGGGCACTCTTTCGCAAAAATGGGCGTCAGCGTCTCCGCGCCGAAGCTCGATCTGCCGGCGATGATGAACTTCAAGCAGCAGGGCATCGACGGCAACGTCAAGGGCGTCGAGTTCCTGATGAAGAAGAACAAGATCGACGTGCTCAAGGGCACCGGAAAGATTCTCGGCACAGGCAAGGTTGAGGTCTCCGCCGACGGCAAGTCGCAGACGGTCGAAACGAAGAGCATCGTGATCGCCACCGGCTCCGACATCGCGCGGCTCAAGGGCATCGAGATCGACGAGAAGCGCATCGTGTCGTCCACCGGCGCGCTGTCACTGGACAAGGTCCCCGGCAAACTGCTGATCGTCGGCGCCGGCGTGATCGGGCTCGAGCTCGGCTCGGTCTGGCATCGTCTCGGCGCCGAAGTCGTCGTCGTCGAATTCCTGGACCGCATCCTGCCCGGCATGGACGGCGAGATCGCCAAGCAATTCCAGCGCATCCTGGAAAAGCAGGGCTTTGCGTTCAAGCTCGGCGCCAAGGTCACCGCGGTCGACACCTCAGGCAAGACGCTGAAGGCGACGATCGAGCCCGCCGCCGGCGGCGCTGCGGGGACGCTGGAAGCCGACGTCGTGCTCGTCTGCATCGGCCGCGTGCCCTTCACCGATGGCCTCGGCCTGAAGGAAGCCGGCGTTGCCTTGGACAATCGCGGGCGCGTGCAGATCGATCCGCACTTCGCCACCAGCCTCAAGGGCGTCTATGCCATCGGCGACGTCGTTGCGGGTCCCATGCTCGCACACAAGGCCGAGGATGAAGGCGTCGCCGTTGCGGAGATCATCGCCGGCCAGGCCGGCCACGTGAACTACGACGTTATTCCAGGCGTCGTGTATACCACTCCCGAAGTGTCCTCCGTCGGCAAGACCGAGGAGGAGCTGAAGCAGGCGGGTGTCGCTTATACCGTCGGGAAGTTTCCCTTTACCGCCAACGGCCGCTCCAAGGTCAACCAGACCACGGATGGCTTTGTGAAGATTCTCGCAGATGCGAAGACCGATCGCGTGCTCGGTGTGCACATCATCGGTCGCGAGGCCGGCGAAATGATCCACGAAGCGTGCGTGCTCATGGAGTTTGGCGGCAGCGCGGAAGATCTCGCCCGCACCTGCCACGCGCATCCGACCCGCTCGGAAGCCGTCAAGGAAGCTGCGCTTGCAGTCGGCAAGCGCGCCATCCATATGTAGGTCACGCGCCCTAAGCCGAATCGGGCCGGACAACACATGCTGCGCCGCCTCCTTCAACCGGTCTGGGTCCTGCTTGCGATCATCTTTTTGATCGAAGCCTGGCTGTGGGACCATTGCGAGCCGATCGTCGCGCGCCTTGTCGCAGCCATCCCGCTCGCGCGCTTCAAGCAATGGCTGGCGGAGCGCATCGACGCGCTGTCGCCGGCGATGACGCTGATCGTGTTCGCGGTCCCCATCATCCCGCTGTTTCCGCTCAAGCTGGTCGGGCTGTGGCTGCTCGCGCACCAGTACTGGACCAGCGCCGTCTTCACCATCCTGTTCGCAAAGCTGCTCGGCGTCGGCGTCACCGCCTTCATCTTCGACGTGACGCGCGCCAAGCTGCTGGAGATGCCCTGGTTCGAGCGGCTCTACGAGCTCGTGCTGAGGGTCCGCGCCAAGGCGACGCTGCTGGTCAACCCGATCAAGCAACGCATCCGCGAGCTGATCGCCGGCAATGGCGAAGGCTGGTCCTCCCGCACGCTCCGCCTGATCCAGCGTTTTCGCAAGAGCGTGCGCGAGGCGCGGTGAGGGCGATAATCAATCTAACACCGTCACCCTGAGGTGGCCGCTTCTTCAGCGGCCCTCGAAGGGCGACGGCCCCGCTGCATCGGGGGCCGTTCATCCTTCGAGGCTCGGAACGCAGTGCTGATGCACTGCGCTCCTCGCACCTCAGGATGACGGTGTTAATGTGACGCTGTGGCGCGTTTACTAATGCAGATGCAAGAAGTGCGGCCACCACAGGCCGAGCGCGGTCATGACGATGCCGGCGACGGTGAGGATGCTGCCGACATAGGCGAGCGCCAAAATGCCGGTGATGATGGTGGCGGAGGCCAGCACGATGCCGATCTGGAACGCGGCCGAGGCCAACTCGAAGTGGTGGTATTTCGCCGTGGCCTCGTCGCGCTCGTGCTGGGCGTGCTTGGCCTTCTCGGCGAGCTGCTCGGTGCCTTCGCCGGTCTCGGGCTCCGAGCGATAGCGGGCCGCGGTCTTCTGCCAGTCGTCGACCTGCTTCTGCACATTGGCCTTGGCGGCGTCGTCGCTCGCGAGGCCCAGCGTCAGCTTGCCCTGCTCGGCGGCGGTGATCACCACGGTGCGGCGGATGCTCTTGGCCTGGAAGAAGGCCCAGAGGTTGGCGGACTCGACGTTCTTGCTGATCGCCTCGGTCTGCGCGCCCTTGCCGAGCGTCTCGGAGATGGCGAGGAAGAGCGCCAGCACGGCGATCAGCAGCGCGATCCTCTTGTTCGAGCCGGACGCGTGTTCGGCGTGCTCGGCATGCTCCATGCTTTCATGTGCGCTCATGAGTCCCTCCTGTCCCGGTACCGCAACGATTGACCGAACCGCTCGCCGGGCGCAAGAGGCAAGCGCGTTGTGACGGGAGTATGTCGTTGGCAATCAGCGCCGCGGATGCGCGCTGGCGTAGACTTCCAGCAGCCGCTCGGAGTCGATGCCGGTATAGACCTGCGTGGTCGAGAGCGAGGAATGGCCGAGCAATTCCTGGATCGCGCGCAGATCCCCGCCGCGTGACAGCAGGTGCGTGGCGAAGGAGTGGCGGAGCGCGTGCGGCGTGGCGCTGTCGGGTAGCCCCAGCGCGCCGCGCAGCCGCTCCATCGCGAGCTGGATGATGCGCGGGCTCAGGGGGCCGCCGCGCGCGCCGACGAAGATCGGCCCGTCCTGCGGCAATGCATGCGGGCACATCGCGACATATTCCTGCACCAGCGCGAGCACGTTCTGCAGCACCGGCACCATGCGGGTCTTGTTGCCCTTGCCGGTGACAACAAGCACGTCGCCTTCGCCTGCCTTCGGCACCTCGCGGCGCTTCAGCCCCAGCGCCTCGGAGATGCGCAGGCCCGAGCCGTAGAGCAGCGCCATCACCGCGGCGTCGCGCACCAGAATCCAGGTCTCGCGTTCCTCGCCGGCGCGCTCGTCGGCATCGGCGAGGCGTTTGGCCGAGGCCATCGGCAGCGGCTTCGGCAGGGTTTTGGCGACTTTTGGCGCGCGGATTGCGGAGAGGGCGCCGACCTTGCCCTTGCCCTCGCGCTCCAGGAAACGGCCGAAGGAGCGCAGGCCCGCCAGCGCGCGCATCAGCGAGCGGCCCGCAATGTCGTCGGCGCGGCGCATCGCCATGAAGGCACGGACGTCGGTGGCTTCCAGCGCGGCGAAGCGCTCGAGCGTGACGCGCTCGCCCCAATGGCTGCAGAGGAAATCCAGGCATTGCCGCAGATCGCGGCCATAGGCCTCCAGCGTCTTCGGCGACAGCCGCCGCTCGGCGCCGAGATGCGACAGCCAGCGCGCCATCTCCTGCGCGATCGAGGGATCGGCGCTGGCAAGCTCGAGAGGTAGGGCCGCTTTGCTCATGCGCTCTGGACGTGGTGATTCCGCACAGTATATCGCATCACATCCGTTTATCGTTCGCTAAGGCCGCCCCGGGCGGCTAGCCTTCAAAGCCCCGGGTTCCGATTCTCCTCCCATGGATCATTCCTCGCGCAGCCAGACCGCCCCCGCCGCCTCGACCCGCATGGTCGACGTGCTGGTGCCGGTCGCGCTCGACCAGACCTATTCCTACAAGGTGCCGCGCGGCATGGAGCTGAAGGCGGGCGACCTCGTCGGCGTCCCACTCGGCCCGCGCGAGGTGCTGGCCGTGGTCTGGGCGGAAAACGCCAATCCGGATCCGCGCCTGCACAACCGCCTCAAGGAAGTCTCCGAGAAGCTCGACCTTCCGGCGCTGAAGGGCGAATTGCGCGCGGTCGTGGACTGGGTCGCCAATTACACGCTGAGCCCGCGCGGCATGGTGCTGCGCATGTGCCTGCGGATGGGCGAGAACCTCGGCCCGGAGCGGGTGCGCGCCGGCGTGCGCCTGGTCGGCGATCCCCCCCGGCGGCTGACGCCGGCGCGGCAGCGCGTGATTGAAGTGCTGTCAGACCGGCTGCTGCATGGCAAGTCGGAGGCGGCGAAAGAGGCGGGCGTATCGGCCGGCGTGATCGACGGCCTGGTCGACGAGGGCACGCTCACAATCGAGCCGCTGCCGCCGCCCGCCCCGCCGCGGGCCCCCGATCCGGAGTTCGGCCGGCCCGATTTTTCGCCGCTGCAGCGTACGGCTGCCGACACCATGCGCGCGCTCGCGGCCAACGGTACCTTTCACGTCGCGCTGCTGGACGGCGTCACCGGCTCGGGCAAGACCGAGGTCTATTTCGAGGCCGTTGCGGAGACCATTCGCCGCGGAAAACAGGCGCTGATCCTGATGCCGGAGATCGCGCTGACCGGCCAGTTCCTCGACCGTTTTGCGCAGCGCTTTGGGGTGCGGCCGCTGGAATGGCATTCCGAGCTGACGCCGCGCACCCGCGCGCGCAACTGGGCCGCGATCTCCGAAGGCTCGGCGCCGGTCGTGGTCGGCGCGCGCTCGGCGCTGTTCCTGCCTTATGCCGATCTCGGGCTGATCATCGTCGACGAAGAACACGACCAGGCCTACAAGCAGGACGACGGCGTGCATTATCACGCCCGCGACATGGCGGTGGTGCGCGGCCATGTCGCAAAGATTCCGGTGGTGCTGGCCTCGGCGACGCCGTCGGTGGAATCCGAGGTCAATGCGCGCAAGAACCGCTACCAGCGCGTCGCGCTGCCCTCGCGCTTCGGCGGCCAGCATATGCCGCATATCGAGGCGATCGATCTGCGGCGCGAGCCGCCCGCGCGCGGCCGCTTCATCTCGCCGCGGCTCGCCGGCGAGATCAGGACCGCGATCGAGCGGCGCGAGCAGGCGCTGCTGTTCCTCAACCGCCGTGGCTACGCGCCGCTCACCCTGTGCCGTGCCTGCGGCCATCGCTTCGCCTGCACCATCTGCGATGCCTGGCTGGTCGATCACCGCTTCCGCCAGCGTCTGGTCTGCCATCACTGCGGTTTTTCGATGCCGCGCCCGCATGCCTGCCCGCACTGCTCGGCGGAAGAATCGCTGGTCGCGGTCGGGCCCGGCGTCGAGCGCCTGCAGGAAGAGGCGGCCGCGCTGTTCCCGCAAGCCCGCACCATGGTTCTGTCGAGCGATCTCATCACCTCGATCGAGACCATGCGCACCGAGCTCGCCGAGATCGCGGAAGGGCGCGTCGACATCATCATCGGCACCCAGCTCGTCGCCAAGGGCCACAACTTTCCGCGGCTCAACCTCGTCGGCGTGGTCGATGCGGATCTCGGCCTGTCCAACGGCGATCCGCGCGCCGCCGAGCGCACCTGGCAGTTGCTCAACCAGGTGATCGGCCGCGCCGGACGCGAGCAGGGCCGCGGCGTCGGCTATCTGCAGACGCACCAGCCGGAGCATCCCGTGATGAAGGCGCTGATCGCCTGCGACCGCGAGGCCTTCTACGACAGCGAGATCGAGCTGCGCGAGAAGACGCTCTATCCGCCGTTCGGGCGGCTCGCGAGCCTCATCATCTCGGCGGGCGATCGTCCGGGCGCCGAAGGTTTTGGCCGCCGTCTGGTCGCGCTCGCGCCGCGCGACGAGCGCGTCGTGGTGCTCGGCCCGGCGGAAGCCCCGCTCGCTGTGATCAAGGGCCGCTACCGCTTCCGCATCCTGGTGAAGTCGGCGCGCGGCTTCGACCTGTCCGACTACTTGCGCAACTGGCTCGCCGTCTGCCCGAAGCCCAAGGGCAATCTGAAGCTCGAGGTTGACGTCGATCCGCAGAGCTTTTTGTAGCTCCTTCTGCCCCGGACGCAGCGCAGCGTCTCCCTGGCGATGCGAAGCATCGTCCAGTTCGACGGTGCGCTGCAGAGCCGGGGCCCATGTCTCCACACCTTGTCGTGTTGCTTTTCTGGGTCCCGGCTCTGCGCCGCAACGTTGCACGTTGCAGCGCGTCCGGGACACGAGCGGGAATGACAGCCAAAAAAAGCCCGCCGTCCCCCAGGACGGCGGGCTTGACCCACGCGCGGATCCCGCCGCTCACAACTCAGCGGACAATGGCGAAAACTGCGCTTGTGGGGGAGGCGCCTGATGCGCCTTAAGAGACGACTTCAGCGGTGACGCGGCCGACGCCGGCACGGTTGAGTCCGATGGCGCGGGCAGCGCCGGTGGAGAGGTCGAGGACACGGCCGCGCACGAACGGGCCACGGTCGTTGATGGTGACGATGACGCTCTGGCCGCGATGGGTCACGCGCAGCCTGGTGCCGAACGGCAGCGAACGGTGCGCCGCGGTCAAGGCGTTCTGGTTGAAGCGCGCGCCCGAGGCAGTCCGGCTGCCGGACTCGTTGCCGTAATAGGAGGCCATGCCGGAGAAGCTGCGTCCGCCGGACGACGGCGTCACGGAGGCGTTGGCGTTGCGCCAGTCGGAGCCGGATTCGGCCCGGGCCTGGTGATGGTGCCGGTGGTGCCTGGATTTGGCGGAAGCTTCGGTGGCAGTTCCACCGAGGATCAGAGTTGCGGCGACGAAAGCAAGCGCCGTGCGCGGCCGGGTCAAAGTGCCCAGCGTGTTCAAAGACAGCATTTATTGGTCCCTACGCTAGTAATTGCCACATATGTGGCTGGGAGCCCCCATCAGTTGCGAGCGGGTTGGCGTTTCCATTCCCAATGCGGCGTGAATTGGGCAGTAAATATGCTGGGTGTCGTCTTGTAATATCTTGTTACTGACGCCGGTATTGCAGGGCGGCGCCGATAATCTTTGGTTTTAAGAATTATTTAACCAATTTATTACTTGGTAATACTGTAAAGCGAAGTCATACGCCCGGACGTTAAGAACTCCGTAAGTATTCGGGGTTTGCGGAAAGTACGGGTGGACTCACGCCTCGCTGATCCGTGTTCATGGCGGCTATGCGCTGAGCGAGGGAACGAAAGAGCGGGATGCGGCCGGGAAGGCCGCCACAATTCCGCCGTGTGGCAGCGCGCTACCGTGCCGCGTGACGCTGCGACGAATGAGCCAAAGAGAGCTGGGCCTTTAAGTTGCCGTCATGTTGCACGTGCGCGCCCGCTATGTTAGCAAAGCCGCGATTTTTACGGCCCCGGCACGTCCCGTGCCGGCCGAAAATCGAAGTCCCGCTTGAATTCCAAGGGCTTGGATCGCTTGGCGCCGCTTTGTGGCGACGGTTTTTCCCTTGCGAATTTGACAGCTAAAAGAGCGCGTCTGTGGCTGCAGAAGATACGTCCGTTTCAGGTGTGTCCGGCCGTTATGCAACGGCCTTGTTTGAACTGGCCCGCGACCAGAATCTGGTCGATCAGGTCAAAGCCGATCTCGACAGGTTCGAGACGTTGCTGAACGACAGCGCCGATCTGAAGCGCCTCGTCCGCAGCCCGGTGTTTGCGGCCGATGCCCAGGCCAGGGCGCTCGCCGCCGTGCTGGACAAGGCCGGCATCTCTGGCATCTCCGCCAATTTCCTGAAAGTGCTGACCGCCAACCGCCGCCTGTTCGCGGTGGCTGACGTCATCCGCGCCTACCGCGTCCTCGTCTCCCGCTTCAAGGGCGAGGCGACCGCGGAGGTCACGGTCGCGGAGGCTCTCTCGGACAAGAATCTCGACGCCCTCAAGGTTGCCCTGAAGTCGGTGACCGGCAAGGACGTCGCGCTCAACGTGAAGGTTGATCCCTCGATCATCGGTGGCCTCGTCGTGAAGCTTGGCAGCCGCATGGTCGATAGTTCGCTTCGCACCAAACTCAATTCGATCAAGAACGCGATGAAAGAGGCAGGCTGATGGACATCCGGGCCGCGGAAATTTCCGCAATCCTCAAGGACCAGATCAAGAATTTCGGCCAGGAAGCTGAAGTCTCCGAAGTCGGACAGGTGCTATCCGTCGGCGACGGTATCGCCCGTGTCTACGGTCTGGACAACGTCCAGGCCGGTGAAATGGTCGAGTTCGAGAACGGCACCCGCGGCATGGCGCTGAACCTCGAAACCGACAACGTCGGCGTCGTCATCTTCGGTGCCGACCGCGAGATCAAGGAAGGCCAGACCGTCAAGCGCACCCGCGCCATCGTGGACGCGCCGGTCGGCAAGGGCCTGCTCGGCCGCGTCGTCGACGCGCTCGGCAACCCGATCGACGGCAAGGGCCCGATCCAGGCCGACAAGCGCATGCGCGTCGACGTCAAGGCGCCCGGCATCATTCCGCGCAAGTCGGTGAACGAGCCGATGGCGACCGGCCTCAAGGCGATCGACGCCCTGATCCCGATCGGCCGCGGCCAGCGCGAGCTCATCATCGGCGACCGCCAGACCGGCAAGACCGCGATCGCGCTCGACACCATCCTGAACCAGAAGCCGCTCAACGCGCAGCCGGACGAGAACATCAAGCTGTATTGCGTCTACGTCGCGATCGGCCAGAAGCGCTCGACCGTCGCCCAGTTCGTGAAGGTGCTGGAAGAGCAGGGCGCGCTCGAATACTCGATCGTCGTCGCAGCCACCGCATCCGATCCGGCTCCGATGCAGTACATCGCGCCGTTCACCGGCTGCACCATGGGCGAGTACTTCCGCGACAACGGAATGCACGCCGTCATCATCTATGACGACTTGTCCAAGCAGGCCGTCGCCTACCGCCAGATGTCGCTGCTGCTGCGCCGCCCGCCGGGCCGCGAAGCCTATCCGGGCGACGTGTTCTACCTGCACTCCCGCCTGCTCGAGCGCGCGGCGAAGCTGAACAAGGACCAGGGCTCGGGCTCGCTGACGGCACTGCCGGTCATCGAGACCCAGGCCAACGACGTGTCGGCCTACATTCCGACCAACGTCATCTCGATCACCGACGGCCAGATCTTCCTGGAGACCGACCTGTTCTTCCAGGGCATCCGCCCCGCCGTGAACGTCGGTCTGTCGGTGTCGCGCGTGGGTTCGTCCGCGCAGACCAAGGCCACCAAGAAGGTCGCCGGCAAGATCAAGGGCGAGCTCGCGCAGTACCGCGAAATGGCGGCGTTCGCGCAGTTCGGAAGCGACCTCGACGCCTCGACCCAGCGCCTGCTGAACCGTGGTTCGCGCCTGACCGAGCTGCTGAAGCAGCCGCAGTTCTCGCCGCTGAAGATGGAAGAGCAGGTCTGCGTGATCTGGGCCGGCACCAACGGCTACCTCGATCCGCTTCCGCTTAACAAGATCAAGGCGTTCGAGGATGGTCTGTTGTCGGTCCTGCGCGGCAAGAACGCCGAGATCCTCAATGCGATCCGCGACAGCCGCGATCTCTCGGACGACACCGCCGCCAAGCTGAAGGCCGTGGTCGAAGGCTTCGCCAAGAGCTTTACGTAAAAGCGCGCCGTCATGGCCGGGCTTGTCCCGGCCATCCACGTCTTGAGGCGTGGAAGGCAACACGTGGATGCCCGGGACGAGCCCGGGCATGACGACTGGGATAGGCTAGTGGCTTGGCCGTGAGGGCCGAACCGCCGGGGTGAACGAAGAATGGCGTCACTTAAAGACATGCGGGTCCGCATCGCCTCCACCAAGGCGACGCAAAAGATCACCAAGGCGATGCAGATGGTCGCGGCTTCGAAGCTGCGCCGTGCGCAGACCGCCGCGGAAGCTGCTCGGCCCTATGCCGAGAAGATGACCGCGGTGATCGCCAACATCGCCGCGGCCGCCGCGAGCTCGCCGGGCGCCCCGACGCTTCTCATCGGCACCGGGAGGGACCAGGTCCATCTGCTGCTGGTCTGCACCGGCGAACGCGGCCTCTCCGGCGCCTTCAACTCGTCGATCGTGCGCCTGGCGCGCGAGCGTGCGCTGGCCCTCATGAACGAGGGCAAGGAGGTCAAGTTCTTCTGCGTCGGCCGCAAGGGCTACGAGCAGCTCCGCCGCCAGTTCGACAGGCAGATCGTCGAACATCTCGACCTGCGCGGTGTCCGCCAGCTCGGCTTCGCCAACGCCGACGCCATCGCCAAGAAGATCCTGGCGCGTTTCGAAGCGGGCGAGTTCGACGTCTGCACCTTGTTCTATTCGCAATTCAAGTCCGTGATCGCGCAGATCCCGACCGCCCAGCAGATCATTCCGCTGGTCGTGGAAGCGGCCGCTGCCCCCACCACCGCCACGGCTTACGAATACGAGCCGGAAGAAGACGAGATCATGGCGCGCCTGTTGCCGCGCAATCTCGCGATCCAGATCTTCCGCGCGCTGCTGGAGAACAACGCCTCGTTCTACGGCGCGCAGATGTCGGCGATGGACAACGCTACCCGCAACGCCGGCGAAATGATCCGCAAGCAGACGCTGATCTACAACCGCACGCGTCAGGCTCAGATCACCAAGGAACTCATCGAAATCATCTCCGGCGCAGAAGCAGTCTGACCGGAAGCGAAATTCGGATCGAAGGAGACAGTAAATGGCTACAGCAGCCAAGCAGATCGGTCGCGTCACCCAGGTCATGGGCGCCGTCGTCGACGTGCAGTTCGAAGGCCACCTGCCGGCCATTCTCAACTCGCTCGAGACCAAGAACGGCAACATCCGCCTCGTGCTGGAAGTCGCCCAGCATCTCGGTGAGTCCACCGTGCGCACGATCGCCATGGACGTGACCGAAGGTCTGGTGCGTGGTCAGGAAGTGACCGACACCGGCCAGCCGATCGCGGTGCCCGTGGGTGACGGCACGCTCGGCCGCATCATGAACGTGATCGGCGAGCCGATCGACGAAGCCGGCCCGATCAAGTCCGAGGGCCTGCGCGCCATCCACCAGGAAGCGCCGACCTACACCGACCAGTCGACCGAAGCCGAAATTCTTGTCACCGGCATCAAGGTCGTCGATCTCCTGGCTCCGTATGCAAAGGGCGGCAAGATCGGCCTGTTCGGCGGCGCCGGCGTCGGCAAGACCGTGCTGATCCAGGAGCTGATCAACAACGTCGCCAAGGCGCACGGCGGTTACTCCGTGTTCGCCGGCGTCGGCGAGCGTACCCGCGAGGGCAACGACCTCTATCACGAGTTCATCGAGTCCAAGGTCAACGCCGATCCGCACAATCCGGATCCGAGCGTGAAGTCGAAGTGCGCGCTGGTGTTCGGCCAGATGAACGAGCCGCCGGGCGCCCGCGCCCGCGTCGGCCTCACCGGCCTGACCGTCGCCGAGCACTTCCGCGACCAGGGCCAGGACGTGCTGTTCTTCGTCGACAACATCTTCCGCTTCACCCAGGCGGGCTCGGAAGTGTCGGCGCTGCTCGGCCGCATCCCCTCGGCGGTGGGTTACCAGCCGACGCTCGCCACCGACATGGGCGCGCTGCAGGAGCGCATCACCACCACCCAGAAGGGCTCGATCACCTCGGTGCAGGCCATTTACGTTCCGGCCGACGACTTGACCGACCCGGCGCCCGCGACCTCGTTCGCGCATCTTGACGCCACCACCGTGCTGTCGCGCGCGATCTCGGAAAAGGGCATCTACCCGGCGGTGGACCCGCTCGACTCGACCTCGCGCATGCTCTCGCCGCTCGTCGTCGGCCAGGAGCATTACGACACCGCGCGTCAGGTCCAGCAGGTGCTGCAGCGCTACAAGTCGCTGCAGGACATCATCGCCATTCTCGGCATGGACGAGCTTTCCGAAGAGGACAAGTTGACGGTGGCCCGCGCCCGCAAGATCGAGCGCTTCCTGTCGCAGCCGTTCCACGTCGCCGAAGTCTTCACCGGCTCGCCCGGCAAGTTCGTCGACCTCGCGGACACCATCAAGGGCTTCCGCGGCCTCTGCGAAGGCAAGTATGACCACCTCCCCGAAGCCGCCTTCTACATGGTCGGCACCATCGAAGAGGCGGTCGAGAAGGGCAAGAAGCTGGCGGCGGAAGCGGCTTAAGCTTTCTCATCTCGTCATCGCCGGGCTTGACCCGGCGATCCATCGAAAGAGCGTTTTGATGGATGGACCCGCGGGTCAAGCCCGCGGGTGACAAGCGAAACAAGCGGAAACAACATGGCCACCTTCCACTTCGATCTCGTCTCTCCCGAAAAGCTCGCTTTCTCCGGCGAAGTCGATCAGGTCGACATTCCCGGCTGGGAAGGTGATTTCGGCGTGCTCGCGGGCCATGCGCCGCTGGTGGCCGCCATGCGGCCGGGCATCCTGACCATCATCACCGGCGGCCAGAAGCAGAAGCTGATCGTGCTCGGCGGTCTCGCGGAAGTCGCCAACGACCGTCTCACCGTGCTCGCTGACGTCGCAACCTCCGTCGCGGAGCTGGATCAGGCCGAGTTCGCCGGCCAGATCGCTGACATGCAGGAGAAGCTGGCCGAGAAGGAAGGTCACGAGCTCGATCTCGCGATCACCCGCCTCGACAACTACAAGAAGATCCAGCACGAGATCAGCACGACGGCGATGCACTGATCGCAGCTGAGCTGCCGTCTTCGCGAAAAAATCGCAGTAAAATCAGCGCTCGTCACGGCAGTGGCGGGCGCTGAAACTTTGTTGCACCGCGCCGCCGAAGGCGGCATGCTGCGGCCGCGCGGGAGTTCCAGGGCGGGTCGCAGATGAAGCGCAAGATCGCGGCGATTTTCGCGGCCGATATTGCCGGCTATTCGAGGCTCGTCGCCGAGGACGAGGAGGAGACGCTGCGGCGGCTCGCGTCCTATCGCGAGGTCATCGACGATTTCATCGCCAAGGCCGGCGGCCGCATCTTCAACACGGCGGGCGATGCCGTGCTCGCGGAATTCCCGAGCGCGGTGGACGCGGTGCGCTGCGCGATCGACATCCAGGAGTCCTTACGAACTCGCAACATGGCCTATCCGCCGAGCCGGCAGATGTCGTTCCGCATCGGCATCACCATCGGCGACGTGGTCGAGCGCAACGGCGACCTGCTCGGTGACGGCGTCAACATCGCGGCGCGGCTGGAGGGCATCGCCGAGGTCGGCGGCATCTGCGTCTCCCGCGCCGTGCACGAGCAGGTTGCCAACAAGCTGTCGGTGCAGTTCGCCGACATCGGCGCGCAGGAGGTCAAGAACATCCCGACGCCGGTGCACGCCTACATGGTGGCGATGCGGCGCGAGGACGGGAGCTATGCGACGCCGAACCTGAAGAAGGCGGCGTCCAAGGTCGCCGAGGCACCGGTATGGATGTGGCCGCTGGTGGTCGCCATCGTCTCGATCGTCGCCATCGGCGTCACCGGCTTCCTCTTCAACACCAAGCTGAAGCAGACGGCGACCGCCGCCCTCTCGCCGATCACGACACCTTCTGCTGCGCCGAGCGCCACGCCTTCTGCCGCGGCGCCCGAGCCGACGCCCACCCAGCTCGCAAAAGCACCAATGCCCCCGATGGCCCCGCCGAACGCCGGCGTTGCGATGGCGCCGATGCCCGCGCCGTCACCCTCCGCCTCGTCCATGCCGGGCACGTTTGCGGTGGATAGCGTGCCGTTCGTCAACGAGCGCGTCCGCGCCTTCATGGCCAGCGACTATGCGACGTCCGGCGACTACAAGGCCTTTGCGCTCAATGTCGCCGGCTTCACCGGCTCGGCGCTGAACCAGGCGAGCGAGGAAGCCGCACGCAACATGGCGCTCGAGCAGTGCCAGAAGCGCGCCGACGCCGCGCAATCGCCGCGGCGCTGCGAGCTCTATGCGGTCGGCAACAGCATCGTCTACGCGCACGACAAGCCGCCGATGCCGCCGTCACCGTATTTCCGGCACGACGCCATGACCGAGCGTCCGTTCGCGTCGAAGGACTTTCCGATGGCGCGCGACGCGCAGAAAGTCAGGCTCGAGAACATTTACGCGCAGGCAGCGAAATCCCGCGCGGTCGCGCTCGGCCCGGGCGGGCAATATTTCTTCGTGCTCGGAGCCTCGTCCGCCGAGGAGTCGGCGCGGCGCGCGCTGGAATCCTGCGGCGCTATCGCAGGCGTTGCCTGCATGGTGGTCGCGGTCGACGACAATTTTGTCGTGCCGATCCCGACCCTGCTCAGGATCACCGGCTTCTTCCACGCCGCGAACACCGCCTCGATTCTGCCCGCCAACCGCGACGAAGTGGTGCGCAAGCTCGCTGATGCGATGGGTTGGACTGCCGTCGCCGTCGGCACCGCCGGCCACCCCGGCCTCGGCCTCAAGGCCGCCGACGAGCAGACCGCCGTCAACGGAGCGCTCGCCGACTGCGCCAAGCGCGACCGTGACTGCCACGTGATCGCGATCGGCCCGTTCACGGTCGGGCCGACGAATTAGGTTCACGGCGCGAGGTGAGGCAACCATTGCGCCTCGCCGCCGATTTCTTCCGACGCTTCAGTAACTTCGCCCCGGCCACCGTCAACCGCGCCGACAGTCGCGCGAATCGGTGCATGGGGTTGTTTTCGATATTTTTTAGTTGGCGAAGGGCGCGAACCGCGCGGCCACCGCCCGGTACACCTCGCGGCGGAACGGCACCACGAGGTCGGCGACGCGATCGAGACGCTCCCAGCGCCAGGCGTCGAACTCCGCGGGCTGGCCGTTGCGCGGCGTCAGCGGGTCGATCTCGTCGTCGCGGCCGGTGAAGCGCAGCGCGAACCATTTCTGCCGCTGGCCGCGGAATTTTGCCAGCCGGTGCGTCTGCGGCCCGTCATAGGGCGGAAACTCGTAAGCGTACCAGTCGGTCTCGCCGAGATAGGCGGCGCTGACGACGTTGGTCTCCTCCCAGAGCTCGCGCATCGCCGCATCGCGCAAATTCTCGCCCTCGTCGACGCCGCCCTGCGGCATCTGCCAGTCGAGGCCGGGCAGGATGATCTCGGGACCGTCGCCCTTGAAGCGGTGGCCGATCAGCACGCGGCCTTCGGCATTGAACAGGGCGATGCCCACATTGGGGCGGTAGGGCTTGTCATTCACGCGGGGATCTCTCGTGTCATTCCAGGCCGATGCCTTAGCATCAAAGCCGGGACGACAGTTTGATCTAGTCATCCGCCAGCGCGGAAAATTCCTTCACCACGCGCTCGTAGACCGGCCGCTTGAAGGGGATGATCAGCTCGGGAAGATTCTTCATCGGCTCCCAGCGCCAGCTCACGAACTCGGCCTTGTGGCCGCCGCCGCCCGGCTTCTCGACATTGATCTCGCTGTCCTTGCCGGTGAAGCGCACCGCGAACCATTTCTGGCGCTGGCCGCGATAGCGGCCTTTCCAGGCGCGTCCGGCCACCGTGCGCGGGATGTCGTAGATCAGCCAGTCCGGGACCTCGCCGAGCCGCTCGACCGAGCGCACGCTGGTCTCCTCATAGAGCTCGCGCTTGGCCGCATTCCAGGTGTCCTCGCCGGGATCGACGCCGCCTTGCGGCATCTGCCAGACATGGGTCTCATCGACATGCTCGATGCCGCCGGCGCGACGGCCGATGAACACCAGCCCCTTCTTGTTGATCAGCATCACACCGACGCAGGTTCGGTAGGGCAGATCCTCATAACGCGCCATTCCGCCAAACCCCTCGCGTAATGCCGGCAAGGCTGATCGGGACCCGCAGGCCCGCGCCGTACCAATCCGTTGATTCAGCTGGATTTTGATTTCAGCATGGCGGTTGTCAATGGCACCAAAAGGATGCCGCGGTCGCCCAGCGTCCTGGTCCAGGCGCCGATCCGCTCGATCGAGACCGGCAAGGCCGAGGCGGTACCGACGGCCACGCCACGCTCGCGCGCAACCGATTCGAGCTTGGTCAGGGCGCGGTCGATCTCGGCCGCGGTCGGCACCACGTCGAGCGCGATGTCGCCCTTGCCGAACGGCACGGCAAGGTTCGATGCGGCTTGGGAGGCGATGCTGCGGGGCGAGGAGCCGTCGTCGAAGAAGCCGAGGCCGCGGCGGGATGCCTCGCGGATGATCGGCTGCATCGCCGCCTCCGTCGCCACGAAGCGGGCGCCCATGAAATTGGTGATCCCGGCATAGCCCTGCACGCGGCTGAGATGCCAGTACAGGCGGTCGGTGTTCTGATCCGCCGTCAGCGACGTCAGCAGCGTCTGCGGTCCCGGATCATTGTCCGGGAAATCGTAGGGCTCCATCGGGATCTGGAGGAAAATCTCGTGGCGCTGGGCGCGGGCGCGCTCGGCAAGCTTTCCGGGATCAGATCCATAAGGCGTGAAGGCCAGCGTCACGGCGCCCGGCAGCTTCATGATGGCGTCGGTAGTCTTTGCGGCGCCGATGCCGAGGCCGCCGATCACGATCGCAACCACCGGCATTTTCGCGGCCTTGGCGCGGTCGGCCTCGGCGGCGTAGACGTTGAACGGCTTCACGTCGCCGGACATCGCGGGAATCATGCCGTAGCGCGACTTCTCCAATAGCTTCGAGTCGATTCCGGCCATGACGGGCGGCGCGGCAGCGACCGGCTCGCCCTTGCCGGCGGCATCGCCACCGCCGATCACCACGTCATGCCGCGCGCCCGTGGAGCCGTCGATCATGGTGACGGTCTTCTGATCGCCGGGGGCGGCCTGTTTCGGCGCCTCCCTGACCTCCTGCTTGCCGGCCTGCTCCGCGGCGGCCGGTTTCTGCTCCGCCGCCTTGTCCGTGGCCTTGTGCTCGCGGATGGCGATCCGGACCATCGGCTCGCCGCCGAGCGGATCCTTGTTGAAGATGGCGAAGCCGGCAAAGGTGACCAGCAGCAGGCCGAGCATGACGGCCAGCGCCTGCATGGCCGTGAACGGCAGCCGCAGCCGCCGTTTCCGGCGCGGCTTGTCCTGTCCGAGCGGGGTGCTCAGATCATCGGCCGTTTCAGTCATGCGCGATCCCGAATCACTCGGGTCGAAAGATACCACGGCAGGGTGAAGCCGCGGCAGGCCGGGATTGGCCGGGGAAAAGCTGCGCGCAAGTTCCAAAGCAAAAAGGGCGGCTCCGGGAGCCGCCCTTTTCGAGGGATCGTCTGGGCCGCGCTTGGCTCGCCGCCCCTAGTTCGCCGCCTTGGGCCGGTCAGCGGTGGCCTTGTTGTCGCCACCCGGCGTGGGCGCTGCGGAGGCGCTGTTCTTGATGCCGTGGAGCAGGTCGCCGGCGAGCTTGAGCGCCTTGTCGTCCTTGGCGTCCGGCGGGACGTAGGACTGCGAGCCGGTCTTCTCGTCGCCGTCGTTCTTGAGATGGCCGCGCAGCGAGGCCTCGCCCTTGGTGTCGGTGCGCGACTTCAGCTCGTCCGGCACGTCCTGCAGCACCTCGATGTCGGGCACGATGCCCTTGGCCTGGATCGACTTGCCCGACGGCGTGTAGTAGCGCGCCGTGGTCAGCCGCAGCGCGCCGTTGCCGCTTCCGAGCGGGATGATGGTCTGCACCGAGCCCTTGCCGAACGAGCGGGTGCCGACGATGGTCGCGCGCTTGTGGTCCTGCAGCGCGCCGGCGACGATTTCCGAGGCCGAGGCCGAGCCGCCATTGACCAGCACGATCACCGGCTTGCCCTTGGTCAGATCGCCCGCATGCGCGGTGCGGCGCTGGGTCTCCTCGGCATTGCGGCCGCGGGTCGACACGATCTCGCCCTTCTCCAGGAAGGAGTCGGAGACGGTGACGGCTTCCTCGAGCAGGCCGCCCGGATTGTTGCGCAGGTCGATGATGTAGCCCTTGAGCTTGTCGCCGATCTGGCCCGAGAGGTTGGCGACCTCCTTCTTCAGGCCTTCGGTGGTCTGCTCGTTGAAGGTGGTGATGCGGATGTAGCCGATGTCGTCCTGTTCGACACGCGCGCGCACCGATTTGACGCGGATATTGTCACGCACCAGCGTCACGTCGAGCGGATTGTCCTGGCCCTTGCGGATGATCTTGAGCTTGATCTTGGTGTTGACGGGGCCGCGCATCTTCTCGACCGCCTGGTTCAGGGTCAGGCCCTGCACCGCTTCGTCGTCGAGATTGGTGATGATGTCGTTGGCCATGATGCCGGCGCGCGAGGCCGGCGTGTCGTCGATCGGCGAGACCACCTTGATCAGGCCGTCTTCCATCGTGACCTCGATGCCGAGACCGCCGAACTCACCGCGGGTCTGCACCTGCATGTCGCGGAAGCTCTTGGCGTCCATGTAGCTCGAATGCGGATCCAGGCCGGTGAGCATGCCGCTGATCGCCGATTCGATCAGCTTGGTGTCGTCGGGCTTCTCGACATAGTCGGAGCGCACGCGTTCGAACACGTCCCCGAACAGATTGAGCTGGCGATAGGTATCCGCGGTCGCGGCCCGCGCGCTGGAGCCCATGAAGACCGCGCGAGGCTGGGTCACGAACAGCATCAGCGCCGCGCCGGTGGCCGCGCTGAGGAGGATAACTGAAGTCTTGCGCATCATCCGCGAACCTTCTCGCCTTCATTTGCGGCCCACCATGGGCCTGGATCGATTGGAGTGCCGTCTTTACGGAACTCGACATACAGCACAGGTTGACTTGCATTCGTGGCGAGAATGGAGGCGACTTGAGAGGTCGACCCCATGGTCGCGACGGGCTCCCCTGTAAGCACAAACTGTCCGATGTTGACCGAAATGCGCTCCATCCCGGCGACCAGGACATGATACCCGCCCCCGGCATTGAGGATCAAGAGTTGTCCATAGCTGCGGAACGGGCCGGCATAGACCACCCAGCCGTCGCACGGCGTTGTAACCTGGGATCCGGGCCGGCTTGCCAGCGAAATGCCCTTCTGGACCCCACCGACCCCGTCGGAACCGCCAAAATCCCTGATCTTGTTACCGTTAACCGGAAGCGGCAGCAGGCCCTTGGCGGCGGCGAAGGCGATCGCCGGGGTGGTCCGGGAACGGTCCTTGAAAGCGCCCGGGCCGGACTTGGCGCTGGCGGCCGCCTTGGTCTCGGCCTGGCGTGCAGCCTCGGCGGCCTTGGCGGCGCTCTGCAGGTCCTGCTCCATCTTGGCGATCAGCCCCTGCAGGTCGCCGACCTGTCGTGACATCGCAAGCGCGCGCGACTTCTCCGCGTCGAAATCCTTTTCCCGCGCCGCCTGCTGGCGTTGCCGCTCGTCGACGAGCGCCGTGAGCCGGGTCTGGTCGCTGCGGATCTTGTCGCGGTCGGAGGCGAGCTGGTCGCGTTCGGCGGCGATGTTCTTGCGCAAGGCGACGAGATCGCCGAGCTCGCCTGCGATCTTTTCGGCGCGGCCGCGCAGCTCCGGCACCACCGCGCCGAGCAGCATCGCCGTGCGCAGCGATTGCAGCGCATCCTCGGGCCGCACCAAAAGCGCGGGCGGGGTACGCCGGCCGGCGCGCTGCAGCGCCGCCAGCACCTCGACCATGTCGCCGCGGCGCGAATCGAGCGAGGCGCGCATCTCCTGCTCGCGGCCGTTCAGCGTTCGCAGCCGCATTTCCGCTTCGTCGATCTTGGTCTCGATCGTGCGCACATTGGCGGCGGTGTCGATCAGCTGCTGGTTGAGCTGGGTGCGGTCCTGGCCGAGCGAGGTGATCTCGGCCTTCAGCTTGGCCTGCGCCTCCTCGGCGCTCTTCTGCCGCGCCCGCGCGGCTTCCAGCTCCTGCTCGCGCTGCCGGATCGCGTCGGGCGAGACGGCGGCGGCCTGCGGCGCAGATAGCTGACCTTGCGTCTGGGCTTGTGCGAAGCTTGCGCAAGCTTGCGCGAGGCTTGCGCCCATGACGCTTGCGATCAGCAGGTTGAGAAGGGGCGCGCGCATCTGGTCGGCAAGGCTGCTCGTTGTGGCGCGCATCACGCGCGATGGTAGGGGTGGCCGGCCAGAATGGTGGCGGCCCGGTAAAGCTGTTCCAGAAGCATGACGCGGACCATTTGATGCGGCCAGGTCGCCGAGCCGAACGCGATCGCGAGCTTGGCCTTACGGCGCAATTCGGGCGAAAGTCCGTCCGCCCCCCCGATCATGAAGCAGGTATGACCGGCGCCCTCGTCGCGCCAGCGCCCGAGATTCCGTGCGAATACGGTGGATTCGAGATTTTGGCCGCGCTCGTCCAGCGCCACCAGGATCGATTTTTCCGGAATATGGGTGGTGATCGCCGCGGCTTCCTCGGCCATCCGCGTGGCGGCGTCGCGCGCGCGGCTTTCGGGAATTTCGTGGACGACGAGCTCGCGAAAGCCGAGCTTGCGGCCGGCCTCGTCGAACCGTTCGAAATAACGGTCGGCAAGCTCCCGTTCGGGGCCCTGCTTCAGGCGGCCCACCACAATGACAGCAACACGCATCAACCACGTCGCGTTTTCGATGACCGCGCGCATCTTGCGCGCGCACGACGCTAGCATGCGCGTCAGCCGATTCGAAATCGGCTCTTCGCCTCTAGATCGCCTTCGCCGCCCCTGGGCCCTGCGTGTACAACCTCTCGAGATTGTAGAACTCGCGGACCTCGGGTCTGAACACGTGCACGATCACATCGCCGGAATCGATCAGCACCCAGTCGCAATTGGGCAAGCCCTCGACGTGGATGTTCTTGATGCCGGTTTCCTTGAGGCTCTTCGTGACGTTCTCCGCGATCGCGCCAACGTGCCGGTTGGCCCGGCCCGTGGTGACGATCATGTAGTCGGAGTATGCCGATTTGCCGCGAAGGTCGATGGTGACCGTCTCTTCCGCCTTCATGTCCTCAAGGCGGGAGAGGATCAGGCTCAGCGTCTTGTCGGCGTCGGGTTGCGCCTTCAAGGCCGCAGCTTTGGTCGATGTTTTACGCGTAGGCTTAGCAACCTTGGGTAAAACAGACTTGGACAATACAGATGTGGCCAGGGACCATTTCCTTTCACTGTATCGCGAACGCCGAATCCAGCGTTCACTGGTTACACTACATCATGTGGGGTTAAGGGTTTCAATATGCCAGAGAGCCCCAAAACTCCGTATCATTTCGTGCTTTTCCAGCTCCCGTCCGGGTTCCGCAGGCCCGTCGAGGAGAGGTTGAGCTTCATTCCGGTCAGGAAGACCCAGGCCGGCGCCGGCCGATCCGCGAGCACGGCTGCCTCATTCTCGGGCAGCCGGTAGCGCGCCAGTGCCTGAGCTGCGGGCGAGGCGAGGGCGCGAAAGCTCTGCGGCGGGCGATCGATGACTGCGATCGGCACCTGGGCGGCGATGCGCCGCCAGTCCTGCCAACGGTGGAATTGAGCGAGATTGTCGGCGCCCATGATCCAGACAAAGCGCAAGCCCGGGAGGCGGCGGCGCAAGGTGTTGATCGTGTCGATAGTATAGCGCGTGCGAATGACGGATTCGAGACAGCTCACCTCGATCCGCGGATCGTTCGCGACGTCGCGCGCGGCCTGCATGCGCGCGCCGAGTTCATGCAGGTTGCCGTTCTCCTTCAGCGGATTGCCCGGCGTCACCAGCCACCACACGCGATCGAGCTGCAGGCGCGTCAGGGCAAACCGGCTGATGGCACGGTGCGCCTGATGCGGCGGATTGAACGAGCCGCCGAGCAGGCCGATGCGCATGCCCGTCGTGTAGGGCGGGATCGCTTGCGCCAAGAAACGCGGCACGACGAAATTGTTGCTCAATGCCCCGCGCCTCGCGACGTTCGTTACGGCCGCGTCTGTCCGGTGCCGTGGACGCGGTATTTGAAGCTCGTCAACTGCTCGGCGCCGACCGGGCCGCGGGCGTGGAAGCGGCCGGTGGCGATGCCGATCTCGGCGCCGAAACCGAACTCGCCGCCATCGGCGAACTGCGTCGAGGCGTTGTGCAGCACGATCGCGGAATCGACCTCGCTCAGGAACTTCTTCGCGGCGGCCTCATCGGAGCTCACGATCGCGTCGGTGTGCTGCGACCCGTGGCTGCGGATGTGCTCGATCGCGCCGTCGACACCGTCGACGACTTTCGCCGCGATGATCGCGTCGAGATATTCGGTGTCCCAATCCTCGTCGCTCGCAGGCTTTACGCGCGCGTCGGCCTTCTGCACCGCGTCGTCGCCGCGCACTTCGCAGCCGGCCTCGATCAGCATCTCGACCAGCGGCTTCAGGCTCTGGGCCGCAGCCGCGCGGTCGACTAGCAGCGTCTCGGCCGCGCCGCAGACGCCGGTGCGGCGCATCTTGGCATTGAGCACGATCGACTTCGCCATGGCGAGGTCGGCGCTGCCGTCGACATAGACGTGGTTGACGCCTTCGAGATGCGCGAAGACCGGCACGCGTGCCTCCTGCTCGACGCGCGCGACGAGGCTTTTTCCCCCGCGCGGCACGATCACATCGATGGCGCCGTTCAATCCGGACAGCATCATGCCCACCGCCGCGCGGTCGCGGGTCGGCACCAGCGTGATCGCGGCCTCGGGCAGGCCCGCCTCGCGCAGCCCCTGCACCAGGCAGTCATGGATCGCGCGGCAGGAGCGGAACGAGTCGGAGCCGCCGCGCAGGATCACGGCATTGCCCGACTTCAGGCACAGCACGCCGGCGTCGGCCGCGACATTGGGCCGGCTCTCGAAGATCACGCCGATGACGCCGAGCGGCACGCGCACGCGCTCGATGGTTATGCCGTTCGGCCGCTGCCAGCTCTCGGTGACGGCGCCGACGGGATCGGCGATCCCGCGCACGATGGCGATGCCTTCGGCGATGCCCTCGACCCGCGCCGGCGTCAGCGTCAGGCGGTCGATGAACGCGGAGGTGGTTTCGCCCGAGGCGCGGGCCTCGGCCACATCGTCGGCATTGGCGGCGAGAATGGCCGCCGCGTTGGCGCGGATCGCCCGTTCCATGGCCTCGAGCGCCCGGTTCTTCTGCTCCGGCGGCGCCAGCGCCAGCACGCGCGCGGCCGCGCGGGCCTTGGCGGCGAGGTCGGTCATCAGCGCCAGAAGATCGGCATTGCCGTCAACGGCTTTCAGGGGGGCGGCCATGGGGTCAAAAACCTTCTGCTAAGCGCGTGTCCTAGCACGGAAATCCCGCATCTGCGAAGGGCGGGCAGGGTATGGCAGGTCTCCAAGGCGGCGTGACGAGTAGGTCAGTGGCCGACCTAAAAAGGGCCGCAGCGGTCCCTTACCCGCCCACCACGAGATCGTCGCGGTGGATCATCTCGGAGCGCCCGCTGATGCCGAGGATGGCCATCACGTCCGGCGAGGAGCGGCCCTTGATGCGCTCGGCGTCCTCGGCGTCATAGGCGATCAGGCCGCGCCCGATCTCGCTCAGATCGGGGCCGCGCACGATCACGGCGTCGCCGCGGGCGAACTGGCCTTCGACCTTGATCACGCCGGCCGGCAACAGGCTGGCGCCCGCGCGCAGCGCCGTCACCGCACCGGCGTCGATCGTGATCGTGCCTTTCGGCTCCAGCGAGCCCGCGATCCACCGCTTCCGCGACGTGATGGGGTTGGCCGGCGTCAGGAACCAGGTGCAGCGGCCGCCATCCGCGATGGCCTGCAGGGGATGCTCGATCTTGCCGGACGCAATCAGCATATGCGTGCCGCCGGTGGTGGCGATCTTGGCCGCCTCGACCTTGGTGCGCATGCCGCCGCGCGACAGCTCGGACTCGGCGTCTCCCGCCACCGCCTCGATCTCCGAGGAGATGCTCTCGACGACCGGAATGAGCCTTGCGTTCGGATTGTTCTTCGGCGGAGCATCGTAGAGCCCGTCGATGTCGGACAGCAGCACCAGCAAATCGGCGCTCGCCATGGTGGCGACGCGCGCGGCAAGGCGGTCATTGTCGCCGTAGCGGATCTCCTGGGTGGCGACCGTGTCGTTCTCGTTGATCACCGGGATCGCGCGCCATTCGAGCAGCTTGGCGATGGTGGAGCGCGCGTTGAGATAGCGGCGCCGCTCCTCGGTGTCCTGCAGCGTCACCAGGATCTGGCCGGCGCCGATGCCGTGGGCCCCGAGCACCTCCGCCCAGATCCGTGCCAGCGCGATCTGGCCGACTGCTGCGGCGGCCTGGCTCTCCTCCAGCTTCAGCGGCCCGCGCGGCAGCTTGAGCCGGCTGCGGCCGAGCGCGATCGAGCCCGAGGAAACGACGAGGACGTCGCGGCCCTCGCGATGCAGCCTCGCCATGTCGTCGGCGAGCGCCGCCAGCCAGGATGCCCGCACCTCGCCTTTGTCGGAATCGACCAGCAGTGCGGAGCCGACCTTGACGACGATGCGGCGGAATTGACTGAGTTGCGGGCTGTTCATGGCGCGTGCGACGATGAGCTCGGAAATGGGTACGGGGGCCGAAAAAGCCGGCGCCGATGAGGCCTGCTTTTGCAGCAGGACGATGGCCGGCGCAAGGCGGCAGCCCCGGTAAACGCCACGAAGGTCGGTCTTGTCGTCCGCGCGCGGCAGGCTCTAATGCCTGATATCACAAGGGGAGGGGAGCGAATGGATCGCCGCAGGTTCATGGCCGGATGTGCCGGACTGCCGCTGCTGGCGCAGGCGGGCGGGGCGCGAGCGCAGGCCGGGCTGACAAAGATCATCTTTCCGTTCGCGGCCGGCGCAGGCGGCGACACGCTGTGCCGGCTGGTGGCGCAGGAGATGGCGCCGTTGCTGCAGCGGACCATCGTGGTCGAGAACCGCACCGGTGCCGACGGCCTGATCGGGATCAAGGCGGTGAAGGGGGCGAGCGCCGACGGCAGCATGGTGCTGGTGACGACCGGCCCGACCATGTACCTGCTGCCGATGGTGGAGACATCACCGAGCTTCGATGCCGCAAGGGATTTCGTCCCGGTGTCGCTGCTGGCGCGGTTCGAGTTTGTGCTCGTGATCAGCCCGGCCGTCGACGCCGCCGATTTCAAGGGATTTGTCGCCTGGCTGAAGGCGCATCCGGACAAGACGTCGTTCGGGGTGCCGAGCAACGGCACCATTCCGCACTTCATGGGCTCGAGGCTCGAGAAGGATCTCGGCATCCCGCTGAACCGGGTGCCTTATCGCGGCAGTGCGCCGATCCTCAACGACATCATCGGCGGCCACATCTCGTTCGGAATCACGACGCTTGCCGACGCGCTGCCGCAGCATCGCGCCAAGGGCGTGAAGATCATCGCGGTCGCGAGCGCGGAACGCTCGCCGTTCGCACCCGATGTCCCAACGCTGAGGGAGAACGGCATCGACCTCGTCGCCGACGGCTGGTACGGCATGTGGCTTCCCGCCGGCAGCCCGCCGGAGTTCGCGAGCAAGCTCGGCGCGGCCGCAAGCGCCGCGCTGGCCAGGCCCGAGGTGAAGGACAAACTCACGGGAATCGGGCTGATCCCGGTCGGCAGTTCTGCGGACGGGCTGTCGAAGGAGCTCGCCGCCAACACGGCCTTCTGGCAGCCGATCGTGAAGGCGACGGGATACAAGATCGAGAATTGAACCTCGATCGCACCCCATACTTTGTCGTCATGGCCGGGCCTGACCCGGCCATCCACGTGTATCAGCGTTTGCCGCAAGGCGTGGATGCCCGGGTCAAGCCCGGGCATGACGAGTTGAGGGAGCCTCGCCTCACACTCACATCTTCCCGCGCTGCGCGATGCCGTCCTTGATGGCCGCGAGCTCCTTCTCGTCCCAGATGCCGATCAGGATGCCGCCCTTTACCTGGAGCTGGTTGTCGGCATAGGCGGCGATCTTCTCGCGCGGCGTGGTGATGTGGTCGTTCGGATGCAGCGCCCAGTCGAACAGCTCGGCCTGCAACCGCGCGATGATGGCGGCGCATTCCGGATCGTCGCCGCGATCGACATATTCGTCCGGATCGGTTTCGAGATCGTACAGCATCGGCCGGAAGCCGGAGGCGTGGATGTATTTCCAGCGGCCGTCGAACACCATGAACAGGCGGCAGCGCTCGATCGGCTGGTTCAGCTTCAGCCGCACGTCCTGCATGGCGTAGTCGTATTCGGAGAACGCGACCTTCCGCCAGTCCGGCGGCGTCGGGCCGCGCAGTAGCGGCAGCAGTGAACGGCCTTCGAGGATGTGGCCCGGCACCTTGCCGCCAAAATAGTCGACGAAGGTCGGTGCGAGATCGATGCCTTCCACCAGCGCATCGCTCCGCGTGCCGCGCGTGGCGTCGGCTTCGCTGGAGGGATCGATGACGATCAGCGGGATTTTTGCCGACTGCTCGTGGAACAGATCCTTCTCGCCCATCCAGTGATCGCCGAGATAATCGCCGTGGTCGGACGTGAACACGATCATTGTCGTTTCCAGGAGGCCGCGCGCCTCCAGAAACTTCATCAGCACGCCCATCTGGTCGTCGATCTGGGTGATCAGGCCCATATAGGTCGGGATCACCTTCTCGCGGGCGTCGTCGCGCGCCATGTTGCGGGAGTAGCGCATGTCCATATAGGCGCCGAACACCGGGTGCGGGTTCTGCCGCTCGCGCCCGGAGCGGATCACCGGGATCATGTCCGCCGTGGAATACATGCTCGCATAGGGTTCGGGCGCGATGTAGGGCCAGTGCGGCTTGATGTAGGACAGATGCAGGCACCACGGCCGGCCGTCGGTCTCGGCCTCGCTGATGAAATCCATCGCGCGCCGCGTCATGTAGGGCGTTTCGGAATGCTCCTCCGGCACGCGCGCGGCCTTGTCGGCGTGCACCAGCAGCCAGCCGTTTTGCAAGGAGCCCTCGCGGTCCTCGCCGGAATTGGCCCAGTGCTCCCAGGGATTCGTGGCCTCAAAACCCTGCTGCCGTAGATATTCATCGTATTTCGGACGCGGGCGGCCGGTCGGATGCAGGCCGTCGTCGCGCTCATAGGGTTCAAAGCCGCATTCGGCGACGTGCACGCCGATGATCGATTCCGGGGGAATGCCGAGCGCCTTCATGCCTTCGAGGTCGGGCGCCATGTGGGTCTTGCCGACCAGCACGTTGCGCACGCCGATCTTGCCCAGGTGATCGCCGAGCGTGGGCTCGCCGACGCGCAACGGCCAGCCGTTCCAGTGCGAGCCGTGCGAGCGCATGTAGCGGCCGGTGTAGAACGACATCCGCGACGGGCCGCAGATCGGCGACTGCACGTAAGCCCTGGTGAAGAGCACGCCACGCTTCGCCATGGCGTCGATGTTGGGTGTCTTCAGTGTGGGATGGCCGGTGCAGCCGAGATAATCATAGCGAAGCTGGTCGCACATGATCCAGAGAACGTTCTTCGCGCGCGCCATGTCTCATCCCTGCGGCTTCCTGGTTGCGGGATGCTGCGCTATCGCGGCGCGGATGACAACCTGCCAGTGGTGCGCGTGCTCGTGGCCATACATTCCAACGTCGTCCCGGCGAAGGCCGGGACCCATACTCCTCAGCAGAAGTATGGTGCGAGCTGGTAGTGACCCGTCTTCGCCAAATCGCGCTCGGTGGTTATGGGTCCCGGCCTTCGCCGGGACGACCGTGGTGAGAGGAGTCAGGCCGACCAGGGCTCTGCCTCGGCCGCGCTCTTGGCCTTGGCCGACACGGGGGCCTCGCCGATCACCTCGACGAGCGCGCGCAGTGCTTCCTTGACGCCCTGGCCGGTGACGGCGGAAAGCAGCAGCGGCGTCTTCCTGGCGGCGCGCTTCAGCCGGTCCTTCTGCTTCTTCAACTCGTCCGGCGCGATCGCGTCGATCTTGTTCAGCGCCACGATCTCGATTTTGTCGGTGAGCTGCCCGCCATAGGCATCGAGTTCCTTGCGCACCGTCTTGTAGGCCTTGCCGGCATGTTCGCAGGTCGCGTCGATCAGATGCAGCAGCACGCGGCAGCGCTCGACATGGCCGAGGAAGCGGTCGCCGAGGCCGGTGCCTTCATGCGCGCCCTCGATCAGGCCGGGAATGTCGGCGAGCACGAATTCGCGGCCGTCGGCATTCACGACGCCGAGCTGCGGATGCAGCGTGGTGAAGGGATAGTCGGCGATCTTCGGCCGCGCCGCGCTGACCTTGGAGAGGAAGGTGGACTTGCCGGCATTGGGCATGCCGACGAGGCCGGCGTCGGCGATCAGCTTCAGCCGCAGCCAGATCCAGCGCTCTTCGCCGGGCTGGCCGGGATTGGCGTTGCGCGGCGCGCGGTTGGTGGAGGACTTGAAATGCGCGTTGCCGAAGCCGCCATTGCCGCCTTCGGCCAGCACGAATTTTTCGCCGACCTTGGTGAAGTCGTGGATCAGCGTCTCGCGGTCTTCGTCGAAGATCTGCGTGCCCATGGGGACCTTGAGCACGATCGGCTTGCCGTTGGCGCCGTGGCGGTCCGAGCCCATGCCGTTCTCGCCCTTCTGGGCCTTGAAGTGCTGCTGATAGCGGTAGTCGATCAGCGTATTGAGGCCATCGGCGACCTCGATCACGACATTGCCGCCGCGGCCGCCATTGCCGCCGGACGGGCCGCCGAATTCGATGAACTTCTCGCGGCGGAACGCCACGCAGCCGTTCCCGCCGTCGCCGGAGCGGATATAGACTTTTGCCTCGTCGAGGAATTTCATGGGCCATAGGTAGGCCAGCCGGGCACGCCCGGCAACCCGAACTTGCCCGTCAATCGGCCGAAAATCCGCGAATTCGGGCCTTGCTTAACCAGCGGGGCGGCGGCGGATCAGGAATTTCTGGGTGCCCTCGAGCACCAGCTCCTTGCGCTGGTTGAACACCGTGCTTTTGAGCGTGACCACGCCGGTCGTGCGGCCAGGCACGAGCTCGGTGACCTCGAGCGCCGGATAGATCGTGTCGTCGGCGTAGACGGGTTTGAGGAACCGGCTCGACTGCTCCAGGAAGCCGACCAGGGAGTCCTCGACCATGAACGGAAACAGCCCCGCGCCGGGCGCGGTGTGGATCAGCGTCTGGAAGCCGTGCGCGAGCAGATGCGGCATGCCGCGGCTGCGGCAATATTCCACGTCATAGTGCACCGGATGGGTGTCGCCGCTCGCGGTCTGGAATGCCGCAAATACCGCCGAAGTCTGGGTCCGGCTCGGCAGCACGAAGCGCTCGCCGACGACGAAATCTTCAAACCAGCGTTGCGTGGGGATCATGCGATGCCGCGTCGGGTCGAAGTCGGTCATGTCTCTGGCTCTCTCGTCGGTGGAGAGCCTATCGCTACCGCGGCAAGAAGGGTGCGACAATGCGTTCAATTCGTCCGCGCCGGGCTTGTCCCGCGCGTCCGCGCGATTAAAACGGCGCCGATGCCCCTGTTCAAGAATCTCTCCGCCTATGACGACCGCTCGGCGCGGCTGGCCGGCATTGCACTCATGGTGCTGTCGATCTTCATGTTCTCGTTCGGCGATGCCATGGGCAAGTTCCTGGTCGGCACCTATTCGGTGGGCCAGCTCCTGTTCCTGCGGGCCTGTGCTGCGCTAGTGCTGCTGTCGCCGCTGATCTGGCGGCAGCGTCACCATTTCCGGCAGATGGAGCGGCCCGGCCTGCAGCTCGTTCGCGTGACGCTGTCGACGCTGGAGGTCGCCGCCTTTTTCCTCGCCACCGTCTATCTGCCGCTCGCCGACGTCATCACCTATTATCTTGCGGGCCCGATCTTCGTCACCGCGATGTCGGCGATCTTCCTGGGCGAGAAGGTCGGCTGGCGGCGCTGGACCGCGATCCTGATCGGCTTTTCCGGCGTGCTGATCGCGCTGCGTCCATCCGCGCAGACCGTCAGCCTGCCGGCGCTGATCGCGCTCGGCGGCAGCCTGTCGTTTGCGACCTTGATGCTGATCACGCGCAGCCTGCGCAAGACGCCCGACATCGTGATGGCGTCCTCCCAATTCGTCGGCACGTTTTCGCTGGGCGCGGTGCTGTCGGCGTTTCACTGGGTCCCGCCAACCCCGGGGAGCCTCGTGATCTTTGCCCTCGCGGGCTGCGTTTCGGTGAGCGCGCTGTTCTGCGTCAACCGCTCGCTGAAGCTCGCGCCCGCAAGCGTGGTGGTGCCGTACCAGTATTCGATGATCGTCTGGGCCGTGATCTTCGGCTTCGTCGTGTTCGGCGACGTGCCGTCCATCGCAACCCTCGTTGGCGCGGCCATCATCATCGGCGCCGGCTTCTACATTTTCCTGCGCGAGCGCGAACTCGGACGCGAGAGCGTCGAGGTGAACCCGCCGGCGTAGCTAAAGTCGTCCCGGCGCAGGCCGGGACCCATACCCACAGGGAGCAGTTTGGCGAAGACTCGGAGTGGGAGCCTTCGCGCCACGGATACTTGTGGTTCTGGGTCCCGGCCTGCGCCCTAGGGCATGCACATATCTCTGAGGGTCCACCCTGCTGCGACGGCGAAGAAGTATTCGAGGCCGTTTTTGAACG